>NZ_BAABWG010000027.1:0-409 GCF_040372165.1 Hydrogenophaga sp. 5NK40-0174 | reverse complement strand
AAGACGATGCGCCAGCGAACCTGGGCAACGTGTTGACCGATGACACCGGAGACGGTGTGGACAGTGATCCGGATGGCGGCACGCTGACGGTGCTGCCACAGACGGACGCACCTGGCTCCAACGGTGGCCTGTTCACCATTGGTACGGATGGCGAGCTGACGTTCGATCCGAACGGTGAGTTCGAGTCTCTCGCTCCTGGCGAGACGGCGACGACGACGCTGACCTACACCATCGATGATGGGCAGGGCGGCACCGATACGGCGACGATCACGGTGACGGTCACGGGTGTGAACGATGCACCGACCGCGCTGGACAACGCTTACACAGTGGGTGAGGACGACACGGCAGCGCCTGTGGGCAACGCACTGACCGATGACACCGGAGCCGGTGTGGACAGCGATCCAGAAAA
>NZ_BAABWG010000026.1:0-606 GCF_040372165.1 Hydrogenophaga sp. 5NK40-0174 | reverse complement strand
GCGCTGGATACCTACATCCCCACGCCTGAGCGTGCAGTGGACGGCGCATTCCTGATGCCTGTGGAAGACGTGTTCTCGATCTCTGGTCGCGGTACTGTTGTGACCGGCCGTATCGAGCGTGGCGTGATCAAGGTTGGCGAAGAAATCGAAATCGTCGGTATCAAGGCAACGGCCAAGACCACCTGCACGGGCGTCGAGATGTTCCGCAAGCTGCTGGACCAGGGCGAGGCAGGCGACAACGTCGGTATTTTGCTGCGCGGCACCAAGCGCGAAGAAGTCGAGCGTGGTCAGGTTCTGGCCAAGCCAGGCTCCATCACGCCGCACACGAACTTCACCGGTGAGGTGTACGTTCTGTCCAAGGACGAAGGTGGCCGTCACACGCCGTTCTTCAACAACTACCGTCCGCAGTTCTACTTCCGTACGACCGACGTGACCGGTTCCATCGAGCTGCCAGAAGGCAAAGAGATGGTCATGCCTGGTGACAACGTGTCGATCACGGTCAAGCTGATCGCACCGATCGCCATGGAAGAAGGTCTGCGCTTTGCTATCCGCGAAGGTGGCCGTACCGTCGGCGCCGGCGTGGTTGCCAAGATCATCGAGTAATTC
>NZ_BAABWG010000025.1:0-643 GCF_040372165.1 Hydrogenophaga sp. 5NK40-0174 | reverse complement strand
TCGTGCACTGGCTGAATCGCGCTACCGCGACAGCTATGAGGCCATGCTCAATCCGCCCAAGCCGAACTGGCTGAAGATTGTGGTGGCGGTGGTGGCCGCGGCCGTGGTGACGTATTTCACTGCGGGGGCGGTGTCAGGCCTGGTGGGTGGCCTCTTGCCGGGGGGCACGGCGGTTGCAACCACGGGTAGCTTGGCGGGCACCACCGTCGTGGCTGGTGCAGTGGGTACAGGAACTGCCGCTACGGTTGGCGGGACGATTGCGCTGGGTGTGGGGGCTGCCGTGGGTGGCTACGCCGGCTCATTCGTCAGCACCTTGATTCAGACAGGCGACGTGGGCGAGGCCTTGCACGCGGGAGAGAAGAGTCTCAAGGCCGGCCTTGTGTCCACGGCGGTCAGGGTGTTTGTGCCCGGGATGGATATCACCAATGAGCTGGCCCAATTCGCTGTCAATACGTCAGCCACGGCCTTGGGCAGCACCGTGGCCTACGGCGGCAGCTTTGGCGAGAACCTGCTCAATGCAGGCATGGCTTCGGGCTTTGACAAACTGGGCGAGGGCTTCGCCGGCCACATTGGCGATCAACACAGCGCCAACTTGCTGACAGACGGCCAGCGAGACCTGGCGCATGCAGCACTGGGCTGTGGC
>NZ_BAABWG010000024.1:0-669 GCF_040372165.1 Hydrogenophaga sp. 5NK40-0174 | reverse complement strand
CTTCTCGTATTCGGGGTGACCGGGCTTGATGCTGCCGTCGTACAGGCCTTTGAGCAGGCGGTCGCCTTCGGCGTCGGTCCAGCTGTAGAGGTTCAGGCCCTGGAGGAACAGCTCCTTGTCGGTCTCGAAGCTGTTGAAGTCGATGCTCGCCGCTGCGGCCTGGCCGATCTGGTGCTGCTCGGTGGCGTCGCGCAACTCTTCGGCCAGGAATTTGTCCAGCGCTTTGCGGTCGTTCCAGTCCAGACCCTGCTGACGCCAGTAGTCTTCAAAGTGCGGGTCGTTGCGAATGTTGAAGGCTCGGCTTCGGCCATTGGCGTCCACATAGCCCACTTTGAAGCCCTTGCCGGCATCGCTGCCCAGCCAGTCGCCAAAGCGGCTGCCCGGGACGCTGCTGTCAAAGCGCTGCTGGGTGAAGATGAGTGTGCCGCCGCCGATCTGGCCGATGGTGCTGCCCAGGTGCTGCAGGTGCAGCATGGCCTCTTCGCTCTGGAAGGCAAAGAAGGCGGTGGCGCCGCCGTAGGGGTCTTGCGCGGCGATGAAGGCTGGCTTTTCGTTGAAGAAGTGAAAGCCTTCGTTGAAGATCTCCCGGCTGCTGGAGTTGTGTGTGCGCGCCAGGTGGGTGAGGTTGTTGGTCTGGACGTAGCCGCCCAGCGGTGCGTCCAGCAGGAT
>NZ_BAABWG010000023.1:0-686 GCF_040372165.1 Hydrogenophaga sp. 5NK40-0174 | reverse complement strand
GCCATCAGCTCGCCCATGACACCGCCGGCAGCACCCGCGGCACAGCCGCCCGAGCTGTCGGCCATGGCTGAGCCCACCGCACAGCCAAGCAACGCATGGGCCATGGCACGACTAAGTTCGTCCAGTTGCGCATCTCCAATGGCATCCGCCCCCTGCGCTGCAAAGGTATTGATCACCGCCGTGCGCAGATTGTTTTGCAAGGCCTCTTCCAGATCGGTGCCCATGATGGCGCTTTCCAGCACAGCGCTGGTGATGCCTTGCACCGCATTGCGAGCGAGCAGCTGGCCCACCGTGCTGTTTGCATTCGCATTGGCCAACGTCGAAGGAAGACCGTTGGCGCCTTCCATCGGGATACTGTTCAGAATGCCCTGGCTGACCCCTGCTGTGGCCATGGTCAGCAACAGGCCGTGCACGTTCTCGCTACTGCCCAGTTCGTCGAGCACAGCGCCGATATCGCCCTTGTTGTTGATGAGGCTGACAGCAGCGGTAGCGGCCAGGGAAGAAACGCCTGCGGCAACGGCACCAGAAACGGCCACGCCAGTGGTCGTCAACACCGTCGCCCCTGCAACGGTCGTCGTGGTCAATTCCGCTCCGGCAGCCACTGCGAACCCGGCCTCGCTGGCAATCCCCGCCGTGAAGATCGTCACCACAATCGCCACCGCAATGGCCGCCTCTTTGGTCAGACC
>NZ_BAABWG010000022.1:0-695 GCF_040372165.1 Hydrogenophaga sp. 5NK40-0174 | reverse complement strand
GCCCGCCACATTCGACTGCGGCTGAACCGTCAGCGTATCGCCATCCGGGTCACTGTCCACACCGTCTCCGGTGTCGTCCGTCAGCGCATTGCCCACCACGGCTGCACCAGCGTCTTCGCTGACACCGTAGTCATTGTCTTGCGCCACCGGTACCGGGTTGGTGATCGTGTACGTGAACGTATCGGTCACTGTTGCGCCCGCAGGATCGGTCGCCGTCACCGTCACCGTGAACACGCCACCTGGGGCATTCTGGCTGGCGGAGTTGTCCACCGTCCCCGAGATCACGCCTGTATTCGTGTCAATCGTCAGACCCGTTGGCAGACCTGCTGCCGAGAAGGTCAGGACATCACTCGAATCCGGGTCGGTGAATGCACTGCTCGTATCGATCGGTGCAATGGTGTTGCCATCGACATCCACCTGATCCGGAATCTCACTGCCAGGCACCACTTGAGGCGCATCATTCTCACCATTGACGATCACCGTGATCGTCGCCGTATCCGTGCCGCCCTGCCCATCATCGATGGTGTAGGTCAGCGTCGTCGCAACGCTCTCGCCGGGCGCCAGCGATTCAAAGTCTCCATTGGGGTCAAACGTGACGTCGCCATTGGCCGCCACGTCAAATACCCCGCCTGCACTGCCCGCAGCACCCGTTTGCGGCACCACCGTCAGTGGATCACCGTCCGGGTCGCTGTCCA
>NZ_BAABWG010000021.1:0-708 GCF_040372165.1 Hydrogenophaga sp. 5NK40-0174 | reverse complement strand
GACTTGTCGCCGATGCGCTTGGGGTCGGGCCGCGCACTCAGGCACATGCCAGTGGCCGGGTTGCGCAGCGTGCCATCGGAGCGGAAAGTCCATTGCTGGTAGCGGCTGGTCGAGCATCGGGCCAGTTTCACGGGCAACAAGGCAGCGCTTGTGGAGCCAAACACGAATGGCGCGGACAGGCATTGGTCAAACGGTTGCCGGCTGATCTGGTAGGTAGCTGACACCGCTTTGTTGTTGGACGAGATGACCTGATCGAACTGCCATTCGTGCTGCAGTTGCTGGTAGCCGCAAGAAGCCAGCCTGGGCGATGGTGATGGCGTTGACGTGGTGGGCAGATCGGTGGTCATGCAGTTGCGAGCCGACTGCAGGCGCAAGCCGCCGGGGAAGCGCTGAACATCCAGGAGCGCGGTGGCGTCGAGCTTCAGTTTGCCGTTGAGGCTTCCAAAGACATTGAGGTCGGCCTTCCGTGGGCCGACCTTCTCGTCCTCATTCATGTAGTTCCTGAATCGGGCCTTCACCGTGACGACGGGCTCACTGAGCAATGCGACGTTGTCACCATCGACATGGCTGGCGACCTTGGCGCGGACATCTTTGAACTCAAATGAGCCATCGGGTTCGACACGGGTGAAGTGGTTGTTGACCGTGGCCAGGACGGTGTCTTTGACAGGAATGTCGCGGGCAGGAGAGGGCCGCTCAATGTTGAAGTCG
>NZ_BAABWG010000020.1:0-712 GCF_040372165.1 Hydrogenophaga sp. 5NK40-0174 | reverse complement strand
TATCAAGGCCTACGCCTGTACCAGCTACAAGTCTTCAACGTATGAGCGCTGGAAGCTGACCAACCTGCGTTTGCCCAATCCAGGCAGCTGATATCGGTGATCAGAACGCCCACAAACTGACAAGCAGCCATCCGGCCAGGGCCATCAAGTACTTCTCCCCGCAACCAGGCGATTGGCTTACCGATGGGCATCGCTCATCTTCGATCAACTTCGGATAGCCAAGACTCCCTACCACCTACCAGCAGGCGATCAAATGTCCAACCAACTCATAAACCGCGGACTCTCTCTGACCTCCTGGGGAGTTTTCATGCTCGTGGTTTCAGCGTGTGCGTCTGACCCTATACCTCCACGCATCGATGGCTATTACTGGGAAGTGAATTGTTGGGCCACCTACACTGGCGCTCGCACCGATACGGGTGACGGTGTAGTAACCAGCCATCCAATAAAAGCGCATTATTGCGTCAGGATACTCACTGACGTCGACCACGATGCGCTGAGAGACAGTGCGTGCAACGCCGAAACCAGCGTTGAGCGAAGCAGGTACAGAATCTACGGCGTACAGCCCCTTTCCATCGGTCGCGTCTCTTATGAGGTGGACGATGAACGGCCTCCACTGCAGACGGATCGGCCTTGCAGGCCTGCACCCGTCGGCTCGGTCAGCGACGGCTTGAGCGATGGCGACGAGATCGGTTCCGGCTCCAGCATGCTGAGC
>NZ_BAABWG010000019.1:0-737 GCF_040372165.1 Hydrogenophaga sp. 5NK40-0174 | reverse complement strand
TCTTGCGGAAGATCTTCACCCCGCTGTGGAACAGGTCGTTGACGTCGTACCCGCTCAGGTCGATACGCTGCGCCTGGTAGTGCGCGCTTTCCTTGTTGAACTTGAGCTGCGTCTCGTACTCGGCGTGGTGCGCATACGCTTCGCGAAACGCTTGCTCGGCTACTGCGCGGGCCTTCTCGTATTCGGGGTGACCGGGTTTGATACTGCCGTCGTACAGGCCTTTGAGCAGGCGGTCGCCTTCGGCGTCGGTCCAGCTGTAGAGGTTCAGGCCCTGGAGGAACAGCTCTTTGTCGGTCTCGAAGCTTTTGCCGTAGGTGCGCGAGGGGTCACGTCGTCATGTGGGTGGAGCTGCCACCGCGTTTCCTACGAGAGAGGCAAAAGGCAAGACGCGACCCCACCGACCCCGCGCTCAGGCACTTCAGTCCCAGCCGAACACTTCTTTTTCGTTGGCGTACATACTGTCGTAGTGCTTCATTGTCCAGCTCTTCGTGGGCATCACCGGATCTTCGTTGTTGTGATCGCTCGCGGTAAATTCGAGGCGATGTCCACAGTAGTCATGAATGACTTTTGAAAAGCCCCAGCATAGTCTGGAAAGTAGTTGATCGTACTCAGCAAGAAACTTCTCATCGAAACGCCAATATTGATCATACGAACCACAAAAGTGAATCGTCTGAAAAGTCACTGAATTATCACTGCTTGGCGGAGTGACTGAAAACATATCCCTGATCAGCATCCCA
>NZ_BAABWG010000018.1:0-826 GCF_040372165.1 Hydrogenophaga sp. 5NK40-0174 | reverse complement strand
ATCCGTACCAATGGTGAACAGGCCACCATTGGAGCCAGGTGCGTCCGTCTGTGGCAACACCGTCAGCGTGCCGCCGTCCGGATCGCTGTCCACACCGTCTCCGGTGTCATCGGTCAACACGTTGCCCAGGTTCGCTGGCGCATCGTCTTCACCCACGGTGTAGTCGTTGTCCGTCGCCGTTGGGTCATCGTTCACACCGGTCACCGTGACGGTGATCGTGGCAGTATCTGAGCCACCTTCGCCGTCGTTGACCGTGTATGTCACGGACGTGGTCATCGTCTCGCCAGGAGCAAGGGCGCTGAACTCACCGTTCGGGTCGAACGTGACATCGCCATTGGCGGCAATGCTGAACAGACCCCCGTTGTCGCCAGGCGTATTGGACTGAACCACTGCCTGCAGCGCATCGCCGTCCGGGTCGCTGTCAACACCATCGCCTGTGTCATCGACCACTGCGTTGCCAATCACGGCGGCCGGGTCGTCCGCACCCGCGGTGTAGTCATTGTCCTGCGCCACTGGAGCAGGGTTGGTGATGGTGTAGGTGAACGTATCGGTCACCGTTGCACCGGCAGAATCGGTCGCAGTGACGGTCACCGTGAACACACCACCAGGCGCGTTCTGGCTGGCAGAGTTGTCTACCGTGCCTGAGATCACACCTGTGTTGGCATCGATGGTCAGGCCCGTCGGCAGACCTGCTACCGAGAAGGTCAGCACATCGGTTGAGTCTGCGTCCGTAAACGCGGTGCTTGCGTCAATCGGCGTGATGGTATTGCCATCCACATCCGCCTGGTCAGGAATTTCGCTTCCAGGCACCACTTCCGGTGCGTCA
>NZ_BAABWG010000017.1:0-841 GCF_040372165.1 Hydrogenophaga sp. 5NK40-0174 | reverse complement strand
TCTTGCGGAAGATCTTCACCCCGCTGTGGAACAGGTCGTTGACGTCGTACCCGCTCAGGTCTATTCGCTGCGCCTGGTAGTGCGCGCTTTCCTTGTTGAACTTGAGCTGCGTCTCATACTCGGCGTGGTGCGCATACGCTTCGCGAAACGCTTGCTCGGCCACTGCGCGGGCTTTTTCGTATTCGGGGTGACCGGGTTTGATGCTGCCGTCGTACAGGCCCTTGAGCAGGCGGTCGCCTTCGGCGTCGGTCCAGCTGTAGAGGTTCAGGCCCTGGAGGAACAGCTCTTTGTCGGTCTCGAAGCTGTTGAAGTCGATGCTCGCCGCTGCGGCCTGGCCGATCTGGTGCTGCTGGGTGGCGTTGCGCAGGTCTTCGGCGAGGAATTTGTCCAGCGCTGCCCGGTCGTACATGTCCAGGCCATTGACGGTGCCGTAGTACTGGAAGTGCGGGTCGTCGCGGAGGTTGAAGGTTCTGCTTCGGCCATTGGCGTCCACATAGCCCACCTTGAAATCCTTGCCGGCATGGCTGCCCAGCCAGTCACCAAAGCGGCTGCCCGAGACACTGCCATCAAAGCGCTGCTGGGTGAAGATGAGCGTGCCGCCGCCGATCTGGCCGATGGTGCTGCCCAGGTGCTGCAGATGCAGCATGGCCTCTTCGCTCTGGAAGGCGAAGAAGGCAGTGGCGCCGCCGTAAGGGTCTTGCGCGGCGATGAAGGCTGGCTTTTCGTTGAAGAAGTGAAAGCCTTCGTTGAAGATCTCCCGGCTGCTGGAGTCGTGCGTGCGCGCCAGGTGGGTGAGGTTGTTGGTCTGGACGTAGCCGCCCAGCGGTGCGTCCAGCAGGAG
>NZ_BAABWG010000016.1:0-899 GCF_040372165.1 Hydrogenophaga sp. 5NK40-0174 | reverse complement strand
CCGACGCTGGTTGGTGGTGGACAGCCATCAGACCAGACCGGACAGGACGGCCAGAGCATCACACCGCTGGACGTCACCGGAGCATTCGATGACCCCGATGGTGACACCCTGACCTACAGCGTCAGCGGTCTGCCTGCCGGCCTGTCGATCAACCCGGCCACGGGTATCGCTTCTGGCACTTTGACCTCGAATGCCAGTCAGGGCGGCCCAGGTGGCAATGGCGTTTACAACGTGACCGTGACGGCGACTGATGGTAGCGGCGCAACGGCATCCACCACCTTTACCTACACGGTCACCAACCCGCCGCCAAACGCGGTGGATGACAGCTTCACCGTCAGCGAAGATGCAGCCAGTGGCGTCATCGGCAGCGCTGTGACCAATGACAGTGATCCGGACGGGGACAGCCTGTCTGGCGTTGTGCAGACCAATACGCCGGGCACCGGAGGCGGGTTGTTCAACATCAGCCTGGGTGGCTCAGTCACGTTCAACCCCAATGGCGCGTTTGAAAGTCTGGGCGCAGGCGAAACAGCAACCACCTCCATGACCTACCAGGTCACAGACGGTCAAGGCGGGTTTGACACAGCCACCATCACGGTGACGGTCAATGGTGTGAACGACGCACCGGACCTGGTGGGTGGGGCGCAACCCGCCAACCAGGCGGGCGTGGACGGGCAGGGCATCACGCCCATCGATGTGAGTGGCGCGTTCAGCGATGTAGAGGGAGACACACTCACCTACAGCGCCAGCGGTCTGCCTGCCGGCCTGTCCATCAACCCGGCCACGGGTGAGATCAGCGGCACACTGGACACCAGTGCCAGCCAGGGTGGCAGCGCAGGCGTGCACACGGTTTCGGTGACGGCCACCGACCCTGGAGGCCTGACAGCGACCACCACGTTCAC
>NZ_BAABWG010000015.1:0-1399 GCF_040372165.1 Hydrogenophaga sp. 5NK40-0174 | reverse complement strand
TAATCACCTAATGATCATCAATTTTGACTTTTTAGATTCAGGTAACTCTGATATCCATTTATTTATTTTTGATTGATTTTCAACCGTGAGGTTTCCAAAATCCAAGAAGGTTATATCCGCTTTTCCCAAGTGGTCATTCAGGGATTCAACAGTTTTTGGCCAGTTTTTCTCAAAATTTCTATTTATAAACTTGGCAGCACCTGTATCAGTGAACATGAAATCACCAGTTTTGCCAGCATAGGGTCCACTCTCAAATTGAAAGTCTGGACTCTTTGGACGTGCACCCTTCGACGTTGGAGGTTCCAACATTCGAATCGTACTCCCAGTTGCATTTTCCAGATGAGCGGCACGGCGCACTTCATGTAGCGGAGATTCTGACTGGCTAGATAGCCTCAGAATACTCGACCGCGAGACCGAATCGGTAGGGTTGACGGCTCGGACGCCTGCGTCCTTATCAATGAACGTCACTGACAGGCCTTGCCCAGTCGGAGCCTGAGCTGGCGTTGCGGGTACAGTCGCACCGGTCGGAACTGCATTCCCCGCCGCATCCGTCAACGACACTTCGCCGTACTTCAGCCCATTGCTGCTGTAGGGGCCGGAACCGCTAGATGGCGCCAAACTCCTCGTCAAATCATCCGCATAGTCGCCCAAGGCCCTGAGCTGCCCGGGACTCATGGTCTCAACAGCAACCTTGCTGGGTCGGAAGACCTGCTTGCCTTTGTCCATGATGAACTTGCCCACGGTTTTGCCGCCAATAACGACAACGTATTCACCCAGGGCGCCTGCAGCCTCTGCAGCCAGTTCGGTGATGACCTTTTCTTGATTGCGCGCGGTGATCTCGGACTGGTAGTGGTCCGGAATGCTGTTGAGTGGGTCGTCGCTCTTGAACAACCGAACTTCCGCTTCGATCGGGCGGTTGACCAGTTCGACAAACGTTGCGTCATTCGCCGCTCGGTTCTCGGCGTTGAGCGTTTCGCCGTCAAGGTGGGCATCGCTTTGGTAGTCCGTGTCCCGGTAGCCCTCACCAAATCCGGTTCCATCTTCCATCAGCTTGTCGTATTTGCCACAACTGCCAGACGTGATGCAGTTAACTCGCTCCTTGGCCAGTTCAACGTTGTTCTCGTCGCTTATCCCCTGGTACTTGGCGGTTGCTATGGCCTTGCATGCGGCTTCGCCCGTACCCTTGCAGTCGTTGAGTTCTTCAGCGTATTTTTTCTGCTCTTCATGCTTGAGGAAGTTGTTCGCCACCGCATTGGAGCCGGTGATCTGCCCCATGTTCATGTTGGCTTGCAGGTCCCGTGTGGTGTCGCCCGCCAGGGCACCGCCCACGCCGCCAGCCACACTGCCGGCCAGGCCGGTGATGAAGACGGTGTTCTCGTTGATCGTCTTGCCGGGCACT
>NZ_BAABWG010000014.1:0-2198 GCF_040372165.1 Hydrogenophaga sp. 5NK40-0174 | reverse complement strand
GTGGCCTACGGTGGCAGCTTTGGCGAGAACCTGCTCAATGCAGGGATGAACGCCGGCTTTGACAAGCTGGGCGAGGGCTTCGCGGGCCACATAGGCGACCAGCACAGCGCCAATTTGCTGACAGACGGCCAGCGAGACCTGGCCCATGCCGCCCTGGGCTGCGGCCTGGGCATGGTGCGCTCGGGCAACGGCAAAGGCTGCGCCGCTGGCGCAGCGGGCGCCGTGGTGGCGCACTCATTGGCCGAGGATGTGAAGTCAGAGCTGAAAGACGAGGACAGCACGCTGTCATCCATCTTCAAGGCTGTGCCCGGCAAAACGATCAACGAGAACACCGTCTTCATCACCGGCCTGGCTGGCAGTGTGGCTGGCGGCGTGGACGGCGCATTGGCGGGCGACACCACGCGGGACCTGCAAGCCAACATGAACATGGGGCAGATCACAGGCTCCAATGCGGTGGCGAACAATTATTTGAAGCACGACGAGAACGAAAAGCGCTTGAAGGCGGCTTCCGCGTGCGCCGATGGAGACAAAGCTGCCTGCGCAGAGCGCGATCGGTGGAATGCCATAGACAAACAGCGAGACGCAGACTTGAAATCGGCTTGTTACGGAAACGGTGCGAGCGCTGAGTGCTCGGCGCGCTACGCAGCTCTTGAGGTGGCCCGCGAGAGCTATGTGGGAAAGGTTGAGAGTGGAGCTGCGTTGGCTGATGCTTCTGCCAAGGGGCTGTACGAGTACACCGCTTCTGCAGAAGCTGCCAGCTCCAAGCCGCTGGTGAACGTCCCTCACTACGACAAAGAGGGAGTGGCGAGACTTGCCAAGGTGTTGCGCGTCATGGGAGAACAGGGCGTTGACTTCACTCCCATCCTTGGGGATGTCAAGGCGTTCTACGAAGCGGAGACCGGCTTCGACTATGCGATTGCACTTGTTAGTGTTGCGCCCGGAATTGGTGATGGTGCTGCAAAGCTGTTGAAAGAGGGGCGTGATCTCTTCAAGGTTGGTGATATGGCCGGCGCCGCAGAAAAGCTCGGAAATGCCAACCAACTGCTTCATGGCGTAGACATTGACCCGGTTCGGGTGGCCGACAAGCTCACCGAGTTGAAGTCGATTCCAGAAGTCAAGAACATTCATCTTGTCGAGGCAGGAAGCAAAGGAAGCTGGTCCAAGACGGCAAACGGTAAACTGGATGCGGACAGTGCCTATGTCCTGTCCAACGGTCATGCATACCGGACGGATGCGTCAGGGCGTGTGAACAGCGTCGAGGGCGACCTCAGTGGCGTAACCATGGATCGCAACGGCTATCAACAAGGTTGCGTTGGACGAAGTGGTGGCTGTACTGGCGACGATGGTGGTCACTTGATTGCATCGGCCCTGGGCGGTTCGGGCGACAGGATCAATATGGTGCCGCAGGCAGCGACATTGAATCGGGGTGACTGGAAGGCGATGGAAAACCAGCTGAGGGGATTTATCAACGAAGGCAAGAACGTGACCATGAGAGTAGAGGTCGGTTATCCGCCTGGTGGTGGGGCAAGGCCCAATGAATTCCGTGTGCTGGCCACAGTGGATGGCGAAGTCATTCCGTTTCGTTTCACCCAGTGAGATAAAGCTATGAAAGTCGAAAGTGTTGAGCATGCCTACAAATTGATCTCAACCTACTTGCTGGCATTTGCTGACGATCGGTCGTGGGATTTGCTTGCTTGCAAAATTCAAATCTTCGAAAAGATGGCCACTGGTAGGCAGTGGCTTCACGTCGGAGGTGAGACGGTCAGGCAGGGCGGATTTCGGTCGTCTCCGTATGCAGTTTGGGACGGAATGGACGCAGCACTCTTTCTCCGCGACGACCTGCTGAGATCGACCGGCCAGCGCATCTGGGGGCTGACGTTTACCCTCTATCCAGATGGCAAGTTCAACATCGAATACGACTACAACAAGCCAGAAGGCTACGAAGAGACTGACGAAGTGATCACTGGCGACGAGATCAACGCGTCGCTGGACGAGGTGATGAACAAGAGGGACGGCGACTAGCAGGCCTTTGCTGGTTAGAAATGGCGCGCTGCTCCCTCCTCGCAGCCGCCAGTTCTTGAAACACCTCCTCTTCGGGGAGGCCCTACGCCGCATGTGCCGTGACGATCCGGTGCTCGATGACAGCGTGGTCATCACCGAACGCAAGACGCCGCTGTGGATGCGCGCCATTGCGGCGC
>NZ_BAABWG010000013.1:0-2239 GCF_040372165.1 Hydrogenophaga sp. 5NK40-0174 | reverse complement strand
TGGTTGGTATGGGAACAGTCAAGGCCTGGGAGATCTGGAAGAACAGCTCAAGAAGGACCCGACTAACGAAGCCTTACTCGCACAAATCAAAGAGATTCGCGCAGATGTGCTCAACCTTTCAAAACTGACAGCGGCAGGAGGCGCTTACTTGCTGGGGGGGGATGCCGAAGATATGACTCTGGCGATGGCAACGGGAGTGAATGCGGCAGAGAACAACTTCTTGACACATCAAGAGTCGAGCGATCGCCTTCGGTTGAGAGAGGCGCTGCAGTCTTGCGAAGACAACACCTGCAAAGATGAAATTCGCGCGGAGATAAACAGGCTTGACCAATTGGACGCATGGCGGGATGCGCAGATTGAGGAGGCCTGTAGAAACCCTGCTTCTACGGAATGTCAAGGTTGGGCTCTTGCCATTCAGTACGCAGCGTCGACTTACAAAGGGCAATACGGAAATTACGTGGATTTGGCGGAACGAAGTAGCGTTCTCAATAAAGCATTTGAATACCAACAAGCTGCCGATAACCCCTTCCTGTATGGCATTGGCAAGGGCCTGATAAAGCTCACGCCACCAGGCATGCTGGTCCTGGGCGGAGCTGGAGTGGCTGCTACAGTAGAGAGCTTGTGGGAAAAGGGTGCAACCCAGACGGTTGTGGACGCGGTCAAAGGAATTGCGGGCATCCCAGCGGAGCTTAAGGCACGGCTTTCCAGCGATGATCCCAGCGTTCGTGGTGAGGCATTCGTTGATGTCCTGTCATTGGCTAGCGGAGCGGGTATGACCGCCGCTGGCGGAACGCGTGTCGTCTTGACTCAGGCGGAACGCTTGAAGCTTAATGCGACGATCACCCAAGCAGAGCAGGTTGCGATTGCCAGAACGAGGATCGAGAATAACGTCAACGCTGATGGAAATTTTGCCGGAGGTGTGGCTGTCCGGCCTCGAGACGGACTGGTACCGGAGGGGACTGCTCAAGTCGATACGCCTATTGGCAAACATTTGATTGAAGCTGAGATCAATTTCAACAGAAAGGGGCAACCTAGCAAAATCGCTGGTGGGCACAATATGCAGAACTTTGATGCGATGCTTCAAGCCAATGGAGGGCAAATAATGGGTAGCCCGGTTCCATTGGCGCCTGGTATTTATCAGGTTGAGTATCGATTGCCGGGTACTGTCGGGAAAAACCAAATCAAGACCGTTTACGATTCAAATATTTACAGCGATGCTCAAATGTCCACTATGGCGAATGACGCAGTGGGCAAGGCTGTCTATCAATGGAACAAAGGTGGGGGCACGAGTTCAATGGAAATTGTGGAAGTTGGCGGCATCAAGTTCGAAGTGCCAATTAGCTCGTTCAAAGGGACGGTGTACGTTCCTACTGCATATCCAGCAAGTAAGCAATGATGATTTGGCGTCGCGCGACAGAGAAAACTCTTGGTGGCAACTACACTTGGTATGACTCAGCCAAAGTGGGAGTTGAGAAACTACCACTCATCTACTGTGTAGGTAATGCCTTTCCCGCTCGGGAAGTAGATGCGATTGAGCATCATTTGGAAGGCCTTTTCGAGCTGGGAGGCGCGGGAGGCGACCCGGATTGGGAACTCTATCGCCAGGATAGTTCGGAGGGGGCGATGTTTGTCGCCTCTACACTCACGGCGTACAGTGGCTTGGATCCGGCCAGTGGCTGCTATTCGGAAGAAGAAGTAAAGAGCTGCTTCGCGAGAACTATGCGTGAGTATGAGCGCGCTCACCCTGAGAGCAGAGAGAAGATTCAAAGGCTAATTGATAAGTTCTGTTTGGAGCCCGATGGCGCCAAGAGCGCTGAAGCGGGTACCTGAACGAGGCTGCGCGATTGCGCAAAGAACTACTATTTGGCGCAGGTGATTTGAGACGGAGCAATACTGAAAAGTTCGCCGGTGACAGGCCGGTTGTCTCGTACACACTTACGGCGCCAGCCAGAACGCTGGCGAGAACATCTCGCTCTCCACCGCCCAGAAGGGCCACGTGCGCAGCTTCGAGTACTCGCACAAGTACGACACCTGGGGCGGCACGGCCAGCACCAAGGTCACCCGCGTCTCGCGTGATGTTGACATCACCAACAGCGGCAACACCTGGAACGTGGGCGGCGGCATGAACATCGTGGCCGGCGGTGACATCGACATTGTGGGCGCACAGGTCAACAGCAGCGGTTTCAACGCCCAGGCTGGTGGCAACTACGCCGAGCGTGCTGCCTACGACGTCAAAGAG
>NZ_BAABWG010000012.1:0-2285 GCF_040372165.1 Hydrogenophaga sp. 5NK40-0174 | reverse complement strand
AGCCACGGCCTTGGGCAGCACCTTTGCTTACGGCGGCAGCTTTGGCGAGAACCTGCTCAATGCGGGGATGAACGCCGGGTTTGACAAGCTGGGCGAGGGCTTTGCTGGCCACATTGGTAAACAGAAGCTCGACGGCGCACTGAGCGAGTTCCAGGGTGAACTGGCCCATGGTGCAGTGGGTTGCGGTTTGGGTATGGTCCGCACCGCCAGCAGCAAGGGTTGCGCTGCTGGAGCGGCAGGTGCCGTCACAGCCCACCTGACGGCTGGCGCCATCGACCGGCAAACCGGCTACACCATGTCCGATCAGGATCTGAAGTTCTGGTCTGGCGTGGCTGGCGGCGTGGCATCTGCGGCCACGGGAGACGGCAGACAGGCCCAGGCGAATTACGGGCTGGGCACTGCGCTTGGCGAGAGTGCGGTTGGGAACAATTATTTGACGGGGCGAAGTGTCAAAGCTGCTCTGGATTTGGTCGAGCGCAACTGTAAGACGAACTGCGACAGCTTGCTGCGAAGCATCGAGACCTCCTCTGCACGAAAGGGCGCAGACCTCGAACAGCGATGTCAAGTACACCCGGAAAAATGTTCTGGGGAGATTAAGGACACTGCTGAAGGGCTCCGAGAGTTGTACTCGGATCGAGCGGCAAAAGTCTTTGCCGACCGACCGGAAGTGCTGGCGGGTCTTCAGCGGCAACAAGTTCGAGATCTAGGCCGAGCAATCGAAGGCCTGGACTATGCCTCCGAGAACGCGGAGTCGCTGGAGCGTGTCAGAACAACGGTCTCAGCGCTTGCCGTCGGAGCGGGCGGAGGCGCGCTGCTTGGGTTGGCTGCAAGAGCATTGGTTCTGGCTTGTGCCAGTGGCGTGGGATCTGCTAGCTGTGTTGCTGCTTCGACTGAGTTGGCCGTTGGCGCAATGGAGACGGCTGGCGGCGTGCCTACGGTCGGATTGACTGCGGCCAGTGCTGCCGGTGTGGCGCAACGCCTCGCTCAAACTGCCAACCGCTCAAGTGACTTGACGCAAGTGGTTCACGAAGCGCGTTCTATTCGCGCAGAAATTGAGGTGCTGACTTCGCATGACCTCGGGCCTAAGGAGAATCTTGCGCGTGTGCTTCACCGAGTTGAGTTGGGTAAAGACCCGGCAAAGGGTGGGAAGTTTGTTGTCGATGAAGCTATTACAGGGGCGAGAATTGAACAACAGATGGGATTGAAGCTCAAACGTGACCCCTCTGGCGATGGAGACTGGATATCCTCTCGCGGTGAAGTACTGGATGGAGCAAGCCCACCACCTGGAAAGTACTTCAGTGACAAGTCCTTTGCCCAATGGCAGTCATCGATCAGAAGTCATCTGAATAAGCAAGGAGTTGACGTAATCGTCGTAGACCCAGTTCAACGAGGCCTGTCAGCAAGCCAAATTGAAGCAGTAAAGTCATACATCGGAGGCCTTTCTGAGGCAGAGCAATCTAGGATTCTGATATTGGAGTGAGGTGCCTGTGAGTTCTAGTTTGATTACGTTTCGCGGCAGGTCCTTCTGGATGCATGATGCAACAGGAGAAGTTGTTCTCGCCGCTTTGCTTGACCGGGTGGCGGCAGAAAACCCTTGCCGACCGAATATCAAGGCAGTACTAAAGGAGGTAGATGATGCTCTTTCTAGCGGATGGGTTTCCGGCATACTTTCGAACTTTGAGGAGTTTGTCGAGCAAGATCCTTGGGTCAAATGCAGCATCCTCGACCTGACTGCTCGGCTGTTGCTGGATTCGAACGGCACCAGAGAATCGGAGGTTGTCCGAAGTGGTGGGTACCAAGTGGACAAGCAGATGTTCTGCGAGGAACTTAGTGCTTTGAGAGACTTGCTTAGCGGCAAGGGCCGATTCGATGGTCCTTCAAAGATCTATTCACTTACGGAGCGCAGTTGGAAGGTTGCGTAGGGATTGGTACGACCACGGTTTGATTTCTCCACTACGGGGCCCATCGGTGACATGTTTGTCATACTTCGCATCTGATACCAATTCGAGAGTAGTGACAAAAGAAAGGGTGCCAGCGAGCTGCACCCTTCCTTTGTTCCTCGCCACAGCGGGGCGCTGGGGTCGCGTCTTGTCTTTTGCCTCCTTAGCAGGAATGGTGGCAACTCCACCTGCATGACACCGTGACTCAGTACGCATCGACTTCAACAGCTTCGCGTGTAGTCGCTGGGGTCGGGTCTTGCCTTTTGCCCTCTTTGCGACCGTGGGGGGCAAAACGCAAGACCTGACACCGACGTAATGGTGCAAGACCTGACACCGACGTAATGG
>NZ_BAABWG010000011.1:0-2345 GCF_040372165.1 Hydrogenophaga sp. 5NK40-0174 | reverse complement strand
AACATCACGCGAGACGCGGGTGACAAGGGGACCCTCTGCATCGCCTGCGCCGTGCGCGTTCGAGGTCAAAACGGGATGGATGGCGTGCCTGATTGGCGCGTCGTGTGCCCGATGGCACACGCAAGGCAACAGGTGCGGCAGACGCCCGTTTTGGCCCGAACCCGAAGCGGGCAGTGGATTTGCGAGCGATGCGCTGTGTTACGAATGCAGGCAAGCCGTCCAGGCTTGCCTTGGCATTCGCGCCTCACGCCTCATCCCGCAAAGCCCACGGCGCGCATGGTGCAGGTGATGGAGAGGGTCCCTTAGTGCTGGCCGTGCCGCCCCAGGTGACGTACTTGTGCGAGTACTCGAAGCTGCGCACATGGCCGTTCTGGGCGGTGGAGAGCGAGATGTTCTCGCCAGCGCGCAGGCGGGCTTATCACCTTAGGTAGCTTCTATGATTGCATGCGCTTCACGATACGGCCAACTCGATGCCGAATTTCTTGCGCAACACCTTGCCTAAATCGCAGTCTCTTGACTTCGTCAACCACCAACTCGCACAACACCTGATCTGAGTCGACCCAGGCCATCGACCTCTCAAGCCAATAGGTCGATTCTTCCTTTATAAGCGCCGCACGCACGACCGTAGCCAGCAATTCGTATACATTCGTTTGTGCCTTCGCATCTTCACCAAGACATGCAGTGAGACCTAACTTCACGTCATCGAGCCGAAGTTCTAACAACGGATAAAGAAGGTACGCTGTGTCGACTCCTACCTCTCGGGACTCCCCTCCGGCAACGGTTACGCACCAGCGACCACCTGAGTCGATCAACACCCCAACCTTGCCTAGAACTATCAACGGAGTTCCTTGCTTGCCTGGTTCACGTTGTTGGAACTGGATCTTCATTGGCCACTCCATTGTTGATGGTTAACCTTGACACCGAGCCTTCGTGACAGCCAACTCTCAAAATTCGTCATGATCTCAGGGGTCCAGTTTTGACCGTAATGCCCGCTGTTCTCTGTTGTCACAATTGAGCCATCAGGCTTGCGAATGAAGGTTCCACCTACGACTGTACTCTCATTGGCCCCGATCGATTGGGCCAACTGCTGATGCGGAGACCCTTCGTATAACCCCGGTCGGGGTTTACCTACTGCAAACGTGTTCGTGACGGGGTCAAACACAAACTCAATGCCCTCCCTGCCTGATGGCTTGTAGCTCTGAAGGACCGCCACAGATGACGTGTCGGTTATCGCAATCACACCAGGAGCTGGACCAGAACCGGAAAACTGAGGCGCACTACTTGAAGACTCGCTCGCCGGCCCGGCAGGCTCCTTCGTAATATTAAACTCAGTGTCTTTCCAATTCGGTTTCCCATACGTCATCGATTCACTGCTGTACGGGCTCCCCGCCGTCCCGTCTGCCGCTTCCAGAGGCTTGCTCGGCGGCTTGACCTCTGGTTGCTTCTCTACTCTGGGCAGCGCTCTGCGTCCACCAGAAGTGGCCATGAGGCCAGCACCCGTTTGGGCCATTGCGAGTGAGATGTATGCATCCGGAATCGCCCTCGCAAGCTCATCAAAGGTGATGTCATCCAGGTACCGAAGAAGCGTGGCCGTCTTGATGATGGCACCTTCCATCAAGTTGGCTGATGGTGACCCAATGTCCTTGAGTTCCTCGTGCGCCTTCACCATCGCCGAGAGCACTTCAATTCTGTCTTGCGGACGCAGGTTCTTGAAGTTGGCATAGTCTCCAGCCGCGCGGACGGTAGCAAACGCTGCAGCATCGAACTGGTTCGGCCCGGCACCGGGTCGTTGCGCAAGGTTGTACAACTCGCGCATGGTCGCGTCGTTCAGGAACTGTGAGTTGAGCGCATGATTGTTGTATAGCAGTGCGTTGTTCGTCTCGTCGAACAGGTTCTGGCCAGTTGCCGCCGTGAAGTTCTCTCCGTTTGCGTTTTCAGAACGCAACATGTCCAGGAAGGCCGCCGCTTCGGCATTGTGAGGCTTCTTGCTCCAATCGCTGTCAACCTGTTTGAGCGCTTGTTCTGTCAGCTCTTTCCTAGCCTGGTCTTCGCTGATTCCACCGCGCTCTGCCGCATAGCGCGCTGCATTCGCATTGATCAGCGCTTCTTCCGTCACGTGCAACTGCCGATTGTTCTGCGCCGCATTGAGCGCAGTGGCCGCTGCCAGGTTCATGCTGTCGGCATCACCGCCCACCAGCAGTGCCCCTGCGGCCCCCATCAGGCGGCTGAGCTGGTTCATCTGCTCGGTGGCTTCCTTGAACTGCGCCACCAGCTCAGGGCTGGCACCGTCTTTGTTGGCGTCGATCTTGAGCTGGTCGTAGTCGCTGGCGCTGGCGTACCAGTCG
>NZ_BAABWG010000010.1:0-3083 GCF_040372165.1 Hydrogenophaga sp. 5NK40-0174 | reverse complement strand
ACGGTAACCCGGAGCAGGAGCGGCTGCTGCGCCAGCTGATGAACGGGGAGCTCAAGCCGGGCGATGCGCGCTACGCCGAGATCCGTGCACTGGCTGAATCGCGCTACCGCGACAGCTATGAGGCCATGCTCAACCCGCCCAAGCCGAACTGGCTGAAGATTGTGGTGGCGGTGGTGGCCGCGGCCGTGGTGACGTATTTCACTGCGGGGGCGGCGAGCATGTACTTTGGGGGGATCATCCCCAATGCCATGGCGACCGGGGGCGTGATTGCCGGCACAGGAGGCACGGTTGCCACCGTGGGCGGCACCATGGCGCTCGGCCTGGGGGCTGCCGTGGGCAGCTACGCCGGTTCGTTCGTCAGCACCTTGATTCAGACAGGCGACGTGGGCGAGGCCTTGCAAGCCGGAGAGAAAGGCCTGAAGGCTGGCATCGTGTCCACCGCCGTCAAGGCCCTGGTGCCCGGCCTGGGCATTGCCGATGAGCTCACCCGGTTTGCTATCAACACCTCTGCCACGGCATTGGGCAGCACCGTGGCCTACGGTGGCAGCTTTGGCGAGAACCTGCTCAATGCGGGCATGAATGCCGGGTTTGACAAGTTTGGCGAGGGGGTTGCCGGCCACATAGGCAAACAGAACTTTAACGGTGCGCTAACCGACCTCCAGGCCGAGTTGGCCCATGGCGCCTTGGGCTGCGGCCTGGGCATGGTGCGCTCGGGCAACGGCAAAGGCTGTGCCGCTGGCGCAGCGGGCGCCGTGGTGGCGCACTCATTGGCCGACGATGTGAAGGCAGAGCTGAAAGACGAGGACAGCACGCTGTCATCCATCTTCAAGGCTGTGCCCGGCAAAACGATCAACGAGAACACCGTCTTCATCACCGGCCTGGCCGGCAGTGTGGCTGGCGGCGTGGGCGGCGCTCTGGCGGGCGACACCACACGGGACCTGCAAGCCAACATGAACATGGGGCAGATCACAGGCTCCAATGCGGTTGCGAACAACTATCTGAAGCACGACGAGGCCAAAAAACTACAAACGCTGAAAGAAAATGAGCTCTTCGGCAAATGCGATGGCAACTGCAAAGCAGAAATCACACGCCTCAAGGAGGTAGACGAAGCCCGCAACCAAGAACTGGCTGCCTGCGAGGGATCAAGTTCTGCAAAGTGCCAAAAGACGTTCAATGAGGTGCGGTTTGCCGCAGCCGAATACATACGCAAGGAGTCGTTTGCTGACGCCGTGGAATTCAGCTTCCGAGTTGAAAAAGAGGAAACACTGAATCTGGCGGGCTCGACGGTAGACGGCAAGCTGAAAGGTGCAGCCCAGGGCGGTTGGGAGGCCGTGAAAGAATCCGCCAAAGGGGCAGCGAGTGCGGGCAAGACGCTGTTCGCGGCGGCCACTGGAGACAAGCAAGCCTGGGAGGACATCAAACAAGGCGCTGGCGCGGGATGGGACTACGTTGCGGAGCCCTCCAACTGGCCCTACCTGATTGGTGTCATGACGCCAGAAGACCGCGAGAAGCTCGCGCAGGCGTATGAGAGCGGCGATGGCAATGAGATCGGGAGCCTCATGGCCCAACAGGTCGCCAACCTCCCCGTCGGTGGCGGGGCGATTGGATCGATCAAAAAGATTGACACAGCCATTGAAGCCGCACAAGATGCCGCCAGGCTTGCTGGGGGCTTACCTGCGCGAAAAGGGCTTCCGGACTACACGTCAAACCAGAAGGCATTTGAGGCAATACAAAACGCGAAATTGCCCGGAACGGCGCTGGACCCAAAGACTGGCTTGCCTGTTCAGGCGAATGTGACTGGCGTTCCGAGGCAGATGTCAGAGAGTATTGACCCGAACCAAAGTGCTCTAGACTTTGCGCTTAGGTTCTTCGGCGGGTCAATGCCGGAAGATGCAAAGTCCGTGAGTAACATACCCGGTGCATGGCGAGCGACGACTGCTGATGGCACTACGGTCATTTATCGACCGGCCGGTGGCGCAAGCAAGGGAACTCGAGACACCACTGCTACTGTTGAAATCAATGACTCGGTGATCAATTCGGTGAATGCGGGTAGAAAGGGTGCGCAGCAACTGAAGCTAAAGTTTCCGAAAACTGGAGCCACTGGGGGAGCAAATTGACAACGATTTCCGAGGAAGCACAAGATCTGATTGACTCGACCCTTGTGTACCTGAGCGTTTATGACACAGAGAGTAGCCCGTGGAGCTTCGCAATGATGGTGCGCGATGAGAATGAGAAAACGCTTGAACGATGGCAACTACTAGTTGAAGTTTTCTTTAGGTTGCTGACGGCAGATTTGCTAAGGTCCACTCACTACGTGCGCCACGGTGAGTGGGCCCCATGGTCGCCGGACTCCTTGGATGCCCCACCCAAGGAGAGCATAGTTGAGCTAGCAGTTCGCTTATCTCAGCATAACCCCTACTCAAACCCGGCGGATGAGGCGCGTGAAGACGTTGATGTCTGGATAGGGCCGCTGCTCTATGCCACCCCCTCGGCCAAAGCGCTTTTGGCCAAATATCGCATTGATGATTACGACCAAATGACGCCGGAATTCTTCCGCGAGGTTGAGGGTATGTTCGATCGTTCTGGGGTGCCCTGGCAGCACTATCCCTTGATTGCAGTGGCGCCACAAGGGGGAGAGGCTTAGAGCGGGCGTCTGCCGCACCCTTCGCTGGGGTCGCGTCTTGCCTTTTCTCTCCCTCGCAGGAAACGCGGTGGCAACTCCACCCACATGACACCGTGACCCCTCGCGCACCCACGGCAACAGCTTCGAGACCGACAAGGAGCTGTTCCTCCAGGGCCTGAACCTCTACAGCTGGACCGACGCCGAAAGCGACTTTAAGGCCCGCTCAAGGGCCTGTACGACGGCAGCATCAAGCCGGGGCATCCAAGGGGAGCCTCTGCACCGCAAGCGCCACGTGCGCCGAGGCCCTTGCAGGGCTCGGGCCAGAAGCGGGCGTCTGGCGCACCTGTTGGCTTGTGTGTGCCGTCGGGCACACAGCGCACCAAGCAGGCACGCCATCCATCACGTTTTTGACCTCGATCGCGTTTGACGCCCGCGGCGCAGAGGCTCCCTGTACGAAAAA
>NZ_BAABWG010000009.1:0-3248 GCF_040372165.1 Hydrogenophaga sp. 5NK40-0174 | reverse complement strand
ATGGCCTACGGTGGCAGCTTTGGCGAGAACCTGCTCAATGCGGGTATGAACGCCGGGTTTGACAAACTGGGCGAGGGCTTTGCTGGCCACATTGGCAAACAGAACCTTAACGGTGCGCTAACCGACCTCCAGGCCGAGTTGGCCCATGCGGCCTTGGGCTGCGGCCTGGGCATGGTGCGCTCGGGCAACGGCAAAGGCTGTGCGGCTGGTGCAGCGGGCGCCGTGGTGGCGCACTCATTGGCTGACGATGTGAAGACAGAGCTGAAAGACGAGGACAGCACGCTGTCATCCATCTTCAAGGCTGTGCCCGGCAAGACGATCAACGAGAACACCGTCTTCATCACCGGCCTGGCCGGCAGTGTGGCCGGCGGCGTGGGCGGCGCTTTGGCGGGCGACACCACACGGGACCTGCAAGCCAACATGAACATGGGGCAGATCACGGGCTCCAATGCGGTGGCGAACAACTTCCTCAAGCATGAAGACGCTAACAAGCTCAAGAAGGAAGTGGCCGATTGTCGTGCGAAGACAGGGGGGTGTAGCGTCGAAGCGGAGACTGCCATTCGCGACAAGTACATCGATGTATCCAACAAAAACATCGATGAAGTTAATCGCGCAGTCATCGCTGGTGATCCAGACAAGGTGGCGAACCTTCTCAGCCAGGCAGCTCAAGGCTATGAGGTTAGCAACGTTTTCAGCCTGAGGAACGACGAGGCGCTGTTTGTAGGACGCCAAAACAATGTGAACTGGGTTGGCTCGACCCGAGGCGACGCTGCTATGGAGTCGGACGTTCAGCTGGCGTCGGATATTCGCGAGTTCAGGCAGGAGAACTGCAGCGGCAAGTCTTCGGCAGCTTGCGATGGGTTGGTGAACGATGCCTTGGATGACAGGGCATATCGAGCCGCAATTCTTGGCGTGGTGTCTGCAGGGATTCCTCTGGTGGCTCGCCTACCTGGGGCCATCGCGAGAACTCCTCGCGGACCGCGTCCCAACAGCAATGGAGACTCGACAGGGGCAGGGGGAGATCTGATTGAACATCCTGCAACGCCAAACGCCGCAAATTCGAGCGGCGGAAGCGAACCAGGTGTTCCCTATTTCAGAGTGCAAGGCGGTGGATCGGGGACGAAGACCTCAAGAGATGCGCTTTCGGTTTCTCCAGATGGCAAGCTCACAATCACTCCTGGCTGTACAGGTGCGATATGCGTAAGTGCGGGCTCGCCCGATCATGCTGTGTACTACATAACTGAACGTAGGCAGGGAGGGCAAGTTGTCGTGTTCGAGGTGGACCAGTCCACTCATCGGGCGATTATGGGCGCCAAAGTCCCGCAAAAAGGGAACGCTCGCTCCCCAGTCAAGGTTGTCGATGAGTCGACTTCCGGAAACTCTGTTTCCCTTGAGTTGGATGAGGCCTATAGTAGGCTGATGGCGGACCATTCGTCCCGAGCCCGGGTTATGTCTCAAGAGGAGTTTTTGCGTGAATTTGGAAATCGCAAGTGAGGGTGTGCTGAAAGAGCTCAGAGAGCAGAGTAAAGGAATCGCCTTCACGGTTCATTCGGGCCAATGTCGTTGGCTGCTGGATTGGCAGGATCACTTCAACCTGAATCAGCGTTTGAACATTGAAGCGCACTTCAAGAAGCCAGCTATTGTTCAGTACCTGCCCAAAGACATTCCCATCGAGGTGCAACTCAAGACCGCGCTTGCCGAGTTTCGAGGGGGCATAGATTGCCTGGATGCGCACAACTTCTTCGACTATCTGAAACAAGAGGACGTCTGCGCCCCATCTACGCAAGCCTTGGCAGACTTGTTGTTTTCCGCTCCAGGCATCGATCTGAGCGCTCTTCACAGATCCCTATGGCACCACATCATCCACGGTGGCGCCTTGTCGGACGATTTCTGGCGGGAAAGCAGTGTTGTGCTCAGCCTTCTGCCCAAGTTCTACATCAACTTTGACCGCAAGCTGTTCATGCACATGCGCCGGGAACGCTTCTTTGAGAAGGTTGTCCCTGAAGGGTGGACGGGGGTGCAAGGCGATTTTGAACATCTTGTCCCGGTGGAATGGCGGTATTGGGAGCGCAAGTCTGAAGAAGACCTCTGGGCGTTCACGAATTACGCTTGAACGAACGGCTATCGGTGTCGCGTCTTGCCTTTTGCCATCTCAACGGCCTCAGGGACAAGCCACAGGAGCTGACGATTGCGTTCGCGCTAATCGAGGAGTGAGGTATGCAGATCGTGAAGAACTGCTGGAATGCAATCGAGACGTTTAATTGCCAATACGGCGCCCTCTTGTTCGACGGTAGTTCCGCGTCCATCTATGTCAACCATTGGCTGGCGCCTGATCAGTATTTGATTGATCGGTTTTCCCGTCGAAATGAAGATGGTTTTGTTGGGCACTGCCTTCTAGTTTTTGTTGGAGTCCGCCGATGCTTGAGAGAAGTGCGTACGCATTGCTGTGTCGACGGTGAGGTGGTTTGGAGTCATCCCGTTCGTAGTGAGTACGAAGGAGACTTTTCGGGCGGTACTGAGACTTTTTCCTTCGAGGGAAGCCTCCAAGGCTTTTCTTCCCATGTGAAGTGGGAGGTGGAAGCGAGCGAGTTCGAGTTACATATCCTTGATAGGGATGAACCTGCGAGAGAGGCTTGACGTAGGCGTCTAGATTGGACGGCGTAGTCGTTGGGGTCGCGTCTTGCCTTTTGCCTCTCTCGCAGGAAACACGGTGGCAACTCCACCCACATGACACCGTGACTAGGCCCGCATCGACTTCAACAGCTTCGAGACCGACAAGGAGCTGTTCCTCCAGGGCCTGAACCTCTACAGCTGGACCGACGCCGAAGGCGACCGCCTGCTCAAAGGACTGTACGACGGCAGCATCAAGCCGGGGCATCCAAGGGGAGCCTCTGCACCGCGTGCGCCGCGCGCGCCGAGGCCCTTGCAGGGCTCGGGCCAGAAGCGGGCGTCTGCCGCACCTGTTGGCTTGTGTGTGCCGTCGGGCACACAGCGCACCAAGCAGGCACGCCATCCATCCCGTTCTGACCCCGATCGCGCATGACGCCCGCGGCGCAGAGGCTCCCTGTACGAAAAAGCCCGCGCAGTGGCCGAGCAAGCGTTTCGCGAAGCGTATGCCCACCACGCGGAGTATGAGACGCAGCTCAAGTTCAACAAGGAAAGCGCGCACTACCAGGCGCAGCGTATAGACCTGAGCGGGTACGACGTCAACGACCTGTTCCACAGCGGGGTGAAGATCTTCCGCAAGA
>NZ_BAABWG010000008.1:0-63531 GCF_040372165.1 Hydrogenophaga sp. 5NK40-0174 | reverse complement strand
CGTCACACCACTCGAACCAGAAGGCGCCTTGGAACACGGCTCTTTTTGATGATCTACATCAACTGAAACTTCAGCAATAGTGTTGCTTGCAAATGTATTCACTGAAAACTCCTCTCTGGTTGAAAAGCCATTAATGGGCTCGTTAAGGTGAATTCAATGTAAACCCAAAAGCCAGCCAATCAACCAGAAATAATGGCTTTCACACTTGCATTTGATTTAGATCAAAAAAATCCAATCCTCAATTGACAATCAAGTTAATCAAGGCTAACTGAGGAAACTAAAAACTTGAAGAATATCAACCACTCGCGCGCTCCGCTGGATGCTGTTCTCACCACATGTCCTGCCAGCTATGGGCCGACAGCCAGGCTGTCACCGACTACGCGCGCCGCTGCCTGAACACCCACACAGCTGGCAGCAGCGGCGTAGCGATGGCGAATACCACAAAGCCGAATGCCAAAGACCCCGAGATCAGCCATCCATGAAGAATGGGGCCGACAGCAGAACCCAGAAACACCGGGATGCTTGACCACATTCCGACAAATAAGGGATTGAGTTTGGCCATCTCTCCCAGGAAAGCGGCGACCAGTGAATTGAATGACAGTTCCCAGATAGCCAGCGCAAGCAAGATGACCCACCAATGCCCACTGCTTGAAATCAGGAAAACCGCGCCACCCGCCAGAAGGCCAGTCTTCCCAAACCCCAGCAATCGAACGAGGTCTCTACCTCGCTTCACCCAAACCATCACAATGAACCCAACCAGCACCTTCGAAACAGCCAACGCAGGTAGAAGCTGGGCAATGGGTGTATCCACGGATTCAGCGGCACCCTTGAGGGCAAACGCATAAAATCCTATCTGGCCAACGAAAAGGCAAAACAACAGCAAGACGCCAAGCCAGGGAACAGACATCAGCTCTGGTGCACTGCTGGTTGCCGGACGAGATAGTTGAGACGTGCCGGCGTGATACCCCAATAAATACAGGGCGAGCAGCAGGAAAAGCAGTTCGACCAACACGGTGGCAGGCGTTACCCAGTTGGCATTGACCCAGGCCGCCGCTGCAACCAGCAAGGTCACGCATCCGGCCAGCAGAAGTGATGTTGCCAGGCGAATTGCAAAGGCGCCTCGCTTGTCTTGGGCGCCGGCGCAAACCACGGAACCCACATACTGCATCAGTCCTGCACACAAGCCACCGGCCAACCATGCTGCTGCCAGGGTGAGGCCTGATCTGGATCCTGAAAGCCAGAACACGACTGGAAGCACCGCCGATGCAAAAACGATGAGTGCGCCGTGAGGGTTCGACATGCGCAACATAGGGAGCGCGAGCAGTGAAATCAAGACGCCAAAGTAATAGGCGGACGATACCCACCCCACAGACTCGACGTTGGCTTGCCCTCCCGCCAACCAAAGAGCAACCAACAGAGGCATCAAGTGGTTGGGTAATGCACCACAAGCGGAAAATAACGAAGCGCCCCAGACAACTCGCTCTGACGGTGCTCTGTCAACCATCCTCGTGGCGCTGCCGCTTCCTGCTCTGGGCCGTGTATTCACCGCCTTCGAGAACGATGTCTTCACCCTCGGTCCTGGCCAGCCTAACTGTTTGTCTGTAGCCGGCCCATTCTTCTTGGCTGAGCGTCGATTGGCCGCTCTCAGGCTCTTCCAAACCATCTCGCAGTGAGTGTTCGCAAGCACTGCCAAGGTAAGTCTCGCGCAAAAGCGGTTGCACCTGGAAGAAAGGCTCGACTTTGGGAATTCGAATATCCACGTTTGTTGCGAGCAACTGGATATTCATGAACAAGGGAAAAGGCGCAAACCTGTCAGCCTCGACCACTCCCTCGTAGCACCGAAACCGGTTCGAGGTCGGGATATTGACCAAAGGTCGAATCAGCACGCTCCAGCCTGGCGCGGCCTTGCATAGCAGGCCTGACCACACTTGCACCGCTCCCTTGATGGGTAGCTGTGAGACGAATGGTGGAGCCAACCCTTGCAGTTCTTTGGGGGCATGCGCATCCCAGTAGTCGGCCATCCCTGGCAAGGTAGTCGATGTCAAAGGCTCCCAGCCATCCTCGCCGTGAATGAGAACGTCCGCCCCATCCCAACGAAGAATGACATCTTCTGGAGGGAAGATGTACCACCCAAAAGATGACGCTGTGCGAACAGGCTCGCAATGGCGGAACGCAATCGTTGGCAGCACACCCGTGGCTGCCTTATCGGCTCGCATGGGTGGGATGGCACCGGGATAGGCCTTGATAAAATCTATTGTGGAACTCATTGTCCTTCACGCATCGAGGTAGGTTTGGCTCAATTGGATGGGGTAAGCAAGGCCTTCTAAAGTTAAGTGCCCAGCGCTTTAGCCAAGCGAAATACGCCCAACAGGACCCTAGAGCGTTTTTACCACTTTCGAGGAAGTGGCTTGAGCAGCCATATCCAGCGTTGCCGCACATCGATATAGCCCCCCACCTGCAGATCTTTGAGCAACCGGCTGACCATCTCGCGTGAGCAGGCCAGGTGCTGAGACAGCTGGAGATGGGTGATCTTCTCCCGAAGCTGGCGTTCGCCTTTCTCATTGGGTTCTTCAGCCATTTCGTCGAGCAGCTTGGCCAAGCGGCCGTAGACGTCGACCAGCGCAACGCTGCGTGCGCTCTCGGTGGCAACACGGGCCCGGCGGATCACCCGGGCAATGAGCTCCAGGGCGAACTCGGGATTGGCGCCAATATAGGCAAGCAGGGTTTCCCGGTTGATCACCGAGCACAATGCTGGCTCTGCCGCTTCCACATTGGCGGAGCGTGGGCCGCCGTCCAGCGACATTTCGCCCACATAGTCCAGGTACCCATACGTACCAAGCGTGAGCTCCTTGCCATTGTCATCGGCCACGTAAGCCCGGAGACGGCCTTCCAGAACGATGTAGAGGTTTTGCCCCACATCGCCCTCCTGGATCAGGATGGCGTTCTTGCGGTAGCGGCGATGAATGCCGGCCGCCGCCAGCTCTTGAACATGACGGACAGCACCTGTGGCATTGGAGTCACTGGCGGATGGGTCCATCCGCCAACTTTATCTCAGGAGTGTGCGAATTCCATGCCGTTTTGTGACACCGGAGCCACAATTCGCAGCGCCGGGACGACTGGCGGCAAGGAATTCACGCGCAGCAGCAGCTGACGGATGCTGGAACAGCCGGTTTTTTCGCGCAAGGCCTTGATCTGGCTGCGCACCGTCGACTCGGCGACCTTATTGTTTTTGGCGATTTCAGGGATTTCGTTGCCGCTGCACAGCTGCATGAGCACCGATTCTTCTGTGGGGCTGAGGCTCTGGGCACGGGCAAACATGCGCACAGCCAGATTGTCGCAAGCGCTCTGGCGAGACAGCAGCACCAGTGTGTGCGGCTCGTCCGACTCAAAGCGGTGGCTCAGAGGGATAAAGGCGAGTGAAAGCTCACGGCCACCCTGGCTCAGGAACACGAGTCTGCGCTGGCCTTTTGAAGAGTAGTCCAGGGCTTCCTGGATCTGGGCCGTCAGGTCAATGGTGCAGCCGGCGAGTTGGGCGCCCTGCATCTGGATCATGCGGGCGGAAGCCAGCTCGTGGCGGGCAAGATGGTTGACGTGGCAAAGGCGCCCCTGAGCGTCAATCACCATCAGGCCATAGTCGATTTCGTCCAGGACCCGCAGCAGCTGCGACTGGTCCAGGGCGCTGGCCTGAGAGATACGTTCTGCGGTCAGGAAACCGCTGTCTGCGAACTGGTTGCTTTGCGTGGTCATGGTCTCTACCTCCAATGTTGCGATTCAATTCAATCGGTCGATGGAGTAACTGTAGGCAACCGTGTACGAAGAAACGAGTAACCAGATACCGCAATATTTGTGATGTATTTACATTGGAATCGAATTTGGGGAAAAGTGTGCGCTAGTGCCCTTTGGCGTCACGAATTCCAGACAGGGTCTGGCGCGTCGTCAGCGCTTGCACATCGAATGTCAGCTCGATCAACGTGCCGCCCCGGCGCGCCATCGCACGGGCCAGGGCCGGCGCAAACCCTGATGTTTCCTCGATTTTTTCGGCTTCGTAGCCATACGCTTTGGCCAATGCACAAAAGTCCGGATTGCGCAAATCGGACGCCAACACGTGTGTGGGATATGCACGCTCCTGATGCATGCGAATGGTCCCGTAACTGCTGTTGTTGAGCAACACCACCACGTGGGTTTTCACGCCGTGCTGCACAGCTGTGGCCAATTCCTGACCATTCATGAGGAAGTCACCATCGCCGGTGAGCGTCACCACAGGGCGCCCCGTCGTCAACGCCGCAGCAATGCCGGCGGGCACGCCATAGCCCATGGCGCCATTGGTGGGGGCCAGCTGGATCTTCAAGCCCTGCGAGAGGCTTCGGTACTGGAAGAAGCGGTGGAGCCAGGTGGCGAAATTGCCAGCACCGTTGCTGATCACGGCATCCGGTGGCAGGGTTTCGCTCAGGGTGCGGATGATGGCAGCCATGTCCAGCGTGCCTTCACACACTTTTGCTGCGGCAGCGCCATTGAGGCTGGCGAGATAGTCTGCATGGGCAGAGGCGGTCCACTCTGCCCAGGGGACATCGGGTGGTGCCGTCAGGCCTTCCAGGCTCTTGGCCGCGTTGGCCATGCTGGCCTGTATGCTCAGAGCAGGCTGATACACCCGCCCGAGCTCTGCCGCGTCCACATGGATATGTACCAGCGTCTGCTTGGGTACAGGCACGTCGAGCAGCGTGTAGCCGGCGGTGGTGGCCTCGCCCATGCGAGCGCCGATCACGAGCAACAGGTCGGCCTCCGACACTCGGCGCCTGAGGCCCGGATCAGTACCCAGCCCCATGTCGCCGGCGTATTGCGGGTGCCGGTTGTCGAACAGGTCCTGGAACCGGAAAGCGTTGGCCACCGGTAGCTGCCAGTTCTCAGCAAAACGGTGCAACGCACTGGTAGCCTGCGGTGTCCACCCACTACCGCCAGCAACCACCAACGGTTGTCTGGCCTGCAACAGCATCTGCCTCAACGACCGAAGACTGCCCGGGTCGCTCCAGGCTTGCGGCGGATTCAAAGCCGGCAGCGCTTTCAGTGCATCTGGCACCGCCTGCGTAAGCATATCCTCGGGCAACACCACCACCACTGGTCCCGGGCGGCCACTTTGCGCCGTCATGAAGGCGCGGGCCACCGCCTCCGGAATGCGGGCTGCGTCGTCGATCCGCTCCACGCGCTTGGCCATGCCTTTGGTGGAAGGGCCGAAGAAGGCGGAAAAGTCCACCTCTTGAAAGGCTTCCCTGTCGCGCGTATCAGATGCCACATCGCCCACGAACAAGACCATTGGCGTGCTGTCCTGGAAAGCTGTGTGCACGCCGATGGAGGCGTTGGTGGCACCGGGCCCACGCGTCACAAAGCACACGCCTGGCTTGCCCGTGAGCTTTCCCACTGCCTCGGCCATATAGGCGGCCCCGCCCTCCTGGCGGTTGACGACAAAGCGAATGGCATCAGCGTGCACGTGGAACCCGTCGAGCACGGCAAGGTAGCTCTCACCGGGTACCCCAAAGACGTCTTTCACACCCTGGGCAATCAGGCATTCAACGAGCAGGTGCCCGGCCAGGCGAGGTGATGGAGAAGGAGTCGTCATCTTGATGTGGTGTTGATGTTGGTGTCGGTTTTAGTGCGGGTGTTGCGCGGGTGCTGGCTCTCACGCTGTGTTCAGGCAGTGATCAGGCGGATGGTCTTTTGGCCAGATACCGACCGATGCACACCACTGCCATCATGGCCAGCAGCAAAGCCACACCGGCTCCTGCCAACGTAGCCGCGTAATGCCCGGCGTCCATCAGCCGGCCAAACAGGAGTGGCGACAAAGCAAAGCCGACATCCAGCCCGGAGTAGACAGTGCCATAGACCCGGCCGGTCGCGCCTGCGGGAGCGGCTTTGCGGATCATGAGGTCACGGCTGGGGCCGCCGATGCCCACGGCGAATCCGGTCGCGGCCAGCACCACCAGCGTGCCCTCCCCGCCCAGAACGCCGCTGGCGGCAACCATCAACAAGACGCCACCGGCCAGCATGGTGACAGCCAGCACGCGGTCACTGTGCTTGACGCGATGGACCAGGTAGCCGCCAGTGGCGATGCCCACGGCGCCGGCCAGCATATAGGCGCTCAGTGTGTAGGCCGCCACCTTGTCGCTGAGGCCATGAACCCGCTCCAGTATGGAGGGCGCAAAACTCTGGATCACCGCCAGCGACATGGTGCCCAGCATGAAAAAGGCGAAGCAAGCCCAGACGACTGGCGAGCGAAGAAAAGACAAGCTCCCCTCCGCTGTGGAGCCATCGGCGCCGCCCTCGCTGCCCTCGCTGCCTTTGTTCGCACCGTCCTGCCCCAGACCGATTTCGCCGGTTTGACCAAACAAGTGCTCGCGGTGGAAGAACAGCAAGGCCACCACGACCGCGTACAGACCGGCGCACCCCACATAAGCCCAACGCCAATTCGCCAACGCTGCCATGGACGTCAGGAATACCGGCGCGAGCGCCCAGCCCAGATTGCCCGCCAGACCATGCGCGCTGAAGGCGTAACCCAGGCGCGATGCCGACACACGGCGATTGAGAATGGTGAAATCCACCGGATGAAACGGTGCGTTGCCCAAGCCGGCCAGCATGGCCGCCAGCATCAGACTGGTGTAACCGGTGGCTTGAGCCGCCGTCAGCGCCGCGAGAAAGAAACATCCGAGCGCCGCAAACAGCACGGGCCTGGCACCGACGCGGTCCACCAGAAATCCGCCTGCAGCCTGCCCCACGCCAGAGACAACAAAGAAGATGGACATCAACAGCCCCACGTCGGTGAAGCTGAGATTGAACTCGCGCATGAACACCGGAAACAAAGGTGCGAGCAGCAGGTGCGAGAAATGTGATGCCGCGTGGGCAAGCGATACCAGGCCGATGACCTTGGCATCGGCTCCCCAGGGCGTCGGGGTGGACTGCGCGGCGTCAGCCAGGCTGCTCATGGCGTTTCGAACTGCAACGCGTCCTGAAAAAATCAGGGTGAACTTAGCCCAGCAACTCGTGCACGCGCTCTTTCGGACGGCACATCAGCGTCGCCTTGGGGCTGACCACGATCGGCCGCTCGACCAACACGGGGTTTTGCACCATGGCGTCGAGCAGCTTCGCTTCGCTTACCGACGGATCGTCCAGGCCCAGCTCCTTGTACAGATCACCTTTGCGGCGCAGCACCTCGGGTGCCTTGACTCCCATGGCCTTGAGCAACCGCTGCAACTGGGCTTTGGTATAGGGCTTCTTGAGGTAATCCACCACCTCCAGTTCAACACCGGCTTCCCGCAAGGCATCCAGTACGTAGCGGGAGGTGCTGCATTTGGGGTTGTGGTAGATGGTGAAAGAAGCGCCGGAAGGGGATGGGGTAGAAGCCATATCGATCAGGGATGTCCGTCAGCAGTGTGGTTGAAATGAACCAGCATTGTCACCGATTCGGGTTTATCCGACACACACTTGTCACACGGGTGGTGCAACATGGATGACCTGTTCAAGTTGTCTTTCCCACTGCCATGTGCCCACAGTCAACAAAGGCCATCATCTACGGCAAGACCGCCAAGGGCTGGTCTGCCCTCCCTGAGCCGCGCCTCTTGCGGCCACACGAGCACACCGTGATGGTCATGGCCAATGGCCAGCGCAGCCTGGCAGAGCTGTCGCAGTTGCTGGGTGCCACTGCAGAGCCGATTGCCATCGATCTCGAAGCAAGGGGCTACCTCAAGCCGGCTGAGGCTTGCCACTGGGACGGACTGGACGCCTGAGGGCCTTGCCGCCGTCGCGCAGCCGTGGTGTAGAGCAGACTCAGAGAAGGCGCTTGATCAGGCCCATGACCTGACGGAAGCGCTCTCCATAAGGTGGGTAGAACAAGTGCCCCATGGCCAGCGGAGACTGGTAGAACACCGATTTTTCATGGGTGAAACGCGCAAAACCTGTTTCACCGTGGTACGCGCCCCAGCCGCTTTCACCAATACCGCCAAAGGCGAGGTTCTTGTGAGCAATGTGCATGAGGGTGTCATTGACCGTGACACCACCGCTGACCGTTGAACGCAGGATGTTGTCGCGTTCGCTGGTGTCCTTGCCAAACCAGTACAGCGCCAGTGGCCGGGGCCGCTCGTTGATGTAGTGAATGGTCTCGGCCACCGTATCGCTGACCACGACAGGCAGCACCGGCCCGAATATTTCTTCCTTGAGGATGGTCGCCTGTGCAGGCGCGTCAAGCAACAGAACGGGCCGCAGCTGGCGTCCGTGCCCGTCCGGCCCGTCGGGAGCCTGTGCTTCCACGACACGCGCCCCCATTGCTCTGGCCTCTTCCACCAGTGACGTGAGTCTTGCGTGGTGACGATCGCTGATGATGGCAGCATAGTCGGGGTTGCCGGCAAGTGTCGGGAACAGTTTCGACACGGCCGCCTGCCAGGCCGCTTCAAACGCTGGTAGCTGTTCGTGCGAGATCAGGACGTAGTCCGGCGCGATACAGGTCTGGCCGGCATTGATCAGCTTGCCATGAACAATCTTCACCACCGCTTCGTCCAGGTCAGCCGACGGGCTGATGATGCAAGGCGATTTGCCGCCCAGCTCAAGCGTGGTGGGTGTCAGGTTGTTTGCCGCCTCTGCCGCCACCTTGCGGCCGACGGCGGTCGATCCAGTGAAAAAGAGGTGATCAAACGGGAGGCTGGCAAACTCGGCCGCCACGTCGGCGCCACCTTGTTGAACGCTGAGCTCCTCGGCAGCAAAGTTCTCATGGATGAGGCGCGCCATCAGGGCTGACGCATGCGGTGTCAGCTCACTGGGCTTGATCATCACACGGTTGCCGGCAGCCATGGCCGTGGCAGCGGGACCAATCGCCAGCTGAAGCGGGTAGTTCCAGGGTGAAATCACACCGACCACCCCCAGCGGCTGGCGAATCACCCTGGCATGGCCGGGCTGCAGGTAGATCGGGGTTTTCACACGCCGGGTCTGGCTCCAGCGCCGGGTGTTCTTCAGCAACTGGCCAATGAGCGAGCGCAGAACAAAGATGTCTGCCACTTCCGTCAGTGCAGCGGACCGCACACCGAAATCGGCCTCCACCGCCTCGCACAGTATCTGCTCGTGCGCATCGAGCATGGCCTGCAGGCGGCGCAGCCGGTCCACGCGCACGTTCACATCAACGAGGGGCGAGCGGCGACTCGCCTGGTACTGGGCATCGAATACGGCACGCATGGGCAAATCTGGAGGCGTTTGGGTCATCAAACCATGATACGACCGCGCTTTCAGACTGAGTAGGGGGCTGCCCCCAGAGGTTGTGAGCGAAGACAGCTGGCGTTACATGACGCTGGCCGGGTCTTCCTCCTGTGCAGACGCATCCTCCCCGGCCGCGACTGCATCAAGCGCACGCTGGACCACTTCATGGGCCTCCACCACCCGCACGTGCCGCTCGCTGAGCAGCTTCTCGAGGCTTCGCTTGGTCATGGAGTGCCCTCGCCCACCGCGGCTGGTGAACATGAACAGGCTGCCGTGGGTACTGGCCCATACCAGCTTGGCCCGGTACCACTTGCCCTTCGAGAGCAGGTCCACCCAGTCGCCCTTGCGCAAACCACGCATCAGGGCTTTGACATTGATGCCGTCGCCAGCGGAGACGACATCCTTGTCTTTGCTGGAGCGCAGCGTCTCGGCCAGCGCGCCTGCATCGATCCCGTCGTCTGCCGCAGCTGGCAGGGACTGCATCTGGGACTCGGTCATATCTTCCAAAGGAGCGGGCGCACTCTGCGCCACTTCTTCGAAGCCTGCCGACTCCTTTTCCTTGGCGGCCATCCAGGGCTGGGCAGCCGCTTTCGGCTTTTGCTGCTCCGGGGTCGCTGGCAAGCTGGCATCGAGCGGAGCGGGGCCGGAGGGCAGCTCGATGAGCGGCGACATCGACGAGGTGATGCCGTCTGTTCGCGCCTTCGCCCGCCGCAAGCCCAGCACCGGCTCATGGAGCCGAAGCAGCGCATCGAAGAAGGGCTTGGTCTCATCGCCGGACTTGCCCAGCATTTCCAGGCCTTCGCGGACCTTTTTCAGCATGCCCGGCACCAGCATGAACAGCTGCTTGGGCCGACGCATGGTGACGTCTTTCTTGGTGCTCCACAACAGGTCGGAGACGATCTTGCGGTACCCGCCCGGATCGGGATCTTCCGAACCGTCACGCAGTTTGGCTTCAGCAATGACCAGCGACCAGGTCTGATAGAGGAAGTCCAGCACCACGCCGGGCGCATTGAACACATCCGGACGCAGGCTCATGTCCCAGGCGATCTGGTCGGCCAGTGCCTGACGCTCTTCCGCATGCCGGATGGCCTCGAGCCGCTTTTCTTCGGCAGATTTTTCGGCCTTGTCCTGCGATTCCCAGCGGTCCTTCAGGTCTTTGAGAACTTCACCAAAAGCCTCGGGCGTCTCGGCCTGCTGCTGGTTCAGGTTCTTGACCGCATCCTGAACTGGCTCGAGGAATTCCTCTTCGAACTCTTCGGAGAATTCGTCGTTGTACTTGAAGCTGCGCTCGGCAAACGTCTCGATCAGCCTGCGCGCCGGATTCTCGTCTTCGTCAAAATACCTGGGATCGGACAGAGCCAGCCGAAGCAGCGCGGGCTCCATCGCCACCACGGCTTCCCGCACCGGCGCAAGCAGAAGATTGTCTCGCGCCACCTGGTTGACCAGCTTGCGCACCATGTCCAGGCCAATGGCCTGCGCCACCTTGGTGGCCTGCTGCTTGAACTCGAGCAGCATGCGCGAGCGTTCATTGGGTGCGGCGAACTCGCCCCATTGATCCTTGCTCAGCTGGGTCCCGACACCCACCATGCGGGCTGGGCGGTCCACAGCAGCCATGTTCTGATACTGCGTGCGCTCTTCGGCCAGCACCACGTCATCCAGCATGGGCAGATCATTGTTGGCCTGGATGCGGGCCAGATCCTGCTGAACCTGGTGGTAGTACTCGTCTGTCAGTGCCTGCTCGAAACGCTGGTCGCCGCCTTTCATGAAATCATGAAAGATGTTGTGGTTGACCTGGCTTCGTTCGCAACCAAGGGCCTGCATGCTGGGCATGGCATCGCCCTCACCCGGCCCAAGCCCGCCGTACTGGCTGCCCGCCACGCCGCCACCAAAACCACCACCGGGCCCACCAAAACCTGTGTCCTGAACACCGCCGCCTGCGCCATAGCCGCCAGCGCCGCCTCCACCGGGATAGCCACCCCCGCCAAGGCTGCCAGCGACGGAGTTGCCCTCGCCGCCCAGGTCAAAGTCGAGCATGTCCCTGCTCGGTGGCGTAGGTGGCCGGGACGCCTGCGGGTCTGCGACCAGGCGTACTCTGTAGCTGGCTTCGCCCACATTGGCTTTCTGCAGCGTCAGGGCCAGTTTTTCGTAAAGCTTGTTGAGCTCGCGCCCCAGTGACGGGCCGATCTGCTGCAGCCAGAGCGCCCTCACTTCGCTGTCCTGCTCCATGTCGGACATGAGATCGCGCAACACCCGGACAAACACAGACGGCCGCAAGGGGTTTTTGTCAGCCTTGACGGTATCGAGACCGATCAGGGAACTCATGCGCGCATCGAGCGCTGCCAGGGACTGCTCCACGACTGGCAGCAGGCTTTGCAACAGCCTGGCGGATTCGAGGCCTTCATTGACCGAGTTGTCATCGACCAGAGCCAGCATCGAAGAATCCGAAAGCTCGGCCAGCGTGGAGACCTGGCTGTCCTGCTCACCGTTCTCAAACGCTTCTTTCAGGCGCCTGGGATAGGTCTTGGCGATGGTGGTGCGGCTTTGCAGCATGGACCACCACGCACGCGCTGCCACTTCCCGGAACGCAACTTCCGTGCCTTTGTTCTCGGCCTCCTGCAAGGCTTCTACGGTCGCGTCAATGCAGCGGCCCAGGAAATCCGGAGCCGCCTTGACGACGTCTTCATAGCATTGATCGAGCAGTACTGGGTTCGCGGGCATGACGCTGAGGCACTGCGGCTACTTTGTCCGCAGAGTTTTCCAGTTTATACCCGCAAACTCTTGCCCGCTCCGATAGGTAGTAGCGATAGCGCTACACCGTTTTCCGACACCCGGTCGCCCCGGTCCGCTGAACGTGCAGTGTTTCGGCGAGCGGTGGGTGACTTCGGCTATTCGCAAGGCGCGACAGCCCGCCCTGGCGGCAACACAGGCCTGCGAGGGCGCTTCACTGCGCAAGCGACACCAGATCGACAAAGCGCTGTCCTTGCACGAGAACGTGCTCGCGAGCCACGGCAGAGGCCTTCTCGCAATCCCCGTCAACAATCGCCTGAACAATATCCACATGCTCCGAGAGGCTTTGCGCCATCCGGTTGCGCAACCGCAGTTGCAAGCGCCGGTAGGGCTTGAGCCTGTTCTTGAGGGCCGTGGTCTGCTGCACCAGAAACGGATTGCCACAGGCCTGGTAAATCAGCTGATGAAAGTGCTCGTTGGCGTAGTAGTAGGCATCTGCATCGCTGGCCTGCGCCTCCTGCTCGCAAGCCCTCAGGGCATCCCTGATCTCACTGAGCTGGGGGTCTTGCATTCGCCGGCATGCCAGTCGGGCGCACAGGGCTTCCAGCTCGGCCATCACCTCGAACATCTGAAACAACTCGTTGACGCCCTGCCGCGTGACATAGGTCCCACGCTTGGGACGAACCTCCACCAGGCCGCTCGCTTCGAGCTGCTGCAACGCTTCGCGCACCGGCGTTCTGGAGACACCAAAACGCTCCATGAGCTGCTCGACCCGGACCTGTTCGCCTGGCTGCATGCGGCCATTGACGATGTCGTCTTCGAGTTGATCGCGGATGGTCCTGACGCGATAGGTGCTGGGTGAGGTGGCGTTCATACCGACACAAGTGCTCGGGTTACCCCTATAGATGAATGGGTGCAACATGAATATAACAGCGGATGTGTTGTATACAACACCGACTAACCCTAATGAGGAGACAAATATGACTGTGCGCTTCAAGCACCGCCTGCTCGCGGTGGGCGTGGCCGCCCTGGCTGCCATTTCAGGTTCCGCCCACGCTGGCGATGTGGTGCTCAAGGCATCCCACCAGTTCCCCGGTGGCAAAGGCGACGTTCGTGACGAGATGGTCCAGATCATCGCCAAGGAAGTGGCCGCCGCCAACGTCGGCCTCACCATCAAGGTGTACCCCGGCTCCAGCCTTGTGAAGCCCAAGGAGCAGTGGAAGGCCATGAAGACCGGGCAGATTGACATGACGTCGCTGCCGCTGGACTACGCCTCAGGCTTTCACCCGCAGTTTGGCGCAACGCTGATGCCCGGCCTGGTCAAGAGCCATGCACATGCGCAGCGCATCAACGCGTCGCCCTTCATGCAGGACATCAAGGCCATCATCGAAGAAGGTGGCGCCAAGGTATTGGCAGACGCCTGGCTGGCTGGCGCGTTCGGCGCCAAGGAAAAGTGCATTCGCACACCTGAGGACATGAACGGTCTGAAAGTGCGGTCGGCTGGCGCGACTTTTGCGCAAATGTGGGCCGGTGCAGGCGGCACCATCGTCTCGATTCCGTCCAGTGAGGTTTACAACGCTTTGCAGCAAGGCGTGGCCCAGGCCACCGATACCTCCTCCGGCAGCTTTGTGTCTTTCCGCCTGTACGAGCAGCTCAAGTGTCTGACCGCCCCTGGCGACAACGCTCTGTGGTTCATGTACGAGCCAGTCCTGATTTCCAAGCGCAGCTGGGAAAGCCTGGACGACAAGCAGCAAAAGGCTTTGATGGACGCTTCGAAGAAGGCTGAAGACTATTTCAATGGCGAATCCAGAAAGCTCGATGAGAAGATGGTTGAGACCTTCAAAGCGAACAAGGTCGAAGTCATCACCCTGACCGATGCGGAAGCCAAGGCTTGGCAAGACGTGGCTCAGCGCACGTCTTACAAGGAGTTCGCAGCATCGGTGCCCGGTGGCAAAGAGCTGATCGAGAAGGCGCTCAGTGTCAAGTAAGCCAATCCCCACGGTACGGCCGGCGCCTCTGTGGGTGACGGCTGTGCACCAGCTCTCACGCGTGCTGGGTGTGCTTTCTGCGGGGATGATCGTGTTGTCCATCCTCGTGGTCTGCCACATGGTGTTTGTGCGAGCGGTGCTGGGCGAGTCGTCCATCTGGCAGACGGAATTCGTCACCTTCTGCCTGGTGGCGGCCACCTTCCTGGGTGCGCCGTACATCCTGCTGACACGTGGTCACGTGGCTGTGGATGTACTGCCGCTGATGGTCGGGCCCGGCGCACGACGCACGCTCCACTTTGTGGGCAGCGTGTTGGGGCTGGCGTTTTGCGCGGCATTCTTCTACGCCTCTGTGCCATGGTGGCACGAGGCGTGGAGTTCCGACCTGACAACGCCCTCTATCTGGCGCGCACGTCTGTGGATCCCCTACCTGGCAGTACCTGTCGGACTGGGTCTGCTGTGCCTTCAATACGCCGCTGAGATCTGGATGGTACTGACCCGAAGGGAACAACCCTTCGGTCTTGCCGACGACGAGCGACTGTGATCGTTTCTGTGGACGGACTCACCTGCGGCGGCAGCCGCTGCGGGTGAGCCCCCCACCCCTCTACATTCCTAAGGTGTCCATGAGCCCTCTCGCCATTGGTCTGCTTGTGTTCGCGACCACCATTCTCGTGCTGGCCACCGGCCTTCCGATTTCCCTTGGCCTTGGCGCGGTTGCCCTGGGCTTCATGATCTTCTTCGATGGGTGGAACAGCATCCACTTTGTTCCGGAAACCATTTTTTCGGGCCTGGAGGATTTCACGCTGGTGTCTTTGCCCATGTTCATCATCATGGGCGCTGCTGTGGCGTCGTCGCGCGCGGGATCGGACCTGTATGAAGCCCTCGCCCGCTGGCTGCACAAGGTGCCAGGCTCCCTGGTGATTTCCAACATCGGTGCCTGTGCGCTTTTCTCTGCCCTGACCGGCTCCTCACCCGCCACTTGTGCCGCCATCGGCAAGATGGGCATTCCTGAAATGCGCAAGCGCGGCTACGACGCCGACCTGGCAACAGGATCGATCGCCGCAGGCGGTACGCTGGGCATTCTGATCCCGCCGAGCATCACCATGATTCTCTATGGCATTGCATCGGAGACGTCGATCGGCCGCCTGTTCCTGGCGGGCGTGTTGCCTGGCCTGCTGCTGACCGGCCTGTTCATGGCATGGGCCCTTTTCCTGAGCTGGAAGCGCGGCACGGTGCTGGTGGACCAGGACCGGATCTACAGCCTCGAGGAGAAACTGGAGCTGCTGCCCCGGCTGCTGCCGTTCATTGCCATCATTGTTGGCGTGATCTACGCACTCTACGGCGGCATCGCCACACCTTCGGAGGCAGCCGGCGTAGGCGCGGCCCTGTGCCTGATCATGGTGATCTTCATCTACAAGGTGTGGCGCCCGATGGATCTGTGGATCATCCTGCGCGACGGCCTGCGGGAGTCCGGGATGCTGCTGTTGGTGATTGGCACATCCATCCTGTTCGGCTACATGATGTCGTCACTGCAAGTGACCCAGTCGGTGGCCGAAGTCATTGCCGAAATGGAGGTCAACCGCTGGGTGATTCTGGCCGCCATCAACCTGCTGTTGCTGGTCGCTGGCATGTTTCTTCCACCTGCTGCCATCATCCTGGTGACCACCCCCATCCTGATGCCTGTGATCACGGCAGCTGGTTTCGATCCCGTGTGGTTTGGCGTGGTGCTCACCATCAACATGGAGCTGGGTCTGATCACACCGCCTGTGGGCCTGAACTTGTTTGTGATCAACGGCATCACCCCTGATGTGAGGCTCCCCACCATCCTGCGCGGCGCCCTGCCGTTCATGGGCTGCATGGTCGTGGCCATTGTCATTCTTTGCCTGGTGCCCGAATTGGCCACCTGGCTCCCTGATCTGCTCATGGGTTGATCCGTCATGCTGGAAAAACTGCTGCGACTGACCAAAAAGGCCATGGGCGACCAGACGGTCGAACCCCTGCTACGTTCCTGCCACCAACTGGTCTCCGAATCGGGCCAGGCCAGCGTCTACACGCTGGCGGTGGAGGTCATTGAGAGATACCAGCAACTGCCTGCCGGGCGACGCGAAGCGTTCTTTGCAGCGCTGGCGACGGAGTTTTCTCCGGACGCGGACCAGGTTCTGGAGGCGGCCAAGCGCTACAGTGATTCGCCCAGTGCACAGCATCTGGCCAGACTCACACGCGCTGTGGAGCCTCCCCGACAGGAGTTGATTCGCCGAATCAATCGCGCGCCGGGCGGCACAGCCATGCTGCTGGGCATGCGCAACGACTTGATGCATCTGAGCAAGGCCAACCCTGAGTTGTCGGTGGTGGATGCCGATTTTCTGCATCTGCTCAGCTCCTGGTTCAATCCCGGCTTTCTCCGGCTGGAACAGGTCGACTGGCAGTCGAGCGCCGCGCTGCTGGAGAAGATCATCCACCACGAAGCCGTGCATGAGATCTCGGGCTGGAATGACTTGCGCCGCCGTCTGCAGCCCGACCGGCGCTGCTATGCCTTCTTTCACCCGCAACTGGGAGACGAACCGCTGATCTTTGTGGAAGTCGCCCTTGTACGGGACATGGCTGACGCGATTGCGCCACTGCTGGAGAACACCCCTGATCCACAGCTCGATGACAAGGCCACCACGGCGGTCTTCTATTCCATCAGCAACTGCCAGCCTGGCTTGCGTGGTGTCTCTCTGGGCAACTTCCTCATCAAGAAGGTAGCAGGACAGCTCAAGCGCGAACTGCCACAGCTCAAGACTTTCTGCACCCTCTCGCCCATCCCGGGGCTGACGAAATGGCTGGATGCGACCCACAGCAACGACGACGAGTGGCGTGCCGCAAGAGACCGCGTGGCCCGCTGGCGCCAGGCCAACCCCACGCCCCAGGCAGAAGACGTGCAAGGCATGAACAAAAACGTGCGCGAAGCACTGCAAGCCCTTTGCGCCCACTACCTGGTCGATGGTTCGCACGCAGCCGGTGGCGACCCAGTGGCGCGCTTTCACCTGGACAACGGCGCGCGCCTCGAGCGCATCAACCTCATGGCCGACCTTTCGCGTAAAGGCATCAAGCAGTCGCTCGGCCTGATGGTGAACTACCTGTATGACATTGGTTCGGTCGAGACAAGGCATCAGCAATTTGTCGACCGCAAAGTCAGTCATTCGCCCGCAGTGAGGCGCATTCGTCGATCGACAGCGAACTGAGCCGATGCGCCATCAGGGCAGCGTCACTCCCCATTTTCCGGACAGAAGAAGAAATCTGCACACCTTTATGACTTCCCACAACCTCTACGCCAACTTCCAGGCCGCCTTCGGCCATGCCAGTGCCCAGGTGGCCATTGAAACGGACGACGGCCAGACCTGGACTTTTGATGACGTTGACGCGCAGTCCGCCCAGATGGCGAACTGGCTTGCCTCCCTCGGTCTCGAGCACGGTGACCGGGTCATGGTGCAGGTCGAGAAATCGGTTCCCGCCCTGCTGTTCTATCTGGCCTGTTTGCGCAGCGGCCTTGTCTATGTGCCACTGAACACGGCCTACCAGGCATCCGAGCTGGCCTATTTCATGGAAAACGCCGAGCCTGGCCTGTTTGTCGGCTCTCCGGAGAAGCAGGCTGACCTGGAAGCCTTGACCCGGAAGCTGGGCGTCAGGCATTTGCACACGCTCGGCGCCGACGGCAGTGGTTCTTTGCTCGCTGCGCTCAAAGCCTTTCCGTCAACCCAGGCCGTGGCAGATGTTGCGGAGAACAGCCTGGCGGCCATCCTCTACACCAGCGGCACCACCGGCCGAAGCAAAGGGGCGCAGCTTACCCACAGGAACCTGCTCTCGAATGCCAAAACACTGCACGCGCTGTGGGGCTGGGAGCCAGGCGATGTGCTGATCCACGCACTGCCCATCTTCCACGTGCACGGGCTTTTCGTGGCCATGCATTGCGCACTGCTCAGTGCCAGCAAGACCCTGTGGATGAGCAAGTTCAGTCCGACCCAGACCCTGGCCTGGATGGAAGAAGGCACCGTGTTCATGGGTGTACCCACGCTGTATGTCCGCCTGCTGCAGGAGGCCGGACTGAATCAGGCCGCCTCCGCGCACATGCGTTTGTTCATCAGCGGCTCTGCCCCGCTGCTGCCCGATACCTTCAACGCCTGGCAGGAGCGCACCGGACACACCATCCTGGAGCGCTATGGCATGAGCGAAACCGCCATGCTGACCTCCAACCCCTACCGTGCGTCTGAAGGACCACGGGTAGCGGGAACGGTGGGCCGCCCGCTTCCCGGCGTGGACGTTCGCATCATGGGCGAAGAAGGCAAAGTACGCCCAGCAGGCGAGATCGGCGGCATTGAAGTGCGCGGGCCCAACGTGTTTCCCGGCTACTGGCGCATGCCGGAAGCCAACCAGAAAGAGTTCACCTCTGACGGCTGGTTCAAAACCGGCGATGTGGGCCGCATCGATGCCAACGGATATGTGCAGATCGTCGGCCGCAGCAAGGACTTGATCATCTCCGGTGGCTACAACGTCTATCCAGCCGAGGTTGAAGGCTATATCAACGACATGACCGGCGTGGCCGAATCAGCCGTCATCGGCTGCCCCCACCCGGATCTGGGCGAAGGGGTGGTGGCCGTGGTGGTGCCAGCCGCCGGGCAGTCGCTGGAGGCGGATGCACTCATTCAGGCCATCAAGTCCACGATTGCAGGCTTCAAATCGCCCAAAAAGCTGTTCGTGGTCGACGCCCTGCCCCGAAACGTCATGGGCAAGGTGCAAAAGAACGTGCTGCGCGACACCTATGCCAAGGTGTTCACTGAAGGCACTTGAGCCCCCACTCAATCGACGTTGCGAGCGCACACAAAAAAGGGCCCGGTGCAATGGCGCACCGGGCCTTTCTCATGTGTCGACGGATCTGTCAGTGTCAGTCCATGGCGACAGCGTCGCCGAACTCGAACACACCTGGCTGATGGACGGGGTCGACCTTGACTTCGATGACCGACTTCGGTGGATAGCGCCCTTCCAGCAATAGCTTGGACAAAGGGTTCTCGATCCTCTGCTGGATTGCCCGCTTGAGCGGACGCGCACCAAACACCGGGTCGAAACCGACCTTGGACAATTCCGACATCGCTGCCGGCGACACTTCCAGGCGCAGCTCCATGTCGCGCAGTCGGGCCTGCAGTGCCTTGAGCTGAATCGCCGCAATCGCTTCGATGTGCTTGGCATCCAGACCGTGGAACACCACCGTCTCGTCGATCCGGTTCAGGAACTCCGGACGGAAGTGCTGCTTGAGCTCACCCCACACCGCTTCCTTGATGTCGTCTGCCGGCTCGCCCACCATCGCCTGAATCAGGTGTGAACCGATATTGCTGGTCATGACAATCACCGTGTTCTTGAAGTCCACGGTTCGGCCCTGACCATCGGTGAGGCGACCATCGTCCAGCACTTGCAGCAACACGTTGAAGACATCCGGATGGGCCTTCTCCACCTCGTCGAGCAGGAGCACGGAGTACGGCTTGCGACGCACGGCTTCGGTCAGGTAGCCGCCCTCTTCGTAGCCCACGTAGCCCGGAGGCGCACCGATCAAGCGGGCCACTGAGTGCTTTTCCATGAACTCGCTCATGTCGATGCGAACCAGGTGCTCTTCACTGTCAAACAGGAAGCCGGCCAAAGCCTTGCACAGTTCGGTCTTGCCCACGCCAGTGGGTCCGAGGAACAGAAACGATCCCAGCGGGCGGTTCGGATCGGACAGGCCCGAGCGCGAACGGCGGATGGCGTTGGCCACCGCCTGAATAGCTTCGTCCTGGCCGACCACACGCTCGTGCAGCTTGTCTTCCATGCGCAGCAGCTTTTCCCGCTCGCCTTGCATCATCTTGGAGACCGGGATGCCCGTGGCACGACTGACCACTTCGGCGATCTCTTCGGCCCCCACTTGCGTGCGCAGCAGTTGAGGGGCCTCTCCGCCAGACTTGGCTTCCTCCTTGGCCTGTGCTTCCCTGAGCTGCTTCTCCAGCTCGGGCAGCTTGCCGTACTGCAGCTCGGCGACCTTGTTGAAGTCGCCCTTGCGGGTAGATTCCTCGATCTTCAAGCGAAGCTTCTCAATTTCCTCGCGCACATGCTGGCTGCCTTGGGCCTGGGCCTTTTCGGACTTCCAGATTTCCTCCAGATCGGCCGATTCTTTTTGCAGGCGCTCAATCTCTTCATCCAGCAGGCCCAGACGCTTCTGGGAAGCCTCGTCGGTTTCCTTCTTGACAGCCTCGCGCTCGATTTTGAGCTGGATCAGGCGACGGTCGAGCTTGTCCATGACTTCCGGCTTGGAGTCGATCTCGATCTTGATCTTGGCCGCCGCTTCATCGATCAGGTCGATGGCCTTGTCTGGCAGGAAGCGATCGGTGATGTAGCGGTTGGAGAGCTCGGCCGCCGCCACAATGGCCGGGTCCGTGATCTCGACACCGTGATGCACCTCGTATTTCTCCTGCAAGCCACGCAAGATGGCGATGGTCTGCTCGACCGTAGGTTCTTCCACCAGCACTTTCTGGAAGCGCCGCTCCAGCGCAGCATCTTTTTCGATGTACTTGCGGTATTCGTCCAGGGTCGTTGCGCCGATGCAGTGCAGCTCACCGCGGGCGAGCGCCGGCTTGAGCATGTTGCCGGCATCGATGGCGCCTTCGGCCTTGCCTGCACCCACCATGGTGTGGATTTCGTCGATGAACAGGATGATGCGGCCTTCGTCATGCGCCACTTCCTTGAGCACCGATTTCAGGCGTTCTTCAAATTCGCCACGGTATTTGGCACCAGCCAGCAGACCAGCCATGTCCAGGACCAGCACGCGCTTGTCTCGCAGGGTCTCGGGCACTTCGCCGTTGACGATGCGTTGCGCCAGACCTTCAACGATGGCCGTCTTGCCGACGCCCGGCTCTCCGATGAGGACAGGGTTGTTCTTGCTTCGCCGCTGCAGCACCTGGATCGCGCGGCGGATCTCGTCGTCACGGCCAATGACCGGGTCGAGCTTGCCTTGACGCGCACGTTCTGTGAGGTCCAGGGTGTATTTCTTGAGGGCTTCACGCTGGCTCTCGCCTTCAGCGCTGTCCATGGGCTGTCCGCCACGGACGGCTTCAATGGCCGATTCCAGGCTCTTGCGTGTGAGGCCGCTTTCATTGGCCATCCGGCCCAGCTCACCCTTGTGGTCGGCCACGGCCAGCAGATACAGCTCGCTGGCGATGAACGCATCGCCGCGCTTGATAGCCTCCTTCTCGGTGGCCTGCAGCAGCTTGATCAGCTCTGAGCCCGGCTGCACCTGGTCCTGCCCCTCCACTTCGGGCAAACGCTTGACAGCATCTTCAGCCATTTTGGTCAGGCTGGGCACGTTGACGCCCGCTCGCTGCAAGAGTGATTTCGGCCCATCCTCCTGGCGCAGCATGGCCAGCAGAACATGGGCAGGTTCGATGTAGGCATGGTCGCCGCCGAGCGCCAGGCTCTGTGCATCTCCCAGAGCTTCCTGGAATTTGGTGGTCAGTTTGTCGAGTCGCATGAATGCTCACTCCCAGTGATTTGAACTGATCAACATGTGGTGCCCTCCGCCCGAATTTCAAGAGGTGCAATGGCCGGAGGCACCTTGCCCAAGCCTACTACCCCCAGTACGCGTAGGTCCATGCCCGTTTGAAGCCCATTCGCTCGTAGAGCCGCTCGGCAGATTGGTTGGCTCCGTCGACCTGCAGAAATGCGCGTTGGAGGCCGACTTCCCGTGCCGCATTCACCATGGCCAACATCAGGGCAGAGGCCATGCCCTGCCGGCGATACGGCCCGAGCGTTCGCATGCCGTGAATGCCCAGCCATCCATGTCCGAGGCTGGCCATTCCGCAGGCCACGGCTGCCTGCCCGGCCCGAATGCTCGCGTAGCGGCTTTCAAGCGCCCTTGCCAGTATCTTCACCCGGCACGCACCATCCACTGGATCAAAGCCCTCACCCAGAAAGACAGCCTTCCAGGCATCGTCAGGCCGGACATCGAGCCGGATCGCATGCATTGCTGCCGCGACCGGAAGGACAAGACCGTCCAGCGCAGCGACCATGACGTGCGTCGGCTGCCTTTTCCTGAATCCCTGCGCCACGAGCCAGTCACTCGCCTCAGCGAAGGTATGCGACTCAGGCAAGCGAAGCGCTGGCGTGAGGCCGTTTTGTCTGTAGCGATCGACAACGGCTGCCACCGCATCCAGGGTGGGGGCTTCGTGCGATAGCGGCACAGCTGAACGGGCCCTGCCCACTGTGCCGCTGTCCAGCGGCACCAGCCAGCCCGGCAGGCTCTCATCCAGGCTTTCAGGTGGAACAGCCGAGAGCGTCGCCCGCTCCAGTGTGGCGACGTCCAGCTTCACGTGACGGGCCCCTGCTGCCTGGTCAGACGTTGGGGCGCTCAATGCCCCAGCGGGCCAGCGCAGCGTCGTCCGCTACTCTGGCATCGACCCACTTGGCGCCGTCGGGCGTCTGTTCCTTCTTCCAGAACGGGGCCTGGGTCTTGAGGTAATCCATCAGAAACTCACAAGCCTGAAAGCTCTCGCCCCGATGCGCCGAACTCACGGCCACAAGCACAATCTGATCGAGCGGGTTGAGCAGCCCGATCCGGTGAATGACACGAGCGCCAAAGATATCAAAACGCTGCATGGCCTCATCGATCATGGCTTCGATCGACTTCTCGGTCATGCCTGGGTAGTGCTCCAGCTCCATGGATTGCACTTCAGGGGCCGCTTTGCCCTCTTCTGCACGGTTGCGGTCGCGCACGGTGCCGATGAATGAACAAACAGCACCAACACGAGGGTCGTTGGCGCGCAATGCTGCCACTTCGCCCGACAGATCGAAATCATCGGTCTGGATGGTGACGCGATCGGTCATGTTTTCTGTCCTCCTGGTCAGCCGCCGGTCACCGGAGGAAAGAAACCGATCTCGGCGCCTTCGGCCAAGCCGGCACTCTCGTCTGCCATGACCTGGTTGAGCGCCACACGAACTGCACGGGAGCGGCTCAGAGCCTCGGCATAGGCCTCATTGCGCGCAATCAGCTCATCGCGAAGTTCGCCCACGGTAGAGGCGCTGGTCTCGGCCGATTCGGCCCCTTGCCCGATGGTTTCCCGGATGGATGCGAAATAGCGGATCTTTACCTTCATACTGTTCTCGGATGGCATGACCCCTATTGTCACCCCAGCAGGTCCGCAAAGGGGATGTAGGGAACGAGATCACCATGGGCGATGGTGGCGCCAGCCGGGTTGTCGACCATCCCGTCGCCCCACACTGCAGAGGTCAACACCCCGGAGCTCTGATTGGGGAAAAGGTCGAGGCCGCCATTGGCGTTGCGGCGTACCCGCAGGAACTCCCGCCGCTTTTCGGCCTTGGTCACCGTGAAATGCGCAGGCAGCATGACGGGGCGGAAAGCCGGCTTGTAGGCCGAAGTGGCCGCCCCCTGGAGTTTGAGCAGAAAGGGGCGGACCAACAGCATGAAAGTCACAAAACTGGACACTGGATTGCCGGGCAACCCGATGAAATGGCAGGGGCTGGCCTGCTCAGCGCCTGCCCCGGCATCCCTTCGAACGGTTCCGTAAGCGAAGGGTTTGCCCGGCTTCATGGCGATCTTCCACAGATCCAGGCTACCCAGTGCCTGCACGGCGGGCTTGATGTGATCTTCTTCACCCACTGACACGCCGCCACTGGTCAGGATCAGGTCGTGGTGGTCGGCAGCGCTCTTGAGCGCCGCGAGTGTCTTGTCCCGACTGTCTGGCACGATCCCCAGGTCGCTGACCTCGCACCCCAGGCGTTCGAGCATGGCTCGCAGGAAAAACCGGTTGGAGTTGTAGATGGCGCCAGGCTTCATGTCCTGGGGTGCCACATCGCCGGGCATGACCAGCTCGTCTCCAGTTGAAAAAAGCGCTACCCGCGGCCGGCCCACCACCTGCAGCCGCGCCATGCCGATGCTGGCAGCCAGACCGATCTCTGCCGGGCTGAGCACCTGCCCCTTGGGCAACACCACGGTGCCACGGGTGACGTCCTCGCCGGCGCGACGGACCCATTGACCCGGCTTGGGCAATATGTCGATGTGCACGGCATGCATGTCGCCGCTGACTTCGCGTGTCTCCTCCTGCATCACTACCGCATCCGCGCCTTCGGGCAGCGGAGCACCGGTGAAAATGCGGGCGCAAGTGCCTGGCTCCAGTGGCTGGGCTTCGTGCCCGGCCGGGATGCGCTGGGAGATTGGCAACACTGCGCTCACTTCACTGACGTCGCTGCAGCGCAGCGCATAACCGTCCATGGAGGAGTTGTCCAGGGCGGGCACACTCAGCGCAGAAGTCAGGGCCTCGGCCAGCACGCGACCGTCTGCCTCAAACGTCGGAATGTCATCCGTCGAGCCCAAAGGCTCGACCCGGGAGAGCAGATCGGACAGCGCTTCACTCAACGCCATCAGAGGGGCCCGCTGTAATGGCTGCTGGTTCTCAGGTGCATTCATGTCTCGTGTCTCTCCTCTCTGAGTGACCGGCCTGTTCGGCCGATCACCTGCGTCAATCGTATGCCGCAGCGTTGTATTCGAACCGTTCTCCGTGGTCGACCATCCACTGGGCAATGGCGGCTGCATCGTTCCGTGAGAAAACGGGCAGCTGAGTCGACTCCGTCAGCTTGTCCGGCTGATCCGTGGCCACCGCCACCACAAACGGATCCAGCTCGAACAGCGGAGCGCCGGTGCCTTCGCTGGACCAAACCTCGATCTTTCCGATGTCGGCATCCTTGAAGCCTTCGATGATCACCCAGTCCACTCCCGGGTAGAGCTCACCGATCAGGTGGTGGACCGACATCTCGTGTGTGCGCTCGAACTCGCGCATCAGAACCATGCGCTGAGGGGAAGCCGCCACCACTTCAAAAGCACCTGCCTCACGGTGGCGATAGGTGTCTTTGCCCGGGCGGTCAATCTCGAGCTTGTGATGGGCGTGCTTGATCACCGATACCCGCAAACCCTTTTCCTTGAGCGCAGGAATCAGTTGCTCGATCAAGGTCGTCTTGCCCGAGTTCGAACTCCCGGCGAATCCGATCACCTTCATGGTTTGCCGTTCCAGTCAGAATTGAGTCCGGCACGCAGCCGACTCACGTGGCCACATGGCAGTGTTCATTGATGTACTTCTTGACGGCGACCACGTCGGCCTGCATCACATGGACGCGTTTGGGCAAGCCCTCAATGCCCTCAAACTTGGCCGGACGCTCAGGCGGAATACCCAGCGCCTCTTCGATGGTCTCGGCAAATTTGATCGGCAATGCCGTCTCCAGCACGATGACATTTTCCTGTGGGAGCCGGCGCTCACGGGCAACCTTGACGCCATCTGCCGTGTGGGTGTCGATCATCACCTGATGGTCTTCCCAGACTTTCCTGATCGTCTGCAGCCGATCGGCGTGCGTGCTCTTGCCGCTGACAAAGCCAAACTGCCTGGTCGCAAGATCAAAGCTGGGGTGCTTGCTCAGATCAAAGCGGCCGTGAATGGCCACCTCGTCGGCGAACAGCTGCCGCGTCACATCTGCATCGCGCCCCACCAGATCGAAAATGAAGCGCTCAAAGTTGCTCGCCTTCGAGATATCCATGGACGGGCTGGACGTCTCATAAGTGTCGGCGCTGCCACGCACCCGGTAAACACCAGTGCGGAAGAACTCGTCGAGCACATCGTTTTCATTGGTGGCCACGATCAGGCGATCGATGGGCAACCCCATCTGCCGCGCCACATGGCCAGCACAGACGTTGCCGAAGTTGCCCGATGGCACCGAGAAGCTGACCTTCTCAGTATTGCCGGATGTCGCCTGGAAGTAGCCCGCAAAGTAGTAAACCACCTGAGCAAGCAGACGCGCCCAGTTGATGGAGTTCACGGTGCCGATCTTGTGGTTCCGTTTGAACTCGAGGTCGTTGCTGACCGCCTTGACAATGTCCTGGCAGTCATCGAACACACCCTCAATGGCGATGTTGTGAATGTTCTCGTCCATCAGGCTGAACATTTGTGCCTGCTGGAACGGGCTCATGCGCCCATGGGGGCTGAGCATGAACACACGCACGCCCTTCTTGCCTCGCATGGCGTACTCGGCCGCGCTGCCGGTGTCACCGCTGGTAGCGCCCAGGATATTCAACTCTGCCCCGCGGCGGTCCAGTTCGTACTCGAACAGGTTGCCCAGCAGTTGCATGGCCATGTCCTTGAAGGCCAGCGTCGGCCCGTTGGACAAGGCCTCAAGGCAAACGCCCTCTTCGAGCGGCTTAAGTGGCACGATTGCCGAAGTGCCGAAAGCGGTTTCGGTGTAGGTGCGATCGCAAATGGCGCGCAAATCCGTTTGAGGAATGTCATCGATGTAGAGCGACAGCACCTTGAATGCCAGTGCCGCATAGCCCTCGTCCTGGTAGGTTTTGCGCAACTCGGCCAACATGGCCTCGTTGACCTCAGGGTAGCGCTCCGGCAGGTACAGACCACCGTCCGGTGCCAGCCCTTCCAGCAGGATTTCACAAAAATGCTTGCGGTCCGGATGACCGCGCGTGCTCAGGTATCGCATGGGTGTCGGATTCGAACGTCGTGTCTCTGACAGTGGGTCTTGATGGCTCTCGCCAGGCGCTCAGTTGAGCTCTTCCTTGCGGATGCGCACGATCGGCGCCAGCACTGAAGGCAATGTCTGAATCTTCTCCAGCGTCGCATTCATCTCGCCCTCGCGGGTGTCGTGGGTCAGGATGATCAGATCCGTCTGGTTGCCATCCTCACCGCTGATCTCGTCAGACTCGCGCTGGAGCACTGCATCGATGCTGATACCGGCTTCTGCCAGCAAGCCAGTCACCTTTGTCAGGACGCCCGTCTGGTCGGCCACACGCATGCGCAGGTAGTAACTGGTCACCACTTCTTCCATCGGCAGCACCGCCTCATCCGACATGGCGCCTGGCTGGAACGCCAGGTGGGGCACACGGTGCGTAGGATCTGCCGTGTGCAGTCGGGTCACATCCACCAGGTCAGCCACCACAGCACTGGCGGTCGGCTCGCTGCCGGCGCCCTGTCCGTAGTACAGCGTTGTTCCCACGGCGTCGGCCTCGACCACCACCGCATTCATGGCACCCTCCACGTTGGCAATCAGGCGCTTGGCCGGCACCAGGCAGGGGTGCACGCGCAACTCCACACCCTTGGCAGCACGCTTGGTGATGCCCAGCAGCTTGATGCGATAGCCCAGCTGCTCGGCGTAGCGGATGTCCACCGACGACAGCTTGGTGATGCCTTCGGTGTAGGCCTTGTCAAACTGGACCGGAATGCCAAAGGCAATGGCGCTCATCAGCGTGACCTTGTGCGCCGCATCCACGCCTTCAATGTCGAATGTCGGGTCTGCTTCGGCATAGCCCAGACGCTGGGCTTCTTTCAGCACGACTTCAAAGTCCAGGCCCTTGTCGCGCATTTCGGAAAGAATGAAATTGGTCGTGCCGTTGACGATGCCCGCCACCCACTCGATGCGGTTGGCCGTCAGGCCCTCACGCAAGGCCTTGATGATCGGAATTCCGCCAGCGACAGCTGCCTCGAACGCCACCATCACACCTTTGGCAGATGCGGCAGCGAAGATCTCAGGGCCATGCACGGCCAGCAAGGCCTTGTTGGCCGTGACCACATGCTTGCCGGCGGCAATGGCCTCCATCACCAGCGTCTTGGCAATGCCATATCCGCCAATCAGCTCGATCACGATGTCGATGTCGGGGTTTTCGATGACCTTGCGAGCGTCGTCCACCACCTGCACGCCGTCACCGACGATGGAGCGGGCGCGCTCAACGTTCAGGTCGGCGACCATGGTGATCTCGATACCGCGACCGGCGCGGCCTTTGATTTCTTCCTGATTGCGAGTCAGAACGTTGAAGGTGCCACTGCCAACAGTGCCGATGCCCAGCAGGCCAACTTGTATCGGTTTCATGTGTCTAGTCTGATCTGATCTTTGGGGATCTTGAAAGAACCGGGGCCAACCCCGGATGTGAAAAATTGCTCGCCTGTCTCTCTCGAGTGCCTGGTGCCTGTCAGTGCTCTCACGGCATCACGCCGCCGGTTTGCTCGCATGTCGCAGGCGCCATTGCTCCAGAAACCTGGCCACTCGGCCAATGGCTTCCTGCAAGTCGTCCTCATGCGGGAGAAACACGATCCGGAAATGCTGGTTGTCCGGGTAGTTGAAGCCAGAGCCCTGCACCAGCATCACACGCGTGGCCCGCAGCAGCTCCATGAAAAACTGCCGGTCGTCCGCCACCGGATACATGGCCGGATCAAGCCTGGGGAACATGTACAGAGCCGCCTTCGGCTTCACGCAAGTGACGCCGGGAATGGCCGTGATGAGTTCGTAGGCCATGTCGCGCTGGCGGCGCAGGCGCCCGCCCTCCTTGACCAGGTCCTGAATGCTCTGATAGCCGCCCAGCGCCGTCTGCACCGCATACTGGCCCGGCACGTTGGAGCCGAGCTTGATGTTGGCCAGCATGTTCAGCCCGTCGATATAGTCGCGCGCGCACTCCTTCGGGCCTGCAATGTGCATCCAGCCCGCACGGTATCCGCAAGCACGGTATGCCTTGGACAAGGAGTTGAATGTCAGCGTGAGCACATCGTCCGCCAGACTGGCCAGCGCAGTGTGCTTCACACCGTCGTACAGCACCTTGTCGTACACCTCGTCGGCCAGCAGCACCAGTTCGTGCTCGCGTGCAATGTCGATCAGGCCCTTGAGCAGTTCGTCGCTGTAGAGCGCACCGGTGGGGTTGTTGGGGTTGATGACCACCAGGCCTTTGGTGCGTGGCGTGATCTTGCTTCGGATGTCGTCCAGGTTGGGCATCCAGTCGTTGGCCTCATCGCACATATAGTGCACCGGCGTACCGCCTGCCAGGCTCGCTGCCGCCGTCCAAAGGGGATAGTCTGGTGCAGGCACCAGCAACTCGTCACCCTCGTCCAGCAGCACGTCAATGGCCATCGCGATCAGGTCACTGGCGCCATTTCCCAGATAAATATCGTCGAGCGTGATGCCCTTGATCCCCTGCTGCTGGGTGTAGTGCATCACCGCCTTGCGGGCCGCAAAGATGCCTTTGCTGTCCGAGTAGCCTGCCGAATTGGGCAGGTTGCGAATCATGTCCTGCTGAATCTCCTCGGGCGCATCAAAGCCGAATGCAGCCAGGTTGCCGATGTTCAGCTTGATGATCTTCTGCCCTTCGTCCTCCATCTGGCGCGCCGCATCCACAATCGGTCCTCGCACGTCATACAGTACGTTGTTGAGCTTGGCGGACTTGCGAATCGTCTTCAAGAGGCCTCCTGGCGAAAAAGCAGTGTTCCTGGCAAATCATCAGCAGCGAACAACTAGACAGGCAGAGACCCTACATTTGAGGAGTCCCGCCCCGGGACGCTAGTATGGGCGCCATGCGCAGGGAAAACCTGCAATTTGACCACAGATTACCCGCCCCGCAAGCCATCGGCACATGAAGCTGCACGCAGACAGACCTGAACAACACAGTATCTCGGCCTACGGACCGGGCTGGATTGCCGTCAATGGCGAGCGCATGCACGCCAGCTTCGTGCTGTCGTCAGAGGCTGGCATCCTCAGTCAATGGGTTCCCGTGCCCCTGCCGTCCATGCAGGCGACTCATTTCGAGCAGTTGCTGGAACTCGCTGGCGAACCGCGTCCGGAACTTGTGATTCTGGGAACCGGAGAGCAGCTGCGGTTTGTGCACCCCAAACACACGGCTGTGCTGACCTCGCAGCGCGTCGGCCTGGAAACCATGGACACACAAGCAGCCTGTCGGACGTTCAACGTCCTCGCCGGTGAAGGCCGGCACGTACTGGCCATTCTTCTGCAGGAAGAAGTCTGAGGCCCTGGAGGCAGCAATTCATGCGACCGCCTTTGTCAGCCGCATGACAACTGGATGGCGTGCTAGCAAGACTGCAACAAAGCCCGCTCTGGCGCAAGAGGGAATGCCCTCGGGCAGGGATATCCAGAATCGGTTAAAATAAACAGGTTACCCGCTCAGATCCCGACCCGCTCCAGGGTCGCAGTCAGATCGGGCTCGCCACCGAATCCTCCATCCTTTTACGTCAGGGGTCCTCGCAGCATGGCAGTCGTTGTCAACAAACCCGTTCCCGAATTTGAAGCCCAAGCCACCGGCGGTGACAAAATCACCAACCAGTCGCTGATGGGGCAAACCGTCGTTCTCTATTTTTACCCCAAAGACAACACCCCGGGTTGTACCACGGAAGCAATGCAGTTCCGTGACAAGTACAAGGATTTCGTCAAGGCAGGCGCGCAAGTCTACGGCGTTTCCCGCGACAACATGAATTCCCACGATGACTTCAAGGCCAAACTTGAGCTTCCTTTCGAGCTGATCGCCGATACGGAAGAAAAGATGTGCCACATGTTCGGCGTGGTCAAGAACAAGATCATGTACGGCAAGAAGGTCAAGGGCATCGAGCGCAGCACTTTCCTGATCGGCGCCGACGGTGTTCTGATCCAGGAATGGCGAGGCCTGAAAGTCCCCGGTCACGTCGAAGACGTGCTCAAGGCCGTCAAGGCGATCAAGAAGGCCGCCTGACCGCTGCCCTGAAAGTGCCCGGCACCCCTCTGGCCAGCCGACACTGACGCAGCAGCACCACACCACCAATGGGGGTCTGAGCGAGTCGTGCATAATGACTCCATGCATTCAGGATGTTGTCCTGCTAACTCTTACTCCCCTGTCATTTCGACAGTCCGAAAAGCCGCTTGCTTTGCCAGGCGGCTTTTTGCTTTCTTGGCTGCCTGACCTCACTGAAACTGCCCATGCCTCTGCCTCCAGCACCTACCAAGCGCGCCAGCCTCGTTTCTCCCAAAGCATTCAACAGCAAAGCCAAGATCAGCGTTATCGAAGACGATGACGACAATGCCCCATTGATCCACCTGCCGGATGACGAAGCCAATCAGGCGCCAGCGGTCGCTCCCGTGACGGCACCGGCTGCTCCCGCCAAAGCACCTGCAGCACGCAAGACCGCAGCCAGAAAAGCCCCGGCCAAGAAGTCGGCCCGCCAAACTGCTGCCAAGGCAGCGCCGGCCAAAGCTCCGGCACAAGCAAAGGCACCCGCAGCCGATGCGGTGTCAACGACGGCGCCGGCGCAGGCAGCCATGAATCGCCGCCGCGTTCGCGCCACGGCTGATGGCAAGCGGCGCCTGTTCGTGCTCGACACCAACGTGCTGCTTCACGACCCCACGAGTCTGTTCCGTTTCGAGGAGCACGACATCTACCTGCCGATGATCGTGCTTGAGGAGCTCGATGGCCACAAAAAGGGCATGACCGAAGTCGCCCGCAATGGCCGGCAGACCAGCCGCAACCTGGACGCCCTGGTGGCCCAGCAAGGCGCCGACATGGTCAAGGGCATCAAGCTCTCGGCCACCGGCCACATGTCTGCCCGCGGCATGCTGTTTTTCCAGACCGAGCCACTGGGCGACGATCTGCCGGAAAGCCTGCCCCAGGGGAAGGCAGACAACCAGATCCTGGGAGTGGTCCACTCGCTACGTGGCAAGCACCCGGGCCGGGAAGTCATTCTGGTCTCCAAAGACATCAACATGCGCGTCAAGGCGCGCGCCCTGGGCTTGCTGGCCGAAGACTACGAGAACGACAAGACGCTGGACGACGGCGAGCTGCTGTACTCGGGTGCTCTTGCCCTGCCCCAGGATTTCTGGACACGTCAGAGCAAGACCATTGAGAGCTGGCAGAGTGGCAGCCACACCTTCTACCGGGTCAGTGGCCCCGCGGTGAACCAGTTCCACATCAACCAGTTCGTCTACTTTGAGGCACCGGACGAGCCGTCGCTTTATGCCCGCGTTACAGAGATCCGTGACGAAACGGCGGTGCTCAAGACGCTCAAGGACTACACGCACCTCAAGAACGCCGTCTGGGGCGTGGCCAGCCGCAACCGGGAGCAGAACTTCGCCCTCAACCTGCTGATGGACCCCGAGGTGGACTTTGTCACCCTCACGGGCACGGCAGGGACGGGTAAAACGCTCATGGCGCTGGCCGCCGGCCTGACCCAGGTCCTGGACGAACGCCGCTACACCGAGATCATCATGACCCGCGCCACCGTGAGTGTTGGCGAAGACATCGGATTCCTGCCCGGCACCGAAGAAGAAAAGATGGGCCCGTGGATGGGCGCACTGGACGACAACCTGGAATTTCTGGCCAAAGGCGACGTCAACGGCGCTGGCGAATGGGGGCGCGCCGCCACCAATGAACTGATCCGAAGCCGTATCAAGGTCAAGAGTCTGAACTTCATGCGCGGCCGCACGTTCATGAACAAGTACGTCATCATTGACGAGGCCCAGAACCTGACGCCCAAGCAGATGAAGACCCTGATCACCCGCGCCGGCCCCGGCACCAAGATCATCTGTATGGGCAACCTGGCCCAGATCGATACCCCGTACCTGACCGAGGGCTCCTCGGGCCTGACCTTTGCTGTGGACCGGTTCAAGGGCTGGCCGCATGGTGGCCACATCACCCTGGCCCGTGGTGAGCGCTCTCGCCTGGCCGACTTCGCCAGCGAAGTGCTCTGACGCTGCGGATCAATCGCACAGTGCATCTGGCATGGCCGACAACGCCTGGAACGGCAGCTACGGCAACGTCGTGGAGCGTTGGGAGTACGCCAGCGAGGAACGCCAGTCTGCGCTGGTGCTTCCGGATGGCTGTCGCGATTTGATCGGAACAGTCGCACCATCAGGGCAGCCCACCTGGTTTATCTCTGCCCTGCAAGACAGTGTGATGGTCAAATCTGTTGAAGCCGGCCAACGTTTCATTGGCTACAGGCTGCGGCCCGGCACACTGATTGACGATCAGGCTTTGCTGCTGGCCGTACAGAAGCGCGACATCCTGGACATCTCAGGCGTCGCTTCCGATTTGGTGGCGCACACCGCGCGCCTTGCCGCACTGGACGAGGCACTGGCATCCATTCAAGAAGGCTTGCCAACCCTCTCCTCCGATCATTGGCCAACCATTGGCGAGCGCAAACTCCAGCGCCTCTTTCAGCGCCACACCGGAAAGCCACCTGTTTTCTGGCGACGATTGGCCAGGTGGCGCAAGGCGATGCGATGGCTCAATCAACCGATCGAGTTGGCAGAAATTGCACTGATGGCTGGCTACTCAGACCAGGCACACATGACCAAGGAATGTCGTCGATGGTGCGGCATGACGCCACAAGCCGCGCGCGACGCTCAGGCCCGAGGCGACGTTCTGCTGGCCCAGGCATTTGCCTGACGGTCAGTGCGTTTGGGTGGTCAATCAGGCAGAGTCGGATGGCTCTACGGGGGTACACAGTTCCACCCAGAACCCATCCGGGTCAGCCACAAATGCAACGGTCTGTCCCCAAGACATCAGCTCGGGTGATTGTTTGAGCGTTGCGCCAGCCCTGACGGCGCGATCAAGTGCGCCCGCCACATCGTGTGTTGTCAAGGCGATTTCGAAGCAAGGCCTGTCGGCGTCTGGCGCTGAAGGCAGCTTTCCTTGCGCCTGCAAAAGCTGCCTGGAACAAAACGAAAGTGCTGTGTCTCCGGTCTTCAAGGTGGCGAAATCACATGACGGGTGCATGAACGCCAGTTCGAGTCCGAAAGCTGCCTCATAGAAGGCGACGGCGCGTGGAACGTCTGGGACATAGAGAATGGTGTATCCGAGCTGCATGGAAACGGTGACCTGCTTTTCGAGGGTTGGAAATCAGAAACGGCCCCCACTGTAGATTCACAGTGCGGGGCCGTCTTGTAGATTTCCGACAGGCTGCTCGTCCACCGGACGTGGCCGATGATGCTGATGATCAGAAGTCGTCGTGACCCGCCAGCGTTTCGAATCGAGTCAGCATGTTCAGGAATGCCAGCTTCACCGTACCCGTAGGGCCGTTACGCTGCTTGCCAATGATGATCTCGGCCACACCTGGTTCCTTGCAGGCGTCCTTGGTGTAGTACTCATCCCGGTAGATGAACATGATGATGTCCGCATCCTGCTCGATGGCGCCGGATTCGCGCAAGTCGCTCATCATGGGGCGTTTGTCGGTCCGCTGCTCCACGCTTCGGTTCAGCTGCGACAGGGCAATCACCGGGCACTGCAGCTCCTTGGCCAGCATTTTCAGGCCTCGGGAAATCTCGCCCAGCTCGGTGGCGCGGTTGTCGTTGCTGCTCTCCGAGCTGGAGCCGCTCATGAGTTGCAGGTAGTCGACCACGATCAGGCCAAGCTTGCCGCATTGACGGGAAAGACGACGGGCATTGGCGCGCAGCTCGCTAGGGGTGAGGCCAGGCGTCTCGTCGATGTGCAATGAAACGGTACGCAGCCGTTCAATGGCCTCGGTCAGGCGCGGCCATTCATCATCGGTCAGCTTGCCTGTTCGCAGGTGGCCCTGGTTGACGCGGCCAATGGAACCCACAATACGCACCGCCAACTGAGCGGCACCCATTTCCATGGAGAACACCGCCACAGGAAGGCCTTCGTTGAGCGCGACGTGTTCGGCGATGTTGATGGCGAACGCCGTCTTTCCCATGGAAGGGCGAGCCGCGAGCACCACCAGATCACCGGCCTGGAGGCCGGAGGTCATGCGATCGAGGTCGATGAACCCGGTGGGCACGCCAGTGACGTCGTTCGGGTTGTCGGCCATCTCCTGGACACGGTCGAGCAGATCCACCACCAGAGAGTCCATGGACTGGAAACCCTGCTTCATACGGGTGCCTTCTTCCCCGATCTTGAAGATTTTTTGCTCGGCCTCGTCGAGGATCTTGGCGACCTGGCGGCCTTTGGTGTTGAAGGCTGCGGTAGCGATTTCATCGCTGGCTGCTACCAGCTTGCGCAGAATGGCCCGCTCTCGAACGATCTCGGCGTAGCGGCGGATGTTTGCCGCGCTGGGCACGTACTGGGCCAGTGTGTTCAGGTAGGCCAGCCCACCCACGTCTTCGGACTTGCCCAGGGCCTGCAGGTGTTCGAACACCGTCACCACATCAGCAGGCTTGCTCGCATTGACCAGCGTGGCAATGGCCGAGAAGATCAGACGGTGCTCATAGCGGTAGAAATCGGAGTCGCTGACCAGATCGGCCACGCGGTCCCAGGCACCGTTATCGAGCAGAAGCCCACCCAGCACGCTGGACTCAGCCTCGATGGAATGCGGTGGCACGCGCAACTGAGCGACCGGATCGTCCATGCCGATGCCAAAAGATGGGTCGTCCAGGGACGGGTCGAAAGAGGAAATGTCGCTGTTCACGTTCTGGGATCGCTAAGAAGGTGTAGCCAGGGCCAAAGAGCTTGGGGGCAAGGCGTTGGCTGCGAGCATGGCGCCCGCCCATCACCAGCTCCCATCAGCCAAACCGGAATATTAGCCCGGGCACGACACGATGTCATGGCACAAGTCTGTGGATAAGTGGTGTACAGCCGGTTGACGACCGGTGAGCAAGCGGTGTACTGGCGAATATCTGACAAAGTCTGGCTCGTGCACAGACTTCCCCTTGCCAAGCATCTGTGATCAAGTGGTGGACAAGTTGTGCATTGGCAGGGGACAAAGCTGGCTTTGCGGTGCACAAGCTGTGCAAATCCTGCGCGGGGGCACTGCGGACGCCAGCGAAAAGAAAAAGCCGCTGACCTCCAGGAGGCAGCGGCTTTGAGGTGCCTTTTTGTCCGCCAGGCGTCGCCTGGGGCGAAGCCTGAACGCGACGGGCAGTGATCAGGCGGCTTCGCCTTCGATCACGACAGGCAGTTCGACGTCCACGTCGGTGTGCAGGTGCACATTGACGGTGTACTCGCCGGTGGTCTTCAGAGGACCATTGGGCATGCGAACCTGAGCCTTGCTCACTTTGAAGCCTTGCTTGTTGAGCTCGTCGGCCACATCGTGGTTGGTGACGGAACCGAACAGACGGCCATCGACGCCAGCTTTCTGGGTCATCTTGATGGCAGCTGCGGTCAGCTTCTCGGCGACAGCCTGGGCTTCGGCCAGCTTCTCGGCTGCAGCCTTCTCCAGTTCGGCGCGACGAGTTTCAAACTCGGCAATCGCTTCTTTGGTGGCTCGGCGGGCACGACCGGTAGGGATCAGGAAGTTGCGGGCGTAGCCGTCCTTGACCTTGACCACATCACCCAGACCACCCAGGTTCAGAACTTTTTCAAGAAGAATGATTTGCATGGTGTTCCCCTATCAGACGCGGTGCTGGTCGGTGTACGGCAGCAGGGCCAGGAAACGGGCGCGCTTGATGGCGGTGGATACCTGGCGCTGATAGATGGCGCGGGTACCGGTCAGGCGAGCCGGGATGATCTTGCCGTTCTCGGCAATGAAATCACGCAGCGTGTCGAGGTCTTTGTAGTCCACCTCTTCCACACCTGCCACGGTGAAACGGCAGAAACGCTTGCGCTTGAAGAGCAGGGATTGGCTCTTACGCTTTGGACGCTTGTCCTTGTTGAATCGCTTAGGTGCAGCCATTTTGGGCTTCTCCTTGTAACTTGCTGAATTCCTGAATATGGAGGGTCACGCCTTTTCCGTTTCTGGCATTGGCCAGGAACCCGTGGAAGACCCCGCTGCTCTCCAGCGGCTGCCGGGACATGGTCTCGGCCAATGCGCCAAAGGCGATGGCCTTCAGCTGGACTTTCACGATGCGGGGTGTGTCGAGTTCGATCAGTTCCGACTCGTGCTCCAGTACCAGATTGATGGCTGGGACACCTGCCGGCGTGTAGCGCAGAGACTGCAGCTGGACAACGCTGGCGGTCAGACTGACCTTGTTCACACCTCGGGAATGTGGCGCCTGGTGGATCAGGCGGCTGCCTGCTCCTGCTGTTGAGCTTTACGAGCTTCCTCGCGCTCCACGGCCTTCATCATCAGAGATGGCTCGGTCTCGGCCTTCTTCTTCTGGATGGTGATGTGACGCAGGACGGCATCGTTGAAGCGGAAGGCGTGCTCCAGCTCGGCGATGGACTCCTTGGTGGCCTCAACATTCAGGCACAGGTAGTGAGCCTTGCTCAGCTTGTTGATCTGATAAGCCAGCTGACGACGGCCCCAGTCTTCTTCGCGGTGGATCTTGCCTTCAGCGGCGGTGATCACACCTTTGTAGCGCTCCAGCATGGCCGGAACCTGCTCGCTTTGATCCGGGTGGATCAGCAAGACGATTTCGTAGTGACGCATAAACACTCCTTGCGGTTGTGAAGCTGCCCCCAGCGTCGAAGTGAGGTGCAGCAAGGAAAGAACCCATGATTATAGCGGTTTTTCGCGCTGGCACGCAAGCTGGCACCGGCGCGGGCCAGGGCGACACTCAGACCCCGGCCTGAAGTGCTCAGATCAGGGTATCCCGGCCGTCAGCCCCATGTGGTGAGGGCGGCGCCTCTTCCGGCCAGCGGTCTCGGGGATACCGCAGCCGGTCCACCATGCGCTGCACGCTGGTTTCGGGTGCAGGGGTGAAAAGGCTGATCAGAATGATCACGGCAAACCCGACCGGGACGCCAAAGACGCCGGCCGAAATGGGCTGTATGCCCCACCACAGCTCGATAGGCTTGCTCACGCCAAAGACGCTGCGCAACCAGGGCTGCGTGGTGGCCATGTAGTAGAAGGTCACGGCCAACCCGCTGAGCATGCCCATCGCAGCGGCGATGCCAGTCGCCCGCTTCCAGAAGATTCCCAGCACCAGCGCCGGGAAAAAGGCCGAGGCAGCAAACGAGAAAGCGGCAGAGACGAGAAACAGGATGTCCGCCGGCTTCTGGGCTGCCACATAGGCTGCGAGCAAGGCCACCACCAGCAGGATGACTTTGGAGATGGTGACACGCCGCGCCGTCGAAGCCTTGGGGTCAAACAGCTTGTAATACAGATCGTGCGAAAGCGAACTGGCAATGGTCAGAAGCAAACCGTCAGCGGTCGACAGCGCGGCAGCCAGCCCCCCTGCTGCCACCAGAGCGGAGATGACATAGGGCAGCCCGGCAATTTCAGCCGTCGCCAGTACGATGATGTCGCCCCCAATGGTCAGCTCATTGAGCTGCAGCTTGTTGTCACCGTTCACATCCGTGACGGACAGCAAACCTGGGTCCACCTTGTTCCACGCGCTCACCCATTGGGGCAGCTCGTCAAAAGATGTACCGATCAGGCCATGGAAGATCTCGTACTTGACCAGGACGGCCAGCGCCGGCGCGGTGAAATACAGAAGAAAAATGAAAAACAGCGCCCAGGTCACTGATTGCCGCGCCTCCTTGACGCCCGGGACGGTGTAGTAACGCATGAGCACATGCGGCAAGGCCGCTGTGCCCACCATCAGGCAGAACATCAGCGCCAGGAAATTGGCGCGAGAATCACTGAAGAGCGCCTGCTGCTGGGGGCTGCCACGCGGATCGCCAGCAAACTGTTGTGCATGCGCGGGCATGCCATTGAGAGGTTCGGCTTTGCTTCTGGCTGCCTCCAGCGCTTTTTGCCACTTTTCTCGTGCAGACACCTCATCCCTGGGCAGCGCAGCCAGCTCCTGCTCGGCCTGTGCAATGGCCGAGAGTTCCGCACCGTTGGACTGCATCCACCCAATGCGGGCCTCTGCAGCGGCCTTGTCGGCACGCAACGCTGCCGCAGGATCTTCCAGCTTGCGCTCGAGATCGCTTGCCTGGGCGGCGAAAAGCGCCCTCACCTGCTTCTCGACCGGATCGTCGATAAGCTCCTTTTCCTTTTCAGTGACCTGCTCCAGCTGGTAACCATAGATCGCCTGCGGTACCGGCACACCGGTCTGCTTCACCGACAGCCACACCACCGGAATCAGATAGGCCACGATGAGGATGATGTACTGGGCCACCTGGGTCCATGTCACCGCTCGCATGCCACCGAGGAAGGAGCAAACCAGGATACCCCCCAGCCCCAGAAAAATTCCGAGCTCGAATGCCACTCCGGTCAGGCGCGAAGTGATGAGGCCAACACCATAGATCTGCGCCACCACATAGGTGAACGAACAGATGAGCGCCGCCCCCACCCCCAGCAGTCTTGGCAACTGTCCTCCGAACCGTTCAGCCAGGAAGTCAGGAATGGTGAACTGCCCGAACTTGCGCAGATAGGGCGCCAGCAGCAAGGCCACCAGGCAATAGCCACCCGTCCAGCCCATGATGAATGCCAGACCGCTGTATCCGGACAGGTACAGGGTGCCTGCCAGGCCGATGAAGGACGCCGCCGACATCCAGTCGGCACCGATGGCCATGCCGTTGTAGAAGGCCGGCACCCTGCGCCCCGCCACGTAGTACTCCACCGGATCTGTCGTCCGGCTCATGATGCCTATGCCGGCGTAAAGCCCGACGGTGGCCAGCAGAAAAATGAAGCCGATGGTGTCCCGAGGCACACCCATGGCCTCCAGCATGGCCAGTCCGGCAAGAAACAGAAAAAAACCGCCCGTGTACCAGCTGTACACCTTGTTCAGCTGCTGCCGGAATGAGCCGGATTCACTCATCGCGCCCCTCACCAGACTCGTCGACAGCACCGTACCGGACATCGAGGCGGTGCACATACCAGGCGTAGAACGCAGTGATCAGCCCGTAGATCAGCGGAGCTCCTTGCGCGCCCATCCAGAAACTGAAGGGCCAGCCGAAAAAGGAGAAGCTGAGATCTCGCGCAAAAAAGCTGACAGCAAATGACACCAGAAACCAGACGAGCAGCAGCCAGACCGTCACGCGTCGCAGTGCCTTCCAGTGTCGGCGTCTTTGGGACAAATGCTGCTGGGTCATGAATGTCTGAGGTGGGCCTGGGACTTCGGCGCTGGCACCGGACGGTTGCGTGAGGGCCGAAACCGAGTGTAACCATGATGGCCGTCAATCCACTCTTACTCATAACTTACACGCACTCTCGAGTGACATCGCAACGGGCTGATGCATGTCAACAATGCGTGCTCACACGGGCCACCATTGAGCGTTGTCCATGTAGCATGTAGCCCAAACCATCCGCCGGTAATCCGACGACCTTTTGCCTGGGAGTAATGCAGCAGTGACCAGCCCGATGAACAAGTCCGGCCTATTGGCTCGAGCGAAGCAGCACCGCGTGTTCGGTGCCCTCCTCCCAGAACAGCAAACTGCACTCACGGATCGCATGGAATGCCATGTGCACCCCGCTGGCAGCGAGATCGCGCGCGGTGACGAGTTGCGGGAGTACCTTCGCTGGCTCCTCGAGGGAGAGGTCGACCTGCTGGACAAGGACGGCGATACAGTGGTGTCGCTGCGGCCAGGAGACTGTTTTGGCCTGCGCCTGGGCCTCGGTGTAGGCGCCACCAGCGCTGTGGCGCGCGCGCAAGCCCAGACGGCCACCGTTCCCGCCGCATTTGCGAACGAACTGCGCGACGCCTCTGCGGCCATGCGTTATTTCCTGCCGCCAGCACACAACGGCGTACCGGCAGCCGCACGTGACAAATCGACGGTTGGCCTGGCGACCGGAGCACCTTCAGCTGCGGGCGGTGGTGGAGACACAGCCGAACTCAACCTGATGACATCGCCTGTGCGTGCACTGGTCAAACGCGCACCCATCACTTTGCCGCCCGAGACACCTATTGTCGAAGCGGCCAGGCTCATGAGCGAGCAACGAGTGTCGTCTGTGCTGATCACCCAGGACGAGAAGCTCTGGGGCGTGATGACGGACCGTGACCTGCGAAACCGGGTCGTCGCTGCAGGCTTGGACATCCAGCAGCCGGTCTCGGCGATTGCCACGCAGGCCCCAATGACCATCGACATGGCCAAGCCGGCATTCGACGCCTTGCTGCTGATGGCGCGCCACAACATCCACCACGTGCCCGTGCTCGACGGGGAACGTGTGGCAGGCATGATCACCGCCACCGACCTGACTGAGCGCCAGAGCACTTCCGCGGTTCACCTGGCCAGCGAGATCTACAAGAAGACGTCGGTTGAAGGCCTGCAAACGGCTGCGGCAAAAATCGGGCGACTACAACAGTCGCTGGCCAGCGCTGAGGCATCGGCCTACAGCACGGGTCATATCGTGACCGCCATGACGGATGCCATCACTGTCCGGTTGCTGCAACTGGGAGAAGAGAAGCTGGGCAAGGCGCCCATCCCGTATGTCTGGGTGGCAGCAGGTTCCCAGGCACGCAGCGAACAGACAGCCAAGTCTGACCAGGACAACTGCATGGTGCTGGACGACAGCTACGACGAAGCCCGGCACGGCGAGTATTTCAAGGCTTTGTCCCAGTTTGTCTGTGACGGGCTTGATGCCTGTGGCTATGTCTACTGCCCTGGCGACATGATGGCCATGACGGACACCTGGCGGCAACCACGCCGGAAATGGGCGGAATACTTCAGCCGCTGGACCGGCTCCCCAGACCCCAAGTCCCTCATGCTGACCTGTGTCTTCTTCGATTTGCGCGCCATCCATGGCGACGCGGCACTGCTCGACGGCCTCCGTCGTGAAGTGCTTGACCAGACCAAAGGCAACAGTATCTTTCTGGCTTACATGGTTGGCAACGCCATGCAGCACCAGCCGCCGCTGGGCATGTTCAAAGGCATTTCCACCATTCGCAGCGGCGAACACAAAGGGACGATCGACCTCAAGCACACCGGCGTCGTGCCGGTGGTGGACCTGGCCCGGGTCTATGCACTGGCCGGAGGCCACGAGGCCGTGAACACCACGGACCGCCTGACCAGTGCTGCGGCCGGAGGTGCTATCACGGAGGAACGCTCCCGTGATTTGCGCGATGCCCTGGAATTTCTGGCCTACACGCGAATTCAGCACCAGGCTCGCCAGATCGCATCGGGTGACAAGCCGGACAATTACCTCAATCCGGATGAGGTATCCAACTTTGAGCGCTCACAGCTCAAAGACGCTTTCCACGTCGTACAGTCACTGCAGAACGTCCTCGGGCAACGGTATCAGGCCGGCCGCTTCTGACGCTTGTTTCCGAGCCTGCTCGCCTGGCCGATTGGCCGCCAGACGGTCAGTACTTGAGACGGGCGTAATAAGTCTTCTGGGCAGCCTCCATGGCCTGTCCGAGGGTGAGAATCCCTTTCTCTGCGAGGAGCGGAATAAGCCTGATCAATACCTCGGCCGTGACCATGGCGTCGCCCATCGCCGTGTGTCGACCGACCACCGGGATGTTGAACCGCTCTGCAATGGCTTCGAGCCGGTGCGAATCCTGATTGGGGTGGACCAGTGCGGACAGCAGCAGCGTGTCGATCACGGGCTGGTCGAAGCGCACGCCGGTGGCTTTCTCCTTGAGCTGAAGAAAGCGCATGTCGAAAGCCGCGTTGTGTGCCACCAGCACTGTGTCTTGGGCAAACTGGTGGAAGGCAGGCAGCACACGGTCAATGGTGGGTTGCCCTTGGACCATTTCGGGTTGAATGCCGTGGATCGGAATGGATGCTGCCGGAATGCTGCGTCTGGGGTCGACCAGTTGCTCAAAGCACTCGTGGCGCAACAACTTTCCATTGACGATGCGGGCCGCCCCGATCTGAATGATCTCGTCACCTTGTGACGGATTCAGGCCAGTGGTCTCTGTGTCGAACACGGTGTAGACCAGCTCATCAAGCGCCTGGTCTTCGAGACGCCGGCTTTGGGCCGTGACCTGGAACAGATCAAAGTCATAGTACTCCGGCCGGCTCTCCGTGTACCCCAGTGACTCCGCCGCCACGCGTTCGCGCTTGGTGGCCATGGGCAGCACCAGCCGGAAGAACGCTTCATGACGGATGCGCTCACGCTCAAAGCCAAAGCTGCCACGATGGCGCTCGATCACGTCTCTTACTGTCTGGTGGCTGCCCTGCCCCCCAAACTGCATGGGATCCATTTCCCAGTTCATCACCGTCTCGGTGTTCATGACCTGGCCGGTCCAGACCAGATCGAGCTGTGCCTTGCCAGCCGAGGCGTCGCTCGCAGACAGTCGCAGATGCACGTACCTGACATCGAACTCTTCGGCCAGCCTGGAGGCCAGGTAAGTCAGCACCTGGATGACCGAGAAGCTGTCCACCTTGAGCCAGACGGTCTCATCGGAATCAGCGACGCTGATGCGCAACCCGCCCAGTGCCTGCATTCGCTTGACAGCGACCTCAAGCAAATCAAGACCGCGGATATCTTCCATTCCCCAGCGAGACTGGAGCTTGTCATTGGCTCGCTGTTCCAGCGCATTGATCCGCTGGCTCAGCGTCCGGGCTTCCTCGCGAATCTGGTTGCGGTAGGTCTGGCGCTGTGCGGGCTCCAGGTCAGGGCGATCCAGAATGTCGACGATGGCCTGCATGTTGGCCAGCGCCGACCGGCTACCCGAAGTGAGGGTGTGCATGAGCTGGTCACGCGCGGCCTCGGCCTCGAATTCGTCCGTGATGTCATCGACCATCAGCACAAAACCGGACATCAGCGCAGCGATGTCTGCACCTTCCGGGTCATGGGCCTCCCCCTCGGCGCTGGTCGCTTGTGCTTCACGCACTGGCGCCATCTGGACACGCAGCAATTTGCCAGACTCGGTCGCAGAGACAAACTGGGATGAAGGGCGTTCGACGCGTTTTCGCACCTGATGCTGCACACTTTCCAGTGCGTGTGCCACCAGGGACCGGTCCAGCGCGCTGTAGATGGACCGCCCCAAGCCGATCAGCTCAGCCCCGCCTGCCACGCCCGGCGCCTGGGACAAGCCCATGAAAAGCTCTCGCGCCTTGGGGTTGTACAGAAGAATGCGCCCATCCAGGTTGCAGACGACCACGCTTTGCGCCAGTTCGGCCATCAGCGCGGCGAGGCGTGTGCGCTCCCTGTCGATACGGGCGGCCGACTGCGAGACCCGCTCGTCCATTTCCCTGCGAAGCGCCTCGCGCTGGTCGACCAGCTGGTTGAACAGCTGCGCCAGCGCCTTGGTCTCGAGGTTGCCTTTGGGCGTCAGCTCTCGAACGACGTCTGTCTTGAGCAGCACCTGAGCATCTTCAGCCAGTTGCACGGACGGCGTGACCCAATGGTCGAACCAACGCTTGAGGCCCAGCCCGATGGCCGCCATGCCAGCACCCCACGTCAGGGAAATCAGCGTGAGCCTCGAGCCCAGCAGATGCCAGACGGTTTCGCGTTCACCCGCTTCCAGGGTGGAACCGACAAACGCAATGGTCACCAAAAGCCATAGTACGGACAAGACAGCGGCAGCGGCCAGCAGCCACCACAGGCGCTTGTCTGTTTTTTTCTGTTTGCTCATGCCTCCTCCGGCCCGTTGAGGGAGAGCGAAACAACAAGGCTCGCCCCAAGGGTATGCTGGAACGTTCTGGCCGGGCCTGCACTGATCCAGGTCAAGTCAGGCGCATGGCGCGCAGCCAGCCGCTTCCAGTGGCTTCCCTGATTTTCCGCCTGGCACTGACCACCGCCTTACGTGCGGGCGTGCCAGTGGCAGTGGCAGCCCCAAAACCAAAAAAGGCTGGTGCGCGCACCAGCCTTTCTCGGGTTCGAGCTCAGGTTCAGGGGCTGAGCCTGTGCCGTCAGTATCAGCGCTTGCCAGCGCTCTTGTCAGCCAGCAGCTGCCAGGTATCCAGAACCGTATCCGGGTTGAGCGAGATCGAGCTGATACCCTGCTCGCGCAGCCATTCGGCAAAGTCCGGGTGGTCGCTTGGGCCCTGGCCACAAATGCCCACGTACTTGTTTTCCGCACGGCAGGCCTTGATGACGCCTTCAAGCAAAGCCTTCACAGCCGGGTCACGCTCGTCAAAGTCGTGAGCCAGCAGCTCCAGGCCAGAATCCCTGTCCAGGCCCAACGTGAGCTGAGTCAGGTCGTTCGAGCCGATCGAGAAGCCGTCAAAGTACTGCAGGAACTGATGGGCCAGCACTGCATTGCTGGGGATCTCGCACATCATGATGAGCTTGAGGTCCTGCTCGCCGCGCTTGAGGCCATACTGACCCAGCAAGTCGACCACTTTTTCCGCCTGCTTGAGTGTGCGGACGAAGGGCACCATCACCTGTACATTCGTCAGACCCATTTCTTCGCGCACGCGCTTGATCGCCTCGCATTCCATGGCAAACGCTTCGCCAAAGTCCTCGCTGATGTAGCGGGCCGCGCCACGGAAACCCAGCATCGGGTTTTCCTCGTCCGGCTCATAGCGGCTGCCTCCCACCAGCTTGCGGTATTCGTTGGACTTGAAGTCCGACAGGCGAACAATCACGGGCTTGGGCCAGAACGCAGCGGCAATGGTCGCCACACCTTCTGCCACCTTGTCCACGTAGAAGGCGCGGGGAGACGCATGGCCACGGGCCACGGATTCGACGGCTTTTTTCAGGTCGGCATCGATGTTCGGATAGTCGAGGATGGCCTTGGGGTGCACACCAATGTTGTTGTTGATGATGAACTCCAGGCGAGCCAGGCCAACACCGCCGTTGGGAATCTGGGCAAAGTCGAAAGCAAGCTGGGGATTGCCCACGTTCATCATGACCTTGACATCGAGCTCGGGCATGTCACCGCGCTGAACTTCGGTCACTTCCATTTCCAGAAGACCGTCATAGATGTAGCCGGTATCACCCTCAGCGCAGCTCACCGTCACCAGTGTGCCGTCCTTGAGAGCACTGGTGGCGTCTCCACAACCCACCACAGCCGGAATACCCAGCTCGCGGGCAATGATGGCGGCGTGGCAAGTACGGCCGCCGCGATTGGTCACGATGGCACTGGCCTTCTTCATCACCGGCTCCCAGTTCGGGTCGGTCATGTCGGTCACGAGCACGTCACCCGCCTGGACCTTGTCCATCTCGCTGATGTTGTGCACCAGGCGCACGGGGCCGGTACCGATCTTCTGTCCAATGGCGCGGCCTTCGGCCAGCACAGCGCCCTTGCCCTTGAGCTTGTAGCGCAGCTCTTTTCCACCTGCCTGGCTCTTGACCGTCTCCGGCCGTGCCTGAAGGATGTAGAGCTGGCCGTCGGTGCCGTCCTTGCCCCATTCGATGTCCATGGGCCGGCCGTAGTGCTTCTCGATCACCATGGCATAGCGGGCCAGCTGCTCGACTTCTTCGTCGGTCAGCGAATAGCGGTTGCGCATCTCGGTCGGCACATCCACCGTCTTGACCAGTTGACCCGTCGCGGCCTTTTCTTCATCGGAGCTGAAGACCATCTCGATGAGCTTGGAGCCCAGGTTGCGACGAATGAGTGCGCGCTTGCCCGCTTCCAGCATCGGCTTGTGCACATAGAACTCATCCGGATTGACGGCACCTTGCACGACAGTCTCGCCCAGGCCGTAGCTGGAAGTGATGAAGACCACGTCCTCGAAGCCGGATTCGGTGTCGATGGTGAACATCACGCCAGCGGCTCCCTTGTCGGAGCGAACCATGCGCTGGATACCGGCGGACAGGGCCACTTCGTGGTGGGCAAACCCTTTGTGAACCCGGTAGCTGATGGCGCGGTCGTTGTACAGGCTGGCAAAGACTTCCTTGATCTTCTCGAGGACATGGTCGATACCCACGACGTTCAGGAACGTCTCCTGCTGGCCGGCGAACGAAGCATCCGGCAAGTCTTCGGCCGTCGCAGAGCTGCGCACCGCAAAGGAAGCCTGCTCGTTGCCGTCGCACAGCGTCACAAAGGCTTCGCGGATGGCCTGCTCGAGATCGGCCGGGAATGGCTGCTTCTCGACCATCTCGCGAATCTCGGCGCCGGCCTCCGCCAGCGCGCGGACATCTTCGGTGTCAAGGGCAGCCAGACGGGCATTGATGCGCTCGTCGAGCTTGTCGTTCTTGAGGAAATCGCGGAATGCGAAAGCCGTGGTGGCAAAGCCGGTCGGTACTTTGACGCCTTGCGGCAGTTGGGAAATCATTTCGCCGAGGCTGGCGTTTTTACCGCCAACTGACTCGACGTCAGACATTCTCAGTTTCTCAAATGGTACGACCAGGTCGGTGGCCGAAAAGAGGTTGGACATGGATAGACTCCGCTCAAGTTAAAAAAACGGGCAACCCAGGCAGCCAGGCCAACGCTTCGTTGTTCTGTTATGGAGTGGCGGCAGTGCATGGGCAAGAGATGTGGATGACCAAGTCAAGAATCTGAGTCAGGAATTTGCAGGCAGCGGCAGCGCAGTGCCATCAGAGACCGTTCAAAGCCCCGCCGACCAAACAAGCATAATGCCATATGGGAGGCACTCGGAGCGCGCGCCGCCCCTGCATTGTAGGGGTTCAGGGGCCAATCCCGGAGACCATACCCAGACCCTTTTGCCCTGATACCTTTTGCATATGTCCAACCGAACCGCCTATTTCGTCTCCGACGGCACCGGCATCACCGCCGAAACCTTTGGCAACGCCATCCTGGCGCAATTCGAAACCTCGTTGCGCAAAGCCAGACTTCCCTTCCTCAACAGCGTTGACCAGGCCCACCAGGCGGTCCGTCAGATCAACCACACAGCCACTGTGGAAGGCAAGCGGCCACTGGTCTTCATGACCGTTGTCAACACGGAGGTGCTGGAGGTATTCAAGAAGAACTGCAAAGGCATGATGTTTGACATGCTTGACACCTTCGTCAAGCCGCTCGAAGAGGAGCTGGGCATCAAGTCCAATCATCGCGTTGGGCGCTTCTCCGATGCCTCCAAGAGCCGCGAATACCATGACCGGATCGAGGCCATCGACTTTGCACTCAGCCATGATGACGGCCAGAGCAACCGTGACCTGCAAAGCTCTGATGTGATTCTGGTCGGCGTCAGCCGCAGCGGGAAGACCCCCACTTCTCTGTATCTGGCGATGCAGCACGGACTCAAGGCATCGAACTATCCGCTGATCCCCGAGGACTTCGAGCGGCGCAAGCTGCCCCCCGCACTGGTACCATTCCGCAAAAAACTGTTCGGCCTGACGATTTCACCCGAACGCTTGTCCGAGATCCGCAATGAGCGTCGGCCCAATTCCCGCTATGCCAGTCTGCAGAACTGCCGTGAAGAGGTCGCCAGCGCTGAAGCCATGATGCGGCGCGAAGGCATCCGGTGCCTGTCTACCACACACAAATCGATCGAGGAGATCTCCGCGACCATCTTGCAGGAGATCCAGCCTTCGCGCTGACAGGCGAACCCGCACCAGAAGAAAAGCCGACGCATGCGTCGGCTTTTCGCTTTTCATCTGACGATGACAGTGACGGTGTGTCTGGCCGGAATCACCGGCTGGAAGCTTCCTTCGCTTGCGCAGCCTTCTTCTTGCCAGAGCCAAACCCATGGGCCTGCATGCGCAATGCCAGCGAGGCAAAGATCTTCATCCACAAGGTTACGCCAGCTGTGGCAATCCAGTCTTCACGCGCCATGGCCTGAAAACCAAGCACTGAAACCAGCACGCCGACCAGCACAATGCCAGCGAGAAAGTTGATGATGAACTCGTAGGGAGCGTATTTCTCTGCATTGGCCGGTGGAACACCGCGCTTGAGCGCGACTTCAGAGAAGTCCCGCTTGAAGAAGATCTTCCAGGCACGCCGCAGCCACACAAAGCTGACGGGAATGAGTGCGAGCAGGAATATCCAGTTGAGAAAGAAGATGTCGAGGCTCCACATGGGTGTTTTCCGGTTCGGGCAGGCGGTCCAACACAACCGCGAGAGGGCTAGGCCCCTATTGTCTCAATAAAAAACCCCGCCGGTTGCCCGGCGGGGTTGGGCGTCTCAAACAGGTGGCCGGAGCCACCCATTCAATGCCGGGTCAATCAGTGACCGGTGGCAGCGCCTGCACCCTTGGGCACACGCACGCTCTCAACCAGATCCTGAATGTGGGCAGGGACAGGAGCGCCCATCTTGCTCACGATGATGGCCACGGCGAAGTTGACGATGGCGCCAACCGTACCGAATGCCTCAGGCGTGATGCCGAAGAACGAGTTGGCTCCGCCGATCACGTCGAGGTACTCGGTGCCCTTGATGAACAGGATACCCTTGTGTGCGAACACGTAGAACAGGGTCACAGCCAGACCGGACAACATGCCGGCAATGGCGCCCTTGTCAGACACGCTCTTGCTGAAGATACCCATCATGATCGCAGGGAAGATGGTGGAAGCCGCAATACCGAAGGCCAGAGCCACCGTACCTGCAGCGAAGCCTGGAGGATTCAGACCCAGGTAGCCAGCGACGACAATCGCAACCGCCATCGAGATCTTGCCAGCCATGAGCTCGCCCTTCTCGCTGATGTCAGGGTTGATGGCACCCTTGATCAGGTCGTGGGAGATGGCGGAAGAGATCGCCAGCAGCAGACCAGCAGCCGTCGACAGAGCAGCAGCCAGACCACCAGCGGCCACCAGTGCGATCACCCAGTTCGGCAGCAGCGCGATTTCCGGGTTGGCCAGCACCATGATGTCGGCGTTGACGGTCAGCTCGTTGCCTTTCCAGCCAGCGGCGTCAGCCTTGCCTTTGGTGATCTCGTTGCCAGTCTTGTCGTTGTAGTACTGGATACGGCCGTCACCGTTCTTGTCTTCCCAAGCCAGCAGGCCGGTCTGTTCCCAACGCTTCATCCAGTTTGGACGCTCGTCGTACTTCAGGCTGGCTTCTTCGGCGAAGAGGTCGGCATTGGCCTTGACAGCTTCAGAATCCACACCGATGGAGCCCGACTCGGTCTTGACCAGACCGACAGCGGAGTTGACCGTACCGATCAGGTTCAGCTTGGCCATGGCGCCGACCGCAGGTGCGGTGGTGTACAGCAAAGCGATGAACACCAGGGCCCAGCCAGCAGAAGCGCGGGCGTCAGCCACCTTCGGCACCGTGAAGAAGCGAACGATCACGTGTGGCAAACCTGCCGTACCGATCATCAGCGAAACGGTGTAGAAGAACATGTTCAGCTTGGAGCCGGCCACGTTGGTGGTGTATTCACCAAAGCCCAGGTCCTTGGCCACCATGTCGAGCTTGTCGAGCAGAGTGACGTCAGTACCAGTCATGGTTGCGCCGAGACCCAGCTGTGGCAGTGCATTGCCGGTCAGGTTCAGGGAGATGAAGAAGGCAGGCACCAGGTAGGCCAGGATCAGCACGCAGTACTGGGCCACCTGGGTGTAGGTAATGCCCTTCATGCCACCGAACACGGCGTAGGCAAACACGATGCCCATACCGAGGTAAATTCCTGTCTCTTTGTCGACGTTCAAGAAACGCGCAAAGGTCACGCCCACACCGACCATCTGGCCGATGATGTAGGTCAGCGAAGCGACCAGCAGGCAGATCACAGCCACGTTGCGGGCCGCCTTGGAGTAGTAGCGGTCTCCGACGAACTCAGGCACGGTGAACTTGCCGAACTTGCGCAGGTACGGTGCCAGCAGCATGGCCAGCAACACGTAGCCACCGGTCCAGCCCATCAGGAACACCGATGCACCGTAACCGAGGTTGGCGATCAGACCCGCCATGGAGATGAAGGAGGCGGCCGACATCCAGTCAGCAGCCGTGGCCATACCGTTGGTGACAGGGTGAACACCACCGCCGGCGACGTAGAACTCGGAGGTGCTGCCCGCACGAGCCCAGAAAGCAATGCCGAGGTACAGCGCGAAGCTGGCACCCACGACAATATAGGTTAGGGTTTTCAGATCCATTTTGTATTCGTCCTATGCGGTATCAGTCTTCGCTCATGCCGTACTTGCGATCAATGGCACCCATGCTCTTGGCATACCAGAAGATCAGTGCGATGAACACGTAAATGGAGCCTTGCTGCGCAAACCAGAAGCCCAGCGGATAACCGCCCAGCTTGATTCCGTTGAGCACGTCCACCAACAGGATGCCTGCGCCGTAGGACACGATGAACCAAATGATCAGGATCTTGGTCAGCAGTCCCAGCGTTGCAGACCAATAGGCCTTTGCATTGCTTTCGCTAGTCATGAAAGTCATCTCCTCGAGTGATGCTTGTTCCGAGCATTCCAGTGGTCCGGAACACCCTTCGTATACGCCTTCCACACTTAGGGATTCGGGCTGTACGGACCGCACTCTGTTATCGCTTGCTTACAGAAAAATTTCGATTGGCTGCCCTGTCTTTCAAACCTAGGGAAAGCACCTAGCAATCGGCTGCATCACGCCACGTCACCCAAGGGTTATCCCTCAAGGGTTGTCGCCAAGCCAGTCCGACGGGCTGAGCGCGCATCACGCCAGCACACCCGTTTTCGATGCTTCTTCACACCAACATTTCTCCTGACTTTCTCGAATGGAAACAGTGCCGTGCGACAGTGCCGGAAATGAGCAGGAAAAGACCTTTTTTTTCCTTCGTTCAGAGCGCGCAACAACAGGATTCAAGCCGGTTTTCGGGGGATCCGCCATCGGCATCCTGATACAGGTGGATACGCGTTGATCAGCCTTTCATGCATTTGGCTGCATGCGTCAGCCAGGCGTCATTTCCCGGTAAGAAGTTGGTAAGAGCCGAAGCCTAGATTCGCGGCCTCTCAACTTCCCAGAGGCATTCATGGACGACAAGCTGATCCAAAGGATCGCGCGCAATCCCAAGTACCAGGAACTGAAAGCCAAGCGATCTCGTTTTGGCTGGATCCTGACCGCCGCCATGATGACCGTGTACTACGGCTTCATCTTGCTGGTGGCGTTCAACAAGGAGTTTTTGTCCCAACGCCTCGGTGAAGGCGTGATGACCATTGGCATCCCCGTGGGGTTTGCCGTCATCGTGTTCACCATCGTGATCACAGGTGTCTATGTGCGCCGTGCCAACCACGAGTTCGACGAATTGTCTGAAACCGTTGCCGTGGAGGCCTACAAATGAGCCGCACTTCTTTGACTTATGCATCAGCCAAACACCCGACTGGGGGCTGGCGAACCTTGCGCCCCGCTTTGACCGCAGCCCTGATCTCTGTCATGGCTGCATCTGCCATGGCTGCGGGTGCCGATCTGGGACAGGCGGACAAGCAGGCCACCAACTGGACCGCCATCTCCATGTTTGCCGCCTTTGTGGTCCTGACCTTGTTCATCACCAAATGGGCCGCTGCCAAAACGCGCAGCGCCGCCGATTTCTACACCGCGGGCGGCGGTATCACAGGATTCCAGAATGGCCTGGCCATCGCTGGCGACTACATGTCGGCCGCTTCTTTCCTGGGTATTTCCGCCGCCGTGATGGCATCCGGCTTTGATGGTCTGATCTATTCCATCGGCTTTCTGGTGGGCTGGCCGGTCATCACATTCCTGATGGCCGAGCGGCTTCGCAACCTGGGCAAGTTCACCTTCGCCGACGTGGCCGCCTTCCGGTTCGAGCAAAAACCCATCCGCATCTTTGCGGCGTCGGGCACTCTGGTTGTGGTGGCGTTCTACCTGATCGCGCAGATGGTGGGGGCTGGCCAGCTGATCAAGCTGCTGTTTGGCCTGGACTACTACGTTGCCGTGATCATCGTCGGCGCACTCATGATGGTGTACGTGCTGTTCGGTGGCATGACGGCCACGACCTGGGTGCAGATCATCAAGGCATGTTTGCTGCTGGGCGGCGCTTCCTTCATGGCCTTCATGGTGTTGTGGAACTTCGGCTTCAGCCCTGAAGCCATGTTCGCCAAGGCTGTCGAGATCAAGGCGCAACTGGGCGGTGCCGCCAAAGAAACAGCCATTGCAGCAGCTCAGGCAGCCAGCGCTTCGGCGAGCAGTCCGGAAGCGGCGGCCAAAGCCGCCACGGACCTTGCGACTGCCTCGGCAATGCCCGACGCAGCCAAGGCAGGTCAGTCGATCATGGGTCCTGGCAACTTCGTGAAGGACCCGATCTCCGCCATCAGCTTCGGCATGGCGCTGATGCTTGGAACCGCCGGCCTGCCCCACATCCTGATGCGTTTCTTCACCGTGCCTTCGGCCAAGGAAGCACGCAAATCGGTCATGTGGGCCACAGGCTGGATCGGCTACTTCTATCTGCTGACCTTCATCATCGGCTTCGGCGCCATCACCTTTGTGCTGACAAACCCCGGCTTCCTGGACGCCAAGGGTGGACTGGTCGGTGGCAACAACATGGCGGCGGTTCACCTGGCCAATGCGGTGGGTGGCAACATGTTCCTGGGCTTCATCTCCGCTGTGGCTTTCGCCACCATCCTGGCAGTGGTGGCGGGCCTTACGCTCTCGGGTGCTTCAGCCGTGTCGCACGACATCTACGGCACCGTGATCAAGAAGGGCAAGGCCGACAGTGCCGATGAACTGCGCGTGTCGAAGATGACCACAATAGCGCTGGGGGTCATCGCCGTGGTACTCGGCATCGCCTTCGAGAAGCAGAACATCGCATTCATGGTGTCTCTGGCCTTTGCCATCGCCGCATCTGCCAACTTTCCGGTGCTCTTCATGAGCGTACTGTGGAAGGACTGCACCACCAAAGGCGCAGTGATCGGCGGCTTCCTGGGGCTGATTTCCTCTGTGGCCCTCACAGTGGTCTCGCCGTCGGTGTGGGAAGCGACACTGGGCAACCCCAAGGGTTCGGCACTGTTCCCCTACACGTCGCCAGCCCTGTTTTCGATGACCATCGGTTTTGTCGGCATCTGGCTTTTCTCCATCCTGGACAAGAGCGCTCGTGCCAAGCAAGATCGTGCTGGCTTCCTGGCCCAGCAGGTTCGCGCCGAAACCGGCATCGGTGCCGCGGGTGCCTCGGGCCATTGATACAAGCAAGGCTGTTTTTCATACAAAAGGCCCCGCTGTCGCGGGGCCTTTTCGTGTCAGCTGAGTGCCCGTTCAGGCCGTTGCAGCCTCCTTGCTGCTGGCCGTCACTGGCTGGCGAATCAGATAGTCAAAGGCGCTGAGCGAAGCCTTGGCACCCTCACCTGCGGCGATGACGATCTGTTTGTAAGGCACCGTTGTGCAGTCACCGGCAGCGAACACGCCATCGACATTGGTCTCACCCCTGGCATCGACCATGATTTCGCCGAACTTGCTGAGCTCCACTGTTCCCTTGAGCCACTCGGTGTTCGGCACCAGGCCGATTTGCACGAACACACCCTCGAGCGCGAGATGCTGCTCTTGGCCGCTCGCACGGTCCTTGAAGGTCAGTCCGTTGACCTTGCTGCCATCACCCGTGATCTCGGTGGTCTGTGCGTTCACGTGGATGTCCACGTTGGGCAGACTCTTGAGCTTGTTGACCAGCACGGCATCGGCCTTGAGCTGATCGGCAAATTCCACCACGGTCACATGGGCCACCACGCCAGCCAGATCGATCGCCGCTTCCACGCCGGAGTTGCCTCCACCAATGACGGCAACCTTCTTGCCCTTGAAGAGCGGTCCGTCGCAGTGCGGGCAGTAAGCCACACCCTTGTTCTTGTACTCCTGTTCGCCGGGCACGTTCACGTTGCGCCACCGCGCGCCAGTGGACAGGATGACGCTGCGAGACTGCAACGCTCCACCGTTTTCCATCTTCACGGTGACAAGACCGCCGGGCTGCTCAGGGCCCGTGAGCTCTGCAGCGCGTTGCATGTTCATGATGTCCACTCCGTAGTGGCGCACCTGCTCTTCCAGCGCAGCGGCGAACTTGGGACCATCGGTTTCCAGCACGGAAATGTAGTTCTCGATCGACATGGTGTCATTGACCTGACCGCCCATGCGTTCCGCTGCAATACCGACGCGCAGGCCTTTGCGGGCTGCATACACAGCCGCGGCAGAACCAGCCGGGCCACCGCCGACAATCAACACGTCAAACGGGTCCTTGGCGTTGATCTTGGCGGCTTCGCGCTCGTCCGACTTGGTGTCGAGTTTGGCAACAATCTCTTCGACCGACATGCGACCCGAGGTGAACATCTCTCCATTGAGAAAAACCATGGGCACGGCCATGACTTCACGCCGTTGCACTTCGTCCTGGAACATGCCGCCCTCGATCACCGCGGTCTTGATCCTTGGATTGACGATGGACATGAGTGACATTGCCTGAACCACGTCGGGGCAGTTGTGGCATGAGAGGCTCATGTAGACCTCGAAGTTGAAGTCCCCCTCAAGCTCACGAATGGCCTGCAGCGTTTCTTCACTGACCTTCGGAGGATGGCCTCCCGTCCACAGGAGAGCCAGCACCAGGGAGGTGAATTCGTGCCCCAGCGGAATGCCGGCAAACCGCACGCCTTCTTCGCTCCCCTCTTTCGCGATCACAAAGGAAGGCTTGCGCTCATCGTTGCCAGCGTCGCTGAAGCTGACCTTGTCAGACAGGCTGGCAATCTGCTCCAGCAGCTGGCGCATGTCGGCAGAGTTTTCGCCGCTGTCCAGTGATGCGATGAGTTGAATGGGGTGGCGCAGGTTCTGCAAGTAAGTTTGCAGTTGCTGGCTCATGGTGGCGTCAAGCATGGGTTCTCCTTTTTGAGCGGACAAGACAAGGTTGAGATGACAGGAATGGATATCAACCAGTGCCGCTGTTGCATGGGCCTGCGAGGGGCAAGCCCATGGGGCAGCGAAACTGCTGCCCCTGAACGCCGTGGAAACAGCGTTCGGGGACTACTGAGTGGGCAGGATCAGATCTTGCCGACCAGGTCCAGGGAAGGAGCCAGGGTCTTGGCGCCTTCGTTCCACTTGGCTGGGCACACTTCGTTCGGGTGAGCAGCAACGTACTGGGCAGCTTTGAGCTTGCGCAGGGTTTCCTTGACGTCACGAGCGATCGCGTTGTCGTGCACTTCCATGGTCTTGATCACGCCATCGGGATTGATCACAAAGGTGCCGCGCAATGCCAGACCTTCTTCGGCAATGTGCACGTCGAAAGCGTTGGTCAGCTGGTGGGTTGGGTCACCGACCAGCGGGAACTTGGCCTTGCCCACGGCTGGGGAGGTCTCGTGCCACACCTTGTGGGAGAAGTGGGTGTCGGTGGTCACGATGTAGACCTCGGCACTGGCTTTCTGGAACTCTGCGTAGTTGTCAGCAGCGTCTTCAACTTCGGTTGGGCAGTTGAAGGTGAAAGCAGCAGGCATGAAGATGAGGACAGACCACTTGCCCTTCAGGTTGGCTTCCGTCACTTCAACAAAGTTGCCGTTGTGGAAGGCCTGGACTTTGAAGGGTTGAACTTCGGTATTGATCAGAGACATGAGTCTTACTCTCTTTCTTTCCTAGCTAGGGTTGATGGAAATCCGTGGGCGCACATTTTTCACGCCACGGAGACAATCATAGATCACATCTATCGATTGTTGATATTGATAGTTTTTATCCGACCCATAGGAATTTCCAACCTGCAACCCATTGTCACAGTCAGACCGCTGTCTATGTAATAATATTCATTCTCATCTAGCCAGCCACTACCCTGCGTCATTGCTTCGAGTAGCAGCCAGCCGACAACCCTGTCACCTGACTCTCTCGACCATGACATCCAAAGCCTCCCGCAAGGCCCGGCGAAACGCTGCGCCCCCATTCGCACCGGCGACTCCCGCCACCTCTGTCCGGCAATCCCTGGCCATTCCGCTCGGCGCTGCACTGCTGGCAGGTTCGCTTGGCCATGCCTATGCCCAGGAAGCCAACCAGCCCGATGCCAAGACAGACAATGCCCTGCCCACAGTGGTGGTGCGCGACAAAGCCGACGCTCCGCAAGGCCGGGACAGCCTGACCACAGAGTCCACCTCCATCGGCAAGGGCAATCAGGCTCTGCGGGACATTCCCCAGTCTGTGACTGTGGTCACCGAGAAGCTGATCGATGACAGACATCTTGACACGGTCAAGGAAGCGCTAAAGAACACCGCCGGCATCACCTTCCAGGCAGCTGAAGGAGGAGAAGAAGACATTCGCCTGCGCGGCTTTGCACTGCAGTCGACCGGCGACCTGTTCATCGACGGCATGCGCGATCCGGCCATTTACGACCGAGACACGTTCAACCTGGACCGCATGGAAGTCTTGCGTGGCTCGGCGTCCATGATGTTTGGACGGGGCTCCACCGGTGGCGCGGTCAATCAGGTCAGCAAGACCCCGCAGCTGATGGACGAGAACCAGGTCGACCTGACCCTTGGCAGCCACAAGTACATCCGCCTCACTGGCGACTTCAATGTGGCCACGGGCGAGAGCTCCGCCTTCCGTGTCAACGCCATGGCCACCAATGCCGACAACAATGGCGCCGGATCCAGCATCGACAAGCGCGGCCTCGCCGCAGCCTACCGCTGGGGGATTGGCGAGCGTGATGAGTTCCAGGCGAGCTTCTATCACCTCAACAACAAGAACGGCATCAACTACGGCATGCCATATGTGCCGCCAAGCGAAGGCTCTTCAGACCGTGCCCTTCTGCCGCTGGATCCGGATACCTACTACGGCGCAGCCAGTGATTACAACCATGGCAGCGCCAACATTGCTGGCTTCGACCACAAACACCGTTTCAGCCACGACAGCGAGCTCACCACAAAAGTTCGCGTGGGCCAGTTCGAGAGGGATCAGCGCGCGGGCGCAATCCGCATTTGCCAGGAAGGCATCAGCCGGCGCACGGGCGAGCTGACCAATGTGGGATGCCCCACCAGTGTGACACTGGACAACTTCGGCAATGGGACGGAGCTGACCCGGGGTACCCACCTGAAGATCCAGGACATGGACATCGCCCAGGTACAAAGTGACTTCACCCGCAAGTTCACTGCCCTGGGGCTGGAGCACAGCCTGATCGCAGGCGTCGATGCTTCGCAGGAAACACGCAAGGTTTATGCGGCACTCTCCGGCCAGCAAGGCGGTGTCGACATGGACAAGCCCAACACCTTCGTCGGAACCCCTGACGATGGCGCCCGGGTCAACGAAGGAGCACGCGTCCTGCGTGTCAACAACGAGTACGTGGCCAAGGCCATGGGGGCCTATGTACAGGACACCATCAAGGTAGCGCCTGACTGGAAGCTCATCGGCGGGCTTCGCTACGACTACCTTACCGGCGACTACGACAACCACTCGATTCCGGACAATGCCAGTGGCCCCGTGTCGACAGAGAGCTACCGGATGAAAGTCTCCGAGTGGAGTCCACGCGTGGGTGTGCTTTACCAGCCAACGCCATTGCATTCCTTCCATGCTTCAGCCGGCACATCATTCAACACCTCGGGTGATGCCTACTCGCTCGGCGCCGACAACGTCGACACGCCGCCTGAAAAAAGCGCCAACTTCGAGATTGGTGCCAAGATCGATTCGGCCGACAAGAAGTTCAGTACCCGCATGGCGCTGTTTCACTCGACCAAATACAACGAGCGCAACACCGACCCCGACCGACCTGTCACCACCCTTTCCGGCAAGCGCCACGTCACCGGTGTCGAGCTCGACTTTGCGGGCCGCCTGAGCCCACGCTGGGAAGTCTTCGCTTCGTACATGTGGATGCCGATCGCCAAGGTGGACAAGGCAGCGCCATGCCCTGACGAGGGACGCTGCGCCCAGGGCACCCCGGGTGAACGCCCGGGTGACCGCCCTGCGCTGACCCCCAAACACAGCGGAACGGTCTGGACCACCTACCAGTTCACGCCGAAGTTCCGCATGGGAGCAGGCCTGAACTTCCGCAGCAAGCAAAGCCCCACACGAGTGGAGTGGCAGGTGCCAGCCTATGTCACGGCAGACCTGATGGCGGAGTATGCGCTGGACTTCAACCGCTGGATCATCAAGGCCAACCTGACCAACGTCACCAACAAGCTCTATGCCGATCAACTTTATCCGGGCCACTACGTGCCAGGCGCTGGCCGCCAGCTTCAGGTCACCGCGAGTCTGAAGTTCTGACGTTTTGCATCACGTGAAGTCCGACTGGTCTTCGGACCCGAAAGGACTTCACTTCAGAGCGTTCCACGCCTTCTCCAAGGCTTGCCCGTTGCGTCTCCAGGCGCAACGGCTTTTTTCTTTCTCTGCCCACCGTCACACTTCAACATGCTGGTTCAACTGCCCCGACTTCTGGATGCCGACACCCTCAGATCCTTGCGGACATCGCTGGAAACAGCCCCGTGGGAGGATGGCGAGAGCAGCGCAGGTGCCCAGGCACGCCAGGTCAAGAACAATCTGCAGTTGCCTCATGACTGCCCACAAGCCAGGCAAGTACAAGCAGCTGTCCTGGGAGCACTGGACCGGTCCAACACCTTCTTCAGTGCAGCTCTGCCCCTGAAGGTGTTCACCCCCCGTGTCAATTGCTACAACGCCGAGCACAGCGCGTACGGCCGCCATGTGGACAACGCAATACGGCTCAAACCGCAGGCTCAGGGTGGCGCCGACCCGGTCCGGACCGACTTGTCCTGTACCGTCTTTCTCAGCGAACCCGACGAGTACGACGGCGGCGAGCTGGTGATTCAGGACACTTACGGGCAACAGTCTGTCAAGCTCGCCGCCGGTGACGCCGTGCTCTACCCTGGCACCAGCGTACATGAGGTGCTGCCGGTCACACGGGGCGCACGACTGGCCAGCTTCTTCTGGATCCAGAGCATGGTCCGCAGCGACGAGCAGCGCCGCCTTCTGCACACGCTGGACAACACCACCGTCGACCTCCGCGTGCAACACGGTGAGACGGATCATGCCGTCGCACTGACCGGCATCTATCACAACCTCTTGCGCATGTGGGCACAAACATGAGCACCAATCCCGACACGGCAGTGGCCTCGTTTCTCACTGGCAGCATTTCCAACCTGGCCGATCACGAGGCACTGGCCAGGCACACGCTCTCGAAAGATGTCTTTGCCTACATACAGGGTGGCGCTGGCGACGAAAACACACTGAGGCGAAACACGGACGCCTGGCAATCGCAGCTGCTGCACCCCCGCGTCCTCCATGTCCAGTCAGCCCCTGTCTTGACAACACAGCTGCTCGGCCATGCCCTCTCGCACCCGATCATGCTGGCACCGACGGCCTACCATTCACTTGTGCACCCTGACGGAGAGCTGGCCACCGCCCTTGCCGCCTCTGCTCTGCAAACAGGCATGGTCCTCAGTGCTCAGTCGAGCCAACCCATGGAGGCGGTGGCGAGGCACTTTCTGGGCGGAGACACACCTCCTGCCGCTCCCTTGTGGTTTCAGCTGCACTGGCTCGGCGAAAAAGCGCTCATGCGGGACCTGGCACAGCGAGCTCGTCAGGCAGGATATGGCGCCCTGATGCTGACTGTCGATGCACCGGTGCAAGGTGTGCGCGACCGCGAACGACGCGCCGGCTTCAGCCACCCTGCCCACATTCGCCCGGTCAACCTGCCCCCTGCTGCGCTACCTGCGGCTGCCAGTGGCGGCGACCCCGATGCCATTGGCAAGGTGCTGGCACGGGCACCTACTTGGGAAGACGTTGCCTGGCTGGCGCAGATATCCGAACTACCTGTTCTTCTCAAAGGCATCACCCACGAAGATGATGCGCGTCTGGCAGTGTCATCCGGGGCCGCCGGGCTGGTGGTGTCCAACCATGGTGGCCGCGTCCTGGACACCATGCCTGCCACGGCGCAAAGCCTTCCAGGGGTGATCCGCGCGGTGGAAGGCCGATGCCCAGTCATTGTCGACGGAGGAATTCGCAGGGGCACTGATGTGATCAAGGCGCTCGCAATGGGTGCAAGTGCCGTCATGATCGGTCGACCCGTGTTGCACGGGTTGACCAACGGAGGTGCTCAGGGCGTGGCCCACGTCATTCGCCTGCTGCTGGACGAATTCTCCATCGCCATGGCCTTGTGCGGATGCCGGTGCATCGGCGATATCCAGCCCAAGCTTCTGACCACAAGCCGATGACCGCACTTTCGCTATCAAAAAAAGAGGAAAAATCTCCGCTTCAATTGGTAATGCGAGTCATTATCATTTATACTAACGAAAAGACGAACTGCACCGCTCACCAAACCATGACTTTGAACACCATCCTGCTCATCTGCGGCGCTCTTGGCGCGGTGTGTCTGGCGACTGGCTGGGTTCTGCGCAGATGAACACGAACAGCTCGGCCATGCCGACCTCCTACACTATGCTCACCGAGCTGCCCGAAGTTTCCAATCGGGCAGCGCATCACGCCGACCTTGCACTGATACCCGAGACCCCCGTGACCCAGCGCATTGCCATCGTCATGTTCGTACTTGGGATGCATGCGCTTGCGCTGTGGGCACTACAGGCCGGATTCACGCGCCCTGCCCCGCAGATCGTGGTCCCCATCAGTCTGGAGGCCAGCATGATCGTTGCGCCCAAGCCTGAGCCCGTCGTCGCTCCGCCTGTCCCCGAGCCAGAGCAGCCAGCACCCAAGCCCGAAACGGTCACCCCCAAGGCGCAACCCAAGCCCAAACCCAGGCCTCGGCCTGTCCCCAAGCCGACCCCGGTGGCCGAATCAGTGGTCGAGCCTGAGGCGCTGGCCAGTGACGCTGCAGCGCAAGATACGCCTGCCGTTGACGTCGCCACACAAAGCGATGCCGCGCCAGCAGAGGCAGCACCCAAGGCCCCACCGCCACCGCCTGCTCTCGAGCTGCCGACCGAGCGCGCCGCCTACCTGGGCAACCCTGCGCCGGCCTATCCGCGCATGTCCAAGCGTCTTGGCGAGCAAGGCACCGTGAGGGTGCGCGTTCTCATCGGTGTCGACGGCAAAGCCACACAAGCCACCATCGCCAGATCAAGCGGTTTTTTCCGCCTCGACGAGGCTGCCCTGGAAGCCGCAAGCAACTGGCGCTATGTCCCCGGCAAACGCGGCGGCATTCCCGAGGCCATGTGGTACGTCGTGCCAGTACGTTTCGAGTTGCAGTAAGCCAGGACCTGTGCCGCTGCCCTTCTTCCCACCCATTCGTTTCAACCCATTGAATTCATGAACCCCGATCGCGCTTCCTCCGGACTGCTTCACATGTGGGCACAAGGTGACAACGTCACCCGGATTGTTGCCATTGTTCTGCTCCTGATGTCCGTTACCACCTGGGTGATCATTGCCCTCAAGCTGCTCAAGCAACGTACCCAGCGACGCCAGGCAGGCCAATGCGATGGCTTCTGGCACAGCGCAGATTTCGCCGAAGGACTGGACAAGCTCGGCCAACCGGACGGCAACCCTTTTCATGGTCTGGCCATGCACGGGCGCGAAGCCACACGCCATATCCTTCATCAGGACGGCGCCCAGGCCCCCCAGCTGCACGACAAACTCGACCTGAGCGACTGGGTGGAGCGCTCGCTGCGCAACCATCTCGACGACTTCACTGCCCGCGCTCAAAGTGGTCTGACGGTGCTCGCCTCCATTGCGTCGACGGCGCCCTTTGTCGGGTTGTTCGGCACCGTGTGGGGCATCTATCACGCCCTCATCGGCATTGGTCAATCTGGCCAGGTGGGCATTGATCAGGTGGCAGGCCCTGTGGGTGAAGCACTCATCATGACCGCCATGGGACTGGCCGTGGCCATTCCCGCTGTGCTGGGATACAACGCTCTGGTTCGCGCCAACAAGTATGTGCTGCACCGACTCAACCGGTTCGCCAACGACCTGCACGCGTACTTCGTGACCGGCGGCCGAGTCTCTGCGGCTGCCACTGACGGTCGCGTCCTGCCCCTGAAGAAAGCCTGAGGCAAAGCACCATGGCCATTGGTACGCAAGAAGACAACGACCAGATGCTCAGCGAAATCAACATGATTCCGTTCATCGACGTCATGCTGGTATTGCTGATCATCTTCATCATCACGGTGCCGGTCATCAAGCACGCAGTCAACGTTGAGCTTCCCGAAGCCAACAGCCAGGCGCTTGAACCTGAGAAGGAAAACGTACGCCTGAGCATCAACGCGGACGGCGAGTACTTCTGGAACGAGCTGCCTGTGCAGCAGGCGGAAATGGCTGCCAGGATGAGCGCAATGGCAGCCGAAATGCCACAGCCGACCCTGCACATCCAGGGCGACAAGGCGGTTCGCTACGAGACCGTGGCCACCGCCATGTCGCTCGCCCAAAGTGCCGGCATTCGGCAGATCGGCTTCGTCACCGAAGCAGCCCCCACCCAGCCCTGAGGCGAAAGGAACAACCATGCTTTCGAACGACGCCATGGCCAACATGGCCGACAGCCAGGACAACAGGCCAGCTGAAGCGCCCAATGCACAACCCCCTCTTCTGAACAGCCAGAACGTGCTCCAGGGCCACAAGAGTGTGGTCATTGAACACAATGGCTCGACCTATCGGCTGCAGACCACTCGCCAGGGCAAGCTGATCCTGACGAAGTAAGCCTCCGGGCCAATCAGACACCTCCACATCAGCCTGCCATTCGACCCGCCGAAATGCCTGCTGATTAATCCGTTTTCATCGTGGGGCGACATGTCGCAGTGCCTACCGTCACTGCCCTGTCGTTTTTGGCCAGCCAGGGCGGACTCTTCTTTGAGTCATCCGTCAGTAGCCAAGCCTTTTTTTCCTTGCCCCACGCCATCAGGTCCTCCTTGACCAGTCATACAAGCAGGGGACCACACCCCCCATTCGGCGGGTATCACCATCACCGGCCAGCGCCTACGCTTGAACCCTCAGTCACGAAACGGCAGGAGGGAACATGGCAAACCAAATACTGGGCACAAGCCTGCACATGGCGAAATGGGGCGGATTCGCGCTCGTGGTATCGGCTTGTTCAGTTGACACGACAGGCCTGTTGGTCATAGCGCCGCGTCACTACGAAGTCGAGTGCGAGGCGCGCTATAGTTATCAAACGACTGACGGTATCGATGCAGAATCCACATTGCCCATCACCGCGGGCTACTGCGTGGCATACGACCCCGACGTCTTCGTTGACCACGATATCCTCAGGACAAATGCCTGCGCCATCGCCACCAACGTTGATGTACAGCGGTACGAAATCCCTGAGGCTCGGCCTGCGTCTGTCACACTCATCGAGTTCACCCCCCAAACCCCATATGCGGCAGGTTGGGACTGTGTTCCTGGAACCTACGGCTCGGCCAGCGACGGCTTGAGCGATGACGACGAGATCGGTTCCGGCTCCAGCATGCTGAGT
>NZ_BAABWG010000007.1:0-102276 GCF_040372165.1 Hydrogenophaga sp. 5NK40-0174 | reverse complement strand
GGTCTGACCAAAGAAGCGGCCATTGCGGTGGCGATTGTGGTGACGATCTTCACGGCGGGTGCGGCCAGTGGCATCGGGGCGTCTGCGGCCAATGGTGCGGGCATGACGGCTGCCGCAGGCGCTGGTGCTGGCGCTGGTACAGCGGCTGGTGTGACCATGACCACCGTCACCGGTTCATCAGTGGTGCTTTCTGCGGGTGGCGCCGCGTTCGCCACCGCCGTCTCAGCCGGTGTGTCCTCATTGGCCGCCACGGCCGCGGTCAGCCTGATCAACAACAAGGGCGATATCGGTGCCGTGCTCGACGAGCTGGGCAGCAGCGAAAACGTGCGCAGCGTGTTGCTGAGCATGGCCACGGCTGGTGCCACCTACGGCTTGCTCAACAACATTCCGGTCGAGCCTGGCAGCAGCACCATGCTGGCCAGCGTGGACGCCAACAGCAGCGTCGGCCAGCTGCTCGCCCGCAATGCGGTGCAAGGCATCACCAGCGCCGTGCTGGAAAGCGCCATCATGGGCACCGATCTGGAAGAGGCCTTGCAAAACAATCTGCGTACCGCAGTAGTCAACACCTTTGCAGCGCAGGGGGCACACGCCATCGGCGAAGCAAACCTCGACGAAGTAAGCCGAGCCATGGCCCATGCGTTGCTCGGTTGCGCTGTGGGCTCAGCCATGGCTGACAGCTCTGGCGGCTGTGCTGCGGGTGCTGCCGGCGGTGTGATGGGTGAGTTGATGGCTGGCTGGTACGCCAGCGCCAGCGACTACGACCAGCTCAAGATCGACGCCAACAAAGACGGTGCCAGCCCTGAGCTGGTGGCGCAGTTCAAGGAAACCACCGAGCAGATGAACCAGCTCAGCCGCCTGATGGGGGCAGCAGGGGCACTGCTGGTGGGCGGTGATGCTGACAGCATGAACCTGGCAGCGGCCACCGCGCTCAATGCGGCGCAGAACAATCGGCAGTTGCATGTCAATGAAAGAGCGCTGATCCGCCAGTTGGCCACACAACGCGCTGAAGCCCTGTGTGAAGGGAACCCAACGTGTGATGTGAATCAAGTTGCCGCCCAGTATGCCGATGCCATGCAACGGGTTGCAGAGCTTCGAGCAGACGCAGAGAAGGGTGAGCAACACGAAGCCTACCTGACGGAGCTGGCACGGGCAGCTGAGCAAGATGGCACGGTAGCCAGCCTTGGCGGGTTCGACAACTACCTGGCGTTGCTCAACGATGCCGCCAGCCTGCTTGACCCGTACACCGGGCGGACTATCCTGGTCAACGGTCAGCCCGCAGTTGACGACAACGGAGAAGTTCAAACCTATTTCTCTGCGACGGAGCGTCAGAGGCAGAATCCGCACATCAACGCCCCGCTGTTTGGCGGTACACGGGGCGACATCGCGCCAGGCATGGGCTTGCGGGACGAAGACCGGCTGGAGTTCATGAATGCCATCAATGGCAGTGCAACGCCGATTTATCCGGTGGAAGAGCTGGTGCTGGGTGGGGCAGTTGGCAATCGGTTGGCGGCGGCGCTGGATCGGGTTCTGATGGGGTCTGTTGCGAGGGGAGCTTCAGATGAGCGAAATCTTGCGAATGTATGGGACATGAACTGGTTTGAGCGCGGGAACGCTATCGAATCGCATCTTGCTCGTACGGAGTACAAAGACTGGTTTAATATTGGGCAGCTCAACAATGGGAAATTCGAATTAGTTGATTTCCAATATGGAAACAACCTTGTTAGCCTTAAGTCGGTTGATACGAATGGGGCTACTTGGCTTCGAAGAATGCAAGATCACATTTATGATTTGGGGTCAAATGGCGCGACAGTTGATGGCAAGCCTGCTAATATGATCTTGGATATTAGAGTCCAGCCAGGCGGGGCGGCGGCAGCCCATTCTTTGATTCAATACGGAGCTGGCAACAATGTTACAGTTATCATCAAGGAATTTAAATGAGTAGCGATAGGCGGGAAAAGCTCCAGATAGTGTTTGCGCTAGATGCCGATTCGAGTTGTGTGGACGGTGAAGGGGGGGGTAAGTTCGCTGATATTGCTCATGTTAGAGCTCTTACGCCGGCACATGTGCTTCAATTGGTTGTTGCGATCATGGAGCAGTCTGGATTTCCAATGGAGTTCAAGGAAAACGGCGAGGAGGGTGCCATTGATGCTGGCACGTACCTGAAACGAGTCGAGAGCTCAGGGCGATGGAGTATTCCGTTGGAGGCGAGAGGAGTTTCTTTTCGTTTTGGCTGCGTATCAAATCTTAAGCAGAGCTTTCTGAGCGTAGAGGAGGTTCGTGCCGGATCTATAGCTTGCTGGGAAGATTGGGTGGTCCCATTCTTTAATGAAAAATCGTTTGTTCAGGCGTGGGTGGCGGACGTCGAATATGAGTACTGGCAAAACGCAAAGGATCCTCTTCAATACGAAGCTGCTGGCCGTCCTCACGATGAGTTGCCGAAGCGCTCAAATGGGCTTCCTCCTCCTCTTGAGCAAGTTGAGATAGACATTTCTAGAAACCCAGGACGCTGTGTCTTGAGATCGGGCTACGTTGAATCAATAGGAACTCCAATGTGGTTGAGCCCCATCTTCTGGAGGTATGTAGGCAAAGAGAGAAGAGCCCCATTGCTTGCCGCTGGTTGGCTTGAGCCACTAGAAAGCGGAATTGACCGAATAGTTTTGCCTATGCAGAGTTTTTGTGACGGAAGTGCAGGGGGTACACAATTCAAACTCAGATCGGCACTTTATGGGTAGAGCGCTGGCGGCAACTTCTCGCTGCTGGCCTATGACACGGGCCGCCGCATCTATGCGCAGTCCTCCGAAGGTGCGCGTGGGCCGAAGTGGCGCAGCGAAGATTCCACCTTCAACCAGACCGGCACCAAGCTCAACATCGGTGGTGGCCTGAGCATCAGCGCGGGCAAGAACATCGTGGCCCAGGGCGTTCAGGGCAACATTGGTGGCGGCGCCAGCCTGCGCGCTGGCGAGAGCATTTCGCTCTCCGCCGCCCAGAAGACTTACGTGCGCAGCCGGCAAAGGCCATCATCTTGCTGTTTCATGATCGAACTCGGACTGCCACTCACCGCAAAGCGATGAGCATCCACAGACACCGACGGCCATCGGTTCGACGCAAAATTTCGCCTGTCGTTTCGCCACGACACAGTTTGTGCAATCTGGTGCGAGGGCGTGAAACCTGCACGAAACGGCCACTGACGTTTGGCGATCCCGCTCACCGCCGCCCTACAATTTTACTTGTCCCACTGCATGGTCGAACCGACAGTGGTGGCGAGAGCCTCAGGTGATTTGTCCGAAAAAGTCAGGGCCTGAGGAGAGGGAGCGTAAAAGCAAAAGCAAGAAAGCGGGCAGGGCTTCAACAGCCTTGGCTCTCGCTGCTGGTGGGTGAGTTATCTCGGCCTACCGGCACCAAACGATTTTCTTTCGGCTCCCTCGCGTGTGCAGCTGTGCTCTGCAGGCCAGTGCGTTCCATTTACTTTTCAACATGATTCTGGGAGGGAGCCCAAAATGAAATTCAACGACACCGATATCCATCTCAACCTCTCCAACAGCAACAGCAGTCGTGAAAACCACCCTGCCCTGCGATGGGCGGCCATGAGCGTGGTGTGCGCCGCACTGGTGGCCTGTGGCGGGGGCAGCAGTGATTCTGCAGAAGACTCTTCTGCAGCCGATGGCAGCATTGCAAAAACCTGTGCGCAAGACGGCAACAATGTCTCGGTGACGCAAGATGGTTGCCTCACCTACTTTGGCAACAACGACCAGACGGTGGCCTGCACTGGTGCCAACACGCTGCACATGCTCTCAGGCAAGGGCTGGACCAGGGAAGAGCTGGTGCGAGGCGGCAGCAAGACCACAGCGGGTAGCGGCCAGTTTGGCTTTAACCAGTTGACGCTGCGTTGCGTGTAAGGCCTGAGCGATCGCGCCTTGCCTGAGGAGGATAGCTGCGAAATCTTCAGTCCGGGTGGGGCGCGACTCACTGGTCACGCGCGAGGATAACGAACGTGCGGATTGCTGTGAATCAGGCCAATGGCAGTGATGCCACGGGCGTGGGTGTTTGTTGAGCTAGCCATGACACCACCGGGACACACCCCAATGCGTTACGGCTTCACCATGGGGTGAGACAACACGACCAAGCACGAACAAAGCTCAGTCAGCACAGCAGGAGGCAAACTGCATGATCGACCTCTACTCCGCCGCCACGCCCAATGGCCACAAGGTGTCCATCGCGCTGGAAGAGATGGGCTTGCCCTACACGCTCAAGGCGCTGGACTTGTCTGCCGGGGAGCAAAAGAGCCCTGAGTTTCTGGCCATCTGTCCCAACGGGCGCATTCCGGCCATCGTTGACCACGAGGTCGATGGTTTTGCGGTGTTCGAGTCGGGCGCCATCCTCGTTTATCTGGCAGAGAAAACCGGGCAATTCATGCCAGCCGATGTGAAAGGCCGTTCGCGGGTGATGCAGTGGCTGATGTTCCAGATGGGCGGCATCGGGCCGATGATGGGGCAGGCCAATGTGTTCTTCCGCTACTTCCCGGAAAAGATTCAGCCAGCGATTGACCGGTACCAGGGGGAGTCGCGCCGCTTGTTCGAAGTGCTGGAGTCGCAACTGGCCAATACCGAATACCTGGCGGGCGATGACTATTCCATTGCCGACATGGCGAACTGGGCATGGGTGCGCACCCACCGATGGTCGGGCGTATCGATCGATGGCTTGCCCAACGTGAAGCGATGGCGCGACGCGATACGCGCACGGCCCGCGGTGCAGCGTGGCATCGAGCAGCCACCGTCGCGAATGGACCTGGCGCGTGACGGCGACGAAGCTGCCAAACGATTCTCGGAAGAGGCCCGAAAAATGGTGGAGATGGGTGGCCAGGCACCATCAGGAAGAGCGTAACGGCTGGTCAAACACAAACATCATCGAGACAACGGGCACCCACACCACCATGAAGCTCTACATTTCCCCCCGCGCACCCAACCCCCGACGCGTGCAGATGTTCCTCGCCGAGAAAGGCATCAATGACTTGGAGCAGATCCCGGTCGATCTCAACTCGGGCGAGCACCGTAGCGAAAGCTATCGCAGCAAGAGTCCGCTGGCCAAGGTGCCTGCGCTCGAACTCGATGACGGCCGCGTGCTGACGGAAACCCGTGCCATCTGCACCTACATCGAAGGCCTGTACCCAGAGCCCAACCTGATGGGCATCGATGCGACGGAACGCGCTTTCATCGAGATGGCAGACCGGCGCGTGGAGTGGTACTTCATGCTGCCGATTGCCAACTGCGTGCGGCACACGCACCCTGGTCTGGCCACACTGGAGCAGCCACAGTTCGCCGACTTTGGCGCGTCACAAGGCGAGAAGATGCTGGGCACGGCCCAGTGGCTGGATGGCGAGCTGGCGAAGCAGCCCTGGGTGGCGGGCGATCGGTTCACCATCGCTGACATCACGGCGTTCTGCACGCTGGAGTTCGCGAAGCTGATGCGCTTCAAGGCCGGCGAGGCGGGTTTTGTTCACCTGCAGGCATGGCGCGACAAAATGGCCGGGCGGCCAAGCGCGCAGATCTGATCAGGGCCCGGCGGCGCTACTCGAGCGGTGCCGGGCGTGTGCTGTCGAACTTTTCTCGGGCGGACTTGGCCAGCGCCATTTCGCCCGGTGTCTCGGGTGCCCAGTGGTTCACGCGCACCTGCTTGCCATGAGCATCCAGCGCCAGATAGACCACCAGGCAATCGGCCATGTCGTGCAAGGCTTCGTCTGACGGCTTGCCGCAGCGCACCTCCACTGTGATGTTCATGTTGTGCTCGCCCGTGAAAGCCAGGCGCGACTGCACTTCGATCAGGTCGCCCAGGCGCGCCAGTCGCCGCAAGCGGATGCTGCTGCAATACACCAGGGTGCAGGAAGCACGCGCCCAGTGTGTGGCGCATGCGTGCCCGGCCTGGTCGATCCAGCGCATGACGGTGCCGCCATGAACCAGACCGTCGGCGCCCACAGATTCGTGTTCAACCGGAAACCGCAAAGTGATGCTCGACATAACCCGTTCCTCTCTCTGCACGTCCTGCGTGAGCAGGCGGTGAGATCCCGCGCCGAGTCAGCCGCTCGCTGCCACGGTGCAGGGCTTTGCGAACCAAGTATTGACCCAAACTGACGGATTTGGTCCTTCGCGTTACAAATGCCAACGCCAAGGTGCCAAACGGCATGATTTCGGGTCAGGACGGCGCATGTTTGCGCAGTGCCCTGGACAAATGGGGCAATCCACCCAGTCCGTCGCGCTCATGGTCGTCGATGGCGAGCCACCAGGCTGCGCGCCCGGCTGAAGGTGCATCGGTCAGCATTTCCCGCGCGATGCGTAAATCGTTGAGCATGCCCAGATGGGTCTGTGCGCGGGCAAGCAGCGGCAGGCCTTGCCGTTGTCGCTTGGGCAGTGCACCGCGCAGCTGCTCGATGGCGTAGCGGATTTTCTTGATCTTCAGCCGCCACACATGGCGTTCAGGTGCTTCGGCACTCAGGCCTTTCTTGAGCAGCTGGTGCAAGCGACGCTCTTGTCTGGCGATGGATTTGCCTGCCCAGCGGGCGATGGGTTGTGGCCGCTTCTGTTTGGCTGTTTGTTGCTCATGAATCCAGAGCAGAAATTCCAGTGTCAGTCGTGCGAACACCGGACTGTCCAGATGCGAAATCGCAGTCTGGGTGGCGGCTACACGCCGGTTCGCCGCCCATCGCTCCATTGCCTGCCGCGCGTGTGGTGGCAGCGCGCGGACGGCTTCGTGCTCGCGCCACAGCGGGGCCCAATCGGTGAGCAGGACGTCCCACTCTCTGGCGGCGCCCAGGGCGGCGGCAGCCTCTCCCCAGGCTTCTCGCCAGGAGGCGGCGGCCTTTTGCGCCGGCTTGGGCAGGGCGTCGCCAAACACACCGAGCGCGGTACGCAGGCGGCGAATCGAGACACGGATCTGGTGCACATACTCCGGGTCAGGCAGTGCCTGGGCGCCGATGCGCTCGTTGGCATGCGCGGCCATGCGCACGCCCTGGCAGTTGGCGCCGAGCTGAGCCATTTCCTGCAGGGCGACGGCGCAGAAGGCTGCCTGAGAGTCGGTTTGTCCGGGCCATGCCTTGACGGCGGCTTTGGTGGGCTGCACCTTCTTGCCGGTGTAGAGCGCCAGCCCTCGTTCGGCCTTGCTGCGGTCTTCGGGCCAAAGAGCGATCTTGTCGCCCATCAATGCCAGTGCGAAACGATAGAGTGCCTCTGGCGCTCCGGATTTGAGCTCAAGCTCCAGCTCGCCGATGGACTCCCGCAGCACCCGCGACTTGCCTGATTTGCCTGGTCCTCCGGTGATGACTTCGCCATCGTCCAGGGCCACTTCGATGTCGGCATCTGCAAACCGGACTTGCCAGACATGCCGCACGAAATGGGTTTCGAACACGGGAATCAGTTGCCAGGCGAGGCCGGAGAGCTGCTGCGCCAGCGCGCTGTCGGTGACGAGATCGTCAAAGTCGAACTGCCCCGAGCGGGTGGGGCCTTCCCATTCCCCCCGACTGGAAAGCCCGCCCTGGGAGGTGCCGGCAGTCTTGACGGTGAGCAGGCAGCGCCGGCCGACGAACCGCTCACGCACGGCAACTCTGGCGGCCATGAGGGCGAGATCCGGTGTGTCGTAGTAGATGTTGCGCAGCCTGAGGCGGCTTGCGTTCTTCAGCCCCAGCAGCGGGTGGGCGCGAAGTGCACGCATGGCGTTGGCGGGCAAGGCCAGCTTGAGTTCGGTTTCGGCAGGGGACGTGGTGGGCGCGGGCGAAGGCACGAGTGGTCGTTGATCAGCAGTTGAAGTTGAACCTGAGTCGGGCGGGCAGCTTGGACGCAGCCCCTGGTCGCTATGATGCCATTCATGTCCCACGCATCCAACGACAGAAAAAAGGTCAAAGCACTGCCGCTGGCGCTCGCCCTCGGGCTGGGCATGACCAGTCTCGCGCAAGCGCAGGAGGAGACGATCAGTTTCGGGGAGGACTACCTGATCGGTGGGTCCGTCACTTCTGGCACTTCGCACATTGGCCATGGAGACCGGCACTGGACCTTCTCGCCCATGTGGGCCTTCCGGCTGGGCAAGCTCAAGGTATCGCGCTCACGGGCAAACACCTTGCTCACCGCGGGTCGGGGCAGCAGTGAAACGGGGGTGACGGCCGACCTGGTGGACAAGGACGACTACACGGTCAGCGCTTCGCTGCGCATCGACAACGGCCGCTCTTTTGACGCCGGACACGAGCTGCATGGCTTGCCGGACGTGGCCACCACCTTGCGCGTGCGCGGAGCCTACCGCTACAACCTGTCATCGCGGTGGCGTGTCGGCCTGTATGCCGATCAGGACCTGCTGGACCGCCAGGGCGGCATGCGCATGAGCACCTACACCACATACAAGCTGCCGGTGGGCGAGCAGAGCTTCATCGGTGGGAGCATGACACTGGCCTGGGCTGACAAGACCTACCTGCGCTCCCATTACGGGGTGGGCAATGCCGGTGCACAGGCCACCGGCCTGGCCGTGTTTCGCCCTGGCAGCGGATGGTATGACACGCGGCTGTCGCTGGACTACACCCACATCTTCAACGACCACTGGGTGGGATTCGTGGCGCTGAACACCTCACACCTGATGGGGCCAGTGCGTGAAAGTCCGCTGGTGGGCAAGCGCAACACCAACGCCGTCACGGTCGGGATTGCCTACCGCAACAACCGGCGCAAATAGTGCCCGGTGTGGCTGGCGTCTGAGGCCGCTACCGTCTCTGGCGTGCCTTCCACCACCACGGTGCCACCACCGGAGCCGCCTTCAGGCCCCATGTCCACAATCCAGTCGGCCGTCTTGATGACATCCAGGTTGTGTTCGATGACGACGATGGTGTTGCCGGCATCGCGCAACTGGTGCAGCACCTGGAGCAGCAGTTCAATGTCGGCAAAGTGCAGGCCGGTGGTGGGCTCGTCCAGGATATAGAGCGTGCGGCCGGTGTCGCGCTTGGACAGCTCCAGCGCCAGCTTCACGCGCTGCGCTTCACCGCCCGAGAGCGTGGTGGCGCTCTGCCCCAGCTGGATGTACGACAAGCCCACATCCAGCAAGGTTTGCAGCTTGCGCTTGAGCGTGGGCACGGCGCCAAAGAACTCGTAGGCCTGCTCCACCGTCATGCCCAGAATCTGCGCAATGTTCTTGCCCTTGTACTGCACCTCCAGCGTTTCGCGGTTGTATCGCTGGCCGTGGCAGACCTCGCAGGGCACATACACGTCGGGCAGAAAGTGCATTTCCACCTTCACCATCCCGTCACCCTGACAGGCTTCGCAGCGGCCGCCGGCCACGTTGAAAGAGAAGCGTCCCGGCCCGTAGCCACGCTCGCGCGCCGTGGGCACTTCGGCCATCAGCTCGCGAATGCCGGTGAACAAACCGGTGTAGGTGGCCGGGTTGCTGCGAGGGGTGCGGCCAATGGGCGACTGGTCGACGTTGATGACCTTGTCGAAATGCTCGATGCCCTCGATGGCCTCGTGTGGGGCAGGTTCTTCATGCGAGCGGTACAGCGTGCGCGAGACGGCGGCATAGAGCGTGTCGTTGACCAGCGTGGATTTGCCCGAGCCGGAGACGCCCGTCACGCAGGTGAACAGACCCACCGGAAAATCCACCGTCACGTTCTTCAGGCTGTGGCCCTTGGCCCCCACCACCCGGATGGACTGCATGCCCTCTTCGGTGGCGTGCGCCGGGTGGTTGCTGCGCTTGGGCGCCATGGGGAAGCGCGGCTTGGCTGCTGCCCCTTTTTTGGGTTTGGCCGGTGGCTCTGCCGCTTTCGCTGGCAGCCAGGCAGTGCGCTTCTTGGGCACGGCTATGCTGCGCTGGCCGCTGAGGTACTGACCCGTCAGCGACGCGGGGCTGTTCATCACATCGTCACAGCTGCCTTGGGCCATGATCTCGCCTCCATGCACGCCAGCGCCTGGGCCGATGTCGATCACGTGATCGGCTGTGCGGATCATGTCTTCGTCATGCTCCACCACCAGCACGGTGTTGCCCAGGTCGCGCAGGTGTTGCAGCGTCGCGATCAGGCGGTCGTTGTCGCGCTGGTGCAGGCCGATGCTCGGCTCATCGAGCACGTACATCACGCCGGTCAGGCCAGAGCCGATCTGGCTGGCCAGGCGAATGCGCTGCGCCTCACCACCCGAGAGCGTGTCCGCGCTGCGGTCCAGGCTCAGGTAGTTCAGGCCCACATCGTTGAGGAACTTCAGGCGCAGGCGGATCTCGTTGATCACGCGGGCCGCAATCTCGGCCTTGGCGCCTTCGAGTTGCAAGGTCTGGAAGTAATCGAAAGACTCGCCCAGCGTCACGTGGCTGATGGCGTAGATGGGCTGGCGCTGCTTGCCCTCGCCCACGAATACATGGCGCGCTTCCTTGCGCAGACGCGTGCCATTGCAATCGGGGCAGGCGTGCGTGGCGCGATAGCGCGCCAGCTCCTCGCGCACGTTGGCGCTGTCGGTCTCCCGGTAGCGGCGCTCGAAGTTGCGGATAATGCCTTCGAACGGGTGCTTCTTGCTGATGGTCTTGCCCGCGCGCGAGCCCGACTCCAGCGCATAGCTGAACTTGATGTCTTCTTCACCCGAGCCGTACAGCAGCACGTCTCGCACTTTCTCGGGCAGACTCTCCCAGGAAGCTTCCGGGTCGAAGCCGTAGTGCTCCGCCAGGCTTTCGATCATGGCGAAGTAATAGGCGTTGCGTCGGTCCCAGCCCTTGATGGCGCCGCTGGACAAGCTCAGTGAAGGGAAGGCCACCACGCGGGCCGGGTCGAACACATCGGTGTGGCCCAGGCCGTCGCAGGTAGGGCAGGCACCGAGTGGCGAATTGAACGAGAACAGGCGTGGTTCCAGTTCACCAATGGTGTGTGAGCACACCGGGCAGGCAAAGCGGGAAGAAAACGCCTGTTCTTCAGACGTGTCCATGTCCATGGCAATGGCTTTGCCGTCGGCCAGCCGCAATGCGGTCTCGAAGCTCTCGGCCAACCGTTGGCGCAAAGGGTTCTCGGAATGCGGTGGTTGATGCCGTACCTTGATCCGGTCCACCACCACATCGATGCTGTGCTTCTCGTTCTTCTTCAGCGCAGGCAGTGCCTCGGCCTCCACCACCTCGCCGTTCAGGCGGAAGCGCACAAAGCCCTGGGCCTGCATGTCGGCAAACAGCTCGGCGTACTCGCCTTTGCGTTCGCGCACCACCGGCGCCAGGATCATCAGCTTAGTGCCCTCGTTCATGGACAGCACGGTGTCCACCATTTGCGCCACGCTCTGCGAGGCCAGTGGCAGATCGTGGTCAGGGCAGTACGGCGTACCCGCTCGCGCGAACAGCAAACGCAGGTAGTCATGGATCTCGGTCACTGTGCCCACGGTCGAGCGCGGGTTGTGACTGGTGGCCTTTTGCTCGATGGCAATGGCGGGTGACAGGCCTTCGATCAGGTCCACGTCCGGCTTGTCCATCATCTGCAGGAACTGCCGCGCGTAGGCCGAGAGGCTCTCTACGTAGCGACGCTGGCCTTCGGCATAGAGCGTGTCAAACGCCAGACTCGATTTGCCCGACCCCGACAGCCCGGTGATCACCACCAGCTGCTGCTTGGGGATGTCGATGTCGATGTTCTTGAGGTTGTGCGTGCGCGCACCCCGCACCGACAACACCGAGGCAGGCTGGTGCGCGGGTTCCGGATGGGCAGAGGAGGGCGTTGGAGAGGCTTTTTTCAAGGTTCAGTCGACAAGCAAGCTGCGGGCCAGTCGAGCCCGTTGGTGAATGAGCGGGGCAACCCACCATCATAAAGCGTCGGGGATTTTGGTGCGGGCTGCCGGGGTGCCCGATCAACTTGGCGCACAATACGCGGGCAGCGTTTGCCAGTTGGCATGGCGCCCGACCATGGCCGCACAATGGCCAGACTGTGAATCCCCGCCCCCTTGCCTCTCTTGCAGACAGTGACCGGAACCGAGACCACCGCTATCCCCGCCGATGCTTCCCGCATGACCTCTGCTGAGCGCCGGGCCAGCGGTGCATTGGCGTTGGTCTTCGCCTTGCGCATGCTCGGCCTGTTCATTGTGCTGCCCGTGTTTGCGCTGGAAGCCGCCCGCCTGCCCGGCGGTGACGATGCCGCTCGCGTGGGCTTCGCCATGGGGCTGTACGGCCTGACGCAGGCCTTCCTGCAGATTCCGTTTGGTCTGGCTTCCGACAAGTTTGGCCGCAAGCCCACCATCGTCGCCGGCTTGCTGGTGTTCGCTGCTGGCAGTGCCGTGGCAGCCTGGGCGCCGACGCTGGACTGGCTGGCCGCTGGCCGTGCGCTGCAGGGGGCGGGTGCCATTTCAGCTGCGGTCACCGCATTCCTGGCTGACCTGACCCGCGACACGGTGCGAACCAAGGCCATGGCCATGGTGGGGGCCAGCATTGCGCTCATGTTCGCGCTGTCCCTGATGCTGTCGCCGTGGCTGGCAGGACTGGTGGGGCTGTCTGGCATTTTTGCCCTCACCTGCACGCTGGCTTTGCTGGCCATTGGCGTCGTGCTGTTTGTCGCCCCTGCAGAGCCCGCCCAGCACAAGCCGGCCGAGATTGGCCAGGTTCGTGGGCACGCGCTGGTGGAAGTGCTGCGTCACCCTGGCTTGCTGCGAATGAACTTTGGCGTGTTTGCCTTGCATGCCGTCCAGTTGGCGATGTGGATGGCAGTGCCCGCCATGCTGGTCGAAGCTGGTCTGGCCAAGGCTCAGCACTGGCAGGTGTATCTGCCGGCCGTGGTGGCCTCGCTCTTTGTCATGGGTGGTGTGCTGTTCCCCATGGAACGCAAAGGCAAGCTCAAGCTGGTTTTCCTGATGGCCGTTGGCTTGCTGGCCATGGTGCAGCTGGGCTTCTGGTGGGCCAGCAGTGACGTACAGTCCTTTGGTCTCTGGGGTCTGGGCGGCTTGCTGTTTGTGTTCTTCATTGGCTTCAATACCATGGAAGCCAGTCAGCCCAGCCTGACCTCGCGTCTGGCACCACCCCACGCCCGCGGTGCCGCACTGGGTGTGTTCAACACCATGCAGTCGCTGGGCTTCTTTGCCGGCGGCGCAGCCGGTGGGTGGCTGTACCACAGCCATGGTGCGGCAGGGCTGTTCATCGCCTGCGCCGGGCTGATTGCGTTGTGGTGGCTGGTGGTCGCGCCCATGCAGGTGCCGGCCGCAGCAGCCAAGCGGGCCTGATCCGCCTCCCTGAGCACGAATCGATACAAACACTGCGGGTTTGCACGGAGGGAATTGCCGATCCGGTACAAGTCCACCGTGGCGCTGCTTTCTAGACTGCCTTTCCGCCTTCCGGCCCTCGCATGGCAGGTCTGACAGCTGACATGGTGTAGTGGGTGACGCGTCCCTCTAGGATGGTGGGCAGGCAGGATTGCAGCCGAGTCAACTCAAGGGGAAGCGAATGACATGGACGCTCATGGTCAACGAAAACCCGTGTCCGGACGAATGCACCGGCTCGGCGACGGACGCGAGCCCGGTGCCCGGCAAGCCGCGTGCTCGGCTATTGGGTGACGCACTGATCTTCGCCACCGACGGCTTGGCCAACGTGACACAGCGCCAATCGGCCTCGCTCATGTGCGCCGTGACCGACCGGCCCCTGACCGTGCAGTACGAGGGTCGCGTCGTGACCGGCCAAGTGATCAGCGTCTCCCCCATGCTGCGCAAGACCTTGCAGTGCGACAGCGTGCCTTTCGTCCTGATCGATCTGGAGCCACCGCATGGGCGCTACACAGCGTTCTCCAAAGGGCCTGCTGTGGGCGTTCACGTTTATGACCGGGCCGACTGCCCGCAGCTGCTGGCTCTCTCAGAGGGGTTCAGTGCAGGGCGGATTGTCGGCAACGATGTCAACCGCATGGTCTCCCTGGCCGTCAAGGAGGTGGCGTCCAGGTGGCCAGCGCCAGCGCCACTGGATGAGCGCGTGCGAACGATGATGGTGCTGCTCGACGAAGACCCTTCCTGCGAGCTGGAGGCGCTCGGTGCTGCACTGGGCTTGTCGGCCCATCATGTCTCGCGCCTGTTTGCCCGGTGTCTCGGGCTCTCGGTGCGGCGATATGCCCTTTTCAGCAAGATCCGTGCAGCGGCCACATTCATGGGCACACAAAGCCCGCTGACCGACATTGCACAGGCGGCGGGCTTTGTCGATTCAGCGCATTTTGCAAAGGTGTGGACCCAATGCTATGGCGCATCACCCAGCTGCTTTTTCTCCCCCGATGTTCTATCGATGGACAATGAAGCACTGCCTGACTGGCTGATGTGGCACCTCTCGCGCCGCGACGCATCCATCCCGCGCCCGGCTGCATCGGCCCAGTCGCCGTGGATTCAACGGCGCAAGGTGGCATGCTGACGGCTACGGCCGCCTTGTCAGCTTGGCTTGCCGTCTGACGGAGTGGCTGGCCCGTCTGCAGCCCCGTCCCGTGCGTCGAACTGGGAGTCAATCGGCAAGACGCCTTGCTTCCAGCCTGGCAGCTCGCTGTCCGGGCTGGTGCCGGCTTCGCGGGCCTGTTCTGCCTCTTCTGCTGTGCGAGCTGCGATGACATCGGCTTCGCGCGGTGGCCCTTCCTCTTCCGGCACGATCTGCTGCTCCACCGTGGGGCCGGGGTTGCGGGCCATCATCATGTCCTTGAGGCTGCCATACAGCGGCCGGCTGATCATGCGTGAGATCAGGCTGGCGACCATGGAGGCGGTCATCAGGCTCAGCACCAGAGGGCGGCCATCGATCATTTCCATGACGATGATGAAAGAGGTCAGCGGAGCCTGGGTGGTGGCCGCCAGGAAGCTGGCCATGCCCAGGGCAATCAGCGTGGGGGCCAGCGTGCTGGCATTGCTGCCCGAGACCACTTGCGCGATGTCGTGCCCGATGCCAGCGCCAATGGACAGTGAGGGTGCAAAGATGCCGCCGGGCACGCCGCTCCACTGGGTGAGCCAGGTGGCAATGAGCTTGAGCAGGAAGTAGACCCTCGAGATATCACTCTCGCCCGAGAGCATGTGGCGCACTTCCTCGCCACCAGCACCAAAGGTGGCTCCGCCGGTGACCATGCCGATCACACCGATGGCCAGTCCGCAGATGGCGGCGAATCGCACGGGATGCCGGTGGCGGAATCGGCAGAAGGTATCGGGCATGCCCGCCATGGAGGCTGACAGGAGGCGGGAGAACAGTCCCCCGAGCAGGCCACAACTGACCACCACGGCCAGGCTGGGCAGGAACTCCAGCTTTTCGCTGTCGAGTGAGCCAAAGTAGGTGACGTTGCCGAACACGGCGATACCGACCACACCGGCGATCACGATGGAGGCAATGATGACGCCGTTGTAGCGCGCTTCCATGCGCTTGGAGAGTTCTTCGATAGCGAACACCACCCCGGCCAGGGGGGCGTTGAAGGCCGCAGCGATTCCGGCCGCGCCACCCGCGAGCAGCAGGCCACGGTCGCCAATGCCCGAGGCCGGGCGCAGCCAGCGGCGGGCGTGGTGGAGCACGCCGGCACCCACCTGCACCGATGGGCCTTCGCGTCCGGCCGATGCACCGGCCAGCATGCCCAATGCGCCCAGGAACATCTTGGCCAGGGTCACGCGCAGGGAGACAAAGCGCATGCGGGTGGATTCGGGCAGACCGGGCTCCAGGGCCACCATCACCTGCGGGATGCCCGAGCCGGCTGCGCCGGGAAACCAGCGTCGCGTGGCCCAGACGATCAGGGCCATGATGGCCGGTGTCCAGACCAGAACAATCCAGGGGGAGATGGCACGCAGATGCTCGAACAGCTCGAAAGCGTATTCGCTCATCAGGGCGAAGATGACCACGAAAAGCCCTGCCAGAACCGCGTATCCCATGACGATGGAGCGGTCCAGCCACGCTCGCCCATCTGACAGTTCGTCCTGCAGGTTTTGGAGAAAATCGGGCTCACGGGTCATGGTCTGCCTCTTATTGTGTCACCAATTGAGGCGATCTGTCCTGGCAAGGGACGCTTGGGGCACAATGAGGGTTTGCTTGTCGCGGCTTTGCGGCAACACTTCTTGCCCAGGGAGCTCAGGATGGGGCGGCCGTGCCCAGTCGCGCGCACCGATCCTGATCCTCAGCAGATCACTCATACAACCGGTACTTCCAAGGACGCTTCATGGCTTCAGTGAACAAAGTCATCCTCGTCGGCAATTGCGGCCGCGACCCCGAAATCCGTTACCTGCCTTCTGGCCAGGCCGTGGCCAATGTCAGTCTGGCCACCTCCAGCCGTCGCAAGGACCGCAACTCCGGCGAGATGATCGAGGACACCCAGTGGCACCGCATCACCTTTTATGACCGCCTGGCCGAGATCGCTGGCGAGTATGTGAAGAAGGGCCGCCCCATCTACGTGGAAGGTCGCCTGAAGTACGGCAAGTACACCGATCAGTCCGGTGTCGAGAAGAACACCGTCGACATCATTGCCACCGAATTGCAGCTGCTGGGCGGCCGTGACGGTGGCGAAGGCGGCGGCGGTGGCGGTGGTGGCTACTCGCGTGCGCCAGCGCCGGCCCGTGCGCCTGCTGCGCCTCGTGCAGCACCCGCGCCAGCACCGGCGCCGCAGGCCAGCGGTTTTGAAGACATGGACGACGACATTCCGTTCTGATGGTCGCTTGAAAGTGAGCACTGGCTTGCGTTCCAGCAAGCTTTGCCTAACTGCTGGTAACAACTAAATGGCAGGTACCCCGTGCGCGCAAGCCAAGTCCGTGGTACCTTTAAAGCATTGTTAATGCGATAACGCGTTGACTTGGTTTTGTCACCGAAACCAGACCGATCCCTGACGCCACGTCTTTCCTCCCGGACGTGGCCTTGTGCCCGCCAAGCTTCGTGCTTTGGCGGGTTTTCTTTTTGGGCATGCCGGTGGCGTCTGCACAAGAAAGAGGTGGATGCCACGCAAGGTGTGACAGGGTCGGTGTCGCAAGCGGGAAATTTTGCGCGCCGGATGTGTGGGTGATGATGATCTGCGATATGGTTGGCGGCATGAATTTCTGGGACGAACGCTTCTCGGGTGACGCCTTCAAATATGGCACCCGCCCCAATGCATTTCTGGCCGAACAGGCGCACCGGTTGCCGCCCGGCGCCAGGGTACTGGTGCCAGGTGACGGGGAAGGGCGCAACAGCGTCTGGCTGGCGGAGCAGGGCTTTGACGTGACAGCCATGGACAGCTCCAGCGTCGGCCTGGAGAAAGGGGCTCGTCTGGCGTCCGGGCGAGGCGTCAAGGTCGATACGGTTCTGGCGGACCTGGCCGAATGGACGCCACCTGCCGGTCAGTTCGATGCTGTTGTTCTCGTCTATGTCCATCTGCCATCGAGCATTCGTGCAGCAGCACACCAACGGCTGGCCAAAGCCTTGTGTCCCGGCGGCTGGTTGATCCTGGAAGGCTTCCATCCTGAACAACTCAAGCACAACAGCGGCGGCCCGAAAGACGTGGACATGCTGATGACACCCACGCTGCTCGATGCCGATTTTGGCGGTTTGCTCACGCCTGTGCTGTCCTGGGAAGGCGAGACGACGCTTGACGAAGGGCCTGGTCATCAGGGGCTGGCCAGGGTCACCCGATGGGTGGGTTGCCGCTCAGCCTGATCGCATTGGCCATTGCTTCCCCACCTGAGCTTTCCACCCGTTGCTTCTTCCATCGCTTCGCCTCGCTTTCTGACATGACGACGACCACCACACACCACCTGCCAGCTGACGACGCCATGCGCAGGGTGCTGCACGACGAGGTGCATGCGCGCCCTCCGGCACGCATCCGACTGCCCGCGCTGGTGATCTACGTGGCAGTGTTCAACAGCGATGTGCGGCGAGAAGATGAGCTGGCTCACCTGCAAAAGCTCTCCGGGCAAGCCTCGCTCAATATCGACCAGCTTTCCGACAACTTTCTGCGCTTGCGCCTGGATGGCTGCACCCTCAAGTGGGAGCGGCACACCGAGTTCACCCGTTACTCCATCGTGCAGCCCTTGCCCGAAGGTGCTGGCCTGGGCGTGTGCGACCCCGAGCTGCCGGTGCACGAGTCCATTTCGCCGGCGTGGATCGCAGGTATTCCCGGTCGCACGTTCTCTGCCATCAAGATCGCAATGGTCGAGGGCGACCTGTCAGACCCGGTTGCACGCCTGGACGATGCCCGCACCTGGCTGGGCGAGCACCCGGTGGTGGCCTCCCTCATGGGCAATCAGCGCCACTCCATCATCGTCACGGACTTCCAGTTGCGTGAGACCGGTTACGAGCGCATGCTCATCATTGCGCCACCGGGCACCAGTGAAACCCGTGCGGGCCGCATCTCAGCCCGGCTGATCGAGCTCGAAACCTATCGGCTGATGGCACTCAAGGGCCTGCCTGTCTCCAAGCTGCTGGGCCCTCAGCTCGGCATGGCCGAGCGACAACTGGTGGACATCACCTCTCAGCTGGAGAACAAGAGCACTTCCGATCAGGCGCTGCTCGACACGCTGGTGTCGCTCGCGGCAGGCGTGGAGAGACTGACCGCCGAACACGCCTATCGGTTCTCCGCTACCCGCGCGTATCACGATCTGGTCGAACAGCGCGTGGCCGAACTGCGCGAGCAACCGATCCCCGGCACGCAGACCATCAGCGAGTTCATGCATCGCCGGCTCTCGCCCGCCATGGCCACGGTGGCTGCCACTTCACACCGGCTGACCTCGCTGTCCGAGCGCATCTCCCGCGCCAGTGCCTTGCTGCGCACACGGGTCGACATTGCCACCGAAGAGCAGAACCGGCAGCTGCTGGAGAAGCTCACCCGCGGGCAAGAGCTGCAGCTCAACCTGCAGACCACAGTGGAGGGCCTGTCCATCGCGGCCATCTCCTACTACGTGGTGAGCCTGGTCTACTACTTCGCCAAGGCCGGCAAGCTGGCCGGCCTGCCACTCAGCCCGGAAATTGTGGCAGGTGTGTCCATACCGGTGGTGCTGTTTGGTGTCTGGCGTCTGACCAAGCGCATTCACGACAAGCTGCATTCGGGCGGGCATTGACGGCGCCGGCCATGCGGTGATTTGACGCGACAATTCCGCGGGTTTGGTGTTCGCGTCGCGACATGCGATTTGTCATGGCAGCCATGTGCGATGGCGGGATAAGGTGACGCAAAGGGCGAGCTGACCGGGCTTTGCCCGCTTCGTCGTCGCCTTGCCTGGGAAACTGCCATGTCATCTGCCGTCATACATCCTGCTTCACCCATTTCGACCTCCGACCGCCGCACCTGGATTCTCGCCAGCAGCGCCATGGGCGCGGCGGCTGCGGCCGGCGTAGCGGTGCCGCTGGTGAGCAGCTTTGCTCCCAGCGAGCGTGCGAAGGCACAAGGCGCAGCAGTGGAAGTGGACATCAGTGGTCTGGCACCAGGGCAGATGATCACTGCGGAATGGCGGGGCAAACCGGTCTGGGTGTTGCGGCGCACGCCCGAGATGCTGGCCAGCCTGGCCAGCGCTACCCACGACCTGGCCGACCCGGACTCGGCCAAGGACCAGCAGCCGGACTATGCGCAGAACGCCACCCGTTCCCGCCAGCCGGAGATCTTTGTGGCGGTGGGCATTTGCACGCACCTGGGTTGTTCGCCCGTGACGCTGCCCGAAGGCACCAGCAACCCCAGCGTTCCGGCCGATTGGTCAGGGGGCTTCTTCTGCCCCTGCCACGGCTCCACCTTCGATTTTGCGGGCCGCGTGTTCAAGAACAAACCGGCGCCGACCAACCTGGAAGTGCCGCGCTACGCCTTCGTCAGCGACTCACGCATCGTGATTGGCGAGGACGAAACGGGAGCGGCTTGAACACCTGACCAGGGCTCGAGCTTGTTAGGGGTGATCCGTTTCAGATGCCCCACTGATCGCGCATCTGGTACCAGAGAGCGCCCATGGCGGTGAACGGAACCCTGAACATGCGCCCGCCCGGGAAGGGGTGGTGCGGCAAGCGCGCAAAGGCGCCAAAGCGCGTCGCATCGCCCTTGATGGCTTCGCCTACCACTCGGCCAGCCAGGTGAGTGAAGGTGATGCCGTGGCCCGAGCAGCCTTGTGAGAAATAGATGTTGGGCTCCAGCGTGCCCAACTGCGGCAGGCGCGAGAGCGTGAGGAGAAAGTTGCCCGTCCAGCCGAAGTCGATCTTCACGCCTTCCAGGCTGGGGAAGGTCTTGAGCATCTTGGGCAGGATGAGCGACTTCACTTCTGAAGGTTCGCGCGCGCCGTAGACCACGCCGCCGCCGTAGATGAGTCGTTTGTCGGCCGAGAGGCGGAAGTAGTCGAGCAGAAAGTTGTTGTCTTCCACACAATAGTCCGATGGCACGAGGGCATCGCCACGCTCGCCCAGTGGTTCGGTGGCAATGACTTGCGTGCCGCAGGGCATGGAACGGCTGGCCAGTTTGGGCTCCAGCCCGCCGAGGTAGGCATTGCCCGCCACGATGACATAGCGGGCCTTGACCTGCCCGCCGCCGCGTGTGTGCACCACCGGGTGCGTGCCGCGGTCAATGCGCGTCACCTCACTGCCTTCGTGAATGCGGCCGCCCAGGCTCTCCAGCGCGGCGGCTTCGCCCAGCGCCAGATTGAGCGGGTGGAAATGCCCGCCGGTGGGGTCCACCAGCAGCGTGTGGTAGCGCTCGGTGTTCACCAGGCGTCGCACGTCGTTGGGCGTGTCCACGATCTGCATGCCCGGGTGGCCCCAGCGCTCCCACAAGGCCTTTTGCTCGTGCAGGCCTTTGGCCTTGCGCTCGCTGATGGCCGCAAAAATGCCGCCGTCCTTGAGGTCGCAGTCGATGCCGTAGCGCTTCACCCGCTCGCGGATGATGCTGGCGCCTTCGAACATCATCTTCGCCAAGGGCTCGGCCACGGCGGGGCCGTATTGGCGCTCGATGACGTCGATGTCGCGGGAGAAACTGTGGACGATCTGACCGCCGTTTCGGCCGGATGCGCCCCAGCCCACCTGGGCCGATTCCAACACCACCACCTTCATGCCCGCTTCAGCCAGCGTGATGCCGGCCGACAAGCCGGTGTAGCCGGCGCCGACAATGCAGACATCGGCTTCGGTGGCGCCCTGCAGTGGCGGGCGTGGCGGCGCCGCGTGGGCCGAATGGGCGTAGTAGGACGGTGCGTGTGGGGTCAGCGTGCCAGAAGGAGCGGAGGTGGCAGTGGCGGGCATGGAAGACCTTTGCGAATGACGGGCGGACCCTCAGGTGAAGGCCTCAAGCGCGCATCATCTCACGGCTTTTTCTTCCTGGTGCACCCACGGACAGAAATATGCGGTGTGCCCCCAACAGCCACTTGTCACACCTGCTTCTGGAGCCCCATTCCAGTCCATCCTATGGGCAGTTGTTGTGCTTCTTCCATTGGTCTTCATGACCGAGGAGCCTGGCAAAGGCCGGCACCTCGCAGCGTTCGGCGTCGGACTCGCCCGCCACACCGGTGAGGCCCATTTCCTCCACGGTGGCAAATTCGTCGAAACCGCCCTGGACGGCCCCCGTGCTCTTCACCCAGCCGGCCGCCACATACACGCCCGCAGCAAACACCACCAAGGTGATGATTTCACCAGCGCGCAGCATCGGGCTCTTGCGAATGGGCACTTCGCACACACCGCCAGGGCAGAGCTGCGCCTTTTCCTTGTTGAACACGTTGTAGAGCTTGCAGCCCAGGCAAATGCCGAACGCGGTTTCAAAGAACATCAGCGTCAGGCAGCTGGCGCACACCAGCATGTTCAGCGGCCCCATGTAGCGGTTGAAGACCATCAGGTACATCATGGTCATGCCGAGCAACATGCCCAGGCCCCAGGCAAAACGCTTTTGCGGCGCACCCACCCATTCGGGCGTCTGGTTGCGCACAATCCATCCCCCAATGATCATCGAGGGCGACCAGCGCGGGTCGATCATGCGCAGCGTCATGTCGGCCAGAAAAATGATCACGAACAGGCGCGTGGGCTGGTAGTTCGCGGTGAGGAAGGCGTTCATGAAAGACACCACCGCCGCAAAAAACAGAATCCCCGCCGCCGCTCGCACCGCTCGCTCGTTGAGCACCGGCACGGCATAGCCTTCGACACGTTCACCGAACCGGAAGAACGGCAGGGCAGAAGAAGATGTCAGCTGGTTCATGGTCCAGACCTCCAAATATTGGTGTTTGGTTATATATCAGTTCGGGAAGGTCTGCCATGGCGGGAACCCTAGGGTGTAGGGTTGTCTTTTCTGCCGATGTGTGGCTGGGAAGCCTATGGGATGACGCGTGGGAGGGTTGGGCCAGCTTTGAATTGCAACTTCAAGTTGACTGCAAATTCTCGGCAAACATCATGGCGTTGCCGTCCGGATCGAAGAACGTGATGAGCTTGACCATGTCGGGGATGTGCTGGATATCGCCGTCTTGCCTGACGCCTTTCGCGTCCAGGTGCGCTTTGGCGGCGTTGATGTCCTTCACGCCCCAGACGTTGGTGGCGCCACCGCCGTGAACCACGGTTTCCACCTGGGAGAGTCCGACGGTGACGCCGGGAACGCCGGTGGTCAGCTCGCACCAGCCCATATCATCGAGCTTGTAGAGCAGCTCAAAACCCAGCACATCGGTGTACCAGGCGAGCGATGCTTCCAGGTCTGTAACGCCAATGGAAGCACTGAGTTCGGGGGTGTATGCGAGTGTCATGGTTTCTCTCCTGTCGGTTCTGTTTTGCGCTGATATTGTGTCTATATGGTCTGGAATGTATAGTTATTAGCCGATGCCGTCAAATCTTGCGATGGATGACCTGATTGCCCTGTGTCGAGGGCGATGGAACCTGGCTGTGCTGGAGGATCTGCTCACGCACAAGGGGGCGCGCTTCGTCGAGCTGCTGCACCGGGTGGGCGCCCCCCGGGACAGCCTGGTGCGTACCCTACAAGCGCTGGGTGAGGCAGGCTGGGTGGCGCGCAACCCAGGCCACGGGCATCCGCTGCGTCCGGAGTATGTGCTGACTTCAGAGGGCGCGGCTATCGCTGCAAGTGCGGCGCCGCTTCACGCTGCGCAGCAGAAGCTGGGGCTCGCGCCTGGATCGCTGTCCAGCTGGGGTATGCCGCTGGTTTCCACCATTGGTAGCGGCGCCTGTCGATTCAGTGAAATAAGCCATGTGCTGAGCAGCGCAACCCCCCGCGCCATTTCGCAGGGGCTGCAGACGCTGGCGGCCAACGACCTGGTGTTTCGCGAAGAGATCGAAGGGCGTGGAAAGAACCCTGGCATTTACGGTTTGACGACCGACGGGCTCTATCTGGCCAAGGCCATCTGAAAGTGGCCCGCGATTGACTTTGATGAAGGCGGAGCAGCCGATGCTTGCAGAAGAATGCCAACATGAACCCGTTCGCTCGTTCGTTCATTCGTTCAACCTCTCAGTGCAGTCCGACGCATGATTTCAGCTTCCTACCTCGAACCCCTCCAGCCACCCGACAGCCTGCCTTTGCAGGAAGACGAGCTGGTGCTGATGGACCGACTGATGGGCTTGAGCAACCAGCGCATCATTGAGCTGGGATGCGGCAATGCCCGAACGGCGCGGCAACTGCTCCAGCGTTGGCCTGCGTGTCAGGTCACGGGTTTGGAAGTCGATGCCATTCAACATGAGCGCAACTTGGCCCATCCGCAGGAGGGGTTGAACTTCGTGGCAGCGGGCGCGCAAGACATCCCATTCGCGGACGCGAGTTTTGACATCGCCGTGATGCTCAAATCCTTGCACCATGTGCCCATGCCCTTGATGGACCAGGCGCTGAGCGAAGTGGCGCGGGTGCTCAAGCCTGGTGGCTTTCTCTACGTGTCAGAGCCCATCTACGGTGGCGCTCTGAACGAGCTCATTCGCCTGTACAACGACGAAGGCGTGGTGCGTCCCGCGGCGCAGGCCGCGCTGGACCGGGCCTTGGCGGATGGCAGGCAGTGGGAAGCGGCAGGCGAGGAACGGTTTGCGCAATCGGTGCACTATGCCGATTTTGAAGATTTCGCCAAACGCATGATGTACCCCAGCTTTGCCGACCACCACATCACGGAGGAGATGCTGGCCAAGGTGCGGGGTGTGTACGAGCCACACCAGACACCGAATGGCGCAGACTTCGTGCGCCCAATGCATGTTCGCCTGCTCCGGCGCAAGGCCTGAGCACAGACGGCCATAACCGTGTTGGTTCAGATGGCCGCAGCCGGGTCGGACCTGGCCTGCTCCATGGCGGTCATGGCCTGATGGTGGGTGAGGAACACTTGCCCGCTGAGCTGATCGAGCAAGTCGCTGCGCTTGAGGCGATCCATCACCGGGCCTTTCACCTCGCTCAGGTGCAGGCGAACGGCGGCATCCCTGAGCCGAGCATTGATGGTTTTCAGGCTCTCCAGCGCGCTGGCGTCGATGTCGTTGACAGCAGTGCATTGCAGCACAAGGTCGGTGACGTCAGGATGACTGGCCATTTGTGCCGATACGTGGTCTTCGAGGTAGCGGGCGTTGGCAAAGTAGAGGCTCTCATCGACGCGAAGCCCCATGACGCCCGGCATGGTATGAACCTCATGGCGAAGGATGTTGCGATAGTGTTCGGTGCCGGGGACGCGGCCCACTTCAGCGATGTGGGGGCGACTGGAGCGCCAGAGGTGCAGCACGATGGAGACGACCGCACCGGTGGCCAGGCCGCTGACAATGTCCACCATCAAGGTGACCACAAAGGTCAGTGCCATGGCAATGAAGTCGATCCGGGAATATCGCCAGGTGCGCGCGAAGCTACCGAAGTCGAGCAGTGAATGCACAGCCACCATGATGGTGGCGGCCAGGACGGCTTGCGGCAGGTGGAACAACGCAGGCGTGAAGAACAGGGCCGTGATGGCCAGGATGGCCGCCGTGAAGATGCCGAAGGCAGGGGTGCGCGCGTCGGCATCGCTGCTGACCACTGAACGTGAGAAGCTGCCCCCGACCGAGAAGGCGCCAGTCAGGCCGGCGGCGATATTGGCCGCGCCGAGCCCGCGCAATTCGGCATCGGGGTCAATGCGCTCGCGCCGCTTGGCGGCCATGGACTGGCTCACCGACACGGACTCGATGAATCCCACCAGGCTGATGAGGATGGTAGGGACGAGCAGCGCCTGCACCAGCTGCAGGGGTGCGTCTCCCCATGAGGGCAGCGAGAGCGACGGAAGGCCGGAAGGCACCTTGCCCACGACCGCCACGCCGCGCCCGCCCAGATCCATGGCCCAGCTCAGGGCGATGAAACCGATCAGGATGAACAGGGGCGCCGCCTTGTGCAGGAGATCGGCCACGCCCTGGCCGAGGCCGGCTGAAAGCAGCAGGCTTTTGAGCCAGCGGCGTGAGGCGTAGAGCAGGGCCAGGCCAGCCAGGCCAGTCAGGGCTGTGGGCATGTGCGGCCCTGCGGGCAGGGCCTGGAGGCTGCCCAGCAGCTCAGGAACATTGCCCGCCTTGATGGGAATGCCGAGGAAGTACTTGAGCTGGCTGGCAGCGATGAGCAGCCCCGCCGCCGAGATGAAGCCTGTGAGCACCGGGTGACTGAGGAAGCTGGCCACAAAGCCCAGTCGCAGCAAGCCCATGGCCAGCATGATGACCCCGCACATGAGGGCGAGCAGCGCCGAGGTGGCCAGAAAGTCGGCGCCGGTGCTGGCCACCACAGCGCCAACAGCAGAGGCCGACATGATGGATCGCAGCGCGGTGGGGCCGGTGGCCAGCTGGTGGCTGCTGCCCAGCAGGGCGTAGACCACGATGGGCAGCATGCTGGCGTACAGCCCGGTCTGGGCGGGCATGCCGGCGAGCAGGGCCAGTGCAAGACTTTGCGGAATGAGCAGCAGCGTGACGATCGCAGCCGCGGTGAGGTCTGCCACCAGCGTGCTGCGGTCGTAGCGGCTGCCCCATTGCACAATGGGCAGCCAGTCCTTGAGGGTGTGTCTCATGCGTGGCGTGGCGTCACAGGGCGTGCGCCCGGCAGGCTGCGCCATACGGGCGACAGTCTGGATCAGACGGCGTTGACCGGAATTTTCAGGTAGGTTATCCCATTGTCCTCTGCCGGGGGCCAATGGCCAGCCCGCATGTTCACCTGAACCGATGGCAGGATGAGGACTGGCATGTCCAGGGTGGCATCGCGCTTCTCCCGCATGGCCACGAAATCGGCTTCAGCGATGCCCTCGTGCACATGGATGTTGGCTGCACGCTGCTCGGCCACGGTGGTGATGCATTGCGCCGCTCTGTCCTCGGGTGGGTAGTCGTGGCACAGGTAGAGCGTGGTCTCAGGCGGCAGGGCCAGCACTTTCTGGATGGACCGATACAGCGTGGAAGCGCTGCCGCCGGGGAAGTCGCAACGGGCGGTGCCGAAATCCGGCATGAACAAGGTGTCCCCCACAAAGGCCACGGTGCGGATCGGGTCCACGCTGTGGTCCCGCACGACATAGGTCATGCAGGCGGGTGTGTGGCCCGGCGTGTGCATCGCCAAGGCCTGCAGTTCACCGATCTGGAAATGGTGGCCGTCCTCAAACAGCCGGTCGAACTGGCTGCCGTCGCGTACAAACGCCTCTTCGGCATTGAACAGCTGGCCAAAGGTCTTTTGCACGGTGCGTACATGAGCGCCGATGGCGACCTGCCCGCCCAGTGCCTGCTTCAGGTAGGGCGCGGCCGAGATGTGGTCTGCGTGGACGTGGGTCTCCAGAATCCACTGCACCTGCACCCCCAGTGCCTTGACGCGGGCGACGAGCCTGTCGGCGCTCTCGGTGCTGGAGCGGCCGGATTTCGGGTCGTAGTCGAGCACGCTGTCGATGATGGCGCCCTGGCTGTTCGCACTGTCCCAGAGGATGTGGCTGAACGTGCTGGTGGCCGGATCGAACAGGGATTCAACTTGCAGGCGTGAGGTTGGGGACATGGCCGATCGCTCCTTCAGGTCAATTCTGTGGGTCCTGCATGACACCCCGAAGAAGGACCCGGTCATTGCCAGTCGAGGTGCTCTAAACTGCCAAGTATGATACTCCTAGGGGTATTTCGCAAGTCCACAATAAGTCCGCGCTGGCCGATGTGGCATTTCTGTGGCGGTGGCGCCGGCGCGTTGTGTCAGTCGGGAAGGTGAAAAGCGTCGCTGTCGATGACACCGCCGCCCAGGCAAACGTCACCGTCGTACAGCACGGCGCTTTGCCCAGGCGTGACCGCCCATTGCGCTTCCTCAAAGCGCAGCACAAAGCCTTCGCCACCGCCTTGCACTTCCAGTGAGCAGGGCGCATCGGCCTGTCGGTAACGGGTCTTGGCAGCGATGCCTGCGTTGGCCGGTGGCTCGCCAGCACACCAGCTGGTGTCGATCGCCTTCAGCGACGGCGAGAGCAGCCAGGGGTGATCGTGCCCTTGCACCACCCGCAGCGTGTTTTCATCAATGTCCTTGCGTGCCACAAACCAGGGCGCGTGTTCGTTGCCGCCCTTTTGCGCACCCTTGGCCTTCACACCACCAATGCCCAGGCCCTGGCGCTGGCCCAGCGTGTAAAAGCTCAGCCCCACATGCTTGCCGATGACACGCCCGGTCTCGTCCTTGATCGGGCCGGGTTCTTTGGAAATGTAGCGATTGAGGAAGTCTCGGAACGGACGCTCGCCAATGAAGCAGATACCGGTGCTGTCCTTCTTTTTGGCATTGGGCAGGCCGATTTCCGAAGCAATGCGTCGCACTTCGGTTTTGGGCAGCTCGCCCACCGGGAACAAGGTCTTGGACAACTGCGCCTGGTTGAGCCGGTGCAGGAAGTAACTCTGGTCCTTGAGTGGGTCCAGGCCTTTGAGCAATTCATGCTTGCCGGTGCTCTCGTTCAGGCGAACGCGGGCGTAGTGGCCGGTGGCAATCTTCTCGGCACCCAGGCGCATGGCGTGGTCGAGAAAGGCTTTGAACTTGATCTCGGCATTGCACAGGATGTCGGGGTTGGGTGTGCGGCCGGCCTGGTACTCGCGCAGGAACTCCGCGAACACACGGTCTTTGTATTCGGCTGCGAAGTTCACGTGTTCGATGTCGATGCCGATCACGTCTGCCACGCTGGCGGCGTCAATCCAGTCTTGCCGGCTGGAGCAGTACTCGCTGTCGTCATCGTCTTCCCAGTTCTTCATGAAGATACCGATGACTTCGTAGCCCTGTTGTTTGAGCAGCCACGCGCTGACCGCGGAATCCACACCGCCGCTCAGGCCGACCACCACTCTTTGTGCTTTGCTCATTGCCCGATTATCCCAGCCCGGGCGCTGACACCGTGTTACGTCTGAACCGAAACCTCACGCGCTGCATGTTCAATTTTTAAGCTTGGCTTCATCTGGGCGGATTTCAATCCCCTCACCGCGAGAGAAGCGCTGCAGAGCTTCCCCCGATCGGAATGAAAGCAACCGGACAGAGTCATATATCCCTGTCCACCACACCTTATCTATCCAAGGACGAGAAATGAAAAAAGCACTGTTGATCACCGCCGCACTCGCATTCACCGCTACCGCCGCCATGGCAGGCCCTTCATGCGATGCGCCCAAGGAAAAATGGATTCCGGAAGCCAAGTTCCAGCAAGACCTCAAGGACCAGGGCTACAAGGTCAAAAACTTCAAAGTGACCAAGGGCAACTGCTATGAGATCTACGGCTGGAACAAAGACGGCAAGAAAGTCGAGATCTACTTCAACCCCGCGTCAGCCGAGATCGTGAAGCAGGAAATCGACGACTGATTGCCCTCGGGCTTTACCCCGGAACCAGGAGAAAAAAGCGCGTATGTCCGCCAGCCCGATTCCCGTTCATCGCGGCCAGGGATCCCAGCCCGTCTGGGACCTGTTTGTTCGCCTCTTCCACTGGTCTTTGGTCAGCTGCGTGCTGCTCAACTATTTTGTGCTCGAGGAGGGCGATCCGCCGCATGAATGGGCGGGCTACATCGCCGCCGGTTTGGTCATGGCCCGCATCGTCTGGGGCTTCGTCGGTTCCAGACATGCCCGCTTTGCCGACTTCTTCCCGACGCCCTCGAGGCTGCGCACGCACCTCGCAGGGCTTCGCGCAGGGGCCGCCCCCTTTCACTGGGGCCACAACCCCCTGGGCGCACTCATGATGTTGCTCCTGATGGCGCTCGTGCTCTCCCTGGGCGTGACCGGCTGGATGCAGGGGCTGGACGCCTTCTGGGGCGAAGAATGGCTTGAAGAGCTGCACGAACTGCTGGCCAACGGCCTGATGCTGGCCGCCGCCATCCATGCAGCCGCTGCGCTGTTCATGGGGCGCAAGGAGCGCACCCGACTGATCAAGGCCATGGTGACAGGGGTGAAGGAGCGATACTGAGTGATGAAGGTCGCGCCCCAAATGCATTCAAATTCGTTGAATGAAATCTTCAAACAAGATCGATTCAAATGAATGGTCGAAGCCTCAAACTGATGGGCAGACAGCGGAAACAGCTTGATTTTCGTTTCCGCCAAGGGCTCGGGCAAGGTGCCGGAGCCGCAAGAAAGGCCCATCATCATGTCGAGTTCGATTGCCTGGCGTCCAGAGATGGGGCGCCTCCCCAGCATCTTTGTGTCCCACGGCGCACCCAGCTTCGCGCTGGAACCCGGTGTGGCAGGCCCAGCCTTGACGGCGCTGGGACAAAGCCTGCCCACGCCCAAAGCCGTACTGGTCGTATCCGCACACTGGATGACACCTCAGCCCCGCGTGGCGGTGACGGCATCACCGGAAACCATCCACGACTTTGGCGGCTTTGATCCCGCCCTCTACCGGCTGAACTATCCGGCGCCAGGTGCACCGGAAGTGGCTCAGCGTGCCCTGGAAGCCCTGCGGGACGCCGGCTGGGATGCCCAGCCCGATACCCAATGGGGCTTCGACCATGGCACCTGGGTGCCGCTGATGCACTTGTTCCCGGATGCGAGCGTCCCGGTGTTCCAGGTGTCCATGCCACGAACCACACAAGGTGACTCTGCCTATGCGCTCGGCCAGGCGCTGGCACCGCTGGCAGACGAAGGTGTCCTCATCGTCGGCTCCGGCAGTCTGACGCACAACCTGTACGAAGTGCAGTGGGATGGTGGCGGAGAGCCCGTGGCCTATGCGCGAGAGTTTTCAGAGTGGATTCGCACAGCCGTCACAGGGCGCCAGCACCAGGCGCTGCGCCGCACCATGCACGAAGCACCGCACGCCCACCGTGCTCACCCCACCGCCGAGCACCTGTGGCCGCTCATGGTGGCCGCAGGGGCTGCAGGCGATGAGCCACCGGGCACGGTGGTGGACGGCGGCTTCACGCACGGGGTGTTGTCCATGGACTCTTTCGTGTTCGGCACCGTTCCGGCTTTGCTCACTGAGCCCGCAGGTCAAGCGGTACCGGCGTGAATGGCGCGAATGGCGCGAATGGCGCGGCGGGCATGCACGTGGCCAGCGAGCTGAGGCTGGACCTGTCGGCCCGGGCGCTCTCTGTTTCGGTGGGCGACCATTCCGCGACGCTGGCATTGGGCTGGTCGCGCATGGACAGCTTTGCCTGGCCCGGCGAACCCAAGGCCGCCGACATCGAGTGCGCCATCGATCACATCGAAGACGCACTGCAGTCGGTGGCGACGTGGGCTTCAGCGCCAGAGTCAGCCAGTTTGAATGCGGATGCGTTTGACAAGCTCGTGGCGCCACACACTGCGCTGCTGCCAGTGAACGGCGGTACGCTCACGCGCGAGGTGCTGGAGTCCGCTTTTCGCACCTGGGCAGAGGCGGCGCAAGGCAGCGTCACGGCAGGCCGGGTGCGCTTTGGAGCGACATCGCAAGGTGATGCCATCTTGCTGCTGTTAAGGGAAATCGCTCACCACTGGGACATACCGAGGCTGACACGGCGAGCAAACGTCGAGAGCTAGCCGAGGCAAAAAAAGGACCCGCTTCAGCGGGTCTGTTCACTCACCTCGCCATCGCGCGCATGGGGTCGTGTCTCAGGCATTCCATGGGCGATCGCCCTTGGCGTCCCGAACGCGGGTGGTCAGCCCGATGGTGTCCATCAGCGTCAGCAGCGGCGCCGGGTCCAGGTCTTCGACATTGTTCATGGTGCCGGTGTCCCAGGTGCCGTTGGCAATCAGCATGGCGGCGGCCACGGGGGGCACCCCAGCCGTGTAGGAGATGCCCTGGCTGCCCACTTCGGCATAGGCCTGCTCATGGTCGGCCACGTTGTACACCAGGACTTCTGCAGGCTGACCATTCTTCTGGCCTTTGACCAGATCGCCAATGCAGGTCTTGCCCTTGTAGCTCGGTGCCAGGCTGGCCGGATCGGGCAGCACTGCCTTGACCAGCTTGAGGGGCACGACTTCCAGTCCTTCATGTGTCTTGACAGGTTGCTCTGAGAGCAGGCCCAGGTTGTTGAGCACATTGAAGACGTTGATGTAGTGATCGCCAAAGCCCATCCAGAAGCGCAGATCGGCTTGCGGGTAGCGTTGCGACAGTGAGTGCAACTCGTCATGACCCGTGAGATAGGCCTTTTGCTCGCCGACCACGGGCAGATCCCAGGTCTGGCCCACTTCAAACATCTTGTTCTCTTGCCACTGGCCCTTTTGCCAGGTCAGGACGGTGCCGGTGAACTCGCGAAAATTCACTTCAGGGTCGAAATTGGTGGCAAACCAGCGGTCATGGCTGCCGGCATTGATGTCGATGATGTCGACACTTTCGATGGTGTCGAGGAACTTGTCTTCGGCCAGGCGAGCGTAGGCGTTGACAACGCCTGGGTCGAAGCCAATGCCGAGCACGGCGGTGACACCCGCTTCTGCGCATCGCTCGCGCCGCTTCCACTCGTAGTTGGCGTACCAGGGTGGCGCTTCGCAGATTTTGAGCGGATCTTCATGAATGGCAGTGTCCATGTAGGCAGCGCCTGTCTGCAGGCAAGCTTCCAGTACATACATGTTCACGAACGCGCTGCCAAGGTTGATGACGATCTGTGTTCCCGTCTGGCGGATCAGCTCCGCCACCGCGGCGGTGTCCATGGCATCGATGAGGTGGGACTGGAGCAAGCCATCCCTGACCTTGAGGCTGCCTTTTTCCCGGATGCTGGCAATGATGGCGTCGCACTTGGCAATCTTGCGGGACGCGATATGGATGTCGCCCAGCACGTCGTTGTTCTGCGCGCACTTGTGTGCGGCCACCTGGGCGACGCCGCCGGCGCCAATGATGAGAACGTTCCGTTTCACTTCGCTAACTGTCCTTCTTGTCATTCAATGGATGGTTGGCCGGTGCTTGCCGCTCAGGACAATGCAGCGGCGAAATCTTCGTAGCCAAAGCGCTGGACGAGGCGAATCTGACCGTCCAGCTCCTTGATGGCGATGGATGGCATCTGCACGCCGTTGAACCAGTTCTTCTTGACCATGGTGTAGGGAGCGCCATCTTCGATGGACAAGCGGTCACCTACCTTGAGTGGCTGGCCGAACCTGAATTCGCCGAAGATGTCACCGGCCAGGCAAGACTTGCCGCACACCATCCACTCGTGTTCGCCCTCGTCGGGCTGCATGCGTCCGGCGTACCGATACACCAGCAGGTCGAGCATGTGGGCTTCGATGGAGCTGTCGACGATGGCGAGGTTCTTGCCATTGTTCATGGTGTCGAGCACGCTGACCTCCAGCGTGGTCGAGTTCAGCACAGACGCTTCGCCCGGCTCCAGATAGACCTGAACCTCATAAGTGTCGGCAAAGCGCTTGAGTCGCTCGGCCAGGGCTTCCAGCGGGTAGCCTTCGGCGGTGAAGGAAATGCCTCCGCCCAGGCTGATCCATTGCATCTGGCGGATCAGGTGGCCAAATCGTTGCTCGATGTGCGCCAGCATGTCTTCGAAACGCTGGATCTGGCGGTTCTCGCAATTGTTGTGGAACATGAAGCCGGAGATGCCGCCGACTTCTTTCATGGTGGCTTCGATCGTGGCCGGATCGTGCTCGCCCAGTCGGGAGAACGGTCGTGCAGGGTCGGCCAGGTCAAAGCTGGACGAGCTGACGCCGGGGTTCACACGCAGACCGCGTGTCTTGCCTTGAGACGCAGCGTCGAACCGGCGCAGTTGTGCAGCGGTGTTGAAAATGATCTTGTCGCAATAGCCCACCGCCTCATCGATCTCGTGGTCGGCCCAGGCCACAGAATAGCCATGGGTTTCGCCGGGAAACTTTTCCTTGCCCAGCCGCACTTCAAACAGGGATGAGCTGGTGGTGCCATCCATGTACTCGGCCATGAAGTCGAAGACCGACCAGGTGGCAAAGCACTTGAGCGCAAGAAGGGATTTGGCGCCGGAGCGCTCGCGCAACCACGCGATCTTCTCCAGGTTGGGCAGCAGTCGGGCCTTGTCGACCAGGTAATAAGGTGTCGGCAGGTCAGGGCTTTTCATAGCGTGTAGGGCCTGTTCACACTGATTTCCAAGTGCGAATTGGTTGCAAGCAGTGTCAATCTAGGCGCGGGACGACGGCCAGACTGGGGTCTGACCTGGGACTGCAAAAACGAGTTGTGCTGTTTGCAACCCATTCCCTTCGGGTTGCGGCCAAAACGCCCATGCGCGGCGTTGCGAAGCCTGGCCGGGGGACTACCCCGGCTGCGTTTCGCGTCTTGCGCATGGGCCTTTTGATCCGCAACGCATCATGGAAAACAGTGTGAAAAGGCCCCAATTATCCCAGCCCTTGTGCTGCCCTATATGACAGCGGAAATTAACCGTAGATTGATCCGTCGGTGTGCACCACGCCGAGCGGGTAGCGCTTGCCCGCCAGATGGTCCTCCATGCAACGGAGCACCAGTGGACTGCGGTGCCGTTTGGCGCTCGCCCTTACCTCGTCCGGTGTCAACCAGAGCGTTCGCACAATGCCCTTGTCCAATGGCTGGTCGGGGTGATGCTTGCCCACCATGCCACAGTAGGCAAAGCGCAGGTACGTCACGTCTTCGCCAGTGGCCGGACGGTGAAAGCGCGAGAGGTAGATGCCGACCAGCGCGGTCGGCTTGAACTCATAGGCCGTTTCTTCCAGCGTTTCCCGGGCCACACCTTGCTCAGGGCTCTCACCCGGGTCCAGGTGGCCGGCAGGGTTGTTCAGGCGCAGGCCTTCTGGCGTGTGCTCCTCGATCAGGAGGTAGCGGCCCTTGTGTTCGATCACGGCGGCCACGGTGGCACTGGGCTTCCATCGTTCATTCATCGCGCCATTATCCGTCCCCCGGGTGACAAATGTCGCCCGGTACCCCCTGCGGTGACAGGGTACACCCCTGTCAGCTTTCTTAAGGTTTCGGGTAAGCTTGCCCCAGACGAAGCTGTATCAGACCATTTCAGCAAGTGGAGAGCGAGGAGACTTTCGTGCCCCCTAAGGCGCACCCACCGGATCATCCGCGGTGGCGCGTGCGCTCGCTCTCAATGCCCCAGGATCTTTGGTGGCATCCCGCTTGCCATCTCTGCAATGGCGGTATGCGGCCCGATTCCGTTTTCCGTATCCGATTCTGCCGGCGCGCGACGAACACGACTCTTCGCGGCCGTGCCCCCATTTCTTTGAAAACTCTGGACTGAGGACCTTCCCCATGACGAATGGCACCACGAACGAAGCCGCCGATTCCGGCGCTGCGTCTGTCACGCCCCAGCGCATTGGCGTACCCAAAGAGAACTTTCCCGGTGAAAAGCGGGTGGCGACCGTCCCCGATGTGGTGGTCAAGCTGATCAAGCTGGGTTTTGCCGTGATCGTTGAAAGCGGCGCTGGCGAGCTGGCCAATTTCAGCGACGACGACTACCGCGAAGCGGGTGCCAGCATCGCCCCTACGGCTGCCGAGCTGTGGGGCAGCAGCGACATCGTCTTCAAGGTGCGCGCGCCTTCCATGGACGAAGTGGCGCTGATGCGCGAAGGGCAGGCCCTGATCGGTTTCATCTGGCCGGCACAGAATCCGGACCTGATGAAGGCACTGTCGGAGCGCAAGGTCACTGCGCTGGCCATTGATGCACTGCCTCGAACCCTCAGCCGTGCGCAGAAGATGGATGCGCTCACCTCGACGGCTGGCGTCAGCGGCTACCGCGCAGTGGTCGAAGCCGCCAATGCGTTCGGTCGCTTCTTCAATGGCCAGATCACGGCCGCTGGCAAGGTGCCGCCTGCCAAGGTGTTCATCGCAGGCGCTGGCGTGGCCGGTCTGGCGGCCATTGGAGCCGCTGCCAGCCTGGGTGCGATTGTTCGCGCCAACGATACGCGTGCAGAAGTGGCCGATCAGGTGGTCTCGCTCGGCGGAGAGTTCGTCAAGGTGGACTATGAGGAAGAGGGCTCAGGCGGCGGCGGTTATGCCAAGGTCATGAGCGAAGGCTTCCAGGCCGCGCAGCGCGAGATGTATGCGCAGCAGGCCAAGGATGCCGACATCATCATCACCACCGCGCTGATCCCCGGCAAGCCGGCGCCCAAGCTGATCACGGCAGAAATGGTCAAGACCATGAAGCCCGGTAGCGTGATCGTGGACATGGCTGCCGAGCAAGGCGGCAACTGCGAGCTCACAGAGCCCGGCCAGGCTGTCGTCAAGTACGGCGTGACCATCATCGGCTATACCGACCTGGCTTCTCGCATGGCTCGCCAGTCGTCCACGCTGTACGGCACCAACCTGTTCCGTCTGACTGAAGAGCTGTGCAAGACCAAAGACGGTGTCATCAACGTCAACATGGAAGACGATGCCATCCGTGGCCTGACCGTCATCAAGGACGGAGAGATCACCTGGCCTGCGCCACCGCTGACGCCTGCGGCAACGCCCAAGCCAGCGGCCAAGCCGGCGGTGCCGGTGGAGAAGAAGGGTGGCCATGGCCACGGACCTGGCGGCCCCTTGCCCGCCAAGACGCTGGCCATCATCTTCGCTGTGGGCGCCCTGGCGTTCTGGGCGATTGGCTCATTTGCGCCGGCCGCGTTCCTGGGGCACTTCACCGTTTTCGTGCTGGCCTGCTTCATCGGCTACATGGTCGTTTGGAACGTGACCCCTGCACTGCACACCCCGCTGATGAGCGTGACCAACGCCATCTCCAGCATCATCGTGATCGGTGCGCTCATTCAGATTTCCCCCCCGGACGCAGGGGTCAACGGACGACCTGACCAACTGATTCTCTGGCTCGCTTTTGTCGGCATCGTGCTCACCGCCATCAACATGTTCGGTGGCTTTGCCGTGACCCGTCGCATGCTCGCCATGTTCCGCAAGTAAACCAGCCCAGAAGAATCACTGCATAAGAAAGAGACTTGACGACCATGTCCCAAAGCCTAGCTACGGTCTCCTACCTCGGCGCCGCCATTCTGTTCATCCTGAGCCTTGGCGGCTTGTCCAACCCCGAATCGTCGCGGCGCGGCAACCTCTACGGCATGATCGGCATGGCGCTGGCCGTGCTGGCCACCGTGTTCGGTCCGCGCGTTTCTCCCGCCGGCATTCCCTGGATCATCGGTGCACTTGTCATCGGTGGCAGCATCGGTCTGTACGCCGCCAGGACGGTGAAGATGACCCAGATGCCCGAACTGGTGGCATTGATGCACAGCCTTGTCGGTCTGGCTGCCTGCCTGGTGGGTTTTGCCAGTTATGTCGACACTTCGCTCCAGCTCGAAGGTGCCGAGAAGATCATCCACGAAGTGGAGATTTACGTCGGCATCCTGATCGGTGCCGTCACCTTCTCCGGCTCGCTCATCGCCTTTGGCAAGCTCAATGGCAAGATCGGCGGCAAGCCCTTGCTGCTGCCCGCGCGCCACTGGCTCAACCTCATCGCCCTGCTGGTCGTGATCTGGTTTGGTCGCGTGTTCCTCAATGCGCACGATGTCGAAACCGGCATGACGCCGCTGATCATCATGACCGTGATTGCGCTGCTGTTTGGCGTGCACATGGTGATGGCCATTGGCGGTGCCGACATGCCGGTGGTGGTGTCCATGCTCAACAGCTACTCCGGCTGGGCCGCCGCGGCCACCGGTTTCATGCTCAACAACGACTTGCTCATCGTCACCGGTGCCCTGGTGGGCTCGTCCGGTGCCATCCTGTCGTACATCATGTGCAACGCGATGAACCGCAACTTCATCAGCGTGATCGCTGGTGGCTTTGGCAGTGGATCTGGCAAGCCTGCTGCCAAGACCTCAGGAGCAGCTGCAGAGCCACAAGGTGAAGTTGTGCCCGTGACGGCGACTGAAACGGCAGAACTGCTGCGCGATGCCAAGAACGTGATCATCGTGCCTGGCTATGGCATGGCGGTTGCCCAGGCGCAGCACACTGTGTTCGAGATCACCAAGACGCTTCGCGAAAAAGGTGTGAATGTTCGCTTCGGCATTCACCCCGTGGCCGGTCGCATGCCTGGCCACATGAACGTGCTGCTGGCCGAGGCCAAGGTGCCGTACGACATCGTGATGGAAATGGACGAGATCAACGATGATTTCGGCGACACGGATGTGGCCATGGTCATCGGCGCCAACGATATCGTCAATCCGAGTGCTGCCGAGGATCCGGACAGCCCCATCGCTGGCATGCCAGTGCTGGAAGTCTGGAATGCCAAGACCTCCATCGTCATGAAGCGCTCCATGGCTTCTGGCTATGCAGGTGTGGATAACCCCTTGTTCTACAAGGAGAACAACCGCATGCTGTTTGGCGACGCCAAGAAGATGCTGGACGAGGTGCTGGTGGCGCTCAAGTCCTGAAGTCGCGGCCTTCGCGAAAGAAAGCCGCCTCCTCAAGGCGGCTTTTTTCTGCCCTTCAGCGCAGTTTTGCTTCCGTTAGGTGAGCGATACGAATCGAATCGAGACATTTCTGGCACCATGTCGATAGCCCGGGTGGCGTTGCGACAGCGGCGCATGCCCGGGAAAGACTGAGCAGAAGCGAACCAGTGTGACACGGCGCTGCTCTGGCTTCTGTCAGAATGAGGTAAGGGAAAACACGCTCGGAGCCGAAGAGCCAAGTTTGGACAATCGGATGGTTCTTCGTGTATTCGCAATATAAGTAAGTGGAGAGAGACTTCAATGCCTGCAGCTACTGCTGATCGTCCCTGGTTGAGCGCGTATCCGGAAGGGGTGCCCGCCGATATCAATGTGGAGCAATATCCCTCGCTGGTTCACCTCATCGAGGAGAGCTTCACCAAGTTTGCCGACCGGCCGGCCTACAGCTTCATGGGCAAGGAGGTCAGCTTCGGGAAGACAGACTCGTTGTCCCAGGCATTTGCCGCTTATTTGCAAGGGCTGGGCCTGGTCAAAGGCGACCGTGTTGCGATCATGATGCCCAACGTGCCGCAGTACCCCATCGTGGTCTCGGCCATCCTGCGGGCAGGCTTTGTCGTCGTCAACGTCAACCCCCTCTACACCGCGCGCGAGCTGGAGCATCAGCTCAAGGACTCGGGCGCGCAAGCCATCGTCATCATCGAAAACTTCGCACACACGCTGGAGCAGTGCATTGGCCAGACTCAGGTCAAGCACGTGGTGCTGGCCGCCATGGGCGACATGCTCGGCCTGATCAAGGGCGCAATCGTCAACTACGTCGTGCGCAACGTGAAGAAGATGGTGCCCGAGTACAGCCTGCCGCATGCGGTGCGTTTCAACGATGCGATTGCACGCGGCTCGCGCGGCAGCCTCAAGCGCCCCGAGATTGCGCCCGATGATGTGGCTGTCCTGCAGTACACCGGCGGCACCACGGGTGTCTCGAAAGGTTCGGTCCTGCTGCATCGAAACGTCATCGCCAACGCATTGCAGTCCGAGGCCTGGAACGAGCCGGTGATGAAGAAGGTGCCGGCCGGTCAACAGCCGACAGCCGTTTGTGCGCTGCCGCTCTATCACATCTTTGCTTTCACCGTCGGCATGATGCTCAACATGCGCACCGGCGGCAAGATGGTGCTCATTCCGAATCCGCGCGACCTGCCGGCCGTGCTCAAGGAATTGTCCAAGCACACGATTCACAGTTTTCCCGCTGTCAACACGCTGTTCAATGGTCTGGCCAATCATCCCGATTTCAAAACGGTGGACTGGTCCAACCTGAAAGTCTCGGTCGGTGGCGGCATGGCGGTGCAAGGGGCCGTGGCCAAGATGTGGCTGGAGAAAACCGGCTGCCCGATTTGTGAAGGCTATGGCCTCTCAGAGACCAGCCCTTCGGCTTCGTGCAACCCGGTGACCAACACAGAGTTCACCGGCACCATCGGTGTGCCGATGCCCAACACCTACATGAAATGCCTGGACGACGAAGGCAATGAGGTCCCGCAAGGTCAGCCTGGCGAGATTGCCATCAAAGGCCCTCAGGTCATGGCCGGCTACTGGCAGCGTCCGGAAGAGACGGCCAAAGTCATGACAGCCGACGGCTACTTCAAGACCGGTGACATCGGCATCATGGACGAGAACGGTTACTTCAAGATCGTCGATCGCAAGAAGGACATGGTCCTGGTCAGCGGCTTCAACGTCTATCCGAACGAAGTGGAAGATGTCGTGGCGCAAATGCCGGGCGTCATGGAATGCGCTGTGGTCGGTGTGCCTGATGAAAAGTCTGGTGAGGCTGTCAAGCTGGTGATCGTCAAGAAGGACGAGTCGCTCACTGAGCAGCAGGTGCGGCAATTCTGCAAAGAGCATCTCACTGGCTACAAGCAACCCAAAGTGGTCGAGTTTCGTACCGATCTGCCCAAGACTCCAGTGGGCAAGATTTTGCGGCGGGAGCTTCGCGACAAGAAGTGAGCGCGTATGCGAGACAATGAGAGGGTGACGCAAGTCGCCCTTTTTTCTTTGTTTGTCTCAGCCTACGTACCTCACGGGAGTTGTGTTCATGACCGCCGTTACCGCGATTGTTGCCGCCCTGCACGAAGAACTCTCCAGCGTTCTCGACCTGATGCCCGACGAGCATCGGCAGACAGTGGCCGGGCGCGACTTCTGGCTGGGGCATTTGCACGGACACGAAGTGGTGGTGGTGCTCTCGGGCATCGGCAAGGTGGCGGCGGCCACGACCGCGGCATTGCTGATCGACCGCTTCAAGGTGGACCGCATCATCTTCACCGGCGTGGCCGGTGGCCTGGGCGATGGCGTGAAAGTGGGGGACATGGTGGTGGCGCGGCAGTTCTTGCAGCACGACATGGATGCCTCGCCCATATTTGAGCGCCACGAGGTACCGGGCTATGGCCGCAAGCGATTTGACGCCGACGCCGATGGCAGTGACCGGCTCAAGCAGGCTTGCGACGAGACGGCGGCATGGGTACCGCAAGGCATCGCTCCCGACGTTCTCGAAGCGCATGGTTTGCATGCTCCTCAAGTGCATGAAGGCTTGCTGTTAAGCGGTGATCGCTTTGTATCGACCAATGCAGAGTCGCAAAAACTGTGCGCGGAGTTGCCAGAGGCGCTGGCGGTGGAGATGGAAGGCGCAGCCTTTGCGCAGGTGTGCCATGACTTTGGTGTGCCGCTGGCCGTGGTGAGGACGATTTCCGACCGGGCCGATGATGAGGCCCATGTGGACTTTCCGAAGTTCCTGCGGGAAGTGGCGAGTCGGTACAGCGGGGTGGTGGTGGATCGGTTGCTCCGGGCTTGGCACTGAGTTGTTCGGTTTTGCCTGCGGCCAGGCGCTTGTTGGCTCTTGAAGCTCGAGTTTTTTCTTTCGTTCTTTTTCTCTTTCCCCCCTATCCCCCCAACCCCCTTTCCACCCCGCCGGGCGGAAAGGGGGAGCTCTCATTTGGCTTCTGGTCTCCGACCCAGCTTCTACGGCTCGAACCGTCGCCACCTTGGTTTGGGGTACATACATTTCGTTGAGGCTGTCGTAGGAGCCTCGGCTTTGGTCTTAACGCCCACGGCGCCCATCTGACTTTGCCGCTTCGCGGCTTGTCGGATGTGCGCTTGCTTCACGCGTTGCCAATCTCGTTGACCTGCAAAGTCTCGCTTGCAGTCAACCGGCGAGCCGCGCAGCGGCAATGCCGGTTGCCTGCCGTGGGCGCACCATGTGCAGGCGAGGTTCCTACGACAGCTGTGGAGAAACCGCGGGGAGCGAGAAGCAGTGGCAACCTCCCGCCAGTAGCCAGCCGTCCAAGTAGCAAAAGCCGAATGTTTAAAGGCTCCCCTTTCCGCCCCGGCGGGGGTGGAAAGGGGCGGGGGGGATAGGGGGGGAAGAAAAAGAAGAATGAAAGAAGAAGCCCAGCTTTACTGGAGAAATCCATTCACCGCCTGAAAGCAGGGTTCAGCTGGTCCGTAGCAGCAAGCTACAACCCACCCCTCACCTCAGCCATCCCCGCTTCCGGAAATACAACATCGGAATCACCGCCGACAACACCATCAACCCCAGCGCAAACGGATAGCCCCATTTCTGGCTCAGCTCAGGCATGTACTGGAAGTTCATGCCGTACAGGCTGGCGATCAGCGTTGGTGGCAGCATGGCGACGCTGGCCACAGAGAAGATCTTGATGATCTTGTTCTGGTTGATGTTGATGAAACCGACCGTCGCGTCCATCAGGAAGTTGATCTTGTCGAACAAAAACGCGGTGTGGCTGTCAAGCGAATCCAGGTCTCGCAGAATCTGCCGCGCATCCTCGAACTGTTCTGCGCTGAGCATGCGCGAGCGCATGGTGAAGCTCACGGCGCGCCGGGTATCCATCATGTTGCGCCGGATCCGGCCGGACAAGTCTTCGTGGCGCGCAATGGCTGCGAGCACCTGGCCGGCGGTGTCGTCGGTCACTTCGCCCGAGAGAACCTGGCGGCTGACCCGGTCGAGATCGTCATAGATCTCCTCGAGCGTGTCAGCGCAGTATTCCGCGTCCGAGTCGAAGAGCATGAGCAGCACGTCTTTGGCGTCTTCGATCAGTCCCGGCATGCGACGGGCCCGCATCCGCAGCAAGCGGAACACTGGCACGTCTTCGTCGTGTATGGAGAACAGAACGCCTTTGCTTTTGAGCGAGTCGTTGTGTTCGTTCAGGATGAACGCCACGCGGATGGCGTGCGGGAGGTCCGGGTCGTCGATGAAGAAATCGCTACGGATATGGCGTTCGCCGTTGTCCTCTTCAAAGAAGCGAGCGGACTCTTCGATGTCGTCGTCCATCGCATCTTCCGGGATGGACAGGCCGAAGTGCTGCTTGACCCAGCGTCGTTCCTCCACGGTGGGGGACTCCAGGTCCACCCAGATGGGTTTGCAGTGGGTCAGGTCTTCGAGAGAGGCGATCTCTTCCTGAACGAGGCGGCCGTTGGCCAGGCTGAACACGTTGAGCATGTGTCGCTCCGATGCGGGCGGGCTGAATGTCGTTTGGCGCCGAGGCGGGCCTCACGGCATTGGGTGGGCGGGGGGCGAAGGTGGTTTGGCTGTGCTTTCAGTCCAGGCCTCGCCATGCCGTTGGTGCCGCCGTGCTGACCCCGCTTGCCTTGAACCATGCAGTCTGAAGGCGGCGCGTTCGTCGGAGGAATCGCTCAGATGGCCAGACTCGCTTGAACTGAAAGCACGCAACTCGGGGGCGTGCTGTCCATGGTGCAAGTGTCGTACTGGTTGTTGATGTGTCAGATACCGATTATGGCACTGCTTCGGGTCATTGTGATGACGGCTGCGGACGCCACAGCGCAATCAGTTCGTCGTGTCGTGCCCAGGCGTCTTTCTCTCCGAGCGTGACCAGTGCATGAACGAAGCCTGGTTCGAACAGCAGATAGCTGGCGATGGCGGCAGCACTGTCTGCTGCGCCTTTGCGCGGATCGATGACGCCCAGGCCCACGAGGGTGTTGCGGGTGGCGCTGGGCAGTTCACCCAGGAATTCCTGGGCCAACTCGTCCAGCGATCGGCTGGGTTGCAGAGCCACGACTTCCACGGGGTGATAAGGGAGCGCGTCCCTCACGCTGCCGGGCAGTGCATTGAGCGTTTCGCTGACGCGCAGCGCCTGCTCCACGTCGGCCTGCAGCGTGTCATGGAATACGCTGGCCATGGCGTGGCCGGCAATGGTGCCAGCGTCGGGTTCGCCTTCGGTGGCGCCGAGCATGGTGGAGCGCTGTGGCTGGCCGACCCCGATGACCAGAATCCGGCTGGCGCCAAAGTGCAGAGCTGGAGACAGCGGAGAGAGCTGGCGCATCGAGCCGTCGCCAAAATACTCGCGGCGGTCGTTCACCCAGAGTGGCACCGACGGGAACATGAAGGGAATGGCGCTGGAGGCCATGAGGTGCTCAATGGTGATGGGCTGGAATTCGGCCTGGCGCCCTGGCCGTTGCCATGGCCTGGCAGTGACGTGGGGCGCCGTCTGGCAGAACGTCCAGTGGTCCCCGGTGGAGTAGCTCGAGGCTGTCACGCCAAACGCATCCAGATAGCCCTTGTCCAGTGCCGCCTCCAGGCCGTCCAGCCGGATTTCCCTGTGCAAGGTATCCACCAGTGGCATGGTGTTGAGCAATGCGCGGTGCTGTTTGATTTGTCTGGACAACACCCAGCCTGCCGCCAGCCGGCTGGCACGCACCCAGCGGGGTGCACTCAGTTCGTACACCCGTTCCGACCGCAGATGGGTCCAGAAGCCGGCGAGTTGTCCCAGGGCCGCCAGCCCCTCGCCCGCACGTCCGGCGAGATAGGCTGCATTGAGCGCACCGGCCGAGGTGCCAAACATCCAGCGAAACGGAAAGGCGGCTTTTTGCCCGGCATGAGCCGGCTTGTCAGGCAAACCTCGTGGTGCCAGCATCCGGCCCAGAGCCCGCAGCACCCCGACCTGATACGCGGTACGCGCGCCGCCGCCCATGAGCACCAGCGCACAGCCTTGCCTGGGTGTGTCTGGCTGATCTTCAGAACGTGCGATGAGGGAGTCGAGTGACATGGGTGGAGTGTCAACGGTCAAGACATGGCAAAGGGAAAAGCGAGCCGGGCAAAGCGTGAAAAGGACGGAGGCGCAAACACGGTAAAGTGCTGGGCTAACACAAAATCATGACACACACTGACTCTGCCCTCACTCCAAGGCGTGAACTTTGGCTGCTGCTGACGGTGGCCGGCGTGCAATTCACCCACATTGTCGACTTCATGATCATCATGCCGCTGGGGCCGCAGTTCACCCAGTTGTTTCAGATCAGTGACGCGCAATTTGGCACGCTTGTCTCCGCCTACACATTGTCGGCCGGCGTCTCGGGCCTGGCATCGGCAACCTATGTGGACAGGGTGGACCGCAAGCAGCTGCTGCTGACCTTGTATGGCCTCTTTGCGCTGGCGACGCTGGCGTGCGGACTGGCGGAGGATTACGTGATGCTGCTGCTGGCCCGCATTGCTGCCGGCACCTTCGGAGGCGTGCTGTCCGCTCTGGTCCAGACCATCGTCGCTGACGTCATCCCCTTTGAACGAAGAGGGCGCGCCATGGGCATCGTCATGTCGTCGTTTTCTGCTGCCACGGTGGCGGGCGTGCCGCTGGGCTTGTGGCTGGCCAATCACCTGGGCTGGCATGCAGCCTTCATCAGCATCGCCCTGGTCAGCGGACTGATCGCAGTCGCCGCGTTCTGTTCGCTGCCTTCGATGGGGCAACATCTGGATCGATCCGGCCAGCGCAGATCGGTGTTGAGCGGCATTCAGCAGGTGCTGGCGGAGCCCAACCATCGTCGTGCTTTCCTGTTCTCCGGTTTGCTGATGTCAGCCGGATTCACGGTGATTCCCTTCATCACCATCTACCTTCAGACCAATGTGGGCGTGGTCGCGGAAGACATTCCCTACCTGTACCTGTTTGGGGGAGCTGCGACGCTGGTCACCGCCCGCTGGGTCGGCCGCCTGACTGACCGGCATGGCAAGGTCCGGATGTTTGGCTGGGTGGCCCTGGCGGTCACGCTTCCCCTGATCGGACTGACGGTGCTGCCTCCGACGCCATTCTGGGTGGTGGTGGTGGTAACCACCGCGTTCTTTGTTGGCATGGGTGGCCGAATGATCCCTGGCATGGCCATCGTCACATCGGCGGCGGCGCCAGCCATGCGAGGGACCTTCATGGCACTCAATTCCGCCTGCCAGTCAGCCGCCATGGGCCTCGCTTCCTTTGTCGGGGGGCAGATCATCGCGCGCGACGCCAACGGCCAGGTCCTCAATTACGCCCTGGCAGGTCTGCTCGGTGGCGTTCTGATGCTCTTGTCGGTCTGGGTGGCCCGGCATCTGGTGCTCCATGGCGCCCCGCCGGGGCCACAAAGGGTCAATCCCTGAGCGGGTCTGCCGATATTCGGTAGAGACGCCGTTCATCAGGCGAAATCACGGGGCTTTTCGGGCCTGCAGCAGGGCTATTAACCCTACTTCCTTATCGGACTTGTGAGGAAAAAGAGTGCCATCTTGCACGCCCGGTGCAATTTTTTTGAACCTTGATTCAGGTCACTTGCTTTGCTTGAAGAACAGGAGCATAGTGACCCAAAAACACCCCTCGGCTGCCGTGGTTCAACGCCACACAGTGGGACCGGGATCACGGCAGTTTCCTCAACCAAGCAAAAGGAGACTCTTGCATGAACTTGACGATCAGTGGACATCATCTGGAGGTCACGCCGGCGCTTCGCGGCTACGTCACAACCAAGCTCGAGCGCATCTCGCGACACTTCGATCAGGTGGTGGATATCAAGGTCCTGCTCTCTGTGGACAACCCCAAAGAGAAGGACATGCGCCAAAAGGCCGAATGCAGCATACATGTCAAAGGCAAGGACCTTTTCGCTGAGAGCGCTCACGCTGATCTTTATGCGGCAGTAGACGATCTGGCAGACAAACTGGATCGGCAAGTCCTGCGGCACAAGGACAAAACCCAGGATCACCACCACGAGTCGGCCAAGCGCCTGATGTGATCCGTTTTCAACCTTTCTCACAGCTCGGCAGCAGGGGCCCAAACCGTGACTTTCTCAGGGTTTACCCCTGCTGCGTTGCAGCAAATCCCGTCAATTGTCAAGCAGCTTTTTTGTGCCGAACGTCTAGCCAAAAGTGACTGAGGCGGCATAATTTGCGGTCCAAGAGGCCCACATGAACCGACTATCTGCCATATTGCCCTCTGCACAGGTGCTCGTCAGCGTTGACGCCACCAGCAAGAAGCGCGCTTTTGAAGAAGCAGGCCTGCTGTTTGAATCCCTGCATGGGCTCAATCGGGCGCTGATCACCGATAGCCTGTTTGCGAGAGAAAGACTTGGCTCGACAGGGCTTGGTCACGGTGTCGCGATCCCGCATGGCCGTATCAAGGGCTTGAAACAACCTTTGGCCGCGGTGTTTCAACTGGCCAATCCGATCGGGTTCGATGCACCGGACGAGCAGCCAGTGCAGTTGATGATCTTTCTTCTGGTGCCGGAAGCCGCGACCCAGAAGCATCTGGAGATTCTCTCCGAGATTGCAGAGCTTCTCAGCGACGGCCAGTTGCGCGAGCAAATGAAGGGCGCGGGTGAAGCCGAGGCGCTCCACGGCATGATCGCCGCATGGCAATCTGCCCACGCAGCAGCCTGAGTCTGTTGCTCATCCCGTCAAGCCGCCTTTGCAGGGCGGCTTTTTCATTTGGGCGCTGGCTTTGAACGATCTGCGATACTGCGTTCAGGCCGCTGCGCTTGTTGCAGCGATCTTTCCCGTATTGCCCGATTCAGTGTTGAGCCGCCATGAAGCCCACCGTCGTCAGTGCAGACGTCCTATTTGAAGACCACCGTGACTCCCTGAAATGGCAGTGGGTCGCCGGATTGGGGGCGTCCGAGCGGCGCTTTGACGAGGTGGCCATTCGCCAGGCTCGCTCCGGCGCCGATCTGGTGGGCTACCTGAACTACATCCACCCCTATCGCGTCCAGGTGCTGGGCGAGAGGGAGGTGGCTTATCTCAGCAGCGACAGCCCTGCGGACAACAGCCGCAGGATTTCCCGGATCGTGACGCTGGAGCCGCCTGTTCTGGTGGTGGCAGACGGACAGCCGGTGCCTGACGAGGTGCGTGCCATGTGTGAGCGCGCGCAGATTCCGATGTTTGCGTCACCGGAGCCGGCGGCTTTCGTCATTGATGTGATGCGGGCCTACCTGTCGCGGCACTTTGCTGATCGCGAGTCCATGCACGGGGTGTTCATGGACATCCTGGGCATGGGGGTGCTGATCACGGGTGAATCCGGTCTGGGCAAGAGTGAACTGGGGCTTGAACTAGTCTCCCGCGGCCACGGACTGGTGGCAGACGATGCCGTGGACCTGTTTCGCATCAATCAGACCAGTATTGAGGGGCGCTGTCCCGAGCTGCTGCAAAACCTTCTGGAGGTGCGCGGAATTGGCCTGCTGGACATCAAGGCCATCTTTGGCGAAACAGCGGTTCGCCGCAAGATGCGGCTCCAGCTGATCGTGCATCTGGTGCGCCGGGAAACCATGGAGCGCGATTACGAGCGCATGCCCTACGAACCCCTGTTTCAGGACGTGCTGGGCGTGCCGGTGAGAAAGGCCGTCATCCAGGTGGTGGCCGGCCGCAACATTGCGGTGCTGGTTGAGGCTGCGGTGAGGAACACGATCTTGCAGTTGCGCGGCATCGATACGTATCGCGAATTCGTCGCACGCCACCACGCGGCGATGGCCCGAGGAGACTGATACGGATCCACCGATCCGGACGCCATAAAAAAGCCCCGGGTTCCAGGGCTTTTTCGTGGTGGGTCGCGGTTGACCTATGCTGTGACAGCGGGTTCAGCCCTTGTTTTCCCGGTGAGGGCAGTCCTTCTTGGTGCAGCTCGCATACAGCGAGAGGGCATGCTCCTGCAGCTCAAACCCTTTTGCCTGGGCAATGGCGTGCTGGCGTTTCTCGATTTCCGGGTCAAAGAACTCTTCGACACGTCCGCAGTCAAGGCACACCAGGTGGTCGTGGTGCTGGCCCTCATTGAGCTCGTAGACGGCTTTGCCGGATTCAAAGTTGCTGCGGGTCAGCAGTCCGGCTTGCTCAAACTGCATCAGCACCCGGTAGACAGTAGCCAGTCCGATATCGGAGCGGTCGTCCAGAAGTGCGCGGTAGACGTCCTCGGCCGTCATGTGGCGCTCTTTGGCATTCTGGAACACCTCCAGAATCTTCAGTCGGGGCAGGGTGGCCTTGAGGCCGGTGTTCTTGAGTTCTTCGATATTGGTCATGCGCGAGACACCCGTCTGGCTTGTGCTTCGGGCCCGGCCCGTGTGGCCGGCCCCGGTGGGTCAGGGAACATTGGGGCGGTGTGAGCGCTCCAATGCCCGGAAGCTACAATGCCTAAATCATATCGCCAGCAGACCTCCTGCGGTCATCGGGCGGGGAAATCCCTGCGCCGAAGGTCCAGTGTCCGGCTGGCCCGGACAAGACTGTCGACCCATCACATGCGATCTCCATTCATGTTCATCCGGCCTCAGGCCCGCGCTGGCCGCCTTGTGGCGGCAGGCTTTTCTGCGCTGTTGCTGACTGCGTGCTCAGGTCTGTCCCAGAGCATCCCCGACATGTCGGAGGTGGGTGGCCTGGTCACCCCCTACAAGATCGACATCCTGCAGGGCAACGTCATCACCCGCGAACAGGTGGCGATGCTTGAGACCGGCATGGCACGCGGCCAGGTACAGGGCATTCTGGGGACACCATTGCTCACCAGTGTTTTCCACTCCAACCGCTGGGATTACGTCTTCACGCTCAAACGGCAGGGACAGGAAGCCCAAAGCCGCAAGCTCACCGTCTTCTTCAAGGACGACGTGCTTGAACGCTTCGACGCTGACGAAATGCCTTCCGAGAACGAATTTGTGTCCTCGCTGAACAAATCCCGTCGCAGCGGAGACGCGCCGGATCTGCAGGCCACGCCCGAGCAGCTCGAAGCCTTTGCCAACAAGAACCCGCGTTCGTCCGCCGGAAACGATGAAGACGCCGCCAGGCCGTCGCGAACCTACCCGCCGCTGGAGAGCGGCAACGGAGCCAATTGATGAGTGAGGACAGTCGCAACCCTGCAGGGGTTGGCATATGTGTGGCCGGTGCCAGCGGTCGGATGGGACAAATGCTGGTGGATGCCGTGCGGCATTCGGGCGACTGCCGTCTCACGGGCGCGCTGGACCGGGACGGAAGTCCCTCTCTGGGACAGGACGCAGGTGCGACCTCCGGCGGCGATCTGGGCGTGAAAATCACTTCTGATCTGGCTTCCGGCCTGTCCGGCAGCCAGTGCCTGATCGACTTCACTCGCCCTGAAGGCACGCTGGTGCATCTGGATGCCTGCGTCAAACACGGCGTGAACATGGTCATTGGCACCACCGGTTTCTCCGAGGACGAGAAGGCTCGCATTGCCAAGGCTGCAGAGTCGATCGCCATCGTTTTTGCACCCAACATGAGCGTGGGTGTGAATGTGACCTTCAAGTTGCTGGAGCTGGCCGCCAAGGCGCTGTCCACCGGCTATGACATTGAGATCATCGAGGCCCATCACCGGCACAAGGTGGATGCGCCCAGTGGCACCGCCCTCAAAATGGGCGAGATCGTCGCAGACGCGCTGGGACGGGATCTCAAGACCTGTGCTGTCTACGGTCGCGAAGGCGTGACCGGGGAGCGTGATCCGTCGACCATCGGTTTTGCCACCATTCGCGGGGGTGACATCGTGGGGGATCACACCGTGCTGTTTGCCGGCACCGGCGAGCGCATCGAAATCTCGCACAAGTCAGGCAACCGGGCCGGTTATGCGCAGGGCAGTGTGCGTGCTGCCCGTTTCCTGGCTGGCAAGAAAACCGGCCTGTTCGACATGTTTGACGTGCTGGGCCTGCGCTGATCCGCGTGAGTTCCCAGTGCACTGTGCCCGTTCGGGCAATGTCATCAACTTTCCCCGGCTGAGGGCTCATGGGCATTTGGCAGACGATTCTTCAAGGTGATGCGCTGACGCAAGGTGTGGCGCTCCTGTTGTTGCTGATGTCCGTGGTGTCATGGGTGGTCGTGCTCTGGAAGGCGTGGCTGCTGTTTGGCGTGGAGAGCCGTGTTCAGGCTGCATTTGACCGCTTCTGGGCGGCCCCTGATCTGGGCGCTGGTGAGACAGCCCTGGGTGGAGGGCGCGGCGGCGATCTGGTTGCGCCGCTGGTGCGCGCCGTGGCCAGTCTTGACCAGGCGGTGGGTGGAACGCTCGCAGCATCAGGTGACCGGGCAGACCGTCTGACACGGGCATTGCGGGACGCCTTGCACCAGGTGCTGCGACGCCTGCAGTACGGACAGGTTCTGTTGGCCACAGTAGGTGCCACTGCGCCGTTTGTCGGCCTGCTGGGCACGGTCTGGGGCATCTACCACGCGCTGGTTGATATCGGTGCTGATGGTCGCTTTCGAATCGAGCAGGTATCGGGCCCGGTGGGGGAAGCCCTGGTGATGACTGCTGCTGGCCTGGCGGTGGCGATTCCTGCGGTGCTTGCCTATAACGTGTATGGCCGACTGATCGTGCGCCTGGAAGCCGACCTCGAAGGATTTGCGTTCGATTTGCGTGCGCTGGTGGCGCCGGGTGCACGGGCCGGGGAGGCCGAGTGAGCTTCGGTCGGCTGGAGAAGCCCATCTCTGCCCATCGGCCCATGGCTGAAATCAACGTCACGCCGCTGGTGGACGTCATGCTGGTTCTGCTGGTCATTTTCATGATCGCGGCGCCGCTCATGGCCGATCGGCTGGCACTGGACCTGCCGCCTCTGTCGCCGCCGACAGAGGTCAGCGCTGATGAGGCTGAAGCCCTGAACGTGGCCATCACCCCGGAGGGCCAGCCCCACTGGGATGGCCAGGCGGTGACCTGGACTGAGCTGGAGGCTCGCCTGGGCCGCGCTGCCGCAGCCAATGCCACCCAGGAAGTCAGGCTGCGGGCGGACAAGCGGGTGGCTTATGAGCACATTGCCCGCATGGTGGCAGCTGTCCAGAAGGCCGGATTGCGTCGTATCGGGTTCATGACGGATTCGGCGTCCGCCGAGGCCATGGGACTGCCGTCACCGGATACGCCCTGAGGTCATCGCCTCCTGCGCCTAAAATCAGGGGTTTGGTTCGCGCGCCAGTGGGCAGTCTGCTGTCTGGCATGGCGCGAACCCTGCCCCAGAAATTATCGGACCCTGCACCGTCCAGCCCATGGGGGCTGCTCGCTGCCAGTCGACCATTCATGCAAGACCAATACGATCACAAGGCGGTTGAACAGGCCGCCCAAGCCCACTGGAACGCGCGCGACGCCTATCGTGTGACGGAAGAAGAGGGCAAGAAGAAGTTCTATGCCTGCTCCATGCTGCCGTACCCCAGCGGCAAGCTGCACATGGGCCACGTGCGCAACTACACCATCAACGACATGCTCACGCGCCAGCTGCGCATGAACGGTTACAACGTGCTCATGCCCATGGGCTGGGATGCGTTCGGCCTGCCGGCCGAGAACGCCGCGTTGAAGAACGGCGTGCCGCCGGCCAAGTGGACGTACGAGAACATCGACTACATGAAGCGCCAGATGCAGGCCATGGGTCTGGCCATCGACTGGTCGCGCGAGGTCGCCACCTGCTCCCCTGAATACTACAGGTGGAACCAGTGGCTGTTCATCAAGATGCTGGAAAAAGGCATTGCCTACCGCAAGACCCAGGTCGTGAACTGGGACCCGGTGGACCAGACCGTGCTGGCCAACGAGCAGGTGATCGATGGCCGAGGCTGGCGCACCGGTGCGCTGGTGGAAAAACGCGAAATCCCGGGCTACTACCTGAACATCACGGCCTACGCCGACGAACTGCTTGACCACGTTCAAGTCGGCAACGACAAGGCATCGCTGGACGGCTGGCCGGACAAGGTTCGCCTGATGCAGGAGAACTGGATCGGCAAGAGCGAAGGTGTGCGCTTTGCGTTCACGCACGAGATCAAGGGCGCTGACGGCGCACTGATCGGCGATGGCCGCATGTACGTGTTCACCACGCGTGCCGACACCATCATGGGCGTGACCTTCTGCGCGGTGGCGCCAGAGCACCCGATCGCCATGCAGGCGGCGGCGGGCAACGCCAAGCTGGCCGCCTTCATCGAAGAATGCAAACAGGGCGGCACCACCGAGGCCGAACTGGCCACCCAGGAAAAGCTGGGTATGCCCACGGGCATGTTCGTCACGCATCCGCTCACCGGCGCGCAGGTCGAGGTCTGGGTCGGCAACTATGTGCTGATGAGCTACGGCGACGGCGCTGTGATGGGCGTGCCCGCGCACGACGAGCGCGATTTCGCGTTCGCGCTCAAGTACGGCATTGCAATCAAGCAGGTGGTGGCTGTAGAAGGCGAGACCTTCTCCGACACCGCCTGGGCCGAGTGGTATGCCGACAAACAGCGCGGTGTGTGCATCAACTCCGGTGAGCTCGATGGTCTGGGCCTCAAGACGGCCGTGGACAAAGTGGCTGCCACCTTGGGCGACAAGGGCCTGGGCGAGAAGAAAACCACTTACCGTCTGCGCGACTGGGGCATCAGCCGCCAGCGCTACTGGGGCACGCCAATCCCGATCATCCATTGCGAGGCCTGCGGCCCGGTGCCGGTGCCCGAGAAGGACTTGCCGGTGCGCCTGCCGGAAGACCTGGTGCCAGACGGCAGTGGCAACCCGCTGAACAAGTGCGAGGCATTCCTGCAGGTGGATTGCCCGTGCTGCGGCAAACCCGCCCGGCGCGAGACCGACACCATGGACACCTTCGTGGATTCGTCCTGGTATTTCATGCGCTATTGCGACCCGACCAACGCAGATGCCATGGTCGCCGGTGGTGCGGACTACTGGATGCCGATGGATCAGTACATCGGCGGTATCGAGCACGCCATCCTGCACCTGTTGTACGCGCGCTTCTGGACCAAGGTCATGCGTGACATGGGCCTGGTGAAAGTGGACGAACCTTTCACCAAGCTGCTGACGCAGGGCATGGTGCTCAATCACATCTACTCTCGTCGGACCGACAAGGGCGCCAAAGAGTATTTCTGGCCGCATGACGTGGAGCACGTGCTCGACGATGGCGGCAAGATCGTGGGTGCCAAGCTCAAGAACGCGGTCGGCGATCTGCCGGCGGGCACCGAAATCGACTACGAGGGCGTGGGCACCATGTCCAAGTCCAAGAACAACGGGGTCGATCCGCAGGAGTTGATCGAGAAGTACGGTGCTGATACCGCCCGTCTTTACACCATGTTCACGGCGCCACCTGAGGCCACCCTGGAGTGGAACGATGCGGCCGTGGAAGGCAGCTACCGCTTCCTGCGCCGCGTGTGGAACTTCGGCGCCAAACTCTCGGAAATGGGTGTCTCGGGCGCGCATGCCGCTGCCGTGGGCGGTGCAGCGCAGTCGAAGTCGGCGAAGGCCTTGCGCCTGGAGATGCACACCGTGCTCAAGCAGGTGGATTACGACTACCAGCGCATGCAGTACAACACCGTCGTCTCCGGCGCGATGAAGATGCTCAATGCGCTCGAAGCCTGCGAGGCTGACGGCAGCGATGGTGACAAGGCTGCGCTGGCCGAATGTTTTGGCATCCTGCTGCGCTGCCTGTACCCGGCCACGCCGCACCTGAGCCATGGGCTCTGGGCTGAACTGGGCTATGCGCAAGTGAGCGAGGATTTGCTGGATGCGGCCTGGCCACAGGTGGATGAGAAGGCACTTGAGCGCGATGAGATCGAACTGGTCTTGCAGATCAACGGCAAGCACCGCGGCAGCGTGGTCGTGCCCGCTGGTGCTGACAAAGCCGCCATCGAAGCGGCTGCGCTGGCAACAGAGGCCTTCGAGAAGTTTGCCAACGGCGCAGCACCCAAGAAAGTCATTGTGGTGCCCGGCCGCCTGGTCAACGTGGTGGTATAAAAAAGGACGCTGTGGCCCGGCTTGCCGGGCCCCGTGAGCAAACATGAGCCTGGCAGAAAACATGACCCAACGACGCCTCCCCCTTTCTTCCCGCCGTGCCTGGCTGGCTGCTGCCGGCGCCTTGCCCATGGCGGCTGTCCTCAGTGGCTGTGGGTTCACGCTGCGCAAGGCGCCCAAGTTCGCTTTTGAGCGAATTCGGTTTGACGGCAACTGGGGTGCCCCGGTGTCTCGCGAACTGCAGAATGCATTGCGATCGGCCGGCCTGAGTGTCATCGGGGCCAATGCGCCCGCAGAGCAGCAACGTCAGGCGCAGGTGGTTCTGAATGTTCTGACCGACCAGCGAGAGCGGGCCGTGGTGGGGCAAACCGCCACGGGGCAGGTGCGAGAGCTTCAGCTGCGCACCCGGTTCCGCTTTGGTCTCAAAGCTCTTAACGGCCGGGTTTTGCTCGATGACGCTGAAATCGTGCTCGAGCGCGACATCAGCTTCAGCGAGACGGCTGCACTGGCCAAGGCCGCCGAAGAAGAGTCGATGTTCGAAGACATGCAGGGCGACATCGTCCAGCAGGTGATGCGCCGTCTGGCGGCGGTCAAGTCGATCTGAGCACCGGCAGACCATGCAGGTTCAAGCGGGACAGCTCGACGCACATCTGCAAAAAGGCCTCAAGGGCCTGTATACCTTGCATGGGGACGAGCCGCTGCTGATCCAGGAAGCGGGTGACACGATTCGCGCCGTGGCCAGATCGCAGGGGTTCACCGAACGCACCGTGCACACAGTGGGTGGCCAGCACTACGACTGGAGTGAGGTGCTGGCCAGTGGTGGTTCTCTGAGCCTGTTTGCCGACAAGCAGATCATCGAAATCCGCATTCCCACAGGCAAGCCCGGACGCGAAGGCTCGCAGGTACTGCAGCAGGTGGCCGAACAGGCCGCCGACAGCGACAGCACGCTCACGCTGGTGGTGCTGCCGCGGCTTGACGGGCAAACACAAAAAGGTGCCTGGTTCAAGGCGCTGGACAGTTTTGGCGTGACCGTCAGGATGGATTCCGTCGACCGGACCGGCTTGCCCCAGTGGATCGCACAGCGATTGCAGGCGCAGGGGCAGAACGTCAAGTCCGGTGAAGAGGGTCAGCGCACCTTGCGTTTTTTTGCCGACAGGGTCGAAGGCAACCTGCTGGCCGCCCATCAGGAAATCCAGAAGCTGGGCTTGTTGTATCCGGCAGGGGAGCTGTCATACGAGCAGGTGGAAAAGGCTGTTCTGAACGTGGCGCGCTACACGCCGTTCAAGCTGGCCGAAGCCGTGCTCGGCGGCCAGATCGTTCGGGTCCAGCGCATGCTCGACGGCTTGCAAGCTGAAGGCGAAGCACCGGTCCTCGTGCACTGGGCGCTCTCGGAAGACATCCGGACACTGCACCGTATTCGCACGGCGATGGATGCGGGGCGGCCAATGCCCATGGCGCTTCGGGAGAACCGGGTGTGGGGCATGCGCGAGAAGCTCATGGAGCGTGTGCTCCCGGTTCTGGGCAGCAACATGCTCGGCCGCTGGCTCGATGATGCCCACACGGTGGACGGCATTGTGAAGGGCCTCAAGGCCCAGGGCTGGCCGGGAGACCCCTGGGCGGCACTGGCCCAGATGGCGATGCGCGTGACGCGGGCCTGCTCACAGCGCTGACAGGTCAGCCGAATGAGGGCATGTCCGGCTTGGCCACTGGTTTGCCTGCCGCTATCCAGGCGTCATAACCACCTGCGATGCTCTTGACATTGAGGTAACCCATTTCCTTCATGGCAGCAGCGGCCAGAGCCGCACGGCCACTGGTCTTGCAATACAGCACCACTTTGAGGTCTCGTGCCGAGAGCGCCGGATTGCTGCTGAGCTTGAACTCCAGCATGCCCCGCGACGCATGGATGGCTCCCGGCAGGTGGCCAGCGGCGAATTCGTCGCCTTCGCGCACATCGATGAGCACGTCGGCATCCTTGATGGCCGCCTCTGCCTGATCAACCGGAATTTCTGTGATGCTGGCTTTGGCTGCTGCCACGAGGTCAAGGGCGGATTTCATCCGGTACTCCTGCAAGGTGATATTGGAAAGACAAAGAGAGACAGTGCATATTACCCCCAGTATGGTTCGGGGTGGGGCTGACGTGCTCGGACACGGCCTGTTCCGGTGTGCAGTACATGCCGCCGGGGGAAAAAGGGGTTCGGGGGCGGTTTCTTGTGGCTTGGGTGCTGGGGTGAGAAAATGCGTTCATGAATGCAACCAATACGCTTGAACTCATGAACACCCTGGGCCAGCAGGCCAAGGTGGCCTCGGCCCTGATGGCCAAGGCCAGCGCTGCCCGCAAGGCGGCAGTGCTTCGTCGCCTGGCCGCGTTGCTGCGCGAGCAAGTGGAGCCCTTGCAGGTCGAGAACGCGAAGGATCTGGAGCGTGCCCGCTCCAATGGCCTGGCCGAACCCATGGTGGACCGGCTCAAGCTCACGCCCAAGGTGATCGAGACCTGTGCGCAAGGCTGCGAGCAGCTTGCCGCCATGGCAGACATCATTGGTGAAATTCTGGGGATGAAGCAGATGCCCAGCGGCATTCGCGTCGGGCAGATGCGAGTGCCCATCGGGGTGTTTGGCATGGTGTACGAAAGCCGTCCCAACGTGACCATCGAGGCGGCCAGCCTGTCGATCAAGAGTGGCAATGCCTGCATCTTGCGCGGTGGCTCGGAAGCGATCGACTCCAACCGTGCCCTGGCCAAGCTGGTGCAGCAAGCCTTGATCGAGAACGATCTGCCTGCCGATGCAGTGCAACTGGTCCCGACCACTGATCGCGCTGCGGTGGGGCATTTGATCGCCATGCCCCAGTATGTGGACGTGATCATTCCCCGCGGGGGCAAGGGCCTGATCGAGCGCATCAGCGCCGAGGCCAAGGTGCCCGTCATCAAGCATCTCGATGGCAATTGCCACACCTATGTGGACGATCCGTGTGATATCGACATGGCGGTCAAACTGGCCGACAACGCCAAGACCCAGAAGTACAGCCCTTGCAATGCCACCGAAGGCCTGCTGGTGGCCAAAGGCGTGGCGCAGGCGTTCCTCCCCCGGATCGCCGAGGTCTATGCTGCCAAGGGAGTGGAAATGCGCGCCTGTCCGGCGGCCAAAATCTTGCTGGCCAAGGCCAGCGGCGCCAAGGTGATCGACGCGACCGAGCAGGACTGGTCGGAGGAGTATCTTGCACCGGTGATCAGTGTGAAGGTGGTGGATGGACTGGATGAGGCCATCGCCCACATCAACCGCTATGGCAGCCACCATACCGATGCCATCGTGACCACCAATCATGTCCACGCTCAGCGCTTTCTGCGCGAAGTGGATTCGGCCAGTGTCATGATCAATGCCAGCACCCGTTTTGCAGACGGCTTTGAATACGGTCTGGGCGCCGAGATCGGCATCTCCACCGACAAGTTCCACGCACGAGGTCCGGTTGGCGTGGAAGGACTCACTTCTCTCAAGTACGTCGTGCTCGGAGAAGGCGAAATCCGCAGCTGACGCAGGCCTGACAGTGTGCTTGTTTCCCGGGGTTTCGGCCTCAAGTACCTCGTCTGGTACTCGCTGCTCGCGCTTCGCCAGGCGCGAGCATTCGTTTCATCCCGCTAAAGGCCCACATGGTTCCCCACCTCGTTACTGCTCTGGACGGCCCCATCAATGAGCTGGAGCAAAGGATCCTCGAGTCCACGCCCGTGATCGAGCGCTGGTTCCGCCTGGAATGGATGGAACACACGCCACCGTTCTACTCGTCGGTAGATGTGCGTAATGCCGGCTTCAAGCTGGTGCCGGTCGATACCAATCTGTTCCCGGATGGGTGGCACAACCTGACACCCGAGATGCTGCCGCTGGCAGTACAGGCCGCCATGGCCGCGATCGAGAAGATCTGCCCGGAAGCCAAGAACCTGCTGCTGATCCCGGACAATGCCAGCGATCAGGAGCATTTGCGCAATCTGTTGCAGCTGCAGCGCATCTTCTATCAGGCGGGCCTGACCGTGCGCCTGGGCTCGCTTTCCAACGAGGTGAATGAGCCCACCACGGTGACGCTTGACGGTGGTGAGAAGGTGACGCTGGAGCCACTGGTGCGCACGCGCCGGCGACTGGGACTCAAGCATTTTGACCCCTGCACCATCTTGCTCAACAACGATCTGAGTGCGGGCGTCCCGGGCATCGTGGAAGACCTCTACGAGCAATACCTCTTGCCGCCGTTGCACGCCGGATGGGGTACGCGGCGCAAACGCAACCACTTCAAGGCATACGAGGAAGTCTCCAAACGCTTTGGCAAACTGCTGGGCATGGATCCCTGGTTGATCAATCCCATGTTCAACAGCTGCGGAGAAGTGGACTTCTCGCAGGATCAGGGGCTTGAATGCCTGCGCAGCAATACGGATGCCTTGCTGGGCAAGATTCGCCGGAAGTACAAGGAGTACGGCATCAACGAGAAGCCGTTCGTGGCCATCAAGGCCGACAACGGTACTGGCGGCCTGGGTGTGATGATGGTGCGCGATGCCAAGGACATTGACCGGATCAGTCCTGCGGTGCGCAAACGCATGGCGACGGTTCAGGCTGGGCAGTCCGTCGGCGAAGTCATCATTCAGGAAGGCGTGCTCACGCAGGAGCGCATCGAAAACCAGGTGGCCGAACCCGTGGTGTACATGATGGACCGCTACGTGGTGGGCGGGTTTTATCGCGTCAATGGAGAAGCCGGGGCAGACGAGAACCTCAACACGCCTGCGGCGCGCAGTGTGCCTCTGGCTTTCGAGCAAGGTGCGCAATTGCCCCAGCCGGGATTGCAGCCCGGGGAGAGCCTGCCCAACCGCTTCTACATGTATGGTGTCATTGGTCGCCTGGCGATGCTGGCGGCCAGCTACGAACTGGAAGCCACGGACCCCGAAGCCGAAAACTACGACTGAAAGACCCTTCCCGCGTCGCCGGAGGGGCTTGATATCCGGTCATATTGCAGCGCACAATGAGCGCCCCGATATGTCTGCCAGGACGTGATCCTGGCCAACGCTGCGGTGAATCACCCTCAGAAGCACAGTGCAAGCACCTCGTCGATCGCCACCTTGACGCTGGGGGCCATCGGCATCGTCTACGGTGATATTGGCACCAGTGTTCTGTATGCCGTCAAAGAGGTGTTCGGGTCCGGTCATGTGCCCTTCACCCATGCGAATGTGTATGGGGTGCTGTCCATTGTCTTCTGGACGCTGACGGTCATCGTTTCCCTGAAATACGTGACCCTGGTGCTCAGGGCGGACAATGAGGGTGAAGGTGGCTTGATCGCCATGCTGGCGCTGGCCTCCCAGGCGGTCAAAGACAAACCCAGAACGCGGCAGTGGCTTCTGGCGGTCGGCATCTTCGGCACCTCTCTGTTCTATGGTGACGGGGTGATCACGCCAGCCATATCCGTGCTGTCGGCTGTGGAGGGCTTGGTGGTGGTTTCTCCAGCTTTTCAACGTTGGGTGCTGCCACTGACCTTGTTGATCCTCTTTGCGCTGTTCGCTGTCCAGAAGCGGGGCACTGGCGGCATCGGGCGCTTCTTTGGCCCGATCACGACTGTGTGGTTCGTGGCCATTGCACTGCTGGGCATCTACCATATTGCCGGGCATCCGGAAATTCTGGAAGCGCTCAGCCCACATCACGCCGTGCGCTTCATCTGGCTGCAGCCTGGCGTGAGTTTCATCATCCTGGGCGCGGTGGTGCTGTGTGTGACCGGAGGAGAGGCGCTCTACGCGGACATGGGCCATTTTGGCAAACGCCCTATCCGGCTGGCATGGTTCACTTTGGTCATGCCTTGTCTGACGCTGAACTACTTTGGTCAGGGCGCGCTGCTGCTGGATGATCCGACGGCAGTGGCCAACCCGTTTTTCAACATGGCGCCAGCCTGGCTGCAATTGCCTTTGGTGGTGCTGGCCACCATGGCCACCGTGATTGCCTCGCAAGCGTTGATATCGGGTGCGTTCAGCGTCACCAAACAAGTCATTCAGCTGGGCTATCTGCCTCGCTTGCAGATCAAGCACACCAGCGTGAAGGACACGGGTCAGATCTACTTGCCGCTGGTCAATTGGGGGTTGTTTGTGGCGGTGGTGCTGGCCGTGGGCATGTTCAAGTCCTCATCCAATCTGGCATCGGCCTACGGCATTGCCGTCACGCTGGACATGTTGATCACCACCGTGCTCACCTTCTTTGTGATCCGCTACCGTTGGCACTATCCGTGGCTGTTGTGTGTCCTGGCCACCGGCTGGTTCTTCCTGGTTGACCTGGCCTTCTTCGGTTCCAACCTGCTCAAGCTCTTCGATGGCGGCTGGTTTCCACTGGTCATTGGAGCGGCGGTTTTCACGCTGATGATGACCTGGAAGCGCGGCAGGGACCTGCTGGCCGCGAAGCAGCAGGCTGAAGCCATCGAGCTGGACGCTTTCCTTGCGGCGGTCTTTCTTGACCCGCCCAAACGGGTCGCTGGCACGGCTGTGTTTCTTTCGCCCGAGACAGGCATGGTGCCCAATGCACTGCTGCACAACCTCAAGCACAACAAGGTCCTGCATGAGCAAATCCTGTTTGTCACTGTGCGCAACCATCCTGTGCCCTGGATCGGGCTGGGCCGGCGGATTGAAATCACCCCACTTGGCCACGACTGCTGGCAAGTGGTGGTGCACTACGGATTCAAAAACGACCCCGACCTCCCGCTGGCGCTGAGCACGATCCAAGGGAGAGGTGTGGCGCTCGACCCCATGACCACGAGCTACTTTCTTTCACGCGATGTTGTGGTCCCGACGACTGGCGAGGGCATGGCACCCTGGCGAGAGAAGCTGTTTGCGCAAATGCACCATAACGCAGGGGCTGCGGCCGAGTTCCTCAATTTGCCGAGCAACGCCGTCATCGAACTGGGTTCCAAACTCGAGATCTGATCGGGGGATACGAAGTTTGGGCACAATGGCTGAGTGCTCTTGTCTGTGTACCTGAGCCGCATCTCCTCTGAATGCAAGAAAGCCCACGATTCATGAACATCCTGTTCGTTGCAGACCCCCTCGATACTTTCAAGATCTACAAGGACAGCACGTTTGCGATGATGTCCGAGTTGCAGCGGCGAGGCCATTCGGTGGCCGCGGCGCTGGTGGAGGATATTTCCTGGCGCAGTGGGGGAGAAGTCATGGCGCAGGTGCGTCATATTCGCCTCACGGGAGACACTCAGCGTTGGTATGACCTCGTGAGTGAGGAGATTCTGCCCTTGCACCAGTTCGATGCCGTGCTGATGCGCAAGGACCCGCCTTTCGACAGCGAGTATTTCTACGCGACGCACCTGCTTCAGCAAGCCGAGCGTGAGGGTGCCAAGGTGTTCAACAGTCCGCAAGCCTTGCGAGAGCACCCTGAAAAGCTGGCCCTGATGGAGTTTGGTGGCTACGCGCCTCCGACGCTTGTGACGCGTTCGGCCGCTGCGCTCAAGGCCTTTCATGCCGAGCATGGCGACATCATTCTCAAGCCCCTCGATGGCATGGGCGGCATGGGCATCTTCCGCGTCGGCTCCAACGGGATGAATCTGGGCTCCATCGTCGAAACCCTCAACCAGGGTGGCCAGTCGAGCGTCATGGTGCAGGCCTATCTGCCGGAGATCGAAAAGGGCGACAAGAGAATCCTCGTCATCAATGGCGAAGCAGCACCCTTCTGTCTGGCCCGCATACCCCAGGGTAATGAGGTGCGGGGCAACCTGGCCGCAGGCGGCAAAGGCGTTGCCCAGCCTCTGAGTGAAAGCGACTGGGCCATTGCGAGAGCGCTTGGGCCGGTTCTGGCATCGCGAGGCTTGTTGCTCGTGGGCCTGGACGTCATCGGAGACAAGGTGACGGAGATCAACGTGACCAGCCCCACCTGTTTTCAGGAGATCACGGATCAGACCGGCTTCGATGTGCCGGCCATGTTTGTTGACGCACTCGAGAAGTCACTGACGCATTGAGAAAAGAGTATTAGTTGGTGTGACATGTACCGCTTTTGAGCACACTTGTGTCAGTGTGACGTAATGCCGAATACATGAATTGCAGGCCATAAACGGCTGAGAAGTGTGACAAACGGGTGAGTCTCGGGAGCAAACCCTGATTGTTTCAACTTGTGAGCAGACGCAGAATCGCGCTGTGTTCCACTCCCCAAGAAGGAGACCGGAGTACTTTTGGATGCATTACCTGCGAGCTGCCCATGACCGACGAACTCACTCTCACATCTGCAGTTTTCACCAAGACCGCTGAAGGTCAGCAAGAGATCCAGAAACGCGCACTGGGACTCTCGCCCCTGGTTCGCCGCGTGCTGGTGCTGATTGACGGCCAGCGCTCCGGCGAGGAGCTGGCGGCGTTTGTGGGCGATGCCGACATCGAAGCCATTCTTCGCGAACTGCTCGACAAGCATTGTGTGGAAGGCAAGGCTGTGGCCCGCAAGGCTGCGCCTGCCGCAGCGCCGGCCTCAGCAGACAAGGGAGATGCCACTGACTCACTGGCGTCCCTGCCTCCTGCGTCCGCCCGTTCAGCCAACGAGAACGAGATGGCGCGCAACTTCATGATCAATACGGTCAACACGATTTTTGGTCAGAACGCGCGTCTGACCCTGATCGAGACCATTGCCAGGGCGGAAGGTACCGATGGACTTCGCATGGCATTTCTTTCCTGGCAGACATCCATGGAAGGCGACAGGGCAGGTGCGCGCCGCTTGCCTGAGTTGCGGGAGAAACTGTTCAAGGTGCTGTAGGCGAAGGATCGACCGGCCGAGCAGGGATGGGGGGCGGCAGCCCTTCAACTGGCACCACCAGGCCATCGACGAACAGCTTCAGTTCACCGGACTGAAACGGCGTCCATTCTTCATCATGGGTGAGCGGCTGCGTGACAATGACAGCTGCACGATCTCCCGGCTGGTTCAGCTCGGCAAAATTCACAGTCATTTCCTGGTCTTTCAAGGTCGCCCTGGCGAACGGGTGCTGGCGAATCAGGTAGTGAAGGTGCGTGCTGCAGTGTGCCCACATGGCGTCGCCGTTGGAAATGAGCATGTTGGCCGTGCCATGGGTTGCAATCTGAGGAATCAGTTCGGCGAGCGTGCGGGTCAGCTCTTCGATGCTGGGGAGACCGGCATGTGACTTGGCCAGTTCTTGCATCAACCAGCAAAAGGCGCGCTCGCTGTCGGTTGTGCCCACGGGACGATAGGCTGCGTGCAGGAGGGGGTCGTAGTCATGCAGGTCACCGTTGTGCGCGAAGACCCAGTGTCGGCCCCACAACTCACGTGTAAATGGGTGTGCGTTCTCCAGGCAGACGTCTCCGTAGGTGGCCTTGCGCACATGGGCAACGATGTTCTTGCTCTTGAGCGGGTAGGTGCGCAGGTATTCGGCCATGCGTGACTCTGCAGCGCTCTCATGGTCAACAAACAGCCGAAGCCCCTTGCCCTCGAAGAAAGCAATGCCCCAGCCATCTGCGTGGTGGTCTGTCTTGCCGCCACGCTGGCGAAAGCCCGTGAAGCTGAATGAGGCATCGGTGGGCGTGGCGCAGTTGAGTCCGAGAAGTTGGCACATGGGCGTTGCAAGAGGGTGAGATCGAAGCCGGCGGTTCAGGATGCTGAAGGTGACTCGTGTCCTGCGTTGGCCTTCATGCGCCTGGCCGCCATCAGGGCGACCGCACACAGAGCGGCAAGCATCAGAAACGTTTCATTGAAAGCGTCAATGCGGCCATCATCCGCGATGCCGCTTCCAGCTTCCAGTGTCGCACCATGTGCGGCGACACGCCACTCCAGCACGATGCCGCACAAGCTCACCCCCGCCGCTCCGCCCAATGTGCGCAAGAAATTGATGGCGCTCGAGCCTTGGGGAATGAAGGCCGGGCTGAGGCCTCGCATGGAGCCCAGATTGAGGGACGGCAGGATGAAACCCAACCCGATGCGCCCCACCACCGCACAGAACAGCAATGCTGGCACCGTGCGGGACGCCGGTTGATGGCCAACATACGTCATCCACCAGAACGACAGGGCCAGCAACAGCAGCCCAATGCTCACCAGGCGGTGGGCGGGCTGCTTGTCGGCCATGCGCCCCACGACCGCAATGGTCCCGGCCAGCAGCAAGCCTGCAGGCAGCAGCACCGTGCCCACATAGGCTGCCGAGAGGTGAAGACCCATTTGCAGAAAGACAGGCACAAGGTAGGTTGAGCCGAACAAGGCGGTGCCATATATGAAGGCCACGATGCTGCCGGAGGCAAATCGTTTGTCGGCAAAAAGGGCGAGGTTGAGCAAAGGGCCTGTGTCCTCTCCCCTGGCCTGTCGCTGGCCGAGATGACGTTGCCATCTCACAAAGACACCGAGGAACATCAATGCGGCCAGGATGAGTCCGAGCGCCACTGGCAGGGTTCCGCCCTGCAACTGCACCAGACCGTTGAGCAGACACAGGGTTCCGATGCCGGCCGTGATCATGCCGCGCCAATCCAGACTGCGCGTGTTGGCACCTGCCGGACTGTCGTCAGGCGCCGTGACCGGTACATAGCGGTTGGCCAACCACAACGCAGCGACGCAAAAGGGAACGACCATGAAGAAAATGGAACGCCAGCCGAACAGCTCGACCAGCAAGCCGCCCACGCTGGGTCCGAGCGCTGGCGCCAGCACCACGCCCATGCCGAAGATGCCACTGGCACGTCCTTGCTGGTTGGACTCGAACGCGCGAAGAATGATGATGGGCGGGATGGGTTGCAGCACACCAGCGGCCAGCCCCTCGGCAATACGGGCAGCCAGCACCAGCGTGTAGTTGTCGGCCAGACCGCCACCGATGCCGCCGGCCATGAGCAGCAGGACACAACTGGTGTAGATGCGTCGGTAGCCAAAGCGTTCGAGCAGCCAGGGGGTGGCCAGCATGGAGACGGTCATGGCGGCCATGAAACCTGAGGTGGCCCACTGCGCGCGTTCCTGGCCCAGGGAAAAGAAGCGGCTCATGTCCGGAATGGCCACGTTGATGATGGTCGAGGACATGACCGAAGCCATGGTGCCGATCATCACCGAGAGCAACAGCAGCCACCGGTAGCGTCGTCCGAAGCGCTGCTGCAGCGCCTGCATGGATTGGGCCGCGGCTTGCCCGCCTTCCCTCATCGGAATCAGCCTTTGTTGTTTCGGGCCATGCGAACCAGTCTGATGCCTAGCAGCACCAGTGGCGTGGTGTGCAGGAACAGGTCAAAGATGTCGATGGGGCGCACCAGCGTGCCCTCGGTCAACATGCGCCATTTCTCGATCAGGTGAGGTTCAGGCGTGATCGGCGCCACTGCGAGCCAAAGCGCGATGATGAGCAGCCCTGCAAGTGGTATTCGGTCCAGCCACTTCATGGTGCTTCCTTGTCATTGTGTTGGGTGGTAAGGGTGCCTGTGCCTGCGCAATTTGCACAGACACAGGCGCGACCTTTGGCCGCTGGCGGCACGCGATCGAGCAGTGCTTCTGAAAAAACAGCCTCCTCACACCAGCAAGGCGTTGCACAGGCGGGCGTGGCAGTGCCTGCGCCTTGGCATGCCATCGCGCATGCATTGGGCTCGCCGCACAGGGGGCATCGTGACGGGTCGAGAAATGGCTGGGACGAAGAGGGTGTCATGGGGCACTCGCAAGCATCAGTGTATCGGGCTTGCCTGCCTGTGATAAAAGCAGGGGAATTCCTCATATCCCACTCTGCTTCTTCTCGTTTTGTCTGCCTTTCAACGCCTTGTTCTTTGCAGTCTTTGCGCCTGGCTCCCCCTGCTGGCGCTGGCACAGAACGCCGCCAGCCGTCAGGAGCCTGGTGCCCACGGGGTGCCCGATACCCTTGAGCAACGCCTCATGGCCTGTACCCTTTGTCATGGCGAGCAGGGTCGTTCGACCAATGAAGGCTATTTCCCGCGCATCGCCGGAAAACCCGCAGGGTACCTTTACAACCAGTTGCTGCATTTCAAGGAAGGCCGGCGCAACAACCCTGGCATGACCTCCTTGCTGGACCACCTGGGGGAGGATTACCTTCGCGACATCGCGGGCTATTTTGGGGGGCTTGATTTGCCGTACCCCCCGCCACAAACGCCTGTGGCCAGCGCGCAGGAGCTTGACCATGGCCGAGCCCTGGTCCGAGAAGGTGACCCCTCGCGAGAGCTGCCGGCATGCGCCGCCTGTCATGGCGAGGCGCTCACAGGGCGTCAGCCTGACATACCGGGTTTGCTTGGGCTGCCACGTGACTATTTGCTCGGACAACTGGGGGCGTGGCAGACCGGTTTGCGAAAGGCGTACGCGCCAGACTGCATGGCCCACATCGCCAAAAGGCTGACACCCAGGGACGTGGCTGCCGTCACGTCATGGCTGGCTGCACAGCCCTTGCCCTCCGATACGCATCCGGCAGAGGCACTGACCAAACCATTGCCGCTGCGCTGCGGTGATGGCCAGGCCGGTGGCGCGGACGCCAGCCAGGAGGTACGGCGGTGAGCATCAAGCAGAAGCGCTCTCCCTTGCGCGTTGCCCTCGGTGGGCTGTTGTCGGGCATCGGCTTGCTGACTGGCGTGCTGGCCTGGGAGATGAGCGCAAGCGACATGCCCCCAGTGAGTGCTTCTGCAGGGGCGGCTGATGCCAGTGGCGTTGAGCGCGGCGCCTATCTGGCGCGAGCAGGCAATTGCCTGGCGTGTCACACGGCTCGGGGAGGCGTCCCTTACGCGGGCGGTAGAGAGATCACCACACCGTTTGGCACGCTGGTCAGCAGCAATCTCACTGCCGACCCCGATACCGGCCTGGGCACCTGGTCGCAGGACGCTTTCCAGCGGGCAATGCATGAAGGCATTTCTCGCGATGGCCGGCTGCTGTACCCGGCGTTTCCCTATGCCCACATGACGCGCATGAGCGAGGCTGATGTGGCCGATCTCTGGGCATTTGTGCAAACCCTGAAGCCCGTGCACCATGATGCAGGCGAGCATCGGCTGCGCTTTCCCTACAAGCTTCAGGTGTCGTTGGCGCTGTGGCGACTGGTGAATTTCTCGCCCGAACGCCATCAGGCTGATGCAGGACAGTCGCGCGCATTCAACCGGGGCAGCTACCTGGTCAACGGTGTTGCCCATTGCGGTGCCTGTCATACGCCTCGAGATGCCTGGGGTGGTGCGCGCCTGGATGCCAGGCTGAGTGGTGCGACCATGCCAGGCGACAAATGGCTGGCGCCGTCGCTGCTCGACCCTGCAGCAGCTGGGGTGCAGGACTGGCCGGCAGCAGATGTGGTGTCCCTGCTGGCAGGCGGGCAGGCGCATGATGCCGTAGTGATGGGACCCATGGCGGAAGTGGTTTTCAATGGCACCCAGTACCTCGACGAGGCAGATCTTGATGCCATGGCCGAGTACCTCCAGGCACTGCCGCGGCAGCCGACCGAGGCTTTGCCTTTCCTGCTGGCTCCCCAGGACCAGATGGAGATTGGACAAGCGCTCTACGACAAGCACTGTGCGGCCTGCCATGGCGAGACAGGACAGGGTGCGCCGGGGGCCTATCCCGCTCTCGCGGGCAATCGGACAGTGACCATGGCATCTCCCCTGAACCTGTTGCAAGCCATTCTCTCGGGAGGCTTCGCGCCCGCCACGAAAGCACATCCCCGCCCTTACGGCATGCCACCGTTTCGTACCCTTCTCAACGATCGCGAGATAGCCGCCGTGGCGACGTTCCTCAGGCAAAGCTGGGAGCATCAGGCGCGGCCGGTATCGCCCCAGGATGTTCAGGCTGCCCGTTGACGGGCTTTGCAGGACCTATTCGGCAGAGGCGTCCAACCGGGCCAGCAGAGATTCGCCCCAATGCACCGGACCGGTCAGTGTGAGGCAGATGCAAGTCCAGTCACCATCTGCATGGGTGTGTATGTCCAGGTCCCACACGCCCCCTTCTTCCATGGGGCCTCTAGGCCCTGGCGCATCGGACAGCGCTTGCGCTTCAATGCGAAGGGCTTCGAGCCTGGCAGGCTCTACACCATCGGCCCGGACGCTGGCGACAGCCTCCCATGCGCCGGAACCTTCGCCGTCGTCGCTGGCATCGAATACGAAGTACAACAAGCCCATCAGTGTCGGCTTCGGCGCAAGCGGTTCAATTCCTTCCCGATTGCGCCGCTGCACACCTCCTGATTGCGTGCGTATTCCTGTGGTGTGTCGATTTGCCGATGCAGTTGAAGCGTTCCATCCATTTGAGCACGTACCCAGGGCATCCACTCGTCCCTGATGTGCGCGGGGAGCCAGGCTTTGAGTTCTTCGGGCGACCCGTGGATTGGTTGGTCGCCAAAAGCCTCACGCATGGCGAACTCCAACTCCCGGGCCGCTTCATCAAGAGCCCGCTGATTCACCTCCACATGCCTGGTTTCATGTGCTTTGATGTGATTGAAGGCGCAACTGTGCTCGGAGAACTCACTGGCCACAGACACCGTATGGGGATCGAGACTGAGATACACAGTGAACTGGGGCCGCATGCAGGCGGAGATGCGGTTGCCATGAACCATCATCCTGCTGCGGGATTCGATGCGCGTCTCGATGCGCACCTCCGTCAGGCCCACGGTGAACATGTCGGGCTTTTGCATGCGGCGTACAGCGGTGAGCGCTGCGATGCTTCTGTCGTTGCGCAGACGGATCGGGGCGGAATTCGTCTCGACCCGGATGCTGGTGGCGGGCAGCTGTGCTTCGCACATCGCCTGCCACCCTCGAGGCACCGGCTGCAAGTCCCGTGCTGACACGGCGCAGCTCAGAAAAAGGGCCGCAGAGCAGCACAGCGCGCGAATCATCTGGGAAGAACGGTGAATGCGGTACATGACTGCGGGGAGCATACACCTGCCCAAAAAAAGAACCCCGCGCCGGCGGGGTTCCGTGGAATGAACGTCAGGCTCAGCTGGCGGCCTTGACCTTCAGGCGCCATGCGTGAAGCAGGGGCTCGGTGTAGCCGCTGGGTTGCTCGACGCCCTTGAACACCAGGTCAGATGCCGCCTGGTAGGCCATGCTGGTGCCGAAGTTGCCGGCCATGGGCTTGTACAGTGGATCGGATGCGTTCTGCTTGTCCACCTTGGCGGCCATGCGCTCGAAGGTCTCGCGCACTTGCGCTTCGGTCACAACGCCGTGCAGCAGCCAGTTGGCCACGTGCTGGCTGGAGATGCGCAGGGTGGCGCGGTCTTCCATCAGGCCGATGTCGTTGATGTCGGGCACTTTGGAGCAGCCGACACCCTGGTCGACCCAGCGCACCACATAGCCCAGGATGCCCTGGATGTTGTTGTCCAGCTCCTGCTGCTTGTCTGCGTCACTCCAGTTGGGGTTGCCGGAGACAGGCACGGTGAGCAGGCCGGTCAGAAGGTTGTCGCGCTCGGCAGCGACATCGGTTTTTTCCATCTCCTTTTGCACGTCGGAGACCAGCACCTGGTGGTAGTGCAGGCTGTGCAGCGTGGCGCCGGTGGGGCTGGGCACCCAGGCGGTGTTGGCGCCAGCCTTGGGGTGACCGATCTTCTGCTTGAGCATCTCGGCCATCAGGTCGGGCATGGCCCACATGCCTTTGCCGATCTGTGCCTTGCCGCGCAGGCCGCAGGCCAGACCGACCAGCACGTTGTTGCGTTCGTAGCTCTGGATCCAGGCGCTGGTCTTCATATCGCCCTTGCGGATCATCGGGCCCGCTTGCATGGCGGTGTGCATTTCGTCGCCAGTGCGGTCCAGGAAGCCAGTGTTGATGAAGGCCACGCGGCTGGCCGCTGCTGCGATACAGGCTTGCAGGTTGATCGAGGTGCGGCGCTCTTCGTCCATGATGCCCAGCTTCACGGTGGAGTCGGCCAGGCCGAGCACGCGCTCGACGCGGCTGAACAGCTCGGCAGCAAACGCCACTTCCTTGGGGCCGTGCATCTTGGGCTTGACGATGTAGACGCTACCGGTGCGGCTGTTACGGATGCCGCCCGTGGTCAGGCCCTTGAGGTCGTGCAGGGCGATCGTCGTCGTGATGACGGCGTCCATGATGCCTTCCGGAATCTCTTTGCCTTCGGTGCCCCACAGGATGGCCGGGTTGGTCATCAGGTGGCCGACATTGCGCACGAACAGCAGGCTGCGGCCGTGAAGCTTCACTTCGCCTTTGCCGTTCGGGGCGGTGTAGACGCGGTCGCCGTTGAGGCCGCGGGTGAACGTCTGGCCGCCCTTGCTCACGGACTCGGTCAGATCGCCCTTGAGGATGCCCAGCCAGTTGCTGTAGGCCAGCAGCTTGTCTTCGGCGTCCACGGCCGCCACGGAGTCTTCCAGGTCGAGAATGGTCGACAGCGCAGCTTCCACCACCACGTCAGCCACGCCGGCAGCGTCCAGCTGGCCGATGGCGTTGCTGCGATCAATGCGGATGTCGGCGTGCAAACCGTTGTGAACGACCAGAATGCTCGATGGGCTCTTGGCGTCGCCCTGGAAGCCGACGAACTGGGCAGTGTTCTTCAGTCCGACGATTTGGCCACCCTTGACGGCCACACGCAGCTGGCCGTCTTCCACCTGGTAGACGGTGGCGTCTGCGTGCGATGCGCCTTCCAGCGGCGCGATGTCGTCCAGGTATTGGCGGGCAAAAGCCACCACTTTCTCGCCGCGCTTCTCGTTGTAGCCTGGGCCTTTTTCGCAGCCGTCGGCTTCAGGAATCACGTCAGTGCCGTAGAGCGCGTCGTACAGCGAACCCCAGCGGGCGTTGGCGGCGTTCAGTGCGTAACGGGCATTGAGAATCGGCACCACCAGCTGCGGGCCGGCCTGCGTTGCCAGTTCGGCGTCGACGTTGGCAGTGGTAGCTTTCACGCCATCCGGCTGAGGCACCAGGTAGCCGATGGTCTCCAGGAACTTGCGGTAGGCCGCCATGTCCTTGATCGGGCCGGGGTTGGCCTTGTGCCAGGTGTCCAGCTCGGTTTGCAGGCGGTCTCGCTCGGACAGCAGCGCCGCGTTCTTGGGCGCAAGCTCGGCTACGATTTCGTCGAAGCCCTTCCAGAAGTTGTCGCTGGAAACGCCGGTGCCGGGCAGCACGCGCTGCTCGATGAAGTTGTACAGGTCGGTCGCGACCTGCAGGCCGTGAATGGTGGTGCGTTGTTGTGTCATGTCAGTGCTCCATCAACTCGATCAAAAACAAAAAACAAAAAACAAAAAACAAAAAGCGAAAACAAAAAGCTGAAGCCGGATGGGCCAGTGCACGGGCTCAGTCAAAAAAACCCAGCACATCCTTGAGGTTGCGACCCGTGCGCTCTGGCAGGGTGCCAAACTCTTCAAACGGCAGATTCAGGCGGTTGACCCAGAGGGTGCGGAAGCCGAACCAGGTGGCGGCCAGTGCGTCCCAGGCATTGCTGCTCACGAAGACGATCTGGTCGCGGGTGAAACCGGTGGCGGACTCGCCCAGGGCGTAGGCCTCGGGGCAGGTCTTGTACAGGCGGATCGGGTCCACGCTGATAACGTGGTCCAGCACGTCTTCCAGGTGGGCGCTGCGCACCGCAATGCCCAGCATCTCAGGGTCGCCATTGCTGAGAATGCCGGTACGGATGCCTTTGTCCTTGAGCGCCTGCAGCACTGCGCGGTTTTCCGGGAAGGCCGAGAGGTGCCGGTACTGGTTCATCAGGCGCTGCGAGCGCTCGGTGTACTCGCTCCAGCGGTCCCGGGCAGCAGGCTCGATCAGTTTGATGGCGTAGATCAGCGCGCGCTCGGTGAGCTGCCAGAAAGGCTCGTAATGGCGGCCGTGGTCGCTGGTGGTGACCAAGCGGGTGTACTCAATCTGCTTGTCACGCCACACCTGAGCCAGTTTGGCACCCTGACCCGGGAACAATTGCTCCGCCAGCAGTCCAACGCTGTAAACGTCGAACAGCGTGCCATAGGCGTCAAAGAGAACGGCGCGTGGTTTGTCCATGGCTCCACTGTATTCGATACGAAGCTTTGTATTTATCGATCAAATCTCTATTTATTTTTTACTTTTTGGTATGTAATGGGTTTTTTGGGACTCATGTGCGAATCCCGCTTGCCCCCGGTTTTCCTGGTTTGCTCTCCGATCGACTCCAACAAATGTCAGTGCCCGACTCTTCCCTGCTCGTGATCTGTTTGTGTGCCCAATGGTGCGGGACCTGTCGTGACTATCGTCCTTTGCTTCGGAAAATAGAGCGACCGGGGGTGACCCCTGTCTGGGTGGACATCGAAGATCATGACGAAGTGCTGGGCGATCTGGATATCGAGACGTTCCCGACGCTGCTGATGGCGCGCGGTGATGAGGTGGTATTCATGGGGGTGGTCACGCCGCACGCGACCACGCTGGAGCGTCTGGTGGTCGAAGCGCTTGCCGGGGGGCTGAAAGCCGGCACAGACGAAGAAGCACTGGACTTGCTCGAACGGGTGCGGGCGTTCATGTCAGCCGAACAGCACTGGCCGGCATGAACAAGATCAAGCAGCTCGAGACGTTTGTTGCGGTGGCGGGCAAAGGCAGCCTCACGGCGGCGGCCAAGGCTGAAGGCGTGGCACCGGCCATCGTCGGGCGTCGCCTGGATGCGCTGGAAGCGAGGCTGGGTGTCAAGCTGCTGGTGCGCACCACCCGCAGCCTTTCGCTGACCCATGAGGGCAGCGCGTTTCTGGAAGACTGCCAGCGTGTTCTGGCCGACCTGGCCAATGCAGAGGCCAGCGTGAGTGCCGGCGGGGTCAAGGCCACCGGGCACTTGCGCATCACGGCACCTGCCGGGTTTGGTCGCCGTCACGTGGCACCGTTGGTTCCATTGTTCCGCGAGCTCCATCCCGATGTCAGTATCTCGCTCAACCTCAGCGACCGGGTGGTGGATGTCGCCGGCGAAGGGTATGACTGTGCCGTGCGGGTCGGGGATCTGCCGGATTCATCCCTGGTCAGTCTGCGCCTGGCCGACAACCGTCGCCTCTGTGTGGCGACACCGGATTTTCTCGCACGAAATGGTTGTCCCAGGGAACCAGCGGATCTGATCAATTTCCCATGCCTGACGCTTTCGTCAGACGCCTCCCAGACCAGAGGCTGGTCATTTGCCGTGCCGAGGAAGGGTGACCCGGAGGGAAGAGACACGATATTCCTCCGGCCAGGTGGGCCGCTTGATTGCTCGGACGGTCAGGTGCTGCATGAATGGTGTCTGGCCGGCTACGGCATTGCCTGGCGAAGCACCTGGGAGGTGGAGGCCGACATAGCGTCCGGCCGGCTCAAGACGGTGCTCGATGATTTTGCTTCTCCACCGAACGGCATCTACGCCGTTTTTCCTCAGAGGCGACACCTGGCGCTCAGGGTCCGTCTGTGGATCGACTTTCTCAAGCACCGCTACAGCGAACCCGATTTCTGGACATCTTTGCCTTCGTCAACGGGTTAAACTGTCTGCGAATTCGCAGCACGCGCCGGCGCGGTTGCCTTGCGCTCAGACCTGGGCGATGACGGGGAGGCCGTTAGCGCGGTCCAACGGAATGACACGATAGGACAAAAGATGAAACGTTGGTTCGGTATTCTTGGATTGGTGGCGGCTGCTGCAGCGCTGACGGCTTGCGGTGGCTCGGACGATGATGATTCCCTGCCTTCAGCGCAAACGCTTTGCAGCAGTGCAGGTGCGACGGCAAAGGTGTACAACGGTGCATCCTGTGCCGGCTACAGCGGCACGCCTGTGGTGTTTCTTGCCATTGTCCGCAACGGCAGCTATTACGGATGCTCCGGCACGATGCTGACCCCCACACGCGTCCTGACGGCCGCACATTGTGTCGAAGGCGCTGAGCGCATGGCCGTGGCCAAGTTTGGCAGCGACAGCCTCGACGACGCCACCGGCGTGCTGGCAACGGCATGGAAGAGCCACCCGAGCTATGCGCGCTCGTCCACGGGCATCAACTACGACGCCGCCGTCGTTTACCTCTCTGCAGCCATGCCCAACCCCACCATGGGTGTGCTCAAGAGCGCAGAGGCATCGGTGGGCCAGAGTGTCTACATTGCTGGTTGGGGCCAGCCGGACGGCGAGCTGGTGGTGGGTGCTGCGAAGCTCGGCATCGTCACGTCCACCCACCTGGGTTACAAGTACGACGGCGGCTTGAGCAACACCTGTCAGGGCGACTCCGGCGGCCCTCTGTACCGAGTGGTGGACGGCCGTCCAGGCGTGATGGGCATTACCTCGTCAGGTACGGCGCAGAACTGCGGTGACAACGAAACGTCTCTGTATACCAATGCACAGAATGCTTCCATTCTGGCCTTCATCCAGGAAAACGCGCCGGGAATGGCAGTGTATTGAAGTTGACCTGAGACTGGTCAGCTGGTCAGGCTGACCAGCAGCTTGAGGGCGATGCCCCACATCATGGCCGCCACGGCCAGGTCGAGCCAGCGCCAGAAAGCGGGGTGGGTCACACGCTGACCCAGAACGGCGGCTGCCGTTCCCAGCCCCAGAAACCAGATCGCAGAACCTGCTGCTGCGCCAGCACCGAAAACCAGACTCTGGTCGCCTTGCGCAGCAGCAGCCGATCCGATCAATACGGCGGTGTCGACCCAGGCATGGGGATTGAGCAGCGAGAACGCCAGCGCCATGGCCACGGCTTTGCGCGCGCCGCCGGCCATGTTGGCGCTTCGGCTGGCCGCACGGCTCTCTTCGTGTGCCGCATGGTGGCGCCACCGCTGGAAAGCTGTCCAGCCATAGAAGATCAGAAACGCGGCTCCCAGCACCACCAGCCATTGAATCAGGCTGCCTGACATCGCTTCAAGTTGACCGAGCACCAGCACGCCGGCGCCGATCATGAACACATCGGCCAGGGCGCAAACAGCAACCGTGAGCCACAAATGCCGCCGCAGCAGACCGGTGCGCAAGATGTGGGTGTTTTGCGGACCAATGGCCATGATCAGCGACAGGCTGAGCAGCAGCCCTGCGGTGAATGCTGTGGCGACGTGCGACGAAGAAAGCAGGTTCATGATGCCAGTGAAACGGGAAGGAAATACCAGTGGGAAGCGGTGCGCCGATTGTGGTTGGTTCCGGGCATAATTTAAATATGTTTAAACAAAACTAAATTGAGTTCAAAAATACTTAAATGATTGACGTCAAACAGCTCGAAGCGCTCCTGGCTGTCGTCGAACACACTGGTTTCGTGCCCGCGGCCAAGGCTCTTGGCATCAGCGTGGCGGCCGTTTCCCAGCGGGTCAAAGCACTGGAGACGGACATGGGGCAGCGCCTGATCACGCGCGGCAAGCACCAGCGACTGACCGGAGCAGGGCAGGCGCTGCTGGCCCACGCCAGGCAGGTTCGGTGGATGGAGGCCGACCTGCTGGCGCAACTCAAAGGTGACGGTCAGCGCTCGAAACGCCAATGGCAGACGCTGTCCGTGGCCGTCAACGCAGACTCACTGGCCAGCTGGTTCCTGCCGGGTGTGGCAGAGACGGTGCGCTCGCACCGCCTCCTGCTCGATATCCTGATCGACGATCAGGATCACACCCATGCGGCTTTGGAGCACGGCGATGTGGTGGCCTGCGTGAGCACACTCGAGGCCCCGATGAGGGGGTGCCGCGCTGACCCGCTGGGTGTCATGCGCTATGTGGCTGTGGCGTCAGAGGCGGTGGCTGCGCGTTGCCAGGCGGGCAGCGATGCCGAGCGGCTGCATCTGTTGCTGAGGGAGCCAGCCGTCATCTTCAACCGAAAGGACGGCCTGCAGGATGTTTTCCTGTATCAGCGTTTTGGGGTGTCGCAAGCCAGTTATCCCAGACACTTCGCGCCGGCCGTCGATGCGTTTGAGGCGGCCCTGGTACACGGAATGGGCTGGGGAATGGTGCCGGAGGTCCACCTGGCCCAGTGCCCGGGGTTGCAGCCGGTTTATGAGGGCGCCGGCGTGGACGTGGCGCTTTACTGGCATCACTGGGCACAGGAGCCGCTGGCGGCGCGGCATCTGACGGATGCTGTCATGGTTGCCGCCCGGTCCAGTTTGCGCCCGCTACGGGCGTCTGGCGACTGATCGCCGCATACAATCGGTGCCCATGCTGAAGATCAAACAGGAATTGCTGGCCGGGCTCGCGGCCGAGCTGGAAAAACTCTCGCCCGGTGCTGGCGAGAAGGCTGCATTCGAGTCGCCCAAGGTGGCCGCCCACGGCGACTTCGCAGTCACCGCGGCCATGCAACTGGCCAAGCCGCTCAAGGCCAACCCCCGCCAGGTGGGAGAACAACTCCGCACTGCCTTGCTGGCGCAGCCGGTCTACCAGCAGTGGGTGAGCGATATCGATATCGCCGGGCCTGGCTTCATCAACATCCGGCTCAAGCCCGAGGCCAAGCAGCAAATCGTCAGCGAAGTCCTGCACGATGCAGCCGGCTTTGGTGTGCAGCCCTCCAATGGTCACCGCGTGATGGTGGAGTTTGTCTCGGCCAACCCGACCGGCCCCCTTCACGTGGGCCATGGGCGCCAGGCCGCACTGGGCGATGCCATCTGCAACCTGTACGAAACACAGGGCTGGAACGTTTTCCGCGAGTTCTACTACAACGACGCGGGTGTGCAGATCCAGACCCTGGCCAACAGCGTGCAGCTGCGCGTCAAAGGCTTCAAGCCCGGTGACGCTGACTGGCCCGAGGCTGCGTACAACGGCGACTACATCCAGGACATTGCCAACGACTACATGGCCAAGAAGACGGTGCACTCCGATGACCGTGAGTTCACCGCCAGCGGTGACCCGGATGCGCTGGATGACATCCGGATGTTTGCCGTCGCCTATCTGCGCCACGAGCAAGACCTTGACCTCAAGGCCTTCTCCGTCCAGTTCGACAACTACTATCTCGAATCCAGCCTCTACACCAGCGGCAAGGTCGATGCGGCCGTGCAAAAGCTGCGCGATGCCGGTAAGACCTACGAAGAAGAGGGCGCTCTCTGGCTCAAGACCACGGACTACGGTGACGACAAGGACCGGGTCATGCGCAAGGGCGATGGCTCCTACACCTATTTCGTGCCCGACGTGGCGTACCACATCGCCAAATGGGAGCGTGGCTACGAGAAGGCCATCAACATCCAGGGCACCGACCACCACGGCACCATTGCACGCGTGCGCGCTGGTTTGCAAGCAGCCGGTGTGGGTATCGCTCAAGGCTACCCGGACTACGTGCTTCACACCATGGTGCGCGTGATGCGCGGTGGCGAAGAAGTCAAGATCAGCAAACGTGCGGGCAGCTATGTCACCCTGCGAGACCTGATCGAGTGGACCAGCAAGGATGCCGTGCGCTTCTTCCTGCTCTCGCGCAAGCCCGATACTGAATACACCTTCGATGTCGATCTGGCTGTTCAGAAGAACAACGACAACCCGGTCTACTACGTTCAGTACGCACACGCCCGCATCTGCTCGGTGCTGGCGGGTTGGGGCGGTGATGCCGCCACCCTCACGACCGTGGACCTGTCGCCGCTGGACACCCCGGCTGCGCAAGCCCTGATGCTGCAGCTGGCCAAGTACCCCGACATGCTCGCCGGTGCTGCACGTGACTTTGCGCCACACGACGTGACGTTCTACTTGCGTGACCTCGCCGCAGCCTATCACTCCTACTACGACGCCGAACGCATCCTGGTGGAGGACGAAGCGATCAAGCTGGCCCGACTGGCACTGGTCGCGGCCACCGCGCAGGTGTTGCACAATGGTCTGGCTGTGCTGGGCGTGAGTGCGCCCGAGAAAATGTAAGGCAACCCGCTGTCGATAGCGGCTGTCCAACCTGAGCACCAACATGACACCACTTTCATCTTCTTCTGCCTCTGCCCGCCACCAACGCGGCGGAACCCTGCTGGGTTTCGTGATCGGCGTCGTGGTGGGGCTGGCCATCGCACTTGTGGTCGCGGTGTACGTCACGCGCGTGCCCATTCCGTTCGTCGAACGGTCCCTGTCCCGGACCGCCGAACAGGATGCGCAAGAGGCTGAGCGCAACAAGGGCTGGAACCCCAACTCGGTCCTGGGCGGCCAGGAAACCACAGTGGCCCCGCCACCCGAGCCGCCTGCACAGCCTGGCGTCACCGCACAGCCCGAGAGTGGCAATGCGACAGAAGGTGACCCTCTGGGTGACTTCGTCCGCTCGCGAACGGCCTCTACCAGCCCTTCGGCAGACGGGCTGGTCAACCAGAGCGATCCGTACACCTACTTTGTCCAGGCCGGCGCTTTCAGCTCGGCGGGCGACGCTGAAAACCAGCGTGCCCGTCTGGGCATGATGGGCATGGTCGCTGGCGTATCCGAGCGCAGCCAGGATGGCCGGACCGTCTACCGCGTCCGCATCGGGCCGTTCGAGGAGAAGTCCATGGCAGATGCCACCCGCGAGCAGCTGGTGGTCAATGGCGTGGACGCCGTTCTCGTGCGACTGCGCCGCTGAAGGCGTGATGGGCCGCGGGCAAGTTGAGAGGAACTTTGCCAGGCCACAAGAGACCAACGAATTTTTGATCAGGATCGAGAGGAGCCGAGCATGCAGCGTCGTTTGTTTTCCCAGTCACTGGTGAGTGCAGCCGTTCTGGGGTCAGGTCTGGCGAATGCGCAGGCACAGGTGTTCACGCCAGGCAAGCACTACCGGGTGCTGAAGGACCCGGTGCTGACAGACGTGCCCACGGGAAAAATCGAGGTGCTCGAATTCTTCTCTTACGGATGCCCCCACTGCTTCAACTTCGAGCCGCCCATGGAAAAGTGGAAGGCCGAGCAGAAAGATGACATCGTGGTCCGCCGTGTGCATGTGGCTTTCAACGCGCGCTTTGTGCCGTTGCAGCAGTTGTACTACTCGCTGGAAGCGATGGACCTGGTGGAGAAGTTGCACTACAAGTTCTTCCAGGCATGGCACACCGAGAAAAAGCGACTGGGCGATGCCAACAGCATTGCTGACTGGGTCGCGAGCCAGGGTGTGGATCGCGCCAAGTTCGTGGCGGTCTACAACTCTTTCGGCGTGGCAGGCAAGGCCAAGCGAGCCGTGCAGGTTCAGGACGCCTATCAGGTCGAAGGCACGCCTGCTGTGACGGTGGCGGGCCGCTTCTACATTCCCGGTCAAGGACCTCGCACCTTGCAAGTGGCGTCCCAGCTGATTGATGAAGTCCGCAAGGGCTGAGATCTGATCTTCAAACCATTGGCTGACGAGCAATGGGCTGCCTTCGGGCGGCCCTTGTCACTTTTTTATGGTGTGATTGCCAAGTCACCCCCCGCATACCAGCGATAAATCGCTACAATGAATGCAAGTTTCGTGCCCTGTACTGCCATGACGCCTGTAACATTTCCCACATCTCTGATCCGCTCGACCCTTCTGGTTGGTGTTGCCCTGCTCGCCAATGGTGTTGCGCTGGCTGAAAAAGCCGACAAGGACAAGCCCATGAACATTGAAGCTGACGCGCTGCGCTATGACGACGCCCGCCAGACCAGCATCTTCAGCGGCAAGGTCCTGATCACCAAAGGCACGATCACCATGCGCGGAGACTCCCTGCGGGTTCGTCAGGACGATCAGGGCAACCAGCGAGGCGTGCTGGTGGGCAAGGGAAGCAATCCGGGCTTCTTCCGCCAGAAGCGCGAAGGCTTGGATGAGTACATTGAAGGGGAAGGCAACAAGATCGTCTACGACAGCCAGAAGCAGACGGTGACTTTCACCGGGCAGGCTGTGCTGCGCCGCTTCCGCGGTGCTCAGCTCAATGACGAGAGTGCGGGCAATGAAATTGTCTACAACAGTGAGACAGAGGTGTTCACTGTCAAGGGTGGCAAGGGTGCCCAGACGGAGAGCAACCCGAGCGGCCGTGTTCGGGCCATGCTCACCCCCATTCCTCAGGACAAGACCAGCGAGCCATCGGCTCCGCCGGCGCAGCTCAAGTCTTCCGAGAAGCTCAACGAGAAGACTCCGTGAGCGAAAGCGACGCATTGCTCGAGCCGGCATCGCCGCCGGCCATGGCTGTCGAGAGTCGTCTGGACGTTCGGGGCCTGAAAAAATCCTATGGCAGCCGAAAGGTCGTCAAGGATGTCTCACTCTCGGTTGACAAGGGTGAGGTCGTGGGATTGCTCGGACCAAACGGTGCAGGCAAGACCACCTCTTTTTACATGATCGTCGGATTGCTGCGCGCTGACGGCGGCGAAATCACCCTGGATGGAAAGCGCATCGAACGCTTGCCTATCCACCGACGGGCTCGCCTCGGGTTGGGCTACCTGCCGCAGGAAGCATCCATCTTTCGCAAACTCACCGTCGAGCAAAATGTCCGCGCGGTTCTGGAGTTGCAGGTGGATGTGGCCGGACAACCCTTGTCCGAGCTGGAAATCAATGCCCGGCTGGACCAGTTGCTCAAGGATTTGAGGGTGGACCACTTGCGCGCTTCCCCGGCCCCAGCGCTCTCCGGCGGGGAGCGCCGCCGCGTCGAGATCGCGCGAGCCCTGGCCACCAGTCCACGGTTCATCTTGCTCGACGAGCCTTTTGCCGGTATCGATCCCATCGCCGTGATCGAGATCCAGCAAATCATCAGCTTCCTCAAGTCGCGTGGCATCGGTGTCCTGATCACGGACCACAACGTGCGAGAGACGCTTGGCATTTGTGATCACGCCTACATCATCTCGGATGGTCAGGTCCTTGCCAGCGGGACAACGCAGGAAATTGTGGACAACGCAGATGTTCGCCGGGTGTACCTGGGCGAGCACTTCAGGATGTAGGCATGGGTGCGGGTGTGCAAGCTCAACGACAACGGTTGTACGCTGGCGATGGTCTGCGCGTGCGGCTGGTGTGGGGCTCATGAAGCAAGGCCTTTCGCTACGCGTCTCCCAGCATCTGGCGCTGACCCCTCAACTGCAGCAGTCGATCCGGCTGTTGCAGTTGTCTACGCTGGAGATGGCGCAGGAAGTCGAGCAAATGCTCGACGAGAACCCCTTTCTCGAGCGCGCCGACGACGCGGCCGAACGAGAGGAGTTCGGGCTCGATCAGTCGGATGCGCAGGTGAGCTCAGGAGAGCAGGCCGTCGAAATCGACGCCGCCCAGAGCACTGAGACCGATGCCGGTCCTTCTGCAACAAAGGATGGCACATCCACTTCTGACACTGCACAAGAGGCGCGCGAGGAAGCTGCGGAATTGCGTGCCGATGGTGACGCGCCCGTGGAGGAGAGCTGGGAAGGGGATGGCAGCGTCGACGTGGCGCCCGATGACGGCGAGTGGGGGGGGGATGCGCCAGCGCGCAACGCCGGAAGCGGCGATGGGGGGGATGAGGTCTCCGCCATGGATCTGGCCAGCGCCCACGAGACCCTGTATGACTTCCTGCACCAGCAAGCCCGCTGCATGCGTCTGAGTGACGACGATCAGGCCGCGCTGTATTTCCTGATTGAGTCGCTCAACGACGACGGCTATCTTGAAGATGACCTCATGTCGCTGGCGCTCGATTGGTGGCGCCTCAAACACGGTGCGGGCGAGCCCCCTCCAGGTGTGGAGCAGCTGGAGGAGGCTGAAGAGCAGCTGCGCACGGCCCTGGCCTGGTTGCAGCATCTCGAGCCGGCAGGCGTGGGTGCTCGCGATCTGAGCGAGTGTCTGCGGCTGCAGATCATGGAATTGCGCAATACGCCCGAGGCCCAGGCAGCCTTGCAGCTTTGCGACCAGCCGCTGGAGCTGGTCGCCAAGCGGGACGTCAAACGGCTGAGCGCCCAGTGTTCCCTGCCAGCAGAACTGGTGAAGTCTGCCCTGGCACTGATTGCCGGCCTGGAGCCCAAGCCCGGACGGCGTTTCGTCAACGTCGATCAGATGGTGGTCGTGCCGGACGTGATCGTCAGTCGGTCGGGGCGTGGCTTCAAGGTGCAGCTCAACCCTGATGTGATGCCCAAGGTGCGGGTTCAGGATGCCTATGCGGGCGCCATGAGACAGAGCCGCGGCGGCACAAAAGACGCCAATGCCGACAGTGGGGGCTATGCCGCCATGCAACAGCGGTTGCAGGAAGCACGGTGGTTCCTCAAGAACATCCAGCAGCGCTTTGACACCATCTTGCGTGTCTCAACCGCCATTGTCGAGCGGCAGCGCAATTTCTTCATGCACGGCGAGCTGGCCATGCGCCCTCTGGTCTTGCGCGAGATCGCTGACGAGCTGGGCTTGCATGAGTCCACCATCAGCCGTGTGACCACGGCCAAGTACATGGCCACGCCATTCGGCACCTATGAGCTCAAGTACTTCTTTGGCTCTTCCCTGGGAACGGAAACGGGAGGCAACGCGTCCAGCACAGCGGTGCGAGCGCTGCTCAAGCAATTCATCGCCTCCGAAGAACCCAGCAAGCCGTTGTCCGACAATCAGCTTTCTGCCATGCTGCGCGAGCAGGGTATTGAGTGTGCGCGCCGAACCGTGGCCAAATACCGGGAATCGTTGCGGATCGCTCCGGCCAATCTACGCAAGGCGCTTTGAGCTCCGCCTTCTGAACCGGACCCTATGGCTCCCAGGTCGCGGGTGAACGCGACTTGTCTTGAACAGTCAAATCCATCGCATGAATCAGTTGGACATCTTTCTGCCCTGCGCGGCCGGCGTCGAAGCATTTCTTGAAGCCGAGGTCCGCCGGCTCGTCGGAGCAGACGAGCCGGTTCGCGCGGTCCGTGCTGGCGTGCAGGTGCGCACGTCGTGGCGCAATGCCATGCTGCTCAATCTTCACAGCCGCCTGGCTCAGCGCGTGCTGGTTCGCCTGTGGAACGGGCGCTACCGGCAAGAAGAGGACCTGTACGACGCCGCCTCCAGCGTCGCCTGGGAGATCTGGTTCGACCCTGATCAAACACTCAAGGTTGAGATCACGGCGCAGCACAGCCCGCTCAAGAGCCTGAACTTTGCCGCACTGAAGATCAAGGATGCCGTCTGTGACCGGTTTCGCGCCAAGCGCGGCGAACGACCCAGCGTGGACACAAGGTGGCCGGATGTGCGGGTGTTCGCCCACCTGACGGCTGACGAGCTGACGCTCTATATCGACACCACGGGCGAGCCCTTGTTCAAGCGGGGCTGGCGAGAAGACAAGGGCGATGCGCCGCTGAAGGAAACCCTGGCCGCAGCCATGATCGCTGCGACGGGGTGGGACGACCAGGCCCGTGCGGCCGAGTCGGTGGACGACATCCCTCCGCTGTACGACCCTTGTTGCGGCAGCGGCACGGTGGTCATTGAAGCGGCGCAAATGGCTTTGAACATTGCGCCAGGCCTGCAGCGGCGATTCGCTTTTGAAAAACTGATCCCTTGCCAACAGCACGTGTGGCAGTCGCTCAAGGACCAGGCAGCAAAAGCGCGAAGGCAATGGCCGGACGGGCATTCGCCTATCGTGTTTGGCAGCGATGTGGCTTTCCGTATGGTCGACTTTGCACAGCGCAATGCTGAGCGTGCGGGCGTGGCATTTGCCGTGCAACTGCGCGGAGGCGATGCACTGGAACGCCGTCCCCCTACCGAGACTCCCGGTGTGTTGCTGCTCAATCCGCCCTATGGCGAACGCATTGCGGCCGCCGGTGCCGCCGGTCAGGATGCCCGAACCAGAGCCTCTACACGCGCCGCAGGCGGCAGGGCGCCGAGGGTGTTCACCGTGGGCGCCAATGGGGCTGCTTCAGCTTCTCCTGCGGGCCGCGAAGGTTTTCAGAGCAGCGACGGCACAGAGAGCGACAGCGATACCTTTTTTGAACGCCTGTCCGCGCACTGGAAGAGTCACTACGCTGGCTGGACGGCCTGGTTGCTCACGCCTGACAGCAAGCTGCCGGGCAAGATGCGCTTCAAGGCTTCGCGTCGCGTGCCGCTGTGGAATGGTCCCATCGAATGCCGCCTGTTTCGCTTCGACTTGATCGCGCGCGGACCCAGGCCAACGGCTGACGAATGAGTGCGCCCGTTCAAGGGCGCTGCCCGGTGGTGATCGACACCAACATTGCGCTGGATTTGCTGGTGTTCCAGGACCCGGCGACGGATAGTCTGAGGCAGGCGTTGGCGATGCCGGATGTCGCTGGCCCCCACCCCTCCGTGCTGTCACCATGGCTGGCCACAGAATCCATGGGTGTCGAGCTCGAAAGGGTGCTAGCCTATCCGCAGATTGCCCGCCGCCTGGCATCGCAGTCCATGACAGCCGGCGCAGTCATGTCGCAATGGCGGGCCATGGTGCAAATTGCGCCGGATGCGGCCAAGGCGCCATACACCTGCAAGGATGGCGATGACCAGAAATTCATCGATCTGGCTGTGGCGCACCAAGCCGTGCTGCTCAGCAAAGACGCTGCGGTCCTTTGCATGACCAGGCGCCTGGCCAAGGTCGGAGCCACAGTCATGGCTGTGTGGCCAACACCTTGACTCGGTTCAGTTCATGCTGAACCGTTCGTCGCTGGCCAGCTTCCAGTAGACGGCATAGGCAGCCGGCAAACCCTCTGTCTTGCGCAGCAATGCTCCGGAGGGCACCTCGGGCAGCAGGGTGGCCAAAGGGCGCACTTCGTTTTCACTCACACGGCGCATGATGTGATGGGTGCCAATGTCGCCCGGGTGGTGAAGTCCCGCCGCCTGAATCAGCTCCTGCAGTGCCTTCAAGGTGTTCTGGTGGAATTGGAACACCCGTTGCGATTTGTCCGGCACGATCAAGGCTTGCTGGCGCAGTGGGTCCTGGGTGGTCACGCCCGTCGGGCAATGGCCCGTGTGGCAGGCCTGTGCCTGAATGCAGCCCAGAGCAAACATGAAGCCACGTGCACTGTTGCACCAGTCAGCACCCAGCGCCATGGCACGTGCAATGTCAAAGGCGGTCACGATCTTTCCCGCGCAACCGATGCGGATGCGGTCTCTCAGGTTCACGCCAACAAGGGTGTTGTGCACCATGCGCAAGCCCTCTTGCAGTGGCATGCCGATGTGGTCCGTGAACTCCAGAGGGGCGGCACCGGTGCCGCCTTCAGACCCGTCCACGACGATGAAGTCGGGCGTGATGCCGGTGGTCTGCATGGCTTTGACGATGGCAAACCACTCCCAGGGGTGACCGATACACAGCTTGAAGCCCACGGGCTTGCCACCGGAGAGTTCGCGCAATTGAGCCATGAATTCCATGAGTTCACGCGGTGTGCTGAAAGCGCTGTGGGAAGAAGGCGAGATGCAGTCCTTGCCGACCGGGACCCCCCGGGCTTCGGCCACTTCCGGCGTGACTTTTGCGCCTGGCAGCATGCCGCCGTGCCCGGGCTTTGCCCCCTGGCTGAGTTTGACCTCGATCATCTTGACCTGCGGATCGGCCGCGTTGGCCTTGAAGCGCTCAGGGTTGAAGCGCCCTTCGTCGTCTCGGCAGCCGAAATAGCCCGAGCCGATTTCCCAGATCAGGTCACCTCCGTGGACGCGATGCCAGGTGGAGATGGCGCCTTCGCCCGTGTCATGTGCGAATCCGCCCTTCTTGGCGCCCGAGTTGAGTGCCTCCACGGCGCGCGCAGACAGGGCGCCGAAGCTCATGGCAGAGATGTTGAAGACGCTCGCGCTGTAGGGCTGCCGACAGTCGGGGCCACCGATGGTGACCCGAAAGTCGTGCGACTCGAGTGAAGTGGTGTTGATCGAGTGATTCAACCACTCATAGCCGTCTTTGTGAACGTCAAGCTGTGTGCCGAAGGGGCGCTTGTCGGTCTGGCCCTTGGCTCGTGCATAGACGACCGTGCGTTGGCTGCGCGAAAAGGGCGTGGCCTCGGTGTCGCTTTCCAGAAAGTACTGGCGAATCTCTGGCCGGATCTTCTCCAGCATGTAGCGCAGGTGGCCAATGATGGGATAGTTGCGCAGCACGGACTTGCGTGTCTGCCGCATGTCCCACCAGCCGATCCAGCACAGCCCGCCAAAGACGAGCGCCGACCACCACCCGGCCGGATGGCCTGTCAGTGCGGCAAGCAGGCTGATGGCAAACAAGAACACGCACACAGCCATGGCCGTGTACCTGACCGGATAGAAGGCGTTCAATCTGTCGAGCATGTGGAGAGACCTTTATGAGGATCTGGGCCGGTTTGTGCGAATTGTTCTGATTCGTCGATATCGCAGCCAAACCACTGACATCGTGGAAAATGGATACAAACAGGCCCTACACTGCCACCATGATAATTGGCCGGAGTGACTATTTTTCGGCAAGGACACCGCGTGACTGAACCCGTACAAACCAGCAACCAGGACGACAACGCGTTCAACGAGAACGACACCCAGGAGATTGACGACATCCTGGACGCCCTGCGCAAGCGGGACGAGGAGACCCCTCAGTGGGAGTTCCTCGATGGCGCCATGGCGGCGCTCATCTGTACGCGCAGGCCGGTTGGTCCTGATGAGTACCTGCCCTTGCTGCTGGAAGTCGGCGATGGGGGCATCAACCAGTTTGATGATGAAGCGCAGAAAGAGCGCTTCATGGCGCTGTGGAACAAGCGGTGGAACGAGGTCTCGCAAAACCTCGACAACGTCGTCGAGAACCTCAGCGACGACGGCTGCTATCAGCCCGAGATATCCGATGTGAAAGGCGCACTGCTTTCATTGCCGCCGGAAGAGCGTGAGGACGTGAGCGACGAGGAAATCCCTGCGTTCGCGCAGGTCTGGGCGCTGGGCTTCATGTTTGTGGTCGAAAACTGGGAAGAGGAGTGGGTCTCGCCGCGCGACAAAGAGGCCGCCGAGTGGCTTGATCAGGCCTTGAGTCAGATCGTGGCTTTGACCGAAGACGATACGGGGACGCCCGAGCACAATCTCTTTGAAGAAGAGGGCGAACCCACTGTCAGTGATGAGCGCATGAACCAGTGGGCAGCCGCTGTCTGGGCCGTGTATGACCTTCGTCAGCTATGGAAGACGCTGGGTCCCAGGGTGGATCCGGCGCGCAAGGCCGATCTGCCCGGACGCAATGATCCGTGCTGGTGCGGTAGTGGCAAGAAATTCAAGAAGTGCCATGGCGCCGCCTGAGTCGCCGACACACCTCAGTCGTCGGCAGGCTCCAGCGACCTGAGCAATTGCACGATGCGCTGTCGGCTGCGCTCAAAGTCGGTATTGAGCAGTTTGCTGGCGTCGCCAAACCGGTGACGCCTGGTCAGGCGCAACGCCTCCTTGGCCAGCGTATGCAGTCGAAGCTGTTCGGCCCTGATCTCCTGGAGTACCGGCCGTGCGGCACCGAAGGCTTCTTCCTGGTCTCTCAGCCACTGTCCCAGCCCGCTCTTGACCGCGTCAGGCAGTGGCGGCAAGCCCGATGCAGGCAAAGCGGCTCCGGGCAGAACCGAATCGGTCGTGCCGCTGAGGTGGTCATTGAAAGTGGCGCACCACTGGACATGCTCGACGATGGCGTGCCTGATGTCCTTCTTGCTGAGGTAGTGCTGCGCAGGCGCAGGCGCGGATGCCACACCCTGATGCTCGGGCGGGTTCGGCGGTAAGGCCTCGTTATGGGCCGGGCGCAGGCGGTTGAGCAGCTTCTTCAGGGGCATTGTTTTGGAGTCTTGGCGCTGGTGACACGCGTCGTCATTCAGCGGTGGAGCGTGCGTAGACTAACCGTTGAACGGTCTGGTTCCGCTCCAGCGACCAAAAAATCCGGCGTTTGTCGCGAGCATTTCCCAGAGGTGTCGGGCCACTCCGACGGCACTGTGACAAGCGTCACGCTTCTGGGCAGGGGCCTGTGTCGCTTTCGCCCTCCTGGCGAAAGGAAGCCAGAAACTTATGCGTCCTCGATGCGCTCGAGCAAGCCTTGCAGGGCATGGGCAGCGGTGGCAGCGCGTACGGACGCCCTGTCTCCGCCAAACACCCGAACCTCGGTTTCTACGCCGGTGGGCGTTCCCCAGGCGAACCACACCGTTCCAACGGGCTTTTCGGCGCTACCGCCGGTAGGTCCTGCGATACCGGTGACTGCAACAGACCACTGCACGGGCGCGTGTCGCAAGCCGCCATCTGCCATGGCACGGGCAACCGGCTCGCTGACGGCCCCATGCGCATCGATGATGGCCGGGTCGACGCCGACCAGTGTCGATTTGGCTTCATTGGAGTAGGTCACGAAGCCTCGTTCAAACCAGTCGCTGGACCCACTGATGCTGGTGCAACTGGCGGAAATAAGTCCGCCCGTACAGCTCTCGACGGTGGCCATCATCTCGCACCGCTTTGTCAGGAGGCGCGCAAGCTGGCTGACCAGCCCTTGCAGCGAAGTGTCATCCATCGCCCTTCACTCCTCTTGTGTTTGCCTGCGTGGCTGCGGGCAACGCGTTCAGATCGCCCAGAACTGCCATGCGGCGATCACCAGCAGCGTGCAAAGAGCCGCCGCAAAATCATCCAGCATGATGCCAAAGCCTCCCCGGGGGCCGAACCCTTTGAAATGCTGGTCTGCCCAGGCCATCGGCCCTATCTTGACCGCATCAAACAGGCGAAACAGGACAAAGGCGATCAGCTGCCCCACCCAGCTCGCTGGCGTGACCAGCCACAGCACCAGCCAGAAAGCGACCACCTCATCCCAGACGATGTGCCCCGAATCCGGGACACCCATGTGTTTGGCAGTGACGGTGCATGCCCACCAGCCTGCAAGTGTGCTGATGGCAATGGTTACCGCCCACGCAGAGTCGCTCAGCCAGGGTGCCATGACGGCAAAGACCAGCCACGCCCACAGTGTGCCGACCGTTCCCGGCGCCTTGGGTGAGAGTCCCGATCCGGCGCCCAGCGCGATGAAATGGGCTGGATGCGCCATCAGAAAAGCCGCTGTCGGCCGTCGCTTGGGCAGCGGCTCGCTGGGTTCGGTGATAGAGGTGACCATGCGGGCATTATCCTGTTGTTCGAGTCCCGGACCATTGTTCGCCAGGCGCTCAGGTTTGAGCGAAATGGTCAAAGCTGGTGCCGGGTGGGTCGATCAGACTGCCTTCATCGTCCAGAAACCGCACGGAATCGTGGTCGGCCGTGATCTGGCCGACAGGTGTGAGTGGCAGCTTGCACTCGATGGCCAGCCGCTCAATCGCCTGTGCATGCCTTTTCGGTGCAGTGAAGAGGAGCTCGTAGTCGTCACCACCATTGACCTGACACGCCAGCCGGCGAGTGGGTGGCAGTTGTGTCAAGGCTGCGCTCGCGGGCAGCGCGTTGGCTTGGATATCTGCGCCTGCATGACTGGCACGCACCAGATGAAGCAGGTCGCCCCTGAGTCCGTCGCTCAGATCAATGGCCGAACTGGCTATCCCACGCAGCAGCATGCCCAGCTGGTTGCGGGGCGTTGGGCGATCAAGCCGCGCCTGTAGAAGCGTCCGAAGGTCCTCCGGTAGGAAGGTTGCAGTGGCGTCCGAGCCTTGCAGCCGGTTGGCCAGCGCCAGGTGTGCGTCGCCGATGGTCCCCGAGACGTAGATCAGGTCACCCACCTGGGCGCCACCGCGAAGCAGTGCAGCGCCATCGGGCACATCACCGAAGATGGTGATGCAGATGTTGAGTGGCCCTTTGGTGGTATCACCTCCGAGCAGCGGGCAGTTGTGGGCTTCTGCAAGGGCAAACATTCCCTCTGCAAATTTCTCCAGCCATGCGTCATCGGCTGCCGGAAGCGCCAACGCAAGCGTGAACCCCAGTGGGCGCGCACCCATGGCCGCGAGATCGCTGAGATTGACAGCCAGGGCCTTGTGGCCCAGAGCTTCAGGGGAGACGTCGGCGAAAAAATGCCGCCCTTCGACGAGCATGTCGGTAGAGATGACCATCTGATGGCCAGGCTCAGGTGCCAGGACAGCTGCATCATCTCCGATGCCCATCCTGACCCAGGTATTCGCCTGTCTGGCGGCACGCCCGGTGAAATGCCGGGCGATCAGATCAAATTCGCCGGTGCTCACGCTGCTGCCTTTCAGGCCTTGCGCTCATCCTCCCCACCGTTCTCTTGGCCGGCGGGCGATGCTGAGTGCTCCTTCAGTGCAGACGCATCGTCAGGTGCGTTTTCCTGCTCGGCGCTTTCATCCTGGCTTGTATCTTGGTCGCCGTCGCCGTCCTGATCACTCTTGCTGTCAAGGCTGACCATGTGATCCGGCTCGGGCTCCTTGATGGCATCTGCGACCGTCATGCCCCTGTCGTCGTCGTTACCGTGGACTTCCCCTGCCCAGGCCAGAGCACGCGCCACGATGGGAGGACCAATGGTCTCAAAGACCGCCACGGCCGCCAGCACGATCGAAGCCACTTGTGCGCCAATCAGCGGGAACTGCTCGCTGGTTGTCTGGGCCAGGCCGATCGCCATACCGGCCATGGGCAGAAGCACAAGACCTGCGTTGAGGCTGACCTTGCGTCGCCACTTCATGAGAAAGCCGGTACCCGCAACGCCAACCCATTTGGCCAGTGACCGGGCCACAACGAAAACCGCAGCGGCCGGGGCGAACTGAGCCATCTCCTTGAGGTGCAGGTTGGCCCCTGCATAAACAAAGAGTGCAACGAAAAAGAGCTCGAACGCCGGGCCAAACTCCATTTTGGCGATCAGATTGGTCTTCTCTGCACTGCGCACCACGACCCCCAGGACCAAAGGTGCGAACAGGGCTGACAGGCCAAACGAGAGGGCCAGGCCCAGTGTCATCGCCACCGCGCCGACCACCAGCGCCAGGCTGTACTGCGGGGCGTGACGCGTCCAGCGGGCCACCAGGTGAAGAATCCAGCCGAGCACGACGCCGAGGACACCCGATCCGATCAACTGGTACAGCGGCGCACCAATGATGGTGGCCAGCGGCGCCTCGCTTTGGCGGTAGACCAGAGGCATCATGGCAGCGAACACCAGGAATGCGATGACGTTGTTCATCGCCACCAGGGCCTCGGAGCGGTCTGTGGTGCGACCGTGGGCGCCCAGTTCGTGACTGACGTGCATCAGCACGGCAGGCGATGATGAAATGGCAATGGCGCTGATCACGGCTGAGGCCAGCTGGTCCACGCCCAGCCACATCAGTGCGTAGTAGACAGCCGCAAAGGTCAGCGCACTTTCCACCAGCGAGACGAGCAGCAGCGGCCGGTCACGAATGAGCTCCTTGAAATCCAGCGACAGACCGAGTCGGTAGAGAATCAGTGCCAGCGCAATGTCCACCACGATACGCGCCTCAGCCAGAGACTCGTAGTCAAAGATGCCGAGCACATTGGGGCCGGCAATCAGGCCCACCAGCATGAAGCCGGTGATACTGGGCAGCCAGCTCATCCGGTGGGCGAGAAACCCTCCGAGAGCGCCGCAGAACAACAGGAAGCCAAAGAAGAACAGAGTGTTCAGCTCAATTGGCCATTGGGGCATGAATTCCATGCAGAGAACCCTTCAGAGTGGACGAGCCGCTGAGCTGACAGCGCCAGCTCAGTGCAAGGTGCGGGCCGGTTGCGCGTCATCGCTGCTGAGGACAAATGGCGCGATGGCGCATTCGAAGCGCTCTCCATCCTCAGCGACGCAAAAATAGCTTCCCCTCATGCTGCCGCTGGGGGTTTGCAAGCGGGTGCCACTGGTGTACTGAAAAGACTCACCCGGGCGCAGCAATGGCTGGTTGCCGACGACGCCAAGTCCCTTGACTTCTTCTGTCTGGCCATTGGCGTCTTCAATGATCCAGTGCCGCGAAATCAGCTGGGAGGCGACATCGCCCGTGTTGGTGATCGTGATGGTGTAGGAAAAGGCGTACAAGTCCTCGTCCGGGGCCGATTGCTCCGCCAGGTATTGCGGTTCGACGTCGCAGGTGAATTGGTACTTCGGCATGGCGCCGATGTTACCCGTTTCAGGCGGGATATCCGTTGCATGCCCGCGAAGACCTTCTCATCCTGCGAAAATAGGGAAATCAGCCCCACAATGACACAGCCAGACACTGGCGCCAGGTTCAAGAATGTCCAAGCCTCAATACCGCATCGCTCCCTCCATTTTGTCCGCCGATTTCGCCCGTCTGGGCGAGGAAGTCAGCCAGGTTATCGAAGCCGGTGCGGACTGGATCCATTTCGACGTGATGGACAACCACTACGTGCCCAACCTGACGTTCGGTCCGATGGTGTGCCAGGCGCTGAAACCACACGCGAAAAAGCCAGACGGCACAGCCGTGCCCATCGACGTGCACCTCATGATCCAGCCTGTCGATGCGCTGGCTGGCGCGTTCATCGACGCCGGGGCTGACCTGGTGAGCTTCCACCCGGACGCTTCGGCGCACGTCCATCGCAGTGTGCAGGCCATCAAGGCCAAAGGCTGCAAGGCCGGCCTCACTTTCAACCCGGCAGAACCACTGGACGTGCTGGACTGGGTGATCGATGACATTGATCTGATTCTGATCATGAGCGTCAACCCCGGCTTTGGTGGCCAGAGCTTCATCGATTCTGCGCTGCGCAAAATTGAAGCCGCCCGCAAGCGCATCGAAGCTTGCGGCAAAGACATTCGCCTGGAGGTGGATGGCGGCATCAAGGCGGACAACATCCGGCGTGTCGCCGATGCGGGCGCCGACACCTTTGTGGCCGGAAGCGCCATCTTTGGCAAACCGGACTACAAGTCGGTCATCGACCAGATGCGCGGAGCCCTCGCCGGATGAGCTCAACTCTCGCCGTGGGGGCCACATGAACAACGAGAAGAGCAGAGACGACTCGCCGCCGGGCCGCCCCAAGGCGAGTCAGCCCCCTCGGGGGGCAGCGACCCGCGAAGCGGCGGAGCGTGGGGGCCACATGAACAACGAGAAGAGCAGAGACGACTCGCCGCCGGGCCGCCCCAAGGCGAGTCAGCCCCCTCGGGGGGCAGCGACCCGCGAAGCGGCGGAGCGTGGGGGTCACATGACCAGTGTGGGGGCCATCATTCTCGATCTCGACGGTACCATGGTGGACACGCTGGGGGATTTTGATGCTGCGCTCAATCAGACTCTGTCGGAGCTGGGTCGCCCGGCAGTCTCACGCGAGCAGATCGAACGAATGGTCGGCAAGGGCTCCGAGCACCTGATTGTTTCAGCCCTGGCGGCGGGAGGCCTTTCTGAAGAGGATGCCCGGCGCCTGCTGCCCAAGGCCTGGGACATCTACCAGCAGGCGTACCTGGCGATCAACGGTGATCACAGTGCGGTGTATCCGGGAGTGAGCGCCGGCCTGGCGGCCATGACGGCTCTCGAGCTTCCGCTGGCGTGCCTGACCAACAAGCCGCGGGCTTTCGCAGTCGAGCTGTTGCAAAAGAAGGGCCTGCTTGAGCACTTCGGCTGGGTGTTCGGCGGAGACTCGTTTGAACGGAAGAAACCCGATCCGCTCCCGCTGATTCGCACATGCGAAGCGATGCAATGCGAGCCCGTGCGCACCGTCATGATCGGCGATTCGCGAAACGACGCATTGGCCGCGCGTGGAGCCGGTTGCTCTGTGTGGCTGGTCCCATACGGGTACAACCATGGCGAGCCCATCTCCGATGTGGCAGCTGACGATTACCTGAGCGACCTGGAAGACGGCGCCCGAAAACTGAAAGCCATGTTGTGACCGGGCGCCTTCTGAGCGCCCGGCACCCCGGTCAGTACATCAGGCGGCCGTTCTGCGCTGCCACAGCAATGTCCACCCAGTGACTGCCGACATTGCTGTCGGAGAAGTCGATCCTGAATCCGCCCAGATCGATCTCACCCATGCGATGGGCAGCCTGCGCAATGGCGGCGCCGGAGATGCTGCTGGCACGCTTGGCGGCAGCCTCGAATGTACGCATCACGATCATGGCCTCCATGTGGAACCCGGAGAGATTTTTCACCTCTGGCATGTGGGTTTGCATGATGCGGGCCAGCTCGCGCTGGACGGGCAGTTTGATGCCCGAAGGGTTGGGGAAGGTCTGTGCAATGCCGACGCCTCGCGCGCCCTTCTCTCCGGCAAACTTCTGCAAGGCCGGAACGGGCAGGTAGGACAGTGTGAACAGTTGCTGTGACATGCCCGCATTGCGCAAGGCGCCGATGCCTTCTCCCATGAACTTGGGAGCACCAACGACCAGAGCCGACTGAACGTTGGAGGCGGCAAGTTTCTCGGCAGCGGCCTTGAGCGATGCGGCATCCGGGGCCGATTCCGAACCCTCTACGCGCATGCTGCCCAGCGCCTTGGCCGCCCGTTGTGCCGAGGCGAACCCTGAACTGCCCATCGGGATGTTCTGGTAAAGCACACCCAGCGACTGGATGGTGAGAATCTGGGCGTGGGCGACGATCTTTTCGATCTGCTCTTCGTCGCCGGCACGGACATGCAGCAAAAGAGGGTGTCCTGGGTCCCGCAGCACAGAAGCCCCTGGAATGGCATTGAGTACCAGCATGTCCTGCTGGTCGAGGGTGCCTTCGTCCAGTACCCGTTTGAGGGTTGCCGAGCCGATCGGGTTGAGCAGGGCGACGGCACCGGCTTCCCTGGCCACCGGAAGCTGCTTCATGAACCCTTCATACGAGTAGGCATCGTCGAGTGTCAGCAGCTTGAGTTTGCGGCCCTGAATGCCGCCCTTGCTGTTGATGTCCGCCACGCAGGCCTGGAAGCCTTCATTGAGCAGCTTGGCGTCGGGTGCAGGCAACACCGTGAAAGGGCCAATCTGAGCCAGCACGATCTCGTTTCCAGCAGCCAGCGCTGGAAACGCATTCAGGGACAGGCTGCCAGCAGCCATGCTCATCAAGATGTCACGTCGACGCAATTCCATTCGAACTCCACTAGACGTTGTCAGGCGAAAGATGACTATTTGAGTCAAAGTAAGCCTGTGGCTCTATCGGGGCAAACCCTTTTGTTTGCGGCGTAGTCAGTGCTTTGAAAGTCCTGTCATTCGACAGGTTTGCCCAGCAGCGCATCCTTGAGCCGCCAGTCAGCTGGCGATTTGCCCAGCCAGATGCCCATCATGGCTTCGAAGAACTCGGGCTCCTTGAAAGGCTCGCCTTCCTGGACGCCATTGACCAGTACCAGCATGCCTTTGCCCGGAATCCAGTCCACCGTGATGGTCTCGCCTTCGCCCAAGGACTTGTACTTCGAGAATATACCGCTCATTCGCATGACGCCGGGGACCAGCTTGGAGAACTTGCTGTAGTCCATGTTGTCTTCGATACCGTGAGCGAAGAGCTTGCCCAGCTCGTCTGACTTGACGGTCCGCAGCAAGGTCAGCACCAGCCTCTTCGGGCCCGGGGCCGCAACCACTTTGGCCGGTGTGTTCGCCTTGTCGGTCGTGAGGTAAAGGCTGGCGACATACACCTTGAAAATGGCCTTGTATCGAATCCCCGCCCCGTTGCGGACCAGTTGACTGCCGGCGACATTGACGGTGGCAGGTACCTTGATGCCGGAGAGCTCTATCTCCGATGCGCTGGCCGATCCGGCGAGACTGAGCATAAGCACCAGTACAGCGCCCAGTGGCCCGAACAATTCACGAAAACTTAACTTGGTCATAGGGCTTAACCTGTGGAAAATCTCAGTGTTGCTTCATTGAGTGCTTCATGATGGAACAGAAACACTGTTTCATCGAGTGCGCTTCAGCGCATTCTGACTGCTGAAAATGCAACAGTCACCCCCTGCGTGATATAGCGCACGAGCGATTGTGTCGTGCTGACAACCCGAGCTTGGCGAGGGTGCCACATGATTTTGCTAAACTGCGGCCATCATGACGATCTCCAGCACGACGACCCATGCAGGCTCGCTGCCACGCCATTGCGGCGGGGGAGCCTGGCCCTGGCGTAAGCCAGTCTGACATCCGTGCCCATCCCCCCGCGGGGCGCCGGTGGTCGAACGACTCCTGATGTGCCCCAGGTCATGCGCCAGCTCGGACCATGACTCGCCCCCGATTTGACATGCCCGAGATGACCTGACAGCAGGCCATGTGCGGGCAAGTGGAGATTCCGCAGTGACAAGCGCTTCTGATTTTTCGCGATTGGCCGCCGAAGGCTACAACCGCATTCCTCTCATGGCCGAGGCCTTTGCAGACCTCGAAACGCCGCTTTCCCTTTACCTCAAACTGGCCCACGCCGAAGGTGACGGGCGCCACAGCTTTCTTCTCGAATCCGTGGTGGGGGGCGAGCGTTTTGGCCGCTACAGTTTCATCGGCCTGCCCGCCCGTACCGTTTTGCGGTCCAGTGGCTTTGGCGACCAGGCCCGCACCGAAGTCGTCACGGATGGCGAAGTGGTCGAGACAGCCGCTGGCAACCCGCTGGACTTCATTGCCGAGTACCAGGCCCGCTTCAAGGTGGCTCTGACTGAGGGGCTTCCCCGCTTTTGCGGTGGCCTGGCCGGCTACTTCGGATACGACGCCGTTCGCTACATCGAGAAGAAGCTCGAGACCACCTGCCCGCCAGATGACCTGGGTTGCCCCGACATTCTGCTGCTGCAGTGTGAGGAGGTTGCCGTCATCGACAATCTTTCGGGCAAGTTGCACATGATTGTCTTTGCCGACCCGGGCGTCGATGGCGCCTACGAGCAGGCACAGGCCAGACTCCAGGCCCTCAAGCTGGCCTTGCGTCAACCGGTGACGGTGCCGCCCATGGCCAAAGGCGAGAGCTTCCCGGCCGAGCGCAGTTTTGACAAGGCCGATTACCTCCAGTCGGTCGACCGCGCCAAAGAGCTGATCGCTGCCGGGGACTTCATGCAGGTCCAGGTGGGCCAGCGCATCCACAAGCGATTCACCCAGCCCCCGCTCTCGCTGTATCGCGCCCTGCGGTCCCTGAACCCCAGCCCCTACATGTATTACTACCACTTCGGTGATTTCCACGTGGTGGGGGCATCGCCCGAAATCCTGGTGCGCGAGGAGCACACCGAAGAAGGCCGCAAGGTCACCATCCGACCGCTGGCCGGTACGCGCCCCCGCGGGGCCACGCCTGAGAAGGACAAGGCCACCGAGATCGAGCTGGTGGGCGACCCGAAAGAGCGCGCCGAGCACGTCATGCTGATCGACCTGGCCCGCAACGACATCGGCCGCATCGCCAAGATCGGCACGGTCAAAGTCACCGAAGCCTTTGCGGTAGAGCGCTACAGCCACGTCATGCACATCGTCAGCAACGTCGAGGGCATCCTCAACGACGGCATGACCAATATGGACGTGCTCAAAGCCACCTTCCCGGCCGGCACACTCACCGGCGCTCCCAAAGTGCACGCCATGGAGCTGATCGATCAGCTCGAACCCGTCAAGCGTGGCATCTACGGCGGCGCTTGTGGCTACCTCAGCTTCGCCGGCGACATGGACATTGCCATCGCCATCCGCACCGGCATCATCAAGGATGAAACCCTCTATGTGCAGGCGGCTGCCGGTGTCGTGGCCGACTCCATTCCCGAGATGGAATGGAGAGAAACCGAGCACAAGGCTCGCGCTTTGCTGCGCGCCTCCGAGCTGGTCGAGGAGGGCATGGAATGAAAGCCCCGGTCAAACTGCTTATGGTGGACAACTACGACTCGTTCACCTACAACATTGTTCAATACCTCGGAGAGTTGGGCGCTGACGTCACCGTCGTCCGCAATGACGAAGTCACCGTTGCCGAACTCGATCAGCGTTTCGCCAATGGCGAGTTTGAACTGCTCGTGATTTCACCCGGGCCGTGTTCGCCGATGGAAGCAGGCATTTCGGTGCCCTGCATCCAGCACTTTGCTGGCAAGCTCCCCATCCTCGGCGTGTGCCTGGGGCACCAGAGCATCGGCGCGGCCTTCGGCGGCAAGATCATCCGGGCCCAGGAACTCATGCACGGCAAGACCAGCGACATCACCACCACGCAAGAAGGTGTGTTCGCAGGCCTGCCCCAGCGCTTCACGGTCAACCGCTACCACTCGCTCTCCATCGAGCGCGATTCGTTGCCCGAGTGCCTGAAAGTCACGGCCTGGACCGATGACGGTGAAATCATGGGCGTCAAGCACACCACCTTGCCCATTGAGGGTGTGCAATACCACCCGGAGAGCATCCTCACGGAGCACGGTCATGCGCAGCTTCGAAACTTTTTGGAGATGGCACGATGAGCGACGTCGCTGAAGCAGCCCGAACGGTGGTCGACCTGCGCAGTGACACCGTCACCCAGCCAACGCCCGAGATGCGTGCCGCCATGATGGCGGCACCCCTGGGCGACGACGTGTTTGGCGACGACCCCACGGTCAATGCGCTGCAGGAGCGCATCGCCTCCCTCACTGGCAAGGAAGCCGCGCTGTTCATGCCCTCGGGCACACAGAGCAACCTCTGCGGCATTCTGGCCCATTGCGGTCGGGGCGACGAATACATCGTCGGCCAGCTGGCGCACACTTATCGGTACGAAGGCGGTGGCGCGGCGGTGTTCGGCAGCGTGCAGCCGCAGCCCCTGCTGCAGGACGCTCAGGGACGCATGGCGCTGGCCGACATCGCCGGGGCCATCAAGCCCGACGATCCGCACTTCGCGCGCACCCGCCTGCTGTGCCTGGAGAACACATGGAACGGCAATGTGATGCCCGACGAATATCTGCGCAGCGCCACAGCGCTGGCGCGCGACAAGGGTCTCAACACCCATCTGGACGGAGCACGTGTGTTCAACGCCGCCGTGGCCTCAGCCGCCCAGGGGCAGACGCCCTACGAACGCCTGCGCGAGATTGCCGATCATTTTGATAGTCTGTCGGTTTGCTTCAGCAAAGGCCTGGGTGCGCCGGTCGGCTCTGCTCTGTGTGGCTCGAAAGAGCTCATCGAACGTGCCCGCCGTGTTCGCAAAATGGCGGGCGGCGGCTTGCGTCAGGCTGGCTTGTTGGCGGCCTGCGCACTGCATGCCATCGAACACCATGTGGAACGTCTGGCCGACGACCATGCCCACGCGGCACTGCTCGCTGAAGGCCTTCGGGGCATTGAAGGCCTCAGTGTTCGCTCCGCTGCCACCAACATCGTGTTTGTGGACGTGGCCGACGGGCGCGGTCCGGCCTTGCTCGAATTCCTGGCCGCCAACAAGGTATTGGCCACGGGTCTGATCGGCTTGCGCTTCGTCACACACCTGGGTGTGGACAGGCAAGGCATTGAGCACGCAGTCGCCACCGTCCGGCGGTTCTTTTCCGAGTTGCCTGCCGGTGGATCGGCAGCAGCAAAAAGCGGGCCTTACTGAGCGGGCCCCGCAGCCCCGAACGAAGCCTTGAGACGAACATGCCTGACTTGCCTCAACTCCTCGTGTTCATCGTCGCTGGCTGGCTGCTCAACCTCACGCCCGGGCCAGACGTGCTGTACATCATCACGTCATCCCTGAAGCAGGGCGTTCGCGCCGGGATGGTGGCGGCGCTGGGTATCGTGAGCGGCTGCATGGTGCATGTGGTGGCCGCCGCCGTTGGCCTGAGTGCGCTCATGTCGACCTCAACGTTGGCGTTCAACCTGCTCAAGTGGTGTGGTGCGGCTTACCTGCTGTATATCGGTGTGCGGGCCTTGTTGTCCTCGGGGGCATCGGTGCCGCTGGCTGGCGCTGGCACCCAGCAAGCAACCCCGGAGTCTGTGGATCTCTGGTCCGTCTACCGACGGGGCTTTCTGACGAATGTGCTCAACCCCAAGGTGGCCCTGTTCTTCCTGGCGTTCGTGCCGCAGTTCATCGCACACGACACTGCGCACAAAGCCTGGGTGTTCCTGGCGCTGGGGGTGATCTTCAATGTGAATTCGTTGCCCATCAACTTTGGCTACGCCTGGCTGGCCGACTGGGCCACGCGCCGCTCGAACCTCGTGCAGCGCGGAATGCGCTGGCTCGACCGCGTGGCCGGGTGCCTGTTCATCGGGTTTGGCATCCGCCTGGCGCTGACCGACAATCCCAGTTCCACCTGATCCTTGACACGAATCGCTTCGCAGGCCGATTCCACATTTGACTTTCTGATATCGCCATGACACAAAAGACACCTGCCATCACCCCTCAGCAAGCGCTCCAGCGTGTGATCGAGCACCGCGAGATCTTTCACGACGAGATGCTGCACCTGATGCGTTTGATCATGAGTGGCGAAGTCTCCCCGACCTTGACAGCAGCGCTGATCACGGGTCTTCGCGTCAAGAAGGAAACCATCGGCGAAATCACGGCTGCAGCGCAGGTGATGCGCGAGTTTTCCACCAAGGTGGAAGTGGCCGACCGCACCCACCTGGTGGACATCGTGGGCACGGGCGGTGACGGCTCCCACACCTTCAACATTTCCACCTGCTCCATGTTTGTTGCCGCCGCTGCGGGCGCAAGGGTGAGCAAACACGGTGGTCGCAGTGTGTCCAGCAAGAGCGGCAGTGCCGACGTGCTGGAGAGCCTGGGCATCAATATCAACCTGCCGCCAGACGCCATTGCGAAAAGCATTGCCGATGTGGGCGTGGGCTTCATGTTCGCACCCAACCACCACCCCGCCATGAAGAACGTGGCGCCGGTGCGCCGCGAACTGGGCATCAAGACCATCTTCAATATCCTGGGGCCTCTCACCAACCCAGCCTCTGCCCCCAACATCCTGATGGGCGTCTTCCACGCTGACTTGGTGGGCATCCAGGTGCGAGCCCTGCAGCGTCTGGGCGCCGAACACGCCGTGGTGGTGCACGGCCTCGATGGCATGGACGAAATTTCCCTGGGTGCGGCCACCATGGTGGGCGAACTGCGTGATGGTGTGATCACCGAATACGAGATCCATCCGGAAGACTTCGGCATGGCCATGGCGGGTGGCCGGGCGCTCAAGGTGGAAACGCCGGAACAGTCCCGTGACATGCTCATGGGCGTGCTGGAAAACCGCGACGATGAGAATCTGCGCGCCGCCCGAGACATCGTGACGCTCAATGCGGGGGCCAGCCTCTATGCCGCCAATGTGTGCGACAGCATCGAAGCCGGCATCGAAAAAGCCAAAGAGGGGCTGGCATCCGGTCAGGCCTTGGCCAAGCTGGAATCGCTGCGCAGCTTTTCGCAGGCGGCTGCGGCCTGACCTGCCGGTAGCCCGTATGCCCGTCTGGCTGCAAAACGAAGGCGCCTGGATCGCCATTGGCGTGTCCGTGCTGTTCGTTTTGGCCGGCTTTGTCATGCACCGGGTGGTGATGAAGGTACTCAAGACGCCACCAAGCGATCCAACCGGTGCATCCTCCGAAGCCCATTTATCCGAACAATCGAAACATGAGCACCAACAACCCTGACATTCTTCAGAAAATTGTCGGCGTCAAACACGAGGAAATCGCACAGGCCAAGCGCAGCGTATCGCTCGAAGCGATGCGTGAAGACGCCGAAACCCGTTTGCTCACGCGTGACTTCGAAGGCGCGCTGCGGGCCAAGATCGCCGCAGGGCAGGCCGCCGTGATTGCCGAGGTGAAGAAGGCCAGTCCCAGCAAAGGCGTTCTTCGGGAAGACTTCATTCCCGCTGACATTGCGCAGAGCTATGCAGAAGGCGACGGGAAAGTCAGTGCAGCCTGCCTGTCGGTGCTGACGGACCGTCAGTTTTTCCAGGGCTGCCCTGACTACCTCAAGCAGGCGCGTGCCAGCTGTGCGCTGCCTGTGCTTCGCAAGGACTTCATGGTGGACCCGTACCAGGTCTACGAAGCGCGAGTCATGGGGGCAGACTGCATTCTGCTCATTGCCTCATGTCTGTCAGATGCACAAATGGCAGAGCTCGAGGCTGTGGCACATGGCCTGAACATGGCGGTTCTGGTCGAGGTGCACGATGCTGAAGAGCTGCAGCGAGCGCTCAAGCTCAAGACGCCACTGGTCGGAATCAACAATCGCAACTTGCGCACCTTCGAAGTCACTCTGCAGACGACCCTGGGCATGCTGGCCGATGTGCCAGCTGACCGCCTGCTGATCACCGAGTCCGGCATCCTGGCGCCGTCCGATGTGCAGAGCATGCGCAAGGCCGGGGTGAACGCCTTTCTCGTGGGCGAGGCATTCATGCGGTCGCCCGAGCCAGGTCTGGCGCTGGCCAAATTGTTTGCCTGATGCCCAAGGTCAGGCGCCAGATGATGGAGTCAGCGCAGCTCGGCCTTCCGTTGACGGACGAGGTGACGGTGGCCGGTGGCGGTGCTCCACGGCTGACCACTGTGGATCCCGGCATGTGGAAGGTTCATGCCGGGTGGCTTCCGTATGTGAGGAATTACTTTCAGTCCGAGGACGGACGTGGGTTGCTTTCTTTTCTGGAGCAACGCATGACGACGGGGGCGCACATCTACCCGCCTGAGCCCTTGCGAGCGCTCTCTGCCGTGGCGCCAAAGGACGTTCGCGTCGTCATCCTCGGCCAAGATCCGTACCATGGTCCAGGTCAGGCGGAGGGCCTGGCCTTCTCCGTCCCCGATGGTGTCCGCATTCCGCCAAGCCTGCGCAACATATTCAAAGAACTGGGGCACGACCTGGGAATGCCTGTCCCCGCCAGTGGGTCCCTGGTGCGCTGGGCCGAACAAGGTGTGTTGCTGCTCAACACATGCCTGACTGTGGAAGATGGCCAGGCCGCCAGCCACTCCGGGAGAGGCTGGGAGACACTGACCGATACATTGGTAGGTCATTGCGGTGGGCCGGACGCATCACCCACCGTGTTCATGCTGTGGGGTGCGCACGCCCAGAAAAAGCAAGCTCTGGTCGATCGGGGGCGGCACCTTGTGCTGCAAAGCAACCACCCTTCCCCCCTGTCGGCGACGCGCGGGCCCGCGCCATTTCTAGGCTGCGGCCACTTTTCCGCAGCCAATGCCTGGCTGAAAGAGCAGGGCCGACCGGCCGTTAAATGGTGACATGACGCGATAAATCACCCGGGGCTTCACTATTCCAGAATTTTCATGGCATAATTCAAGGCTTCGCTACGGAGGGGTGGCCGAGTGGTTAAAGGCAGCAGACTGTAAATCTGCCCGCTTACGCGTACGCTGGTTCGAATCCAGCCCCCTCCACCAGCGATCAAAGTGATGTGCGAGCGCTGCTCGCCTTGTGCGGTTCGTGCTCGCTGCCAGGCGGCGCGGCCCGATTCGGGCGGGAGTAGTTCAATGGTAGAACCCCAGCCTTCCAAGCTGATGACGCGGGTTCGATTCCCGTCTCCCGCTCCATATCACTTTGCTCGTTGGGTGTGGCAGTGATTTGTGTTGGCAGGTATTCCTGTCAATGCCCATGTGGCTCAGTGGTAGAGCACTCCCTTGGTAAGGGAGAGGTCGGCAGTTCGATCCTGCCCATGGGCACCAAACGCATTTGTTGATCTGGTTATTTCGGCAATTTTTGTAAAACGGAGCTGAAA
>NZ_BAABWG010000006.1:0-138477 GCF_040372165.1 Hydrogenophaga sp. 5NK40-0174 | reverse complement strand
TGTGCCCGGCAAAACAATCAACGAGAACACCGTCTTCATCACCGGCCTGGCCGGCAGTGTGGCCGGTGGCGTGGGCGGCGCTCTGGCAGGCGACACCACACGGGACCTGCAAGCCAACATGAACATGGGGCAGATCACCGGCTCCAATGCGGTGGCGAACAATTATTTGAAGCACGACGAGGCCAAAAAACTACAAGCGCTGAAAGACAAGGAGCTCTTCGGCAAGTGCGATGGCAACTGCAAAGCAGAAATCACACGCCTCAAAGAGGTAGACGAAGCCCGCAACCAAGAACTGGCTGCCTGCGAGGGATCAAGTTCGGCAAAGTGCCAAGAGACGTTCAATGAGGTGCGGTTTGCCGCAGCCGAATACATACGCAAGGAGTCGTTTGTTAGCGGCGCGACATTGAGTTTCCATTCTGAGAAATCGGAAACACTGGATCTGGCGGGCTCGACGGTAGACGGCAAGCTGAAAGGTGCAGCCCAGGGCGGCTGGGAGGCCGTGAAAGAATCCGCAAAAAGGGGCAGCGAGTGCGGGCAAGACGCTGTTCGCGGCGGCCACTGGAGACAAGCAAGCCTGGGAGGACATCAAACAAGGCGCTGGCGCGGGATGGGACTACGTTGCGGAGCCCTCCAACTGGCCTTACCTGATTGGTGTCATGACGCCAGAAGACCGCGAGAAGCTCGCGCAGGCGTATGAGAGCGGCGATGGCAATGAGATCGGGAGCCTCATGGCCCAACAGGTCGCCAACCTTCCCGTCGGTGGCGGGGCGATCGGATCGATCAAAAAGTTTGACAAGGCCATTGAAGCCGCACAAGATGCCGCCAGGCTTGCCAACAAGGTTGATGGGCCTGCGGTGGGTAAGGGGGTTGGGGCGAGTGGGGGAGTGCGAATTGAGTCATTGGCCGCCAATGATGTCCGGTTCTCTCAAAACACAGTTTCATACAACAAAGTTGATCGTATATCCGGCGAAAAATACACGTATGACGACTTGGTTCAGAGCATGAAGACAGGTGGTTGGAAGGGTGATCCTGTTGATGTCGTGAAGATGCCGGACGGTGCCTTCACCAGCATGGATAACACTCGGATTAGAGCAGCACGAGACGCCGGAATTGACGTTCAAGCCAACGTTCGCGGCTTCAATGACCCTCTGCCTGCTGACATGATTGCGAACCGTAGATTTGGGGATGCTACGACTTGGGGCGAGGCTCTGACGGGACGTATTAGCAATCAAAAGCCGTCAAGCTTTGGAAATGCCAATCCCAACGGATCGCCTACTCCTCCAAAAGTGACAGGGAAGCCGTAACATGAACATCAAAAGCCAATTTGAGAATATTCAGTTGCCTGATGGATTCGTGTATCCGAAGTCGTTTATGGAATTCATAAAGCTCGAGCCGTTGCCGGATCTGAAACCGTGGTGGTTTCTACATAAATACGCGGGTACTTCTGAGGCGTGGTTAAAAACCGTTCGCGAGCAATACCCCAACCGGCGATTGGTTCCCTTTGCCAAGATGGAGCACACTGATGATGTGGTCTGCTTCGATGCGAGTGGGCCTTCAAGCGATCCAATCGTGCACTACGTCCACACCTATGCTTCGCCAGGTTGGGAAGATCGTGGTCACGTCATCAACTTTGATGCTTGGTTAAAAGCTGCAATAGCGGATGCGCAGCAATTCAAAGCTGCGGACGAGCAAGAATAGAGCGTGCTATTCGGCCGTGAACGCGTTCGGGTTGCCGGGGTCGTGATAGTCGTTGGGGTCGCGTCTTGCCTTTTGCCACCTCATAGGCCTCTGGGGATAAACGCAATACCTGATACAGGCATCCACTGGGGGCTGATTCGATTCGTGCCTAACTCGACATGAGAGATTCTTTCAAAACGTACCCCGAGACCGATCTACCTCATGGCTTCGCCTACCCCGCAAGCTATTTGGCCTTGTCGGTCTCGACCAAGCCGTTAGGTAAAGTTCGCCATTTTCCGTGGTGGTTTGTGAACGGAGACAGACCATTGGGAGATGTCATGGCGTTGCACCGAGACCTTACTGGCGAGGACAACCTGATTTGTTTTGCGCGCAACGGTGACTGGGCCGCGTGCTTCAAGTCCACCGATACGTCGGGAAATCCGAAGGTGTACGTTTACGATTTTGGCAATCGTGCCAACCGGTACGAACGCGCAAATTTTGACGCTTGGTTGTCAGAGGAGATTCGCGACTGCACTGATGGTGAGTGTGACTGGCCCCAAGGATCGGCATGAACAAAGACCAGCAGCAAGCTCTGAGCAAATACATGAGCTACGTGTTGCGCCACCGTCCAGAGGAAGCTCACCTGGAGCTGGATGCTGAAGCCTGGACTGAGCTTGACCGCTTGGTTGAAGCCTGTGTTGCCAATCGATTGGCGGGCAGTAGGGACGATGTACTGGAGGTGGTCGCTGCAAGCGACAAAAAGCGCTTCAGCTTGTCGGCAGACGGGTTGCGCATACGTGCCGCACAGGGGCATTCCGTCAATGTTGAGCTCGCGCTCCAGCCGGAGAAGCCACCCCAAGTGCTTTTCCATGGAACGGCGACGCGGTTTCTGGATTCAATTCAGGAGCAAGGACTTCTGCCGCGAGAAAGGCAGCAGGTCCATTTGTCAGAGAGCAGAGATACAGCAGTGAGAGTGGGCCAAAGACATGGCTCGCCGGTGGTACTTGAGGTAGACGCCGGAGCGATGTGGAATGAAGGCTTCAAGTTTTTCCGGGCAGACAACGGCGTTTGGTTAACGGATACAGTGCCTGCAGGGTTTCTTCATTAGAGCCGGTAGCGATGGGTTCGAGGGAGGGTCGTTGGGGCCGAGTCTTGCCGTTTGCCTTCCCGTCGGCCTCTGGGGCGAAAGAGCATCTGACACTGACGTTCCCGCAGTTGAGTGACGATATATATGAACGAACTTCGTAGCAGGTGGGTTGAAGACCCGACCTACCAAGAAATCTACCAAGAGGTTGTCTTGAAGGAGGGCACTCCGCGAGGGATGAGCGTTAGCGATTGGTATCGTTCTGGTGAGGCGCCTATGCTGCAACCTTACTACCATCCCAATGCGCCATCCTTGCTGGACTGCCGGCAAATCAACCTCGACCGAAAAGTGTTTGGCGACCAGGATATGGGGCATGTTTTGGACGATGCTTCAATGATCGGATGCATGTTCGTCAAGACGGGCTTTCAAGGTGGGACCGCACGCCGCGCTAACTTTGGGAACTCCCGATTTGTGCACGCTCAGATGTCTCCGTTCTATGCGCGCGAGGCAAATTTCGATGACAGTGTGTTTTCAAAGTCTTTCTTCTTTGGCGGTAGCGCGGCAGTCGATCTGAGCGGCGCAAGCGACAAGATGTTTTCAGGTACCCCAACGGATTTCACCGGATGCAGTCTGAAACGCGTTGTGGCAGATAAAACTGACTTTGCACGTTGCGACTTCACTGGAGCAAATCTAGACGGAGCATATTTTGAAGACTGCCGGTTCGACGACTCTGACCTCAGGGATGCAAGCATCGGATCTGCCCGCTTCGTGAACTGTAATTTTGACGGTGCCTGGATTTCAGATACACCTCAAAATCGAAGTGCCTTGACAAGCGGAGATAACAAGAACTTGGATCGGATCATGTGGAAGGCATGACAGGTTGCTGGGGTCGGGTCTTGCATTTGCCATCTCATCGGTCTTTGGGGAACATCACCTACGTGCCCACCGCCTATCCGAAGGGAGTAGCACCGTGATTTCAGGTGATATGAAATGCACACCAGACGAAGAGTCGCTTTATGACGTCGTGGCATATGCCATTTGGGGGTTGAGCGAGTCATGTGATCCAAATAGGGAACTCGTCTATGGATTTCTCGAAGAGCTTGCAGACGAGGAATTTCCGTGGGCGTCAGGAGAACCAGGTTGGTCGATTATTCGATTGACATTGGCGACATATAAAGATCGATTCTCCGAAAACCCGTTTGATCAAGCGTTCGTTGAAACGCTGGATGGCTGGAGAGACAACGGAGCGACTACCGCGTATTTCATTGACCATAGTGACGTTAAACCTAGAGAGCACGTCTACAGCAGCGAAGTGTTCTGGCGTGCTGTTCGAGAGAGCCTGCTGGCCTTTGGTGCCCAACACCCAGAGCGATGGCCTGAAATCGAAGAAGGGTTTCGGCGGTTCACTGAGCTAGGCTCCTTTCCAGGGCGTTCGAGCGATTGACGCGGTTCGCCAAGAGGCGCTGGGGTCGGGTATTGCCTTTTGCCCTCTCTCCGACCGCAGGGGCAAAACGCAAGACCTGACACCGACGTACATGCCGCTCATCTGGAAAATGCAACTGGGAGTACGATTCGAATGTTGGAACCTCCAACGTCGAAGGGTGCACGTCCAAAGAGTCCAGACTTTCAATTTGAGAGTGGACCCTATGCTGGCAAAACTGGTGATTTCATGTTCACTGATACAGGTGCTGCCAAGTTTATAAATAGAAGTCTTGAGAAAAACTGGCCAAAAACTGTTGAATCCCCGAATGACCACTTGGGAAAAGCGGATATGACCTTCTTGGGTTTTGGAAACCTCACGGTTGAAAATCAATCAAAAATAAATAAATGGATATCAAAGTTACCTGAATCTAAAAAGTCAAAATTGATGATCATTAGGTGATTGTGGTGAATGATGTATTTGCAATCCCTTCGGGTTTTGATAGGATGTTTTAGATGTCTTGCATGATCTATGGTTACATCGCGGCTGTGTCATTCGGCGGTCATGAACAAGAAATCTATGAAAACAACAATAGGGTCTTGAGGGGTTTGCCAGTTCATGGCGGGATGCTGATCAGGGATATGTTTTCAGTCACTCCGCCAAGCAGTGATAATTCAGTGACTTTTCAGACGATTCACTTTTGTGGTTCGTATGATCAATATTGGCGTTTCGATGAGAAGTTTCTTGCTGAGTACGATCAACTACTTTCCAGACTATGCTGGGGCTTTTCAAAAGTCATTCATGACTACTGTGGACATCGCCTCGAATTTACTGCGAGCGATCACAACAACAAAGATCCTGTGATGCCCACGAAGAGCTGGACAATGAAGCACTACGACAGTATGTACGCCAACGAAAAAGAAGTGTTCGGCTGGGACTGAAGCGCCTGAGCGCGGGGTCGGTGGGGTCGCGTCTTGCCTTTTGCCTCTCTCCGACCACAGGGGCAAAACGCAAGACCTGACACCGACGTACATGGACGCCAGTATTTCAGTCCGATCGAAACGTTTCAGGCTAATTTCACAGGGGAAGTAGTTGTTCCAAAGGCAGCTTTGAAATGAACGATGCAATAACTCTGAACATAGCATTTCCTGATAATCTGATCTGCGAAGGCATGGTTCGTCAGGTTGATATTCCGAGCCTTGCTAAGGTATCTGGCTCGAAGACTTTTACGTTGGAATTCCCATTGCTCTTCCCAGGGATCATCGGACAGGTGACAGGTTGGACCCCAGAACTCGTTGCGGATAGGGCGCCTGCAGGTGCTGGGGGTGAGTTCACGCATGTTAAGGATTCGCTCGTTTCGCTACGGAAGGTCGATTCGACTAGCTATCGAATCATTGCGTTGAAATTTTTCTACGCGTCGCACGGCTGGCTAAACTTGGTTGAAGGTGGAACGTGGAGTAGTGTCTTCGACCCTACCCCCCCAGAGTATTTGGGACTGGATATTGACGGACCAAGTGGAAACGGCAGAGAGTGATGCCACGTTTGAGACAGGGCAGCAACGTGGAGGAGGTGCTGGGGTCTTGCCTTTGCCTTCTCTTCGGGCTCCGGGGCAAAACACAAGACCTCGTATCTTCCCCCTGTCGACCCAATAGGAGGGGCGCTGGAGGCGGGTCTTGTCTTCTGCCATCTCATAGGCCTATGGGGAAGAACGCAAGACCTCGTATCTTCCCCCTGTCGACACAATAGAGGTTAAAACAACCGATGTTGAGCTGGCCGGTCGGGATGATGCTGGCAAGACTTGGGGCCAGGGTTCTTCTCCTTCATGAGGGTGGTGAACCCCAAGCCCGTGGGTCAGATAGGTGCTCCCGGCCGTTTCTTCGTTTCAACAAGACCGAACGGTAACTTGGGGTGCCCGGCAATGCCTTGTTGCTTTGCTGGCAGCATACCCGCATACGAGGAAGGTCCGATGCGATGAACGGCAAATCTGACGATCACTTTCACCCCGGCGCCCATGTCTCTCATGTGCTGGGAATCGACGTGTCCAAAGCCAAGCTTGATGTGGCGCTGCTCAGCAGCGCCTCGGGCAAAGTGAAGTCCCGCGTGTTCAAGAACTCGCCCCAGGGCTTCGAGCAGCTTCACCAATGGTTGATCGACCGTGACTGCAGTGCAGACCAGTTGCATGTCTGCTTGGAAGCCACCGGCCCTTCCAGCGAAGGCGTGGCGACGTACCTGTGCGACCAGGGCTGGCGCGTGAGCGTGGTCAACCCTGCTCGAGTCAAAGGCTTTGCCCAAGGCACCATGCAACGCAACAAGACAGACAAGGCCGATGCGGGCTTGCTCGCTCGCTTTGCACTGCTCATGCAGCCCGAGACCTGGCAGCCAGCACCAGTTGAAGTGCGGGAGCTGCGCTCTTTGATCGACCGCTTGCAGGCCCTCAAGGACATGCTGCAGCAAGAGAGAAACCGCCTGGAGGCCGTGGGTGAGCAAGACGCCATGCGCGAGTCACTGCTCAGCCATATCGATTGGCTCAAGCGCAGCATTGCGGAGCTGGAATCCAAGATCGATGATCACATCGACCGCCACCCTGATCTCAAGCGCGACGCTGAACTCATTGCCAGCATTCCTTGCATGGGCAGCATCACGGCAGCCAAGGTACTGGCCTATCTGGGGGACGTGCAACGCTTCAAGAACGCCAAGGCCCTGGCAGCGTTTGTCGGTGTCACGCCCAAGCTCAAAGAGTCGGGTACGTCGGTGCGAGGAAGAAGCGTGATTACCAGAAGCGGGCATGCCGCCGTGCGCCATGCTTTGTTGTTCATGCCTTCAATGGTGGCCCGCCGTCACAACCCATTGCTCAAGACCTTTGGGGACCGGCTGGCCGCTGAAGGCCTCAGGCCCAAGGCCGTGATCCTGGCCTGCATGCACAAGCTAGTGCGATTGATCTACGGGGTACCCAAGTCAGGTCGGGCATTTGATGCCCGATTCCTGGTTGGAAAGCTTGACTTTCAAGACGGTATCTGACACCGTCGTTGCTCTAGTCGTGCCTTCCGAATATGCGAAAGACATGACTCCATGAGCGTCAAGTTTCCTGTTTCAGATGAAGAATGGCCGCTATACGACGCCATCTGGTGGTCAATGTGTGGCTATCACCAATCAGACTCTCCCTCTGATAAGTTGGTTTCGCCTTTTGATTTCCTAGAGGAGCTTGCAGACGAAGAGTTTGCCCAGGTATCAGGGGAGCCGGGTTGGACGATCAGCAGGTATTTCCTATTCGAAGAAGGACATCCAGTAGATTTTTCCCTTCCGCCGTGGCGCTGGGCAGAAGAAGAGATTCTTGATCTGAAGAGGTTGCAAGATCAAGGCGTACAAGAGCTGTTTGGCGTAGACCATTGCGACGTCACCCCCAGATATCACATCTACAGCAGGGAAGTGTTCTGGCGTGCTGTTCGAGAGAGTCTGCTGGCCTTTGGTGTCCAACACCCAGAGCGATGGCCTGAAATCGAGGAAGGGTTTCGGCGGTTCACTGAGCTAGGTTCCTTTCCAGGGCGTTCGAGCGATTGACGCGGTTCGCGTGTGGGGGGCAGAGCGCCGCGCGGGGGCGGTGAGGTCGCGTCTTGCCTTTTGCCATCTCACTTGCCTCAGGGGCAAGACACAAGACCTGACAATTGCGGTCGCGCTAATCGAGGAGAGAGATATGCAGATCGTGAAGAACTGCTGGAGTGCAATCGAGACGTTCAATTGCCAGTATGGCGCCCTCTTGTTCGACGGTGGTTCCGCGTCCATCTATGTCAACCATTGGCTCGCGCCTGATCAGTATTTGATTGATCGGTTTTCCCGTCGAAATGAAGGTGGCTTTGTTGGGCACTGCCTTCTAGTATTTGTTGGTGTCCGCCGATGCTTGAGAGAGGTGCGTACGCATCGCCGTGTCGACGGTGAGGTGGTTTGGAGCCATCCCGTTCGTAGTGAGTACGAAGGAGACTTCTCGGGCGCTACTGAGACTTTTTCCTTTGAGGGAAGCCTCCAAGGCTTTTCTTCCCATGTGAAGTGGGAGGTGGAAGCGAGCGAGTTCGAGCTACATATCCTTGGTAGAGATGAACCTGCGAGAGAGGCTTGAAGGGATGCCTGGCAGGTGTGTCAGCAGGCGTAAGGCGTAGGCTGCAATAATCAACGTGAGTGACAGCGAATGCCTCCGGGGAGGGTGGCGTTCGGATTGAGCGGGCGTGTGCGCAGAGCGCCTGCGAACAAGAAAAAAAGGAGGACCCGCGATGCAGGAGGCGATGTCATGCGCTCTTGCCTGGCTCACGAATAGGTTAGCTTCGACTGAAGAGGCGTCTGAGTCAGTGTCAGTGATTGCTTCAGTGTTAGCTTCAGTTTCAGTGTCACGGCCAGCGTTGCTTGTTCAAGCCTTGGTCACAGCGCCGGAGCGGAGATGGGGTGTCTTGCCCCTTGCTTTTTTCCGCCTGGCCGGCGCTCCGATGCGGCCGACCTTACCTCTCTTAGGGCGTTTCTTCGCCTGCGGCGGTCCTGACAAGGGAGGGTGATCATGATGCATTTCAACGCTTCCTTGCACGGACTCCGGGGGCTGGCAGCGTTGTCAGTGCTGCTTTTTCACTGGCTGGGGCGGTTTCCGTACTTTGCAGACGAGGTCCGAGAGGTGCCGGCGCTGGGCACCGAGTGGGACTTGCTCATGCTGCCACGCATGGGTTGGGTGGGGGTGGACTGGTTTTTCCTTCTCTCTGGCTACGTGTTGGCGGGCACGGTGTGGCACAAGCGCCTGGCTCTGGGCGACATACTCCAGTTCTGGAAACGGCGGGTTCTTCGCATCTATCCGGCCTTGTGGCTGCAGCTGGCTACCTTGTTGCCACTGGTGGTCGCGCTGGGGTATCTGCCTGAAGTGGACTGGGTGCGCGTGATCGGCAATGCCACCCTTTGGATGCGGCCATTGGGAACGGGGGTGGCCTCTTACAACAACGTTTATTGGTCATTGGTGACCGAGTTCAGCTTCTATCTGTTGTTGCCATTTCTGCTCATTCTCTATCGCAGAGTTGGGCCGTGGCCAGTGCTGGGCCTTGTGGCAACTTTTCACTTGTTGGTGGTGTTTGGCAGTGCTTTGCCAGAGCCTCTGGGCGTTGTGCACAGCGTGGTCAGCGACATGTCTGCCTACCTGCCCGGTATGCAAATCATCTTTGTGCTGGGGATGCTGCTGCACCATGTGCCCATGCGCCTGGGGCCAAAAGCGCAAGAGCGCGCGCTGTGGGTGGCCGTGGCGGTGTACTTGCTAGTTCTGTGGTGGGGCCACTGGGTGCAGGACGTGTTGCCCCGCTATCACTGGTCGATTGATCTTTGGCGCATTCTTCTGGGGCCATGGATCGCGTTGGTGATCTGGCTGCTGCAGTCGCCTGTACGGGGGACGCACTGGCTGGGCGCAAAGCCCATGGTGTGGCTGGGTGAGCTGAGCTACGGCATCTACCTGTGGCACCTTCCGGTTCTCAGCTTTGCCGATCGTTGGTTTCCCCGCAGCTTCAATACGCCAGAAGGATCGCTGGTGATTCTGGCGGTCAGCCTGCTGGCCACCATCGCGCTGGCGGCAATGAGCTATTACTTGGTGGAGCGCCCCTTGCTGCGACGATTTTCTTCGGTGCACCGTCGGCAAGTCATCGGTGGAGCGCCGCCGAAGCCCCGACAGAAAACCCATCCGCACCACCGGCCAGGCAGCCGTTCTTCAAACAACAGCTACGGACACCAGGGCAGGCACGCATGACATAGGCGTAGGTGGGGCACGCTTGCCCGCGGTTCAGCTGCTGTGCCCCAGGGGCGCCTGTGCCCTGCTGTCAGAGCCATAGTCTCTGATCACCTGCGCAACGCGCAGCCGGTAGTGGCTGAAGACGCCTTGGCGGCCGGCCTTCTGTGCAGCGCGATGATCCGGTGCTTCGCGCCAGGCGCTGACTGCCGACTCGTCTCGCCAGAAGCTCAGCGAAAGCAACTTGCCGGGTTGGGTGAGGCTTTCAAAGCGTTCGATGGAGATGAAGCCATCCAGGTTCTCCAGCTGAGGCCTGAGCTGGGCTGCCAAGTCCAGGTAGGTGTGTCTGCTGTCAGGTGAAGGCGTGGCTTCGAAAATGACGGCGATCATGCGAAGGCTCCTGTCGTCGCGCTGCTCGGGCATGGTGCTTGGTCAATACAAAACGTCCCGTCGACCACTTCGGTGAACGTTCGCTTCTCCTTGAGGATGAATCGCTTTTGCTGTGCCCACTCGAAGTTGGCCTGTCCTTCGGGGTCGGCTCGCAAGCGTTGGCGATAGGCTTCGTAGGCCGCCAGCGAGGGGAAGGCGATCAGGCCCCAGGCTTCGTCGTTGCTGCCTTCATGCGGCAGGAAGTAGCCCACCAGATGCCCGCCGCAACGGGGAATGATGCGCCCCCAGTTTTCTGCGTAGGCCTTGAAGGCATCGCGCTGGAATGGGTCGATTTCGTATTGAATGAAACAAGTGATGGTCATGGCGGTTGAAAAGTGGCGCAACCTGTGCGCAGCCGTGTGTTGAAGAAGCGTCCATCTTGCAAGTGGTGTCGGGAGGCACGCTTCGCGCTGGAGCGAAGTGTTGTGGGTGGTGCAGGCGTTGGTGTTGATGCACACTGTGGGCATGAAGACCAACCAGCTGTCCAGCCTTGCATCTTTGATCGGCGAGCCCGCTCGCACGGCCATGCTGTTGGCTTTGATGGACGGGCGGGCGCTGAGTGCAGGCGAGCTGGCCAAGGTCGCTGCCATTGGGGCGCCAGCCGCCAGCCGGCACCTGCAGTTGCTGATGGAGGCGCAACTGCTGACGGTGGAGCAGCAAGGCAAGCACCGCTACTTTCGGCTCGCCTCATCAGAGGTGGCCGCCACAATCGAGAACATGCTGGCCTTGGCGGGCGCGCTTTCAGGCGGCGGAGCTGTTGTTTCCACCGGGCCGCGTGATGCGGCCATGCGGCTGGCGCGGTCTTGTTATGACCACATGGCTGGCCGGCTGGGGGTTGCCTTGGCAGACCAGTTGCACGAGGCAGGAGCGGTGGCAGCAGAGGGCAATGGCGCCATCCAGGATGCAAGTGCTCTGGCAGGCGCATTGGCGCAAGCGGAGCTGGTGTCGGCCGACGAGGTGATGTCTTGGCTGGATGCGGCGACGCAATCGAGGCGCCCGATGTGCAAGCATTGTCTCGACTGGAGCGAACGCCGCAGCCATCTGGCAGGGCAGCTCGGGCAGCGGCTGTTGCAAGCGTGTCTGGATGAAGCCTGGCTGGAGCGGGCTGATGGAACGCAGGCACGAGCCTTGCGCGTGACGCCCAAAGGTGAAATCCGGCTGCGGTCCTGGATGGGGCTGGATCGGTGGGCCTGGGTGCAGGGCGCGACTGCCCGCTGAACCGGTGTGTGGCGGGGTGAACGCCTGGCTACTTCACACTGCGCGCATCGTGCAGGCGATAGAAAAAGCCTTTGCTGTCGTTTCGCAGGACATCGAGCCTGCCCTCGACCACCACGGCATCCATGGAGTAGGGCACGTCTTCAACGGCTTTGACGTCGACAATGCTCTCTGGCCCTCCAGGTGTGCAGAAGGCACAAGTCAAAGGGACCGATGAGACCAGAAAATGGCGCTGCTCTTCGCCGGCACCGAGCGGCATCATGAAGCCCTGAATACGAACTGTTTGCCCGTTGAGGGCTTCGACCTTTTCGGAGAACGTGATTTCGACGGTGCGGCGAACAAAGACTTGCTTGACCTGCGTGAGGTCTTTCCAGTCCAGCACGTCGTCGCGCGGGGTCGGGGGCTTGAACGGGCTTTCCGGGCTGTGATAGCCGGCGCCCTGGCCTGGCAGAGGTGCGACACCGGCGACGGGTGAACTCAGTTGCAGACCGCCGACGGATGTGTCGTCAGGCTCTGGAGAGGCAGGTGCGGCTTGAGGAGAAGGCGCTGCAGAGGGCGGCTGCGAAGGTGGCGCCCCGCGAGCGAGTTTGTCTGGGAGGGGCGGCGGCAGTGATTCTTCCGGTGTGGAGAGTTTTGGCACCAGCAGGAGAGCCAACACCACCGCGCTGACCACGGCGAGGATGGCCAAGACGGCCACTGCCCAGAGTCGGGCATGGCCTGCTGTGGTGAAGGGGAGCCGGTTCACCAGCTCAGTGCGCATGCTTCATGCCGCAGTACTTGCCAATGCCCAGACCTTTGCACGCGCGTTGAAGCTCGGCCAGACAGACTTTCTCATCCTTGCCACTTTTCAGGCACTGCGCAGCGGCCTGGTGGGCAGCGGCCATGGCTTCATGGCGTTGGATGTCTTGCTTGCGCTCCTCCTCGCTGTGTTGTGCAGCCGCCCATGTGCTGCCACCAGCCACGGCGATCAGTATCAACGCGCAGTGGCGGATGGCGAAGAAGCGGGTGGCAAGGCCTGCCCCAGGTGGCAGGTTGTTGGAAGGATGTGACTTGGCCATGTGGCAGGTGAAGGTCTGAGTGATTGAAAGGACTGGAGGAGAAGCGACGATCAGGCGGGGTCAGGATGGATCTGGATGAAAGAGGGGCCGGGTGTCGGCGCGGTAGGCGGCCAGTGCGGGAACGACTGCAGCGAACAATGACAGGCCGATGGCCACGAATGGCAGCCCGAATTCGGCAGGTGCCCACCAGCCAGGATTCCAGTGCACATGACGGGCCAGTTCGCTGGTCTGGGACAACACCCACAGGGCGGTGTGTGCCAGCAACAAGCCCAGGATGGAAGCGATGACACCCAGCCAGAAGGCCTCGATCAGCACCAGGCCCAGCAGGCGAGGTGCTGGTGCGCCCAGCATGCGCAACAAGGCCAGGTCGGTCTTTCGCTCACGCAGCGCAGTCCACAAGGCGATGAAGACTGAGAGCGCAGCGATGATGAGCAACAACCAGCCCATGCCGCGAGCGGCCTGCGCGCCAACACCTACCATGCTGAGCAAGCGTGTGATCTCCATGGCCGGCGCCGCAGCCTGCAGGCCGGCTTGCTGGTTCACATAGCGGGGATAACTGACCGCAGCGAGATCGGACCGATAGCGAATGAGCATGGCCGTGATCTCGCGCTCGGATGCGATGGCGGCGAGATCTTGCGCATCCAGTGGATCTTCGCCGGTGTGCATCTCTTCATGGATCTGCCACACAGATGTCTGATCGGTGAGCACCAGCCGGTCGAGCACACATTGGCATGGCTGAAGCACGCCCACGACGGTATAGGGTGTGCCGTCGTCGTGGACGGCGCCGCCCTGGCCCAGGCCATGGGTGCCGTAAAAACGCTGGCCCACAGGCCATTGGCGTTGCGCCACCACGCTGGCGCCGAGGACTGCCTCCATGGGAGCAGACCACCACCGGCCGTCCCGCAGCGTGGCGCCATACAGTTTGCCCAGCTCAGTGCTGGTGCCCACGATTCTCCAGCCGCCCACGTTGTCACCCAGGCTGACCGGAATAGCGCTTTGAACCAGGGGGTGTTGTGCAACGGTCTGGGCTGCGGCCAGGGAGATGTTGCCCGTGGGCGCATCAATGTGGAAGACCGCCGAGAGAATGAGCTGCATCGGGCTGCCCTTGGCGCCCACCACGGCATCGATGCCTGCCAGGTCTCGCTCAAAGGCATGGTCGACCTGGTCCTGAACGTTGACGACCAGCGCCATGGCACTCAGGCCAAGCGAGAGCAGGACGATGTTGAGCACGGTGCCCAGGGGGCGTGACCAGAGGTAGGTCCAGGCCAGAGACCATGCGCTCATGACGCTGCCTCCTGATCGTCGGGCATCTGTGCGTCTTCGTCGAGGTACATGACCCTGGCTTTGGGCAGAGCCCGCACGATGCGTTCGTCATGGGTGGCGATGACAACAGTGGATGCGTGTTCTCGGGCACAGGCCATCAGCAGCGACAGGGCTGCCGCCGCAGCATCGCTGTCCAGGCTGCCAGTGGGCTCGTCGGCGAGCAGCAGGCGTGGGCGGCGCAGACTTGCGCGGGCCAGCGCGACGCGCTGCGCTTGTCCGCCAGAGAGCTGAGCCGGCATGCGCAATGCCAGGTCTTGAATGCCGAGGCTGACGAGAACCTCTTCGATTCGCTCTCGGTCTGGTGGGAGACCCAGGGCAAAGTAGGGCAGCGCCAGGTTTTGCCACACGGTCAGCGCGTGGCTGAGCGCCAGCTTCTGCGGCAGAAATCCGATGCAACTGCCGCGCAGCAAGTCGCGCTGCCTTGCGCTCATGGTCGCCAGAGACTGGCCAGATATCTCGACGCTGCCAGCCGACGGCGTGGCCAGCCCCGCTGCCAGCGACAGCCAGGTGGACTTGCCGCTGCCAGACCGGCCCAGCAAGAGGAGCACGTCGCCTGCGTCGAGGCAAACATCGTCAAACACCATTCGCTCGGTGGCGCGCGGGTACTGGAACTCGATCGATCGGGTCTGCACCACAGGGCCGGCGGGTGGGGCAGACGGAACGCCTGGATGGGCGGCGTCAGGCTGGGCTGTTGGTTCGATCACGTCTCTTCCTGGCAGCTCGCACAATGCCCGAACACCTTGACCTGGAGCTCTTGAGCCTGGTGCCGGTTTCGCTTCAATGTGGTTCGGGTCTTCTGCCACCAGGCTTCCCAGACATCTGAGGGCAGGCTCAGCGGCACGCGCTGGTGGCATTGCTTGCATTCGAAAACCGGGCCGGCCAGTACGGAGGCGCTGGCAGATGCCGTAGCTTCTTCAGGAGCCAGCCAGTAGCGGAAAGCCCGCGCTTCATCGACCTCGCGTTGCAGCACTTCATGCAGGGCAAGCCTGTCGAGCAGCCGGTAAAGCGTGACTCGATCGATATCGATGCCGCGAGTACGCAATTCGCTGAAAACCTCAGTGTGGCTGAGTCCCTGACCCTTGCGAGCGAGGAAAAGGCCCAGCACGGCTCTGGTGGCCAGGGTTCGGCGCAGCCCTGCATCGCGCAAGCGCGAAACCATGGTGGGGGGAAGGGCGCCAACACCGGCGGGTTTGCGAGTTGATGAAGCAGTGCTGTTGACCATGCCTGAAATTTATCACAGCTTTGTTGCGTTATGATAATGCAACTTTGTGGCGAAAACAGGGTAAATTTTTCCTTTTCCTTTTCCTTTTCCTTATTCCCTCTCTCTTCTTTCCTCCTCCCTCCTCCCTTTCTCTGCTGTTCCCCTTTTTTGCTTGTTCAACTGCGCTCCGGCGCATTCGGCCCGTATGCCATTCGTTTTCTCCCGCATCTTCTCCCCCGTGTCCACTGAGGAAACACCCAATGCATCACCGGGGCCTGTGAATGCACGCACGGTCTTGCGGGCAGTGAACCTGACGGCTGGCTACGGGCAGCACCCGGCCATTCACCATGTGGATTTTGCGTTGAAGTCGGGCAGTCTGACCGCGCTGGTAGGCCCGAACGGCGCAGGCAAGAGCACGTTGTTGAAGGTGTTGGCCAGCCGTCTGCCGCTCATGGGCGGCCGATTGGAGAGCGAGGCGGGCGGGAGAGTGGCCTATTTGCCGCAACTCAGTCAGATGGACCGACAGTTTCCGCTCTCGGTGCGCGCGCTGGTGGAGCAGGGTTTGTGGCGCGAACGGGGGTTGCTCGGGCGAACGTCTCATGGCATGCGTCATCGGGTAGAGGGCGCTTTGCACACGGTCGGGCTGGAGGGATTTGAAAGCCGGTTGGTGGGGGCCTTGTCCGGCGGACAGTTTCAGCGTGCGCTGTTCGCCCGGATGCTGGTGCAGCAGGCCGACGTGCTGCTGCTGGACGAGCCCTTTGCCGCCGTCGATGAGAGAACCACAGCGGCATTGATGCGGGCGATTCAGACCTGGCACGCCGAGGGCCGCACGGTGGTGGCCGTGGTGCACGACCTGGCACTGGTTCGCCAGTGGTTTCCCGAGACTCTGATTCTGGCCCGCCATCTGGTGGCACACGGCACCACGATCGACGTGCTCACAGACGCGAACTGGCGCCGAGCGCAAACCATGCTGGAGCCATTTGATGATGATGCACCACTGTGTCAGGAGGACAGGCACCCAGGTGATTCTGTGCCTGAGGGGCTGCGCAAATGAAGGGCTGGTGGACTTATGAATTCATGCAGCACGGCATGCTGGCACTGGTGTTTCTCTCAATGGGCGCAGCGCCGGTTGGGGTATTCCTGCAATTGAGACGAATGAGCCTGACCGGCGACGCCATGGCGCATGCCATCCTCCCGGGCGCGGCGTTGGGCTATCTGGTGGCCGGTCTGTCCTTGCCTGCGATGACACTGGGAGGCATGGTGGCCGGGCTGACCGTGGCGGTGACCGCCGGCCTGGTGGCGCGCCGCAGTGCGCTTCGGGAGGACAGCAGCCTGGCCGCCTTCTATTTGCTGTCACTTGCGCTGGGTGTGATGCTCATTTCGGCGCGAGGCAACAACGTGGACCTGCTTCACGTTCTGTTTGGCAATGTGCTGGCACTGGAGGTGGAGACCTTGCTCTTTGTGGTGTTCACAGGTGTGCTGACCGTGGTGCTGATGGTGTTGTTGCGCCGACCCCTGGTGCTGGACAGTTTTGATCCGGACTTCCTCAAAGGCATCAGTCGCTGGGGTGGTGCGGCACATGCGGTCTTCATGGCGTTGATGGTGCTCAACCTGGTGGCGGGCTTCCATGCCATGGGTACTTTGCTGTCGGTCGGGCTGATGGTATTGCCTGCCGCCACCGTTCGCCTGTGGGTCACCAGCCTGACCGCCTTGCTGGTGGGGTCGGTGCTATTGGCCATGGGCGCCAGCATCGCAGGGCTGGCCGCGTCCTTCGTATTTGATTGGCCAACCAGTCCGCTCATCGTGGTGGTGCTGGGCACGGCTTACGTTGTTTCCATGCTGGTGGCGCCTCAAGGGGCTGTCAGATACCAGCTGGCATCCCGTCACCACCTGGAGAATTGAACATGTTCCAAAACAAGATAGGTACCGTCTGGGCGAAATGGGCGGGGTCTTTGGCCCTGGCATCTGCAAGCTGTCTGGCATTGGCTCAGCAAGCCCCCGAAGGTTCAGACTCTCGCTCTGGGCCGACCAGCAGCCACGCCAGAGTGCCGGTGGTGGCCAGCTTCAGTGTGCTGGGGGACATGGTTCGCGCAGTGGGTGGAGATCGGGTGGCACTGACGGTGCTGGTAGGGCCTGGCGCCGATGCCCATGTCTATCAGCCGCGTCCGTCTGCGGTGCGCGCCGTGCAATCTGCGAAGGTGGTGTTTTCAGTGGGTCTGGGGTTTGAAGGCTGGTTGAAGCGACTGTTGACGTCTGCCGGAGGGAGTGCCATTTCTGTCGAGGTGGCGAACAAGGATGACCATGAGGGCGAACGTGAGGGTGAACATGAAGTCGAGCATGACCATGAACACGACCATGGTGAGGTGGATCCGCACGCCTGGCAGGATGTGACTCATGCAAGGCACTTCGTGGCCGCCATTGCAGAAGGACTGTGTCGCGCCGACAAGACTGGCTGTCCTGTGTATCGGGGAAATGCCAGCCGCTATGACGCCCGGTTGGCTGCGCTGGACAAGGATATTCGCGCTGCATGGCAGGGTGTGGTGCCAGAACGGCGAAAAGTCATCACATCGCACGATGCCTTTGGCTATTACAGCGCGGCTTATGGCGTGCGCTTTCTGTCGCCGCAGGGCGTCAGTACGCAGAGCGAAGCCTCGGCCAGGGATGTTGCCACTCTGATCGATCAGATCAAGCGGGAGAAGGTCAAGGCCGTGTTCGTGGAGTCATTGACTGATCAGCGACTGATTGAACGCATTGCCAAAGAATCAGGGGTGGTGATGTCCGGCTCACTGTATGCAGATACCTTGTCGGAAGCGGACGGGCCAGCGCCCACCTATGTGGACATGATGCGCTACAACACCCGCGTCATGGTCGAGGCGGCGCGCTGATACACCATGGCTGATCAGGCTTCGGATGGATGCAGGGCGGGGTAGATGGCCTGGAAGCGCTCGTGCCGCGCCATCAGTGCGCTGTGGCTGGCCGGGTCAGGCGTGTGGCTGCGCATCAGCGGCGGCGTGAGGCAGACCTCGTCCACGCTGGCACCCGTGCACAGCCAGGCGAGGCGTGCTGCGCCCATGGCGCCACCGCTCTCGGCATCCTGATGCACGGTGAGCGTGATGTTGAAGATGTCGGCCAGGAGTTGTGCCCACCAGGCACTGCGCGAGCCGCCGCCCACCAGCGAGAGTGACTGCAAGGGACCTGTGCTGGGTGCGGGGATGGTGCGCAAGCCGTCGAGCAGGCCGAAGCCCACACCCTCGGCGGCAGAATAGGCCAGGTGGGCGCGCTCGTGTTGCGCACGCAAGCCGGTCCAGGAGGCGGTGGCGTGTGGGTTGGCGTGGGGTGAGCGTTCGCCGCTGAGGTAGGGCAGAAACACGGGGGCAATGTCGCGCCCGGCCGCGTCGAGCGTGCTGGCTTGCTCGATGAGCGCGGGTTCATCCGCAAAGCCGAGCATGCGCGTGGCCCATGTGACCGCACTGGCCGCACTGAGCATGACGCTCATGTGGTGCCATTGGCCGGGCAGCGCATGGCAGAAAGTGTGCAGGGCCTGGCCGGGGTTGGGCTGGAACTGGTCACCACTGACGAACACAACGCCTGAGGTACCGAGTGAGACAAAGCCCTGGCCTGGGCGCACCAGTCCCATACCGACGGCACTGGCGGCGTTGTCGCCTGCGCCACCGGCCACAGCCGTATCTGGCGGCAGTCCCCAGCGTTGCGCCAGCTCGGGCAGCAGTCGTGCGGAGACGTCGCTTCCCTCCACCAGGTGCGGCATGTGCTCGCGGGTGAGGCCGGTCGCGGCGAGCATGTCGTCTGACCAGTCTCGGCGGGCCATGTCCAGCCACAAGGTGCCGGCAGCGTCAGACATATCGCTGGCGGCCTCGCCGGAGAGCTTCAGACGCAACCAATCTTTGGGCAAGAGCACGCGCCGCACGTTGGCAAAGCAATCGGGCTCGTTTTCCCGAACCCATTGCAGCTTGGGGGCGGTGAATCCGGGCAATGCCAGATTGCCGGTGATGTCGGTGAGCGTGGGCACGCGCTGGTGCAGCCCTTCGCATTGCGGGCCGCTGCGGCCGTCGTTCCACAGGATGCATGGGCGCAGTACTTCATCGTTTGCACCCAGCAGCGTGGCGCCATGCATCTGGCCTGAAAGACCGATGGCCTGTACCGCGGCCATGGCTTGAGGAAAGCGGTGCTGCAGCTCCCCCATCACCGCTTCAAGCGCCTGCCACCATTGATCAGGTGACTGTTCTGACCACAAGGGCCGGGGGCGCTGCACCGTCAGCGGGGCGCGGGCGGTGCCTGCAACGCTGTGATCGTCTTTGAGCAGCAGGGCTTTGAGTTCGGAGGTGCCGAGGTCCAGGCCGAGGAACATGGGTAGGTTTTTGCTGAGGCGTGGTGCCCGGGAATGAGGGCGGGTGTCATGGCGCGCCCAAAGGCGGTCTGCCGTGTGCGATCAGTCCGCGCCGCGGAACCGGTTGAGCGACTGTTTGCGGAACTCGGAGGGCGTCATGCCCTTGATTTCCAGAAAGCGGCGGTTGAAGTTGGCGACGTTGTTGAAGCCAACCTCGTAGCAGATGTGGGTGATCTGCTGGTCGGTGTCCATGAGCAGCTGGCAGGCTCGGCTGATCCGGACACGGTTGACGAAATCGGTGAACGTATTGCCGGTGGCCTTGCGGAAGAAGCGGCTGAAGCGGCTTTCCGTCATGCTCAATTCGGCGGCGAGCGCCGCGGCCGAATGCTGGTCGCTCAGGTTGTCTGTGATGCGGCTGACAATGGCGTGGATCTGGTCCGTGCTCTGGTCGTCGTCCTCGCTTTGCATCTGTGCATTGGAGAGCAAACGGTAGTCGTTGCAGGAGGCGAGGTCGGCCATGAAGTCACAGAATGCGCTGAGGCGACGCACGCCCCGACTGTTCTTGACGTGATGCCAATGGGTCTCTGCCTTGTCCGCCATGCCGAAGAACTCGATGCCGTTGCGGGCACGCTCGAGCAGCGGAAAGATCTCCTTGAGCTCGGGGATGAGCTCGGCAGCCTGCGACAAAGGCTCGTGCTGGAACTGGATCACCAGGTCACGCTGCTCGACACCGCCGTCGGGCATGTCGAGGCTGACCCAGTTGTGAGGCAGACGGGGGCCCGTGAGAACCAGCTGGCCCGGCGCGAACGGGCCAATCCAGTCGCCCACAAACACTTTCCCGCTGGTGGCCGTGATCAGGTGGAGTTCGTATTCGTCGTGATAGTGCCAGCGTGCCAGAGGAGTCGGGAAACCGTGCGAGAGGCAGCGCACGAAGCCGACGTCCGAGGAGACTTCGTATCCGAGGTCTGGTGAGCGCGCAAACTCATGCTCCAGCTCCGGGCGGAGCTGACGGGGCATGGTGGGGGGCTTCAAGGTGGTCGGCATCTCTTGGGTGTCGCAGGCAGACAGTTGGAATTACACCATGGCGGCTCAGGTCTTGGCGTGTTGACTGACGAATGCCTGTACGCGTTCGTCAGCTGCACGCAGGGCATCGACCAGTTGGGGGTGGCTGGCCATTTCGCCCCAGAGTGTCTCATCTGCCGCATAGGCGGCGACCGTGTCACTGGCCTCGCAGATGGCATGAGCGGCGGCCGCGTCCATGGCCTGATCCTGATAGGTGTAGGGGATCTCTCCCAGATGCCAACGGTGCAGATAGGCCAGGAACAGTGCAGGCAGCACGGCCACGCTGTCGAAGCTGCCTCCCTGGGCGAGCCGGTCGCGGATGGTGGGTGCGATCATGCCCGGGATCTTGGAGAAGGCATCCATCGCGACGCGCTGATTGGTGTCCTGGATGGCGGGGTTGGCAAACCGGTCGAGCACCACGTCGCGGTATTTCTCCAGGTCGATCGGGCAGGGCAGCAGCACAGGGATGGCATCGTCGGTGACATAGTCGTAGGCCATCTGTCGAATGACGGGGTCTTGCGTGCCTTCGTGGATGTACTGGTAGCCCACCAGCGTGCCGGCCCAGGCAATGCAACTGTGTGTGGCATTGAGCAGGCGGATCTTGGCTTCTTCGTAAGCCTGGACGGAGTTGACCATCTCGACGCCCACCTTTTCCCATTCCGGGCGGCCAGCAATGAAGTTGTCTTCAATCACCCATTGGATAAAGCTCTCTCCCATGATCGCGGCACGGTCGTCCCAGCCGGTGGCCTCCTTTACCCGCTCAAACACGTCGGGCGTGGGCCGGGGGGTGATGCGGTCGACCATGGCGTTGGGGCTGCGCGTGTTCTCCAGCACCCATTGCTTGAGCTGTTCGTCGCCCAGGGCATCGATGAACTGCAGCAAGCCACCGCGCGAGCGCTCGCCGTTGTGGCGCAGGTTGTCGCAGTTCATCAGTGTGACGGGGCCGGCATTGGCCGCCATGCGCGCACGCAGGATGCTCACCAAACCGCCGTAGATCGTGTGGCCCGCGAGGCCGGATTGCACAGCCGTGAGATCGCCACGCAGGTCTGGGAAGGTCTCCCAGTCCAGCTGGTTCTTGTCGTCGAGATAGTAGCCAGCTTCCGTGACGGTGAAGCTGATGATGCGTGTGGCCGGGTCTGCGCCCACGGCGATCAGGGGAGCCAGGTCCTCCTGATAGGCAATGACACGCTGGATGGATTCGATGCGGGTGTATGTGCGCTCGCCTTGTGGCGTGACTGTTTCCAGCGTGTAGCGACCTTGCTGAGCCTGCAGGGCTTCAATGGTCTCGAGCATGTCGGGACGGAGGTTGCCGCCGGTGATGGACCAGCGGTTGTCGCCCTGCTGATGCAACTGGTGTATGTAGACAGCCTGGTGTGCGCGGTGAAACGAGCCCAGTCCGAGGTGAAGAATCGTGTTCATGGTCGGGGAGGTGACGATGGAGGCTGTGAAAATCAGTGAATAGGGTGAGGGAGGTCTTGCCGCCTCAGAGGTCAAACTGGCTGGGCATCATCACGACGTCGCGAATGGTCATTCCTCTCGGCCGGGTGAGCATGAAAAGCACCACCTGGGCGACTTCTTCGGGATCGAGCAGGCTGCCATTGGCCTTGGCTTCCTCGAGCTTGTCCTGCGGCCAGTCCGACAACAGTGCCGTGATGACAGGGCCGGGCGAGATGGCGCCCACGCGGATACCGTGCTTGAACACCTGGCGCCGCACGGTCTGTACAAAGCAGTTGATCGCCCATTTGGACGATGCGTAAACCGGTTCCCAAGGGGTGGGGAAATGCGCCGCCAGTGAACTGGTCACAATGATGTCGCCCACGCCACGTTCGATCATGTGGGGCAGAACGTTGTGCACGTTCTTCATGACCACGTTCACATTGAGCTGCAGCATGCGGTCAATGGCGTCCGGATCGGCATCGACCAGATCGCCGCCGACATAGGTGCCTGCGTTGGCATGAAAGATGTCGAGTTGCCCGCCGATGTCCAGTACCCGGGGCAGCAGGCTGGCGCACTGGCCGGCATCGAGGAGGTCGAGCTGGAGGGGGTGAGCCAACCCACCCAGCCTGTCGCAGGCCGCGGTCAGGGCAGCTCCGTCACGGTCCACCAGCACCACCGTGGCGCCGGCTGCCAGCATGGCTCTGGCGCAGGCCAGTCCAATGCCGGAAGCCGCACCGGTGACGGCGGCAACTTTTCCTTTGAGTGCGTTCCCGGGCATCATGTTCAGGCGGCGATCGTCGAAGCCACCACTCGGCCCTGGCTGTCAAACCAGTGTGCTTCGTCAGTGGCCATGTTCAGGCTGACCGCTTCTCCGGCATGCAGTGGCGTGCGATCGTTCTGGCGTGCCACGATCTGTGCGCCGCCTTCCGTGTTGACATAGATAAGTGTTTCGGCACCCAGGGCTTCGACCAGCTCGACCTTGCCTTTGAGCGCAGCTTCGCCTGCCGCGAGGACGCTCACGCTCTCCGGACGCAGGCCAATGGCGCCTCCGACGGCTTGTGCGGGCGCTTGCTGAGTGATGACTGGCGGCAGCTGATCGAGTGGCACCACATTCATTTGTGGTGTACCAATGAATTGCGCCACGAACTGGTTGGCAGGGTTGTCGTACAACTCCAGCGGTGTTCCCACTTGCTCGATCTGGCCGTCGCGCAGGACCACCACGCGGTCGGCCAGTGTCATGGCTTCCACCTGATCGTGGGTGACGTAGATGGTGGTGGCGCCGAGTTCCCGGTGAAGCTTGGCGATTTCCACACGCGTCTGGCCGCGCAAGGCCGCGTCCAGGTTGGACAGCGGCTCGTCAAACAGAAACACCTTGGGCGATCGAACGATGGAGCGGCCGATGGCCACACGCTGGCGCTGACCACCGGAGAGCTCTTTCGGCGTGCGCTCCAGGTAGGGGGTGAGGTTCAGAATGTCTGCCGCGCGCTCGACTTTCTCTCGAATGACTGCTTTGTCCACCTTGGCCAGCTTGAGCGCGAAGCTCATGTTCTCGTACACGCTCATGTGCGGGTACAGCGCATAGCTTTGGAACACCATGGCCAGATCGCGCTTGCTGGAGGGCAGATGTGTGATGTCATTGCCATCCAGGATCAGCGAGCCGCCATCAATGTGCTCCAGCCCGGCGATCAGGCGCAGCAGGGTCGATTTGCCGCAACCGGATGGGCCGACGAACACAATGAACTCACCCTGCTCGATGGTCAGGTCCACGCCTTTGATCGCGCGGTGTTCGCCAAAATACTTCTCGATACCCTGAAGTTGAAGATAGGCCATGTAGAGGTTTCCTCAAATGCTGCTTGCCTTTAGTTGGCAAGTGAAAAATCGTTTGCGGTTGCAGACCCGGTGGAGCAAAGGAGGCCGCGTGCGAGGCGACCTCGGATCCGGCTTGGCCGGTCCGCCAGTCGCGCCCCCCAGTGGGGGGTGACGCTGAAAGCGGCGCGGGGGGCGTCCATCACTTCACGGCTCCGAACGTCAGGCCCTGGACCAGTTGCTTCTGGCTGAACCAGCCGAACACCACGATGGGGGCAATGGCCATCAATGAGGCGGCCGAAAGCTTGGCCCAGAACAGACCTTCCGGGCTGGAGTAGCTGGCGATCAGTGTGGCCAGCGTGCCGCCCTTGGCTGCGGTGAGGTTGAGCGACCAGAAGGCTTCGTTCCAGGCCAGCACCAGGCACAGCAGACCGGTAGAGGCCAGGCCGCCCATGCCCAGCGGCAGCAGCACCAGACGGAACTCCTGCCACAGCGTGGCGCCGTCCATGCGGGCAGCCTCCAGGATCTCGTGCGGAATCTCCTTGAAGTAGGAGTACAGCATCCAGACCATGATGGGCAGGTTCGACAGCGTGAACACGATGATCAGTGCCAGCTGCGTGTCCAGCAGATGTGCCTTCTGGGCCAGCACGTACACGGGCACCAGCGCGCCCACGGCGGGCATCATCTTGGTCGAGAGCATCCACATCAGGATGTCTTTCGTCCATCGGCCTTTGAAGAAGGCCATGGCATAGGCCGAAGGTGCGGCGATCATGAGCCCGAGCAGCGTTGAGACCACGCTGGTGATGAGCGAGTTCTTGGCGTAGAGCAGGTAGTCGCTGCGCTCCTGAACCTCGTGGAAGTTCTCCAGCGTGGGCTCAAAGAACAGCAACGGCGGTACGTTGATCGCCTGCAACTCGGTCTTGAATGCAGTGAGCAGCATCCAGCCCAGTGGAAAGAACAGCAGCAGTGCAACGGCCCAGGCGGCAGCCGTGCGCAGCAGCAGTGCAGGGGTATAGGTAGGGGCTCTCATTCGAATCGGCCTCCGTGCAGAGTCGTTCGGTGGGGATCTGTCATGTCGCTGGTCATGTCATTGGTCATGTCACTTGTCCAGGTTCTTGCCCACCAGGCGAATCATGAAAATCGCTGCGATGTTGGCCAGCACGACAGCGAACAGTGCGCCCGCTGAAGCCACACCTGCGTCGAAGTTGAGCAGGGCCTGCTGGAAGATCAGGAAGGCCACGTTGGTGCTGGCGTCGCCAGGGCCACCAGCGGTGGTGGTGTAGATCTCGGCAAACACCGACAGCAGGAAGATCAGCTCGATCATCACCACCACGGCCACCGAGCGGCCCAGGTGAGGCAGGTACAGGTAGCGGAACTGCTGGAAGAAATTGGCGCCGTCCATGCGGGCCGCTTCCAGTTGCTCACGGTCCATGCTTTGCAGCGAGGTCATGAAGATCAGCGTGGCGAAGGGCAGCCACTGCCAGGCCACGATGATGATGATGGAGAACAGAGGGAAATCGGTGAGCCAGTCCACCGGCGCAGCGCCGAAGAACTGCCACACCTGGGCGAGCACGCCGTAGATGGGGTTCATCATCATGTGTTTCCACAGCAGCGCATTCACTGTGGGCATGACGAAGAAGGGCGATATCAGCAGGATGCGAACGAGGCCGCGTCCTGGAAATGGCTCGTTGGTCAACAGCGCAATCAGGACCCCGAGAACAACCGTGATCAGAATGACACTGCCCAGCAGCCAGATGGTGTTGGTCACGGCCGGCCAGAACGACGGGTCGGTGACGAAGAACTCATAGTTCTCCAGGCCGGCGAACCCGCTTTCTTCAGGGTTGAGCAGGTTGAAGCGGATGACCGAGAAATAGATGGTCATCCCCAGCGGCACGAGCATCCACAGCAGCAGAGAAGCCACCGCGGGTGTCATCAGCAGACGGGGGAGCAGGCGTTTCATGATGGAAGAACGCTAGAGATCATTGGAAGCGGCGCGGAGGGTTCCCATAGCAGCCGATGCCATGATGGGTTCAGCAGGCAAGGCCGCGCTGGTCACCGTGGGGGCGCCAGCGCGGTTGCTTGGAGACAGACGCCTGAGGCCTCAGGCCCCAGGTCAGGCCGGCTTACTTGTAGTAGCGTGCCTTGCGCATGGCGCGGTCAGCGGCGGTCTGGCCGGCCTTGAGGGCGGCATCGACCGAGGTCTTGCCCGCCAGGGCGGCGCTCATCTGCTGGCCCACAGCGATACCAATGGCCTGGAACTCGGGGATCGCAGCGAACTGCACACCGACGTAGGGCGACTTGGGCAGCGTGGAGTCGTTCGGGTTGGCGGACTCGATGGCTTTGAGTTCAGATGCGGCGAAACGGGCAGCCTTCTGGAAGTTCGGGTTCGCATAGGTCGACTTGCGGGTGCCAGTCGGGACGTTGGCCCAGCCGTTTTCCTTGGCGACGAGCTGGATGTAGTCCTTGCTGGTGGCCCAGGTGATGAACTTCTGGGCAGCATCGACTTTCTTCGAGCCAGCCGGGATGGCCAGGTTCCAGGACCACAGCCAGTTGGCTCCCTTGGGGGTGTTCATGGTGGGTGCCTGGGCAAACTCCATCTGGTCGGCCACTTTGGACTGCTTGGGGTCGCTCACGAAAGAGGCTGCGATGGTGGCGTCAATCCACATGCCGCACTTGCCGGCGTTGGTCAGAGCCAGAATTTCGTTGAAGCTGTTGGCGGACGAGCCGGGAGGGCCGTACTTGTTGAGCAGGTCCACGTAGAAGGTGATGGCTTCTTTCCAGGGCTTGCTGTCAACCTGTGGCTTCCACTCCATGTCGAACCACTGGCCACCGTAGGTGTTCACCAGCGTGGTCAGGAAGGCCATGTTGTCGCCCCAGCCCGGCTTGCCGCGCAGGCAGATGCCGTACACGCCGGCGTCAGGGTTGTGAATCTTGGCGGCCAGGTCGGCGATCTGTGGCCAGGTCGGACGGTCGGGAACGGTCACGCCAACCTTGTCGGCCAGGTCCTTGCGGTACATGAGCATGGAGCTCTCACCGTAGAAAGGAGCGGCGTAGAGCTTGCTGTCGACGGTCAGGGCGCTGCGAATGGCAGGCAGCAGGTCGTCCACATCGTAGCCAGCGTCGGTCTTGAGCTCTTGCAACCAGCCCTTCTTGCCCCAGATCGGTGCTTCGTACATGCCGATGGTCATGATGTCGAACTGGCCGCCTTTGGTGGCGATGTCGGTGGTCACGCGCTGGCGCAGCACGCCTTCCTCCAGAGTCACCCACTTGAGTTTGATGTCGGGGTTGGATTGCTCGAAGTTCTTGCTGAGCTTCTGCATCTCGATCATGTGACCGTTGTTCACGGTGGCGATGACGAGTTCGGTTTCTGCGTGTGCGGCGCCAGTGGCGGTCAGTGCAGCGGCGAGCAATGCGGTGAGTCGGAATTTCACTTTTGTCTCCTGGTTTTGGAAAGGCGAGAGAGCGAGAAAAAACTGTCTGTCAAATGGAGGACCTTGGAGAGACCCTTCGTTTCAACCTTGGGAACAGGTGACCACGTTGGTGCACCTGACCGTGGGGACTGATTTTGAGCGTCTTCTCTCTCATGATCGGTACCCAAAGTGGCTCAATCGGTACTTTTTTGCACCAGCTTTTCAGGAATTACCCTAAATCCGGCAGAAAAGTTTGGGACAGACGCCGGATGATGGGGAAAACTGGGTGGTACCACAGCTCATCGGACCGGACTGTCTCCCCGTGACTGCGCCCGGCTTGGCTCTGGCGTCGGTGGGCTTCACAATGGCGCAGTGTCAAGATGACGCCCGCCGTGTTGTTGCCTTCGGGAGGGGGCAATGCGTCATGGCTGGCCAGATCACCATAACCTGAGAATCAATGAACGCGCTTGCAGACCTGCTTGGCCGATGGGTGGCCAACTTCTCCTCACTGGAACTGATCCTGATATCGGCCAACACCATCTTGCTGGTGTTTTCCCGCCCGCTGGTGGCGCGGCTGGACGACAAGCCCATCAGTGACGAGAACTTTGCCAACAAGTTGCACTATTTCCGCATTCTCAACGTGCTGGTCCTGCTGCTGGTGCTGTTCAACACGCTGGTGTTGCCGGTGGCATCCCATTCGTGGATGACCGGGCTGCTGGCCAGTGTGCTGGTGGCCTACCTGACCTACCTGGCGGCACACCTGGCGAACTTCCTGATCAAGCGCCGATTCGGGCGTGCAAGAGAGTTCAATGGCGAGAAGTTCTGGGCAGAGACTTACAACACCCGGGTCCTGAGCCTGCTCTCGAGTGTCTTGCTGTTCGTGATCGGCCTGATCGCCGTGGTGCAGATCATGGGCTTTGACAGCCTGCTCGAAGCGGGCGGGGTGATCGGTTTCTTTGGCGTGATCCTGGGTCTGACGCAAGGCGCCTGGGCGCCCGACATCATCAGCGGGCTGGTGATTCTCAACAGCCGGCTGGTGGAAGAGGGGGACGTGGTTGAACTCGGGGACACGCACCAGCTGGTGGCTTCGGTGTTCAAGACCAAGATCTTTCACACCGAATTGCTCGATCTGGCCAACAACCACCGGACCATGATCAGCAATGCGACGCTGAGGTCCACCACCATTCACAATCTGTCGAAGTTTGCTTCCGCCAAAGGCCTGCGCGAGTCGATCAAGCTCAAGGTGGGCTACGACACCAGCGAAGACACCATGCAGGACTTTGTGGACGCTGTCTTCGCGAAGCTCCATGCGGACCCGGAGGTGCCGGTGGAAGGCAAGGTCCCGCCCGAACTGAGGGCCACGGATGCAGGTGACTTTGCGGTGGAGTGGACCGTCTTCTACTACACCAAGGCGGTGCGCCAGGTGCTGGGCACCCGCCAGAAAGTGCTGGCCGCGCTCATCGCCGGTGCACGCGAGCATGGGGTGGACCTGGCCACGCCCGTGCTGTATTCGCGTACGCCTGAGCCTGAGAAGCCGTAGGGCCTCTTGAGAAAGAAAGCACAGCAGGCGAGAAAGTGAACAGGCTTGAAGGCGAAAAGCCCTGGCCCTTCTTCAAAGGTATTCGCGCAACAGCGGGTTGGGCTGCAGAATCGGCGCCACCAGTTTCTGCTTGTCGTCGATCACGGCCATGTCATGGGCATGCAGCAGGCCAGGGTGGACCTTGACACTTCCATCCTCGGGAAGCGCCCAAGACTGACCCGCCAGATTCGCCAATGCGTCGGCCAGCGCCTGCGAAATGAGCAAGGTGAGCTTCGTCCCACCTGATGCATTTGAGCCCTCCAGCTTGCTGTTGAGGTGCGGAAAGTCCGGGCTGACAAGCGAATAACCGCAGCCAAACGCCGGCACAAGAAAATGCTCGGTTGCCATGGCCGGTTGCCGGTAGTGCTTCCAAAGTGCCTTGTCGACAACCAGGTACACCTGATTGCTCCAATACGGCTGCTGCTCGGTATTGGACAACACTTCCACGTAGAAGCGCTGGTTGAGCAAGCTGACCGCCTTGAACGCTGGGTTCTGAGGCTGGTGGTGCAAAGGGCCCAAGGAGCGAGACGTCCAGTTCTGCGCAACAGCGTCGAGAAAAGCGTTGTTGTTGTAGACCGGGAAGCTCACATGGTCGACAACCAGCGGTTGGGTGTCTGAAGCGCTGGCGTTGCGTTGCAGCGCGGCTGCGGCTGCAGCCGCAGTTACCCCCGTCAGCCAGCGACGGCGATTGATGGCGAACGTATTCGCTTTCATTTGGTCCTCTCCTGGAGGTGTCGTCCCGGCTGATCGTACCAACAGGCCCAGGTTCAAGCCCCGGGGCGCTTGAAAGCCTTTCTCGCCTTGCGTACCTTCTCGCGCGTCACGCAGTCTTCCACATGGTCATTGACCAGGCCCATGGCCTGCATGAAGGCGAACACAGTCGTGGGGCCGACAAATTTCCAGCCCATTTTCTTCAGGTCTTTGGACAGGCGAGTCGAAGCCTCTGATGTAGAGACGGTCTGCGGTGCTTCCAGGGTGTCCGGGGCGGGCTCGTAGCGCCAGAAGAAGGCTGCCAGAGAGCCTTCGGACTTGACCAGTTCACAGGCTCGTTGGGCATTGTTGATCACCGCTTCGATCTTGCCGCGGTGGCGCACAATGCCTGCGTCAGCGAGAAGCCGCTCCACATCCGCTTCCGTGAAGCGAGCCACCTTGCGGAAGTCAAAGCCTTTGAACGCTTTGCGAAAGTTCTCGCGCTTGGCCAGGATGGTGCGCCAGCTCAAGCCCGACTGAAACCCTTCAAGGCAGATTTTTTCAAACAGGCGAATGTCGTCATCGACCGGAAAACCCCACTCATTGTCGTGATAGGGGAAGAACTCAGCCACGTCGCCGCACCAGCGGCAGCGCGGTTTGCCATCAGGGCCGGGAACAGTGCGGCTCATGCAGAGGCTCCTTGTGCTGTGTCGGCCAGGAGAAAGGTCAGTCGATCGTCGACCTGATGCGGTGCGATTTCCAGTACCTCGGCCGTCACCACGTTCTCGGCCACGAAGGGGTCTCGCTCGACAAGCGCTTCGATGGCGTTTCGTGATTCACCTTGCGCCAGGATGAAGCCGCCCAGTCCAGGGACCACGCTGCACACCATCAGAAACGTGCCGTCTGCACGCCCTTGGGTTATCCAGGCCTTGTGTCCTGCCATGTGCTCGCTGGCCTTGGCTTTGTTGGCGCCGAAGCGCAGGGTGATGGCGAATACCGTCATGCGATTCCTTCCTTTCTTGTGTTGCGCTCAGCCGTTTGGCTTGCGGTGATGCCTTTGGTGGCGTTGGGGCATTGAAGATCCAGCCAGTGCGTGAGTTCGCGCACCTCGCTGCGAATGAAGGCCGTGTCCTTGAGTGTGCTGGCCATGACGGCGATGCCCTGGCTGCGGCCCATGAGCTGCATGGCGAGGCGGCGGGCTTTGGCTGGCGTCAGGCCGTACTGCCGGAACTGGAGCGCGAGCCAGTCGACAAAGAGTTCAAACACACGGTTGGCCATGAGCGCGCCGGGATGCTCCAGTTTGCCGAGTTCGGTGCACAAGCTGCCGACGGGGCAGCCGTATCGGGCGATGTCGACCTGGTTGTTGCTCAGCATCTGGATGAACGACAGGATGCGATTTCGAGGCGATGCGGATTCACTCCAGTCATGGAGCATGGCCTTGGTGCCTGCCATGCGACGATCGATCACTGCTTCAAGAATGTCGTCCTTGGTCTTGAAGTGATGATAGAAATTGCCACGCGAAATGCCGACCGTTGCCGAAATGTCGGCGAAGGAAGTGTGCTCATAGCCGCGCTCGTAGAACAGACGGTCGGCTTGCTCGACAATGAAGTCGCGGGTGCTGGGTCGGGATGGTCGGACTGGTGCGGGCATGTGACGAAATTAGGACGCTTGTCCTAGTTTCGCCTTTTGACTGCGTTGTGCCAAGTGTTTGGCGCCATGGTCCGACGAAAGGTCAGGCCGCGAGCAAACTGAGTGCCACAACATCCACAACGGCGTGGGCCAGCACCACTGGCCAGAGGCGCTGGGTCCTGATGAACACCAGGCTGAGCAGCAGGCCGAACAGGCTGACTGTGAGCATGCCAGTGAAGCCCTGGTAGGTGTGATAGCTGGCCCGGATCAACAGAGGGACGCCGATGGCCACTTGCAGGCCATGTCCCCTGAGGCCGCGAAGCAGCGCGCCGAGCAGGAAAATTTCCTCATACATGGCGTTGACGACGGACAGCACAACGATTGCCACCAGACTCATGCCCTGCGCGCTGACGGGCGCTGAGTGACCGGGCAGCATGGCGTCGAGAATGGTGGCCAGGCCGGTCAACAGGGCAAAGCCGGCGCCACCAATCACCACGCCCAGCACCGAGCCAGACGTATCGGGCCTGGGCACCAGGCTTTGCATGTCAAAGCCTGATTTGTAGAGGTATGCCACAGTGCCCGCCCCCAGTGCGAGCTGAAACAGCACAGTCTGCACGGCGGCGGCGTCACTGAGCTTCAATTCCGGCAGGCCGGCGACCAGTGCGATCGAGGAGGTCAGGATGAACAGGCCGAAAGCGAGCCCTGTGGTCGCTCCCGCCTGGACAGGCGTCAAGGTGTCTCGTGGTGTTTGGCGCATGGAAGGCGGCGCAGATCAAACCTGACGCAGGTGCGCCAGCAGCCCTTCGCAGGCGTCCTCCACGATGTCGAGGACATGCTCGAAACCGTTGGCGCCGCCATAGTACGGATCTGGCACGTCGTGTGCGCGGAGCCGCTGGCAGTGCTCGGTGAGCAAGCGCACCTTGTGCCGGTGACCATCCGGGCAGACGATGAGGGTGTCTCGCAGGTTGGCTTCGTCCATGACAAGAATGTGGTCCGATGTCTCGCAATCACGGGCCGTCAGCCGCTGCGCGCGCAGAGCTGAGATGTCATAGCCGCGCTTGGCTGCATGCTCCTGACTGCGCTCGTCAGGCTCGGCGCCGATGTGGTAGCCATGGGTGCCGGCAGACTCCACTTGGATCTGGTCGGCCAGGCCAGCCGCCGCGACCTTGTCCCGAAAGATGCCATGTGCGGTAGGACTGCGGCAGATGTTGCCCATGCAAACAAACAGTACGGTAGTTTTCACGAAAACCTAGTAAAAACAAGGGTTTAAATGTTGGTAGGGTCCAGATAAACCCCAGATAATGCGGTGCAAACGATAACGGAAGCGATAACCAAAATGCAGATGACTGAAACCGCAATCCGGAAGATGGCACCGCCTGCAAAGTCGGCGCTGGTGTCAGACCCAGCAACCAAGGGACTTTACTTGAGATGCTACCCGTCTGGCCGCAAGACCTGGCTTTACCGCACACGGAAGCTCGGCGTTGCGCCGTTGCCCCTTGCCCGTGGTGCCGTGCGTAGTGACAAGCCCAAATCGGCATGGCGCACACAGAACCTTGGTGAGTGGCCGCGTGTGTCTTTGGCTGAGGCCCGCGATGTGGCCACCACACTGGCACGGCGCGGAGTGCCCGAAGCCATAACGTTTGGGGCGCTGCTGCGCGAGTGGTTCGACTCCCGCGAGTACAAGGTGAGCAAGAACATTCTTGTGTACGTGGGCAAAGGCGAAACTTGGTTGGGCCGTGTAAAGCTGACCCAGCTAACCACACGGGACATGGTGGACCGCCTGAAGCAGTACGCAGACGAACACCCCGTTGCCGCCAACAGATGTTTGGCCGTTTGGAAGATGGCACTGGACTACGCGGTGGAGCGGGGGCACTTGGAAGCAAACCCACTGGCCCGCACCAAAGCCCGCACGGTAGGCGGTACCGAAAAGCCACGGCAACGCGTACTGACGGACGACGAGATACGCTGGGTGCTGCGCCTGGAACACCACTACGGTCCGTTGCTACGTGCCTTGCTGGCTACTGGCTTGCGCATAAGCGAGGGGCAGGCCGCGATGCAGCAGCACGTGCAGGGGGACACGTGGCATATCCCAGAGAACAAGTCCGCCCGACCGCACTGGGTGCCAGTTGTGCCGTTTGTGCGTGAGCAGTTTGGCAACCACGACGGCCACCTGTTCTGCGTGTACAGCCCCACGGCAGTGCAGGCATGGTTGAAGCGCAACGGCCCGGGATTTACACCGCACGACTTGCGCCGTACCTTTGCCACGCGGGTTGCAGCGTTTGCTCCACCGTATGTTGTGGAGAAGTGCCTAAACCACCAGATGCAGGGCGTAATGGCCGTGTACAACCACCACGACTATGCAAGCGAACGGCGCGCAGCCGCTGTGGCATGGGAAGCGGAACTGAGGCGAATCAATGCGTAGGCCGATTGCACCGTTGCTTAACCCAGCTTGGGCCGACTTCGCGTTGGGCAACCCCAAGGCGGTTGCGAAGGCGATTGAGATCTTGTCGAAGCACGTTCGTGGGTTACGCCAAGACGACAACGCGCGATTCGCAGCAGAAGACCTGATCGAAGCGTTGGAGGATGACCCAACCAAAGCGCGGGGCGTTTGGGCCGAGTGGGTGGCTACGGAGTTGACCCGATCACGTAGACACCAAGCGGCAGCGCAGGCCGAGACGAAGACCAAGCGGCTGTTAGTTGAAGACATCCGCAAGACGCTGCACGGATTGGCGTACCGGCACGCAACCAAAGCGAAAGTGTCTGCGAATCTTGGAGTATCGGAGCGAACGCTTGACCGGGTTCTTCAAGCGGAGGGCGTCACGTGGATGCAGATAAAGACGTCACACCCCGGTAAGACGTAAACCCAGCGGGTAGGCCGTGCAGACTTGCCTGCATGGACCTCACACCCGCAACCCTAGCCAAACCCGCATGGAGCTTTGAAGAGCTATGCGTGGTGCTGGGCTTGCCTGAGTCCACCGTGGAGCAACTGGCACGGCAAGACCCACGACCCCCGTTCTTCCTTTTGGGTCGCAGGCGCTACATCCTGCAGGCCGACGCGCTGGACTGGCTGCAGGACATGCGCAACGCCCATCCGTGGTACCCACGGCGCAACAACCGGCAGTAAGAATCTTTCACCCTTTGCGGTCAAGAAAGATCTTGCGAACTCTCCTGAGTCTTGTCGAGCATTGGCCCATGTTCTACAGGAGTACGCCATGACCAAGTTCGAAGACCCCGCAAAAGCAATGGATGCCGCGCTGGCGTCCAACCACATCCGTGTGTGCATCGCCGTAACAGCAGAAGGCAAGTACGTCGTCTGCTCTCGGAAGACGGCTCGCAAGTACGGCTGGAAGCTGGAGTGCCGCGTGTACGGTGACCCACGCAAGTTTCCCAAGCCCTAACCCCTCAGCCCCCGCGTTTTGCGTCCGCATTCCGGGGGCATTTTTACGACCCCCCAACGGCCTGATTTCGCTAGCGGGGCATTGAGTTAGCTATTCTTTCCGCAGCAGAGAGTTAAGAGATACCGCTCGGTAGCGGCCAGATTGTTTCCGTTGGTGCCGGAAAAGCACTCGACCATTGACCTAGCGGCTGCCGTGGTGGCAGCCAGCAACAGAGGACCAAGAACATGGCTCAACGCAAGACAGCACTAAACCCTCGTACCCAGCCCGAACAGGTGATGCTCACTGCTGCCCAGGTGGGCGCGATGCTCGGAGGCAGCACCAACGCAACTGCCCGCGAACTCATGCGCCGAGAAGGCGTCACCGTGGTGTCGCTGGGCGGGCGCTTCCTATACCCCAAGGCAGAGGTCATGGCCCTTATCGAGCGCAACACTATTCGGAAGGGCAAAGCATGAGCACGTTTTCAGAAGCGCTGAAAGCGCACTTCCAGGCACGCACAGCAGGGCAGACACCACCCCCACGGTTGAAGAACCCTGTGATCTCCGGGCCGCACCGCTTGGGTGACAGTGGCTACAGCTTCACGGTGAAACAGGACCGCAACATGTTCGGCGCGGTTGCCGTCGTGTGGACACCCACAGTGCCACCCGCAACGGTTGTGGATGCCTACGCAGACGAGTACGCAACGGTCATGGCAACGGTGCTGCCAGCAATCGCGCACAACCTGCCACATGGAGGAGTCGAATCATGGGCCTGAAGATTTTTGTGGTGCAAGGTGGAGTGCGCAAGACCACCGGCAAGACCACGGAGTACGACACCTTCCGAGACTTTGTCGAAGAGTGGGGCGATCCAACCCCGTTGCGTGATGCCAGCAAAACCAGCAAAGAGCGGTTGCCGTACTTTGTGGGTGGTGACGTGCGGGGCAAACGGCATGACGACAACGTGCAGTCGCGCACGCTGCTGACGCTGGACATCGAGGCCAAGGCTACCAAGCAGCCCCCGCAACCGCAGAAGGTGTCTACCAGCCTACGTGCTGAGGGACTGGAAGGCTGGGTGTACACCACCGCCAGCCACACCAAGGACGCGCCACGGTACCGAGTGGTGCTGCCGTTGGAGAAGTCCATCGACCCGAACGAACTGCAAGCGGCAACCGTTGAGGCTGCAACCGCGTTGGGCCTGCGTGAGTGGTGCCAGCCTGAGTCGTGGGTGGCGTCCCAAGCCATGTTCCTGCCCGCCACCGTAGCCGGAACTAAACCGTACAGCAAGCACGTTGCAGGCAAGCCATTTGCGCCGTCCGCTAAGGCTCCTAGCAAGGCCACCAAGGACGCGCCAGCGGACATTCTGGATGTGCCCGAAGACCCCGTGTTGCGTGCCTTGCAAAGTGCGGGGCTGTACCTGCACGAGGACGCCAAGCAAGAAGGCAAGCACTACATCCGCTGCCCCTTTGCTGATGAACACGGCACGGTTAACGACACCCAGACGGTGTACTACGAAGCCCACTTTGACGGCCACGCCAAACCCGCTGCCAAGTGCCTGGACACCGTCCCGGATGAAGATGGCGTGCCGCACCTTACCTACAAGAAGCTGGTGAACTGGCTGCGCGAAGAAGGGCACTTGTCCGCCACGGACGAGAACGCCGACACGGAAGCCGAGTTGGAAGACCCGGACACGTTCTGGGACGGCACGGCCATCGGCGAGATGCTGGACAAAGAGCCCACGCCACTTGAGTTCGTGATTCGCGGGTTTGCCCCTGCTGGGCGCGTAACCGTGTTGGCCGGACCCGGTGGTGTTAGCAAGTCGTCTTTGGCGCTGCGCTTGTTGCTGGCTGCTGCCACGGGTAGTGAGTTCGGGCCGTTTGTCGCAGACGATGCGATGCGCTGCATGTACTTGTCGTACGAGGATGACTCGCAGACCTTTCACAACCGTATTAGCGCCATGTACAAGGCGATGGATGAAAGCGTGGAAGGCATGCTGTACGACATGGACTTGGTGCGCAAGAACCTGCACATTGCTGCCATTGCGGACCAAGCGGCACGCTGGACCCTGATGCGCAAGGACGGCCGGTTTGGTGCGCCCGAGGCCACCGAGCGATTGCGCTGGTTGCGCGACTTGCTTAAGGACAACAAAGTGCGCCTGCTGGTGATTGACCCCGTGGCGTATGCGCACCACTTGGAAGAGAGCAACCCCGGCGAGATTGCCGTGTTCATGCAGATGTTGGGCCAGCTTGCCGCCGAAACGCACTGCGCAATCCTGTTGCTGCACCACATGCACAAGACGGCGCTGTGGGCGTCGCTGGACGAGATTAACCAAGGCTCGCTGCGTGGTGCGTCATCGTTCGCAGACAACGCCCGCTCCGTTGGGGTGTTGGTGTCTATGCCGCAGAAGGATGCCACCGCATACGGTCTGCCTGCCACGCACGACACCGTTAGCCGTTATGCCGTGTTTAAGCACGTGAAGCACAACTACAGCGCATCACTTGGGGTGCATGTGTTTGAGCGCCGTGGTGTGTTGCTGGAGCCTTCCGATGTTGCCCAGCTTGACGCTGTGGAATTGGCCGAAGCCAAAGCACAGCAACGCACCGAGGACCGGGAGCGCAAACGTGACATAGCCGCGCAGAAGCTGCTTGAGTTCCTCCACAGCCGACCAGACCACACGGCAAATTCCACAGCCGTATCGAACAACGTGTTTGGCAAGCACGGCGATAGAGATGGCGTTACGGATTGGTGCCAGGAGCAGGGCTACATAACCGTGGAAGACCAAGGCAACGGAAGGGCCAAGCCGTATCGTTTGACGGAGAAAGGTGCCGAGTATGTGGCTGCCTAAACGCACACCCCCCGCACCCCCCGCAACCCCCCGCTTTAACCCACCGCGCGGCAGGTAAACCACCACCACCCCCCGCTCACCCCTTTTTGGGGTAGCGGGTGGGTGGTAGGTAGTACTGAACGGCGGCTACTAGGAGATTCACATGACCAAGAACACACAACGGATTGGCAAGGCCAGCGCGTGCCTCTACACGGTGTTGACCTACGTGCCGGGGTTGTCCACACGGCAGGTGCTTCGGTACATGCGCGTTCGCGGCTACTCGGAAGAAGAGACGCTGCGTGCTGCTGCCGACATTGGCATGCCGGTGCGGTGGCATCTGGCAGATACGGCGTGCATTCCTCCACCCGGGGGTGAGTCGAAAAGTGAACGACTCCGAACAGCCCCAACCGACCTCTTCCACTTGTGCGCATTTTTCCCGAAATCCATCTGACACTTCGAAAGGCTCGAACCCCATGTCTACCCCATCCCAATCCGCTGCTGCCGATCTTCTTGCTGCCGGTGGTGCCATGCTGGCCCGCTGGCTGGAAAGCTTGACCCCAGCGCAAGTACAACGGTTCGATGAACTGTTGGCCGCTGGTGGCGTGCCCGGTGCCGATGTGCTGCTGGCCCCGACTGGCCCGGTGGTTGCGCTCTACATGCAAGACCCCGCTGGCCAGCGCCACCCGCTGGTGAGTGCCACGGCACCTGCCATGCCACCCGCGCACTAGTCCATACATTTGTATTAGACCCTCCACCTGGGCACCCTGCGGGGTGCCTTTTTCCTGCCCAAAACAGGCCCGCTGGTAAAGCAAATCGGCCCCCAGGTCGGTTTTTGGGGTCCGGGCTAAGGGGTTGCCTACCCAAGCACCCAAAACGGCCCCTGCGTGGGGTGTTGACGGTGCGGTGCGTTGCGCTATTTCATCCACACAATTGACCACATGCCCCCCGGCGCTGCCAGTGCGATACCGCGTGGTTCTGATGGGGCAAGTCGCAGCTAGATGGAATCCCCTGCGTGATGCAGGCAACGGGTTGATGGCACACGGCGCATCTATGACCCAACCTATCGGAGGACTCTATGTCTGATCAATACATTTCGAAGCAGGTGCTGGAAGCCGGCCTGCGCAAACTGAACACCGACTTGGCGGAGTACACCCAACGCCTGGACAACAAGTCAGCGGAAATCGTGGACCGTCTGCTGGCGCTGGAACAGCGTGGTGCAAGCGGTGCCCCCGTGCCCGAGCGCAAGGGTGGCAATCTGGCCAATCACATCTTTGACCATGCCAACTTCAAGTCTCTGCTGCAAGGCAACGGCAAGTCCTGCCGCATTGACCTGCCCGCTGGCTTGGTGCATGCCAACAAAGCGGCAATCGTGACGGACGGCCAAGTGCTGTCGCCTGCCATGCGCGTGCCGGGTATCGTCGCTGGGCCAGCGCGTCGTCGCCGTGTGCGTGACCTGCTGCCCATTGGCCAAACCAGCCAGAACATGGTGGAGTTCACGCGCGAACTGGTGTTCACCAACAACGCTGGCCCACAGTACGGCAGCCCCGCCGTTGAGAACGTGACCAAGCCTGAATCCGGCGTGACCTTCCAACTGCTGGAAAGTCCTGTGCGCACGCTGGCACACTGGATTCCGCTGTCCAAGCAGGTGTTGGCGGACTCGGCCCAGTTGCAGGGCTACATCAACGGACGGCTGCTGGAAGGCTTGGCCGACGCTGAGGACGCTCAACTGCTGAACGGTGACGGCACGGGTGGTGGACTCGAAGGCATCCTGCACGCGGGCAACTTTGTTGCAGCCCCCGGTGCCGTGTCTGGTGAAAACTCGCTGGACCGCATCCGCCGCACGTTTGCCGCACTTGCTGCTGACGAACTCACCCCGGACGGTGTGCTGCTGCACCCCAACGACTGGGCCGACCTGGAGCTGAACAAAACCACCACTGGCGAGTACCTGCTGGGCACCCCGGGTGCTGCAACGGCACCCAGCCTGTGGGGCGTGCCTGTGGTTACCAGCACGGCCATTGCGGAGGGCACGTTCCTGTGCGGTGCGTTTGGCATGGGTGCCCAGATTTGGGACCGTGAGCAGGCCAGCGTGCAGGTGTCCTACGACGACCGGGACAACTTTGTGAAGAACATGGCAACGGTGCTGGTGGAAGAGCGTATTGCGCTGACCGTGTACCGGCCCAAGGCGTTCCGCATGGGCACGTTCTAAGAAACTCTGCTGGGGTGGTTAGTGATGTAGCCACGACATGCCCGGTGGCACCGTTCCGGGTTCCCAGCAGGGCAAACGGTGTAGCCAGCGTCCCTTTCAGGGTTGTGGACGCATCGCCCTAGGGTCTACGCCTAGGTGGCGCAACGGTAGGCAGAGAGGCCTCAGCGGGGTGATCCCGCTGGGGCCTTGATGCTTTCGTACTCGACGACGAAAATGAATGCATACAGAACTTGCGGAGGTGGCAATGCAAAGCGTACAAATCCCCGATGAAGATTGGTGTGAGGTCCCTGCTCCTTGGGTCTCGGAGAAGAGTGACATAACCAATTACATGGTTCGAATCCCGCCTTCTCGTCGATGGCGCCGCGTGTACCACTACGTGGCCCCGCACGGCCAGTCCTGCAACGGTATGACCAACTATTTCTATGTGAAACACAGCAGTGGGAAAGAAACCCAAGTGCTCTTCTCCCATGGGTACCCGAGAAAGGGGTAGCCAGAGATTCGGGTAGGCAACTCGTATCGCGGCCGGAGTTCGCCCTGTTAGGTTGCCCCCAACAGCTTTTGAATTTCTGGGGCAGCACTCGCAAGGACGGTACCAACGAAAAGTAGCACCACACCTACGGCGGAGATATGCACGCCGCTTGTTGCGGTAGATTCAATTTTTCTTTCCACCGTATCCACCTGAGCAGCGATACTTCGCCGATGGGTTTCTAAGTCGCGCTCTACCTTCCTTTCCAGTTGGAGCACCTGCGATTGCATACGCCCATTTGCGGACTCCAGATTCCGCACCAGCTTTTCGACGTGTAGCAAGCGACCTTCGACAGATTCATCTTGTGGTGGGCCACTTGTCGAGTGGACGTGGATTTGCGACTCCAGTGGCGGGAATGTAGTTGTCCCCGTTGCTACGACCTTGGGCAAGGGGTATGGCGGAAAACGTTTTATCCAGTCGCGAAACTGCGAGCCGATACCCGGTTGTCCAAACTCTGCACGTGTGCGGTTGAGTCCCCACACCACGGTGAGTATCCCCAGCAACTGCATGCTCATTCCCGTTAGCCTTGTGGCAGCCTCGATCCAGCCGAAACCCCACGCTACTCCAATTGCTAGGGCTACGATGACTGCTGCCCACCAGTAGTGCCGCGTGACCGGCATAGAGCGCATCCAGTACCAGAAGGCTTTTACCCAACGGCGCATATCTGACATCTTTTGGGCCTTACTTGCTCAAGGCTTCTACGACAACGTGCATTGCGCCGTTGAGTGCGGGCGCGTACTTGGCTAGCGTGGTGAACAGCTTGTCTGCTTGGCCGGTTACTTCCGCCGCTTCCTTTAGGATTTCGGCAGATTTGCGGAGTACGCCTTTGGTTGCAGGGGTTGCCGTCTGGCTCTCGGCGACGACCTGGTCATCTGGTGTAGTGAATGCGCCAGTTGCGGTATCTACTGCTTTGCGAAGCACACGCAGTCCGTGGATTGGGTACAGGCGCAATGCACTGCGGATATCGTTCACTTGACGTTGAACGAACTCGCGGATTGCTGGCGGGACATCTGGTTCGTTCAGTAGTTGCTCCAGTTCCGCAAGATGGTTCTTAATGCTTTGGAACTGCTGTGCTTCGATTTCTGCCTCGCCAAGAGTGCGCAGCGCCCAGTCGCACCAGCGCAAAACCAAGGTGTTCTCTATGCCGACCAGAGCAGACTTATGGTGAGCCCATTGCTGAGTCAAGAATGTGGGGCTGGCCGCGTGCTTGAGACGGGTGAAAACGTGGTTGGTTAAGTCGGACGGTACACCTATGTTGTCCAACTGCTGGCGAGCATGCTCCAACTCCATACGAAACGCCACAACTGCTTCGACGACCCAATCTTCTGTTTGGGGTGCGTCAGTAGGCAAACCGAATACTTCGGCCCAGACCTTCTGCATCAGAATCGAGTCCGATCTCCCCTGTGCAAGTTTGGCGTGAATGTCCTTGAGGCGTGTAGCCGCATTGCTGTCTGTCATGCATCCTCCCGTTGTTGTTACACGGGAAGATACCACTCAGTCGGCACCAGTGCGTCTGTATAGATTACCGTGGCGATAACCAAACGGCCTGCAGGCCTATTAAAACCTAGCTCTTTGTTTGCTGCCCATGCAAACAAAAAGTACTGTGGTCATGCGAGGCGGACCTGCGCCCGGCAGTGCGTGGGCAGGCGGCCAGTGATTCGGTTTCTGGAGTGGCAGACCCCGATTCTAGGGGGAGGTTGAATCAGGGCCGAGCGGGCCATGAGACGACTGGCGTGCCTGAGGTGCCCCAGGTGTCAGGAAGCCTCAGCCGTTTTTTTGTTCCATGGCCTTGGCCATGGTCTTGCCCAGCTCCACACCCCACTGGTCATACGCGTTGATTCGCCAGATGGCGGCCTGGACGAACACCTTGTGCTCGTAGAGGGCGATCAGGGCGCCAAGGCGGGCGGGTGTGAGGGCATCCAGCCAGAGGATGTTGCTCGGGATGTTGCCCTCGAACATCCGGTGGCGGGCCATGGCTTGCGCAGCGGGGCCTTCCATGCCGTCTTTCTTCATCATGGCCAGCGTGTCTTCGTAGCTGCGGCCAAACGCCATGGCTTCGGCCTGGGCTCGCAGGTTGAGGTTGACCACGTTGTGGTGTGTGCCGGCCATGGGCAACGGGGTGTCTTCCGTTTCCACACCGATGAAATCAACAGGTACCTGATGCTGTCCCTGGTGGATGAGCTGGAAATAGGCGTGCTGGCCATCGATGCCCAGGCCGCCCCAGACGATGGGGCCGGTGTCGACTTCGGCGAGATCGCCATTGATATGGGTGCGCTTGCCGTTGGACTCCATGTCCATCTGCTGCACAAATGGCGTGAAACGCACCAGGCGCGAAGCGTAGGGCACGATGAGGTGCGTGGGCATGTGCAGGAAGTTTCGGTTCCAGATGCCGTAGAGCGCCAGCAGCACCGGCATGTTGTCGGCCAGGGGCGCGCTGGTGAAATGCTCGTCCATGGCGCGGGCACCGGCGAGCAGATCGCGAAACGCGCTGCCGCCAATGGCGATGGCCAATGGCAAGCCCAGGGATGACCACAGCGAATAACGGCCGCCAACCCAATCCCAGAACAGGAAGGTCTGCTCAGGTGCGTAACCCAGTTCGGCCGGTTTGGCCGGTGTGGCCGTGATGGCCACCTGGTGATATCGGAGCGACGTTTCCGGGCAGCCACCATCGATCAACCACTGGCGGGCGCTGGCAGCGTTGGTCATGGTTTCCTGCGTGGTGAAGGTCTTGGAGGAGACGACCACCATGGTCTGCTCAGGCTTCAGGTCGCGCAGCACGGCATAGAGCGCCCAGGCGTCCGGATTGGAGACGTAGTGCACCTTGGGGCCGTCGGCCAAATGCGCCAGGGCGTCGCTGGCCATGCGGGGGCCAAGGTCGGAGCCACCAATGCCGATGTTGACCACGTCGGTAATGGGCAGGCCGCTGTGGCCTTTGAGGGTGCCGGCGCGCACGGCGTCGGCGAAGTGGCAGATGCGGGAGAGCTCGCGCTCCACATCGGCGGCAATGTCGGCGCCCCAGGGGCCGGCCTGAGCCGGGTCGCCGCGCAGGGCGGCGTGCAGCACCGGCCGGTCTTCGGTGAGGTTGATCGGGTCGCCACGGAACATGGCGTCGCGCTGGGCCTCTACCTGGGCCTGGTCGGCCAGGGACAGCAGAGCATCCTGTACAGCCGCACTCATGCGCTGGCGGGATGCGTCCAGGGTCAGCCCTGCGGCGTGTGTGCGAAACAGGTCGAAGCGCTCACTGCGGTCGCCATCGAGCATTTGTCGCAGATGGCCTTGCGGCTCTGCCGCGTGCTGCGTCAGCAATTGCCACGCAGGCAAGGTGGTGGGCGTACTGTGCATCGAACCGAATCCGTTTTTTGATGTCTGGCGTTGAAAGTGTCGCGAGCTGCGAATCGTTACCCCTGAGAATACCAAGCAGACATGCCGGTTTGGCTGACAGGGGACGATTGTTTACAAGCGCTCACGAGTTGGCGATGGAGACGGCTTCCCGGGCCAGCGCCGTGACCTGCTTCCAGTCCTCGGCAGCCAGGGTTTCGGCCGGTGTGAGCCAGGAGCCACCCACCATGGCGACATTGGGCTGTGACAGGAAGCTTTGGAGATTGTCGGGTTTGACGCCGCCGGTGGGGCAGAAACGCACGTCGGGCAGGGGCGACTGCATGGCTTTGAGCATGCCGATGCCGCCGGCCTGCGTGGCAGGGAAGAGTTTCATGAGGGAAAAACCCATGGTTTGGGCCTGCATGGCTTCGCCGGGCGTCATGACGCCAGGAATGAAGGGCAGGTTGGCGGCTTTGACGGCATCGATGAGCGCCGGCGTGTAGCCGGGTGACAGTGCGAAACTGGCGCCGGCATCGATGACTGATTGCACCTGGTCCGGGCGAACCACGGTGCCAGCGCCCGTGTGCATCTCGGGCAAGGCCTTGGCCACGGCTTCGATGGCGCCCAGTGCGGCCTCGGTTCTGAGGGTGATTTCTACCACGTCGATCCCGCCTTCGAGCAAGGCAGTGGCCATGGGGACGGCGTGTTGGACATCGTCGATGATGATGACGGGCACCACGCGGGACTGGAAGGCGGGGCGGGCATTGAACATGGGCTGAAAGTCCTTCGCTGTCTTCAGGAAAAGCTTGGTTGGGCGGCGATGGCAGCCTCAAGCAATGGCGAAGCGCCTGTCTCGGCGCTGCCTGCGTGCTGGCGGAACAGGCCGAACAGCTCACGGCCCGTGCCGTGCTGGTTGGCTTCAAGCGATGGCGTTGGTGTGGGGCGGGATTGCAAGGTCTCGGGTTCCACATGCAGATGCAGCTCTCCGGTTTCGCAATCCACCGTGACGATGTCGCCGTTTTGCACACGCCCAATCACGCCGCCGGCCAGGGCTTCCGGGTAGACGTGAATGGCGGCGGGCACCTTGCCAGACGCGCCTGACATGCGGCCATCGGTGACCAGCGCCACCTTGAAGCCTTTGTCTTGCAACACAGCCAGTGGCGGCGTGAGCTTGTGCAGTTCGGGCATGCCGTTGGCCTGTGGCCCTTGAAAGCGCACCACGGCCACGAAGTCCTTTTCCAGCTCGCCGGCCTTGAACAGGTCTTGCAGCGCTTGCTGGTCGTTCACCACCACAGCAGGTGCTGTGACGACGCGGTGTTCCGGTTTGACGGCCGATACCTTGACCACACCCCGGCCCAGGTTGCCCTTCATGAGGCGCAAGCCGCCATCGGTGCTGAACGGGTCACTGGCCGGCCGGAGCACGGCGGTGTCGCCCGATTCTGCGGGCACGTCCCTCCAGGCCAGTTCGCCGTTGTTCAGCCACGGCTCCTTGGCATAGGCAGCCAGTCCCTTGCCGGCGATGGTGGTCACATCGTCGTGCAGCAAGCCGTTGCTGACCAGCTCTCGCATCAAGAACCCCAGTCCGCCAGCGGCCTGGAAGTGGTTCACATCGGCACTGCCGTTGGGGTAGACGCGGGCCAGCAAAGGAATGATGGCCGAGAGCTCAGCGAAATCGTCCCAGTCGATGATGACGCCAGCGGCGCGCGCCATGGCCACGAGGTGCAAGGTGTGGTTGGTGGAGCCGCCGGTGGCCAGCAAGCCGATGATGCCGTTGATGATGGTGCGCTCGCTCAGTACATCAGCGAGCCGGATGCGAGGGCTGCCGGTGCGACCCGTATTGCGTACCGCCGCTTCAAAAGCGGCTTTGGTCAGTGCCTCGCGCAGCGGTGTACCGGGGTTGATGAAAGACGAGCCGGGCAAGTGCAGGCCCATGATCTCCATGAGCATCTGGTTGCTGTTGGCCGTGCCATAAAAGGTGCAGGTACCGGGCGCATGGTAGGCCTGCGCTTCGCTTTCCAGCAGCGCGTCACGTCCCACCAAACCTTGCGCGTATTGCTGTCGCACTTTGGCCTTGGCGTCGTTGGACAGGCCAGAGGGCATGGGGCCGGCGGGCACGAAGACGGTCGAGAGGTGACCGAACTGCGCTGCGCCCATGAACAGGCCGGGGACGATCTTGTCGCACACGCCGAGCATGAGCGCGGCGTCGAACACGTTGTGCGAGAGCGAAATCGCCGTGGCCAACGCAATGGTGTCGCGCGAGAACAGCGACAACTCCATGCCGTCGGCACCCTGGGTGATGCCATCGCACATGGCGGGGACGCCGCCGGCCATCTGCGCTGTGGCGCCCACGGTGCGGGCATGCTGGCGCAGCAGTTCGGGGTAGTGCTCAAAGGGCTGGTGGGCCGAGAGCATGTCGTTGTAGGCGCTGACGATGCCGACGTGGGGTGCGCGTTCGGCGTGGATCACCAGTTTGTCTTGCGCTGGCAGCGCCGCGGTGGTGTGCGCCATGTTGGCACAGCCCATGCCGGCGCGTTGCGTGCCTTGGCGTTCAGCGGCTTCCACCGTCTGCATGTACCGCGCTCTGGCGGCACGGCTGCGTTCCATGACGCGCTCGGTGACGGTGACCAGGGTGGGGTGTAGCTGTGGCATGGGTCGGGTTCGCTTTCAACGCTCAAAAACAATATCTCGAAGGGTGCGGGTCAGTCCATCCAGACACTGATGGGCGTCTGTGACTGGCACAAGACCAGGGAGACGGGCTTGGCCGGGTCCGCATGCACGCTGGCGGCTTCATAGACCTGACGCTTGCGCTCGCCGCTGATGGAAAGCACCAGTTCGCGCGCAGCGATGATGGACGCCAGGGTCAGGCTCAGCCTCGGATGCGGCGCTGAGGTTGGCTCGACACAGGCGACGGGCAGGGTGGATGTGAGCGCTTCTTCCAGCCCGGGCGCATCGGGGAACAAGGACGCCGTGTGTGCGTCTTCGCCCATGCCCAGCAAGGCCAGGTCGAGTGGCCAAGGCAGAGATGCCAGACGCTCATTGGTGGCTATGGTCAGGGCTGCCAGAGAGCGCGACGTGATCTCTGCCGGTGTGGTGTCGAAGTACGGTACAAAGCGTGCCTTGGCCGCCTCGCCCTTGAGCAGGTGCTGACGAACAAGTGCGGTGTTGCTGTCAGCATGGTCATGCGGCACCACTCTTTCGTCCACCAGGGTGATGGTGACCTTGGGCCAGTTCAGTGTCTGCTGACTGAGCGCCTCAAAGACAGGAATGGGCGACTTGCCGCCAGAGACCGCCAGGAAAGCGTGTCCTCGTCTGGCCAGGATTGTTCGCAGGCAGCCCGTCACATAGGCCGCCAGGTCAGCTGGCGTGGTCTGGCTGTGCTCGCTGAGCATGGGGAGAGATTCATTCATGGTGGTGTGCGTCATGCGCCTCAGGTTTCCTCCACCCAGGCCGAGCTCTCTCGGGCCATCAGTGCGGACGAAGCCGCGGGTCCCCATGTCCCTGCTGCATAGGGCTTTGGTGCGTCGCCCAGTTGCGACCAGCCTTCGATGATGGGTTCCACCCAGGTCCATGCGGCTTCGAGTTCGTCGCGCCGCATGAAGTGGGTGAGGCGGCCGCGGATAACGTCGATCAGCAAGCGCTCGTAGGCTTCGGCCCTTCGCTCGGTGAAGGCCGACTCCAGATCCAGATTCAGGCTCACGGGCCGCAGGCGCATGCCACTGCCAGGCTCCTTGGCCATCATTTGCAGCTGAATGTGTTCGTCTGGCTGCAGGCGAATCATCAGGCGGTTGACCACCTGCCGGGGCGAATCATTGAACAGCGAGAACGGCAGGTCGGCAAACTCCACAACGATCTCCGAGCGCCGCTCTGCCATGCGTTTGCCGGTGCGCAGAAAGATCGGCACATTGGCCCAGCGCCAGTTGGCGATGCGGGCGCGCAGGGCGACAAAGGTCTCGGTGGTGCTGCCCACCGGGACGTTTTCTTCCTGAAGATAGCCCGAAACTTTCTCCCCACCGACAGCGCCGGCGGTGTACTGACCGCGCACCGTGTCCCGAGCCACATCGGCGGGTGTGAGCGGGCGCAGCGATTTAAGGACTTTGAGCTTTTCATCACGCACTGCGTCCGGGTCGAGCGAGACGGGCGGCTCCATGGCCACGATGCACAGCAGCTGCAACAAGTGGTTCTGGATCATGTCGCGCATGGCGCCTGTGCCGTCGTAAAAGCCGGCTCGGCTGCCAACGCCCACACTCTCTGCCACGGTGATTTGCACGCTCTTGATGTGTGGGCTGCGCCACAGCGGTTCGAAGATGCTGTTGCCAAAGCGCAGGACCATCAGGTTCTGCACCGTCTCTTTGCCAAGGTAGTGGTCGATCCGGAAGATCTGCGATTCTTCAAAATGCTGTGCCACAGCCGTGTTGATGGCTTCGGCTGAAGCCAGGTCATGACCCAGTGGCTTCTCCAGCACCACGCGGGACTGGGGGTTGATGAGCCCTGCGGCGCCCAGGTTGTCGCAGATGGTGGTGAACAGCGAGGGCGCTGTGGCCAGGTAGTAGACGCGGTCGGCTTCTGATTGCAGCGCCTCTCCCAGTCGCCGGAAATCGTCGGCTTGTGTGGCGTCCACGCAGACGTAACCGAGGCGATCGAGAAAGCCTTGCCAGGCATCGGCCCGGTAGGCTTTGGCGCCGATGAAGTCTGGCACCTTGTCTTGCAGAAAGCTCAGAAACGCTTCACGTCCCCAGTCCTGACGGCCCAGCGCATGGATGCGGGTCTGGGGCGGGAGATTGCCATGTACATGGGCCATGTACAGGGCGGGCAGGAGTTTACGGACGGACAGGTCGCCCACACCACCGAAGATGATCAGATCAAGAGGGGCCTCTGGGGTGGCTGGGGGCACGCGTGGTTTGCTCTGGGTCATGTTTCTAACCAAATTACATCCGTTATGGGTATTTTATTGGAATAAAGTTACATAGGCGGTACCAAATGCCAAACACCAGAACCAGGACCAGGACCAGAGCCAGCGGCGTGCACATTGTGATGGTGGTGTGCACAGTTCCGGTGCCCCTGCAGGACCGGATCAAGCTTGGGTCAATGGATGCCGGTTTGCACCGCCCTGACGGCAGGTGCGTGTTTTTGCAGGCGTGCAGCGATATCCGCCGCAGACGGAGGTTCGCAGCCCACTTGCTGCACGCACAGGCTGGCACTGGCCACGGCGCGTTGCAACACCGCCGTGACCTCTTCGTTCGAGAGGGTGGCGTGGGGTAGATCGTCATGTGTCAGTTGAAGCAATGCAACGACCATGCCGGCCAGGAAGCAGTCGCCCGCGCCCACGGTGTCAACCACCGTCACAGGACCGGTTTCCGTCGCCATCCAGGCACGGCCAGTGCGATCCAGCAGCATGGCCCCTTGTGCGCCCAGGGTCAATGCGATCCATGGCGCGCGGGTTTGCTTCAGCAGCTGCCAGGCGGCGTCCACAGGCTTGCCGTCGAAACCGAGGATTTGCAGGTCGTCATCGCTGACCTTGATCAGGTGGGCTTCGCCCAGTGCAGCCATGACGCTGCTGCAATAGGCCGCCATGTCATCCACGATGGCTGGCCGAAGGTTGGCGTCTACCACCACCAGACGTCCCGCAGCCCGTTGTGCTTTCAGCCACGGCAGGTATTTGCCTTGATCCTCGGCCACCAGCGCCAGGCAGCCGGAGGCCACTGCCTTGATCGACGTCGCAGCAGTGCACTGCCTGTTCATCTCGTCGGCAGACACCTGGCGGTCGGCCACGCCGTCACGATAGAAGCTGTAGCTGGCCTTTCCCTGTGCGTCGAGTTCTGCAATGGCCAGCGAGGTAGGGGAGACCACGCCTTGCGGATTGGCTGTCAACGCACCCGCCTGCTCAAGCGCCCTGGCCATGGAGCGTCCAAAACGGTCCGCCGACAAAGGGTTGAGGTAGAGGGGGGATGCGCCTTGACGCCCCAGTGCCAGCGTCAGGTTGTACACGGCACCACCGTGACAGGGACGCAGGCGCCCATCGCTCTCGACGATCAGGTCGATCAGGGCTTCACCTGCGGTGGCGACAAACGGGGTGACAGTGGACTGGGTCATGGAGAAACGGCCGAGTGCATGGCCGTTTTGGCCAAGTGTAGGAATGGTACGGATTTCCCGTCGACGAACCTAACACCTGGGCTCAGGCTGCCTGTATTCATTTGCGGACGGGCATGAGGTTTTTCCCTGAACTGATACCAGGTTGTACAGCCCTGAACAGCTGTGTGTCGTCAGGCGTCGGTGTCCGGGTACAAGCCGTCGGCACGCAGCAGTAGTGTGCGGTCGGCAAGTGCCGCAGCCGGTCTTGAGTGGGTGACCAGCACCATGGCGGCCTGGTTTTCGGCCGCCTGTGCCTTGAGAAGGGACATGACCTGAGCCGCGGTGTCCGGATCGAGGTTGCCCGTGGGCTCGTCGGCGAGCAGCAGGCGCGGTCGGTGGACCAGTGCGCGCGCTATGGCCACACGCTGGAGCTGTCCACCTGAAAGCTGCGAAGGAAGGCGATCTCCCATGCCGTTCAGCCCCACGGCTGCCAGCATGTCCTGTACCCGTGATGGGTCGGGTTTGCCCAGCAACAGCAATGGCAGCCCGACGTTCTGGGTCACGTCCAGATGCGGCAATACGTGGAACGCCTGAAACACGAACCCGAGGTGGGCACGTCGCCAGTGGGCTCGCTGCGCCTCTCCCATCGCTCCGATGTCCTTGCCATCGTGCACCACTCTGCCGCTTTGCCACTCGTCGAGGCCGGCCATGCAGTTGAGCAGACTGGACTTTCCCACTCCGGACTCACCGATGATGGCAATGAATTCTCCCGCTGCGACGGTGAGGTCAACCTGGCTGAAGACAGGGGTGTTGTCGTAGTGCTTGCCCAGGGACTCGATGACCAGACTCATGTGGAGGACTCCACCAGCGGTGTGACGGCAGCCATCAGGCATTGCAGTGCATCTGGCGCGTCGCAGGCAATGATGTGACGGTGAGGCATGGAACGCAGCCATGTGAGCTGCCGCTTGGCCAGCTGCCGTGTGGCGAAGATGCCGCGGTCGCGCATGTCTTGCCACGCGGTGCCCGTCGGTTCCTGGCCGCCGTTGGCGTCCAGTGTTTCCCACACTTGCCGGTAACCCACGCAGCGCATGGATGGCAAGTCGGGTTGCAGATCGCCTCGTTGGCGCAGGGCTTGGACTTCCGCCACGAAGCCCTGGCTGAGCATGCCGTCGTAACGCTGGGCGATTCGCTCATGCAGCCAACCGCGATCGGCGGGCTCCAGGCTGAAGAAACCACCCGGGGTGACGGGGTTGAGGTGATCCTCTGGCGCGCCGCGCTGCCATTCTGACATTGGCTTGCCCGATAGTTCGAACACTTCCAGCGCGCGCTGGATGCGTTGCGCGTCGTTGGGAGCGAGCCTCGCTGCGGTGACAGCATCCACCTGGGCCAGTCGCTCATGCATGGCCGGCCAGCCGCATGTTGCGGCTTCCTGCTCCAGGCGCTGGCGAACGGTGGCGTCAGAGCGCGGCATGTCGTCCAGGCCTTCCATCGATGCCTTGAAATACAGCATCGTGCCACCCACCAGCAGGGGCATTCGCCCGCGCTGCCGAATCTCGCCGATGAGCCTCTGCGCGTCGGCCACAAACTCGGCAGCACTGTAGGCTTGCAGAGGATCGCGAATATCGATCAGGTGGTGGGGGGCGGTGGCCAGCTCCTGAGCCGACGGTTTGGCCGTGCCAATGTCCATGCCCCGGTATACGAGGGCCGAGTCAACGCTGATGATCTCCACGGGCCAGCGTTTTGCGATGGCCAGGGCAGCCGCTGTTTTGCCACTGGCGGTCGGACCGGCCAGGGCGATACAGGGCAAAGGGTCAGCGAGGTGCATCAGGTTCGGTTGGATGGAGCACCCGTTGGGGTGGCGTCTTGGCTTCACCAAATCGCTGGACCATGGTCCAGGCGGTCAGGGTGATGGCGACGCTCCAGAACCAGATCCCGTTGGTCAGGGGGTAGACCGTATTGTCGCCCAGTCGTGTGCCCAGCCATCCTCCAATGAAAAAGGCCAGGATCATCATGAGAAAACCGCTGAGGGCAGAGGCTGCGCCAGCCGCTTGTGGGAAGGGTGAGACCGCGCCGCTCTGGCCGCAAGGCTGATGAACGCCATGGCCGAGCATGAAGATGTAGAAGGGCACCATGATGGCGTAGACGTTTTGAATCCCCATCAGCGCCAGAATGCCAATGGCCGAACCACCGGTGATGGTCACCGCACCGGCAATGGCCACTGTGCGGCGCACGCCCAGCTTGGGCAGCATGCGGCGGCAGATGAAGGTGCCCACAATGTACGAGAGCGACATGCTCAGCATCGTCAGCCCGTACTCGGCGCGGGACAGGCCGATGACCTTGATGAGCACGAAGGAGCCGGCAGCCAGAAAGGTGAACAGGCCTGCATAGGAAAACGATGCCAGCAGGGTGAATGTCCAGAACGTCGGGTTGCGCAGGATCTCCCCCCAGGTGCCCAGCATGCGGGCAGGGTTGAGTGGCCTGCGGTTTTCAGGCTGAAGGGTTTCTTCGAAACGCAGGGCCAACACCACTAGGGTAAGCACACCAAACACGGTCACTGCGCTCAGTGCCACTCGCCAGCCGAAGTACTCCGTGAGCACACCTCCGAGGGGTGCACTCATGCAGGCAATGACGCCCAGCCCGCTCAATCCCTTGGACATGGCGCGGGCGCCTTCGAGCGGGCTGTAGAGATCCCTGACCACCGCACGGGCGCACATGACTCCTGCGCCCATGGCCACGCCTTGTACGGTCCGCCACAGAACCAGCTCCTCCATGGACGACGCAAAGGCGTTGGCCGTGGATGCCACCACATACAGCACCGCGCCCACCAGCAGGACGGGGCGACGGCCAAAGCGGTCGGAGACGGGACCCCAGACCAGCTGGGAGGCACCGAAGGCGAGCAGCAAGGCGGTCAGGGTGAGCTGGGCCTGAGACAGCGAGGCACCAAAGCCCTCGGTCATGGAGGGCAGGGCGGGGAGGTACAGGTCGGTGGTGACGGGCTGCAAACCAAGTAGCAACGAGAGCACCAGCACGACCATGCCCTGGGACATGGCAGGCGACTTTTCGGACATCGCGACGAGCGTATCAGAAGGTGTCTTTCCCTCAGTGGTCGGGGTGCATCTAGCTGCTAGCCTTGAGGCGCATAGCGGGAGGGCTTGTCATTATTGGTCGAGTGACCAATAATTGACGCATCATGGCTCGACCCTCTCGCCAGCTTGACCAGGCCCTGCTCGACGCAGGCCGCCTGCTGTATGCGGCCAAAGGCGCTGCGGGGCTGTCTGTCAGGGCTGTTGCCGAGGCCGCCGGCGTGACGCCCAGCCTGTTCCACTACCACTTCGGTTCGAAGCAGCAGTTCATCTCTGCCTTGTTGCAGCAGTTGTATGAAGACATGTACGCGCCGCTGTCACTGGCCGCCGGGCAACGAGGGGTTCCCGCTCTGAGCCGGCTGCGCGCCATGCTGATGGTGGCCGGTGGCTTTGTTCAATCCCAATCGGCGCTGGCCAGCCGCATCTGGGCAGATGCCGGCCAGGGCGATCCGGCAACGCTGGCGTTTCTGCGCCGAAATGTGCCCAGGCACCTGCGCTTGATCCTGGGTGCGCTGGCTGAGGCCGACGAAGAAGGCAGCCTGCCCCCGCAACCCTTGCAAGCCCGCATGAGCTTTTTGGCCGGCGCCGTGCTCGCGCCCATTTTTCTGGCCGAACGCGTTCCCGCGCTGGCGGCCGAGATGCCTGTGCTGAGCGCTGGCTGGGACAAGGCGGTGCAGTCGGATTCTGCACTGGCCTGGCGGATAGATTGCGCGCTGGCGGGGCTGCAATCGCGAGCTCACGATGCTCTCCGTAGCGAAGACCAACCCCGATGAGAAAGAAATTCGTCATGAAAAGACTGAGAGATAGACTCCAGGGCTGCTGGCAAAGCCTCAGCGTGGCGATTCTGGTTGCTGCAGGACTGGCAGCCTGTGAGCAGCAATCCACGGTTCCGCAATGGTCCGGCTATGCGGAGGGCGAGTTCCTCTATTTGTCTTCGGCACTGGGAGGCCCCGTCACCCGGTTGGCTGTTCAGGAGGGGCAGCAGGTGTTGACAGGCGATGCTCTGTTCTCTCTCGATGACCAGTCGGAGCGTGCGGCCCTGGCTCAGTCGCAGGCGCAGTTGGCGGCAGCCAAGGCGCAATGGCAAAACACAGAGAAAGGGCGGCGGCCAGCCGAGCTGGCCGTGACCCGTGCTCAGTTGGCGCAGGCGCGTGCGCAGACCGTTCAAGCGCAGAGTGCGCTTGAACGGCAGCAGGCTCTGGTGAAACAGGGCTTTGCATCGGCGGCCACGCTCGACGCGGCAAAGGCAGCCGCGCAGCAGGCTGCTGCCAGGGTGGTGGAACTGCAAGCTGCCGTCACGGTGGCAGGCTTGCCTGCACGTGTGGACGAGCAAAGCGCCGCCTCAGCCCAGCTGGACGCTGCTGCACAAGCCGTTGAACAGGCGCAATGGCGTCTGTCACAGAAATCGGTGAGTTCGCCCGTGAAGGGCCGAGTCGCCAGTGTCATCTACCGCGCAGGCGAATTTGCCGGCGCTGGTCAGCCCGTCGTCTCCGTGTTGCCCGAAGGGGCTGTCAAAGCCTTGTTCTTTGTGCCTGAAGCACAACTTGCCGATGTGCCGGTGGGTGCACGGGTGATCGTGTCCTGCGATGGCTGTGGTGAACCGGTGGTGGCCAGGGTCAGCCACGTAGCCGATGCGCCCGAGTTCACGCCGCCGGTCATTTATTCCAACGCGCAACGCAGCAAGCTCGTGTACCGGGTCGAAGCCAGGGGTGAGTCGAATGCAGAGAAGCTGCACTGGCGACCGGGCCAGCCCATTGACGTCACGCCAGCCGACTGGACGCCTGTGCAGGACAAGTCATGACTCCTCTGGCGATCGACGTCACTGGTCTGACCAAGCGTTACGACGACAAGACGGTGGTCAACCAGGTGGACCTGCAAGTGGGGCAAGGGCGTATTTGTGGCTTCCTGGGGCCCAATGGCAGTGGCAAGACCACAACCATCCGAATGTTGTGTGGGCTGCTGCGACCAGACGAAGGCCAGGGCCAATGCCTGGGGCTGGATTTGCGCAGTGACGCTGCAGCGATCAAACGGCAGGTGGGCTACATGACGCAGCGATTTGGCTTGTACGAAGATCTGTCGATCCGGCAGAACCTGGATTTTGTGGCGCGACTCTTTGAGCTGCCCCAACGCCAGCAACGCGTCGACCAGGCTTTGGCGCAACTGGGCCTGGAGGGGCGGCAATCACAACTGGCCGGCAATCTGTCGGGCGGCTGGAAGCAGCGTCTGGCCTTGGCCGCCTGCCTGATTCACGAACCTCGATTGCTGCTGCTGGACGAGCCCACTGCGGGTGTGGACCCCAAGGCTCGGCGAGACTTCTGGGACGAGATTCACCGTCTGGCCGACGATGGCATCACGGTGCTGGTGTCCACGCACTACATGGACGAGGCTGCCCGTTGTCACGATCTGGTCTATATCGCCTATGGCGAAATCCTGGCGCGCGGCACCGAGAGCGAGATCATTCAAGGCGCTGGCCTGACGGTGTATGCGGTAGATGGCGTGCAGGGCAGCGGCTGGACGGAGCGCTTGCGTGAACTGCCCGGCGTGGACAGTGTGGCCGCCTTTGGCAACACCTTGCATGTGGCGGGGCGGGATGAACAAGCCTTGTCTGAGGCAATGGCGAGCCTGCGTGCCGAACCTGGCCTCAGGCTTTCGTTGGCAGAAGCCAGCCTGGAGGATGTGTTCATCAGTCTGCTCGGTGGCGCCCGGGACAACTTCAGTGCTGCGACGGAGACAGGCGTATGAGCATGAGCCGCTTCTCCATTGGGCGAACCTGGGCCATCTTTCTCAAGGAAGTGCAGCAGATGCTGCGCGATCGGCTGACGTTTGCCATGGCAGTGGGTATTCCGATCCTGCAGCTGGTGCTGTTTGGCTATGCCATCAACACCGACCCCAAAGGTCTGCCGACGGCGGTGCTGTCTGCGGACAGTGGACCCCAAGCGCGCTCTTTCGTGGCTGCCTTGCAGAACACAGGCTATTTCAAGCTGGTGTGGCAGGGCACGGATGAAGCCGCTGCAGAAGAGGCGCTGGCCGAAGGGCAGGTGCAATTTCTGGTGCAGATTCCCCCCGATTTTTCCAGGGATCTGGTTCGCGGGAATCGTCCCACCTTGCTCGTGGCGGTGGACGCGACTGACCCTTCCGCATCCGGCAATGCCCTTGCCGCCCTATCAACGCTGGGGCAGCTAGCCTTGCGCCATGATCTTGTCGGACCGCTGGCACGAAACGGTGCGGCCGCTGCACCGTTCGATGTCAGGATTCACCGGCGCTACAACCCTGAGGGACTTTCGCGCTACAACATCGTGCCCGGCCTGATTGGAACCATTCTCACCATGACCATGGTCATGCTCACCTCGCTGGCCATGACCCGTGAGCGCGAGCGCGGGACCATGGAAAACCTGCTCGCCACACCGGTGCGTCCGCTCGAAGTCATGGTGGGCAAGATCCTGCCCTACGTGGCCATGGGCTATATCCAGCTGGGTGTGATCATGGCGGCGGCGCGCCTGTTGTTCCAGGTGCCCATGGAGGGCAACCCACTGCTGCTGCTGGGCATGATTGGCGTGTTTATCATCGCCAACCTGGCGGTGGGGTTCACGTTCTCCACGATTGCCCGCAATCAGCTGCAGGCCATGCAGATGACCTTCTTCTTCTTTCTGCCGTCCATGCTGCTCTCAGGCTTCATGTTTCCGTTCCGGGGCATGCCGCAGTGGGCACAGCATTTGGGTGAAGCGCTGCCGCTCACTCATTTCCTGCGCATTGTTCGCGGCATCATGCTCAAAGGGTTGGAGGCGCCTCAACTATGGGTCGAGCTCTGGCCCATGTTGCTGTTCATGACCGTGGCCGGCGTGGTCGCACTCAAGCGCTATCGGCAGACGCTGGACTGAGGAAGGGCGTCTCTTTGCGCTGCCGCTTATCGGCCGCGCAGGAACAACGCATCCAGATCCTTCATGCCCATTTGCCGCCAGGTAGGACGGCCGTGGTTGCACTGGTCGGAGCGCTCGGTCACTTCCATCTGTCGAAGGAGTGCGTTCATCTCTTCCAGCGTGAGGCGGCGATTGGCGCGCACGGCACCGTGGCAGGCCATCGTGGCCAACAACTCATTGCGTGCGCGCTGAACCACGGTGGACGCGTCATGTTGTGCCAGTTCTGCCAGGACGCTGCGCGCCAGTTCGGCAGGGTCTGCAGAAGACAGCGTGGTGGGCACGGCGCGAATGGCCAGCGTCTTGGGGGAAAGTGGCTCGACCGTCAGGCCTAAAGCGTGCAATGCTTCATGGCATTCTTCTGCCGTGGCCACTTCTTCGGGCGTGGCTGAGAAGGTGGCTGGAATCAGCAATGGCTGACTGGCCACGTTGGCATCGTCAAGCTGCTGCTTGAGGCGCTCGTAGACGATGCGCTCATGCGCAGCGTGCATGTCGACCACCACCAGACCATGTGCGTTCTCAGCCAGGATGTAGACGCCATGGAGCTGCGCAACGGCACGACCCAAGGGCCATTCACCCTCTGGCAAGGTCTGGTCAGAAGCGAACTCAGGTGGTGAGCTGAGTTGACCTGAGGGGACTGGTGCTTCATCGCGGTTGCCGCGCCAGAGCGCGCCGACATCCCGAACGGCATGTCCGCCCTGGGGTTCATCCGGACGCCGAGCTTGCCAGGGCAGCGGCTCCTGTCTGGGCTGTGGTTGCAGGCCCATTCCGGGTGAAACACGAGCGGCTGAAGCATGCGTGTCGTCCGCCGTACCAGAGAGCGAGGCGGGAGATGTGTAGGGCGTCAGCTCGGCTTGATGCAGATCTGCTCCACCGGCTTGCGCCGACCTCGGAGCAGCCAGCGCTGCTTCAACGCTGTGGCGCACGGCCTGATGTACCTCGCGACCGTCACGGAAGCGCACCTCAATCTTGGTCGGATGGACGTTCACGTCGACCCGCATGGGGTCCATCTCGACAAACAGGGCATACACCGGCTGGCGGTGTCCGTGCAGCACGTCTTCATATGCGCTGCGGGCGGCATGGGTGATGACCTTGTCCCGAACATAGCGCCCGTTCACGTAGGCGAACTGCCAGTCGGCACGGGAGCGCGCGGCGTCGGGCACACCGGCAAAGCCCCAGATCTTTACCCTTGCAGGCGCCAGGTCATCCGAGCCACTGATGTCGGAGAGCTCGAGGGCTGGCCATTGCACGGGAACGCTGTTGGCAATGAAGTCTTCGCCCAGCACATCGGAAAGGCGCTGGCGCAAGGCTTCGATTCCCGAGCCGGTGGCAGCGCGCCACTGGGCCATGAGCTTGCCTTCGTGCCATACCGCAAAGCCCACGTGGGGGCGGGCGAGGGCGTGGCGCCGGACCGCTTCCAGGCAGTGTGCGTATTCGGTGGCATCGGTCTTGAGGAACTTGCGGCGTGCGGGCGTGGCAAAAAACAGCTCGCGCACTTCGATGGTGGTGCCGGTCGAGCGGGCCGCTGGCTCCAGCTCACCCGTGCGCCCATCGAGCAACCAGGCATGGCTGACATCCGTGTCGTCGGCCGCGCGGGTCAGCACCGAGACTTCTGCAATCGAACAAATGGCCGCCAGTGCCTCCCCCCGAAAACCCATGGTGCCCACCGATTCAAGGTCATTGAGGCTGGCGATCTTGCTGGTGGCGTGACGCTTGAGCGCGGTGGGCAACTCAGCGCGCAGAATGCCGCAACCATTGTCTTCGACACTGATCAGGCGAACCCCTCCGGCCAGCAAACGCACGGTGATCTGGGTAGCACCAGCATCAAGTGCATTGTCCAGCAGTTCCCTCACCACAGAAGCCGGCCGCTCCACCACCTCGCCGGCCGCGATCTGGCTGATCAGCTCATCCGGAAGTTCCTGGATGGGGCGGCGGTGTTGAGGGGCGATTGGGTTTGTTGTTGCGCTTTGCGCGGGGAGGGAGGTGGGGGGGGATTGTGTGGTCACAGGAGCATTCTAGGCGTGCTGGCGCCTGGTTAGCCTCCCTATGGACAATCCGGCTTTCCTGCGGCGCTACATCTCTGTTCTCGTTCTTCTTTTTCTCCCCCCCCCTATCCCCCCCGCCCCTTTCCACCCCCGCCGGGGCGGAAAGGGGAGCCTTTAAACATTCGGCTTCTGGTTTCTGGACGGGTGACTACTGGCGGGAGGTTGCCACTGCTTCAGGCTCACCACGATTTCTCCACCGCTGTCGTAGAGAACTAGCCTGCCCTTGGTGCGCCCACGGCAGTCAACTGGCATTGCCGCTGCGCGGCTCGCCTGCTGCCTGCGAGCGAGACATTTCGGGCCAACGCGACCTGCCACGCATGAGGTATGCGCCCACCTGACAAGCCGCAAAGCGGCAACGTCAGATGGGCGCCGTGGGCGTGAAAGCCAACGTCGAGGTTCCTACGACAGCCTCAGCGAAATGCATGTACCCCAAACCACGGTGGCGACGCATCGAGCCGTAGAAGCCGAGTCGGAGACCAAAAGCCAAATGAGAGCTCCCCCTTTCCGCCCGGCGGGGTGGAAAGGGGGCTGGGGGGGATAGGGGGGAAGGGCGAGGTCGTCGCAAGACAGCGCCGCAGGCAAAACCGAAGAATGGAAGCTCTTATGCAAAGGAGGCAAAACTACGAATTCGTTGCCCCCGCTGCAAAAAGCGTTCAGCTACGCCACCCGTTTCCTCGCCAACGGCGGATTCGCCGAAAAATACCGAACAATCCCCTTGTGAATCGCATCAGCCAGCTGATTCTGATACGCCTCACTGCGCAGTCTCGCCTCTTCGTCAGGGTTGCTGATGAACGCCGTTTCCACCAGCACGCTGGGAATGTCCGGCGCTTTGAGCACGGCAAACCCTGCTTGCTCCACGCGTGGCTTGTGCAGCTTTCCGACCTGGCCCACTTCGCCCAAAACGGCGCTGCCGAGTTTGAGGCTGTCCTTGATCTGGGCTGTCGTACTCATGTCCAGCAAAGCGCGCTGAACGGTTGCGTCGTTGGATCGAACGTTCAGTCCACCCACTTTGTCGGCTGCGTTCTCCTTTTCCGCCATCCAGCGTGCCGTTGCGCTGCTGGCGCCCTTGGTGCTCAACGCGAACACGCTGGCGCCTTGAGGGTCGGGCTTGAAGAAAGCGTCTGCGTGCAGGCTGATGAACAGGTCTGCCTTGACGCGCTGTGCTTTCTTCACGCGCGCGTAGAGCGGGACGAAGAAGTCGGCATCGCGCGTGAGAAAGGCGCGTACCGGGTTGCCCTTGATCCTGGTGTCGTTCAGGCGCGCTTCCAGGCGTTTGGCAATCTGCAACACCACGTCTTTCTCCTGCGTGCCGCCGGGCCCAATGGCGCCCGGATCTTCGCCACCGTGGCCAGGGTCGAGGGCCACAATGATCAGGCGGTCGACGGCGACCTGGTCAGGGCGTGTCTTGGACGCCGATCCCGAGCGGCGGCGCTCACCGTTGCCCGGTTCTTCTCCTTGGGCAACTCTTGATGGCGGCTTCCCGCCTGGGCCAGAAGTGGATTCCTCGCGCTCTGCCAGCAAGGCCGCGATCGGGTCGTCTTGAACTGCGTCGGCGCGCCCGGCATGCCGAACCTGCCCACGCCCGCGCACGGCATCCACGTCCAGACCGAGGAGACGGGCCGCCCGCTCGCTGGAGGCGTCAATCTCTTCGAGCCGCTGTGCGATGAGCTCTTCGAGCGGGTCTGGCACTTTGGCCGGATACAGGTCCATGACCAGGCGGTGCTGGTAGGCCGCCACTGGCTTGAGGTGGAAGACTTGCGGGTTGGCTGCCTGCTTGAGCTGGATGTTGAGCCGGGCCACGCCCTTGCCTCGCGCCGAGACGTTGATGCTGCGGATGTTGGGGTCATCGCTGCGCAACTTGCCACTCATGTCACCCAGGCCGTCGACCAGGTCCAGACCCTGGATGTCCACGGCGAGATGGCGCGCGTCGTTGACCATGGTCTGCAGGACTTCGAGCTTGCCATCGGATTCGATGGTCACCCGGGTGTACTCGTCAGCAGGCCAGATTCGAACCGCAACCACGCTGGCACCCCATGCGATTTCGCGGGCGCCCAGCAAGAGGACCAGGGTGCCGGCCTTGAGGGCCTGTCGCCGGTTCGGGGCGGGATGTTGTGTATTGGCGGTCATGCGTTCTGAAGGGCCATCACCAGTCGTCGGCCAGCGAGTGTCCTGGCTTTGGCGGTGACATGCCTGGACGATTCTCCCTCCGGGTCGACGTCGGCATCCAGGCGCGTGTCGTCCGGTTCTATATAGACATCGAGATCAATCCCATTGATCAGCGAGCTTGCCTTTTCGGGCCATTCCACAAGCTTGAGTCCGGCGCTGGAGAAAAGTTCGCGAAAGCCTGCGTCTTCCCACTCGCGTGGGTCATCAAAACGGTAGAAGTCGAAATGCCAGATAGCCAGCACTTCTCCTGCTGGCATCAGGGGGCAATCCATGGCTTCGTGGGGTTCGACGATGGCGTAGGTGGGACTCTTGATGCGCCCGCGTACTCCGAGTGCGCGCAGGAGGTGACGCGTGAAGGTGGTCTTTCCGGCGCCAAGGTCGCCATGCAGCGCGATGGTGGCATGGGCGACGGCCGGGCAGGCGGCCAGGCGCGCAGCAAAGCTACTGGTGCCGGATTCGTCGTCCCAGTGCTCCGTCCATTCGGCCAGGCTGGCCTCGCTGCCTCCGTGCTCTGGTTCAAAGCCGGATTCGCTTCCTACAATGGTGGGCTCATGAAAGCCGGATTTGATGCTGCTCAACTGGTCTCTCAGATTCAGGTCTGGGGGCGTCAACTGTCATTTTCCCAAATCGGAGTGGCAGATGTCGACCTTTCTTCGGCTGAACCCGGCCTTCAGGCATGGTTGTCCGCCGGATTTCACGGCAGCATGACCTATATGGAACGCCATGGCATGAAGCGGGCAAGGCCGGCCGAGCTGGTGCCGGGGACGGTGAGCGTGATCACTGCTCGCATGGATTACCTCCCGCCATCCACTCCGGACGGCTGGGCGGGTCAGGAACTGGCGCGGCTTGAGCAGCCTGGCGAAGCCGTGGTGTCGGTCTACGCTCGAGGTCGGGACTATCACAAAGTTCTCAGGCAGCGTCTTCAGAAGCTCGCAGACCAGGTGGCGGAGGCGGTAGGGCCCCTGGGCGCTCGCGTGTTCACGGACTCCGCACCCGTGCTGGAGGCCGAACTCGCCAGTCGCAGTGGCCTGGGTTGGCGCGGCAAGCACACGCTCTTGCTCAACCGTGAAGGGGGCTCCTTCTTTTTCCTGGGTGAGATTTACGTCGATCTGGCGCTACCGGCGACGTCACCCGCATCTGACCATTGCGGGCAATGCCAGGCATGCCTGACGGCATGCCCCACGGGTGCGATCGTGGCGCCGTATCGACTGGATGCACGTCGTTGCATTTCTTACCTGACGATTGAGCATGAGGGAAGCATACCGCTGGAGATGCGTCCGCTGCTCGGCAATCGCATTTACGGATGTGATGACTGCCAGCTGGTCTGTCCATGGAACAAGTTTGCCGCCCGTTCGGATCTGCCGGATTTCGAACCGCGCGAGGGCCTGGCAGCCAGCCGGCTATTGCAACTGTTTGGCTGGACGGAAGCCCAGTTCCTGCAGCGCACCGAGGGCAGTCCGATCAGGCGGATTGGTCATGCGAGGTGGCAGAGGAACCTGGCTGTGGCCATGGGCAATGCACTGGCAAGCTCCGGCGAGATGCAAGAGAGCGAGGCGACGGCCATGCGACTTGCGCTGGAAGAGGCGGTCAGCGCGGCCCAGGCGCGCGGCGACGAGACCTTGCTCGAGCACATCACCTGGGCGCTCGGCCGTACAAAGTAGCGGCGTGCCTGCGCAAAGCCCGGTTCGCTGGGTATCATGCCGTTATGAGCCCCCTGCGACCCATTGCCGACCTGCACGCCGCCATCGCCCGGTGGGGGCATCAGGCCGTTGATGCCTGGGTGGCGTGGTGGACTGTCATCCTGACCGGCGCCAAGATCATTGTGCTGGCACTCACGCCGTCGAGCTACTCGAAGGGCGCCCACCGGTACGCGGTGCTGCGGAGCATCTACGAATCCACGGCGCCGCTGATGGTGTGGCTTCTGGTGCTCTCCAGCCTGCTCAGCCAGGTGCTGATCCGTATCGTGGTGACCACGGCGCAAAGCTATGGCCTGTCCGAATTCGCGCTGGCAGTGCTCGTCCGCACCCTGGTGCTGGAGCTGATTCCACTGTATGCCGCCCTTTTTGTGGCCGTCCGCTATGCCATGCCGGCAGCACAGAATGTGCGCCGCATCCTGCGCCATGAGCACCAGAGCGGCGTCCGCCGACATCCACAGGATCACTTGCGGGCAGAGATGCTGCCGCGGGCGATCGGCGCCATGTTCTCGGTGCTTCTTACGGCGGCGCTCAGTTGCCTGCTGGCTCTGGTGCTGACCTACCTGAACGTCTACGGCTTCATTCCGTGGGGGCTGCCGGGCTATACGGAGAGGGTCGGTGCCATTTTTACGCCAGCCGTCTCCCTGATCTTCATCCTCAAGACGGCGTTTTTTGCCATGGCGGTAGCATTTGTTCCCATGGCGGCGAGTGCGCAGCGAGACGCCAATGGCGGCTTTGCAAGGCGTAACGAAATATCGGAGTTTGCCCGCCTGCTGTCTGTGATACTGATGATTGAAGTGGTGTCCCTGATCGGCAACTACTATTGACCAATGCTGCGCCGACAGCCCCATCGAAACGGCTCGATTGAATGACTTCCCCACACCAAGACGATCAGCGCACGGCAGCTCCCTCCGAGCCGCCGGTGGAAAACCTCGAGTTCAAGGCAGCCTTGCTGGTCATGCTGCTGGTAGGGCTCGTCATCGCCTCGGCTGCCTACGTGATGTACGCCCGAGGGGTTTTTGAGCAGACGCAGCGTCTGGTGTTGGTGGCCGATGATTCCGAAGGCGTCTCGGTAGGCATGAACATGACCTTCGCCGGGTTCAGCATCGGGCGGGTGGCCAAGATCGACCTGGCGGAAGACGGAAAGGTGCACATTCAGATCGACGTGCCCAGGAAGGAAGCACACTGGCTGCGGACGTCCAGCATCTTCACGATGGAAAAAGGCCTGGTCGGTGGCACCAGAATCAAGGCTTTCAGTGGTGTCCTGGATGACCCGCCTTTGCCGGATGGAGCGGTGCGAGAGGTGCTCGCTGGCGACATCAGTGCCGAAATCCCCAAGATCGTCGGCTCTGCCCGCGATCTGCTGGCCAACCTCGAGTCCCTCACCGGCTCGAACTCCGCTTTGGCACAGGCCATGACGAACATCGAAACCGTGACCCAGCGCCTGGCGGGCGAGAACGGTGCGGTGGGCATGCTCATGGGCAACGAGGATGATGCCAACAAGGTGGTGGAAGCCATCGAGCGGGCCAATGCAGTGCTCACCAGCGCCAATAAACTCTCGGTGCGACTTGACAGCATCGTGGCCAATGCCGATCGTCAGGTATTCGGGCAGGGTGCGGCGCCGGGTGAGGGCGCTCTTGTCCCCGACCTGCGCGAGACGGTCAAGCAAATCAACACCATTCTGGGTCAGGCGCGTGAAAGCCTGGAAAAAGTCGATGCGGTGCTGGCCGATGCAGAGGTCATTGCGGGCAACACCAAAGACGCGTCTGCAGACCTGACCGCGTTGCGGGCCGATGTGGAAAACAGCTTGCGCAAGGTCAATTCACTGGTCAACGACATCAATGAAAAATGGCCGTTCTCCAAAGAGGCGGAGGTGAAGCTGCCGTGAGCACCAGATACGTTCCCATGAGGCTCCCCAGCCGTTTCCTGACCAGGATCGCGGCAGTGGCGGCGATGACCGTGCTTGGCGCCTGCGCCAGTGAGCCGGTGCCCGACTGGAAACAGTCCGCCAGCAGCAGCACCGAGCTGGGCGCCCGCGCCTGGATGGAAGGCAAAGACGCGATCGATCTGGCGGAGTTCAACCGTGCACGACGTGAGGTACGGGCCACCGGCCGTCCGGAGGAGCTGGCCAAGGTGGAGCTGTTCCGGTGTGCCACGCGAACAGCGACACTTGATGACAGTCTTTGTGAGGCGTTCGAGCCTCTCGCACCAGATGTCAGCGAAGCCTTGCGTGCGTATGACCGATACATCGCTGGTCAGGCCGGTCCCGGTGATGCCGAGCTGTTGCCTGGACCGCATCGGCCTGTGGCCCAAGCGGGGGCCGGGTCAGACTTTGTCGCCTTGCTCAACAAGATAGAAGATCCGCTGTCCCGGCTGGTCGCCGCCGGCGTGCTCTACCGCAGGCAACTTGCTGGCCCGGGCGTTGCCGCAGTGGGCGTGGAGACTGCTTCCGCCCAAGGATGGCGAAGGCCGCTGCTGGCATGGCTGATGGTCACCAGGACCCTGGCGGAGGCGGCTGGACAAACCGACGCAGCCCAGGCGGCCCAGCGCCGCATGGATCTGGTGGCGCCGCCCGTGCCACCTGAGCCTCAGCCAGGGTCGTCAGACTGAAGGCCGTGGCCGGGAGGAGCGTTCAGCACATGTTGTTGCGGCTGGCCAGCTCCACAAAGAGGGCCGAGTGGTCGAGATCACCCAGACCATGGGCTTCTGCCTGCGCATACAGCGATTCAAACAGCTCGGTGATCGGCGCATCGAAGCCGATTTCGCTGGCGGTTCCCAGGGCGTTGCGCATGTCCTTGAGTTGAACCGCAATGGCAGCGCGCTTGGTGAAATCCCGTTCAACCATGCGCTCGCCATGAACCTGCAGCACCCGGCTGTCGGCAAAGCCGCCGGCGATGGCCTCGCGTACCTTGCCCATGTCGGCGCCGCCTTTTTCGCACAGCAGCAGAGCCTCCGATACCGCACCAATGGTGATACCCACAATCATCTGATTGGCCAGTTTGGCCAGTTGCCCCGCGCCATGTGGCCCGACATGAGTGGCCCGGCCAAACACGACAAACATATCTTTCGCCGCTTCAAAGTCGAGTGGTTTGCCGCCAGCCATGATGGCCAGCGTCCCTTGCTCAGCGCCGACGGTGCCTCCGGAGACGGGCGCATCCAGATGCCGAAGCCCCAGCGCCGCAAGCCGGGCAGAGTGGTTTCGTGCTTCACGCGGAGCAATGGAAGACATGTCCACGACGAGCGCGCCGGGTTTCATGGCCTTGGCGGCGCCCTGGTCAAACAGGACGTCCTCTACGGCCTGGCCATCCTGCAAGAGGGTGACCACGATGTCCGCACCGGTGACCGCTTCGGCGGCAGTGCCGGCAACTTGAGCGCCAAATGGGGCCAAGCGTTCCGCCTTGGTCCTGCTCCGGTTCCATGCGGTGACCTGGAAACCGGCTTCGCACAGACGCTGGCCCATGGGGTAGCCCATCATGCCGATGCCCAGGATGGCGACGGAAGGGCGGTGCGTCTGCTCGGCAGTGTTGGCGGCGTTCATGATCGTCTCTCTGGAATGTCGAGCAGGTGGTGCTCAGGGTGTGAATTCATTCTAGGAGTCCTGTTCAGACTGCGGCTGGCAAAAGGCTTGCAACCTTGGGTTCTCAGGGGTATCCACACAGCGACGCGGAGATGCTTGTTGCCGCCACCGGCCATGCCAAAATAGGCGGCATGAAGCACACAAGAGACAAGGCCTCCCAGGCGGCATGGCTGACCGCGCAGTACAACAACAGGGCCTTGGTCCCAGAGCATGGAAAGCACCTGGCTCGCTGGGCAAGCCAGTCGTCGAAAGCCAGAGCGGGTTCCGGGGTGCTGGCGGATCTGGCCTATGGCCATGCCCAGGGTGAAAGTCTTGACGTTTTCAAACCAGCGCCCGGCTCCGTTCAGGGGCTGGCACCTGTCATGGTGTTCATCCATGGCGGCTATTGGCGCAGTCTTGACAAATCGGACCACTCTTTTGTCGCGCCAGCCTTCACCCGCCAAGGAGTGTGTGTGGTGGTGGTGAATTACGCCCTGTGTCCGGATGTCAGGGTCTCGGATATCTGCATGCAGATGACTCAGGCGTTGGCATGGGTCAACCGCCATATTGCCGTTCACGGTGGCGACCCATCCCGAGTGACGGTGGTGGGCCATTCTGCAGGTGCACACCTGGCCGCCATGATGCTCGCTTGCGACTGGTCGTCGGTCGCTTCCGGCTTGCCAGAGGTGGTGGTGCGCAATGCACTGGGCATTTCGGGGGTCTACGATCTTGAACCGCTGCGGCACGCTCCTTTCATCCAGAACGATTTGCAGCTCACTGCTGCAGAGGCCAGGCGCGTCAGTCCTGCCGGCATGGGCTCTCCTGCTCACTTGCCTCAGGACGCTGTGCTGATGACCGTGGCCGGCGCAGACGAGAGCGAAGAGTTTCGCCGGCAAAACGGCTTGATGCAGGCGGCATGGGGCGAAGAGCGCGTGCCGGTCAACGAGCTGATCAAGGGTCGCAACCATTTCAGCGTGCTCGAAGAACTGGTGCGGGGCAAGAGCCGATTGCACCGGCTGGCATGTGATCTGCTGGGTGTCTGACCGGCTCCCGGATCCTGCACTGGCCATTGTTCTGACTGACTGCCTCTCACGACCCTGCACCGCACGCACATGTTTTCTGAAGATGCTTCCCCTTTGCTTTCCGGCCTGAACCCGGAACAGGCCGCAGCGGTGACACTGCCGGCCGAGCACGCTCTTATTCTGGCGGGCGCAGGGTCGGGCAAAACGCGGGTACTGACCACACGCATCGCCTGGCTGATGCAGAGTGGGCAGGTCTCGCCGGGAGGTGTCATGGCGGTCACCTTCACCAACAAGGCGGCCAAGGAAATGATGGCCCGCCTCGGCGCCATGCTGCCTGTGAACGTAAGAGGCATGTGGATCGGTACGTTTCACGGACTGTGCAACCGTTTCCTGCGTGCACATCACAAATCTGCGAATCTGCCGCAATCGTTCCAGATTCTGGATACGCAAGACCAGCTCTCAGCCATCAAACGCCTGTGCAAACAGCATGGAGTGGATGACGAACGCTTCCCTGCGAAACAGTTGCAGTGGTTCATTTCCGGCGCCAAGGAAGAAGGTCTGCGCCCGCGCGACATCTCGGTGCGCGACGAGGAAACGCGCCGCAAGGTGGAGATCTATGACCTCTACCAGCAGCAGTGCGAGCGTGAAGGGGTGGTGGACTTCGGGGAGTTGATGTTGCGCAGCTATGAGGTCATGCGCGACAACGACCCGATTCGCGAACACTATCGACGCCGTTTCAGGCATATCCTCATCGACGAGTTTCAGGACACCAACCGTCTGCAGTACGCGTGGCTCAAGATGTTTTCTTCCCCTGCGCTCGAGGGCATGCCTGCCAGTGGCAACGCGGTGTTCGCCGTGGGTGATGATGACCAGAGCATCTACGCCTTCCGTGGCGCACGCGTGGGCAACATGGCGGACTTTGTCCGCGAGTTTCAGGTCCAGCACCAGATCAAGCTGGAGCAGAACTACCGCAGCTGCAGCAACATTCTGGATTCGGCCAATCAGCTGATCAGTCACAACAGTGGCCGCCTGGGCAAGAACCTGCGGACGGAAGCTGGTGCCGGCGAGCCTGTGCGCGTCTTTGAATCGGTCAGCGATCTGGCTGAAGCGCAATGGGTGGTTGACGAAATGCGCCAGCTGCAGGCTGATGGCCTCAAGCTCAGCGAAATGGCGGTGCTCTATCGCAGCAACGCGCAGAGCCGGGTGATGGAGACAGCGCTGTTCAACGCGGCAATGCCCTACCGGGTGTATGGCGGCTTGCGCTTCTTTGAGCGCGCCGAAATCAAGCACGCACTGGCCTATCTGCGCTTGCTCGAGAACGCGCACGACGACACCAGTTTTCTTCGGGTCTGCAACTTTCCCGCCCGGGGCATTGGCGCGCGCAGCGTGGAACAGCTGCAAGATGCGGCGCGCAGCATCGGGTGCTCCCTGCACGATGCGGTGAGTTCAGTCAGTGGTCGAGCAGGGGTGGCGCTCGGTGGCTTCGTGACCAGGCTGGATGTCATGCGGGAGCGCACCGATGGCATGACCTTGCGCGAAATCATCGAGTTGGTGCTGGACCACAGCGGACTGCTGGAGCACTATCGTGCCGAGCGCGACGGCCAGGATCGCGTTGAAAACCTGGAAGAACTGGTCAACGCGGCCGAGAGCTTTGTGTCGCTGGAGGGCTTCGGCAAGGACGCGGTGGCTCTCCCTGTGGATGAGTTGGGCAATGCACTGACGCAAAGCCCGGTGAGTCAGGGCCTCGACCCGACGCTGGCCCAGGTCGACGAAGCACTGGAGCCACTGGATGAGGAGGCTACTGGCGAGACCCTCAGCCCATTGGTGGCATTTCTGACGCACGCTGCACTGGAGGCGGGTGACAACCAGGCTCAGGCGGGGCAGGAGGCCGTGCAGCTCATGACTGTGCATGCGGCCAAAGGCCTGGAGTTTGATGCTGTTTTCATCACCGGACTGGAAGAGGGATTGTTTCCGCACGAGAACTCCATGAGCGACCGTGACGGTCTGGAGGAGGAGCGGCGCCTGATGTATGTGGCCATCACGCGCGCACGTCAGCGTCTGTATCTCAGTCACTCGCAAACCCGCATGCTGCACGGGCAAACACGCTACAACGTGCGCAGCCGGTTCTTTGACGAGCTGCCGCCCGAGTGCCTGAAATGGTTGTCTCCGCAGCAACAGGCGGCCGGGTTTGGGGGCGGAATGGGCTTGGGCGGTGGTGCTGGCTCACGCCTCAAGCCGGCATGGTCGGATGGCTGGCTGGACAAGCCCGTGTCTGCTCCCGTCGAACCAGCCGACCGGGGTGTGGCTTTGCGCGCCGGGCAGGCCGTGTTTCACAACAAATTTGGCGAAGGACAGGTCAAGGCCATTGAAGGCACGGGCGATGACGCACGAGCCCAGATCCACTTTCCGCGGCATGGAACCAAGTGGCTGGCCTTGTCGGTGGCCAAGCTCACACCGATCGACTGAATTGCTCTTGGGCATGCGAGTCATCCCGATGCCACGCAAGGTTCATCGACCTGAGCTATCGGGTATCAATGAGCACTGCTGCCGGCTTCCGGCTTATGCCTGGGGGGATAAACAGGGTCAGCCAGGGGCAACTGTCGGCCCTCCAGGCTCTCATCGTTGAGGTCGTCGTCTTCGATGGCCCAGACCGGACCTGGCAGGTCGATGCGGTCTGCCACTTCGTCCAGAGGCACCATGACGGCACCCGGGCCTCGGCGGAACTCCACCACGATCACGTACTGGCGGCGTCCGGGCAATGCCTTGACCGGGCGCCTCATGACCCAGATGGTGCGCACCTGGGGCATCAGACGAGCCGAGTCGCATACATCCTGCTCTTCGTCTGGCGACAGATCGTGTGGTGCCAGGTGGTCGAGCAGGGCTTCGCCACTGACCTCCGAATCGGCGTCATCTTCCAGTGCTTCCATGCGGTGCAAGGTTTCTTTCCACTCGCGTCGCATGTCACCCAGATTGCCTTCGTAGGGCTGGCGCTCAATCAGCTCCAGTGCAGCGCGGGCGGCTGCATAGCCCATGTGGGGCTGTTGGCGCGCCACGATGGCCAGGTCTCCCAAGGCAGCCAGATCGTTGCGTTCGGCCGCGTCGATGGCCAGTTTCCAGCGTGCCTCGGCATTGTCGGGGTCGCGCTCGATGGCGGCCTGATACAGCGCAATGGCTTTGCTGGGTGTTTTGGTGCGAGCGACGAGTCGCGCCAGCCGGACAAGGTCCGCCGCGCCCAGGTTGGGTATCTCGGGCTTGAGTTCTGCAATTTTCGCGAGGTCACGCTGGCCGGTGCGGTATGCCTCCTTCCACACGCCATGGTGGGCCTGCCACCACTGGGTATCAAAGACCTCGGCAATGCGATCCAGCGCCGGTCCCAGAAGCTTGGTGCACCCAGTCTTGGACAGGCCGGGAAACCGGTGCTCTCCGCCCAGGGCCTTGACGCGCTCGCGGGTCGTCGGATGGGTGTCGTCGTGCCGGGCGACTTCGACACGAACGCTGTCCATGGCCTTCTCGATGTCCGACTTCAATGGAGGAGGCAAGTCACCACCGAGCGCCCATGCCCAAGGCTTTTTCGGGGGCAGCTCATGCTTGGGGGCCATCGCCCAGAAACGTTCCCAGAAGCGGCGATTCATCTGGGCACTGCGCAGCCGCATCTCCATCAGCGCACCTATCTGGGTGTCCATGCCAACCAGTTCGCCTGCCAGTCGGTCGGCGGTGTACTCCTCCTGGCGGGCAAGCGCAAAGCTTCGTGCCAGAAAGCGTGGGGCATACCAGTTGAGAAACCCCCGCGTGGCAGCGCTGTACAGGTCTCGGTCTTTGCCGTCGTCGTCCACAAAGTGTTCGGCCAGCTTGCTCCAGGTCCGGCGGGTGCGATAGAGGAAAGTGGCCAGCGAACCGTCGCCGCCTCGCAGGTGGGCGTACTCGTGGGACAGCACAGCTGTCAGGCGGTTGCGGTCAAGAGCCATCATCAATGGGAGGCCCACGCACAACGTGTTCCGGGTCGGGCCCACCAGTCCCCAGCGGGGCGCCTGACTGATGCTGGCGTTGTACTGATCATCCACCAGCACACGATGAATGCTCGGGCCTTTGAGCCTGCGGCGAATCTTCTCGAGCAGCTTGAAGAGCTCCGGTGCTTCGTCAGCCGTGACTTCAATGCCATGGTGTTCAGGCAAAGCCTGCAAAACGGAGGAGATGGCCACCCAGGCAATGAAGACACCACCAATCAGTGCATTGGTCGCGGCGAAATAGCTTCTGCCTTCGCTGAACAGCCACAGGGCCAGGGCGACCAGGGCCAGACCGAACACGATGCTCAGAATGGCATAGCCATAGCCCAGCCATGCGAACCAGAGCGTTTTTCGCCGGTAGCTCGCAGGATGGCTTTGTGCCTCGATTTCGCTGAGCCGCAACTGGCTCATGTACTCCTGATGATCCATCCCCATAGTGTCGCAGAGGATGAGCACTTTAGATTTACGTGGGGTCGTTTCCTGCGTCAGGCAGGGGTTGAGCTGTTGTATCCGCGATGAAGCTGTCGCGATAGCAGAAGTACGACGAGATGGAGAACACGGCAGCGAGCATGAGCATGCTGACAGCCACAAAAGAGCTGGCGCCAGCCTTGCCGCCCAGAAGCAGGCCGAATTGAAGCGACATGCCGACAGCGAGCAAACCGATGCCAGCCCAGGCCAGCAGGAAGACCATCACGGCGCCTGCATTGGCCCAGAGCGCTGTCACGGAAAAGAACAGGCTCTTGACTGGCGGAACGCCGTGCCAGTGGGTCAGGGCCGGCGCATGGAAGAACGCCAGGTAGATGAGAAGAGAGAGCACAGTGAAGAGAAGCACGGCCACAGGGTTGATGGCCTGTAGAACGGCCTCGGCCATGACTTCCGGCGGCACCGTGCTTTCTGCGTCAGCGGCGACGTTGATCTCGCCCATGGGGACGATCAGCTGCAAAAACAGTACTAGCAGGATCATGATGGTGGCAAACATGGCGCCCAGCACCAGCATGTGACGCCGGCCGGGGCCCGCGGCAAGGCCTTCGAACGCCGTGGAGGGCATGGGGAACTCACCCTGAACGGCTCTTCTTGCAGCGCTGAACATGCCCAGCTGTAGCGCTGGAGCCAGTACCAGCGAGCTGACGGTACCCACAATCGGCAGGAGCTGAAGCACTTGGCTCAGTCCAAAGCACAAAAAGAAAATGCCACCCAGCGCAAAAGGCTGGCGCCGGAAGGTCTGGAAACCCAGTCCTATCCAGGTCAGCCCAGTGCGTGCCGGTACCTTGTTGAGTTTCATGCGGCGGCTTCGCTGACCACTGGCAAAGCACCCAGGCGTGAGAGGCACTGCCGGATCACGTATTCGAAGTGGCGGGGGTCGTGAGGTTCGAGCATGCTCGCATCGCGCGGCAAGTGCCAATCCCACAGACGGGAGATCCAGAAGCGCAGTGCGGCCGCGCGCTCCATGGCGGGTAGCAGAGCACGCTCGGCGGCCTCCAGTGGCCTGACTGATTCGTAGGCGCTCAGAAAGGCCTCGTAGAGCGGCAGTTGCCGCTCGCCATCTGCACCGGCATGGTTGTCGGGTTCATGTCGGATGCACCAGTCGTTGAGGCACACCGCGATGTCGAACAGAAAGGTGTCGACGCCGGCGAAATAGAAGTCGAAGAAGCCGCAGAGCTTGTCGCCTTCGAACATGACGTTGTCGCGGAACAGGTCGGCATGCACGGGTCCACGGGGCAATGCGGCATACGCTGTGCTGGACGCGACATGGTTCTGGTACGCCAGCTCACCCTCGATCAGGCAAGCCTGGCTGTCGCTGAGGTGAGGCAACACCACAGGGACGGTTTCGTTCCACCATTGCAAGCCCCGCAGGTTGGGCTGGCCCATGGAAAAGTCGCGACCGGCCAGATGCATGCGTGCCAGCATTTCACCGACGGCGGCGCAATGTGCGGCCTCGGGGGCCAACTGGTTGCGGCCAGCGAGTTTGTTGACGATGGCCGCCGGCTTGTCGTGCAGCCGATGAACCACTTCACCCGCTTCGTCAATGACAGGCTCCGGCACCGGAATGCCTTTGCCCGCCAGGTGCTTCATCAGACGCAGGTAGAAGGGCAACTGCTCAAAGCTCAACCGCTCGAAGATGGTCAGCACATGCTCGTGGCTGGCGTTCTCATGCTCGCAGGTGATGAAGTAGTTGGTGTTTTCGATGCCACCTTTGATGCCTTTGAGGTCGGTCAGAACCCCAAGGCCGAGGCGCTCAACAAGCGCAGCGGCGTCGCCAAATGCGACTTCCGTATAGACAGCCATGCCGGAGAAAGAAAGGAAAGCGGAGAGCGGAGGAAATCAGCCGCAACAGCGGAAGATGAAACGGAGGTCAGAAATTCAGGATACGCCAGCGGCTGCGGCCAGAATTTCCCTGGCTGTTCTGGTCGCTGACAGCCCCGGAGCGACCGGGGGCGGCAGGGGAAATCTCGTAGCCGGGTGCGCCGCTTTTGGGCTGGACACGGATGCTGCGGGTCTCACCTCCGATGCGGACCTCGTCAATGCTGGTCTGCTCGTCTTCGTGGTGGATGTACTCAGCCTTGGTCTCGATGCCGGTATCGGCCTCTGCTGGCGAAGCAGCCGGCGCTTCCTGTGCAGCGGAGGTGTCGGCTGTCTGGGCAGCCACAGGCAACGTCAGCGTCGCGGCGACAAGGCTGGCGATACAGGCGCTATGGCGGAAAAGGGCTTTGCTGGCAGTCATGATCGCATTGTAGGGCTTTGTGCGGAGGGTCAAGGGCGGACTTTGCGGCACGGCTGCCGCTTTCTAGGACAATGCGTGCATGTCTGATGCAAATTCGAAACAAGCTGTGTTGCTGCTGGTCGATGGATCCAGCTATCTGTACCGTGCCTATCACGCGATGCCGGATCTCAGGGCCGTGCCGGGGGATCCGGACAGTCCTGCCACGGGCGCGATCAGGGGCATGATCAACATGCTCAACAGCTTGCGCAAGGAGGTGCCGGCGGACTACGCTGCCTGCGTCTTCGACGCCAAAGGGCCGACCTTCCGCGATGAGCTGTATCCAGCGTACAAAGAGCAGCGCAGCCCGATGCCTGACGACCTTCGGGCGCAGATCGAGCCTATCCACGAGGTGGTCAGGCTCATGGGGTGGAAGGTGCTGGATGTGCCCGGCGTGGAGGCCGACGACGTGATTGGCACGCTGGCGCGCACAGCCGCGGACCAGGGTGTGGAAGTGATTGTTTCAAGTGGTGACAAGGACCTTGCACAGTTGGTCAATCGCCACATCACCATCATTGACACCATGAGCGGCAAAAGGCGCGACGAAGCAGGAGTCGAGGCAGAGTTTGGCGTGCCGCCAGCCCAGATGATCGATTTTCAGGCGCTGGTGGGTGACCAGGTGGACAACGTGCCTGGGGTGGATAAGGTCGGACCCAAGACGGCGGCCAAATGGCTCAAGGAATATGGTTCGCTCGACGAGCTCATGGCCCGTGCTGACGAGGTCAAGGGCAAGGTGGGGGAAAACCTTCGCAAGGCGCTGGACTGGCTGCCCACGGGCAAAACGCTGGTAACCATCAAGACCGATTGCGATTTGCTGGCCCATTTGCCCACGCTGCCTGCCCTGGACGACATGACCAACGGGCATCCGCAGACCGATGCCCTCAAGGGCTTCTACGAGCGCTACGGCTTCAAGGGCCTGGCGCGCAGCCTAGGTGGCAGTGAAGACGAAGGCAATGGTGCAGCGAAGGCGACTGCAGCGTCCGGCGGGTCTTCATCGGGCTCAACGGGAGACTTGTTTGCTGAGCCCGAACCGAAAAGCCAGGCCAGCGAACTGTCGTACACGACCATTCTGGACTGGGCAACGTTCGACCAGTGGCTTGAGCAGATCCGTAACGCTGATCTGGTGGCGCTCGACACGGAAACCACTTCGCTCAACGAGATGGTCGCCGAGATTGTGGGTGTGAGTTTCAGTGTGAAGGCGGGCGAGGCCGCCTACATTCCGCTGGCCCATGACGGACCGGGCGCGCCGGAGCAACTGCCGCGTGACGAGGTGCTGGGCAGGCTCAAACCCTGGCTGGAGGACGCCTCGCGCCACAAGCTGGGCCAGCACGTCAAATACGATCGCCACGTCTTTGCCAATCATGGCATCGAGGTGCAGGGATACGTGCACGACACCATGCTGCAAAGCTATGTGCTGGAAGTGCACAAGCCGCACGGACTGGCCAGCCTGGCAGAGCGGCACCTGGGGCGAAGCGGCATCAGCTATGAAAGCTTGTGCGGCAAGGGGGCCAGTCAGATTCCGTTCTCCCAGGTCGATGTCGACAAGGCCAGTGAATACGCTTGTGAAGACAGTGATCAGACGCTGGACGTCCATCTGGCGCTCTGGCCCCAACTCGAATCCAACGAGAAATTGCGCGCCATCTACGAGCTGGAAGTGGCGTCGAGCGAGCGTCTCTATCGCATTGAACGCAACGGCGTGCTCATTGATGCCGAAACGCTGGCCAGGCAAAGCCATGACCTGGGGCAGCGCATTGTGGCGCTGGAGCAGGAGGCCTACGAAATCGCAGGGCAACCTTTCAACCTGTCATCGCCCAAGCAGCTCGGCGAAGTGCTGTTCGACAAACTCGGTTTGCCTACGATCAAGAAGACGGCATCCGGGGCACGCAGCACCAATGAAGAAGTGCTGGAAAAGCTGGCAGAAGACTATCCGTTGCCGGCCAAGATTCTCGAATACCGAAGCCTGAGCAAACTCAAGGGCACCTACACCGACAAACTGGCTGGCATGGCGAATCCGCGGACAGGCCGTGTGCACACACATTACGCGCAGGCGGTGGCGGTGACCGGACGCTTGTCGAGCAATGACCCGAACCTCCAGAACATCCCGATTCGCACACCGGAGGGACGAAAAATCCGAGAGGCGTTTGTCGCACCTCAAGGGCGCGTCATTGCCAGTGCCGACTACTCGCAGATCGAGCTGCGCATCATGGCCCACATCAGCGGCGACGAGGCCTTGCTCAAGGCCTTCACGGCAGGGGAAGACGTTCACCGCGCCACGGCCGCAGAGGTGTTCGGGCTGGCGCCCGATCAGGTCAGCAGCGAACAGCGTCGCTATGCCAAGGTGATCAATTTTGGCCTGATCTACGGGATGAGCAGCTACGGCCTGGCCAAGTCACTGGGGATCGACAACACAGCAGCCAAGAACTACATCGATCGTTACTTCCAGCGGTTTGCCGGCGTGAAGCAGTACATGGAAGACACCCGGGCCCTGGCGCGCGAACGCGGTTATGTTGAAACCGTATTCGGTCGCCGTCTGTATTTGCCGGAAATCCGCTCACCCAACGGACCGCGCCGGGCAGCAGCCGAGCGTGCTGCCATCAATGCGCCCATGCAGGGAACCGCGGCCGATCTCATCAAGAAGAGCATGGTGGCGGTCCAGAACGCCATCGACGAGCAAGCGCGAAAAACCCTGGTGATCATGCAGGTGCATGACGAACTGGTGTTTGAGGTCCCCGATGACGAGGTCGACTGGCTGCGTGAGGCGATCCCTGCGCTCATGGCGGGAGTCGCCGAGCTGAAGGTGCCTTTGCTGGCGGAGGTGGGTGTCGGGCCGACCTGGGAGCAGGCACACTGAGTGTGCTGGCTCAGCCGCTGCTGGCTAGGGACCCTCTGCATAACCTGCGCCGTGCGCGCCGTTGGCTTTGCGGGTTGAGGCGCGAATGCCAAGGAAAGCCTGGATGGCTTGCCTGCATTCGCAACAAAGCGCATCGCCCGCAAAGCCACGGCCCGCTTCGGGTTCGGGCCAAAGCGGGCGTCTGCCGCACCTGTTGTCTTCCGTGTGCCGCCGGGCACACGGTGCGACAAGCAGGCACGCCATCCATCCCGTTTTGACCTCGAACACGCATGGCGGAGGTTATGCAGAGGGTCCCTAGGGCAGGTTGACCGGGTGAATCACCTTGGTAAAAGGGTGTGATTCACCTTCCGTCCACCAGTTGACCCAGTAGCGGTCGGCGCTGCCGGGCCTGTCTGCCTGCAATGTCATGAAATTGCGGCAACCGATCATGCGATGGCTGGTGGTCGGGAACTCGTACATGGCGCCAGAGATGCCGCGGTCGATGGTTTCGACGTTCTTGCAGGCCTGCTCAAGAAAGAACAGTGCAACCCCCGGAGGGGGAGGGTGAACGATGCCGCTTGAGGTGAGCTGATTGATCACTCTGGCATTGACAGGCACGTCCGACCGGCTGGATTCGATAACACCTACGGCGGCCACGTGGACATCGCCCGAGAGCAGGGTGATGCGAACGCCTTTGGCACTGGCCTCAAGCAGGCGGTGAACCAGGCGCAGGCGCTCGGCCTTGTGAGGTGGGCTTGTCCAGTGATCACGCAGGTCATCTTCAAGCTCCTGCTGCCCGGGAAACACACCGAGCAGTTTTTCCAGCAGCTCGAAGCTGGGGTGAACCACCGGGATACTGCTCATCACGAAGAGGTGGCGCATGTCCTGTTTGGCCAGTTCGGCGTCCAGCCACTGGTACACGGCCGACCAGCTCTGACTGCTCAGAACCTGCTCTGCGACGAGTGTGCCTGCCTCATGTGTGAGGTTGGCGCCAAGACGTGGGCTTCGTTCTGTGCGCATGTCCAGCACCAGCAATCCCATGGGGCCAGCTCGATAGCCGCTGTTGTGGGCCGGCTGTCCCGCCAGCGTGGCCGGGGGCGGTGCGCCCATGCTGTGACGTTGGAACAGGGCAAATGCCTGCGAGGCGGCTTTGAACAGACCCTGAAACACGGGGCTCTGGTGGAGCTCGGCCGGGTGCGAGCCCCAGCCATCGATGATGTCGTGGTCATCCCACATCATCACGGCAGGGATGCTGGCCAGCACCGCTGCAACTTCTGGCTGCGACCAGCGCTCGATGTATAGCCGCGCGAAATGGGATTGCACAGCCGTTTCAAGCTGGGGCGTCCAGGGGGCGGTCAAACGCTGGCGCCATGGCATCTCGCTCCAGGCGCGCAGTTCGGGAATCACATTCCAGATGTCATCGCTGTAGATCTGGTCGCCACCCATGAGCAGAAGCTGCAGCGGACCAAAGTGGGTGTTGTCGACGAGGTCGACTTCCCGGTGGAGCCGGGCCATGCGGGTCCACAGGGCGTTTGGCTCGGCCATGCTCTTTCGGTCCCGGCCATCGGAGAAACCATTGCAGGAAGCATAGGCGCAGTCGGGCATGGCGCCGAGCGCTGGTACATGAAAGGTGTGTCGCTTGCCGTTGAGCCTGTAGTTGATGCGTTGGGTCTGGATCCCCATCGACACGGCCAAGTCAAAGCGCCAGGCGGTGTCCTGCGTGCCTGGCACAGGTCCGGCCAGCGGCGGCTGGACATGCACTGCCGATGACGCGCAATGCAGCGAAGGAGGGGGATCCGACGGGCCGGTGATCACCAGAACGCTGATACCCCATTCGTTGTTCTGGCATCCGAGAAACTGAAGCAATGGGCCGAGTCTGGTGGTCATGGTGGCTGTGCCTGTCTGGCACTTTGGCTGGATGTTTGGGTGCCGAGAGTGCCTTTCCCCCGATTCTGCGGACGCGAATGGCCGCTGACCAGCGCTAAGCTGCAAGGACGTCCCCCGTATGGGGGCAAAAAAATACCTGTCCACCCCCGGCGACTGGCTTGACAGGCTTGGTACCATTTTGCTGTGGGCGTTTTGTTGCGCCTTTTTTTGCGGCTCGCCTCATCAGGCCAGGTCGCTCAGGTGGTTTGAAATGATGCTTTTCGCGATTCTCTTCGGGACGGTGGGTGCAGGTGTTGGCAGCGTCTGGCTGGCGGCCTTGCTCAGCGCCGCCATGCTCGCCAGGTACACCCAGCATATGCTCAGCCTGGCCGCGGGCGCCCTGATGGCAACGGCCTTTCTGCACCTGTTGCCGGAGGCCATGGAGGGAGGTGCAGACGCGCACGACCTGTTTGCCGTCCTGTTGGTGGGCTTGCTGTTCTTTTTTCTGCTGGACAAAGCCGAGCTTTGGCACCACGGCCACGAGCACTGCCATCACCACGACCATGACGAACATGAGCACGCAGACGAGCACTCAGAGAAGGCCAGGCAGCACGCCCATGCCCATGCCCACGGTGGGGGTGGCTGGGCCATTCTGGCGGGCGACAGCGTCCATGCCTTCGGCGATGGCGTACTGATTGCCTCGGCATTCATGGCTGACATGCACCTGGGTGTGATGGCGGCTCTGGCCGTGCTGGCGCACGAGGTGCCCCATCACATCGGTGATCTGGTGGTGGTGCAGCATGCCTCAGGCAACCGTCGCAACGCCTTGATCAAGGTGACGCTGGCGGGAACTGTCACCGGTATCGGCGGCCTTGTGGGTTACGGCATGGTTTCCCGATTCGATGAGGTGCTGCCATATCTGCTGGTACTGGCTTCCAGCAGCTTTATCTATGTGGCTCTGGCTGACCTGATCCCGCAGCTGCAGAAGCGGCTCAACCTCAAGGCAACGGTTGTCCAGGTGTTGTGGCTTCTGGCGGGTATCGCCATGGTGATGCTGGTTCGAGGCGCCTGGCACGCCCATTGACCCCTATTCGCTCTCAGGCTGTCCGAACGAAAACCAGAAGCTTGCGCCTTCGCCCGGACTGGACTCTGCCCTGATCTGGCCGCCGTGGCGCTCAATGATACGGCGCACCGTGGCCAGGCCGATACCCGAGCCTTCGAACTCGGATGCCGAGTGCAAGCGGGTGAAAGGCTTGAACAGGCGGTCGGCACGGGCCATGTCGAACCCGGCGCCGTTGTCGCGGACAAAGAACTCGGGTGCACCACCAGCCGAGACCACCTGTCCGACCTCAATGCAGGCATGGTCTTGCTTGCGTGAGTATTTCCATGCATTGCCGATCAGGTTCTCCAGAACGATGTGGGCCATGCGTGCATCGCAATTGGCCGTCATGCCCGGCTCCACGGAAATGGCTACTTCACGGGCGGGGTCACGGTGCTGCTCCTGGCGGATGACAGCCTGTGCCAGGTCAGTGAGGTCGACGTCCATTCGCTGCAGCTGTCCCTGACTGACCCGGGCCAGTGCCAGCAGGTCGGTGATCAGACTGTTCATGCGACCTACCGAGCCATCGATCCGGTCGAGCACGGCGGCATCGTCGGCATCGATGCGGCTGTGCATCTGCTCGCGAAGCACCTGCATGAACCCGTCCATGGCACGCAAGGGCGACTTCAGGTCATGAGAGACGGTGTAGGCGAACGCATCAAGCTCCCGGTTGAGATACTCGAGCTGCTCCGTGCGTTGCTGCACTCGTTGCTCCAGGGTGTCATGCAGTTTGCTGATCTCGCGGTCGCGCAGCAGCCTGACCAGCTCGGCGCTGCACCTGCTGGCAAAGATCCGCATCATCGCCATGACGTCTTTGCTCGCCGCATCGCGCCGCTGCCACACTGCGCCGAGAACCCCGATGGGTGTGCCATCGGCATCGGTCAGCGCGATCCCGACCGAGCTCTGTATCTCGTCCGGGTCAAACGGCGGGATGGGCAGCAGCACCTGCCGGTTGCTCGCGTCGATGACCTGGATGTCCTTGCTCGCCAGTATGCGCGCATACTGGGTGTGCTCCACGGACAGTTCGATGTTGGGCTGAAGCTGGCCGTTCTTGAGCCATGCAAGAGTCTGGATGCGATGCTCTCCACTCAGCTCGGCCACGACAACGCCTTGCGCTCCGATCGCCGAAGCGAGGTGCTCGGCAAGAGAGAGAAAGAACGCCTCGCCCGTCTGGGCCGCCACACCTTCGGCCACATTCTTGAGCGTGGTTTCCCGGCGCTTCTCTTCTTCGACGTTGAGAGTGAAGGACAGCGCACAACGTTCTCCGTCCAGCTCAATGATCTCGGCCCAGACCTTCACATCCACCGCTTTGCCGGCCCGACTTCGCATCCGGGTCTCGTAGCCGCTGAGTCGGCCATCTCTCTTCAGCGCCTGAATGTAGTCGCCCCGTTCTTCTTCGGTCAGCCAGACGCCTGCATCGACAGAGGTCTTGCCTTCAAAGTCTTCCTGCGTGTATCCCAGAACCCGTTCGTTGGCAGGGTTTACCTCCATGAATCGGCCGTCGGACAGGCGGGTGATGGTCATGCCCAGGGGGCTGAAGTTGAAGGCTTTGGCAAAGCGCTCCTGCGAGGATTCCAGCTCGCGGCGAGCCTGTGCTTCGGCAGTGACATCCAGAACCATGGCAATCAGCAGGTGGTCAGGTCCGTGCGGCACCACTTCGGCATAAATCACCGAGTCGAAGACGCTGCCATCCCGACGCACGGCCTTGGTTCGCATGCCTGACACCCGCCGGGTGGCCTCGAGCATGGCCTGGAACTTCAACTCGTCGTGCCGGTTTTCCCAGAAATTGGGCCGGTCCTCGACGGTGAGCTCATCGCGGCTATAGCCAAACATCGCCTGAAAGGCATCGTTCGCATCCAGCACACGTTGATGGCGGACCGACTGCACGACACAGGCCACAGGGTTGTTCTGAAACAAGGCGCGAAACTGGACCTCGCTGGCGCGCAAATTGGCCTCCACGTCCCTCGCGCGCTCCAGTGCGATCTCCTGGCTGTGGAAGGCATGCGAGAGGTGATACCGCCCGTATGACACGCTGACCAGCATGCTCACCAGCACCACGGCTTGCGTCAGGAAAACTGTCCACCCGGGCTGAAGACTTGCCTCAGGGAGCATGCCCGCATAGTCCAGCCAGTTCAGTGCACCCACCAGCCCCACACACAGGACGCCGGCGGCGATCAACGCCCGACGCGAGAGGAATGCGCCCGCTCCCACCACCGCGCCAAGCATCATGAACATGGCGCCGCTTCGCACCGAGCCGTGCGCAACAACGCCGCCAGCGGAGGTGATGATCAGTCCGAAAATCAGCATTTGTGCTGTCAGGCGGTGGTGACCCAGCCTGAACGAAAGCAGCAGGAATGCCATGGACAGGGAAATGAAAACGCCCACCCAGGTCAGGGCGCTCATTCCTTGCTTGAAATACAAGCCGAGGGTGACCATCGGCGCGGAGAACGAGATGGTCACCAGCAGCGCAAAAAGCGCTCTTTGCTGATGGCGCCGCAGGGCAATGGGTTGTCGCGGCGACATGGGGTCGTCGCTGGCCAGGGCGTGCAATGACTCCTTGGTCATGGGTGCCCTCCCTCATGCGAAACGGTCGCCTCAGGCTCGGCGGCCTCTCCGAACGAAAACTCGAAGCGAGCGCCACGCTCAGGCTCGGCGCGACCCGTGATGAAGCCTGCATGCCGCTCGACAATGCGCCGCACAGTGGCCAAGCCGATGCCGGTTCCCTCGAAACCGCTGCTGGGCATGTGCAGGCGTTGAAACGGCTTGAAGAGCTTCTCGGCGTAGCGCATGTCGAAGCCCGCGCCGTTGTCTTCAATGAAGAACACGGGCGCGCCAGAGGCGCCTTGCACCGTGTTGTCCTCGTTGGCCGCGGGATGCACTGTGCCGATGACCACGTTGGCCGAATCGCAATCCCGGGTGTACTTGGCCGCATTTTCCAGCAGGTTGGACAGAGCAATGCGAGCCAGGCGTGAGTCGCAGTTGCATCGCATACCCGGCTCGATACGCCAGTTGATCTGCCGTGCATCATGTTTGCGGCTTTCTGCCTCCGTGATCTCGTGCGCCAGGGCGGAAATGTTCACTTCTTCCCTGATCATTTCGCCCTGGCTCACCCGGGCCAGCGCCAGCAGGTCCGAGATGAGATTGCTCATGCGGTGGGTGGCGCCCAGCACTCGGGTGAAAAGCGCAGCTTCCTCCTCGCTCAGGCGTCCATCCAGCTGTTCACTGAGCAACTGGGTAAAGCCCTCGATGGAGCGCAAGGGAGACTTCAGGTCGTGGGAGACCGAGTAGGCAAACGAGTCAAGCTCGGCATTGAGCTTGACCAGTTCTGCTGTTCGATCGGTCACCCGACGTTCCAGGGATTCGTTGAGATGGCGAATCTCCCGCTCCCGCCGCAAGCGCAGCATCTCGGCCGTTGACCGGCTCGCGAAGATGGCAATCAGCGCCTTGCTCTCCGGTGTCGGATCGATGGCCTCGCGCCACATGGCGTTGACCAGGCCAATGATGTTGCCATCCGGGTCGCGAAGGGCCTGACCGGCAAACGCCTGCATGCCGGTTTCCTGAATGACGGGTTGCGTCGGAAACAGTTGGCCAAGGTTGCGAGGGAATATGCAGACCCCATCGCTTTGCATGACCGAATCGCATGGTGTGCCGGCAGTGTCATAGGCGCAGCAGTCAATGGGCTTGTCACTGCTCCAGACCGCCAGTTGGCGCAGTTGCCCGTTGTCCTCTCGCTCGGTGACGGTGACGATGTCAGCCTCGAGGGCGGCGGCCATGTGTTTGCTCAGTGCCGAGAAGAACGCTTCGCCGGTTGACCCCGAAAGCCCTTTGGCCAACTCGATCAGCAGTGCTTCCCGGCGCTTTTCTTCTGTGACATTGACCGTGCACGACAAAATGCACTGTTCGCCATCGATATCGACAAGCTCCGCCCAGACGCGAGTCTGTACCAATGGCCCGTCTTTGTGTCGCATGACGGTGTCATAGGCGGAAATCTTGCCTTCCGCCAGCAGCCTGTCAATGAACACCTGCCGGTCTTCTGTCGTGAGCCATACGCCCACGTCCGTGGATGTCTTGCCTGCAAGCTCTTCGGTGCGCATTCCGATGATGGAGTTTTCGGATTCGTTGACCTCGATATAGGCACCATCGGACAAGCGCGTGATGGCCATGTTCAGCGGGCTGAAGTTGAATGCCTTTGCAAACCGTTCCTCGGACCGGCGAAGCTTGTCCACCGCTTTGTCGTTTTCGGTCATGTCGGTGATCGTGGTGATCACCAGCTGGTCGTCCGGGTCGTCACCCAGCTCGCTGGAAATCTGGGCATTGAACTCAGAGCCGTCTGCTCGCAGACCTCTGACACTGCGAGGCTCGGCACGGCGGGTGGAGTAGAGCTCTCTGAGGTAGTCTTTTCGCTCCGAGTTGTCTGCCCACAGGAACGAGTCGGTTCGCCCAAGGGCTTGAACCCTTGCGTAGCCGTAGCAACGCTCAAAGGCCTGGTTCACGTCGAGAATGGACCCGGTGATGGCCGACTGGGCGATCATGGGCGTGGGACTGGCCCTGAAAATGCGGGCAAAGCGCTCCAGATTCCGGTCGCGCTCCTGCTCCGTCATCCGGCGCAGGGAAAGCTCTTCCCGCAAGCGCTGATTGATGCGCTCGGAGCGGTTGCGTCCGTGGAACACCAGCAAGGCCACCACGACAAGGCAGGCAGTCTGGGTGGCCCAGGTCTTGAGCCCCACCTGGAAATTGGCCTGCGGCATCATCCCTGCGTATTCGGCCCAGTTGAGCAGGCCCAGCGCCGCAATTTCGAGCAGAACCACGACCCGAATGCCGAATTTGGAGAGGAAGAGGCTGGCACCCACCACGATGCCGACAAAAAGGAAGTTCGAGCCCGTTCTCACGGACCCATATGCAACAACCGACGCAATGGTCACGACGAACGCGCCGATGACAAGGACGTAGCGAACGGTGTCAATGCGTCCTTTGCGTGCCAGAAAGTAGGCCAGCCATCCCATGGCAGCAAAGGCGATGGTGGAAATGGTTTCGCGGTGGTTGTCGGTGCTGAGAAATACCGGAAGGACGAGTGCGGAGGCCGTCATCGCCAGCCACAGACAGACGCGCTTGAGCCAGGCGAGTTCATCGTCCAGCTCATGGCGAAGTGTCGGCAATGGCGGCGGCGTGGGCTTCATCCGTCTTGGTGTTTGTGGCATGGGGCCCGGTACGCGATCCACCGGGCTACGTGTCTCATGGTTGGTACGGCGGCATTCGCCGCCCTTGCTTGCCACAGCGCAGTTAAGCCTTTTATCGGCCAAAGTCTTGCAAGCCTTGAGTGATTTGGCATCAGATGACTCGCAAAGGCGTGTGAACCATCACGTCGCCCGGATTCCCCGGGCTTTTGCGGTCTCGGGCTGCCGGCTCCATTCACTCCAGCTGCCGGCAAAAAGGGACTGCCTGCCCAGGCCAGCGACCTCCATGGCCAGCAGATTGACAGCCGCCGTGACCCCGCTGCCGCAGTAGTGCACCACGCCTTGCGGGCAAGCGATTTCATGGGTGGGGGCATGGCGGACCTGGTATCCCAGGGCCGCAAGAAACTCTTCTCGCAGCTGCGCGGCGGGCTTGAAGTGCCCGTCGGGCTGGAGGTTGTCGCCAAACGGTCGATTTCGGGCGCCCGGGATGTGGCCTGCCACAGGATCGAGCGGCTCGGTCAGGCCAGAGAAGCGCGCTTCAGCTCTGGCGTCGAGCAGCTTCTGGCCGGCTGTGCCCAGTCCAGATTTGACCTTCTCGAGGGTATGGAGTGCAGCCAACGGGGCAGACAGCGTGAAATCACCTCTCGGTGCCTCTTCTGTGGGCCCGGATGCCAGAGCTCCTCCTTGTGCCAACCACCCCGCAAGCCCGCCGTCCAGGACGGCACAGGCCTCATGGCCACACCACTTGGACATCCACCACAGGCGAGGGCCGAAAGCACTGTTCTGGCGGTCATAGACCACCACCTGCTCGCCAGCCCGCACGCCTTTCTGCGCGAGCCACATCGCGAACGCTGCTCGGTCTGGAAGCGGGTGCCTTCCGCCGCTGGCGGCCGCCGCGCCCGTGGACGCGCTCAGGTCATCATGCAGATCGGCGTACTGCGCGCCGGGGATGTGTGAGTCGAGGTACTGCTCACGACCAGCGCCGGGAGCGGCGAGGTCGTAGCTGCAGTCGAACAGGTGGACAGTGCGCGACTGGTCGAGAAGCGAGGCCAGTTGCTGAGGGGCGATGAGCGTGCTGAACATGGATCCATTTTGATCCAGTGCCGAGGGCCTGCACAATCTCGAAATGGTGAATTTGGCCCGAAAAACACCGTTTCTTTGGCTTTTACAGGGGCAGGTCAGGTGCCCGGGTGGTCCTCTGCATGATCCTCTTCACGCTGAATGGGCACCGCCCTGGCCCGCAGAGCAGTGGCGGTGATGCCGCTGGCGATGATCAGGGCCATGCCAGCCCATCCGATGGGGGGCAGGTGGTCGTCGAACAGCAGCAGGCTGTAGATGCCGGCAAACACAATGCCGGCGTATTGCAGATTGGCGACGACCAGGGTGGCGCCACTGCTGTAGGCGCGGGTCATGCACAGCTGACCGAACATGGCCAGCAGGCCGATGGGAAGCAGCCACACGCTGTTGGTCAATGTCAATGGCGTGAAGCCCGCAAAAGCTGACCCTATGGCGCCCGTGAGTGTGGCGCCAATCGAAAAATAGAACACCGTCCGGCTCTCTGGCTCGCCTGCACGGGCCAATGCCGAGACCTGCATGTAGGCGAAGGCGGCAAACAGGCCGGAGAGCAAGCCCAGAAGAGCGCCAAACATCTGATCGCCTGCGACGGTCGGCCTTAGCATCATGGCGACGCCGCCAAACCCGGCCAGCACGGTGAGAAACAGGGGGGCCTGTTGGCGTATCGGTGCGTGCTGCTGCTGATTGATCAGTGCGCCACCGAGCAGGAACGCAGCTACCCAGACGCTGCTCATGTAGTTGAGCGTGACGGCAGCGCCAAGGGGCAGGGCAGCTATCGCAAAGAACCAGCTGGTCAGGGCGGTGACGCCTACTGCGCTTCGCCACACGTGCATCATGGGAACCCGGGTGCGCAGGCTGACACCTCGCACCGGGTTGGCGATGGCCAGAAAGACGACCCCGACGAGTCCGCGGTAAAAAACGATCTCGAAGCTGTTGAAGTACGCGGACGCAAACTTGATGCATACCCCCATGGATGCAAACAGGAATGCGCCCAGCAGCATCCAGAGCGCCTGCATGCTATGGGCTCCCCGTGTCCGCGGAATGTGAGACGGGAGGCATCAAGCCTTGAGGTCAGCCGTCATGCGCTGGCGATACCACTCGTGGAAATGCTGCATGCCGTCTTCCATGGGGCTTTGATAGGGGCCGAACTCGTTGTCGCCGCGTTCCATCAACGCTTTTCTGCCTGCATCCATTCGCTCGGCGATTTCATCGTCTTCGATGGCTGTCTCCATGTAGGCAGCCCGCTGTGCTTCGATGAACTCGGGCTCGAAAGCCACGATTTCTTCCGGGTAGTAGAACTCGACCAGGTTCAGCGTTTTGTCGACGCTGATCGGATGGAGGGTGGAGACGGTGAGCACGTGCGGATACCACTCCACCATGATGTGCGGGTAGTAAGTGAGCCAGATCGCGCCTTTGTCGGGCGTCTTGCCTTCCCGGTACTTCATGAGCTGCTCGTGCCAGCGCTTGTACACAGGGCTGCCGGCCTTGGCTGCCAGGTTGTGCACGCCCACTGTTTGCACGGAAAACTCCTTGCTGAACTCCCACTCCAGGTCCGAGCACGTGACGAAGTTGCCCAGCCCGGGGTGGAACGGCTCGACATGGTAGTCCTCCAGATACACCTCGATGAAGGTCTTCCAGTTGTAGTTGCACTCGTGCGCTTCAACATGATGCAGCACCATGTCGTCAAAGCACAAGTCCTTGGCTGGCCCCATGCCGGCAAGGTCGGCTGCAATGTCACGGCCGTTGTCTTCGAACAGCAGTCCGTTCCAGTTTTGCAGCGGGTAGCGCTTCAGGTTCAGGCACGGGTCCTGTGCAAAGTGTGGAGCGCCGACCAGGTCGCCCAGCGGGCCATGGCTGCCTCCGCTGTATGTCCACCGGTGCAGCGGGCAGACAATCTGGCCGCCGGCATGGCCGCTGGCGTTGCCCTGCAAGTTGCCGCGGTCCTTGAGCATCACCGCCTGGCGGTGCCGGCATATGTTGGAGACCAGCTCGACACCATTGGCAGTCCTGACGAGCGCTCGCCCATGGCTCTCCTGGGGCAAGGTGTAGTAGTCCCCCTTGTTTGGCACGGCATTGGCGTGCCCGACATAGCGTGGGCCCTGACCAAAGAGCACCTCCAGCTCGCGCTGGAACAGGTCCTGGTCGAAGTAGGAAGAGACGGGCAGTTGACTTTCGGCCTGCTGGAGCTGAAGACTTAAATCAGACATGGAGATCCTGACCTAGAGACTCCCCCTATGAAGGGGCAGGAAAAGCGCTTGGCGAACAAAGGTTGGACGCATCAGGCGCGGACGATGGCGATGGCAGTTCGGGTACGGGTTTTGTCACCACCGGTTTCAGGGAGGCCGACCGCACTGCGTAGCCCGGCAATGTCCATGGCGTCAATGCAGCCATTGTTCGCTTTTACCCTGATTGGGCGGTGATGCCGTCCCGACCCCTCACCACTTGCCAAGCCTTCTGCAGGTCACCAGGAGGCGCAAACAGCCATGGCCGCATCGTGCAGGAGTCCTGCGCTAGCGCCGCAAAGCGTTTTCAACCGTTCATCGAGACCGAAGCCGCAGCCGGGCAAGGAAAAGGAAACCTTCAATTATACCTTTTTCAGGTCAATTTGTTACCAACATCGGTTCTGTGTGATGAGCGCTGCCTGCCCCGGCCGGCAAGCCGGGAGTGAAAGACCGGGGCGGTAGAATACGAGGTCGTTCTCACCGGACCTGGACGGGCCGGTCACAACTGTTTTGCTGGATCGGATGCCGGTCTGGCCATCCTTGCCACCGCTGAGACCATACTTCCATGCCCGCAAGTTCCGGATCCAAGTCGACGACCAAGGCTTCCGCAAAAGCTGCACAGGACGCGCCCGAAAACTATGACGCTGCTCTCAGGGAGCTTGAGGAGCTTGTTTCCCAGCTGGATGCTGGCCAGCTCCCGCTCGAAGAACTGCTGGGGCGTTACCGACGTGGTGCCGAGCTTCTGAACTTCTGCCGCGGCCGTCTGGAGGCGGTTGAGCAACAGATCAAGGTGTTGGAGGGCGACAGCCTGCAGCCCTGGGAAGACGATTGATGACCGAACTCGCGCCGGTGGCCCATACAACAGTCGATGCGCCTGACTTCGCTAGCTGGCGACAGACGCGCCAACAGGAGATAGAGGCAGCTCTGTCTGGATGGGTCAGTGCAAACGCTCCAGCGGATCTCGGCGAAGCCATGCGCTACGCCGTTCTCGATGGCGGAAAGCGCTTGCGTCCCTTGCTGGTGCTGGCGGCCAGCGAGGCGGTTGGCGGCAACGCTGGCGCTGCCATGCGGGCCGGCTGTGCGGTGGAGCTGATCCACGCCTATTCTCTGGTCCATGACGACATGCCCTGTATGGACAACGATGTGCTGCGCCGGGGAAAGCCAACGGTCCACGTCAAGTTCGGAGAAGCCTCTGCCTTGCTGGCCGGAGACGCTCTACAGGCCCTGGCTTTTGAGTTGCTGCTACCAGACGATGGTTCCATGCCCGCAGAGACCGGTTTCGGCCTGTGCCGACAGCTCGCGTTGGCTGCTGGTGCGTACGGCATGGCAGGAGGGCAGGCCATCGACCTGGCCAGTGTGGGCATCAGTCTCGACCAGCAAGCGCTGGAATCGATGCATCGCCTGAAAACAGGCGCCTTGCTGCAAGCCAGTGTCACCATGGGTGCCGCAACTGGCCAATGCTCCGCCGAAGCCGCGGCGCAGTTGAAGGCCTACGGCGCGGCCTTGGGGCTGGCGTTTCAGGTCGTCGACGACATTCTTGATGTCACTGCCGACTCAGCCACGCTGGGGAAGACCGCTGGCAAGGATGCCGCGGACGACAAACCCACCTTCGTGTCACTGCTGGGGCTTCAGGCCTCACAGGCGTATGCGTCCACGGTGCTTGAAAGGGCGCACGATGCGCTGCGCCAAAGCGGGCTGACCCATACCGATCATTTGCACGCGCTGGCCGACTGGGTGGCCCGCCGCAACCACTGAAGCGAGAGTGAAGCACCATGAGTGAGAGCAAAGGACTGCTCACCCGAATCGACTCCCCTGGGGATTTGCGCAAGCTGGGACGGCATGAGTTGCCCACCCTGGCCAATGAGTTGCGGGAATATCTGCTAGAGAGCGTTTCCCGCACGGGAGGACACCTCAGCTCCAACCTCGGTACAGTCGAGTTGACAGTTGCCTTGCACTACGTGTTCAACACCCCTGACGACCGGTTGGTGTGGGACGTGGGGCACCAGACCTATGCGCACAAGATTCTCACGGGCCGGCGTGACCGCATGGGAACGCTGCGCCAGCTCGGTGGCATCAGTGGCTTCCCGCGGCGTGACGAAAGCGAATACGACACGTTTGGCACAGCGCATTCCTCGACCAGCATTTCTGCGGCACTGGGTATGGCTGTCGCCTCCAGGCTGACGGGCGACGGGCGACGGTCGGTGGCCATCATCGGCGATGGCGCCATGACGGCCGGTATGGCCTTTGAAGCGCTGAACAATGCCGGTGTGGAAGAGGGCAAGCTGCTGGTCATTCTCAACGACAACGATATGTCGATCTCCCCGCCGGTGGGAGCACTCAACCGGTACCTGGCCCAGCTCATGAGCGGGCGTTTTTATGCCACGGCCAAGAGTGTTGGCAAGCAGGTGCTCAAAGGGGCCCCGCCATTGTTCGAACTGGCCAAGCGGTTTGAAGAGCATGCCAAGGGCATGGTGGTGCCTGCGACGCTGTTCGAGAAGTTCGGATTCAACTACATCGGGCCTATTGACGGCCACGATCTTGACTCGCTTGTCCCCACGCTTGAGAACATCTGCGATCTCATGGATGCAGGTAGCGGGCCGCAGTTCTTGCATGTGGTGACCAAAAAGGGGCAGGGATACAAGCTGGCCGAAGCGGATCCTGTCGCGTATCACGGTCCAGGCAAGTTTGATCCCGCCGTCGGGCTGGTCAAGTCTTCCAAGCCAGGCAAGCTCACATTCACGCAGGTATTCGGTTCGTGGCTGTGCGACATGGCCGAGCAGGACGAGAAGCTCGTGGCGATCACGCCTGCGATGCGCGAAGGCTCAGGCATGGTGGAGTTTCACAAGCGCTTTCCTGATCGCTATTTTGACGTCGGAATCGCCGAGCAGCATGCCGTCACGTTTGCCGCCGGCCTGGCCTGCGAAGGGCTCAAACCCGTTGTGGCGATCTATTCCACATTCCTGCAGCGCGCGTACGATCAGCTCATTCACGACGTCGCGCTGCAGAAGCTGCCCATGGTCTTTGCGCTGGACCGTGCAGGTCTGGTGGGTGCGGACGGGGCTACCCATGCAGGCGCCTATGACATTGCGTTCCTGCGGTGCATTCCCAACATGTCGGTGGCCTGCCCTGCGGACGAGGCCGAAACTCGCCGCCTGCTGAGCACGGCGCACGGGCAGGATCATCCCGTGGCGGTCCGGTATCCACGTGGAGCCGGGGTCGGCGCCAAAGTGCCCGCCGATCTGGAAGGACTGCCATTCGGCAAGGGCGAGATTCGCCGCCAGGGCCGCAGTGTCGCCATTCTGGCTTTCGGCAGTCTCCTGTATCCAGCGCTGGAAGCGGGCGAGCGCATGGGCGTCACAGTGGCCAACATGCGTTGGGTCAAGCCGCTCGACGAAGAGATGCTGCTCTCGATCGCTCGCAGCCACAGTGCGCTGGTCACGGTGGAAGAGGGCTGTGTCATGGGCGGGGCCGGCAGTGCCGTGCTCGAGGCACTTGAGTCGCATGGCATCGACGTACCGGTCTTGCAGCTGGGTTTGCCGGACGAATTCATCGAACATGGTGATCCGGTGCGACTGCTGGCCAATGAAGGCCTCGACGCTGCGGGTATCGAACGATCGGTACGGCGGCGTTTTTCCGACCTGTTCGGAGGCGGTGCAGGCCTCCAGGTCGTGGCCTGACCAAGAAATTTCACATCTCTGTTGAAAGCCTGAGTGCTTAAGCTTGCAAAAGCCTGAAGCACTGCGGGTGCAAGGGCTGTTGCGAGGGAAAACCCCCAACATTGGCTCCGAGTGGATTCATACAATGATTTCACTTCGCCCTCGCTTGTATCTGTGAAGGTGCAAGCTTCTTCATCACTATTCGGAGTCAAACAACATGGATCGTCGTTCAGTCATCAAGCACGCTGGTATCGCAGGTGTGCTGGCAGCCGGTGCAGCACCCGCGGTATACGCACAAAACAACATTCGCTGGCGCCTGGCATCGAGCTTTCCCAAGGCACTGGACACCATCTACGGTGCAGCCGAGACCTTCGCAGGCTATGTCAATGACATGACCGGCGGCAAATTCACGATCTCCGTGCATGCTGGCGGCGAGATCATGCCTGCCTTCGGTATCGTGGATGGCGTCCAGCAGGGCACCGTCGAGTGCGGCCACACCGCCCCTTACTACTTCCACGGCAAGGACGAGACCTTTGCTCTGGATACGGCCATCCCGTTTGGCCTGAACAGCCGCCAGCTGACGGCCTGGATGTACGACGGCAACGGCATGAAGCTGTTCCGCGAGTTCTACGCCGACTACAACATGGTCAACTTCCCGATGGGTAACACGGGTGCCCAGATGGGTGGCTGGTACCGCAAGCCCATCAAGGGCGCCGAAGACATCAAGGGCATGAAGATGCGCATTGGTGGCTTTGCCGGCAAGGTTTTCACCGCCATGGGTGGTGTGCCACAGAGCATTCCTGGTGGCGAGATCTACCAGGCGCTGGAAAAAGGCACCATTGACGCCACCGAGTGGGTCGGTCCATACGACGACGAGAAGCTGGGCTTCTACAAGGTTGCCAAGCACTACTACTACCCAGGCTGGTGGGAGGGTGGCGCTCAGCTGTCGCTGTACGTCAACGACAAGGCGTTTGCAGGTCTGCCGAAGGAGTATCAGGCCATCGTGACGGCTGCTGCTGCCTACGCTCACACCGAAATGCAGGCCAAGTACGACGCCCGCAACCCGGCCGCTCTCAAGCGCCTGGTCGCCGGTGGTGCCAAAGTGTCTCCATTCCCCAAGTCGGTGATGGACGAGGCTTACAAGCACTCCATGGCGCTGTACAGCGATCTGAGCGCCAAGAACCCCAAGTGGAAGAAGATCTACGAGGACTACTCGGCATTCCGCAAGGACGCCAACCTGTGGTTCCGCTTCACGGAAGCCCAGTTCGACCGCTACATGCAGTCTGCCAAGCTGTAATTCAGTCATGGCAAATTGATGCAGAAAGCCCCGCTTTGGCGGGGTTTTTTGCTGAAACATCTCTGGATGGATGCAACACGCCTTGTTCGTCAGCCTGCGCTCAGGCAGTACGAATGCTGGCCTCTACACTGCTACCCGAACGAATTGACCTCGGAATGCCATGAGTTACCTTTTAACGCTATCGCGCTGGATAGACACGATCTCAACCTGGGTTGGCAGGTTGGTCATGTGGCTGATTCTGGCCGCCACACTGATCAGTGCGGGCAACGCCATCATTCGAAAACTGTTCAACACCAGCTCCAACGCATGGCTGGAGATTCAGTGGTACCTGTTTGCCGGGGTGTTCATGCTCGGTGCCGGCTACGCGTTTCTCAAGAACGCCCATGTGCGCATCGATTTTCTGTCGACCAAGTTTTCTGCCAGAACGCGCAACTGGATCGACATCATCGGAATTATTGTTTTTCTGTTTCCGCTGTGCTGGTTGATGTCTTACTACGCTTGGCCATTGCTGGCGGAGAAGTACGCCTCGGGTGAAACCTCCGTCAACGCAGGCGGCCTCATCAGGTGGCCGGTATTCGCATTGATTCCCGCCGGATTTGGTCTGCTCGCATTGCAAGGTGTGAGCGAGCTGATCAAACGCGTGGCCTTCTTGACCGGCGCTGGATCCGATGCGCTGGCCCACGAAGAAGAAGAGGCCACCGAAGTCCCTAACGAGTCGTCGCACGTTGCGACTGACGCGGAGCGTCAACATGGTTGAATTTCTGACACAAAACTTCGTGCCGATCCTCTTTGTCGGGTTGCTGGCATTCTTGTTGATGGGCTTCCCGGTTGCGTTCTCGCTGGCAGCCACGGGTCTGGCCTTCGGCTTTCTGGGAATGGAGATCGGACTGATCCCTTCCAATCTTTTTCAGGCTTTGCCGCTGAGGGTGTTTGGCATCATGCAGAACGACACCCTGCTGGCCATTCCGTTTTTCACGCTCATGGGGATCATTCTCGAGCGAAGTGGCATGGCGGAAGACTTGCTTGAAACGGTTGCTCAGGTCTTCGGTCCGGTCAGGGGTGGCTTGGCGGTTGCCGTGATTCTGGTCGGCGCACTGCTGGCCGCAACGACGGGCGTTGTGGCTGCGGCGGTCATCTCCATGGGCTTGATCTCCTTGCCGATCATGCTTCGCTACGGGTACAACCGCACCATTGCCACAGGAACCATCACGGCCTCCGGCACGCTGGCACAAGCCATTCCACCATCGCTGGTCTTGATTGTGTTGGCCGACCAGCTCGGTCGCTCCGTGGGTGACATGTATGCCGGCGCCATGCTGCCAGGCGTCATGCTGGTGGGGCTTTACCTCCTGTTTGTGGTGGGCGTCGTGCTGGTGCGTCCCTCATGGGTTCCTGCATTGCCCAAGGAGGCTCGTATTTATGTCGAGCCCAATGGCAGCAGTGGTCACATGTCCCTGGCCATTTTGCTGGCCATTTGCGCCGTGGCGGGTGTGCTTTGGTCGCAAGTGCATGACCAAGCCTGGCGCTTCCTGACTGGCAGGGAAACAGAGGCGCCAGTCGATGAAATGGTGATCATGTCCATCACGGCGGGCTCGTTCCTCGCGCTGGGTTTGGCGGTGGTCAACCACATCCTCAAGCTGGGCTTGCTCTCTCGCTTGGCTGAGAGGGTCACGTTTGTGCTGATCCCCCCGCTGGTGCTGATTTTCCTGGTCTTGGGAACCATATTTCTGGGCTTTGCAACGCCCACTGAGGGTGGTGCCATGGGCGCACTCGGCGCGTTGGTCATGGCTGGCGCACGCAAGCGCCTGACGGGCACTGTTTTGTTGCAGGCGCTCGAGAACACGACCAAGCTGGCCATTTTCGTGCTGTTCATCCTCATCGGATCCACCGTTTTCAGTTTCACCTTCAATGCGGCCGATGGACATATCTGGGTGGAACACCTGTTTGCTAAATTGCCCGGTGGACAGATCGGCTTCCTGATTGTGGTGAACCTGCTGGTGTTCGTGCTTGGCATGTTCATCGACTTCTTTGAGATCGCGTTCATCGTGATCCCGATGCTGGCTCCCGTTGCGGAGAAGATGGGCATTGATCTGGTCTGGTTCGGTGTGCTGGTTGCCATGAACATGCAGACCTCGTTCCTGACGCCACCGTTTGGTTTCGCCTTGTTCTATCTGCGCAGTGTGGCTGCACGCAGTGACTACACCGACGAAGTCACCGGCAAACGCATTCCCGCAGTGACGACGGGGCAAATCTACAAAGGCGCAGTGGCCTTCATCGTCCTGCAACTCATCATGGTGACCGTCATCCTGTTCGATCCCTCGATCGTGACCGGCGGTATTGAAAACAAGGTCAAACTCGATGATGCCGCTGTGCTGGATCAGCTGGAAGCCTTGCCCGATGTAGACTACGGGGATGCTGACGATCCGTTTGCTGCACCAGACGAGCCTGGCGCCGATCTGGAAGCTCCATCGGTTGAGTCCGAGGACGATCCGATGAAAGCACTGCAAGATGCAATCCAGGAGGAGAAGCAGCAGTGAAGCGCTGAGAGCTCAGTGTTTCTGACCTGACCAAAGAGGGCGCTCCAAGGAGCGCCCTCACTACATCCAATCGACGTTTGAGACGAAGCAATGCAGATTGAAGTCAAAGTCCTGGATCCGCGCATGGCGGATCAGCTCCCCGCATACGCCACGCCTGGAAGCGCCGGACTCGATCTGAGGGCCTGCCTGGATGCGCCCCTGACACTGGCGCCCAATGCCTGGCAGCTCGTCCCCACAGGGCTGGCCGTTCACCTGGCTGACCCGGGTTATGCGGCGATGCTGTTGCCGCGTTCAGGCCTGGGACACAAGCACGGGATTGTGCTGGGCAATCTGGTGGGCCTGATCGACAGCGATTACCAGGGCCAACTGATGGTCAGCGCCTGGAACCGCAGCGATGTGGCATTCACGATCGAGCCCATGGAGCGAATTGCCCAAATGGTGATCGTGCCTGTGGTGCAGGCTCAATTCAAGCTGGTCGACGCCTTCGCCAGTGAAAGTGAACGGGGCGAAGGCGGCTACGGCTCTACCGGTCGCGGCTGAGCCCGGTTTGGGCCTGGGTCAGTGCAGGGTCCGGCCTGGAGAGAGGTCTCCCTCTGGTCCGCTGCCCTTTTCTTCCGGGTTGACGCGTACCTGAAAGAAGCCGGTGCCCAGCGTGCCGTTGCCCACTTCGTCCACGCGTGCTTCGCGCACAGCGTGCACCTTCATTGACACCCGCAGCGCAATGCCCGCCAGCGGGTGGTTGCCGTCGAGCACCACGTGGTCGGGGTAGATGTCGCTGACGAAGTAGAGCCGGTCGGCCGGCGCGGAAGGGTTGCATCCCTCGGGCAGACCCTCAAAAGCCATCCCGACTTCCAGCTCGCCCGGAAACAGTTGTCGAGGTTCCAGGAACAGCAGACGGTCGTCATAGTCGCCGAACGCGTGTTCTGGTTCCAGGTGAAGGCTGAGCGTGTCTCCTGCCTTTTTGCCCTGCAGTTCGTCTTCGATGCGCTGCAACAGGTCACTGCCGCCCACCAGGAACTCCATGGGTTCTTCCAGCTGGTCGAGCGTCTCACCCAGCGTATCCTTGAGTGTCCACGTCAGGGACACCACACATTGTCGATCGATTTTCATCGCACAATTGTCCCATGAGCCAAGCCAGACGCAAGTCCCCTTCCATGTCGAGATCTTCCCCATCTGCCCAAACCACTCCGCTGGCACTGCTTGGCGGCCTCAGCCCCGCCCAGTTCATGCGCCGCTACTGGCAAAAGAAGCCACTGCTCATTCGCCAGGCTGTTCCCGGTTTCCAACCTTTGCTGGATCGTCAGGCCCTGTTCGCGCTGGCCGGTCAGGAGGGCGTGGAGTCGCGCCTGATCGTGCACGGCGAGAAAGGGTGGACATTGCGCCATGGGCCATTTCAACGGAGAGCGTTTCCGCCGCTGTCCAAAGCCGGTTGGACCATGCTGGTCCAAGGCGTGGACCTGCATCACGATGGCGTGCATGCGCTGATGCAACAGTTCCGCTTCGTGCCGGACGCACGTCTTGATGACATCATGATCTCTTGGGCAAGCGCTGGCGGCGGGGTCGGGCCACACTTTGACAGTTACGACGTCTTTTTGCTGCAAGCGAGTGGACGGCGGCGCTGGCGAATAGGGCGAAACAAGGACAAGAGCCTGCAAGAGGGTGTTCCGCTTCGCATTCTGTCCAACTTCGAGCCCGAAGAAGAACACCTATTGGAACCGGGGGACATGCTGTATCTCCCGCCGGGTTGGGCACACGACGGAGTGGCAGAGCCTGAAGGTGACTGCATGACATATTCCGTCGGATTCAGGGTGCCTCAGCGCGGAGGTCTGGCCGGAGAGCTGATGCACCGCATGGCAGACGAACTCGAAGACGAAGCGTTGTATCGGGATCCGCAGCAAGCCGCGACGGAGCATCCATCTGAAATGCCAGTCAGCTTGCAACGCTTTGCGCGCGAGAGCCTGACGCGCATGGTGGCCGACGACAAGCTGCTCGAGCGTGCTCTTGGGGAGGTGATGACCGAGCCCAAACCGGGCGTGTGGTTTGATGCCGACGAGTCCGCAGAAGAGGCAGATGAACAGTCGCTTGTGAGTCGTGGCATCAGGTTGGACCGGCGTACTCGCATGATGTACGACAAGCACCATGTTTTCATCAACGGGGAGAGCTATCGGGCAGCAGGAGCAGATGCTCGCCTGATGAGAGCACTTGCAGACCGGCGAGAACTCGACGGATCGGCGCTGAAGAAGGCGTCTGAAGACGCGCGCAGCCTTCTCGCGGAATGGTGTGAGGCGGGCTGGCTGCATCTGCAGGAGGAGACCCCTTGACCCCGGTAAGGTGTGGTGCACAGGTGACGGCAGCAGCTTGATCCGATAGAGTGTCAGTGATGAGCTTTCCTTCCGATCGTCTGCCCTCTGGTTCCGCGCGAGAAGCATCTTCGCCAGCTGCCTTGCCGCCATTGCCGGAAGGCAGGTTTGAGGGCCGTGCAACGTTTCAGGATTTCGTCCGACTGGCGTTGGCACATGCTGCTGAACACGGGTGGAAGCGCCTGATTCTCTGCGATGAGGATTTTGCCGATTGGCCACTCGGAGAGCGTGCGGCCATCGATGCGCTCCAATCCTGGGCATCGAGTGGCAGAACCATTCGCTTTGTGGCCAGAGACTACCGCCTGATTCACAGCCTGCACCCCCGTCTGGTTCAGTGGCGTCAGCACTGGAGCCATATCGTCGAGGCCCGCACCTGTTCGGGGCGTGGAAGTGATCAGCTGCCTAGTGCATTCTGGTCCGACGGCTGGACATTGGAGCGGCTGGACGACCAGCGCGACGCGATGGTGGCCACCCAGGATGCGGGCAGAAGAGTTGCACTCCATGAACGCATAGACGGGTTCTGGCGCTATGGCCAGCCCGGGTTTGCTTCATCCGTTCTGGGCCTTTGACCGCTCCTTGCACACGTGTCGGTCTGTGGGTGTTCGCATCAGTTTGTGAGCAATGGAAAAAGTCTTGCCCGTGCGCCGGTGCGCTGACTGATCAGCGGTATGATCGCGCTCCATGAGGGGGTATGACGCCTTCGCATGACGCGACCGGGCCATGCCACCGTTGAAGATCACTCACTGAATCCAAGAACAGACCCAAGGCACAGACCATGAAAAAATTCATCCTCGTCTCCAGCGTTCTCGCCGCCGTTGCACTGACGGCTTGTGGCCAAAAAGAAGAAGACATGCCGGTGGCGCCGTCCATGGACGCCGCCAAGGAGAGCGCCAATGCGGCCATGGATGCTGCCAAGGAGAGTGCGGGCGCCGCCATGGACGCTGCCAAGGAAGGTGCTGCCGCCGCGACCGAAGCGGCGCAGGATGCTGCCAACGCTACGGCAGACGCTGCAACCGAGGCTGCTTCCGATGCGGCCAATGCCACGGTCGACGCAGCCAAGGCTGCAGCGGAAGCGGCTGATGATGCTCAGGCTGCAGCTGAGAAGACGGCAGAGGAAGCCAAGGATGCGGCGCTGACGGCTGCTGAAGATGCGGCAGAGGCTGCCAAGAAGAAGGCCGATGCAGCTGCCAAGGCGGCTGCGGATGCTGCCAAGCAATAACGCAGCGGTCATCCCCTCCCGTATGAAAAAAGCCACCTGTTCAGGTGGCTTTTTTGTGGGCGTTGTTTCGGGTTAGCGAAGATCCTCGGAGAGCAGTGTGAGGATGCGCTTGGCGTTCTCTGCGCTCTCTGCCTTCCCTGACTGGCTCAGCACAGTCACCAGACTTTGTTGCGCGTCGCTGCGGACAACCACTTGGTACTGCTCAGGTTTGGCTTCCTTGGCCTCTGCACCGAACATGCGGCGAAGCAGGCTTGGCTTGGCCCGTTCCTCTGCCGACAGCGCGGGCACAAAGCGCACGAAATAGACCCCTTTGGTGCGGTCACGGTCTTCGACGGTGAAGCCTGTGCGGTCCAGTGACAGCCCGACGCGGCGCCAGGCGCGGTCGAAGCCTTCTTCGATCCTGATCGCTTGCTGACCGTCAACGGTCACCAGCGTGGATTGCTTGGGCGCACTGCTGTCGGCAGCCACAGCGCTGGCTTTCTCCTCTGATACGCCCAGCCTGATCATGAGGCGGCGCAGAAACTCGGTTTCCAGTTCAGGGTCTGATGCGCGTGGTTGCCAGATCGTGTTGTCCTGGCGCGAGCTGGTATACACCTCTTCCATGCCCCTGTGACTGATGTAAATCTCGGTCTGGCCTTCACTCGAGCGTTCAATTCGCGTGCGGAAGCGATCGCGTTCACCCGTGTCATACAGGCTGTCAAAAACCTTGCCGATGGTTCGACGGATCACATCTTGTGGAATTTTGGCGCGATTTTCTGCCCAGTCGGTTTCCATGATGCCCAGACGCTGGTCTTCGCGTGTGAAAGTGAAACCATTGTCCAGCCAGAACTGTCGGACAGGCGTCCACAGTTCGTCAGCTGGACGGCTGATCACCAGCCAGCGCTGGTTGCCAGCTCGCTCGATCCGGACGTCGCCGATCTGTGTGGCCGCCGTGACGCCTGTGTCCTGAACTGTTGCGCCAGTCTGAGGCATGCTGCTCGCGGTGACGTTGTCGCCAGGCATGGCATAGCGGGAGTCACGCTGGAGCTGTGTCAGATCAGGGGGAACCTCGAGGCTTCGGCCGGTGGATGTGGATTTGTAATCAATGCGATCCTCTTCCAGAATGGTGCAGCCTGCCAGGCCACCGGCGACAGCCGTGACAACAGCCAGAGAGACGAGGTTGCGGGAGCGACCAGCAAAGACAGGGCGTTTACTCATGTTCGGGAATCGGTAGGGATTAACGGTATTCAGCGAATGGACGGGGCGTTTCAGCCAACCAGCCCGCACTCTTTGAGCGCAGATTCAACCACGGGTTCCATGGATGGGCTCAGCGCAGTCATGGGTAGCCGCATAGTTCCTCCGCACAGTCCCATTTTCGCCATGGCCCACTTGACCGGGATCGGGTTGGCCTCGACGAACAGGTTCTTGTGCAAAGGCAACAGGCGCAACTGAATGTCCATTGCTTTGGCGACGTCTTTGTCCAGCGCCGCCACGCACAACTCATGCATGAGTTTTGGCGCCACGTTGGCCGTCACGCTGATGTTCCCGTGACCACCACACAGGATCAGGGCGACCGCTGTCGGGTCGTCGCCGGAATAGATGGCGAAGTCCTTGGGGGCTTCGCGAATCAGCCACTGCGCGCGCGCAATGTCGCCAGTCGCTTCCTTCACGCCCACAATGCCGTCCAGACTGGCCAGGCGCAGTGTGGTGTCCAGCGACATGTCGGCCACACTTCGGCCCGGTACGTTGTACAGCACGATGGGCAGGTCACCTGTGGCTTCTGCAATGGCTTTGAAATGCTGGTACAGGCCTTCCTGGGTAGGCTTGTTGTAGTAGGGGACCACCTGGAGCTGGCAGTCGGCACCGACGTTTCGCGCATATTGCGCCAGCTCGATGGCTTCGGCAGTGGAATTGGCTCCACACCCGGCCATGATCGGCACTCGCTTGGCCGCCTGCTCCACGGAGACGCGAATGATCTCGCAGTGTTCCTCTACCGTGACGGTTGGCGACTCGCCGGTGGTACCTACCACGCCAATGCAGTCTGTGCCTTCCGCGATGTGCCAGTCGATAAGCTTGCGCAGCGTTCCGTAGTCGACGCTTCCGTCTTCCTGAAACGGGGTGGCCAGGGCCACGATGCTGCCGGTAATCGTATTCATGTGTCTGTCAGTACTTGGTGTGGCATCTGGTGCTCTCCAATGCGCCCTCGTATCGGACGGGGCGGACGAAGGCGATCACGATGCCGTGGTCTTCAATGCGCATTCTACCCAGTGTGGGCCGGGTAGAGGCAGGGCGTCACGGGGTCAGTGGCCAGCGTTTTGGAGGCTCTTCGCTCTCGTCACTGTCTTCCCACCGTACGGCAGCTACGCGCTGGACGAAGCGCTCGGGGCTCTGGAGAAACCCGTCTTCGTAGGCGATGACCCGCAGGCCAGCCATCTGGCACCATTGAAGCAGCTCTCCATGCTGGAGCAGAAACTCGGGTCGACGGGGGCGTCCAACCGAGGCGTTTCCTTCGGCGAAAGTCTCGTAGAGCAAGGTGCCGCCAGGGGCGATGGCCGCGGCCAGCGTGGGCCACAACGGCCGCCAGAGATAGTTCGTGACCACCACAGCCCCATAGGTACGGCCTTGCAGGGGCCATCCGCCCCCCTCGATGTCGGCCATGACGGTGGTGATGGGCAGGTCGGCTGTGTCAATGGCGGACAGGGCGTCGCCGTCTTTGTCCAGTGCCGTGACAGGATGACCGCGTTCGGCAAACCAGTGGCTGTGCCTGCCGCGACCACAGGCGACGTCCAGTACCGCAGCGCCGGGCGAAACGAGCTGCCCCCATCGCATGACCCACTCGGAAGCCGGCCCGCAGCCGTGTCCCGTGCTGGTGCCAGGGCTGGCCAGCGAGTCGCTCATCAGAAGCAGCTCCACAACTGGTCAGCAAGTGTGACCAGAAAATCCGGGCGCATGTACATGGCCAGCGTGCCGGCCAGGGCCAAGGTCACCAGAGCCCACCAGACCAGGCGCTGCCCGCGTGTCATACGGCTGCCCCCATGACACGCTGTGGCCCTCGCTCGATGGGCGCTTCGCGAACGGGCAGGTTGATCAGCGCGGCAAACACACCCAGCGCAATGGAGATGTACCAGACCAGGTCATAGTTGCCGGTGGCGTCATACAGGGCGCCGCCTATCCAGACCCCCATGAAGCTGCCGACCTGGTGGCTGAAGAACACAAAGCCACCCAGCATGGACAGGTGCGCCACGCCGAAAATCTGGGCGACGGTGGCGTTGGTGGGGGGCACAGTGGACAGCCACAGCGTGCCCATGACGGCGGAGAAGATGTAGACACTCATCGGTGTCAGGGGCGCCAGCAGGAACACCGTGATGGCAATGGAACGGCCGAAATAGATGAACGCCAGGATATGGCGCTTGGCCATGCGTTGCCCCAGACTGCCCGCCACATACGTGCCGACCACGTTGAACAGACCGATCAATGCCAGTGCGAAGCTGGCCACCTCAGGCGCAAGGCCATGGTCCTTGAGGTAGCTGGGCATGTGCACGCCAATGAAGACGACCTGGAAGCCGCAAACAAAGTAGCCTGCCATCAGCATCAGGAAGCTGGGGTACTTGAAGGCCTCCTTGAGTGCCTGGCCAATGGTCTGGTCACGCGGGAGAGGCTTGCCGTCGGCCGTACCGGGCTCGCGTAGCCAAAGGGCGAGGGGCGCAATGAGCAGCGCGGCCATCGACAAGGTGATCAGTGCTTCCTGCCAGCCGAAGCTGGCGATGAGCCAGCCTTCCACTGGGACCATCAGGAACTGACCGAACGAGCCAGCTGCGGCAGCAACTCCCATGGCCCATGATCGCTTCTCGGCAGGCACCTGCCGGCCGATGACGCCGTAGATGACGGCGTAAGTCGTGCCGGCCTGCGCTGCACCTATGAGCACGCCCGCCGTGAGGGCGAAGACGGTGGGCGTGGTGGATGTGGCCATGCCGTACAGGCCCAGCGCATAGAGCACAGCCCCCATGGCCAGGACCTTGAATGCACCGAAGCGATCGGCCGCCATGCCGGCAAAGACGCCAAATACACCCCAGGAAAGGTTCTGGATGGCCATGGCCAGTGCAAAATTCTCCCGCGTCCAGTCCTGAGCCTGGGTGATGGGTTGCAGCCATAGGCCAAAGCCATGGCGAATGCCCATCGACAGGGTGACAATGGCCGCACCGGCGACCAGAACTTGCACCATGGACAGGGGTTGACGAGAAGACGTTTCGTTCATCAGGAAGAATGTAACCAATCCCGGCGCTGCCTGTGTGTCGCAAGGGCGTTTCAAGCCTGTGATTTTTCTGTCGGTGATTGATGCGCTGCACGCATGAGTGTCGGTGTTGGTGTATATATATACAGTAGTCAATCGAATTTCTGCTTACAATCCGCCCCCATGGCAACCCAAAATTCCTCTGCTTACTCGGAAGGCTCCATTCGTGTCCTCAAGGGACTGGAGCCAGTCAAACAGCGCCCGGGCATGTACACCCGGACAGACAACCCGCTGCACATCATCCAGGAGGTTCTGGACAACGCGGCCGATGAAGCTCTGGCCGGCTTTGGCAAGAAGATCAAGGTCACCTTGCACAGCGACAGTTCGGTCAGTGTTGAAGACGATGGCCGTGGCATTCCGTTCGGGATGCATCCGGAAGAGAAGGCGCCGGTCGTGGAGCTCGTCTTCACCCGATTGCATGCTGGAGGCAAGTTCGACAAGGGCAAAGGTGGCGCCTACAGCTTCTCGGGAGGCTTGCATGGCGTCGGCGTGAGTGTGACCAACGCTTTGTCCAAGCGCCTTGAGGTGACCAGTCATCGAGACGGAGAGGTGGCTCACCTGGTCTTCTCGAACGGAGACGTGACTGAGCCGCTGACCAAACGCAAGCAGGAGCAGGGTGACCGCAAGCAGGGCACAAGCGTCCGTGCCTGGCCTGACGCCAAGTATTTCGATTCGTCTGCACTGCCCATGGGCGAGCTGGTGCACCTGCTGCGCAGCAAGGCAGTGCTCATGCCGGGCGTGGCTGTGACTCTGGTCAACGAGAAGACCAAGGACACCCAGACCTGGCAGTACAAGGGCGGCCTGCACGACTACCTTACCCAGACATTGCCGGTTGACCCGGTGATTCCGCTGTTCGAGGGAGACGGCTACGCTGACGCCAAGGACGACAATTTCGCTGAAGGCGAGGGCGCTGCATGGTGTGTGGCTTTCACCGAAGAAGGCAGTCCGGTTCGCGAAAGCTATGTGAACCTGATCCCCACCAGCGCCGGCGGTACGCACGACAGCGGCCTGCGCGACGGCCTGTTTCAGGCGGTCAAGAGCTTCATCGAACTGCACGCCTTGCTGCCCAAGGGCGTCAAGCTGCTGCCGGAAGATGTGTTTGCTCGCGCGAGCTATGTGCTGTCGGCCAAAGTGCTGGACCCGCAGTTCCAGGGGCAGGTGAAAGAACGCCTCAACTCCCGTGATGCCGTTCGCCTCGTTTCCAACTACGTGAAGCCTGCGCTCGAGCTGTGGCTCAACCAGCACGTGGACTACGGCAAGAAGCTCGCAGAACTGGCCATCAAGGCGGCGCAGACCCGCCAGCGCGCTGGCCAGAAAGTCGAAAAGCGCAAGGGCTCAGGCGTGGCGGTGCTACCGGGCAAGCTGACCGACTGCGAAAGCCGAGACATCTCGCACAACGAGCTTTTTCTGGTCGAGGGTGATTCGGCGGGCGGCAGTGCCAAGATGGGACGTGACAAGGAATGCCAGGCCATCTTGCCGCTGCGTGGCAAGGTGCTCAACACCTGGGAGGTCGACCGTGACCGACTGTTTGCCAACACCGAAATCCACGACATTTCAGTGGCCATCGGCGTGGACCCCCACGGCCCCAATGACAGCCCGGACCTCTCCGGCCTGCGCTATGGCAAGGTCTGCATCCTGTCCGACGCTGACGTGGACGGCTCACACATTCAGGTGTTGCTGCTCACGCTGTTCTTCCGCCACTTCCCCAAATTGATCGAGTCGGGGAATGTGTATGTGGCGCGGCCTCCGCTGTTCCGCGTGGATGTACCGGCCCGCGGCAAGAAGCCGGCGAGCAAACAATACGCGCTGGACGATGGCGAGCTGCATGCGATTCTCGACAAGGCCGAGAAAGACGGTGTGAACCGTGATCGCTGCCAGATCAGCCGCTTCAAGGGTTTGGGCGAGATGAATGCCGAACAGCTGTGGGACACCACGCTCAACCCGGATACCCGCCGCTTGTTGCAAGTCGATTTGGGTTCGCTGGGTTTTGCGGCCACAGAAGACCTGATGACCAAGCTGATGGGCAAGGGCGAAGCCGCTTCGCGCCGGGAGCTGATGGAGCTGCACGGCGACGACGTCGAGATCGACGTTTGACCCGCGGCGCCTGCCAACTGACGAAACTGTGGGTGGCCTGGGCCCCTGCGATTTGAAGAACCCCATTGAATTGAACGACTGATCACATGGATCAACTCGACCTGGAGCCTCGCTCCGAACAACCGAACGAAGACCATCTTGCTGCCTATGCCCAGCGTGCCTACCTGGAGTACGCGCTGTCTGTTGTCAAAGGCCGTGCTTTGCCCGATGTGTGCGACGGCCAGAAGCCGGTGCAGCGCCGCATTCTGTACGCGATGGACCAGATGGGCCTGGGTTACTCCGGCCCCAACCGCACCAGCGCGGCCAAGCCGGTCAAGAGTGCCCGTGTGGTGGGTGACGTGCTGGGCCGCTTCCACCCCCACGGAGACCAGGCAGCGTATGACGCACTCGTGCGTATGGCGCAGGATTTTTCACAGCGCTATCCGTTGATTGATGGTCAGGGTAACTTTGGCAGCCGCGACGGTGACGGTGCGGCGGCCATGCGTTATACCGAGGCACGTCTCTCGCGCATCACCACCTTGCTGCTCGACGAGATCGACATGGGGACGGTGGATTTCGTCGCCAACTATGACGGTTCCACGCAGGAGCCGAGCCAGCTTCCCGCTCGCCTGCCGTTTTCGCTGCTCAACGGCGCCTCTGGTATTGCGGTGGGCTTGGCCACAGAAATTCCGAGCCACAACCTGCGCGAAGTCGCCGACGCCTGCGTGGCGCTCATCAAGAAGCCCAAGCTCGCCGACGATGAGCTTTACGTCATGCTGCCAGGGCCGGACTACCCCGGAGGCGGTCAGATCATCAGCCCGGCACGCGACATTGCCGAAGCCTACCGCACCGGGCGCGGCAGCCTGAAGGTTCGAGCCCGCTGGAACATCGAAGATCTGGCGCGCGGCCAATGGCAGATGGTGGTGACAGAGTTGCCACCGGGCGTGAGCTCGCAAAAGGTACTGGAAGAAATTGAAGACCTGACCAACCCCAAGGTCAAGGCCGGCAAGAAGGCGCTGACGCAGGAGCAGAACCAGCTCAAGGCCACCGTGCTGGCCGTGCTCGATGGGATTCGTGACGAATCCAGCAAAGATGCGCCTGTGCGTCTGGTGATTGAACCCAAGAGCAGCCGCATCCAGCAGGAAGAACTGATCACCACGCTGCTGGCCCACACCAGCCTGGAGACCTCGTCTTCCATCAACCTCACCTTGGTGGGCATCGATGGTCGGCCGACACAGAAGTCGCTTCGGCAGATGCTGGAAGAGTGGATCGAGTTCCGCCAGAACACCATCACGCGGCGTACAGAGCACCGTCTGGGCAAGGTACTGGACCGCATTCACATCCTCGAGGGACGGCAGCTGGTGCTGCTCAACATCGACGAAGTGATTGCCATCATCCGCAACAGCGATGAACCCAAGCAAGCGCTGATCGATCGTTTCAAGCTGACGGACCGTCAGGCGGAAGATATTCTCGAAATCCGCTTGCGTCAGTTGGCGCGCCTGGAAGCGATCAAGATCGAGCAGGAGCTGGCAGGACTGCGAGAGGAGGAAAAGGATTTGCGCGACGTGCTGGACAACCCCAGCAGCCTGCGCAAGCTCATGGTCAAGGAAGTCCAGGCAGACGCCAAAACCTTTGGTGACGACCGCCGCACCCTGATCCAGGAAGAGAAGCGTGCTGTGGCCGAGATCAAAGTGGTCGATGAGCCGGTGACGGTCGTGATCTCCAGCAAGGGCTGGGTGCGCGCGCGAACAGGTCACGGCCACGATGCAGCAGCTTTCGCCTTCAAGGCGGGCGACGGTTTGTATGGCACATTCGAGTGCCGCACCATCGATGTCCTGATCGTGTTCGGCAGCAATGGGCGGGTGTACTCCGTGGCTGTCGCTTCTTTGCCGGGAGCGCGTGGTGATGGTCAGCCCATCACCACCATGATCGACCTTGAGTCGGGCACCCAGCCGGTGCATTTCTTTGCTGGCCCTGTCGGCGCCACTTTGCTGCTCAGCGGAACCGGAGGCTATGGATTCCTGGCTTCAGTCGAAAGCATGATCTCGCGCCAGAAGGCCGGCAAGACCTTTATCAATCTCGGCGACGGCGAGACCATTTGTGCTCCGTCGCACGTGAGCGGCACCTCGGGCAGCCAGCCCGTGCCAGACGCCACCCATGTGTGTTGTGCATCGAACGGCAAGCGCGTGCTGACCTTCGACATCAGTGAACTCAAGCGCATGGAGAAGGGTGGGCGAGGCCTGATGCTGATCGATCTGGAAGCCAAGGACACCCTCGCAGGCGCAGCGGCATACACACGCAGTGTGCGCATTGCCGGAACGGGGCGTGGCGGAAAGTCACGCGAAGAAACTCTGGAAATCCGCAGCCTCAACAATGCCAAAGCGGCTCGGGCGCGCAAGGGCAAAGCGGCAGACCTGGGCTTCAAGCCAGAGAGCGTGACCCGCGTGGAATAGGCTGGCAGGCACCCGTGGTGCCGTTGACTGAAGAAAGGGCCTGAGATGCCAAACCACCCTGCAAGCTTTGGCCCCTTTCTGAAAGGTTATCCGTATGCTGCGCCCACATTGCACAGGGCGGCGCTGGCAGGTCAAGGCTGGAATGTGCTCCGGGGCGACCTGCCGCTGCCCCTGGCGGTGCTGCGTGAAGCCCCCTTGCGCCACAACCTGGACTGGATGCAGCAGTTCTGCACAGACCAAGGCATCGAGCTGGCGCCACATGGCAAGACGACCATGTCGCCCGAGCTGTGGGCCATGCAGCTCGACGCGGGCGCGTGGGGCATGACATTTGCCACAGTCTTTCAGGCTTCCGTGGGCGTGCGTCATGGTGTAAGGCGCATCATCATTGCCAACCAGGTCGTGCAGTCGGCCGAGCTTGCTGCATTGCAGGCCATGCGCGAATCACACGCCGATCTGCAAATCTGTTTTTTGCTCGATTCGCTTGAACAGCTTCGCCTGATCGAAGCCTGGATGGACCGACTTGTTGCGCCAGCATCTGTCGCGCCGTTCGACGTGCTGCTGGAAGTCGGCATTGAGGGCCAGCGAACCGGATGTCGCACGGCTGACCAATGCCGCACACTGGCAGACCATGCGCATGCTAGTGGTGCTGTCTCCATTGCCGGGGTGGAGTGCTACGAAGGCGTGGCCGCTGTCGGTGAGCATGTGCACGACAAGCAAGTGGTCGGCGAGCTGATGGACCGCGTTGACCGGCTCGCCCACCACCTTGTGAATGCAGGCTATATGGCCCATCGCCAGGAATTCCTGGTGACAGCAGGGGGGTCTGCGGTTTTCGATCTGGTGGCCCGGCGGCTTCGACCAGGTCTGCCCATGCCGGTGCGCGGCATCTTGCGCTCGGGTTGCTACCTCACGCACGATCACCAGCAGTACGCCCGTTTCCTGTGTTGCATGGCAGAGCGGGAAGGCTGGTCTGTCCAGAGAGGAGAGGGGCTTGTGCCGGCCCTGGAAGTGTTGGCCGCAGTGCAGTCATGCCCGGAGCCAGGGCTTGCTCTGGTGGGCATGGGCAAGCGTGATGTGTCGTACGACTTGTCGTTGCCCGTGCCGTTATGGAGAGCTGGACCAGCAGCAGGTGCCAGTTCGGGTGCGAGTGAAACGTCACCTGCTTCGCTACCGTCGCACTGGCGCGTGACGGGCCTGAACGACCAGCATGGCTACTTGCGATACGATCCTCATTCACCACAGGGAGAATGGCCTCGCGTGGGTGAAGTGGTTGGATTTGGGATATCCCATCCTTGTACGAGCTTCGACAAATGGCGCTGGATGCCGGTTGTCGACAGCCAGTGGGATGTAGTCGACGGCATCACGACCCATTTCTGATCCTGGCTTCACTGCGGCGGCCAATTTGAGTATCAACGAATCAAAGATCGAGAACTGACATGCTGGACATCATTGCCACTTGCCTTGTCATCACCGCCGTGATGGCCTATGTGAATCACCGTTTCATCAAACTGCCAACCGCCATTGGTGTGATGGTGGTCGCGCTGGTGTTTTCGCTCGCGCTCGTCCTGCTCGAGGGCTGGGGGGTGGCCAAGGAGCTGCATGACGCGGAGGTTTCGCTTCTGCAGTCCATTGATTTTTCCAGCGTTCTCATGCAGGGCATGTTGTCTTTCCTGCTGTTTGCTGGCGCGCTTCACATCGACCTGAGCGAACTCAAGGCATTCAGATGGCAGATTGGCACGCTGGCCATGGTCAGCACCGTGCTCTCAACCTTGTTCGTGGGTTTTGCTCTGCATTACGTGCTGCCGCTGGTGGGCATTGATCTGCCGATCATGTATTGCCTGCTGTTTGGCGCCCTGATCTCTCCTACCGATCCGATTGCGGTCATGGGCATTCTCAAGTCAGCCAAGGCACCGCGTGAACTTGAGGTGGTGATTGCCGGCGAGTCCCTGTTCAATGACGGTATCGGTGTGGTGGTGTTCTCCTTGCTGCTGGGTATGCTGGTCAGCGGCCAGGCCCCTTCGGCAGCACATGCGGGTGAACTCCTGGCCCACGAGGCAGGTGGCGGCATCATTCTGGGCCTGGTGCTCGGCGGGCTGGCGTTCATGCTGTTTCGCAGCGTCGACAACTACCAGGTCGAAGTGCTTCTGACGCTGGCGGTGGTCATGGGGGGCTATGCATTGGCCACGCATCTGCACATTTCGGGTCCGCTGGCCATGGTGGTGGCCGGCCTGATCATTGGCAATCACGGTCGTGAGCTTGGCATGTCCGACACCACACGCCGGTATGTGGACATGTTCTGGGAATTGATCGACGAGATCCTCAACGCCGTACTGTTTGTTCTGATTGGCATGGAGGTTCTCCTGGTCAGCTTCAACGCTTCGGTGCTGACTGCGGCAGCCATCGCTGTGGTGGTGACACTGATATCGCGTCTGCTGATGGTGGGCGTGCCGGCCCGTTTCACGCCTGGCTCCTTCAATTTGCCGCAAGGCTCGTGGAAGGTCCTGACCTGGGGCGGACTGCGCGGCGGTATTTCTGTTGCACTGGCGCTGTCCCTGCCACCCGGCCCGGAGCGCGACACCGTGCTGACACTGACCTATTGCGTGGTCACGTTCTCGATCCTGGTGCAGGGCCTGACCATCGGGCAAGTGACCAAGCGTGCCCTGGGCTCTCGCTGAACCGGCAGCAGGCGGGGTCCTCCGCCTTGAGTTTTTTCGCCAGGCAAGTTAGAATGGCAGGCGCTCCCGAAATCGGGAGTCATCGCCATTTCATTTTCTGTGGCATTGACATCATCAGGTCATGCCCATTTCCTATGCTCCCGGTGTTGGGCGGTTTTTCGCGCCAATGATCTGAGTCGGGAGTGATTTGCAGGCACTTTCAGCCTGTGTGTGGCGGCCATTCGGCGTGCCGCGAGGAAACCACAATCTGAGCCAGTGTTGCCGCCTCTGCCTGAGGCGCTTGCACTTCGTTCGTCTGCGGCCGGTCCGGCTCAGGCGCGTCTATGTCAAATCGATTTCGCCATGAAGGCGTGTCGGGGTTAGGTCTTGGGTTTGAGTGAAGAGATTGACAACATACAGCTGACTTCTCCATCGTTGGTCGACGGCATGGCCGTGCATCAACTGGTGGCCAATTGCCCTCCGCTGGACCCCAACTCCAGCTACTGCAACTTTTTGCAGTGCGGACACTTCTCCCAGACTTCGGTTGCAGCCCGGCGCGGCGACCAGTTGCTGGGATTCATCTCCGGTTACCTTGTGCCGGAACGCCAAGACACCCTGTTTATCTGGCAGGTTGCTGTCTCACCCGAAGCAAGAGGCCTTGGTCTGGCCTCCCGAATGCTCGACAGCATTCTTGCACGGCCCGCCTGCCGCGCCGTTCGCTTCCTTGAAACCACGATCACAGACGACAACCAGGCTTCCTGGTCGTTGTTCCGGGCGCTGGGCAAGCGCCTGTCGTCGCCGCTGTCTTCGAGCGTCTGGCTCGATGCCTCGGCACACTTCAACGGCCAGCACGATTCCGAACACCTTGTCCGGATCGGTCCGTTCAACCCACCAGGAGAATCACAATGAAGATCTTTGAAGAAATCGAATCCGAGGTTCGCAGTTACGCGCGCTCGTTTCCTCGCACGTTCACCAAGGCACGTGGCGAGTTCATGTGGGATGGAGAGGGCAACCGCTATCTGGACTTCCTGGCAGGCGCTGGCACGCTCAATTACGGGCACAACAACCCCATCTTCAAGAAGGCACTGCTCAAGTACATTGAAGAAGATGGCATCACGCATGGTCTGGACATGCAGACCCGCGCCAAGGGAGAATTTCTGGAGGCATTGAACGACACCATTCTCAAGCCGCGCGGGCTGGAGTATGTGGTGCAGTTTCCTGGCCCGACGGGAACCAATGCTGTGGAGGCGGCGATGAAGATCGCTCGCAACGTCAGCGGACGCCACAACATCGTGACCTTCACCAACGGGTTCCATGGCGTGAGTCTGGGGGCGCTTGCGGCTACCGGCAACTCCCATCATCGTGATGCTGCTGGCGTCAGCCTGCACGGTACGCACCGCATGCCCTACGACGGCTACCTGGGAACAGGCATTGATACCACTGAGTACCTCGACAAGGTGTTTTCCGACTCGAGCAGCGGTATCAACTCGCCTGCAGCCGTGATCGTGGAGACAGTGCAAGGGGAAGGCGGCATCAACGTCGCCTCGCTTGAATGGCTGCGCAACCTGCAGACCGTTTGCCGCAAGCACAAGGTTCTTCTGATCGTCGATGACATCCAGGCAGGTTGCGGTCGCGCCGGCAGCTTCTTCAGCTTCGAAGCGGCAGGCATTGAGCCGGACATCATCACGCTGTCCAAGTCGCTCAGTGGCTATGGACTGCCGTTCTCACTGGTGCTGATGCGGCCAGAGCTGGACCAATGGAAGCCGGGTGAGCACAACGGCACGTTCCGCGGCAACAACCTGGCCTTTGTCACGGCCAAGGCTGCGATTGACCACTTCTGGAGTGATGACAAGTTCCAGCTTGAGATCCAGCGAAAGGGCGATTATGTCGCTCAACGTCTTGACGGAATCGTCGCCAAATATGGCGAAGGCAACTTCTCGACACGCGGTCGCGGCATGTTCCAGGGCATCAACTGTGTCAATGGCGACATTGCCGGCAAGATCGCCAAGGCCTGCTTCGCCAAGGGGTTGATCATTGAGACCAGTGGTGCGGACGATCACGTATTGAAGTTCCTGTGCCCGCTCACAACCTCGGACGACAGCCTCAAGATGGGCCTTGACATTGTCGAGACATCCGTCTCGGAGGTGTGCGCCAAGATAGACAAGCTGCCAGAAGAGATCGTCTACTTCGAATCCGCCTGATATTTCACGGCACAGCAGCCTTTCATCCCGATACAGGAGAACCAAGTCATGATCGTCAGAACACTGGCAGAAGCCAATCAGTCGAATCGCCGCATTGTCTCGCCCGACGGCAACTGGGAAAGCACCCGCTTGTTGCTCAAGGAGGACCAGATGGGGTTTTCGTTCCACATCACCACCATCTACAAGGGGGCCGATTTCCAGATGCATTACCAGAATCATCTGGAGTCTGTGTATTGCATGTCCGGAAAAGGCGAAGTGGAAACGCTGGCCGATGGAAAGAAATACCCCATCGAGCCCGGTACGGTCTATATCCTTGACAAGCATGACAAGCACGTATTACGCGCCTTTGAAGAAATGAAGATGGCCTGTGTTTTCAATCCGCCGCTCAACGGCAAGGAAGTGCACAACGCCGAAGGCGCTTACGAGCTCGACGCTGAGACCATTTGAGGAGGGCGCTGTTGTGACGCAGGCAAGCACAATGCAGAGCGACGTCTACCCTTCACGAAACGGTCAACCCGCTCACCTGACCGACCGGATCGACCCTGTGGTGTACGCAAAAGACAGGGCCGGCGCGCCAGTGAAGAGGGAGCAGATTGACGCTTACGAGCGTGATGGCTTTCTGGTTCTGCATGACGTCTTCTCGCCAGAAGAAGTGGCCCGGCTGCAAGCCGAACAGGACCGGATGCGCCATGATGATGCCATCCGGAACTCTCCTGAGACGATCACCGAGTTCAGTAGCCTGGATGTGCGTTCCATCTTTCGCGTTCACAAGGTCAGCCCTGTCTTTGAACGTCTGGCCTCGGATCCGCGCCTGGCCGATCTGGCCCGGTACATCCTGGATGACGAGGTCTACATTCACCAGTCGCGGCTGAACTACAAGCCGGGTTTTCGTGGCAAGGAGTTCTACTGGCATTCCGACTTCGAGACCTGGCACGTGGAAGACGGCATGCCCCGCATGCGTGCCCTGAGCATGTCGATCACGCTGACCGAGAACTTTCATCACAACGGGCCGCTGATGCTTGTGCCGGGCTCCCAGCGCCGATATGCCGTCTGTGCGGGACACACGCCCGAGAACCACCATCTGGTGTCACTGAAGAAACAGGAGTATGGCGTTCCGAGTGACGATTGCCTGGATCAGATGGTGCGTGAAGGCGGTATTGTGACCGCACTCGGCAAGCCGGGCAGCGTGATCGTGTTCGACTGCAACACCATGCACGGCTCGAATGGCAACATCACGCCCGACCCACGCTCCAACGCGTTCTTTGTGTACAACGCAGTGAGCAACAGGGTGCAGTCACCTTATTCAGGGCAGGCGCCCCGGCCAGAGCACATTTGCACACGCGAGTCGTTTGAGGTGCTGGCACGAGAAGAGCTGGCAAACGCTTGAGCGCGCCGGACAGTACGGAAGGGTTGAAAAAAAAGACCGCCAATGAGGCGGTCTTTTTTATGTGTGCGTGGAATGCAGTGGCAGCCGCCATTCACAGCATCACACCAGCTCCGCGATGAGCTCGATTTCGACGCAGGCGCCCAATGGGATTTGCGCCACGCCGAAGGCGCTGCGCGCATGGGCACCGGCCGGACCGAACACCTCGCCAAGCAACTCGCTGCAACCGTTGGTCACCAGGTGCTGCTCGGTAAAAGTCGGGGTGGAGTTGACCAGGCTCATGACCTTGACGATGCGTTTCACACCATTGAGGTCGGTGCCGGCCTCCAGACAGGCTGCGGCCAGCGTGCCGATCAGGTCAACGGCGATGCCGCGTGCCGCTTTCTGGCCTTCTTCAGTGCTCATGGTGAGGCCCAGCTGGCCAACCCATGGCTTTCCTTCGGCCGTCTTGGCGATATGACCGCTCAGGAAGACCATCTTGCCGGTCTGTACAAAAGGTACATAGGCGGCAGCCGGCACGGAAACGGGAGGGAGCTCGATACCCAGCTCATTGAGGCGGTCATGGACGTTCATCAGGACTCCTGGTCAATGTGTCAAAACAAAGCGTCTCATTCTACGGGTGCAGGCCCCGCATCATTGATAATTTGCTGTCATGAACGAAGAATTCCCGATCTGGATATACGTCTTGCTCGTGCTGCAAGTGCTTGGCCTGTTGGTGACGCTTTGGCTGGCGGTGCGCCAGCGCAGACCAGGAGAGACAGCCCAGCTGCTGGCCGACCAGCTCGGCCGTACGGAGGCTGAACTGCGCCGCGAGATCGCCGACAGCTCGAGGGACGGTCGGCAGGAGCTCCAAAAGTCCCTGATGGGCTTTCAGGAGCAGATTTCGCGCCAGGGAGCTGAGTCCACCCGGACCCAGAACGCCCAGCTGGATGCGTTTTCCCAGCAACTGATGCAGTTGAGAGGCACGCTGGGCGACACCCTGACGCAGCAGCTGCAAGGCATCAGCCAGAACATGACGCAGCAGGCGGCTGAGGCCACGCGCACCCAGAATGCGCAGATCGACGCGTTTGCCCAGCAACTGGTGCAATTGCGTGGCACGCTGGGAGACACCTTGACCCAGCAGATGCGCGACCTCAGCGAGGCCAACGCACGACGCCTGAGCGAGTTGCGCCAGACCATGGAAACCCAGCTTGGCCAGCTTCAGCAGTCCAATACAGCCAAGCTGGAAGAAATGCGGGTCACAGTGGACGAGAAGCTGCAGACCACACTGCAGGCCCGTCTGGGCGAGAGCTTCAAGCAAGTCGCCGAGCGCCTGGAGCAAGTCCACAAGGGCCTGGGAGAAATGCAGTCACTGGCCCAGGGCGTGGGCGACCTCAAGCATTTGCTGACCAACGTCAAGACGCGCGGCATGTTTGGCGAGGCGCAACTCGCTTCATTGCTCGAACAGGTGTTTGCGCCAGACCAGTACGCCAGCCAGGTGGCCACGCGGCCGAACAGCCGCAACGTGGTGGACTTTGCCATTCGACTGCCCGGCCGAGGAGACGACGGCGCTCCGTGCTGGTTGCCGATTGACGCCAAGTTTCCCAATGAGGATTACGAGCGCTTGCTGGAGGCGCAGCAGGGCGCTGATGTGGAGGGTGCCGAGGCGGCCAGCAAAGCCCTGGAGCAGCGCATCCGGCTTGAGGCCAAGTCCATGGCCGAGAAGTATCTGGAGCCGCCGCACACCACGGATTTCGCGATTCTGTTCCTGCCCACCGAAGGCCTGTACGCCGAAGTCTTGCGCCGGCCGGGACTGATGGAGTCCTTGCAGCGCCAATGGCGGGTGACCCTGGCAGGGCCGACCACACTCATGGCCATGCTCAACTCCTTGCAAATGGGCTTTCGCACGCTGGCGCTGGAAAAGCGTTCGAGTGAGGTGTGGCAGGTGTTGGGTGCGGTCAAGACGGAGTTCGACAAGTTCGGTGGCGTGCTGGCCAAGGTCAAGACGCAGACCCAGACCGTACTCAACACGCTCGACGCCGCCGAAGTGCGTAGCCGTGCCATGGGGCGTGCGCTGAAGACGGTGGAGGCTCTGCCGCAGGACCAGGCGCAGCAGCTGCTTCCCCCTGACGCGGTCGACGGATCGGGCGAGGCAGACGCTTGACGCCCACCATTCGCCAGGCTGTCTTTCGACTGGTGCTGTCACAGATCAGCATCAATACGGTCATGACAGGCATGCGCATGGCTGGCCCGCTGATGGTCTTGCGCCAGGGTCAGGGGGCGCTCACCGCTGGACTGTTGATGTCCCTGTTTGCCGTGTCGCAAGTCTTGCTGGCATTGCCGGCGGGCCGGTTGACCAACCGCTATGGATTGCGCAAGCCGGTCTGGCTGGCCGCCGCGCTGGTGGTGACGGGGGCTGCGTTGGGGGCCATCTGGCCCCGCCTGGAGGTTCTTTGTGTTTCTGCGCTGCTTTGCGGTGCGGCCAACAATCTCACCCTGATATCGGTGCAGCGCCATGCAGGTTTGCTGACAGAAACGCCTGCCCAGTTGCGCCAGGTGTTCAGCTGGATGGCCATCGGACCATCGGCATCCAACTTTCTGGGGCCCATGATGGCCGGTGTCGTCATTGATGCTGCTGGTTATCGAGTGGCTTTTCTTGCGTTGGCCTTTGTGCCCATGGTGGCCTTGGCTCTGATCGGGCGCGTGACAGAGATCGACAGGGTGGCGCCACCAGAGGGCGAGCCAAAGGGGTCAGCCTGGGATCTGCTGCGCAATGCGGCTTTCGCCCGCCTGATGGCGGTGAACTGGGCCATGGCGTCGTGCTGGAATGTGCACAGTTTCATCGTGCCACTGATCGGCGTGGAGCGAGGTGTGTCGGCTACCGTCATCGGATCGATCCTGGGCAGCTTCGCCATCGCAGCGACAGTGATTCGCGTGCTGATTCCATGCCTGGCCAGGCATCTGCATGAAGCCACTGTCATCGGCGGTGCCATGCTGGTCTCGGGCCTGGTGCTGGGCGCTTACCCGTTCGCGCCCAACCCCTGGTGGATGGGCATGGCCTCCGCGTTGCTGGGCCTTGTGCTGGGGTCGGTACAGCCGATGGTCATGAGCGCCCTGCACCAGATCACCCCGCGACATCGCCATGCCGAAGCGCTGGCACTGCGGACCATGGCCATCAATGGCTCGAGTGCCATCATGCCGACGGTATTCGGCTTGGCCGGCGCCTATGTGGGCGCTGCAGGCGTTTCCTGGGCGGTAGGGCTGCTCGTTGGCGGGCTGGCTTGGCTGCCTCGCTCCTTGCGCGGCCTGCTCGACCAGCCACCGGGCCCTCAGCGGGTCATGGGGCGCTAGTGCCGGGGAAAGGGCGACAGGTCAGGCGTCGGGCAAGGCGTAGAAGCGCTTGATGACGGCCCAGGCATCGTCCGGTTTGTCCACATACTCGAAGAGATCCAGATCCTCTGCCGAAATGGTGCCTTCCTCGACCAGTGCTTCAAAGTTAAGGAGCCGTTTCCAGTAATGGCTGCCATACAGGACGATGGGGATGGGTTTGGCCTTGCGGCACTGCACGAGGGTCAGTACCTCGAAGAGCTCATCCAGCGTACCAAAGCCTCCTGGGAATGCCACCATGGCTTTTGCGCGCATCATGAAGTGCATCTTGCGCATGGCGAAGTAGTGAAACTTGAAGCTAAGTTCGCGCGAGATGAAACGGTTGCCTGATTGTTCATGGGGCAAGGCGATGTTGAGGCCGACATTGAGCGCTCCTTCGTCGTGTGCGCCACGGTTGGCCGCTTCCATGATGCCGGGGCCACCTCCTGTACAGATGTAGAGCTGGTCTTCCTTGGGGCATTTGGCGCTGTAGCTGGCCACCAGACGGGCGAAGGCCCTTGCTTCGTCATAGTATTTGGCATTGCGCACCAGTGCTTCTGCGCGCTTGATGAGCCTGGCGTCGCCTTTGGCCTGCGCATCGGCAAGCTGTCGTTTTGCCTCGTCAGGCTCGCGAACCCGGGCACTGCCAAACACCACAATGGTGTTGTCGATCTCCAGCTCCATCTGGGCCACATCAGGCTTGAGCATTTCGAGTTGAAGGCGCATGCCACGCGTTTCGCGACGAAGCATGAACTCAGGGTCGGCAAATGCGAGGCGATAGGCATCGGCTTTGAGTGCATAACCGTCGTTGGCCTGCGCATGCAATTCGGCCCACGCGTCAGCCAGGCGTTGCTCGGTGATGTCTTGGATAGGAGGCTTGTTCAAACCGTTTCCTTTTGTCTGTTTCAGCAGCGTCAGCTGGAAAATGAAAGGCAGCCGTCGCCAGCCGTGGCCGGTGACGTCAGAGCCCGATGGCCAGTCCCAGGGGGACGAAGACCACGGCCAGCGCATTGCCCAGCATGATCATGGCGGCCACCTTTTCCGGTTCCTGATGGTAGCGGTCTGCCAGCATGAACTGCATGACGGCCGGAGGCAATGCCCCAAAAAGCAACAGCTGGCCTTTGGCCGCCCCCTCCAGGCCCAGCGCCCATGCCAATGGCAATGCAATGATCAGGCCAAGCACAGGGCGGCTTAGCGCGCCCAGAAGGCCAATGCTCAGGCCGGATTTGTTGAGGGCCGTCAGGCGGACACCAAGCGCAAACAGCATCATCGGCAAGGTGGCGTCCCCCAATAGCTTGAAGCCTTCCAGCACAGGAGCAGGAGGGCGGATGTCGGTGAGCGCGCTGACAAACCCCAGTGCCGTGCCTATCATCAGCGGGCTCAGAAACAGTTCACGTGACCGTGCGTGCGAGCTGGTGATGCGGGCGCCCAGTGAAAAGTGCAGGAGGTTGCTCACGGCAAACAGTGCTACCGCTGCACCGAAATGCTCAGGGCCAAAAGCCAATAACGCCAAAGGCAGCCCCATGTTGCCGCAATTGTTGAACATGACCACCGGAACCAAGGTTCGGGGTTGTGCACCGAACAGGTGCGCCACTGCCCAGGCCAGAAGGCCGCTGCCCAGAATCAGCACCGCTCCGCCAACAAGCAAGGGGACGTGGTCGGTCAGGTGGAAGTCCTTTGAGGCGAGTGCCGAATACACCAACAGCGGTGCCAGCACATCCAGTGCGATTCGGTTGAATGTGCTCAGGTCGGTCGGGGTGCGCCGCGCGTAGCCATAGCCAATGGCCACGATGAGAAACACCGGAACGATCACGTCCGTGATTTTCGAAATCAGTTCCACCGGATGGTGTTCCTTTGCGTTCTTTGTGGTTTGGGTTGTCTGGGTGGCGTACCCTGTCAGAACAGGGAAGCAAAAAGGCTCCCGAAGGAGCCTTGATCGTCTTGCAAGTTGTCAGAGGACATGGGCAGTGCTCTGCATGCCCCCATGACCTTGCGGGGCACTCAGACGCGCTTGCGGTACTCGCCCGTGCGTGTGTCGATCTCGATGCGGTCACCCTGGCTCACGAACAGTGGCACCGAAATTTCGAAGCCGGTTGCGATTTTGGCTGGCTTCATGACTTTGCCGGAAGAGGTATCGCCCTTGACGGCCGGCTCGGTCCAGGTGATTTCGCGCTCGACGCTGGTTGGCATCTCCACAGAGATGGCTTTGCCTTCGTAGAACACCACCTCGACGGCCATTCCGTCTTCGATGTAGTTCAGGGCGTCGGTCATGTTTTCCGCTTCCACTTCGTACTGGTTGTAGTCCGTGTCCATGAAGACATACATGGGGTCTGCGAAGTAGGAGTAGGTGCACTCCTTGTGCTCAAGGATGACGTTGTCGATCTTGTCATCGGCCTTGAACACCACTTCCGTGCCGGTGGCGATCAGCAGTCCCTTGAGCTTCATCCGCACGGTCGAGGCGCCTCGGCCACCTCTGGCGTATTCGGTTCTCAGAACAATCATGGGGTCCTTGCCGTGCATGATGACGTTGCCAGCACGAATTTCTTGAGCGGTTTTCATAGGGTTTCCAAGCTTGGGCCAAATGGAAATACGAGGATAAAGTGACGCATTTCACGGGCTTTGGCCACTGAGGGTCAGATTCAGGTTTCCGCGCTTTCAGCCGATATGACTTTCATGACAGGCCTGGGTCAGCAGCGGTAAACAGTCTATTTTAGCTTGCTGCGTCCACGAAGTCCTAGTCACCTGTTTCGCGCCATTTCGGCGCAGGTGGTACGAGCCAGGCGAATGTTCTTATCCGCCTGGGGTGTACAAGGCCAGAGTCTGCCCTTGGGCGCATGGGATGGATGCCTGTGGACCTTTTTGGGCGGCCTGCAATGGAAAATTGTCAGAACCGGGAGCACCAATGCAATCCAACAAACCAACAGCGCGTCGTGGCAATATTTGCCTCGTCAGGCCCAGTCGAATGATGGTGATCGGCTTGCTGGTCGGCCTATTGGCTGGTTGTGGTGGTGACGACAGCGCCGATCGAGGTGAGGGCGGCGTCCAGAGACTTCCGGATATTGTTGTATCGGACGAAGCCAGGGACTCAGAGGAGTATGGTACAGCCGACAAAGTCATCACTCCTGGAACCATTTTGGATCCAGCTGCGGACACTTCTACTGCCGAGACGTTCGATGAGGGAGCGAAATCGTTTCGCCATGCTTCGGCAAGCCTGGTAGTGAAGCGCAAGGTGGTCGTCGCACGAGATTTGACAGGTGCGCCCACGCCTTCCATCGTGGAGCTCGGAAATGCCACCAAGGCGGAGCAGGCTATCCTGCAGCAGTCATTGGCGACTAGTGACGAGGACGGTGGCAGCAAGCTCAAGCGAACAGGGTTTGGCCGTCGTGTGGCATCCAAGAGCACGACGACTGCCTCCGCATTAGGTCAAGGTGGTTCGGCTGTGGCATCTACATCGTCCGCAGCGTGGACCTGGATGGATGGCGACGGTGGCTGGAAGCGTGCTGCCGTTGGCGTCCGGTCCCCAGACGCCAAGGGTCTCAGGGTCGCTCTTGCCGTCGGTAGCCTGCCGGACAGCGCACTTCTGAGGTTTTACGCGCCCGACGCCAGCACCATGGTGCAACTGCATTCCAGCGAGGTACTTAGCGTCCTCGCTGCCAAGGCCGCAGATCCGGACGCACAGGGGAAGTCCTTGTTCTGGACCAGCGTCATCCCGGGGGATACCACTGTCGTGGAGGTGGCGGTGCCACCTGGAGCGTCTGTGTCCGATGTGGACCTTCGGATCGACCAAGTGGTTCATATGGTGGTGAGCCAGCAGGAAGCGGGGTCGAAAGCTGTTTTCAACTACGATGGCATTGACTATTCGGGTGCGTGCCAGCAAGACGCAGTTTGCACTGTGGGGAGCACACCTTCCGCTGCCGATGCGACGTTGCAATTGAGTTTGCTTGAATACGACCGCTTCGGGCTTGCTGGCAGTTACATGTGCACGGGGACGCTGATTGGTGACAACGCGGGCTCAGGCATCCCCTACGTCTTGACGGCTGACCACTGCGTGGCCAATCAGGCACAGGCCTCCGACATGCTGGCCACGGCATTCTTCCGGTCATCTGCATGCAATGCCAGTACGCTTGATGGCAGGGCTGTGGATTTCTGGGGGCGGTGGGAGCACCTCTATTCCGAGAGAAAGTCATCGTGGGGGACCGATATGTCGCTCTTGCGAATGAACCTGTGGGAGGCCCTGCCTGAAGACGTGACTCTGGCTGGCTGGGATGCGAGCTATGTGTACAGCGGTGAGGCCATCAAGAGTTTTCACCACCCTTCGGGCAGTCTCCTGAAATTCAGCGAGGGAGCCGCTTACTGGCACAACCGCAGTTACCTGAAGGTCTATTGGACGGGGCAGGGAACAACTGAAGGTGGCAGCAGTGGATCGGCTTTGTTGAATCCGGACGACCAGGTGGTCGGCACGCTCTGGGGTGGCTACTCGGCATGTGCCAATGCGGCTGGCAGTACGGTGTCTCTGAACTATGGCAATGGAAGGCAAGACTATTATGGTCGCCTGTCGGCTGCGTACGCGAGAGGCATGCGCCGGTGGCTGAACATCGATGCGCAGAATGTTTGGGCCTCGGCAGACATGGATGGAGATGGTCAACGCGAACTTCTGTTTGCTGCGACCCGAAACGGAGGCCTGGGGCTCAATGCCTACCTCTCCGCCGAGATTGAAGGCAGCACGGGTCAAGTGTCCAGTTGGACGGTTCTCGATGCAGGACTGGCCGTTTCAGACGAGAACCCGGATGCTTTGGCAGTCCTGGACATGAACGGCGACGGCCGTGATGACATACTCTTTCGGGCCAAAGAGAGCGACGGGACCTATTCACTTCGAATGCTGACACTGCGCGAGCAAACCGTCGATGGTGTGACGACTCTTGTTCCGCATGCCCCTACGCTGATGGAGCGCCTGAACAGGCAGATTCTTGTCGTTGGCGTAGGTCGGCTGGACAGCGATGAGTATGCGGACTTGGTTCTTTGGGACAGTGGGACTAGGGCCAAGTCACTCGTCACAGTGCTCATTACGCCCGATCCGGATCAAGAAGGCGAGTACTTCGCGAATCGGATGCCCACGACACTGGACTACTCGTACTTCCATGTGCTGGGGATCGGGAACTTCACAGGGGACGACCGAGTAGAGATCATGCTCTACCACTACAAGTACAAGAGCGAAGTGCTCGTGCTGGGATGGGACGAGGCCAACCAGGAATACGATATTTCGGGCGTCACACCTGGGCGAATTGACTATGCGCCAGGGAAGATCGTAGCGCTGGCTGACATCAACGGCGATGGCTACACTGATGTCGTCAGGGACTACTACCGCTACATCACCTATATGACCAGCGGGGACGAAGACGGCTTGTATCGACTGCATCGTTCCACTGCGCTCGTTCCGCGTCGTCCAAGCTGGGGAGCGCTGGTGACTGCCTCGGATGTGGATGGCGATGGGATCGATGATCTCATCTGGCGGCACAGAAAGGACGGCCGTATCTGGATCATGCGAAGCTCAACTTCGGGCTCTGGGATCGGAGAACTTGAAGAGTTGAACGTCAAGGCCAACGCGTCCTGATCGATTGACCGCTCAAAGAGGGCTCTCGGAGCACTAGAGCTGGGCTGACCGCAGGTCAGCCCTTTCTTTGCTTTGCTTTGTCTTGGGTCTTGACGGACCCAAGGGTTCAACGGTTCAACGGTTCAAAGGTTCAAAGGTTCAAAGGTTCAAGCCTGCCGCAGTCTGGAGACGAACCCCATCAACTGGGTGGCCAGATCGTCTTGTCTCAACAACTTGTCCCGCGCCGCCAGCACAACACTCTGCCATCGCTGCACCTCGTCCCACCCGGGCCATCGCAGTGGGTCGTCCCCGATGCCATTCCACTGCCGGTGAAACGCTCGCCAGCTGTCGGGCGCATCGAGCCAGTCAAGGAATGCCTCGAGTTTGGCGTGGTGAGCACCGTCATCCTGCGGATAGATTTGCCAGACAAAGGGTTTGCCTGCCCACAACGCGCGGACCAGGCTGTCTTCTCCGCGAACGAAATTGAAATCGGTCGACCATAGCAGCTGGTCAAATTCAGGCTGTGTGACATAGGGCAAGGCTTTGAGCGTGAGCTGGCCGTCCGCCGAGGCGGTGATCTCCCCAAGAGCCTCGTCCACTGCATCGCTGGCCCAGCCTGGCGTGACCAGGCATTCGACCGGTTCAGCGCCTGAGTTCCATTGCGACAGCAGCGATTGCATGGCCTCCGGTGCATAACAGAACATCAACGCCCGGTGAACCTCTGATGGCTGCAGGCCCAGTCGCGTGTTCATCCAGTGCGTTGCCTGGAAGTGCGCCTGACGCTCCATCAAGTCGGCTTCCCGCAGCAGGCCGCCTGTGCGAGAGGTGAAGCCCGGGTAGAAGAAGTGCTTGGTGACGCCCACGAGTGGCCCGGTCATGATGGGGGAAGGCAGTCGGTGGCAGCGCTCGACGTAGCTCTCGGCACTCATGTATTCCAGGTTCAACCAGACAGGAGCCTGCCGCCCTTTGGCGATAAGCTCGGCCAGCGCAGCCAGGCAGACGTCGGGTGGGTTGCAGCCAAAGGCCTCGATCCAGACGTCCGCTTCTGTCATCTGCCCGGCAGCGATGCGTTGTCCGGCGTCAAGCGGTTCAGCCCAGTGGTGGACCGTGATGCCGGTTACCGCCCCTTCCAGTGCCCCTGGTGCCATCCACGACAGGTCGTCCGGTACGTCTATCCAGAGCTCGACCCGAATCCCATGCTGGGCGAGGTTGCTGCACAGGCGCCAGCAAACGCCGATGTCGCCCAGGTTGTCGATGACGCGGCAGAAAACCACCCAGGTTGGCTGGTCGCGACTGCCCAAAGATGACGGCGTGGCATTTGGGGAGGGGGAGTTGGCTTGGCTCATTCAGCCCCGATCTTGCCTGAAATCGATGGGTCTTCCCGTGCTGATGGACAATAGCGCCATGAACAGTGGTAGCCATTCGGATGAGTTGTTGAAGCAGGTGGCGGCTTTGCCTGGCCTCCCGGGGGTGTATCGCTACTTTGATGCTGAAGGTCAGGTTCTGTACGTTGGCAAGGCGAGCAACCTCAAAAAGCGCGTCAGCAGCTATTTCCAGAAGAACCACGACGGCACCCGAATCGGCCACATGGTCAGCCGCATTGCCCGCATGGAAACCACGGTGGTGCGTTCGGAAGCCGAAGCCCTGCTGCTGGAAAACAACCTCATCAAGACCCTGAACCCCAAGTTCAATATTCTCTTCAGGGACGACAAGAGCTACCCCTACCTCAAGATCACGGGCCTCAGGGATGGTGGGGGCAAGGCCGGCGGCAAGGCGTCCACGCAACCGTTTCAACGCTTCCCGCGGATGGCCTACTACCGCGGTGCGGTCGAACGCAAGCACAGCTACTATGGGCCTTATCCCAGCGCATGGGCCGTGAAAGAGTCCATTTCGCTCTTGCAAAAAGTCTTTCGGTTGCGCACCTGCGAAGACACGATTTTTGCCAATCGGACACGGCCGTGCTTGCTCTACCAGATCAAACGTTGCACGGGTCCTTGTGTTGAGCTGATTTCGCCGGAGGAGTACGGTCGGGATGTGGCAGATGCCGAGGCGTTTCTCAGGGGCGAGACGCAGAATGTGCTCAAGGAACTGGAAGCGCGAATGGCCGGCCATGCGGAGTCTCTGGCCTATGAAGAGGCCGCGGCGGTGCGTGATCAGATCCAGTCGCTCTCCAAGGTGCTGCACCAGCAGGCGGTGGAGACGGTCAGCGACCGGGATGTCGACATTCTGGCCGCGAAAGTCCAGGGCGGGCGCGCCTGTGTGAACCTTGCCATGGTCAGAGGTGGGCGTCATCTGGGCGACAGGGCCTATTTCCCGACACATGTCGAGGATGCGACTCAGATTGAAGCTGCCATGGCCGCTGAAGGAGAGGGCGCCGCCTCCATGATTGACCCTGCGCAGCGCGTGCTGGAGGCCTTTGTGGCACAGCATTACCTGGGTGCGCCAGCGCCGCACTCACTGATCACCAGCCATCCGGTCAGCAAGGATTTGCTGACAGCGCTCACAGAGCAGCTGCAACTGAAGATGACGGTCACGCACCAGCCACGAGAGCACCGCCGAATCTGGCTGGAGATGGCGCAAAAGAATGCAGAGCTGGCCCTGGCACGATTGCTGGCAGAAGAAGGCTCGCAGCAAGCCAGAACCCGGGCCCTGGCAGACGCACTCGGCCTGCCCGACGAATCGCTGGAGACGCTACGCATTGAGTGTTTCGATATTTCGCATACGGCCGGGGAATCCACCCAGGCATCGTGCGTGGTGTTTGAAGAGCACAAGATGCAAAACGCCCAGTACAGGCGTTTCAAGATCGCAGGCATCACACCCGGCGACGACTATGCCGCCATGAGGCAGGTTCTGACCAGACGCTACGAGCCACTCGCCTTGGCGATGCAGGAGGCTGATCCCGAGGGTGGCGTCGACATCGCGGAGCCTGAAGGGGACGGCAGTCACCCTGCGCCCGTGCCACCACAGGACCAGGCAGATGGGCTTGGCGCGAACGCGCCGGCGCGCAAGAAGGCCGATCGCCGGTTGCCTGATCTGGTGCTCATCGATGGGGGCAAAGGTCAGGTCGGCGTTGCACGCGAAGTCTTCGAAGCGTTGGGTCTGGACACCTCATTGCTGGTTGGCGTCGAGAAGGGGGAAGGGCGCAAAGTTGGCCTGGAGGAGCTGGTCTTTGCAGACGGCCGGCCAAAGGTCTATTTGGGCCATGACTCGGCCGCCCTCATGCTCATCGCGCAAATCCGCGATGAGGCGCACCGCTTTGCGATCACCGGGATGCGAGCACAGCGGGCCAAGGTCAGAACCGGGGGAAGCCGCCTGGAGGACATCCCGGGTGTCGGGCCAAAGAAGAGGGCAAGGCTACTGCAACGCTTTGGTGGTGTCAGGGGCGTGACAGCCGCCACCGCGGAGGATCTGTGCACGGTGGAGGGGATCTCCACCGAACTGGCAGACGCGATCTACCGGGCCTTGCACTGAGTCCTCGGCCATAATGGCGGCATCATGTTCTTCAACCTTCCCACCTTGTTGACCTGGGCCCGCATCGTCGCGATCCCATTGATCATCGGTGTCTTCTACCTGGGCTCACTGAGCACGGCCGAGCAGAATCTGGCCGCCACAGTCATGTTCGTGCTGTTTGCACTGACCGACTGGGCAGACGGCTATCTTGCCCGCAAGCTCAATCAGACCTCGTCCTTTGGCGCGTTTCTGGATCCCGTGGCTGACAAGTTTCTGGTTTGCGCCAGCTTGCTGGTTCTCGTGCATCTCGACCGTGCGAATGTGTTTGTGGCGCTGATCATCATCGGCAGGGAGATCGCGATCTCGGCGCTGCGTGAGTGGATGGCCACCATCGGCGCAGGCAAAAGCGTCGCTGTTCACATGGTGGGAAAGGTCAAGACATCCGTGCAAATGGTTGCCATCCCGTTCTTGCTCTACGACGGCGTTCTGGCCGATCTGATTGACACGAACGTTTGGGGGACCTGGCTGATCTGGGCATCGGCCGTTCTGACCATCTGGTCCATGGTTTACTACCTTCAGAAAGCGCTGCCGGAAATCCGGGCGCGTGCACGTTGAGCACCTCCTCTCCCGCCGGCGCCGCAGAAGAGTCTCCATGGATCACGGCCATCCCCGCCGTGTTCGTCCTCATCTGGAGCACCGGGTTCATCGTGGCCCGCTTTGGCATGCCACATGCGCCCCCGATGTCGTTTCTGGCATGGCGGTTCGCGCTGTCCATTCTCTGCTTTGGCGTCTGGATCGTGCTGGCGCGTGTGGCCTGGCCTTCATCGCGTCAGCAAGTCTTTCACCTCGCCGTCACAGGCGTTCTCATGCATGCGGGGTATCTCGGAGGCGTATGGGCTGCGGTGAAAGCAGGCATGGGGGCCGGGCTTTCGGCCCTCATCGTGGGCCTTCAGCCTGTCCTGACGGCGATCTGGGTGACGCTGATGGATCGGAGTCAACCGCGGATCAGCCGCCGCCAATGGGCAGGCCTTTCTCTTGGATTGCTCGGCCTGCTCCTGGTCGTCTGGCGCAAGATCACGCACGGCAGCCCGGGCGATCAGGCCAATGCGGTCAATCTGCTGTTCGCGTTCGGGGCGCTGATCTCAATCACAGCCGGAACCCTCTACCAGAAGCGGTTTGTCAAACCATGTGACGTTCGCTCGGCCAATGCTGTTCAGCTCACTGCTGCGCTGGTTGTCGCTTTGCCATTGGCCTTCATGGAGACAGAGAGCGTGCGCTGGACGGCACAGCTCAGCGGTGCAATGGCATGGTCTGTGCTGGGTCTCACGCTGGGGGGCAGTTCGCTGCTGTACCTGCTCATTCAGCGCGGGGCAGCGGCGACGGTGGCAAGCCTGATGTATCTGGTGCCGCCATGCACGGCCGTGATTGCCTTGATTCTGTTTGACGAGCCCATCTCGATGGTGACGCTTTGCGGCATTGTCATCACGGCGGTGGGGGTGAGCCTGGTGGTCCGCTCACCCAAATCAGTCACGGGACACGCCAGGTAGGTCGACGCAGAAACTGGAGAATTCACCATGAAGGACACACATCGCATTGCGGTGATCGCCGGAGACGGCATTGGCACTGAAGTCATGCCAGAGGCACTGAAGGTACTCGCAGTGGCACAGGAGAGGTTTGGGTTCAAGCTGACCCTCGACCATTTCGACTTTGCCAGCTGTGCCTACTACCAGCGCCATGGAAAGATGCTGCCCGACGACTGGAAGCAGCAGATTGGCTCGCACGAAGCCATCCTGTTTGGTGCTGTAGGCTGGCCCGAGGCCGTGCCTGATCACATATCGCTGTGGGGATCCTTGCTGCAGTTCCGGCGCGAGTTCGACCAATACGTCAACATCCGGCCAGCCAAGCTCATGCCCGGGGTGATGGCGCCAGTCGTGCGCAAGGATGGCCAGCCTTATGCACCAGGGGAGATCGACTTCGTGATTGTTCGCGAGAACACGGAGGGGGAATACTCCAGCGTGGGCGGGCGCATGTTTGCAGGGACCGAGCGCGAGATGGTCATGCAGGAAACAGTGATGACGCGCGTTGGCATCGATCGTGTCCTGAGATATGCGTTTGAGCTTGCGCAATCGCGACCGGCCCGACGGCTGACGAGTGCGACCAAGAGCAACGGGATTTCAATCACGATGCCTTACTGGGACGAGCGCGTTGCAGAGATGGCCAGGCAGTATCCCGATGTTGCAGTCGAGCAGTTCCACATCGATATCCTCACAGCACATTTCGTGCAGAGGCCTGCCACGTTTGACGTGGTGGTCGGCAGCAATCTGTTCGGCGACATACTCTCCGACCTTGGGCCTGCCTGCACGGGCACGATCGGGCTGGCACCCAGCGCCAATCTGAACCCGTCAGGGCAGTGGCCGTCGCTGTTTGAACCAGTGCACGGCTCGGCACCGGACATCGCCGGCAAGGCCATCGCCAACCCCGTGGGTCAAATCTGGAGTGCGGCCCTGATGCTTGATCACTTGGGCCACAAGGCCGCTCACGATGCGATTGTGGAGGCCATCGAGTCGGCACTCGCACGCGCAGATGTCTCTTGCAAGACGCCTGATCTGGGCGGCACGGGAAGCACGAGCAGCATGGGTGACGCTGTTGCGAAGGCGCTGCAAAACACATGAAATCGGCCTACAAAGCCCGTGAAACCGTGATTTTTTGCTACGAGGCCGCCAGTCGCCAGCCCAAGCGTCTAGAATCCCTTCCTTCGCACCGGTCTTGCTGGCTGTTTGCTTCTGAACGTATTGACAGCAGGCAAATCACTTGGGTCTAATCTTCCAGTGGTTGTTTGAAGTCCGGAAGACGGGGCATGCGAACAAAGCTGATCGATTTTCCGCTGGTCACATGAGATACCATTGGTTTTGAGTCAGTCGATCCACAACGGATTTTTTCAACACTTCATGAGGGGCTATTCGTGAATAAAACCGAACTCGTCGAACACATCGCCAAGAATGCCGACATTTCCAAGGCTGCAGCAACCCGCGCTCTGGATTCGACTATCGCTGCCATCCGCACCACGCTGAAAAAAGGCGGCACCGTTTCTCTGGTTGGTTTCGGTTCGTTTGCCGTGACCAAGCGTCCTGCACGCAAAGGTCGCAACCCACGCACCGGCGCTGAGATTAAAATCAAGTCTGCCAAGGTGCCAAAGTTCCGTCCGGGCAAGGCCCTGAAGGACGCTCTGAACTGAGCATCCCTGGTTGGTTTTCGGTGGGGTGCTTAGCTCAGTTGGTAGAGCGGCGCCCTTACAAGGCGTAGGTCGGCGGTTCGACCCCGTCAGCACCCACCACCCAATAAAAGGCGAACCCGGGTTCGCCTTTTTTGTTGATGCGCACTGTCGACGCGGAATGTATCGTCGCAGGCGCCGTGATGTTTCAGGATTGATACTGCATGTTTGAGTCCATTCGCACACACAAGAAGTACCTGATGGCCTTCTTGCTGGTTTTGATTGTTCCGTCCTTTGTGCTTTGGGGCGTTGACGGTTATACAAGTCTGACCCAGCGCAGTGAGGCAGTGGCCAGCATCGCAGGTGAGGAGATCACGCGCGACGAGTGGGAGCAGGCTCACCAGAACCAGGTTCGACGAATGCAGGAACAAATGCCGGATCTGGATGCCAAGCTCCTGGATTCGCCAAGCGCACGATATGGCACGCTGACCGCTCTTGTGCGTGACCGGGTTCTGTCGACGGCCGCGAACAAGTTCCACATTGTGATTTCCAAAGAGCGCCTGAGCAAGGCGCTCTTGCAAGACCCGACACTGGCCCAGCTCAAGAACGAAGACGGGTCGCTCGACCTTCAGGCGTATCAGGATCTGTTGGCGGGCAATGGCCTGACGCCCGAGAGTTACGAAGCCAACTACCGTGCCAACATGGCGCGCCAGCAGATCATTGGCGGCATTACCACGACCACCATGCCGACCGAAGCGGTGGCTGACGTGGCGCTCGATGCGTTCTTCCAGAAGCGTGAGATCAGCTTCAAGACGTTCCTGGCCAAGGACTTCAAGGACAAGGTCACGCCGAGTGAGGAGGAGATCAAGTCGTTCTACGACGCCAACCAGGAACTCTTCCAGGCCGCCGAGTCGGTGGACATCGAATACGTGGTGCTCGACAGTGCCAGCCTGAGCAAGACAATGGAGCTCAATGAAGATGAGGTGAAAGCCTACTTCGAGCAGAACAAGGGTCTCATGACCAAGCGTCGTGCCAGCCACATTCTGCTGACCCTTCCGGCAGACGCCACGGAAGAAGGCAGGGCCAAGGTGCTTGCCAATGCCCAGGCTGTGCTCGCCGAGGTGCGGAAGGCCCCGGAGAAATTTGCCGAAATCGCCAGGAGAGAGTCGCAGGACCCTGGTTCATCCGGCAATGGTGGTGACCTGGGCTTCATCGCGCCAAACGCCATGGTCAAGCCTTTCGAGGATGCCGTGTTTGCACTCAAGAGCAAAGGTGAGATCTCGGATCTTGTGGAAACAGAGTTCGGTTACCACATCATCGAGTTGACCGATATTCAGCCGCCCGTCTTCGAGGAGGTGCGCCAGGACATCGAGAAAGACATTCGGGACCAGCAATCGCAAAAGCTGTTCGCAGAGAACGCCGAGGCGTTTGCCAACCTCACCTACAACCAGCCTGACAGCCTCAAGCCGGTGGCCGACAAGTTTGGCCTCAGGGTCGAGACGGCCACGGGCATCACGCGCAATGGCAACCCGGAAGCACCGGATGCTGTGAACGCGCCCAAGCTGCTTGAGGCCTTGTTTGCGGCAGATTCACTGGAAGACAAGAACAACACGCCAGCTGTGGAAGCCGGAGCTGGCAAGCTGGTGGCAGCTCGTGTGACACGTCATGACCCTCGTCATGTGCAGGCCCTGACTGAGGTCAAGGATGCGGTCAAGACCCAACTGGTCTTTGAGCGTTCCGCTGCCATGGCCAAAGAAGAAGGCCAAAAGGCGCTTGAGCAGTTGAACGCGGGCGCGAACGGGACAGAAATGCCTGCACCTGTGACCGTCTCTCGCAATGGCAACCAGGGTGTTCCACCGCAAGTACTGGATGCCGCGCTCAGCGCTGCGCCGGAGAAGCTGCCAGTGTTCAAAGGTGTTGATCTGGGCGGCTCTGGCTATGCCGTGGTCAAGGTGTTGAGTGTCGTGCCTCGAGACAAGCCAGAGGCAACCCAGCGCATTTCCGAGGTTGGCCAGTATGGGCAGTGGTGGGGTTCAGCCGAAGGCGAGGCTTACTACAAGCTGCTGGAGAAGATGCTTGAAGTCAAGATCCTGGTTCCAGAGCCCAAGCTGACAGACACTTCCGATTCCTGAGGTCGAGGTGGAATCAGGGTTGATTTTCAGGCTATAATGCCTGTCTTGCGGTGGCTGTAGCTCAGTTGGTAGAGTCCAGGATTGTGATTCCTGTTGTCGTGGGTTCGAGCCCCATCAGCCACCCCAACTGATACCAAAGCAAGCCCGGTTCTGCCGGGCTTGCTTTTTTGTTGTCTGCATGTTGCTGCCGACGGCCGGGTGCGCAGTGATCAGCCAAAGTTCAGTCAGCAAGACCTACAATCATCTTCGATGAGAATCCTGATCTCCAACGACGACGGCTACCAGGCCCTGGGCCTCAAGGCCTTGTACGACGCACTCAAGCCGCTGGCGGATGTGGAGGTCGTGGCCCCCGAGCAAAACAACAGTGCAAAAAGCAATGCGCTGTCATTGCATTCGCCACTGTATGTTCACGAGGCGGCCAACGGTTTTCGCTACGTGAACGGAACACCGGCAGATTGTGTTCACATCGCATTGACAGGCCTGCTGGGATATCGCCCGGACCTGGTGGTCTCCGGTATCAATAACGGCGCCAACATGGGTGATGACACCATTTACTCCGGCACGGTGGGAGCGGCCATGGAAGGCTACCTGTTTGGCATCCCGGCCATCGCCTTTTCTCAAACCGAGAAGGGCTGGCAGCATCTGGACACTGCGGGTGAGATGGCGGCAGAAATCGTCTCATCGCTCATGCCTTCGCTCAGGCAGCGCCAATCCGATGACGCGCCCTGGCTGCTCAACGTCAACGTCCCGAGCATTCCCCGAGACGCCGTCAAAGGTGTCAAAGTCACCAGGCTGGGACGGCGTCACAGTGCCGAGCAAGTGATCACGCAGGTCAACCCTCGAGGTGAAACCATGTACTGGATCGGTGGTGCCGGCCCGGCCAAGGACGATGCCGAGGGAACCGACTTTCACGCAGCACATGAGGGTTTTGTCTCCATGACGCCGCTGCAGGTAGACCTGACAGACCATGAGCGTCTCCCTTACTGGGCACCGCTGGCGCGGACCATCCGGGTTCCGGGGCAAGCCGGGGGCGGTGAATGACCGACAAGCGCTTCCCGGCGTCGCCCGTGCCGCCGCGCCCTGATGGCCGGCCGCGACCGAGTTTTCCCGCACGACTGGACCTGGGTGGCACATCTGCCCGCCCAGCGGCGCCAGCGTCGGCAACGGCCAGGGCCGCCGCTGCAGTTGCGAGTGCCCGCAGTGCGGGGATGGAGCCAGGTGCCAAGCCTGTGGCGGCCAAAGTCGTTGGAGCGACCGCCGGTGCCGGCGCATCCGATACACGCTCGGCGCGAGCAGCGATGGTGTCCAAACTGCGCAAGCAGGGTGTAGAGGACGAACGTGTACTCGCAGCCATGCAGGCGGTCGAGCGCCACCGCTTCGTCGACTCGGCCCTGTCCTATCAGGCGTATGAGGACACGAGCCTGCCGATTGGCTTGGGCCAGACCATCTCAAAGCCGAATGTCGTGGCCCGAATGATCGAGCTGCTCATTCAGGGGCGCAGCGAGCGGCCTCATCGCATACTGGATATCGGTACGGGTTGTGGCTATCAGGCTGCAGTGCTGAGCCATTTGTCGCAAGAGGTCTATTCCATTGAACGCCTGCGCGGCCTTCATGAGAAAGCCCGGGAGAACCTTCGGCACTTCAGACTGTCCAATGTTCACCTGATTCTCGGTGACGGCATGCAGGGGTTTCCGAAAGGTGCCCCCTATGCTGGCATCATTGCTGCAGCGGGTGGGGAGGCCATTCCCGACGCCTGGATCGAGCAATTGGCCGTTGGAGGCCGCATCGTGGCACCGGCGCAAACCGGTCCCGGGCGGCAAAACCTGGTGGTGATCGACAAGACTCCCCACGGGGTGAAGCAGACCGTCCTGGAGGCCGTCCTCTTCGTGCCTCTAAAATCGGGTGTAGTTTGAACGCAGGCAGGTGATCCGCCTGCTTGTTTCACGCCGGGAGGCGCACTGGTGTGCCCGTCCCCTGTACCAAATTTGCTGGGAGATTCATAGCATGACCGAAACACTTGTTGCTACCCATGTGCCGACGGCTGGGCCCGGAAGCCAGGTGGTCAAGCGTACGACCGTGCTGCTCGTCGCTGCCGCCGTCATGGTGCTGGCTGGTTGTCAAACGCAACGAGTCACCTCGCCCGCCCCCGTGGAAGACCGGATGGGCGCAGCGGTCGGTACGCCAGCGCAAGTCTTGCCAGGTGCCGAAAACGCGGGCAAGTCAGGCTTCTACACCGTCAAACAGGGCGATACGCTCTATCGGATTGCCCTCGAAAGCGGGCAGGCCTGGCGCGACGTGCAAGCATGGAACAACTTGCCCAACCCCAACGTTCTGGAGGTCGGTCAAGTTCTGCGGGTGGCTCCGCCAACCCCGCCGAGCACTCCTGCCGCAGTCTCCGGTGGCGTCCAGATGAGCCCACCGGCCACCAACAGTGGTGGCACACCAGTCGCCACTGCGCCAGCGGCAGCTGCTTCCTCTTCAAGTGTGGAGTCGCGTTCCCTGACTCCGATCGCCGAAGGTGCGGCACCAGCGCCGGCGGCCGAGCCTGCCGCGCCGCAGCCGAAACCTGCCACCAAGGCTTCGGACATCGGACCGGACGAAATCGACTTCCTCTGGCCAGCCAAGGGCGATGTCATCGCCACGTTTGACGAAGCCCGCAACAAGGGCGTTTCGATTGCCGGCCGCCTGGGCGATCCTGTGGTGGCAGCTGCTGATGGTCGAGTGGTCTACGCAGGCGCAGGTCTGCGCGGATATGGCAACCTGATCATCCTCAAGCACAACAACACCTACCTCACCGCCTATGCCCACAATCAGGCTCTGCTGGTGCGTGAAGACCAGACGGTGCGACGCGGGCAGAAGATTGCCGAGATGGGTAGCAGCGATACCGACAGGGTCAAGCTGCATTTCGAGGTTCGCCGCCAGGGCAAGCCTGTTGATCCCCTGACCCACCTGCCCAAGCGCTGATGGCCTGGCCGGTTCTTGTTTTCGATATCGAGTCGATTCCTGATGCGGAAGGGCTTCGCTCACTCCGCGGCGAGCCCGCGGACATGCCGGAAGACCAGGTGTATGAGCGATGGAAGGCCGAACGTGAAGCCGATGGCAAGAGCGATTTCGCCCCTCTGCACCTGCAGCGCATCCTGGTGATCAGCTGCGTGTTCCGCAACAGCGAGGGTCTCAAGATCCATTCGTTTGTCGACCGCGATGGTCAAAGCGAAGGCAAGGTGGTGCAGACTTTCTTCAACGTGCTGGAGAAGCACCAGCCACAGCTCGTCAGCTGGAATGGCAGCGGGTTTGACCTGCCGGTTCTGCACTACCGGGGGCTTCAGCACGGGGTGGAAGCGAGCAAGTACTGGGACATGGGTGAGGACGATCGCGACTACAAGTGGAACAACTACATCAGTCGCTACCACATGCGTCACCTTGACCTGATGGACTTGCTGGCCATGTATTCCCCCAAGAACAATGCCCCGCTGGACGCATTGGCAAAGCTGTGCGGCTTCCCCGGCAAGCTGGGCATGGATGGCTCACAGGTCTACGCCCAGTACAAGGCAGGCGGACTCGAGGAGATTCGCCGCTACTGCGAAACGGACGTCATGAACACCTACCTCATGTACTGCCGGTTCCAGAAAATGCGGGGCGGGCTCACACCTGCGGAATACGACCAGGAAATCGAGATGATCAAATCCGACCTGGATCAGCTCGCAGGTGACGAACCACACTGGCGCGAGTACCTCGACGCCTGGCAATAAGGCCTATTCCTTCACTCTGCCCGGCACCGCTCCTGGCGCCAGGTGGCAGGGTATCGAACACCTGATTCAAGCATGACAGACCAAACTGCTGCCGCAGCTTCCGATATCGCCATTCCGTTGGTGAACGCGCCTGAGCGGCCTCTCTCCGTCCCTGAAGACAGCCTGTATATCGAGTCACTTGATATCGATGCCAAAGGCATTGCGCATCGGCCCGATGGCAAAGTGGTGTTTGTTGAAGGTGGATTGCCAGGAGAGTGGGTCAGTACCGAGGTGACGCGCCGGAAGAAGCAGTGGGAAGGCGCATCGACGACCGCAGTACACAACCAGTCGTCCCAGCGGGTGGAGCCAGGGTGTCCCAACTTTGGTCTTCATGCGGGCGCGTGTGGCGGATGCAAGATGCAGCATCTGCACGAGGCAGCTCAGGTGGCGGTCAAACAAAGGGCGCTCGAGACCAATCTGTGGCACCTGGGCAAAGTCATGCCCGAGACGATTCAGCGCCCGATTCAAGGGCCTACCTGGGGGTACCGCTATCGAGGGCGACTATCGGTTCGCTTTGTACACAAGAAGGGCGAAGTGCTGGTGGGTTTCCATGAGCGCAAGAGCCGCTATGTGGCCGACATGCGCGTTTGCCGGGTGCTGCCGCCCCATGTCAGTGCCATGCTGGAGCCGCTGCGCGAGCTGGTGTTTGGCATGGACGCGCGCGAAACCTGTCCTCAGCTCGAACTGGCCTGCGGCGACAAGGTCACCGCGCTGGTGCTGCGACATCTCGAGCCCTTGTCTGCCGACGACCTGACGCGCCTGCGCCATTTCGGCCAGCAGCACGGTGTGCAATGGTGGTTGCAGCCCAAGGGGCCGGACACTGTTCACCTTCTGGACGAAGGGGGTGACCAACTGGCCTATGCTTTGCCCGAGTTCGGTATCCACATGCCGTTCAAGCCCACCGATTTCACGCAGGTGAATCCGTACATCAACCGTGTCATGGTGGGGCGGGCCTTGCGCCTGCTCGATGCCCGGCAGAACGAACGCGTGATTGACTGGTTCTGCGGCCTGGGCAATTTCACCTTGCCCATTGCGACCCAGGCAGGTGAAGTGCTGGGTATAGAGGGCAGCGAGGCACTGGTGGCGCGATCGCGCGAGAACTATGCACTCAACAACGCCGGTCGTGCACAGCCTCTGGCCCAGACGGGCTTCGTTGCCCGCAACCTGTTCGAGATGACGCCTCAGATGCTGGTGGCAGATGGTGTGGCGGACAAATGGCTGGTGGATCCGCCTCGCGAAGGGGCTTTTGCATTGTCAAAAGCGTTGGCAGACCTGCACCAGGACCCGTCATTGCGCACAGATGGATGGCAGCCGCCCCGGCGAATTGTCTATGTCAGCTGCAATCCGGCGACCTTGGCGCGCGACGCTGGTTTGCTGGTGCACCAGGCAGGTTATGTTTGCCGGTCAGCGGGTGTCATCAACATGTTCCCGCACACTGCCCATGTGGAGAGCATGGCAGTTTTCGAACTGCCCTGAGCCGGCTGGCCTCGCCGGCGCCGCAGGTGGCGTCAGGAGTGTTTTTTGCCATCCTCGTGTCCACCGGTCGGCGTCTCTTCGTGCTCACCGCTCGGTGGGGACGCCTCCTCGCCAGGAGGCGTGGGCATACCCACCACCTCGTTTTCACGCATGTAGCTGTCCATCTCCTTCCAGCCTGCAAATACGGCAGCCTTGGGTGCTTTGGGGTTGGAGCGGAAGCAGGACTCGATACTTCGGACGGCGTGGCGGCAGGCGCTGCCAATGGCTTTGCCCTCTGCCTCCTTGCGTGCGTTGTATTGCGGTACCGTCTCGATGCCGACCGCATCGCAGCCGCCGAGCAGTGCGGTCACACTGATCAGGCAAATGGTGATGTGGCGACGGGAGGGAGTCATGATGCGAATCGGTGTGCGGCTATCGATGAACCTTGTATCGGCATCCATGCGGTGTACTTGAATCACATCGGGTTCCCTGTGATCAAAAAAAAAGGCCTCGAAAGAGGCCTTTTTTCTGCGGTTCAAGACAACGTGTGCGTCAGTCGTCGCCACCGAAAATGCCAAAGATGGCCAGCAGGTTCTGGAACACGGCAAAGATATCGATGTACAGGTGTGTGGCTGCCACGATGTAGTTGGTCTCGCCACCATCGATGATGTTCTTCAGGTCGTACAACATGTAGAAGCTGAACAGAATGGTGGAGAGGGCGGTCAGAGCCAGCATCATCAGGCTGCTGCCGAAGAACAGGTTGATGGCAGCCGCAATCACGATGGCAATCATGCCGGCAAACAACCACTTGCCCATGCCGCTGAGATCACGCTTGATGACGGTGGCGAGCGTGGCCATCACAGCAAAGACGCCGGCGGTGCTGGCAAATGCGTTCATCACCAGCGTGGTGCCGTTGCTCATGCCCATCACGTAGCCCAGCAGCCGAGAGAGCATCAGGCCCATGAAGAAGGTGAAGGCCATGAGGATGAACACGCCCGTGGACGAGTTCCGGAACTTGAAGATGGCGGCCTGGAAAGCGAGCAAGCCCACGATGAACACGGCAAAACCCACGAACCCACGCAAGCCGGCCGTGATGCCTGTTGCCATCCCGACCCATGCGCCTGCGATGGTGGGCAGGAGCGACAGGGCCAGCAGCCACATGGTGTTGCGCAGCACCTTGTTGCGTTGGCCGGCAGCCGTCAGGCTGTAGTTTTGCGAGGTTTGGTCAAGCTGATCCATCTGAACTTCTCCCGTTCAATGATTGGCGGCTATTGCTTGGCAGCAGGTCACCGCGAAATGAAAGTGATTGTCATTTTAGAGGAGAAGAGCGCACCGGAGGTTCTTTCGCTTTTTGGATTATGAAAGCACTCCGCCGTGGATGAACAACGGGTCTGCTCAATTCAGCGGCTTGGGCAGCCGCAAATTGGTCAGCTTCCAGCGCTCATACGTTGAAGACTTGTAGCTGGTACAGGCGTAGGCCTTGATG
>NZ_BAABWG010000005.1:0-165139 GCF_040372165.1 Hydrogenophaga sp. 5NK40-0174 | reverse complement strand
GCGTGTACGCTGTGACCGTCACGGCCGCTGACCCCAGTGGCGAGACGGTCAGCACCACCTTCAACTACACCGTGACCAACCCGCCACCGACCGCGATGGACGATGCCTTCACTGCCTCGGAAGATGGTGGTGTGGTGTTGGTGGGTGATGCGCTGGCCAATGACGTGGACGCGGACGGAGACGCTTTGTCGACCACACCTCAAGCCGTTACGGCCGGCTCGGGTGGTGGCTTGTTCAGCATTGACGGCAACGGACAGGTGACTTTTGACCCCAATGGCGAGTTTTCCAGTCTGTCGCCAGGCGACTCAGCAGTGACTTCGTTCACCTATGCCATGTCCGACGGCGAGGGTGGCAACGATACGGCAATAGTCACGGTGACCGTTCTTGGCGCCAACAGTGCGCCGACGGTTGTCCCTGGTTCGGAGCCAGCTGATCAGTCGGCTGTTGACTCGCAAGCCATTGTTCCCATGGATGTGAGCTCAGCCTTCACGGACGCAGATGGCCACGTATTGACGTTCAGTGCTGCAGGCCTGCCTGCCGGTCTGAGTATCGACAGTGCCAGTGGCGTGATTTCGGGCACTTTGCTGGCCGATGCGAGCCAGGGCGGAGTCGGGGGTGTCCATTCTGTGACCATCACGGCTGCCGATCCGTTTGGCGCCTCGACCACCACCACGTTCACTTACACGGTCACCAACCCACCACCCACCGCAGTGGATGACCAATGGTCTGTGAGCGAAGATGCACTGGCCGGCCCAGTGGGCAATGCACTGTCAAACGACACTGATTCCGACGGTGATCCTCTGGCTGCGGCTCCCCAGACTTCGGTGGCAGGCAGCCAGGGCGGTCTGTTCAGCATTGATGCTTCGGGGCAGGTGACTTTTGATCCGAATGGCGAATTCCAGTCGCTGGGCGCCGGCGAATCCGTCGTGACGAGTCTGGCTTATACCATCAGCGATGGCAACGGCGGAAGCGCTTCGGCCACCATGGACGTGACAGTGCTGGGCGCCAACGATGTACCGGTCGCTGTCGATGATGCGTTCATTGTCGATGAAGACATGTCGACGGTCATTCCTGTGCTGGACAATGACAGTGATGTGGATGGCAATCCACTGACCATTGTGTCGGTCGATGGGCAGGCTTTCGGCCCGGGCATCACGGTGGTGCTCTCCGATGGCAGTGGTCAGATCACGCTCGATGGCGGAGGCGGCTTGTTGTTCACGCCCACGCCGGACTTCAACGGCCCATCGGCCTTTACCTACGTGGTCGATGACGGCCAGGGCGGACAGGCCACCGCAACAGTGACGGGAACCGTTCGGCCGGTCAACGACGCACCGGTCGCGCAGGACGATGGCCCCTTGAGCATCGGCCACGATACGCCGGTCAACGGCAACGTACTGCCCAACGACAGCGATGTCGATGGAGATCCGATCACAGTCACGGGGTTCACGGTCGATGTGAACAGGGACGGTATTCCGGAAGCGTTCGTGCCAGGCACACCTGTTGTCATTCCCGGTGTGGGGACACTCTCTCTGCAGCCGGATGGGGCGTTCAGCTTCGTTCCAGCGGGCGGCTATGCCGGCCCGGTACCAGTGGTCACCTATGAAATCTCGGACGGCACCGACACGGCGCAAGCCCAACTGCGACTCGGTCCTGTGGCCGCGGCGCCGGCAGAACCTCCGCCGCCACCTGCACCGGCGCCTGCCCCTTCTCCGGCACCTGTCCCTGCGCCATCGCCGGGTGTTGCACCTCCGCCCTGGGTAGGAACCGACATGCCTCCGCCGGTGAGCACGCCCGTGCCTGTCATCGACACCACGCCAGAAGGCACACCCGTGCTTGTCAGTGTGGGCCAGGTCGAGGCGGAACCGTCCATGATCGGCGTGACTGGCCTGGGGGCCGACCGGGTGCTGGTCGGCGAGCTGGGTGCGGCAATGCCCGATGGCTTGCTCTTTGTCCCGGATGGAGAGGTGCCGCCGCCCATGGCGATGGTCGAAGCCAATGTTGACAGGCTCACACCTGCGTTGCATGTCCAGCATGCGGTTCGACATGAACCTGTGACCAGTGATCACGGCATTTATGTCCAGCGTGCGGTGCGCGCAGCGCAACTGGAGAGCCGTCTGGCAGACAGTCGAATCCGGGCGCAAGAAGCATCGTCCGACCTTCTGGACATCGGCGTGCCGTTCCTGGAGGCGTCGCAAGGCGGCGAAGTACTGCCCGCAGGCAGTGCGGCAGCGGTAACGCCAGCGCCAGCGCCAGGAAACAGTGATGCGGCCGGGACAGAGCCAGCCACCGGTGTGTCCGAAGCTGCTGCGGCTCCGGCGCGTGAGGGAGACGAGCTGCCGGATTTTGCTGCCGACCCTGCGCTCAATGGCGGTGCGATGGCTGTCGCAGAGCAGCCGGTGACCGGTGTGGAAGGGCGGCGAGCCGGTATGGGCTTCAAGGCCCAGATCAGGGCAGCTGCACACTGGGGCGCTCCGCTGACAACGCGCGCCAGTGGTTTGCTCTGATGTGCCGCTGAGCTCTCCTGGAAAATGTCAGCGCCACCCTGTTTCAGGCTTGTGCCTGAAGCAGACGGTGGCGCTTTCGGATTCGAGCTGAAATAGCGGAAAGCCGCTACTTTCTCTCTTACGAGAAGAAGGACTTTGCCTTTTCGAACCAGCCCTTGTCGTTCGGGCTGTGCTTGAGTCCGCCCTTCTTGAAGGACTCATCCAGTTCTTTGAGCAGCTTGCGCTGGTGTTCGGTGAGCTTCACTGGCGTCTCCACAGCCACGTGGCAGTACAGATCTCCCGGGTAGTTGCTGCGAACGCCCTTGATGCCTTTTCCGCGCAGACGGAATGTCTTGCCACTTTGCGTGCCTTCGGGCAGATCGATGACAGCCTTGCCCTGAAGAGTCGGCACGTCAATTTCGCCACCCAGTGATGCCGTGGTCATGCTCACGGGCACCCGGCAGTGCAGATCATCGCCGTCGCGCTCGAAAATGTCGTGTTTGCGAAGGCGGATCTCGATATAGAGATCGCCGTTGGGGCCGCCATTCTGCCCAGGTTCGCCGTTGCCTGAGCTTCGGATGCGTTGACCGTCGTCGATGCCGGCCGGAATCTTGATCTCCAGCGTCTTTTGCCGCTTGATCTTGCCTTGCCCATGACAGGTGCCACAAGGCTCGGGAATGATCTTGCCGGTTCCCTGGCAATGAGGACAAGTCTGCTGCACGCTGAAAAAGCCCTGGCGCATCTGCACCACGCCCTGGCCATGGCAGGTCGAGCAGGTGGTGGCACTGGTGCCAGGTTTGGCGCCTGAGCCTTTGCAGGTCTCGCAGTCATCCCAGCTTGGAATGCGGATCTGGGTTTCCTTGCCATTGGCAGCCTCTTCGAGCGAGACCTCCATGGCGTAGGACAGATCTGCGCCGCGGTACACCTGGCGGCCTCGGCCACCCCCTCGTGCGCCGCCAAAGATATCGCCGAAGATGTCGCCAAACGCTTCGCCAAATCCGGCAAAACCATCAGCGCCGCCGCCCATGCCGCCGCGCATGTTGGGATCCACGCCTGCATGGCCATACTGGTCATACGCAGCCTTTTTCTGTGGATCGGACAGCATTTCGTAGGCTTCTTTGACCTCTTTGAACTTGTCCTCGGCGTCTTTGGCTGCATCACCCTGGTTGCGGTCAGGGTGGTACTTCATCGCCAGCTTGCGATAAGCCTTCTTGATTTCATCGTCCGAGGCGTTCTTCGGGACGCCCAGGGCTTCGTAGTAGTCTCGTTTTGCCATCTTGCTGTCGTCGGTGGTCTGTGGTGTTGGCGGATCTGCTCCGGGTGTTTCTGGCGGCTGTTCCCTGCTGACTTGCGCCGTGGAAACCGCAAACGCAAGAGGGGCGTGAAAGCGCCGCACTCTTGCGTTCGGGGAAGCAGGGGGGCGGGCGGCTGCCGGCCCCTGTCAGACCAATTATTTGTTGTCTTTGACTTCCTTGAACTCGGCGTCGACAACGTCATCATCCGCCGCTTTGCCGCCAGCTTCAGGCTGTTCGCCGCCGTCTGCGCCGCCGGCAGCTGCTTGCTGGGCCTGCATGTCAGCGTAGACCTTCTCGCCCAGCTTCTGGCTGGCCTTCATCAGGGCTTCGTTCTTGGCTTCGATCGCTTCCTTGTCGTCGCCCTTGATGGCTTCTTCCAGATCCTTGATCGCGGCTTCAATTGCTTCCTTCTCGCTGGACTCGAGCTTGTCGCCATGCTCGTCCAGGCTCTTCTTCACGCTGTGCACCATGGCTTCGCCCTGGTTGCGGGCCTGCACGAGTTCGACCTTCTTCTTGTCTTCCTCTGCGTTGACCTCAGCGTCCTTGACCATGTTCTGGATCTCTTCTTCGGAGAGCCCGGAGTTGGCCTTGATGGTGATCTTGTTTTCCTTGCCCGTGCCTTTGTCCTTGGCGCTCACGTGCAGGATACCGTTGGCGTCAATGTCAAAAGTCACCTCGATCTGTGGCATGCCACGCGGTGCGGCGGGAATGCCTTCCAGATTGAATTCGCCCAGGCCCTTGTTGCCCGAGGCCAGCTCGCGCTCACCCTGGTACACCTTGATGGTCACGGCAGGCTGGTTGTCCTCCGCCGTCGAGAAGACCTGAGAAAACTTGGTCGGGATGGTTGTGTTCTTGGCAATCATCTTGGTCATCACACCGCCCATGGTCTCGATACCGAGCGACAGCGGGGTCACGTCCAGCAGCAGCACGTCCTTGCGGTCACCGGAGAGCACCTGGCCCTGAACGGCGGCACCCACGGCCACAGCTTCGTCAGGGTTGACATCGCGACGTGGATCCTGACCGAAGAACTCCTTGACCTTTTCCTGCACCTTGGGCATGCGGGTCATGCCGCCCACCAGAATCACGTCGTCGATGTCGGAGACATTGACGCCAGCATCCTTGATGGCCGTGCGGCATGGGGCAATGGTGCGCTCGATCAGGTCTTCCACCAGTGCTTCCAGCTTGGCACGCGTGAGCTTGATGTTCAGGTGCTTGGGGCCGGTCGCGTCAGCGGTGATGTAAGGCAGGTTGATGTCGGTGGCGGCCGAAGACGACAGTTCGATCTTGGCTTTTTCGGCAGCTTCCTTCAGGCGCTGCAGCGCCAGCACGTCGGCCGACAGGTCAACGCCCTGGTCCTTCTTGAACTCGGTGATGATGAAGTCGATGATGCGCTGGTCGAAGTCTTCACCGCCGAGGAAGGTGTCGCCGTTGGTGGAGAGCACTTCAAACTGCTTCTCGCCATCCACATCGGCAATCTCGATGATGGAGACGTCGAAGGTACCGCCGCCAAGGTCATACACTGCAATCTTGCGGTCGCCCTTGTCGGTCTTGTCCAGGCCGAAGGCCAGGGCAGCAGCGGTGGGCTCGTTGATGATGCGCTTGACTTCCAGGCCCGCGATGCGGCCGGCGTCCTTGGTGGCCTGGCGCTGCGCATCGTTGAAGTAGGCCGGCACCGTGATCACGGCTTCGGTCACTTCTTCGCCGAGGTAGTCTTCGGCGGTCTTTTTCATCTTGCGCAGCACTTCAGCGCTCACCTGTGGGGGCGCGTACTTCTTGCCGCGAACTTCCACCCACGCGTCGCCGTTGTCAGCCTTGACAATCTCGAAAGGCATGAGGTCGATGTCTTTCTGGACCTCTTTCTCTTCGAACTTGCGGCCGATCAGACGCTTGACGGCGTAAAGCGTGTTGCGGGGGTTGGTCACTGCCTGGCGCTTGGCCGGCGCGCCCACGAGGATCTCGCCATCTTCCTGGTAGGCAATGATCGACGGCGTGGTGCGTGCACCTTCGCTGTTCTCGATCACTTTGGTGTTGTTGCCTTCCATGACCGACACGCACGAGTTGGTGGTGCCCAGGTCAATGCCGATGATTTTTCCCATGATGTGAAGCTCCTGAAACGGAAATATTGAACTGTTGAAGAGGTGTGGATAACTCTGGGGATTTCAAGTGCGCAGCATGTGATTTCTGCGTGAATATCTCCCAGGGTCATCGCCGCGCGTGCGGCTTATTTGGGGGCGGCCACCGTGACCAGCGCCGGGCGCAGCACGCGATCGGCAATCTGATAGCCTTTTTGCAGCACCATGACGACGGTGTTGGCCTCCTGGTCAGCAGGGACCACGCTGATGGCCTGATGCTGGTGAGGGTCGAACTTGGTGCCGGCCGGCGGTGCGATCTGGGCCACTTTCTGCTTCTCCAGAGCGCTTACCAGCTGCTTGAACGTTGCTTCGGTGCCTTCACGCAGCTGCTCTGCGGTGGCTTCCTGGACGCCCAGGGCGGCTTCGAGGCTGTCGGCGACCGCCAGCAGGCTCTCTGCAAAGCTCTCCACACCGAATTTGCGAGCCTTGCTGACTTCTTCGTCGGCCCGGCGACGGGCGTTTTCCACCTCGGCTTTGGCTCGGAGATACTGATCAGCCAGATCGGCGTTCTTGGCTTTCAGTTCAGCCACTTCGTTGGTCAGGGCGGCCAGAGCGTCTGCTTCATTGGCCGCTGCCGCGACTTCGGCTTCTTCCGGGGAAACGCCGGGGGCTTCCTGGTGGTCAGGCGATGCAGGGTGGGAATTTTGTTGCGTCATGCGCGAAGACAGGTAGTGGTATGAATAACAAAGATGCGCTGCGCGTCGCGGACGGTGTCAGACCTGGCCAGCAGGTCAGGCGGACCTGAAAGCCCCGTGGTCAGAGGCTTTGAGCCGCGGCGATTGCGGGCAGCGTCGGTCAGTTGGGGATGGGTGTCCGGATTTCAAGACCCTGATGCAGACTTTTTTGCTCGTGCAGGGAGCCGGCAACCGTCGCACAATGATGAGGCTGACGCAGCGGGCGTTCTGGTGCCGAGATGGACATGTCTTGCGCCTACCAGGCCTGCATTTTCATTAAAAGCCACTAACTTCGTCGAATTTGACGCCAAATATCCATGAAACTCTTTCGGCATGGCCCAGTGGGGCAGGAAAAAGCGGGTCTTGTTGACGCAGACGGCGTGATGCGCGACCTCTCGAGCGTTGTCCCGGACATCACGCCAGCGGTGCTGGATGAGGCCGGCCTTGCGCGCCTTCGCGCCGTGGACGCCGCTTCTTTGCCCTCGCTGAGTGCCTCTGCCCGGCTGGGGGCCTGTGTGGGCGGCGTTGGCAATGTGCTGTGTATTGGCCTGAACTATGCTGACCATGCCGCCGAGGCAGGGCTGAAAGTGCCGTCGCAACCAGTGGTGTTCAACAAGCACACCAGTTCAATTTGCGGTCCTCACGACGACATGTGGCTGCCGCCCGGCTCGACTCGCATGGACTGGGAGGTGGAATTGGGCGTAGTGATCGGTACCCCTGCCTGGCGAGTAAGCGAAGCGGATGCACTCAGACACGTGGCAGGCTACTGCCTGGTCAATGACGGCTCCGAGCGCTCGTACCAGATGGACTACGAGGGGCAGTGGGTCAAAGGCAAGAGCTACCCGACGCATTGTCCGCTGGGCCCATGGCTGGTCACGCCCGATGAAGTCGGGGATGTGCAGTCGGTCGATCTCTGGCTGGATGTCAACGGAGAGCGTCGCCAGACAGGCAATACCAGAACGATGATCTTCAGCGTGGCGAAGGTGGTGAGCTATCTGAGCCAGTTCATGGCGCTGCAGCCAGGCGACGTGATTCCCACCGGCACGCCCCCGGGCGTTGGCCTGGGCTTCAAGCCGCCGGTGTTTCTCAATGTCGGGGATGAGATCCGTCTGGGCAGCCCGCTGCTGGGCGAGCAGCGGCACAAGGTCGTCGCGGTGCCCTGACGTGTTCAAGCACTGGCGAGGAGGCCGCCAGTGTCGATGATGGCGGGGCAGATCAGGGGCGCATGGAGGACAGCGTTGCTTCGGCCATTCGATCTACGCCGTCGCTGGACTCGGCCACGTGCGTTGCAGGCGGCGCCTGCTCAACAGTCTTTGGCTGAGTGGCCGGGTGCCACTTGTTCGCGAACGGTTGCAGGTCACACAGCAAGCGCGCCAGGTCTGCACCCATGGGCGTGAGGCAGTAGCCGTCGCCGCCATGGTCCACCAGCTTGGCTGCACGCAGCTCCTTGATGCGGGTGTTCAAGGTGTTGGGTGTGACGCCTCCGACGCTGTCCTGAAGCAAGCGGAAGGTCTGGGGGTGTCCGTCGCTGAGCGCCCACAATACGCGCATGGCGTACCGTGCCTCAAGCAGGCTGAACAGGCGAAGTGCGGGCAGGTTTTCTCGGGTACTCATCGACTCGTCTCCTTTGGCTCCCGACTCTGATAGGTCTTAACGATGGACAGGTAGCCGAGTCCAATATAAGGCCAAGAGAAGGTTTCACGCTTCAGGAAATGGTGAATAGTTAACGCTTTTGAGTACTTAGGTGCGCAAATTCAGGGCATACCCTTAGGAGTTGAATCGCCTATGGCGCTGCCTTGTCCTGAATGCCGCGGTGCACCATCCCGATCCCGGCCGGCGACTGGCTCAGTCGAGCGATGCGTTGCTGCCTGAGTGCTGATCGTAGACGCGGCGAAGCAGATGCTTGAGCGTATCGAGTTCTTCAGCGCTGAGATTGCTGGCCACGTCCTGCTCCAGCAAGGTGGCCGTCGACTGCGCCGACTTTTGCATCTTCTTGCCGGCAGCGGAGAGATGAAGCCCCTGCGCGCGGCGGTCGGTAGGGTGGGGCTTGCGGATGATGAGGCCGCGCTGATCGAGAGACTTGATCAGGCCGACGAGGTTGGGCGGGAGGATGTCCAGTGCTGAACAGATCTGCCGCGACGTGATGCCGGGGTTGTGGGCAATGAGCGTCAGCACAGAGAAGTCCACCGGTCGCAAACCGAACGGAGCCATGCGCTGAAGGAACACAGAAATCACCGAAAGGGCGGCCCGGCGCGCGTTGTAGCCCAGGAGCGACTCCAGGTAGGTGGTGTCGATGGTTTCGGCTGCCTGCGGAGCAGGCCCACTTGTCGTGGTCTTGCGGGGCGCTCGTCCACGGCGCATGTTTTTTGCGACGGAAGGTTCACTCATGGGCGTAAGGATAACCGTGCTGCTCAAAGTTGGGCGATTGCTACGAGCAAAGCAGGGGACTAACCCAGCGTCCGCTCCATCATGCTCATGCGCATGTCGAATTCTGGCCAGACCCAGCGAAGAAAAGCTCCGCTCGGCTGTGCCCAGCGTTGCTGCTCGGCGCCAGTGGTGGCGCGGATGCGCGACCAGGCCCAGCCCATGAGCACCATGGCAACGGCACGCAGGAAGTCGTCGGCCAGCCAGTTGCCCAGCGCAGGGTCTGCGCCGTCGGCCTGAACTGCCGGCACCATGCGCTCTCGCATCAGCAAGCCCAGCCGCTCCATGCCGCTGCGGATCTCAGCATCGAATTCGCTGCTGCCAAGTTCGGATTCCAGCTCATCGAGCAGGCCTTGCATGGCTGCCGCGCCGTCCGAAAGGGTTTTGCGCAGCAGCAGGTCGATGGCCTGTATCTCGTTTGTGCCTTCATAGATCATGGCCACGCGTGAGTCGCGCACCACTTGCTCGATACCCCACTCGCGAACATAGCCGTGTCCGCCAAAGACCTGCAGGCATGCGCTGCCGCCTGTGAAGGCCTGGTCCGTCCAGGCGGCTTTGAGGACAGGTGTGGCCAATGCACACCAGCGGTTGGCCACGGCGCGGCGGTCAGCATCCGCGTGGTGCTTGATGATGTCCAGCTCGATGGCGGTGCGGTAAGCCACCACACGGCCAGCGTCGATCCAGGCACGTTGCGCATCCAGAATGCGGCGCATGGCAGGGTGCTGCTCAATCAGGTCAGCCTCGCCAGCTTTGCTGCCGGTGCCCGGTGCACGCATCTGGCGACGCTCGCGCGCATAGGCTTCGGCCTTCTGCCAGGCCGATTCCAGAAGCCCAACGCCTTGCAGCCCCACGTGCAGGCGGGCCGCATTCATCATGACAAACATGGCGTTCAGGCCCTTGCCGGGCTCACCCACGATCCAGGCGGGTGCATCGTCAAAGCGCATCACGCAGGTGGGGCTGCCGTGCAGGCCCATTTTCTCCTCGATGCGCTCACACACCACTGCGCTTCGGGTGCCATCCTCATAGAACTTGGGCACCAGGAACAGCGACAAGCCCTTGGGTCCGGGAGGTGCATCTGGCAGTCTAGCCAGCACCAGGTGAACAATGTTGTCGGTCAGATCGTGTTCGCCGCCAGAGATGAAAATCTTGGTGCCGTTGAGCGCATAGCGTCCATCGGCCATGGGCGTGGCCTTGGTGCGGGCCAGGCCAAGGTCAGAGCCGGCATGTGGTTCGGTCAGGCACATGGTGGCCAGCCATTCTCCGGTGGCCACCTTGTCCAGATAAGTTGCCTTGAGCTCATTGGAGGCATGGTGCTTGATGCACTCGTAGGCGCCATGCAACAGGCCCGGCGCCATGGTCCAGCCATGGTTGGCTGCGCTGAGCATTTCATACAGCATGGCTTCCAGTGCAGCTGGCAAGCCCTGCCCGCCGTCGTCCGGATCGCACGCCAGGGAAGGCCAACCTGATTGCCAGAATGATTGGTAGGCCTGCTTGAATCCTGGCGGCGTGGTGACCGATCCGTCCTTGAAGCTGACGCCAATTTCGTCGCCGTCCCGGTTGAGCGGAGCGACCACTTCAGTCACGAACTTGCCCGACTCTTCTGTGACCTGCTGCATCAGGTCGGCGTCGACTTCGCCGAAGGGGGCCAGGGCTTGCAACTGCTCGGGCGCCTTGAGCACCCGATGCAGGATGAAGTTCATTTCTTCGGTATTGGGTTGGAACGAGCTCACGGTGGTACCTGTCGGTTGTTCGCTGCTCCCCGGAGTCAGGAGCAGAATGGGGTTGATGTTGTCTGCGATGGAAGGGCTCAGCGCTGACCGGTGGCGTCATGCGCTTTGTCAGGGGATCCCTCCAGCCCCGCCAACAAGGCCTTGCTGTTGCCCGGGATCACCATCTGGAACTGGTTGTCGACGCAGGTGTAGTCGTAGTAGCCCATGCGGGCCAGCGGCTGAATCTTGAGCACGTCGACCAGACCTTCTGGCGTCAGTGCTTCGTCATCGATATGGATGGCAATGACCTTGCCGAACACCACGTCCACGGTTCCCATGGGCGGCTTGCCGGGGAAGCGGACCGTGTTGAGGTATTCGCACTCGAACTGGATGGGCGAGCCTTTGACGCGCATGGGTTTGACCAGCCGGCTGGAGAGCTTTTCCAGGCCAGCACGTTCAAACTCGTCCACACCGTGCGGAAGCTCTTCGGCGGAGATATTGACGGCTTCGCGCAAGGCGTAGGTCGCCATGTTCCAGACGAACTGCCCTGTCTGCTCGGCGTTGCGTACAGAGTCCTTGCGCTCGCCTTGAGTGCTTTGATTGGCGCTGAACATGACGATCGGTGGATCAAAGGTCACGTTCTGGAACTGGCTGTAGGGCGCGAGGTTGTCTCGCCCCTGAGCATCCACAGTCGAGATCCATCCGATCGGGCGCGGGATCACACAAGACTTGAATGGATCGTGCGGCAATCCGTGCGGCGTTTTTCCGGGTTCGTAGTACATGTGGTGTCTCCTGCTTCGGTGTGTTTGGTTCGGGCGGGTGCCGCGGTCATCAGCTGCACTTGGCTTTGATGTCTTCGGGAATCGGGATGGACTTGATGCGGTCCGGGTTTTCCGGGTCGCGCATGCAGAAGGCCCGCACCTCGGTGCCTTCGCACAGCACCGTGTCGCCGCGCATGACCACGTGTTTGTGGATCAGCACCTTCTCTCTCCATTCGGTCACACTGGTATGGATCTGCAGACGCTCTCCGTAGGTGGCAGGGCGCATGAACTTGGTGTTGATCTCCAGCAGCGGCGTGCCGATGATGCCGGTCGTCTTGACCAGCTCGCGCCAAGGCGGAACACCACACTGCACGAAAAAGTTCAGCGAAGACGCATCCATCCACTTGCTGAAATTGGGAAAGAAAACAATGCCCGCCGGATCGCAATCCCCGAACATCACATCCACTTCATAAACAACGACTTTGCTCATATTCAGATCCGGTTGTGTACCGATTTCTCCATTCGAGGGTGCCGTGCGTCCGGCTTTGCCGGTGCACAGGGCACCGCCCCCTTGAGGGGGTGACGCCGCGCAGCGGCGGCGCGGGGGTGGGCAGTTATCTAGGTGCCATGCGCAGCGCGCCGTCCAGACGAATCACTTCGCCATTGAGGTGACCGTTGGTGACGATGTGCGCGGCCAGCTCCGCAAACTCCTCGGGCTTTCCCAGGCGTGGCGGGAACGGAATGCTCTTGGCCAGTGATTCCTGCACGGCCTCTGGCAGCTCCTTCATCAGTGGCGTGGCGAACAGGCCAGGGGCGATGGTGCATACGCGGATGCCGTGTTGCGCCAGATCGCGTGCCATCGGCAGGGTCATGCCAACGATGCCGCCCTTGGAAGCGCTGTAAGCCTGCTGGCCGACCTGGCCGTCGAACGCTGCGACGCTGGCGGTGAACATCATCACGCCACGTTCGCCATCTTCCATCGGGTCGAGCTTGACGCACGCCGCAGCAAACAGTCGGCTCATGTTGTAAGTGCCGATCAGGTTGACCTGAACCACCTTGGCAAATGACTCCAGCGGAGCAGCCGAGCCGTCTTTGCCCACCACACGCTTGGCGGTGCCAATACCGGCAATGTTCATCAGGATGCGAGCCGGGCCGTGCGCTTTTTCTGCTGCTTCGATGGCGGCGCTCACGCTGTCGGTGTTGGTGATGTCGCACTCGATGGCAATGCCGCCGATTTCAGCGGCGACGCGCTCGGCACCGGCCTTGTTGACGTCGAGCACCGCGACCTTGGCACCCATGCGGGCGAGTTCACGTGCGGTGGCTTCACCCAGGCCCGAGCCACCACCGGTGACCAGAGCTGCTTGTCCTTGAACTTTCATGTGTATCTCCTGAAAAACGTGTCGAGAGAAGAGGTCTCAAATCCGAGGGTGCCGAGGATCAGGCTTCGCCTGTCCGCCAGGCACCGCCCCCTTGAGGGGGTGACGCCGCACGGCGGCGGCGCGGGGGTGGTCCAGTTTCGGGGGTGTTCAAATACCAGTGTTTTCGATCAGCAAAGCAATGCCCTGACCACCGCCGACACAGGCACTGGAAATGCCATAGCGTTGTCCGCTGCGTTGCAGCTCGCGGGCCAGTGTCAGCGTCAGGCGAACACCGGTCGCGGCGAGCGGGTGGCCCAGGGCAATCGCGCCGCCGTTGACATTGAGTCTGCCGATGTCCATGCCCAGCTCTTTGGCCACGGCCAGCGTTTGCGCACCTTGCGCTTCGTTCACTTCGAAGCGGGCGATGTCGTCCAGCTTGAGCCCGGTGCGTTCCAGCAGCAGGCGGATGGCGGGCGCTGGCCCGATGCCCATGATTTCCGGCGGCACGCCCACGGCAGCGGCACCGACCACACGTGCCAGTGGCTGGCGGCCCTTGGCTTTGGCGTATTCGCCAGAGGTCACTACGCAGGCAGCGGCGGCGTCGACCAATGCAGAGCTGTTGCCGCCGGTTTGCACGCCACCCTCAAACACGGTGCGCAGCTTGGCCAGCACTTCTGCAGGTGAGATGCGTGGATGCGTGTCGGTACTGACTTCGATGACCTTGCCTTGCAAGCGGATGCCGCGGGACTTGTAGCCGTCCATCTCGAACTTCTCGGTGATGACGGGTGTGATTTCACCTGCGAGGAAACCGCTTTCCTGAGCTGCAACCGCCTTGGCGAAGGATGAGGAAGCAAACGCGTCCACCTCTTCGCGGGTGATGCCGTATTTCTTCGCCAGGTTCTCGGCCGTCTGGATCATGTTGATGCCAGCAGCCGGATCCTTGAGCGCTTCCCACATGTAGTCCTTGAAACCCACCGGTGCACCCAGCTTGAAGCCGGTGCGGTGATCGAAAGCGGCAATCGGGTTGCGTGTCATGCTCTCGGTGCCCACCACCAGCGCGGCATCGCACACGCCGGCCTGGATGTGCTCGCCGGCGTGGCGGAACAACTCAAAGCCAGTGCCGCAGATGCGCTGGGCCATGATGGCGGGCACTTCGACAGGCACCCCGGCGTAGAGCCCCACGTGACGGGGCAGGAAGAACTGGTCGAAGTCGCCAGGCGCCATGTTGCCGGTGACCACAGAACCGATTTCCTCGCCACCCACGCCAGCGCGTTTGAGTGCCTCGCGTGCCGCCTTGATGCCCAGGTCAGTCGGGGAAATGTGCCCCAGCGCGCCGCAGTAGTCCACCAGGGGGGTACGTACGCCGTCCAGGATGACCACATCCTCGAACGAGTTGAAAAATCCACGGGTTGCCATGTTGTATTCCTTGAATCTCGAATGAACGCACAGCAGTACCAAGTGCCAACCATCTCAACCGAGGATGCCGCGGATCCGGCTCCGCCGGTCCGCAAGGCATCGCCCCCCCCTTGGGGGGTGACGCCGCAGGCGGCGCGGGGGGTTACCTCGGCTTGATGATGTAGTGCAGCTTGTCTGCGTGCAGGTTGGTTACCGTGTCGGCGCGGTGCTTGAGCACAGCGCGCTGGTTGATGGAACCTTTGTCTGTCACCTCGCCGCGATCGATGGTGGGTGCGTCGGCCAGAAGACACATGCGCGCAATGCGGTTGGCACTGCCGGTGGCCGTTTCCGCCAGCTTGTCCACGACGCCCTGAAAGAATTCCAGCACCGCAGGGTGGTCCAGTACGTCATGCAGTGACGCATCGGCAGGCAAATCAGTGAGCTTGCGCACCAGTGGAGTAGGGAAGACCATGGCGCCCACTTCCTTCATGTTCAGGCCAGTGAGCACCACGTCCTGGATGTAGGGCGCGCCAGCAGCAATGATCTTGCCGCGCAGAGGACCCACACTCACAAAGGTACCGGTGGCCAGCTTGAAATCCTCGGCGATCCGGCCGTCAAACTTCAGACCCAAGTGGATGTCGGTTTCGTCGATCCACTTGACGGCATCACCGGTGCAGAAAAAACCCTCGTCATCAAAGGCTTCCTTGGTTTCTTCCGGCATGCGCCAGTAGCCGGGTGTGATGTTCGGGCCACGGTAGCGCACTTCGACCTTGTCGTCGATGTCCACGAGTTTGAGCTCCAGGCCTGGCGTAGGCAGGCCCAGGTCGCCGGCTTGAACGTCAGGGCTGGTCACAAAGATGCCAAAGGGGCCGGATTCAGTCATGCCCAGGCCGGTGGTCATGACAATGCGTTCGCCAATTTCCTTTTCTGCCGACTCGAACAAGCTGTCCCAGATCGGTTGGGCCAGGGCGGCACCGGCGTAGAAGAACATCCGAACGCGCGAGAGCAGTGTCTTGCGCAGTTGCGGGTCTTCCTTCATCGCGTTGGCGATGGCTTCGAACCCGGTCGGCACATTGAAGTACACCGTGGGGGCAATCTCGCGCAGGTTGCGCAAGGTCTCGTGCATCAGCGCTGGCGTGGGCTTGCCGTCGTCGATGTACAAGGTGCCACCGTGGTAGACCACCATGCCGAAGTTGTGGTTGCCGCCAAAGGTGTGGTTCCAGGGCAGCCAGTCGACCAGAGTCAGCTCGCCCTCGGCCAGCAGGGGCATGGACGTCGCCATCTGCTGCTGGTTGGCGCACCACATGCGTTGGGTGTTGATGACGGCCTTGGGCATTTTGGTCGAGCCCGAGGTGAACAGGAACTTGACGATGGTGTCAGGCCCGGTGGCCTGCATGGCAGCTTCCACCGATGCACCAGGCTCGGTGGCCATCAGGTCAGCAAAAGCGGTGGTGGGGCGACCTTCAACCGCACCTTCTGCCGTGACCACCTCCACATCCTCGGCGATGGTGGCGTTGATGGCTCGGCTGAATCGTTCGGCATCGCGCGCGAAGACCATGCCGGGGGTCAGCGTCTTGATGACGTGCTTGAGCTTGTCGAAGTCCTGGCTCAGCAGCGAATAGGCCGGCGAGCAGGGGCAATAGGGAACGCCCGCATACACGCAGCCGAGCGCCATCAGGGCGTGCTCGATGCTGTTCTCGCTCAGGATGAGAACGGGACGCTCAGCCGAAAGACCACGGTTGACGATGGCCTGTCCGATGCTGCGAGCGGAGCTGAGCACTTGCGCAAACGTCACATGCTTCCAGTCACCCAGGCTGCCATCGGCCTGCTTCTGGCGCTGCGCGAAAAGCGTCTGGTCCGGGCGCTCTTTGGCCCAGTACACCAGTCTGTCCGTGATGCGATCGGGGAACTCGCCCAACGCCTTGTCGGCTTTGAAGTAGTGGGTGCCGGGGGCGCCGTCGCGCAAGGTGGAGCGCGTCACGCCAAACGTCATGTTGCGGTAGCGGGCTTTGGTCTGGGTGCTCATGTCTCTCTCGTGTTCCTGGGGTGAAATGAGAACAGCCGGCAGGCCTGCATCAGCAGCGCGGTTGCCAGCTGGCAGCGCAGGTTCAGCCTTTGCTGACTTTGGCGGCCTTGCCTTCGAGGAAGGCGCGGACACGCTCCTTGGCTTCCGGTGCGGCCTGGGCTATGGAGGCCATCAGGGCTTCAGTGAAGAACCCATGGTCGCCAGGCTGCTCGGCGATCCGGGGCAGTGCATGCATCAGAGCGAAATTGGTCATGGGGGCGTTGGCCGCAATGCGCGTGGCCAGCTCCATCGCCTTTTCCAGCGCCGTACCCGCAGGCACAACGTACTGCGAGAGCCCGACGCGCTCGCCATCTTCAGCGTTGTAAACCCGGCCGGTGAGCATCATGTCTGTCATGCGGGCTGCTCCGATCAGCTTGGGGACGCGCACCGCGCCACCGCCGCCGACAAAAATGCCGCGCGTGCCTTCAGGCAGGGCATAGAAGGTGGTGTCGTCCGCTACCCGGATGTGGCAAGCGCTGGCCAGCTCCAGGCCTCCGCCAACCACCGCACCGTGCAGTGCCGCAATGACGGGCACGGTTCCCTTTTCCACGCATTCGAGTGCAGCGTGCCACATGCGCGAGTGGAAAACGCCTTCGCTGGCGTCGCGCTCTTGCAGTTCGGACAGGTCCAGTCCGGCACAGAAGTGGTCACCCTCTCCATCCACCACTGCCGCCTTGACCGATTTGGGCAGGTTCTGGAAGACGTCCCGGATGGCCAGGATCAGCCCGTCATTCAGGGCATTTCGCTTGGCCGGGCGTGTCATCCGGATGACAGCGATCTGTTCCTGATCGCCGTGAAGAGTCATACTGAGGTCGGGGGTGATGGTCGTCATGTGATGTGCCATTTGTGCTTGTTGAGTGCCATGATTATTGTTATAACCAATAATCAAATCAAGCCCCTCTCATCGGATATCGCTCCGTATTTCCCCTAAGGGACCCTCTGCATAACCTGGATGCCTTATGGACCACAAGAACCTGATCGCGATTGACATACACACCCACGCTGAAGTGAGTTGCTGGAACCCCTTTGACGCTTATGGCGAGGAGTACGACCGCGCTGCCGATAAGTATTTCGGTAGCAACCGACGCCCGACCATCGAAGAAACCGTGGCCTACTACCGGGAAAAGAACATCGGCCTGGTGATGTTCACGGTGGACAGTGAGGCCAAACTGGGGCGGCGACGCATCCCCAACGAGGAAATCGCTGCCGCTGCCAAAGCCAACAGCGACATGATGATTGCGTTCGCCAGCATTGACCCCCACAAGGGAAAGATGGGGGCACGCGAGGCAGAGCGCCTGATCAAGGAAGAGGGCATCAGGGGCTTCAAGTTCCACCCCACGGTTCAGGGCTACCACCCATACGACAAGATGGCATGGCCGATCTACGAAGTGGTCAACGAGTACAAGATGCCCGCCATCTTCCACACCGGCCACAGTGGCATCGGCAGTGGCATGCGATGTGGAGGTGGACTGCGCCTGGAGTACAGCAATCCGATTCACCTGGACGACGTGGCCATCGACTTCCCCGACATGCAGATCGTCATGGCGCACCCCAGCTTTCCATGGCAGGATGAAGCACTGTCTGTGGCCATGCACAAGCCCAACGTGTGGATCGACCTGTCAGGCTGGAGTCCGAAATACTTCCCGAAACAATTGGTGCAATACGCTAACACCTTGCTCAAGGACAGAGTCCTGTTTGGCAGTGACTATCCGCTCATCACGCCTGAACGCTGGATGAAAGACTTTGAGGTGGCCGGCTTCAGGGAAGAAGTGATGCCGGGCATCCTCAAGGGGAATGCCGTCAGGTTGCTGGGACTGGTGTAAGCCTGGTGTCACTTGTTGGCCCGCTTTAGGGTAAACACCGGTCTCTGCAAATTTTGTCGTGGTTATAAACAATAACCAGTGAAAAAGAGGTGTGGTTTCACACCTCTTTTTTGTTGACCCCAGCCATTATTGAAGGAGAAACCGGACATGTTTTCATGGAAGAGAACGCTTGGCACCATGGCTCTGGCTGCCTCGGCGAGCCTGACCGCACAAGCGCAAGAAGTGACCCTGCGTTTCCACCAGTTCCTGCCGCCTCAGGCCACGATTCCATCCAAGGCGATCGCTCCCTGGGCCAAGAAGGTTGAAGAAGATTCCAAGGGTCGTATCAAGATTCAGATGTTCGGTGCCATGCAGCTCGGCGGCACTCCTCCGCAGCTGTACGATCAGGCGCGCGACGGTGTGGTCGACATCATCTGGACCCTGCCAGGCTACACGCCTGGCCGCTTCAACAAGGTTGAAGCCTTCGAGCTGCCTTTCATGGCGTCCCTGTCTGCCGAGCAAACCTCCAAATCTTTCTACGAATACGTTCAGAAGAATGCGATGGACGAGTTCAAGGACGTTCACGTGCTGACCGTTCACGTGCATGGCCCTGGCTTGTTCCACACCAAGAAGCCTGTCACCGGTCTGGACAGCCTCAAAGGCATGAAGATCCGCGGCGGTACGCGTATCGTCAACAACATGCTGACCAAACTGGGTGCTACTCCGGTGGGCATGCCAGTGCCTGCCGTGACCGAAGCCTTGTCCAAGGGCGTGCTCGATGGCACCACGATTCCATGGGAAGTGGGCCCAGCCCTGAAAGTGCCTGAGCTGGTGCACAACCACACCACCTTTGCCGGTGACCGCGCGCTGTACGTGACCACCTTTGTGGTGGCCATGAACAAGGCCAAGTACGAGAGCCTGCCGGCAGATCTGAAGAAGGTGCTGGACGACAACTCTGGCGCAGGCATGGCGTCCCTGTTCGGCAAGGCCATGGATGAAGGCGATGTGCGCGGCAAAGCCATGGCTGAGAAGAATGGCAACAACGTGGTGGCGCTGGATGAGGCTGAAACCGCCAAATTCCGCGAGACGGCTGCGTCTGTGGAAGCGGACTGGGTCAAGGAGATGCAAGGCAAAGGCATCGACGGAGCAAGCCTGGTGAAGCAGGCTCGCGCACTGGTACAGCAGAACAGCAAGTAAGTGCTGTCCCTCTGGACAGAAAAGGTCTCCCTCGGGAGACCTTTTTTGTTGGAAGGGGGCGGAGGGCAGGTGGGCTTACACGGGGGCGATCGCACCGCCCTCTGCCTGGTGTGCTGCTCGGTGCAGATGGGCGATGAAGTGACGGACGGCAGGTGACACTGTGGCGTCGCTGCGGACCATGGCGCCGACCGTGAGCGGCAAGCCTTGTTCGGCCACTGGAACAATGCTCAGATAGCGCGCGCAAAGCGGGTGCCTGGCGATCTGTATGGGCAGCAAGCCGACAAAGTCACCACTGCCGACGAGCGAGATCAGAGCCAGGGTGGAGTTGACCATGGCGCCTACCCTGGGCGCAGGCAAACCGCTGGATTCGTAGAGCTGCCGCGCATAGCCTTCGTGCTGGGCGGCACCTGTGTAGACCCAACGGGCACTAACAAGGGCCTTCAGCGATGTGGCTGTCTCGTGCGGGCTACCCTTGCGCACCACGACGACCATCCGAGTCTGAAGCAGCGGCTCGACCAGAAACTCGCCACTGGAGAGCCCTGCAGGGATACCGCCCACTGCCACATCCACTTCGCCCAGTCGCAGGCGCTGTAGCTGGGCAATGTAGAGCTCCTCGCTGATGCGCAGCCGGATGTCGGGATAAGAGGTGCCGAAAGTGCGCAGTGTTTCGGGAATGAGCAGCATGACCGCCAGCGGCACGGCGCCAATGGATAGCTCGCCCACCATATTGCCCCCGAGCTGCTGTATGCGATCGACTGCGGTGCCCAGCTCTCTGGATACCGAGAGCGCGTGGTCAAACAGGACCTTGCCTTGCGCGGTGGGCACCACGCCTTTGGATGAGCGCATCAACAACCGGCTACCCAGCTCATGCTCCAGCTCGCGCACGGTTTTGGTCAAAGCGGGCTGAGACATCCCCATGCGCCGGGCGGCCGCGCGCAGGCTGCCTTCTTCAATGGCAGCCACCAGGGCCTGAAGTGCGTTGAGTTTCATCTGGAACAGGCGTGAAAAAAGGGCGGGGCCATGAAAAAGAAACGCGATAGAAACAAGATGGCGATAACTCTAGGTTATCGCGAGAGGGAAATCAACATCTGTTCCGACCAGGGTCTGCCGGCCAGAATTCGACGCTTTTCGGCACCTTTTGCCAGTCAGATCAAGGAGACTCCATGGCCAGAATCGTCGGCGCAGTCGCTGCCTCCCATACGCCCACCATCGGGTTTGCCCAGGACAGCGGCAAACACCATGACCCCGTCTGGGCCCCCATTTTTGAAGCCTTCGAGCCATCACGCGCCTGGCTGGAAGAGCAGAGGCCGGATGTTCTGCTGGTGATCTACAACGACCACATCAGCTCGTTCTTTCTTGACCACTATTCGCCCTTTGCGCTGGGTGTGGGAGAGCGGTTCGAGGTGGCTGATGAAGGAGGTGGGGTACGCCATCTTCCCGGCATTGACGGCCACCCGGCGCTGGCTGCTCACATTGGCCAGTCTGTCATGGCAGATGCGTTCGACCTCTCATTCTTTCAGGGCAAACCTCTCGACCATGGCTGCTTCTCGCCGCTGTCGGTGTTGATGCGTCACGATGAAGGCTGGCCGGTGCCCATCATTCCGTTGCAGGTGGGCGTGCTGCAGTTTCCCATGCCGTCAGCCCGTCGTTGCTTCGACTTGGGCAAGGCACTGAGAAACGCCATCGAGAGCTACCCGGAAGACATCAAGGTCGCTATCGTGGCCACCGGAGGGTTGTCCCACCAAGTGCATGGTGAGCGCTGCGGTTTCAACAACGTTCCCTGGGATCAGACGTTTCTGGAGCTGATAGAAAAAGACCCCGAGCGGCTGGCTCAGCTCACCCAGGCCGAGCTCGCAGAACTGGGCGGCGTCGAGGGTGCGGAAGTCATCATGTGGCTGGTCATGCGCGGAGCCCTCTCGGCGTCAGTGGTCAAGCGGCACCAGGCGTACTACCTGCCCTCCATGACCGGCATTGCCACGGCCGTCTACGAGAATCAGGCGCATGGAGCCGTTGCGGGCGAAATCAGGCGCCAACAGGACCACATGGAAACGCAAACCCGTGGTGCAGAGAATCTGCAGGGGACTTATCCGTATACGTTGGCGCGCAGTGTGAAAGCCTTGCGCCTCAACCGGTTCCTGCATGCCATGACCGAACCGGCGCACCGCCAGGCCTTTCTGGCCGACGAGGAGGGTGCCTACATACGCGCGGGCCTGAGCGACGTGGAGTCAGACCTCTTGCGCCGGCGTGACTGGCGTGGCCTCATCCACCATGGGGCGATCTTCTTTGTTCTGGAAAAATGGGCAGCCGTTCTGGGTGTGAGCAATCTGCACATCTATGCCGCCATGCGAGGAGAAAGCCTGGAGGGCTTTCTGCAGACTCGCAACGCGCCCAGCGCGGTCTATTCGGTAGCGGCCGTATCGGCCGGTCAGCCAGCTGCGTTCGAAGAAGACTGAGGTGGGCGCAGCCCCTGTAGAACATGCTAGGGGTAAACCCGATGCCATTGCACTTTCAGGGGCAAGATCACTGGTTCGGGAACCCGCGATTTGTCTGGGGATCTTTAACATTCATGAGGACTCAACCCCTCATTCATAGCGATACGGCATATCTGCTTGTGATGGCGGATTCTGGTTTTGGCAGGCCTTCTCTCGCATAGTTGGGGCGCTGCTACTGTCGGTGTCGGGTCTTTCCGCCCTGACTGCCTGCAGTGCGACCCAGGATCAAGCCCCAGAAGCTAGACCGTCCGCTTCATTTACCTAGGAGACTGTTCATGATTTCATTCAATCGTCGCCGCAGCCTGATCGCTGCTGCCGCCACCGCCGTTGCCACACTTGCCAGCGGTGCCGCTTTCGCCGAGGGAACGGTGACGCTGCGTTTCCACCAGATGCTGCCACCGCAGGCCACCATTCCTGCCAAGGCCATCATGCCCTGGGCCAAGAAGGTCGAGGCGGAGTCCAATGGCCGTATCAAGGTCCAGGTATTCAGCGCCATGCAGCTCGGCGGCACCCCCCCGCAGCTGTTCGATCAGGCCAAAGACGGCGTGGTTGACCTGACCTGGACGGTGCTGGGCTACACCCCTGGCCGCTTCAACAAGGCCGAAGTGTTCGAGCTGCCCTTCATGAGCGGCTCTGCCGAACAGTCTTCCCGTGCTTTCCAGAAATACGTTGAGGCTTACGCGGCAGACGAGTTCAAGGAAGTCAAGCTCATCGCGGTTCACACCCACGGCCCAGGCCTGTTCCACACCAAGAAGCCAGTGACGGGCCTGGAAAGCCTCAAAGGCATGAAAATTCGGGGCGGCTCTCGCATCATCAACAACATGCTCACCAAACTGGGCGCTACGCCAGTGGGCATGCCCGTGCCGGCCGTGAGCGAAGCACTGTCCAAAGGTGTGATCGACGGCACCACGATTCCATGGGAAGTGACGCCTGCCGTGAAGGTCACCGAGTTGGTGGGTAACCACACGACTTTTGCCGGTGAGAAAGGCCTGTACACCCAGACCTTTGCCGTGTCCATGAACAAGGCCAAGTACGACAGCCTGCCTGCCGACCTGAAGAAGGTCATCGACAACAACTCCGGCGTGGAAACGGCAGCCCTGTTCGGCGCGGCCATGGACGCTGGCGACAAGGCTGGCAAGGCCATTGCCGAAAAGCGAGGCAACAACATCGTGGCACTGGATGAAGCCGAGACCAAGCGCTGGCGCGAAGCTGCGGCCACCGTTGAGGCCGACTGGATGAAAGAGGTGCAGGGCAAGGGAATCGACGGCGCCAAGCTGGCCGCTGCTGCCCGTGACCTGATTGCCAAAGAAACCAAGTAATCCGGCATCTGCTCACTCTGATTGCCCGGGCTGCTGTCCTGCCAAAAGCAGCGCGGCACCCGGGTAATCAGTATGTGAATCCGAGACGCGGAATTTGCCCCCAGGGCCAGATGCGCCTCGGTCTGTTGTTCTTTGTTGTCAAATCAAGGTGAGGACACCTTGTGCAATACTTCGATCGGTATTGCGTTTCCCCGGCACTTCGCGGCTGTTCGCCCTGAGCCAATGTCGGCTTCTGCTCCGATGTGAGCAGCGAAAGGATATTTCATCATGATGCGTTGGATTGACAGGCTGGCTCAGTGGACCGCCCTTTTCGGCGGCCTCATTCTGGTGGCTTTGACACTGATGGCCGTTGTCAGCATTACAGGGCGCTCGCTGAACTATGTCGGTCTCGATCCGATGCCGGTTCCCGGTGATTTCGAACTGGTGGAATCAGGCATTGGCGTCGCCGTGTTCTGTTTCATGCCCTGGTGCTTTCTGCGCAATGGCCATGCCACTGTGGACCTGCTCTACATGCACATGCCCAAATGGTTCCAGCGCAGCATCGACATCATCAGTGACCTGGTGATGATGGCCGTCTGGCTGGTGCTGACCTGGAAACTCTATGAGGGCACCGTCGAGAAGAAAGAGTACCTGGAGACGACTTTCATTCTTCAGATGCCACTGTGGTGGGCCTATGCTGCCTGCTTTGTGGGAGCCGTGATTGGCTGCATCGCGTATGTGGCCAAGGCCTTGACGCACCTTGGCCTGTTCAAGGCCCCGCCTGAATGGGTGGCCCAAGGTGGTGGCGCTCACTGAGGCTGCCTCACCGTGAAGCGGTTTTTCATGCCTTGCCGAGCCTGAGCCGCGCTCCTTCGTTTCCCGGTCCGAACGTGCTTTTTTTGTGTTGAACCCTCATGTCTAATTTTGAACTGGCCCTGTGGTCATTTCCTCTGCTGCTGCTGCTGATCTTCATTCGCGTACCGATTGGCTTGGCCATGCTGGTGTGCGGTCTTGGCGGCTCCTGGGTGGTCTACGGGTCGGCGATCCCCATCCTGAGCCAGCTCAAGCAGGTGACCTACACCACCTTTGCCAGCTATTCGCTTTCCGTCATTCCTTTGTTCCTGCTCATGGGGCAGTTTGCAGCTCTGGGGGGGCTCTCTCAGGCGCTGTTCAAGGCGGCAGAGGCATGGATTGGTCACCGCAAGGGCGGCGTGGCCATGGCCGCAGTGGGCGCTTGCGCCGGTTTTGGCGCCATTTGCGGCTCTTCGCTGGCCACTGCTGCCACGATGGGGCAGGTGGCCTTGCCCGAACTCAAGCGCTCTGGGTACGCAGGCGGTATCTCCACGGCCTGTCTGGCCGCTGGTGGCACGCTGGGTATTCTGATTCCCCCGTCTGTGGTGCTGGTGATCTATGCCATCCTGACTGAGCAGAACATTGCCAAGCTGTTCCTGGCGGCATTTGTGCCTGGCATTCTGGCCGCCATTGGCTACATGATCGTGATTGCGATCTATGCGCGCCTCAAGCCACAGGATGTGGGTTCCATGGAGCCCATGCCAATGGAAGAGCGGCTGATCGCCACTGCCAAAGTCTGGCCTGTGCTCGTGATCTTCGCACTGGTGGTCGGCGGCATTTACGGCGGCTTCTTCACGCCGACCGAGGGGGCAGCAGTTGGCGCCTTCGGTACGGGCATGGCAGCCTGGTTTGCCGGCGGCCTCAATCGCAAGACCCTGATTGGCGCCATCGTCGGAACGGCTGTCGCCTCTGGCATGATTTACATGATCGTGCTTGGCGCAGGTGTTTACAACACTTTTCTGGCGCTGTCCCAGCTTCCGCAGGAAGCGGCGATGGCTGTGGCAGGCTGGGGCGTGAGCCCCTGGCTGGTGTTGATTGCCATCCTGGTGCTGTATGTGATTCTGGGTTGCTTCATGGACTCTTTGTCCATGATCCTGCTGACCATCCCTGTGTTCTTCCCGATCATCACAGGCCTGGATTTTGGCCTGGGCCAGGAAGAACTGGCGATCTGGTTCGGCATTCTGGTGCTGATCGTCGTGGAGGTTGGGCTGATCACGCCACCGGTGGGCATGAACCTGTTCGTGATCAATTCACTGTCGAGGGAAACGCCCATCAGTCACACCTACAGGGCCGTCATGCCATTCGTGGCCAGCGACATGGTCCGGACAGCCATCCTGATCGCGTTCCCTTCCATCACGCTGTTTGCTTTGCGCCTCTGATCAAGTCAAGGGCAGACCACTCGGTCAAGCCATCTCATGACATGAGGCCTGGAAGTCAGTCACGCCAGGCCTCTTTCTATTCCGGCGAGGCGCGTGTGATCGGCGTCGCCGGATGCAAGGAGTGATATTCATGTCTGCATCTTTCCGCCTCGGCATCATCGGATTCGGAGAAGTGGGCAGCACTTTCGCCCAAGGGCTCAAGGGCGTGATGGCATCCGTCTCGGCTTGGGACCTTTTGCTGGGCGATGACGCCGCAGCGACGTCCATGCGCGCGCGGGCCGAGGAAGCAGGCGTGCATGCTTGTGCGGGGATGGCCGAGCTGTGCGAGCGATCGGACTTCATCATTTCGGCTGTCACAGCGTCCAATACGCTGGCGGTGGCCAAAGAGGCGGCAGCCCACATCGGGCAGGGAAGCTGGTTCATCGATCTCAACTCCGCATCGCCTGGCACCAAGCAGGCAGCCGCTGGCCACATCGATAGCGCAGGTGCCCGTTATGTGGAGGCAGGCGTCATGACTTCCGTTCCCCCCTATGGCATCAAGGTACCCATGCTGCTGGGAGGGAAGCATGCAGCCGAGATGCTGCCGGTTCTGCAGGGGTTTGGCATGGCGGTCAAACACGCGAGCGACAAGCTCGGCATCGCTTCGGCCACCAAAATGTGCCGCAGCGTGATGATCAAAGGCCTGGAAGCACTGGTGATCGAGAGCTTTACCACTGCTCGCCACTACGGCGTCGAAGAGGCCATGATCGCGACCTTGCAAGAGACGTTTCCCCAGATCGACTGGCCCAGGCAAGGCGAGTATTTCTACAGCCGTGTGGCGCAACACGGCAAACGCCGGGCCGAAGAAATGCGTGAAGTGGCCAACACGGTTCGCGAAGCCGGGTTCGAGCCTTACATGGCTGCAGCCATCGCGCAAAAACATGACTGGATGGCTGCCAGGGCGCGGGGTGGCAGTTTCGCGTCCGTCAGCAAGAAGCCACGCTGGCAGGAATGGGCAGACGGTTTGCTCGCCTCGCGCGAGCAGTCGTGACCTTGTCGTGCATCACGTCTCGCACTAGACGATTGCCATGCTGGACATCCTGAGCATCACCGGACCGATCTATCTGTGCATTCTCACAGGCTATGTGGTGACGCGCATGGGCTTGTTCACGCGAGAGGACATGCGCGTATTCGGCAAGTTTGTGATCAATCTGGCTTTGCCGTCACTCCTGTTCAATGCGCTGTCACAGCGTAGCGTGAACGAAATCCTCAATGGTCAATACCTGACAGCGTACGCGGTGGCCGGTCTGTTGACGCTCTCGCTCGGCTTTGCATGGGCACGGTGGGGCAAGGGCGGCTCCATGAGCCATGCCAGCATGATGGCCATGGGCATGAGTTGCCCCAACAGCGGCTTTGTCGGCTATCCCACCATCCTGCTCACGCTCGGCGCCTCCACGGCGGGTGTCTCTCTGGCACTGAACATGATGGTAGAGAACCTGCTCATCATTCCCATCCTGCTGGCATTGGCCGACATGGACGCCGATGGCAAAGGCGACTGGCACCAAGCCTTCAAACGATCGCTGCTGGGCCTGGTGCGCAATCCGCTGATCATTGCCATCGTGCTGGGCATGATGGCGTCCTTTGCCGGCTGGCAGCTGCCTGGGCCGATTGCCAGAAGCGTGGACCTGTTTGCCAAATCCAGTGGCGCGCTCTCCCTGTTTGTCATCGGTGGTGGACTGGTGGGGCTGAAGGTACACGGCATGAAGGCCACGGTGGCGCAGATCGGCATGGGCAAACTGGTCTTGCACCCATTGGTGATGTGTGTGGCGCTGCTGTTCATCGTGCCAGTTCATGACCCGTTACTGCGGACTGCGGCACTGCTGACCTGTGCCATGCCGATGATGGGGATCTACCCGATTCTCTCGCAGCGCCATGGACACGAGGGCGTGAGTTCGGCCGCCTTGCTGGTCGCGACGGCTGCCTCGTTTGTGAGCCTCAACCTCTTGCTGTGGGGGTTGGGACAAGTCCCTGGCTGGTTGCCGGGTTGAGCGGCGCCTGCGACCCAGGCGGACAGGTGGCCTCAGCGTTTGTCGAGTGAGGCGTGCGCTTCCTGAATCAGGTCGAGTGTTGCCCGCTGGGTCAGCGTGGTTGGCCGCAATGCGCTCGTCGCCAGGCTCAACCGGATGCGCATTGGCGGCGAGAGCGGCCGCAGCTGGTAGGCCGATGGCCTGACAGAGCTGGCGACAGCATTGCGCGAGAGCAGGGCCGCGCCAGCACCGTCGGCCACCAGGTCCAGAATGGCGGCAATGCCGTCAATCTCCAAAGCCACCTTGGGTCGGCAGCCCACGCCAGCGAGCGCCGTCTCCACATGCATGCGCACGGCGTTGGGCAGACTGGGAATGACCAGTGGCAAGTTGGCCAGCATGGTGAGGTCCACTGGCTGAGGCGGTGGATCCTCTGCCAGCCCTGGCGGGCGCGGCTCTACCAGCAGCAACTCTTCGTCAAGCAGGGGCTGGATCTCGATATCGGGTGAAGGCTGCGCGTTGTAGAGCACGGCAATGTCCAGGCGCCCGGTGGTCAGCCATTCCTGCATGCCGGCAGACAGACCTTCGCTGATCGACAGGCTGGCTTCAGGCAGGCGCTCCCGGAAAAGGCGTGTGAGCGGAACGGTCAGCACCCGGGCCAGACTGGGAGGCAGTCCTATCGCCACACGCCCGGCCAGCGCGCCACGTACCCGACCCAGTTCTTCCTTGGCGCGTTCGACCTGGTGCAGGATACCGCGCCCGTGCTCCAGCAGCAGCTTGCCCGCATCGGTGGGCACTGCCCCTCGCCCGTTGCGCACCAGCAGATGCTGGCGCAACTCGACTTCCAACTGGCGAATCTGCCTGGACAGGGCAGGTTGTGCAACGTCCAGGGCAGCTGCCGCGCGCGTGAAGCTGCCCAGTTCAGCCACGCGAACGAAGTACTCGATCTGCTTCAAGTCCATCTATGCAATCTCGATATGTTTGCACCACTTTTATACCAGATCGTTCTGGGGTGATCTGCCCCGCAGGAGACGAGTGGGACTCAAGCTGGGCGGATGTTGAGAGGATGTGGTGCCGTGTGTCGAGATGTCAGTCATTTGATATAGCCAAGCCATCGGATATTCGAAATTGCTCTATCTGATAGCAGGGGCACCGGATTGGTCCGCACGGGGCTTCCCGTCACAATGATCGCTCGGGTCCGCGTGCCCACCACTTCCAATAACTCAGCACCCAGTGCAGGCGCGGCGCCTGCGCAACGGAGACACCATGAGCCAAGCCAACCCTCTGATCATCGACTGTCATGGTCACTACACCACCGCGCCGAAGGCGCTGGAAGACTGGCGCAACCAGCAGGTTGCAGGCATCAAGGATGCTTCGGTCAAACCCCGTCCGGCAGATCTGAAGATCAGCGACGACGAGCTGCGCGAATCGATCGAAACCAACCAGCTCAAGCTGATGCTCGAGCGCGGCTCCGACCTGACCATCTTCAGCCCGCGTGCCAGCTTCATGGCCCACCACATTGGCGATTTCGAAGTCTCCAGCACCTGGGCGGCGATCTGCAACGAGCTGTGCTATCGCGTCAGCCAATTGTTCCCCGACAACTTCATCGGCGCTGCCATGTTGCCGCAGTCACCCGGCGTCGACCCCAAGACCTGCATCCCGGAGCTGGAGCGCTGCATCAAGGACTACGGTTTTGTCGGCATCAACCTCAACCCCGATCCATCGGGTGGCCACTGGACCAGCCCGCCACTGACCGATCGTCACTGGTACCCCATTTACGAAAAAATGGTGGAGTACGACATCCCGGCCATGGTCCACGTCTCGACCAGCTGCAACGATTGCTTTCACACCACCGGTGCGCATTACCTGAACGCGGACACCACGGCCTTCATGCAGTGCCTGCAAGGCGATCTGTTCAAGGACTTCCCGACGCTGCGCTTTGTCATTCCCCATGGTGGAGGCGCAGTGCCCTACCACTGGGGCCGTTTCCGTGGTCTGGCCCAGGCACTGAAGAAGCCGCTGGTGCAAGAGCACCTGCTGAACAACATCTTCTTCGACACCTGCGTGTACCACCAGCCCGGCATCGACCTGCTCACCAAGGTCATTCCGGTCGAGAACATCTTGTTTGCGTCCGAGATGATCGGAGCTGTGCGCGGTATCGACCCGGAAACCGGCTACTACTTCGACGACACCAAGCGCTATGTGCAAGCCACGCCCAACCTCACGGAAGAGCAGCGCTACATGGTTTACGAAGGCAACGCCCGCCGCGTGTTCCCGCGCCTCGATGCGGCGTTGAAGGCCAAGGGCCGCTGAAACGGTTGCCGCACACCACCGCACTGCTGAACACCCACAGGAGAAATGAATGTACGAACTAGGCGTCGTTTACCGCAACATCGAGCGCGCTGACCGCGAAACCGCTGACGCGCTGGCCGCTCTGGGCAGTGCCACCGTGCACGAAGCCATGGGCCGAGTTGGCCTGCTCAAGCCCTATATGCGCCCCATCCAGACGGGTGTTCAGGTTTCCGGTACGGCCGTGACCGTTTTGCTCCACCCTGGCGACAACTGGATGATGCACGTCGTGGCCGAACAGATCCAGCCTGGGGATGTCGTGGTGGCTGCCATCACCGCTGAATGCACCGACGGCTACTTTGGTGACTTGCTGGCCACCAGCTTCCAGGCCCGTGGGGCACGCGCGCTCATCATCGATGCCGGCGTGCGCGATGTGAAGACGCTCAAGGAAATGAACTTCCCCGTCTGGTCCAAGGCCATCAGTAGCAAAGGCACCATCAAGGCCACGCTGGGTTCAGTGAATATTCCGGTGGTGTGCGCCGGGATGATGGTGAACCCCGGCGATGTGATGGTGGCCGACGACGACGGCGTGGTGTGTGTGCCCAAGGCCAAAGCCAAGGCGGCGCTGGAAGCAGCCATCAAACGCGAGGCCAACGAAGGCGAGAAGCGCGACAAACTCGCCTCCGGCGTGCTCGGTTTGGACATGTACAACATGCGCGAGCCGCTGGCTGCCGCAGGCCTCAAGTACATCGACTGACCCAGGCTTACCCCCGCCGCGCTTTGCGCGACCCCCTCAAGGGGGCAACACCTGCAGCCCGGCGAAGCCGGTTCTGCTGTGTTCTCGACTTGGGGCGTTATCGATCATTGGAGGTTGTTGAATGACGAAACCCACATCGGGTGATTTCACCAAGACTGCTGGCTGGCTGGACTGGTACGCCGGCCCTGCCAAGCCCAAATTCCACTTGCCTGCAGGGGCGGTGGATGCACACTGCCACGTGTTTGGCCCTGGCGGCGAATTCCCCTATGCACCTGAGCGCAAGTACACGCCATGTGACGCCTCCAAGGCCGAACTTTTTGCATTGCGCGATCACCTGGGCTTCTCGCGCAATGTGATCGTGCAGGCCACCTGCCACGGTGCCGACAACCGCGCCATGGTCGACGCCTGCAAGGCCAGCGAAGGCAAAGCGCGCGGCGTGGCCACGGTTCGGCGAACGGTCACCGACGAAGAGCTGCAGGAATTGCACGACGCCGGTGTACGCGGCGTGCGTTTCAACTTTGTCAAACGTCTGGTCGATTTCACGCCCAAAGACGAGTTGATGGAAATTGCCGGCCGCATCGCCAAGCTGGGCTGGCACGTGGTCATCTATTTCGAGGCGGTGGATCTGCCTGAGTTGTGGGACTTCTTCACCAGCCTGCCGACCACCGTGGTGGTGGACCACATGGGCCGCCCGGATGTGAGCAAGCCGGTGGATGGCCCTGAATTCGAGCTGTTCCTGAAGTTCATGCGCGAGCATGACAACGTCTGGAGCAAGGTGAGCTGCCCTGAGCGCCTGTCCGTCACCGGACCCAAGGCGCTCGACGGCGAGCAGCAGGCCTACCAGGATGTGGTGCCGTTTGCGCGCCGTGTGGTCGAAGAGTTCCCTGACCGCGTGCTCTGGGGCACCGACTGGCCACACCCGAATCTGAAGGACCATATGCCGGATGACGGCCTGCTGGTGGACTTCATTCCGCACATCGCCCGCACGGCGGAGTTGCAGAAAAAACTGCTCGTGGACAACCCCATGCGCCTGTACTGGCCTGAGGAAAACTGATATGGCTCTCGATAAACCCTATACCGATGTTCCCGGCACGATCATTTTCGACGCCGAACAAAGCCGCAAAGGTTATTGGCTCAATCAGTTTTGCATGAGCCTGATGAAGGCCGAGAACCGCGAGCGTTTCAAGGCCAACGAACGGGCCTACCTCGACGAGTGGGCCATGACCGAAGAGCAGAAGCAGGCTGTGCTGGCACGCGACCTCAACTGGTGCATGCGCACCGGCGGCAACATCTACTTCCTGGCCAAGATTGGCGCCACTGACGGCAAGAGCTTCCAGCAAATGGCAGGCTCCATGACTGGTATGACCGAAGAAGAGTACCGCGCCATGATGATGGCCGGCGGCCGATCCGTTGAAGGCAACCGCTACGACGGTGAAGACGGCGACGCTCAGCCACAGCACCAGCCCCAAGGCAAGAAATGAAACACCCCCGCCGCGCTTCGCGCGACCCCCTCAAGGGGGCGATGCCAGCGGGCCGGGAAACCCGGACCCACGGCATCCTCGGTTGGACATGAACATGCATTCGAGAGCGATTCGCTCTGAGCGGGTTTGATCAGAAACAGGAGAAGTCCCTTGGCAAAAATTACCGCATCGGTCTACACCTCCCACGTCCCCGCCATCGGTGCGGCCATGGACCTGGGCAAGACGCACGAAGACTACTGGAAGCCGCTGTTTGCCGGATACGAGTATTCCAAGCAATGGATGAAGGACAACAAGCCTGACGTCATCTTCCTCGTCTACAACGACCATGCCACGGCCTTCAGCCTGGACATGATTCCCACTTTCGCGATCGGCACGGCGGCCGAGTACCTGCCGGCCGATGAAGGCTGGGGCCCACGCCCGGTGCCCAAGGTCATCGGTCACCCCGAACTGGCATCGCACATTGCACAAAGCGTCATCCAGCAGGACTTCGACCTCACCATCGTCAACAAGATGGATGTGGACCACGGCCTCACCGTGCCACTTTCGTTGATGTGCGGCGAGCAGGACCCGAAGCAGGGTGCATGGCCTTGCCCTGTGATTCCGTTCGCTGTCAACGTTGTGCAGTACCCCGTGCCATCCGGTCAGCGTTGCTTCGCTCTCGGCCAGGCCATTCGCAAAGCCGTGGAGTCGTACGACGATGACCTGAACGTGCACATCTGGGGCACAGGTGGCATGAGCCACCAGCTCCAGGGTGCCCGCGCCGGCCTGATCAACCGCGAATGGGACAATGAGTGGCTGGACAAGCTCATCAATGACCCGGTCGCATGTGCTGCCGTGCCGCACATCGACTACGTGCGCGAAGCGGGCAGCGAGGGTATCGAACTCGTGATGTGGCTGATCGCCCGCGGCGCCATGGCCGACGTCAATGGCGGCAAGGTCACGGGTGCACTGCCCACGGTTAAACATCGCTTCTATCACGTGCCGGCGTCGAATACTGCTGTCGGCCACGCGATTCTTGAGAACGCTTAAAAGGAAGAAAACATGACCATCAAAGTCGCTCTCGCCGGTGCCGGCGCTTTCGGTATCAAGCACCTGGACGGCATCAAGAACATTCCCGATGTGGAAGTCGTCTCCCTGATCAGCCGCGACCTGGCCAAGACCCAGGAAGTGGCCGACAAATACGGCATTGGTCACGTCACCACCGATCTGGCCGACTCGCTGAAGATCAAGGAAGTGGACGCCGTCATCCTCTGCACGCCCACACAAATGCACGCCTCCCAGTCCAAGGCCTGCCTGGAAGCCGGCAAGCACGTGCAAGTGGAGATTCCGCTGTGTGACGTGCTGGCCGAAGGTGAGGAAGTGGTTGCGCTGCAAAAGCAGACCGGCCTGGTGGCCATGTGCGGCCACACCCGTCGCTTCAACCCCAGCCACCAGTTTGTGCACAAGAAGATTGCCGCGGGCGAATTCAACATCCAGCAAATGGATGTGCAGACCTATTTCTTCCGCCGCACCAACATGAACGCGCTGGGGCAGCCACGCAGCTGGACCGACCACCTGCTGTGGCACCACGCCGCCCACACGGTCGACTTGTTCGCCTACCAGGCCGGCAGCCCTGTCGTCAAAGCCAATGCCATCCAGGGCCCCATCCACAAGGACCTGGGCATTGCAATGGACATGAGCATCCAGCTCCAGGCAGAAAACGGCGCCATCTGCACGCTCAGCCTGTCCTTCAACAACGACGGCCCGCTCGGCACCTTCTTCCGCTACATCGGCGATACCGCCACCTACATCGCCCGTTACGACGATCTGGTGCAGTCGCACGCCAAAGAGCCCGAGTCGGTGGTGGACGTATCCAAGGTCGACGTGTCCATGAATGGCATCGAGCTGCAAGATCGCGAGTTTTTCGCCGCCATCGGCGAAGGCCGTGAGCCCAACGCGAGCGTGGCCAGCGTGCTGCCTTGCTACCAGGTGCTCAACCAGCTGGAGCAGCAGCTCCAGGGTTGATCGACATCGGGTGATGCTGTCAAACCGGGGGTGATCCGTTCTGGATGCCCCCGGTCTCGTTTCAGGGCCACGATGGCCGTAGAAGGCACACTACACTGTGAACCCATGGACATGAGGAACATGGCATGAGCTGGAAGCGGTGGCTGCTGCTGGCGGTGGTGGCCTGGTTTGCCTTTCAGCAGTGGTCCGGTCGACCTGTCTCGCGACCGCCTGGGGTAGTGGCAGCGCAGGTGCCGGACCAGTCTCCAGTGGCCGACGATCTGGTATTTAAGCTGGGTGAGTACCAGGCCAAGGCACTGCACAGCTTTGACATCACCGCGCGGGTGCTGGGTGCCGAACACTACAGGAAAGGTTGGGAGTCGACACTTTCACCTGTCGACCTTGCGCTGGGCTGGGGGCGAATGTCCGATACCGCTGTGCTTGACGAGATCGACATCTCGCAGAGCGGGCGTTTCTATTTCTGGAAGGTTCAATCGTTTCCCATTCCGCGCCGCGAGATTGAGCAATCCAGTGCCAATATGCACATGGTGCCTGCGACCGATCGCCTGGCATCAGTGCTCAAGAACGTGCGAGAAGGCCAGGTGGTCAGAGTCCAGGGCTACCTGGTCAATATCACCGGTCCCGACGGCCGCTACTGGAACTCCTCCGTGACCCGCGACGACACCGGGCGCGGAGCCTGTGAGGTGATTTATGTGGAATCGGTCGATGTGCTGTGACGCCATGCATGGCGTCACAACGTGATTTGCCACCCGCGACCGGACATGCCATTGTTCAGGAAAGGAAAACAACTGATGCAACAACGCAAACTGGGCCCATTCACTGTCGGCGCCATTGGTCTCGGCTGTATGAACATCTGCCACGCTTACGGGCAGCCTGCCACGTTTGAAGAGGCCGAGCGCCTGCTGCTGACCGCGCTTGATGAGGGGGTGACCCACTTCGACACCGCTGCGCTGTATGGCTTTGGTCAGAGCGAAACCATCGTGGGCAAGGTGTTGGCCAAGCACCGCTCCAAGTTCACGCTGGCCAGCAAGTGCGGCATGGGTGGGGAGCCCAACGCCGAAGGCGTAAAAGTTCGCGTGATCGACGGTCGCCCGGAGAAGATCAAAGCCACCTGTGACGAAGCCCTCCAGCGCCTGCAGACGGAGGTGATTGACCTGTACTACTTGCACCGATGGGACAAGAAGGTCCCCGTCGAAGAAAGCGTCGGCGCTCTCGCCGACCTGGTGCGTGCAGGCAAGATTCAATCCATCGGGCTGTCGGAAGTGTCGGCCGATACCTTGCGCAAGGCGCATGCCGAACACCCCATTGCCGCTTTGCAAACTGAATATTCGCTGTGGTCGCGCAACCCCGAGATTGCGGTGCTCGAGGCTTGCCGGGAACTGGGCGTTTCGTTCGTGGCCTTCAGCCCTGTGGCGCGAGGCTTCCTGTGTGGGAAGCTCGATGTGGCGGCATTCGAAGCGAAGGACATTCGCAAGCCCATGCCCCGTTTCTCGGCAGAGAACTATCCTGAGAACTTCAAACTCTTTGAGGCCTACGCAGCCATCGCCAAAGAAGTGGGCTGCACGCCCGCTCAGTTGGCCATTGCATGGCTGCTGCACCAGGGCGATGACATCCTGCCCATCCCCGGCACGCGCAGCGTGGATCACCTCAGGGAAGATCTGGGTGCAGACGGTGTGAAGCTGTCTGACGATGTTCTGGCACGCCTCAATGGCCTGATCAACCAGAACACGGTCAAGGGCGACCGTTACCCCGAACAGGCCAACAAGGAAGTGGACACCGAGCGCTTCTGAGCGGCGTTCCCCAGCCCTGGTTCCTGCCGCAGAGCCATGTTGCGCTGCGGCAGGAACATGAAACAAAGCGAAAAGAAGAGAGAAGGAGCAGAAACCACAGCCAGGGCGCTTGCCGGCACCATCATGGACATCAACTCAGTTTTTCTACCCACTGAACCCAAGAGAGGATGTCATCATGAAAGTCTGGATCAAACGTACCCTGATTGGCCTGGCCAGTGTCACTGTTTTGCTCGGCGGCCTGACCGCCTGCGGTGCTCACCACTACCGAGAGCATCGCGGCCCCATGACGGTCGAGAAGTCTGCCGAAGTGCGCGGCAAGATTGTCGAGCGTGTGACCAAGAAGCTCGATCTGAACGCTGACCAGCGTGCCAAGCTGGTGGCGTTGGGCGAAGCACTGGAAGCCCAGCGCGTGGCCATCAAGGCACAGGAAAAGGTCTCCACCCGTGACGCCATTCAGGCACTGGTGGCGGGCGACAAGTTCGACCGTGAGGCCGCGCAGGCCCTGGTGGCCAGCAAGACCGAAATGGTCCAGACAGGGGCACCGAGCGTCATCGCAGCCCTTGGCGACTTCTACGACAGCCTGAACCCTGAGCAACAGCAAATGGTGCGCGAGCGCATGGCCAAACGCCATGGCCGCTGGGGTGGCTGGGGCCGTCACGGCTCTGAGAGCTGATCGAGCCCCAGGCAGTGGTGGCGATCATGCCGATCCCTATGCCCACATCCTTCCGCCTGGACCAGCGCCGTCGCCCGCCGGGCGGCGGTTCTTCCAGAACGGTGGTGCACAAGCGCTTGCTGCTTCAGATGCGGATTCTCGGGCCTGCGCTGATGCTGCAAGTTCGGGACCCTCATGCCGAATGGCTGACCTTGTTCTGGTCCAACCGGTTTGACCGCGACCATGCCCTGACGCTGCTGGACCATCAGGACCAGGGCACGCAAGGCTTCTGGTTGCGTCACGTGCAACAGGCGGCCAAGGCGTTTGACGCTCTGGAGCGCCCGGTTCAACAACGGGTGCGGCAAATCGTGCTCCGGCACCGCAGGCGTTTTCCTGCACGGCTTGCCGCAATGTCAGAATGAGATATGCACAAAATTCTGCTCATTGACGACGACGATCAGCTCGGCCCCCCCCTGGCAACCTACTTCAAGCGCTTTGACATGGCGCTGGAGCAAGCTGTTCGACCCAGCCAGGGGCTGGAACGTCTGGCGGCCGGCGGCTACGACGTGGCCATTCTGGACGTCATGTTGCCTGAAATGGATGGTTTCGAGCTGTGCCGGACCATTCGCAAGGACAACGATATTCCCATTGTGATGCTCACTGCGCGCGGCGACGTGATGGACCGCGTGGTGGGTCTGGAACTGGGGGCGGACGACTATCTGCCCAAACCGTTCGAGCCGCGTGAGCTGGTGGCCCGGGTGCAAACCGTGATGCGCAGGCGCCCCGTACAAGGCAGTGCATCGTCGAACCATGGAAGTGATGGTGACGACGAGGTGTTGCGTTTCGAGGGGCTGGCCATAGACACCGCTCGCCGCAGTGTGCTGCGACAGGGTGAGGCAGTGGAGCTGACCGGCACCGAGTACGAGCTGCTGGTGATGCTGGCACGCCACCCGGGTCGCGTGTATAGCCGCGACGACATCCTCAACCAGTTGCGAGGGCACGAGGCCGACCTCTATACCCGAGCGGTGGACATTGTGGTCAGTCGCCTACGCAAGAAACTGGAGCCATTGGCTTGCATCAAGACGCTGCGCAATGCCGGCTATACCCTGGCATTGCGCAAGGAGTTGAATTGAACGTGTTCTCGAGATCCCGAAGCACCGACGAGCTGGAACCAGGCTGCGGGCCATGGCACCGGCGAGCCCGCCACAAGCTTGGGCATTCCATCAAGCTGCGGATGGTCATGCTGTTTCTGTTGCTGGCGTCGGCCATGACCTTTGTGTTCATTGCCGGTGCACAGAAGGCCTTCTCGCTTGGCTGGCGAGAGGCTGCGCGGCCCATCATGATGGACTATGTGGATCATCTGGTGGCGGAAATCACCAATGACGCCGGTACGCCCGATCGGGTCAAGGCCCAGGCCGTGGTGGCGAGGTTGCCTTTGACGGTGTCCATCTCAGGCCCCAGTCTTCAGTGGCAGTCACACCCGGATGACGGCGAAGGCGATGATCACCTGCTGCGCAGTGACGACACCTCTGAAGAGGCCTGGGGCAAAGAGCACTGGGGTGGAGGCAAGGATTGGGACCGCATCCTGACCCGCACCACTGCGGACGGCCATACCGTGACGTTCGGGATCGACGGGCAGGCTTTTGAGCGGCGTCCTCGCGTGATCGGCTACGCTTTGCTGGCGCTGCTGCTGCTCACCTGGCTTGCTTACGCCTACGTGCGTTTCATCTTGCGGCCTCTGGACGATATTCAGGCGGGCGCACAACGGTTTGGCAAAGGTGATTTCACCACTCCGATTCCGGTGCGTTGCACGCGCCACCCGGACGAACTTGGCCAGCTGGCTGACACCATCAATGAGATGGGCAAGGACATCCACCAGATGCTCGAAGCCAAGCGAGCCCTGCTGCTGGCCATCAGTCATGAGCTGCGCAGTCCGCTGACCCGTGCTCGGCTCAACGCGGAGCTGTTGCCGGAAGAGGGCGATACGGCAGACGGCCGCGCTGCCCTGCTTCGAGACCTGCAGGAAATGGCCTGCCTGATTGCGGACCTGCTCGAAAGCGAACGCCTGGCGGGCAATCATGCGGTGCTGCAGAGGGAGCCGATTGACCTGCCAGATCTGGCGCGCGGCGTGCTGCGCGACCTGGCTGCGCGCCACCCTCGAGCAAAGGACGTGACGGTGGATGCCACGCAGGACATGCCCAAGGTTGCGGTCGATGCTTCGCGCGTGCGTCTGCTGATGCGCAACTTGCTGGACAATGCGCTTCGGCACAGCACGGGTGCCCCGGAAGCGCCTGAAGTGCATGTGAGTGTGCGTCAGGGAGAGGCGCCCGATGAAGCCATCGTCGAAGTTCGTGACCATGGCCCTGGTGTACCGGAAGATCAGCTCGAACGCCTGACGGAAGCCTTCTACCGCCCCGACTCAGCCCGCACGCGGGGCGCTGGTGGTGTGGGCCTGGGTCTGTACCTGTGCAAGCTGGTGGTCATGGCACACGGTGGTAGCTTCACGATCCGCAATGCCAATCCGGGCTTGTCGGTGGTGGTCACACTCAGGGCGTGACCGCAGCCGTTTCAGGCTTTCTTCAGCAGGCTGGCCAGATCAAAACCGGTATCGGTTGCCTGGGCCACCGTTGGTGACACACCAGCGTCCAGCAGCTTGCGGGCCTGAAGGTGCTCCCTGGCGCTGTTGATGCTGTCGACTGCGATGAGACGGTCGCCGGCAAAGTGGTAGACACTGAACCCGGTGCCCGCGTCCATGTCGCCGCGCACCGCCCAGTGGTCAGCACCCATCGACAAGCCCGCCATCTGCAGCTTCTTGTCGAACTGGTCGCTCCAGAACCACGGTGTGGCGGTGAACGGGCGCTCCTGGCCCAGCAGGGCCGACGCGGCGCTCTTGCCCTGCTCGGTGGCGTTCTGCACTGACTCCAGCCTCAGCAGGCTGCCATCGGACAGGCGCCGCGCTGTGCAGTCGCCAGCAGCCACGATGAAAGGGTCGTCGGTGCGGCCGCAGGCGTCGACAATGATGCCGCGATCACATGGCAGGCCTGCTTTCCTGGCCATTGCATCGTTGGCCAGTACACCAACGCCGACCACTACCAGGCCGGCGGGCAGTAAGCTGCCATCGGATAGCCGCACACCTGTCACGCCCTGTTCATCGTGCTCGATGGCGATGCACTGGGTGTTCAGCATCAAGGTCACACCATGACCGGTGTGCAATCGGGCATACCAGTCCGAGAGGGACGGCGAGAGCACTCGACCGAGCAGGCGCGGCGCCGATTCGAGTACGGTGACCAGCAGGTCCTTCTGGCGTGCGGTGGCTGCCACCTCCAGCCCGATGAAACCGCCGCCGATGACCACAACAGGCCGGCTTTGTTCGGCGCACATCGTCATCCTGTCGGATATGGCATTGGCATCGTCGCGGGAGCGCAGTGCCAGCACGCCCATGGTATCGGCGCCAGGGATGTTCAGCGAGCGAGGCGTCGAGCCTGTGGCCAGCACCAGCCCGTCATACGGCAGTACCGAACCATTCTTGAGATGCAACAGCTTCTGCGGGCGGTCAATGGAAGCCACGGACACACGCGTGCGCAAGTCGATGTTCTTGCGCGCCAGCATGTCGGGCGCGCGCATCATCAGTTGGGCAGCATCCATTTCGCCGGCGAGCCAGGCCTTGGACAAGGGCGGTCTGTGATAAGGCCCATAGGGCTCGTCGCCCAACAAGGTGACAGAGCCTTCATACCCACCGGCGCGCAAAGCTTCGGCGGCTTGCACACCGGCCTGGCCGGCTCCCACAATCACCATGCCAGGCGCGTCACCCGTTGGCTTGCTCATTCCTGGCACTCCGGCAGCGTCACCACGCCGCCATCGATGGCGGCACTGGCCTTGATCTGGCAGGCCAGGCGGCTGTTGGCTTTGCGCTCTGCGGCAACGTTCTCCAGCAAGTCCAGCTCGCCTTCACTCGGTGCCGGCAGCACGCCCGCCAGAAAGTCGTCCACGTAGCAGTGACAGGTAGCGCAGGCGCAAGAACCACCGCATTCACCAACAATGCCTTCGACGCCATTGGTGATGGCGCCTTGCATCAGGCTCCAGCCGTCTGCCAGATCGATGGTGGTGGACTGCCCGTCAGCTTCAATAAAAGTAATGTTGGCCATGGTTTCTCCGTGGTTCGATGAGATCTTGTGCGCTGGTGTGATTCACAGCGCCCTGAGTTGCAGCACCAGCGGGCTGCGGAATGTTGACGACGGCATCCATGGCAGCTGGTCTGCTGCGCGGGCATAGTCGGGAACGACTTGATGGAACTCTTCAAAAGCGATCTTCACCGCCAGGCGCGCAATGGCAGTGCCCAGGCAGGCGTGTACGCCGCCGCCAAAGCCCAGGTGCCCGCGAGGCTTGCGGGTGATGTCGTACACATCCGGGTTGGGGTACTGGCGCTCATCGCGGTTGCCGCTGCCATAGGCCAGACAGACGAAGTCGCCTTCCTTCATGGTCTGGCCATGCAGGCTCACGTCCTTCATCAGGCGGCGACGGAAGCGCTGGGCCGAGGTGTTGAAACGCAGGCTTTCCTCGATGGCGTCGGGTAGCAGGGCCGGGTTGGCCACCACGGCGCGGCGCGCCTCGTCGAAGGTGGCCAGGTTGTAGGCGAACATCATCATGAAGCCGCCCAGTGACTCCACGCCCGCCATGATCAACGTCGTGGTGGTCAGCAGCACTTCGCGGTCGTCCAGGCGATCACCATCGATCTCGGCCAGCGCAAAGTTGCTGATGAGGTCGTTCTGTGGCTCGGCGCGGCGCATGGCAATCACCTTGCTGGCGTACTCCTGCATCCAGTTGTAGGCCGCAATGTGCTCCGGCCCTTTGGCGCGGGTACGGGCATCGCTTTGCACCATCAGCACAGCGTTCTCGCGAACTTCATGCTCGGGCACCAGCGCGTCTTCGCCCATGGGCAGTCCCAGGGCAGCCATGAGTACCTTCACCGTGAACTGCGCTGACACGTCCTTGAAGTCGAACTCTTTCACATCCTTGAGTTGGGCAAACACCTGTCTGGCCACATCCCGGATGGGCTCTTCCAGCGCCATCAGATTGCGCTTCATGAAGGCGTGCTGGATCAACCCACGCAGTCGGTCGTGCTTTGGTGGATCAGAGCTGCCCAGCGTGGCACCGGCGCGGCCTGGCAGCTCGGTCATCAGGTTGCCACTGGCCGAAGAGTAGGTCTGCCAGTCCTGTCCGGCAGAGACGATATCGGCGTAGCGTGAGAGCACCCACATCTGGGCTTCCTCGCTCCAGAAGCAGGGGTGCTCGTCACGCAGGTGCTTGTAGTAAGGGAACGGGTCGGCGTCGATGGCCGGGGAATAGGGGTCGAAATGAAAGCTGCCCAGACTCGTGCTCATGTGTGTCTCCTTCGGTCCTTGAATTGGCGATGGAGTGCACTTTACGTCTGACAACAAAACAAAAAATGCAATATTTGCTGCTATTGATTGTACTTTTCGATCAAAATGGACAAATGGTCAGTCATCCCGGAAAGCCTCGACACCGCCGCTCCATTCCGAAGTTCGCCCTTTACGGCGAGCGCAGTGCACCGGGCCAGGAGATCCTGCACATTGAAGACGTGCGATCACGCAGCCAGCTCTACCGGTGGGAGATCGAGCCCCACGTGCATACAGGCCTGCACCAGGTGCTGTGTCTGCATGAAGGGCGTGCGGACGTGGCACTCGACGACTGGCAGGGTTCGGTAGCGGGCCCGGCGGCCATCGTGGCACCGCCAGGCGTGGTGCACGGGTTTCGTTTTGCGCCGGACACCGACGGACATGTGCTCACACTCTCACCGCGCTTGTTGCTGGAGGGCGACTTCCAGCAGGTCGGTCAATCGTTTCAGACCCTGTTCGATTCCCCCGGCGTGATCGACTTGCGCGAACAACCCGCCGACGCGGACCGGTTGCGGCATCAGTTGGCAGGGCTCACAGCAGAGTTCAACAGTCCAGACGCGGCCGACAGCCCGGTCATCGGATGGCTGGCACGGGCAGTCGTCTGGCGACTGGCACGAATGGGCGAGCGGCGAGACCTGATGAGCAGCGCGACGGACCAGCAAAGCCTGTTCACGCGCTACCTGATGCTCATCGAGGCGCACTACGCCGAACACTGGAGCATGGACGACTATGCCGCCAAGCTGGGTTTGTCTACTCAGCGATTGAACCGCCTGGTGAGGGCACAACGCCAATGCAGTGCGCTGACCCTCGTACACGAACGCCTGATTCGAGAGGCATGCCGTCGCCTGCTCTATGTGGCCGCACCGGCGGCCAGTTTGTCCATGGAGCTGGGCTTTGAGGACCCCGCCTATTTTTCCCGCTTCTTCAAGCGCCACACCGGCATGAGCCCCCAGCAATGGCGCCGGTCGAAGCAGGGTGCCCCAGCTTCAGACTGACCGAGGCCGAGTGTTGCGGCTGCGTCTGGCTGGTGGCTGTGGCAACGCTGCCTTGGCTACCTCGAGCAGCTGCTCTCTCAGCCAGCGGTGTGCTGCGTCATCATGGTGTTGTCGATGCCAAATCAGGTACATCGGCAAACGAGGGCACTTCGACACAGGAACAGCCACGCTGGCAAACGGACGCATGAAGCCCAGGGCGAGAAGCGACGGTGCGGTGGCCAGCCAATCACTGCCGGCCAGAAAGGCGGGCAATGCGGCAAAGCCCGGCACCTGCACGGCAAAGTGGCGGCGGACGCCCGCTGCTGCCAGGTCCGTGTCGACCTGCAGGCTGCGTCGGGGCTCATAGACCACGGTGATGTGCTCGGCGGCTTCGTAGTCTTTGAGCTGGCGCGGTGGTTCCCGGACCCCCGGGTCATAGTACACGCGGTATTCGTCGACGAACAGTCTTTGCTGCAGGATGTCGCTCCCTTCCGGCGGGCGAGGACTGATGGCGATGTCGCAATGCCGATCACGCAACATGTCCAGGCTGGGCACATCGGAGGGGATGACGCGCAGCGTCACACCGGGCGCCGATATTCGCAAACGCACCATCAGCGATGGCAGCAACACCTCTCGCTGGAAATCGTTGGCCGCAATGGTGACGGTTGCCTGCCAGCGCGCCGGGTCGAAATCGCCTGCATGGGCAAACCGTTCCATGTCACGCAAGAGCAAACGTGCCGGCTCGGCCAGTGCCAGCGCACGGGCTGTGGCCACAATGCCGCGCCCGCTCTTGACGAACAAGGCGTCGCCCGTGATGGCCCGCAGCTTGTCCAGCTGATGGCTTACGGCCGATTGGGTCACGCCCAGGGCGTGGGCCGCCTGGGTGACGCTGCCGTGCTCCAGTACCGCAACCAAGGTTTTCAGCAGCGACGCATCCAGATCCAACCAATCGATATTGCTCATGAAATATATGATGAATCATGTGTTTATTTTTTGCAATGAGCGGCGCAAACTTTCCTTCAGTTGTCGACGCACCGCTTCACAAGCGGAACATTCAGAGGAGACTCGCTGTGAGCAACAAGATCAGCATTCCCGGCACCACGCCGTTTGACGGTGAAATGGCGGCCAAAGGCCTTGCACTGAACAAGATGTGCTTTTCCTTCAACGACAAGGCCAACCGCGACGCCTTTGTCGCCGACCCCGAGGCCTACATGCAGAAGTACGGCCTGAACGAGCAGCAAGCCGAGGCCATTCGCTCCAAGCAGGTGCTGGCCTTGCTGGAAGCGGGCGGCAATGCCTACTACCTGGCCAAGTTCGCCGGCATCTTTGGTCTGGACATGCAGGACATTGGTGCCCAGCAGACCGGCATGAGCAAGGACGAGTTCAAGGCCAAGCTCGTGGCAGCCAACAACCAGTGCTGACCCCCTGCGGCGCTGTGCGCCTTCCCCCTGGAAGGGGGCTGCACCCCGGTGGCCCGGCAAAGCCGGTTCCACGGGTGTCCAAGGCCAATCGCTCGCTCCTCAGCATCGACTCAACAGCATGGCGACATGGCACCTGAGTCACTCACTCGAATTCAGAAGATCTGATCCGTCAGGAGAATCAACATGGCACAACTCATCGGTGGTCTGGCCACCTCGCACATCCCCGCCATCGGCGGCGCCATCCACAAAGGTCTGCAAAACGAACCGTACTGGAAGCCGTTCTTCGACGGCTTTCCGCCCATCCACCAGTGGCTGGGCGAGCATCAGCCCGACGTGGTTGTCGTGTTCTACAACGACCACGGCCTGAACTTCTTCCTCGACAAGATGCCCACCTTTGCCGTGGGCGCGGCCGCCACCTACAGCAATGCCGATGAAGGTTGGGGCATTCCCACGCTGCCGCCCATGCAAGGCTGCGTGGACCTGTCCTGGCACCTCATCAATGAGCTCATCGCCAAAGAGTTCGACATCGTGACCTGTCAGGAAATGCTGGTCGACCATGCCTGCACACTGCCGTTCAAACTGTTCTGGCCGAATGAAGCCGTGGCGCCGGTGCAGATCGTCCCCATCAACATCAACACGGTGCAGTTCCCGTTGCCTACCGCCAAGCGCTGCTACAAGTTGGGCAAGGCAGTGGGCGAGGCCATCGTGAACTGGGACAGCGACAAGAAAGTCGCCGTCATGGCCACCGGAGGCCTCTCTCACCAACTCGAAGGCGAGCGCGCCGGCTTCATCAACAAGGCCTTCGACCTGCAGTTCCTCGAATCCATGGAAAGCAACCCTGAATGGGCCACGCAATTCAGCGATCTGGAGTTAGTGGAAAAGGCCGGCACGCAAGGCGTGGAACTGCTCATGTGGCTGGCCATGCGCGCGGCCCTCACGGCCGGTGGCGCTGGCGTGCGCAAGGTGCACAGCAACTACCACATCCCCATCTCCAACACTGCCACGGGCGTGCTGGCGTTGGAGACGGTGTAAGGGCATGCCGCTCGGTCGCCGACCTTGGCGCCTTTAAACAAAAAGGGAGCCCCGAGGGCTCCCTTTTTGTTGCTCGCTTGACGACAGCGTCGCGGCTTACATCGAATCGATGAAGCTGCGCAGCTTGTCCGAGCGGCTGGGGTGCTTGAGCTTGCGCACAGCTTTGGACTCGATCTGGCGGATGCGCTCTCGGGTCACGTCGAACTGCTTGCCCACTTCTTCCAGCGTGTGGTCGGTTGACATTTCGATGCCGAAGCGCATGCGCAGCACTTTGGCTTCGCGCGGCGTGAGGCTGTCGAGAATGTCCTTGACCACTTCGCGCAAACCAGCCTGCATGGCCGCATCGATGGGTGCGGTGTTGGCCTGGTCTTCGATGAAGTCGCCCAGATGCGAGTCGTCGTCGTCGCCGATGGGAGTTTCCATCGAGATCGGCTCTTTCGCAATCTTCATGATCTTGCGGATCTTGTCTTCGGGCATTTCCATCTTCTCGGCCAGGATGGAGGCATCCGGCTCGAAGCCGAATTCCTGCAAGTGCTGGCGCGAGATGCGGTTCATCTTGTTGATGGTCTCGATCATGTGCACCGGGATGCGGATGGTGCGGGCCTGGTCAGCGATGGAGCGCGTGATGGCCTGACGAATCCACCAGGTGGCGTAGGTCGAGAACTTGTAGCCGCGGCGGTATTCGAACTTGTCCACCGCCTTCATCAGGCCGATGTTGCCTTCCTGGATCAGGTCCAGGAACTGCAGGCCACGGTTGGTGTACTTCTTCGCAATGGAGATCACCAGACGCAGGTTGGCCTCGATCATTTCCTTCTTGGCATCGCGCGAGTTTGCCTCGCCTTCATTCATCCGCTTGTGGATGTCCTTGAGCTGGGGCAGGGGCACGACCACGCTGTTCTGGATGTCCATCAGGCCTTGCTGGAGTTCCTGCACCGGCGGGATGTTGCGCTCGATGATGGTGCTCCATGGCTTGCCGGCCGCAGCCTGCTTTTCCACCCACTGCAGGTTGAGCAGGTTGGGAGGGAACTCCTTGATGAAGGTTTCCTGGGGCATGCCGCACTTGTCGACGATGATGCGGCGCAGCTGGCGCTCTTTCTTGCGCACTTCGTCCACCTGACCGCGCACGGTGTCGCACAGCTTCTCAATGGTCTTGGCCGTGAAGCGGATGGTCATCAGCGTCTTGGTGATCTGCTGCTGGGTCTTGACGAAGTTCGGGCTGCCATAGCCTTCGCGGTCATAGATCTTGTGCAGCTTCTCGAACAAGTCGCGGATGGAGTCGAAGCGGCGCAGCGCTTCGTTCTTGAGCTCTTCGAGCTTGCGGGTCAGCGCCTTGGAGCCACCTTTGCCGTCATCATCGTCTTCTTCGTCGTAGTCGTCGAAGTCTTCTTCAGCCACGTAGTCGTCATTCTCATCGGCATCGGCGAAGCCGTCGACGATGGTGGAGATCACGGTTTTGTCGGCGCGAATTTCGTCGGACAGGGCCAGGATCTCGGCGATGGTGGCGGGCGACTCGGAGATCGCGGCCATCATGTCGTGCAGCCCGGCTTCGATGCGCTTGGCGATTTCAATCTCGCCTTCGCGGGTCAGCAGTTCGACCGTGCCCATCTCGCGCATGTACATGCGAACCGGGTCGGTCGTGCGGCCGAACTCGCTGTCCACCGTGGAGATGGCGGCTTCCGCTTCCTCTTCTGCTTCTTCTTCGGTTGAAGCGGAGGGAACGATGTTGTTCTGGAACAGGGTTTCGGCGTCCGGCGTTTGCTCATAGACGGCCACACCCATGTCGTTGAGCAGGGAGACCACCACTTCCAGTGTTTCGGTCTCGACCAGCTTGTCGGGCAGGTGATCGTTGATCTCGCCATGGGTCAGGTAGCCACGGGTCTTGCCCAGCTTGATCAGCGTCTTGAGACGTTCGCGGCGTGAAGTGGCCTCTTCTTCGGACAGGACGGTATCGTCCAGGCCGAACTCTTTCATCAGCGCGCGCTCTTTGGCTTTGCTGATCTTCATGCGCAGCGGCTTGACCTTCTCCGGCTTGGCCTGAGGTGTCTTGTCGGCCTCGCTGCCGTCGTCCCCGTCGTTGTCGAAGTCGTCGTCAAAATCGTCCGAATCGTCGGACATCTTGGAAGCCTTGGGCTTGCGACCCCGCTTGGCCGGCGTCTTGGCAGCAGGGGCCGCCGTCTTGGCTTTCGCCGGACGTCCTGGCTTCTTCTTGGCTGGGGCAGGCGCGGCATCCGCAGCGTCGGCCTTGGTGCGGGTGGTTTTGGCGGCGGCAGCTTTCTTGGTCGCAGTGGACTTGGTGCTGGCCTTCGTCGCGGCTGCTGAAGCCTTGGCTGTGGTCACTTTCTTCTTCTCGACGGAATCGGACTCGACGGCAGCAGCCTTCTTGCGGGTCGTTTTGGCGGGTGCGCCGGTAGTGGACTTTTTCGCGGGCATTTGAACCTCAAAATTCTCGGATCGGGGCCGGCTGGGAAGCATCTTCACCTGTTCATGCACGGCAAACGCGCGCCACAATGGCGTGTCATGAGCTGAGCATGGAGGTGCGCTGGACCCGCCTTTGGCCGGAAGAGGGCGGGCCCGCAAGCTGTGTGGGCGATCATTTGGTGTGCAGTCCTTGCGGGGATCTCTCGCGCTCTTGCTGAGAGCGGAGGTGGCCGGGGTCAGTTCCGCGTCGCCCCTGTCCTGGGGTTAGGCCTTTGCCGGAGGTGCTGCTGTCGCGCTTGCGGTGCGTAAGCCTTATATTATACCGCCTGGCCGTTTTTCAAGGCTGTGATCTTGTCGCGAATGCGTTTGTATTCTTCCAGCGCATGGGAGTCACCACCGGCTACGCGCTCGGCCAGAACCGCGGCCTGAGCGGCCCAGGCGTCTTCCCGCAAGAGATTCATCACGCCCAGCAACTCTTCCTGTTCTGCCTGGGTGTCGGCACCCAGAGTGGCCAATTCCACCTGTTTGCAGGCCATTTCCTCAAACGCATGCCCCCGCAAGCCTTCGCGCAAGGCGGACCACGGCTGAGGTCCATGCTCCATCATCTGGCTTTCCAGCCAGGCGAACACATCGCCATGCGGGGAGGGCAGGTGGCCCAGCAGAGTGTGGTCATCAGGCGACAATGCATCCCATTCCTGCGCATTGGCCAGCAAGAGGCCCACCGCACGGTCTGCCCGGCTGGGAACGCCTCGTTGAGCGCGTGCTGCGCTCCGGGGCTGGCCCTCCCTTCGGGATGGATATGGGTAGGGTTTCGAACTGCCACCCGGTGTCTGCCAGTCCTTGCCTTTGCGATATTTGCCTGCCTGGCGCTCCCCTTCACCATTCGCGGCTTGTCCTTCCGGGGACCAGCGGCTCTTTGCAGAACGTTTGCCAGTGTCGTGGCGTTGCTGCCCGGCCCAGAGTTGCTCCAGGTCTCTGGCGTCAAGCCCGGCCTGGTCAGCCAGGTCGCCCAGAAGCTGGCGTTTGAGTGCCCCATCGGGCAGGGCTGTCCACAGTGGCCTTGCCTGCGAGGCCATGCGGGCTCGCCCTTCGGCCGTTGACAGGTCGCAGTCTGCGCTAGCCGCTTCCATCAGGAAACGCGAGAGCACGGTCGCCTTCTGAACCATGTCTTCGAAGGCCTGCGCGCCGTTGGCCCGGATAAAGCTGTCGGGGTCATGTTCGGCCGGCAGGAAGAGAAAACGGATGCTGCGCGTATCAGTGGCCAGAGGCAGGGCGGCTTCCAGAGCCTTGCGCGCTGCACGCCTGCCAGCGGCGTCGCCGTCAAAGCTGAAAACCACCGAATCGGTGAACCGGAAGAGTTTTTGCACATGATCGGGTGTGCAGGCGGTGCCCAGTGTGGCTACCGCTTGAGGGAAGCCGAGCTGGGCCAGGGCCACCACATCCATGTAGCCTTCGGTGACCAGCGCATAGCCAGCTGCGCGGATGGGGGTGCGGGCCTCGAACAGGCCGTAGAGTTCGTGACCTTTGCTGAACACCGGTGTTTCCGGCGAGTTCAGGTATTTGGGTTCGCCCTTGTCGAGCACGCGGCCACCAAACCCGATGGTTTCGCCCTTGACGTTGCGGATCGGGAACATGATCCGGTCGCGGAAACGGTCGTAGCGTTTCGACTCTCCTTCGGCATTCTTCTCGTCGACGTGCTCGATGACCAGCCCGGACTCCACCAGACGGGCATCCGCGTAGTCAGGAACGACACCAGCGAGGTGGCGCCAGCCTTCAGGTGCGTAGCCCATGCCAAAAGCCTTGGCGACGGCGCCTGTCAGCCCGCGCTGCTTCAGATAGGACACAGCGCGCGGCGAGTCCTTGAGTTGCTTTTGATAGTCCTTGGCTGCCTTGGCGAGCAAGTCGGTCAGGCTTGCCCGCTTTTCGCGGGCTTTGGCGGCGCGCTCCCGGTCGCCCGGTCGCGCTTCTTCTTCGGGTACCTGCATGCCGGTTTGCTGAGCCAGCTCCTTGACTGCCTCCACAAAGTTCATGCCGGTGTGCTCCATGAGGAAGCCGATGGCGTTGCCATTCGCTCCGCAACCAAAGCAGTGATAGAACTGTTTGGACGGGCTGACCGAGAATGATGGCGACTTTTCTCCGTGGAAAGGGCACAGCCCCATCAGGTTGGCGCCCCCTTTCTTCAGCTGGACATAGCGTCCCACCACGTCGACGATGTCAACGCGGTTGAGCAGGTCCTGGATGAAGGTCTGAGGGATGGCCACCAGTGTATTGTCTCCGATGCGGAGACTGCCCCATTGCCCGGTCGCCCTGTCGGCCTATTGCCCCATCACCTCACCTTCACGGCGAGGGTCGGCCCCACCCCGCCAGACCCCTTGGTCGCCCTGACCAAGGCGTTGCAGAGCTTGCAGGCCACTGGTGAGCGGAATCTGCACGACTTTGTGTCCCCTGGCCTCGATCGCGCCAAGGGTGCCTTGGGTGAAGCGATCTTCTTCCAGCACCAGAGGGCCACCTGTCGTGCCGATATTGGGCAGGTCGATGGCGGATTGGGGTGACAAGCCCCACCATTGAGTGCCCAGCAAAACCTTGGCGACATAGTGGATGATGAAGGCCCCTCCTGGGCTGCCCAGGCTCATCAGCAGTTCGCCACTTCGCTTGTCAAACACCATCACCGGCGCCATGGAGGAGCGGGGGCGCTTGCCCGGTGCAACCCTGTTGGCGATGGGACGACCCTGTTCGTCAGCAGGTGCGAAGCTGAAGTCGGTCAGTTCGTTGTTGAGCAGGAATCCACCTGGACGACCTTCGTCTGTCGTGACCATGATGCGGGCGCCAAATCCTGACTCGATGGTGGTGGTCATGGACACGGCATTGCCGTGACGGTCGACCACGCTGACGTGACTGGTGCCGTATTCGGGCTGATCAGGCATGGGGGCATAGGCCGTGGTGGCGCCACCGGGTTGTCCGGCATCGACCGATGGCATGCGCTTTGTCGAGATCAGGGCAGAGCGCTGATCCAGGTAGTCTTTGTCGAGCAATGAAGACCAGGCACCAGCAGGGGGCGCGACATGGTCCGGGTCTGCCACGTATTTCGCGCGATCCGCGAAAGCCAGTCGGGCCGCTTCGGTATACCGGTGCAGCCATTCCGGGTCCATGGTCTGCTCATGCCAGGGGTTGTCCCGTCCCTGGGCCCGACTCAGCAAACCGATGATCTGCCCGATCGCCAGAGGACCTGAACTGGGAGGGGGAAAGCCGCAGACCATGACCTGGCGCGGCTCGGCGTCCATGTCAAAGCACAGTGGCTCCCGCTCTCTGGCCCGATACGCGGCGAGATCTTCCATGGTCATGCCGCCCGGGTTGGTGGGGTGCGCCTGAACTTTCCGGGTGATCGCTCGTGCGATGTCGCCCGTATGGAGTGCATCAGGCCCCTCGTTGGCAATCTGGCGCAGCACATGCGCCAGTTCAGGGTTGCGCAGTATGTGTCCCAGGGGGTGAGCGTTGCCGTCCGGACCCCAGAAATAGGCCCGCGCCACCGGGTCCTCCTTCATCGTCTCGTCTTTGGCCAGCAACTGGTGCAGCCTGGGGCTGATGGCGAACCCTTGCTCTGCCAGTTCGATGGCTGGCTCGAGCAGCTTCTTCCAGGGCAGCTGGCCATGCTGTCTGTGTGCCAGTGCCAGCATGCGCAACACCCCGGGAACGCCGACCGACCGTCCGCCAGCCACAGCTTGCTTGAACGGCATTGGCTGGCCGTCCTCTGCAAGAAAGAGGTCTGGCCCCGCCGAGGCTGGCGCCGTTTCTCTGCCGTCATAGGCTTGTAGCGTGTGCCCGTCGTGGTGCAGGAGGAATGCACCGCCGCCGATGCCGCTCGATTGCGGCTCCACGAGCGCCAGCACCATCTGAACCGCGACGGTTGCATCGATGGCATTCCCGCCTTCTTTCAGGACACGGGCACCGGCTGCGGTGGCAAGTGGGTTGGCAGCGGCGACTGCTTCCTGGCGAAACGTTCGCTCCTCTTTCGCCGTCAGACCGCTTGACGCTTCTGGCTGAATAGAGCCGTCAGCTGTCAGTGGCGACGTTGAGCAGGCGCTCAAAACAGCTGCAGCAAAACTGGCGCAGGCTGCCAGAGCAAGGGTCGTGACACGCTTTTCTCGGGAGGGGGGCATGGGCTGACGGTGGTGTGGTTTGCACTGTGATAGTTGTGAGGGCCGGAGCGGTTCCGGTGAATGCATGGCTCATGCACCACAGGGCATGGCTCCGTTGGTGGGCTCACCTTACCCGAGGGCTGTTTGTCTGGGCAAGCTGGTGGCTTCCCTCGCACACTCGCCATCTCCGCCAGGTTGCTGAAAACCGTGACCCATTGCTCGATAAGACGTTATGGCCGGTCGTGCGCTTGCGCCAAATCAACGTTTGATACCTTTGCTTGCACTATCTTTGTAGCAAAGGGTAGGCCAATCTTGTCTTTCACCTAGAACTTTCGACCACGATGACACAGGCAATTTCACCCAGTACTGAGCAAGCCCGGACAGGTCATGTCATATCGCCCGTCGTCCATACATTGGCGCAATTGCGGCAGGCTCAGGATGCACTGCGCAGGCTGCCAGTGATGGACCTGCGCCAAGCCTTGCTGGCGTTGCACATGCTCGATGAGAAGACACTGGCAGTGCTCGCGAATGAAGACCCGGATTTGCTCAGGTCCCGTGCCCACGAACTGGTGACTCGCGCCATGCTCAGCGAAGACGAGTTGCAAAGGGCGCTGGCCAGGGTCGCAGGGCTGGTTGAAGTGGAGGTTCTGGGCTTTGAAGTGGAGCACAAGGTGTTTGCCCGCCTGCCTCTGAGCCAATGCCACGCCAATGGGGTGATGCCACTGGGTGTTGCCGATGAGCAGTTTCTGGTGGCTTCCAGCGCACCCACCGACGCCGACCTGCATCATCGTCTTTGCAACATCACGGGGCGTTCGGTGGCCCTTGTCTGGGCCAGTCGGGACGCGATAGAGCGGCGTTTGGCTGTGCAGGACCGCATCCACCGGGAAGGTCATGCCGACAGCCCGGAAGCCGTCGTCAAGGAGCTGCGCGACGCTTTGCTCAGCGGGGACGCCACGAGCGCCGCGGCGCACGGTGTGCTGGCGGAGGCAGTGGCTCAGGCGGTGGCTGACATCGGCAGCAAGGATGAGTCCGAACATGACGACTCGGCTGCAGAGTCGGCCGGCATGGTCAAGCTGGTCAACCAGATGATCAGCGAAGCCCAGCGCACCAAAGCCTCGGACATCCATATCGAGACCAACCCGGGCGAAGCCAAGACGCTGGTGCGCTTTCGGCGCGACGGTGAGTTGGAGCCTTACCTGGCCCTGCCACCCAGTTTGCGTGCACCGCTGGTCTCCCGCATCAAGATCATGGCCAAGCTGGACATCGCCGAGCGACGCCGGCCTCAGGATGGCAAGATCGATTTCAGTGAATTCGGCGGCACCAAACTGGAGTTGCGGGTCGCTGTGATGCCAACCCATGACGGCCTGGAAGACGTGGTGTTGCGCTTGCTGGAGTCAGCCAAGCCCCTGCCACTGACCCAGCTCGGACTGCAGCAGCGCGATCTCGCCATCATCAAGGGCTTCAACGAGCGCAGCTTCGGTATGGTCTTGGCCGTGGGTCCGACCGGCTCCGGGAAGACAACGACACTGCATTCGATGCTGTCAGAAATCAACACCGATGACCGCAAAATCTGGACGGCGGAAGACCCGATCGAAATCACGCAGCCGGGCCTGCGTCAAGTGCAAGTCAACAGCAAGATCGGACTGACGTTTGCCAATGCGATGCGCAGCTTTCTGCGTGCTGACCCGGACGTGATCATGATTGGCGAGATTAGAGATGCCGAAACCGCCAAGATTGCCATTGAAGCATCACTGACAGGACACCTCGTGTTGTCGACGTTGCATACAAACAATGCCAGCGAGAGTGTGGTGCGATTGCTCGACCTTGGCATGGATCCAATGAACTTTGCAGACTCCCTGCTGGGTCTGGTGGCTCAGCGCCTGGTGCGCAAACTGTGCCCGGTCTGTGCACAAAGCCGGCCCGTGAGCGACGAGGAATGGAGCACGCTGGTCGAAGAGTATGTGGAAGGCAGCAGCCTGAGCTATGCAGACGGTGAACAGCGCTTGCTGGAAGCTGCCGGCGAGTCATCCCACAAAGGCGTTCACCTTCGACATGCGGCCGGGTGTGAGCATTGCAAGACGAAGGGCTACAAAGGGCGGGTAGGGGTCTATGAGATTCTGCAGAACAGTCGCACCATCAAACAGCTGATCCAGGAACGAGCCCGCCCGTCAGACATTCTCAATGCCGCACTGGGCGAAGGGATGCGCAGCTTGCGACACGATGCGCTGGAGAAGGTAGTGCAGGGTCTGACGGACCTCAAGCAGGCGCGCACGGCGTATCGCTAGAAACGTAGCCCCCACGCTGGGGATGTTGGCCCCCACGCTCCGCCGTTTCACGGGTCGCTGCCCCCCGAGGGGGCGCGTTTCACCTTGGGGCGGCCCGGCGGTGAAACTGTTGGCCCCCACGCTGGGGATGTTGGCCCCCACGCTCCGCCGTTTCACGGGTCGCTGCCCCCCGAGGGGGCTGACTCGCCTTGGGGCGGCCCGACGGCGAGTCGTTGGCCCCCACGCTCCGCCGGCTCACGGGTCGCTGCCCCCCGAGGGGGCTGACTCGCCTTGGGGCGGCCCTGCGCTGGGTCGTGTTGCGTTGCCTTTGCGGTTGGCGGTTTCTACTTACTTGGGTGCGAGGCGGATGGCGCCGTCTAGGCGGATCACTTCGCCGTTGAGCATGTCGTTTTCAATGATGTGCTTGGCCAGCTTCGCGTAGTCCTGTGGCGTGCCCAGGCGGCTGGGGAAGGGCACGCCGGCGGCGAGGGCGTCCTGCACTTCCTGCGGCATGCCGAAGAGCATGGGGGTACCGAAGATGCCGGGCGCGATCGTCATGTTGCGAATCCCGTTGCGGGCCAGATCGCGGGCGATGGGCAGGGTCATGCCCACCACGCCGCCTTTGGACGCCGAGTAAGCCGCCTGACCGATCTGGCCGTCATAGGCTGCCACGCTGGCCGTGCTGATGAGCACGCCACGCTCGCCTGTGCCTTCCTCGGGCTCGTTCTTGCTCATGGCTTCGGCCGCCAGGCGGATCATGTTGAATGAACCCACCAGGTTCACCATGATGGTCTTGGTGTAGGTTGAAAGTGCATGTGCGCCGTTCTTTCCCACTGTCTTTTCCGCAGGAGCAATGCCGGCGCAATTGACCAACCCCATCAGTTTGCCCAGGGAAACCGCCTTGTCCACCACGGCTTGGCCGTCTGCCTCACTGCTGACATCGCACTTGACGAATGCGCCGCCGATCTCGTTGGCAATGGCTTCGCCTTTCTCAGCCTGCATGTCGGCGATGACGACTTTGGCGCCACTGGCTGCCAGCATACGTGCCGTGCCTTCGCCCAGACCTGATGCACCACCGGTGACGATGAAGACTTTTCCAGCGATTTCCATTCTTTTGCTCCTATGCGAATTCTGTTGGGAAGATTGATTTACGTTAACGTAAACGTCAAGTAGGGATTATGGGGGAGTTTGAGGGGGTAAGGTAAGAGGGTTTTCTCTTGCCGGTGGGGCTGTGGGGTGGCCAACTCCTTGGCCTGAGGTTGATGTGGTCAAGTCGCTTGTCGTTTTAGAGGGCCTTTTCTCATTCCTTCTTCTTTTTCTTCCCCCCTATCCCCCCAACCCCCTTTCCACCCCGCCGGGGCGATGACGAGAAGCACCCCCGCCGCGCTTTGCGCGTCCCCCTCAAGGGGGCGGCGCGATGCGGACCGGGAAACCCGGATCCGCCGCACCCTCGGATGGGCCGCGCCGCCTCACGCGAGGCGGCTTTAGGAGAAACCTCTTTTGTAGAGACTTCGGCTTCCTTTGGCACCCAGGCGGCAGCCAACTGGCATTGCCGCTGCGCGGCTCGCCGGTCGCCTGCGAGCGAGACAGTGCAGGCCAACGAGATTCGAGACGCGCAAGGCAAGCGCACATCTGACAAGCCGCAAAGCGGCAAAGTCAGCTGGGCGCCGTGGGCGTGAAGACCGACGCCGAGGCTCCTACGACAGCCTCAACGAAATGCATGTACCCCAAACCAAGGTGGCGACGGTTCGAGCCGTAGAAGCCCAGTCGGCGACCAGAAGCCAAATGAGAGCTCCCCCTTTCCGCCCGGCGGGGTGGAAAGGGGGCTGGGGGGATAGGGGGGAAGGAAATGCAGGATGAAAGAAGGTGACTCAGGGGCAGGGGCGTTGCAGGCAAAAGAACAGGACAAAAGGAAAGGACAAAAGAAAAGGCACCACCCCCCAAAGGAGGCAGTGCCCAACCAAAAACCTTGAAAAGGAAAAAAGGAAAAAGGAAGAAGAATGAAGAAAGGGAAGACGCCTTACTTGTATCCCACCCGATCCAGCATCTGCTGAACCTTGGTCATGTTCTTGGCCACCACGCCCAGTGGCACAGTCTCGGCCTTGAAGTTGTCGCCGCCAATGGCCTTGAGCGCCGGGTTGTCCAGTTTCATGCCTTTTGCGGCGGGGAACTCATTGTTGCCGTTGGCGAAATACTCCTGGGCAAACGGGCTGGCCAGGTATTCCATGAAGGCCACTGCGGCTTCCTTGTGCTTGGCATGCTTGGCCACGCCGGCGCCCGCAATGTTGACGTGGGTGCCTGTGGTGCCTTGGTTGGGGAACACGACTCGGACCTTTTCCATCACTGCGCGGTCTTCAGGTTTGCTGGATGCAACCAGGCGCGCCGCGTAGTAGGAGTTGGTGATGGCCACACCGCATTCTCCGGATGCCACTCCGCGGATCTGGTCGGTGTCGCCTCCCTTGGGTGAGCGTGCCATGTTGTCGACCAGACCCTTGAGCCAGGCTTCGCCTTTCTGGTCGCCCATCTGCTCGATCACCGTGGCAAACAGCGAGAGGTTGTAAGGGTGTGAGCCCGTGCGGGTGCAGAGCATGCCTTTGAGCTTCGGGTCAGCCAGTTGGGCGTAGGTGGCAACGTCCTCGGCCTTGACGCGCAGTGGGTCATAGACGATCACACGAGCGCGGGTGGAGAAACCGGTCCAGGTCACGCCCTGCGGACCTTTGTCAGCACGCAGGTTGGCGGGAATCGCCTCGTCGAGCTTGGCTGACTGGATGGGCTGGAACAGGCCTTGGTCGTTGGCCACGGCCAGGCGCGCAGCGTCGACCAGCATGACGACATCGGCAGGAGATGCTGCGCCTTCAGCTTTGAGGCGAGCGATGATGCCTGCATCATCAGCGTCCACGCGGTTGATCTTGATGCCTGTTTGCTTGGTGAACTCGGCGTACATCGCTTCGTCCGTCTGATAGTGGCGAGCGGAGTAGAGGTTGAGGACATTTTCCTCGGCCTGGGCAGGGATAGCCATCATGGCCGCGGCGGCAGTGGCGACAGCCATGGCAATGGCAGAGTGTGGCTTACTGAGGCTGAAACGGGTCTTGGCCTGGGCCGGGCTTTGCTGGGGCGAGCTGAACTTGCGGGTCATGTTGTCCTGTCCAATGATTGCTGAGAGGGGTTCTGGTTATCTACCGGCGCAGGCACATGTCCATTTCCGTGGCAAGTGGCGCGCAGGTAGCGACTGTCTGTCCTGGATATTAACAGAAACAAGAATGATTCTCAGTTGCTACCATGCGCCTGACGATCTGATTCACACGCCATGGGCTGACCCCGGCCCGTACGGGCGGCGGTCTCCGGTCAGAACGCTGCCTGGTAGATGGCGTGGGCGTCTTCCTCGGTGACCTCGCGAGGGTTGTTGACGAGCAGACGTTCGATCTGCATCACATCCTTGACCAGCATGGGCAACGACTCCTGCTGGACGCCGGCTTCGCGCAGGTTCTGGGCATAGGGCATGGCGGCGACCCGGGCGCGAATGGCGTCAAGGAAAGCACGGGCGGCCACCTTGTCGTTGCTGGTGGTGTGCTCGGGCAGGATGGCGCGCCCCAGTTCGGCATATTCCGTTTGGGCTGCGTTCAGGTTGAAGTCCAGAACGGGGCCGAGGACAAGAGAGTTGGACAAGCCGTGGGGCAGGTGGAAATGGCCGCCAAGCGGGTAGGCGAATGCATGGACGGCAGCCACCGGTGCGTTGGCAAAGGCCATGCCTGCAAACAGCGAACCACTGAGCATGGCTTCCCGAACGGCCGGATCCTTGCCATCCTCTACCGCGGCTGGCAAGTTGGCATACAGCAACTGCAGCGCCTTGACTGCCAGCGCATCGGACAAGACGTTTTTCTTGATCTTGGAGGTGTAGGCCTCGATGGCATGCACCATGGCGTCGACCCCGGTCATGGCCGTTACCGCCGGTGGCAGGCCGAGTGTGAGGTGGCTGTCGAGCAGGGCCAGGTCGGGGTAGAGCAGAGGGGAGACCACACCTTTCTTCTCGTTGGAAGGTGTTGTGACGATGGCGATGGGCGTGACTTCCGAGCCCGTGCCGGCCGTGGTGGGCACCTGGATCAACGGCAGTCGCGGCCCTTTGGCCAGGCCAATTCCGTATACAGAAGGCAAGGCCTGCTGTGTGCATGCCAGCAAGGCCACCAGCTTGGCGGTGTCCATGGAGCTGCCGCCACCCAGGCCGACCACACCGTCAGCCTTGGCCTCAAGCGCAGCCTGAACCGCTGCTTCTACCCGTTCCTCTGGTGGGTCTGCCAGGACCTCGGCATATACCGTGGCGTCCTGACCAGCTGACTTGAGTGATTCGAGTGCTTTGTCCAGCAAGCCTGCCTTGACAAGGCCCGCATCGGTCACGATGAAGAGCCGCTTTGCGCCCAGGTCGGCTGCGAGTTCGCCCAGGCGGGTGATGCCGCCTTGCTCGCAAATGATGCGGGGAACTGTCTCGAACACGAAACCGGACATGAAAAGTCTCCTGAAATGATGGCTGGAGCCGATGCCAGAGGCTCGGCTCTTGTGCGGTGCATTGTCAGCAGAGCATGCGCCAAGAGGCCTGGCTGCGCAAGCCGGGACTGTCCCAAAGGCGAAAAAAAGCCCTCACTGAAGAGTGAGGGCTTGAAGGGTCCGATGAATACGGAATTCGAAAGGGACCCGAGGAGACAACCTGAGAAACGGTCTGTTTCCAGACACCGCCACTCACGCTGTGTGACGGTATCTTGCGACAGGTTCAGTATGTCAGCCTTGACCGATGTCAAAAGCCGGAGAACCCATGGCCAAACAGACCATTTTGAAAATTAACGCTTGCGGCCAGCTGGCTTGGCAGCGCTCACAGCAGTGGCGGTCATGGCGTTGAAGTTGGCTTCAGCCATTTCGGTGGCTTGCTTGACAGCCTTCTGCACGGATTCCATGGCGTTGTTGGCGGCGGAGAAGGAGCTCTTCATCACGGCAACAGCAGACTCGGAACCAGCAGGAGCGTTCTTGGCAGCATTGTCCACAACAGCCATCATCTTCTTCTGTGCGTCAGCAGCCTGGGACTCGGCAGCTTTGGAGAAAGCAGCGCCGGTACCGGTGGCGATGTCGTACAGGTGGCGGCTGTAGGCAACAGTCTTCTCAGCCAGAGGCTGCATCAGGCTAGCTTGCAGAGCCAGCAATTCCTGAGCGTCTTTCACGCTCATCATGGCCTGGGCGGTCTCGGCGGACTCGCTCATGGCAGCCTTGGTGGCCTGGATGTTCAGGTCAACCAGTTTCTCGACGCCGTCGAAAGCTTTCTGGGTCAGGCCGAACAGGGTCTCAACGTTGGCTTTCTGGGCAGCGACGATTTGGTCAGCGGTCATCATAATTTGTACTCCTAGAGGGTGGATAGAGTGAGGGTTTCGATGTTTGCTGCGGTGCCGCTGTCCTTGTTTTTTCATGCCTCCCTGGGGGCCGTTGGACCATGCTGCGCTGCAACATGGTTTGTATTATAGATCTCGGATTGAGCATTGCAAGTCTTTTTTGTTGCGTTGCAGCATATTAGAGTGAAGTATCTAATGGCCAGTGTTTACGTGGTGTTCAGCAAGTTTTTTGGCTTCGGTGCGACGGGAATATTGCGCTGCAATAAATGGAGCGCTGACCTACCGCCGTCAATTGAGGTGGCCTGGTGAAAGTGTTCTACGCCACGCAATTCGTCTTGCCGCTGCCGCAGGGCCATCGTTTTCCCATGCACAAGTACTCGCGTCTGAAGGAGCGAGTGGCAGGGGAGCTGCCGCAAATAGAAATGGGGCAGGCCGACGCTGCCACCGATGGTGAGCTTGCGCTGGTTCATTCGCCGGCTTATGTCAAAGCCATCATGGATGGATCACTGCCGGAAGCGGCGCAGCGGGAGATCGGTTTTCCCTGGAGCGAAGCCATGGGTGAGCGTGCCCGCCGGTCGGTTGGCGCGACGGTCCAGGCCAGCCGGTGCGCGCTGGCTGGAGACGGTGTGGCGGCCAACATCGCTGGGGGAACCCACCATGCCTATGCACACAAGGGGGGCGGTTTCTGTGTCTTCAATGATGCGGCGGTGGCAGCTCGCCTGATGCAGGCCGAGCATGGCAGGACAAGTCGCAGCCCATTGCGGGTGGCCATCATCGATCTGGACGTGCACCAGGGAAACGGTACGGCTCACATCTTTGCTGGCGACGATTCCGTCTTTACCCTGTCGCTCCATGGAGAAAAGAACTTTCCCTTCCGCAAAGAACCCAGCGATCTGGATGTCCCCCTGCCTGACGGCTGCCGCGACGACGCTTATCTGCAAGCCCTTGAGCAGGCCTTGCAGACGCTCGAAGAGCGCTTTGATGCGGGCTTCGTCATATACCTCGCTGGCGCAGACGCACATGAAGGCGACCGGCTGGGGCGGCTGAAACTGAGCGATGACGGGATGGAGGCGCGAGATCGACGGGTGTTTGACTGGGCCTGGCAAAGACGCCTGCCTCTGGCCATGGTGATGGCCGGGGGGTATGGGCACGATATAGACGCCACGGTGCAGGTTCAGATGAACTCCTACAAGGTGGCTTTGGAGTACTTCGCCCGGTGGGAGAAAGCTTCCGGACACGCTAATGCCACGCCGCCGGCCCCTCGGGAAAGGCATGGGGACGCCTGAAGAACCCGGTGATCGGCGGGGGCGTACACCCCATACGGGACATGAGGGCCCGGTCGCTGGCAAAATGCCCTGATGTCGCAAACCCAGCAAGCTTCCCACCGGCCAGCAGCCCTTCCTCGCAGCCACTACAAGGCATTTCGTGATATCGGTACCCGCTGGAGCGACAACGACCTCTATGGCCACGTCAATAACGTGGTGTACTACAGCTGGTTTGATACGGCCGTCAACGGGTGGCTGATCGAGCAAGGTGTGCTGGACATCCATGAAGGCGAGGTGATTGGCCTGGTTGTGGAAACCCAGTGCAACTACTTTGCGCCGCTGGCCTTTCCTCAACCGGTACAGGCCGGGTTGCGTGTGGCGCGCCTGGGTTCATCCAGTGTGCGCTACGAGGTGGGCCTGTTTGCCAGCGACGGGAATGACGAAGACAACAACACAGCGGCTTGTGGCCACTTCGTGCATGTGTACGTGGACCGTGAAACGCGGCGCCCCGTGCCTTTGCCCGAGCGGTTGAGAGCTGCGCTGGAGACATTGACATGACACATCACGGAACTCAGGGGCCTGGCGCTACTGCCACGGGCAATATTGATCGGGCAAGTGTGGAGATGGCCATCGATAGCCGCATGTCGGTGCGCGCGTTCAAGCCTGACCCGGTTGATCGCAGCACGCTCGAGCAGATTCTCTCCGTCGCATCGCGCGCACCATCGGGCACCAATACGCAGCCATGGAAAGTCTATGTGCTGCAGGGCAGTGCCCGGGATTCGTTGGTGGAGAAGGTTTGCGCCGCACACGACTCTGTCCGTGTCGACCCCTCGCAGGCCGCCGCCTATCAGGAAGAATACGATTACTACCCGGCCGAATGGGTCAGCCCTTACATTGATCGCCGCCGGGACAATGGGTGGGGGCTGTACGGTCTGCTGGGCATTGGCAAGGGCGACAAAGACCGCATGCATGCCCAGCACCAGCGCAACTTCCGCTTCTTTGACGCGCCGGTCGGCATGATGTTCACGTTGGACAAGGTCATGGGCCGAGGGTCTTTGGTGGACTACGGCATGTTCCTGCAAAACCTCATGGTGCTCGCCAGGGCGCACGGACTTCATACCTGCCCGCAGGCCGCCTGGAACCACTATTCCAGAATCATCCTGCCCCACGTCGGTGCAGCAGAGAGCGAGATGCTGGTGTGCGGCATGGCGCTGGGGTACGCTGACGAGAGCAATGTGGTCAACACATACCGTACGCCCCGTGAGCCGGTGGCGTCATTCACACGATGGCTTGGTAGCTGACCAGTCGTTCGGGTAGGGCGCATGTCAGGCCACCCTCAGCCGGGGCTGGAATAATTCGGCCTTCGGCTTGTGCCTTTTGTTTTTCAGTTTGATTCAGATACAGGAGACTTTCATGAATACCACCGCTAGCGGCCTGCAATACGAAGACGTTGTGGTTGGCGAGGGCGATGTGGCCAAAGCAGGCCAGCATGTCCAGGTGCATTACACCGGCTGGTTGTTCAATGATGGCGTCCAGGGCAACAAGTTCGACTCCAGCAAGGACCGTGGCCAGCCCTTTGCGTTTCCTCTGGGGGCAGGGCATGTGATCCAGGGTTGGGATGAGGGCGTTCAAGGTATGGCCGTTGGCGGCACTCGCCGCCTGGTGCTGCCTCCGGAGCTGGGCTATGGCGCCCGTGGCGCGGGCGGCGTCATCCCGCCAAATGCCACGCTGCTGTTTGAAGTCGAGTTGCTGGCTGTCTGATACTGGCGCAGTCAATGGAGGTGGGGCGTTTCGCCTCCGTTTCGATCACAACCTGGATTCGGGTGAAAGCCCGAGCCACGAAATAGAGCAAGAGGAAAGACATGGTGTTCACACGTTCCCGTTGGCAATGGGCTTTGGTGGTCATGGCGGCGCTGCTGCCTGGCTTTGCTCAGGCTGCCGACCTGGACGGCAGTCAGTTGTCGGTGCTTTGGGGGGTGCCTTTTGCAGGCATCTTGTTGTCCATTGCCTTGATGCCTTTGGTGGCACCTTCGTTCTGGCATCACCATTACGGCAAGGTGGCAGCAGGATGGGCACTGGCTTTCATGGTGCCATTTACCTTCGTGTACGGCTTCGGCGCAGCTGGCGCCGGCCTGATTCACGCGCTTCTGGCCGAGTACATCCCGTTCATTCTGCTGCTCACTGCCCTGTTCACCGTGGCGGGAGGGATCTTCTTGCGGGGCAACCTGCACGGGAGCCCTGCGCTCAATACAGGCATTCTGGCCATCGGCGCAGTGCTGGCCAGCTTCATGGGCACCACGGGTGCGTCCATGCTGCTTATTCGCCCTCTCATTCGTGCCAATGACAACCGCAAGCACCGGGTGCATGTGGTCGTGTTCTTCATCTTCATCGTCTCCAACGCGGGCGGTTCGTTGACGCCGCTGGGCGATCCGCCACTGTTCCTGGGCTTCCTCAAGGGCGTTGACTTCTTCTGGACAATGCAGAACATCTTCCCGGAGACATTGTTCCTGGTGGGCGTGTTGCTGACGCTGTTCTACGTGATCGACTGGTGGCACTACCACCATCGCGAGGAGATTCAGCCGGTGGACCCCACGCCCGACACGCCGCGCTTCGGCTTTGACGGCGCCATCAATTTCGTGCTGCTCGGCGTGATTGTTGCACTGGTGCTCATGAGCGGCCTTTGGAAATCGGACGTCGAATTCAACATTGCGGGCACGCATGTTGGGCTGCCCGGCCTGGTGCGCGACGTCGGCCTGATTCTGGTGGCCATCGTTTCGCTGAAGATCACGCCGGACAGTGTCCACGCAAGCAACCAGTTCAACTGGGAGCCCATGCTGGAAGTGGCAAAGCTGTTCGCTGGCATCTTCCTGACCATCATCCCTGTCATCGCCATGCTCAAGGCTGGCACCAGCGGCCCGTTCTCCGCGGTGGTCAGTGCAGTGACCAACCCTGATGGCAGCAACAACACCGCCATGTACTTCTGGGCCACCGGTTTGCTCAGCTCCTTCCTGGACAATGCGCCGACCTACCTGGTGTTCTTCAATACGGCGGGTGGTGATGCTGCTGCGCTGATGACGAACTTTGCGCCCACCCTGGTGGCCATTTCGGCCGGTGCCGTGTTCATGGGGGCCAACACCTACATTGGCAACGCGCCCAACCTGATGGTCAAGGCCATTGCCGAAGATCGTGGCGTGCCCATGCCTAGCTTCTTTGGCTACATGGTCTGGTCGTTCGGTATTCTGATGCCATTGTTTGCCTTCATGACCTGGATCTGGTTCGCCTGAGCCACATGCCGATGAACAAGCCTCAACTGCTGATTGCCCGGGATGTCTATCCCGCCGTGGTCGAAAAGCTCGAGCAGGTGTTCGAAGTGGAGACCACGCCCGAGGGCGTGGTCTGGACGCCGGCCCAGCTGATCGAACGGCTGCAAGGCAAGGATGCCGTCCTGACTTCTGGCAGCGAGCGAATCGATGCTGGCCTGCTGCAAGCCTGCCCTCAGCTGAAGATTGTGGCCAATCTGGCGGTGGGCTACAACAATTTCGACTTGAGCGCCATGACGGCTGCTGGCGTGCTGGGCACCAATGCGCCCGGCGTTCTCACGGAGACGACGGCGGATTTCGGGTTCGCACTGCTCATGGCCACGGCACGCCGGGTGACCGAGAGCGAGCATTTCCTGCGCGCGGGCCGCTGGAAGCAATGGTCTTTGTCCCTGTTCACCGGAGCCGATGTGCATGGCAGTACGCTGGGCATTCTCGGTATGGGGCGTATCGGGCAGGCCATCGCCAGGCGGGGTGCGCATGGTTTCGGCATGCGCGTGATCTACCACAACCGCAGCCAGCTCGATGCGGCGACTGAAGAGGCCTGCAGGGCAAGCTATGTCAGCCAGGACGAGCTGCTGTCTCAGGCAGATCATCTGGTTCTGGTGCTGCCCTACAGTCCGGATGTCTATCACCTCATCGATGCTGGCGCGCTGGCGAAGATGAAGCCCGGTGCCACCCTCATCAACATCGCTCGCGGCGGCATTGTCGACGAAGATGCACTGGCAGCGGCCCTCAGGGAGGGACGACTGGCCGCCGCAGGACTGGATGTGTTCGAAGGTGAGCCCGCGGTCAACCCGTCCCTCCTGTCGCTGTCCAATGTCGTGCTGACACCGCACATTGCCAGTGCAAGCGTGCCAACGCGCCTGGCCATGGTCATGCTGGCAGCAGACAACCTCCTGGCATTCTTCCTGGAGGGCAAGGCGCTGACACCGGTCAACCCTGAAGTGTTGAAAAACTCAGGGTAACAGGCGCGCTGCCAATGCCTCATGGCCGGCAAGGCGGGCAAGATCTGCCGCTGTCTTGCCCTGGGGGCTGATCAAATCGCGTTTCGCACCGGCGTCGAGCAACGCCTGAGCCGCTTCGCTGTCGCCCAGACTGGCTGCGCGCATGAGCCAGGTCAGTCCCTGCGCGTCGCGTTCATCGGGTGACCTGCCCATAGCCAGGTGCTCCTCCCAGCCTTCAAGGGCCTGAGGGCGCTCCTTGGCCATAGACTGTCTGGCCCTGGCCGCCGGTGCTTGCGGCTTGGCAGCTGGCAGGGCCGCATCACCCTCAGGCTTCTCGTCGGCGTCGGCAAGGCTGCTGGCATCGGCCGGGCGCGCGGCGGGAGCGCTGGCCACAATGGTGGGTGCCGGGCGGGCTGGCTGTTTGGCTTTCTCAGACCGGTCGACAGACGCCACAGCCTCTGTTTGGATCTCAGTTTCCATTTCCGCCTCTGTATTGGCCTCAGCCTTGGCGATGGCAGTGGCGCGGGACTCTGCGTCTTCAGGCTGGATTCGGACTGTTTCTGGCAAAGGGGCGGGTTCGGACTGAGCCAGCACCGGCGAACGCTGTTCTTCCGTCAGTGCTTCGACTCGCTTGGAAGGCGCAACCGCCGGAGCAGATGCCGTTTGACCACTGCCAGCGCTTTGCGCGATTTCTTCCTTGATTTCCGCTCTGGCCAGGTCGGCGGAAGCTACCACGGTTTTATCATCGGGATCAGTCGTGTCGCTCATGCGCATGCCAATCCACCCCGCTGCAACCAACATCATCACGCTGGCCGCAGCTGTCCATGTCCAGCGCGGCTGATTGGCTGCGTGGCGCTCTTTTCTGTGATGCCGCTCCGCCGCAGCATTGCGCGCCTTGTCCAGCACGGCCGCACGCAGCCGTTCGGGCGGCTTGGCCAGAGGGTCGAGCGCGCTGGCCTCGTGATAGCGCTGAACGAGGGCGTCCTGTCCAGCCGCGTTCATGGTGTCTTTTTCGTCCTGGCCGCTCATCGCTGATCCTCCAGCACTTTGCGCAGTTGGGCGCGAGCGTATCGCAACCGACTCTTGGCTGTTTCGTGGGGTACTTTGGTCACGCTGGCAATGTCCGCCACGCTCAACCCGCCTTCTGCCTGCAACACAAAGGCCTCGCGCTGCTCGATGGGCAAGGCTGCAAGCGCGTCGAGCAATGCCTGGCCCTGCTCACGGCTCTGGAGCTGGCGCACTGGCCCGAAACCCGACTCGGCGACCAGCTTCTCTGCCCAGCCGCGCCCTTCGTCGGCATCGGCGTCAAGACTGACGTGGGGACGGTGTCGCCGCCAATGGTCGACGATGCGGTGGTGGGCAATGCTCAACAACCAGGTACGGAATGCCGACCGCGACTCGAACTGGCCCGCCTTTTCAATGACAGCAATCCAGACGTCCTGTGCCAGTTCTTCGGCCAGTCCAGGTTCCTGAACACTGCGCAGGACAAATCGCCACAGTACGCCTGCGTGCCGTTCGTACAGTTGCTCGAACGCCGATGGATCGCCTTTGGCATAGGCGTGAAGCAGTTCGTCGTCGGCAGGCCCTGACATGGGCACATTATGGCCTCTGTCAGGGCTTTGCCGATGGCAGGCTGCCGGTCAGTACGGGTCGGGGACGTAGCCATGTTGCGGGGCATGGGGAAATGGGCGGGGATGGCTGTGATCGTGGCGGTGTCGGCGGGGAATCACACCACGCGCCACCAGGTTGGCATAGCTGTCGTAGCGAATGCTGATGATTTCATCCGGTGACGCGTGCAAGCGTTCAAACCTGGTGTGGCCAATGCGGTCGTACTCCTGCCGGCCATGCCCGGTGCCAAGGCGTGAGCTGCGGTCTTCGGCTTCGGCACGATGTGATTTGCCCAGAGGAGCCGATTTCGCCGATGGCGCGCGACTTTCCATTTCTTGCCGTTCGTGCAGTTCGCCAGATTCATCCCCGAACCAGTCGTTGAACCAGGGCGCACGATGCCGGTCGTGGTGGTGACGGATGGGGGGGCGCTCCCGGAACACGGCAGCGCCGATGACACCGAGGTCGAATGGCCGGCCTGTGCGGGATGCATAGGACTTGCGTGCTTTGGTGAAATGAAATGCTGCGACATGGTTGTCGCTCTTGCGCCACCCGGTGACATCGTAGGACTGACCGCTGGCGAGCACGTAGCCATTCTGCTCGTAGGCAGCGCTCTGTCCTGTGATGACGTTGACGCCATCGACGGAGACCACTGACAGCAGCCGCCGACCGGTCTGATTGCGCAGGCCGATCGCATAGCGAGCACCTGGTCGACCGGCGACCCAGTACTCGCCTTTGTGGTGGTAGACCGGTAATTCGCGTCCGGTGGATCGGTCAGTGATGCTCACCTCCATCAGCCGGCCCTGTGCGAAAGAGGGAAGGGCGGTGGTCAAGGCGGTAGCCGCTGCCAGCCCGAGGAGGGCGCGACGCGATGTGATGAGTGTGCTTGAGTGGTTCATGGGTTTCTCCACGTTTGTAAGGGCTGTCTCAGGGCGTGCCCTGATGTTCGAGGCACGCAAGGAATGCAGTGCTTCCTTAGTCGCAGAGTTGAACCAGATGGGGTTAAGCGGGTTTGCGATTCGCGAAACAACTTGTAAGCGCGGAGTGTCCTTTTCCCGGTCGAAACAAAACGAAGCAAAGCAGAAACACGCTGTCAATCAGCGATACGCCGCTGCAAACACTGAAGCAGCTGGTCGCGGAATACTGAAGGCACTGAATCGCAGTTCTGTTTATTTCTTCTTTTTTTGACCCAAGCAAACCAACCCGAAAGGCAATACCATGAAAACCATTCAACGCTCTTCCCTCGCCGTGGCTCTTTTCGCTGCTCTGGCAGCCAGCCAGACCATGGCCGCAGATTTCACGCCAGCCAGCGGTGAATTCAGTGATGGTGGGAACATCTCCGCTATCGCCCAGGCAGACAGCGCCAGGACTCGCGCCGATGTGATGGCCGAGGCAACCCGGCTGCCCGCCAGCGGAGAGTTCAATGGCGCCACAGTGGCGGCTGCACCCGATGCGACCAGGACCCGTGCCGATGTGAAGTCGGCCATTGCCGCCATGCCGGCCAGCGGCGAATTCAGCGGGACGCGGACAGAGGCAGTGGCGGCCAGCGCCAAGTCTCGTGAAGAGATTCGCGCAGAAGTGATTCAGGCGCGTCGCACTGGCGCCCTGCAGGCCAATGGCGACTACGTGGCCAACTGATCACTTGCTTTGACATATTGAATGTCTCCTTGAGTGTCTCCACCGGCCCAGCCGGTTTCCCTCGGGTCCGAAGCCTTTTTGCATTCACGGCTTCGGACCTTTTTTTGCTTGTACTTTGACTCTTGAGACCGAGCGAAAGAGTCATGGGCGCTGTCGTGATGAGGTATCGTCAAAGGTATCGATGATTTCCACACCCTCCCATGGCTGAATTTCAACAAGTAGAGCTCTTCACGGATTCAGACGGCGTAGCCCGTTTTCGTGAGCACACCATCGCCTTGTCAGAAGGCAATGAGGCAGCGCGACTCTCGCCTGTGGTGGCCGCCAGTGGCCTCCAGTTGCGTCGCAGTCCCGTGGGTTTTCGCAGCGCATTCCATTGCACGACCACGCCACAGTGGTTGTTTGTGCTGCAAGGATGCATGGAGATAGGACTGCAGGACGGCAGTGTCCGGCAGTTCCGCCCGGGAGAGCACTTTTACTCCAATGACACGTTGCCTGAGGGAGCGGTATTTGATGCAGACAAGCATGGCCACTGCAGCCGGCAGGTAGGCGACGAGCCTCTGGTGACCGCGTTCGTACGCGGAGGCAGGGATGCCTAGTCCTGTTCGGGCAGGCGCAACCTGAGCAGCGCCCGGACAAACCCGTGATCGCTTCGGGTTCGACTTCTGCCTTCGTGCAGGTGGTCATTGAAGACCTCCATGCGGCGCACGTCGCCGATGGACGCACGGCTGTCCGGTAGAAACTCCTCGCTGACAAACACCTGGTCCAGCACTTCAGGCATGCCCTGGTGGATGTGCGAGTAGGCCACGTCGCGGCGAAGGCCGAACTCTCCTTGTGCATCCCATGCGTTGAACAAGGCATGGTCAAGAGCGCCACGGTCGTAGGCGACCTGGGAAGTGGCTGAGATCAGCTGTGTCGTCGAGCTGCGTGGACTGTCATTAAGGTCTCCCAGCAAGATCAAGGGCAGCCGCGTTCTGTGGAGCATATCCACGATCTTCAGCCGCAGTGCCAGTGCTTCGCTGGCGCGCATGAGCAGTGAGCGCATGGAGGCGATGGACTGGATGGCCGGGTCGTCAGGGTCCTCCAGCGCGTTGCCATCGTCGTCCTGCAAGAATTTGGGTCGTTTGGACTTGAGGTGAGCGGTCAGCGCACACACGGTCTGACCATGCTTGAGCTTCAAGGTGGCCAAAAGGGGCGGACGCTGGAAATTTGTGTAGGGGCCCAGCCCGGGAACGTTGATGACGGCTTCGCCTGGGAAGTCGGTCAAGGACTCGAGTGATTCCACCTTCAGGCGGGTGACGAATCCGACCCTCGGCGTCCCTTGTGCGCCCGTTTGGCCTGGACCATTCTCGGCACCAGGTGCTGTGACCAGGTTGTAGCGCAGGCCGCTGCTGGTGACCGCTTGCTGCAAGGCGTCTTCATCCCAGACTTCCTGCACCGCCAGGATGTCGGCATTGAGTGCGCCAAAGCGCTCCCCCAGCCAGGCGACTTTGCGTTCGAATTCCGTGTCGGAATAGGGCGACTGCCCCTTGTAGAAATCGCGCCCCGGCAGAGCAAGGTTCAAGACGTTGCATGTGGCCACCATCAGGGTGGCATAGCGCGGCTGGGTGGTCGTGGGCATGAGTCCATTGTAGGGACGAGCGCGCCGCCTGGACATCAGGCAAGAAAAAGGCTGGCATTCCGCCCTGACGGGAAGAATGCCAGCCTGGAGCTGGTCTCAGCGGGCGGCTTCAGTCGATGCGGCCGTAGCTGGTTCGCAGCGGATCGGCACCGCCGCCTTGGCGTTTGTTGCTCTTGTTGCCGCCCTTGTTGTTGCCTTTTCCATTTCCATTGCCGCGCTTGCCCGTGCGCATGGCATCGATGCTGGTGCGAAGCGGATCGGGCTGGCCACCGGCAGATCCGGAGCGCGGACGCGGCTCACGGATTCGCAGGCTGCCCAGGTGGGCATTGGGGCCCGGCTGGCGCTCGCGGCGCTCTTCGCCTTGCTCGCCATGTTGCGGCCGGCCCTGGCTTTGTGTCTGCTGGTTCTGTCCACCTTGCTGCGCTGAGCGGCCGCTGCGCTGACCGCCACGGCCATTGCGCCGGCGTCGGCGGCCATTGTTGCCACCGTTGTTGTTGCCGTCGGCACGCTGGCGTTGCTGCGACTGGTCCTGCCCATCGGCCATGATGGCGTCCATGCCTTCTTCTGCAATGGCATCGGCGCCACCTGCTTCAGCGTTGCCGGAGGCTCGTGGTTTCTGGTTGTTGCGAGGCTTCTTCGCAGAACCCTCGGTTGCCTTGCGTTCGCGGATGCGCTGCATCATCTCCTGACGCGCAGCTTTGGCCGCTGCGGCCATCACTTCGCGGCTCGGCGCCTTGCCCGCACCACCCCAGATGGTCTGGCGGCCCATGGCAATGGGCTCTGCCTTCTCACCGGGTTCTGGCATGAATTCCTGGAAGATCTGGACAGGAATCTCCTGCTTGGTAAAGCGCTCGATTTCCATCATGAAGCCTTCTTCGTCCAGGCTGACCAGGTTCACTGCCTGGCCTTCACGACCCGCACGGCCGGTACGACCGATGCGGTGGACGTAGTCTTCGCAGACGTTGGGGATGTCGTAGTTCACCACGTGCGGCAGGTCGTCGATGTCGATACCGCGGGCAGCAATGTCGGTGGCGACGAGCGCACGGATTTCGCCGGTCTTGAAACCGCCCAGTGCCTGGGTGCGGGCTCCCTGGCTCTTGTTGCCGTGCAAGGCCATCGCCTTGATGCCGTTCTTGGTGAGGAAGTCGGCCACGTTGTTGGCGCCGAATTTGGTGCGGGTGAACACCAGAACCTGGCTCCAGTCGTGCTGATTGATGATGTGGGCCAGCAATGCCTTCTTCTTGGTGCGACCGACAGGGTGGATGACCTGGCTGATGCGCTGCACCGTGGTGTTGCGTGGCGTGACCTGGATGTGCTGTGGTTCGTGCAGCAGGCCGTTGGCCAGGTCGCGAATTTCGTCGCTGAAGGTGGCCGAGAAGAGCAGGTTCTGCTTCTTCTTGGGCAGCAGCGCCAGCACCTTCTTCACGTCATGGATGAAGCCCATGTCCAGCATGCGGTCGGCTTCGTCCAGTACCAGAATCTCGACTTTGGACAAATCCATGAAACCCTGCTGCTGCAGGTCCAGCAGGCGGCCAGGGGTAGCGACGAGAACATCAACACCTCTCTTGATGGTGTTGATTTGCGGGTTCATGCCCACGCCACCGAAGATCACGGCGGAGTTGAGTTTGAGGTGTTTGCCATAAACCCGAACGGACTCTTCGACCTGGGCGGCCAGTTCGCGGGTGGGGGTGAGCACCAGGGCACGGATGGCTTTGCCGCCAAGCCTGTCACTGGTGGCTGTTTCGCCTTCACTCAGGCGTTGCAGCATGGGCAGCGTGAACGCTGCGGTCTTGCCGGTGCCAGTCTGTGCACCAGCCAGCAGATCTTTCCCGGCCAGGACGGCAGGGATGGCTTCAGACTGGATAGGGGTGGGCGTTTCGTAGCCTTGCTCGCGCACGGCCTGCACGATGGCAGGTGCCAGGTTCAGTTCTTCAAAGTTCATGTCGAAGTGAGGTGCCGTCTTCAATGGCACAGGGGCATCGGCCTCAACGGTTGCACGCGTTCTTGTTTGGTTTGCGCCAACCGGCCAGTCCAGGCTGATGGGATTGTCGAGAGCCGCGCTCCGGGCTCGCCCGGCTGTTTGCCATCGGAGCTGGGCGGCGGCGCCGCGATCGGGGATCGTTCCTGACTGAAGAAACGTCCGGTTGGTATTGTCGCACGGATTTGAAAGGGCTGCCGGTCCCAAACGAAAGGATGGTGTTGCAGCAATGCGAAAATACGCACAGGAGGACCTATGCTGACCACCACATTTGGCTATCACGCGGTTCAGGATCGCATCTGGATGACCTTGCGCCAGCCGTCGGAGCGACTGTGGCTGACGCGCCGTATGGCGGTCTATCTGCTAGGGGCCATGACGGACCAACTGGAGCGCAGCACGCCAGGGCAGCAGGCCGGGGGCGATGCGCCGACCCGAGCCCGAATCGAGCACGAGCTGGCGTTTAACGAAGTGGTCGAGCCCAGGGCTCAGGACAAGGGGGAGCAGCCTGCTGCGCCACAGGCGCTCAAACTGGGCAAGGAAACGCGGGAGCAGACCGATCAGGCACAGTACCTCCTGTGTGAGCGGATTCGCACCACCATGACGCCTGAAGGACAGTGTGTGCTGACCTTCATGGTGGGGTCGGACGGTCAGCGCGTACTCCGACTGAGCCGAAGCGGGCTTCACCGTTGGCTTCGGGCACTTCTGATGGTGGCCCGCCAGGCCAAATGGCTGGAAGCACTGCAGCCGCCTGACTGGCTGCAGCAGACGCTGCTTCCGCCTTCGATGCAAGCGATGTTGAGACTGCCACCGGAATCAGAGGCGGGCGATAATGGTAAGGTTGATGGCTCCAATCCTCAGGCTTGAGTCGTCCTGAAATGCAGAAGAGGGGGCTCGCTCACGTCGCATGACCGGATATCTGCGCTGCTGCAAGCCGCATGCCGACATCCGAGCCGCCTGACTTCTGGCAAACGCCGTATTCGTTTCAGCGTGCGCATCGCACGATGCAGTGCCGTCTGCCTTATCTGTGCCCGGCCGTTTGCCTCACCATTTCGCTTTTTTGATTTTTCTCTTTTCTAGTTCTTCACTTCCACAGCCATGGCTCAATACGTTTACACGATGAACCGGGTCGGCAAGATCGTGCCGCCCAAACGTCAGATCCTCAAGGACATCTCGCTGTCCTTCTTCCCGGGTGCCAAGATCGGCGTGCTGGGCCTGAACGGCGCCGGCAAGTCGACGCTGCTCAAGATCATGGCCGGCATCGACAAGGAAATCGAGGGTGAAGCCATCCCGATGCCCGGCATCAAGATCGGCTACCTCCCGCAGGAGCCGCAGATGGACCCTGACCAGACTGTTCGCGAAGCAGTCGAGCAGGGCATTGGTGGTGCGCTGGAAGCCAAGAAGCGCCTGGAAGAGGTGTATGCCGCCTATGCCGAGCCAGATGCCGACTTTGATGCGCTGGCCACCGAGCAGGCCGAGCTCGAAGCCATCATCGCCACCGCCGGCGGTGAGAACACCGACCACTTGCTGGAGATCGCGGCTGACGCACTGCGCCTGCCGCCATGGGAGGCCAAGATCGGCCCATTGTCCGGTGGTGAGAAGCGCCGTGTGGCGCTGTGCCGCCTGCTGCTCTCCAAGCCCGACATGCTGTTGCTGGACGAGCCGACCAACCACCTGGACGCTGAATCTGTCGACTGGCTCGAACAGTTCCTCTCGCGCTTCTCGGGCACCGTGGTGGCCATCACCCACGACCGCTACTTCCTGGACAACGCCGCCGAGTGGATTCTCGAACTCGACCGTGGCCATGGCATCCCCTACAAGGGCAACTACTCCACCTGGCTGGAGCAGAAAGAAAAGCGTCTGGAGCAGGAACAGCGCACCGAAGACGCCCGCACCAAGGCCATGAAGAAGGAACTGGAGTGGGTGCGTCAGAACCCCAAGGGCCGTCAGGCCAAGAGCAAGGCGCGTCTGGCCCGCTTCGAGGAGTTGTCCGACGTCGACTACCAGAAGCGCAACGAGACCAACGAGATCTTCATTCCCGTGGCCGAGCGTCTGGGCAATGAAGTCATCGAGTTCAAGAACGTCACCAAATCCTTTGGCGACCGCGTGCTGATTGACGACCTGAGCTTCAAGGTGCCCGCTGGCGCTATCGTCGGCATCATCGGCCCCAACGGCGCCGGTAAGTCGACGCTGTTCAAGATGATCACCGGCAAGGAAACGCCAGACAGCGGTGAAGTGAGCATTGGCAAAACTGTACAGATCGCTGCAGTGGATCAGACCCGCGAAGGCCTGGCCGGCGACAAGACCGTCTGGGAAGACATCTCCGGTGGCCTGGACATCATCACCGTGGGCAAGTTCCAGATGCCCAGCCGTGCGTACTGCGGTCGCTTCAACTTCTCCGGTGGCGACCAGCAAAAGCTGGTGAAGAACCTCTCCGGCGGTGAGCGTGGCCGCCTGCACCTGGCCAAGATGCTGTCAGAAGGCGGCAACGTGCTGCTGCTGGACGAGCCATCCAACGACTTGGACGTCGAAACCCTGCGCGCGCTGGAAGAAGCCCTGCTGGAATTCGCCGGCAGCGCCATGGTGATCAGCCACGACCGCTGGTTCCTCGACCGCATCTGTACCCACATCCTGGCAGCAGAAGGCGATTCCCAGTGGACCTTCTTCGACGGCAACTACCAGGAGTACGAAGCCGACAAGAAGAAGCGTCTGGGCGAAGAGGGCGCCAAGCCCAAGCGAATGCGCTACAAAGCCTTGAAGTAAGGACGCCCCCCGCGCCGCGCCTGCGGCGCGTCACCCCCCACTGGGGGGCGTTGCGTACGGACCGGGAAACCCGGACCCGTCGCAACCTTGGATTCTTCTACGCCCCTCACTTGAGGGGCTTTTTGTTGGCGTGTTGTGGTCTCTTTGGCGTGGCGGGTTTGCTGGCTTTGCCGCTTTGCGGCTCGCCAGTCTTGTGCGCGCTTTGTTGGCAGGTTCGTTGCGTATGGGTAGAGAAACTCGAATCCGTCGCAACTTTGGATTTTCTGCGCCCCTCACTTGAGGGGTTTTTTGCTTTTGGGAGTTGGTATTGGCCTTTCAGCCAGTGGCTACCGCTCTTCACTTCCGAGCGTCTTTTGTTTCATTCTTCCTTTTCTTCCCCCCCCTATCCCCCCCGCCCCTTTCCACCCCCGCCGGGGCGGAAAGGGGAGCCTTTAAACATTCGGCTTCTGGTTTCTGGACGTGTGGCTACTGGCGGGAGGTTGCCGCTGCTTCTCGGTCACCACGGTTTCTCCACCGCTGTCGTAGAGACTTCGCCTGCTCTTGGTGTGCCCACGGCAGTCAACCAGCGTTGCCGCTGCGCGGCTCGCCGGTTGCCTGCGAGCGAAACATTTCAGGTCAAAGGGACTTGCAACGCGCGAAGCCAGCGCCCAACTGACAAGCCGCAAAGCGGCAAAGTCAGCTGGGCGCCGTGGGAGCGAAGACCAAAGCCGAGGCTCCTACGACAGCCTCAGCGAAATGCATGTACCCCAAACCACGGTGGCGACGCATCGAGCCGTAGAAGCCGAGTCGGAGACCAGAAGCCAAATGAGAGCTCCCCCTTTCCGCCCGGCGGGGTGGAAAGGGGGCTGGGGGGATAGGGGGGGAGTAAAGAGAGTAAAGAGAGTAAAGAGAGTAAAGAGAGGAAGGAGAAGGGCTGCAGTGCGTTCCAAGGCACAATCCTCGTTTAACCAAAACAACCCCAACCCCCATGGATGACCAAACCATCATCACCTCCACCCGCCACTGGATCGAAAAGGCCGTCATCGGCCTCAACCTCTGCCCCTTTGCCCGTTCGGTCTGGGCCAAGAAACAGGTGCGCATTGTGGTGAGCCACGCCAAACACGTGGATGGTCTTCTGGAGGACCTGGATCGTGAGCTGGACCTGCTGGCCAGCACCCCACCCGAAGAGATTGATACCACTTTGCTGATTCATCCCACGCTCTTCCCGGATTTCGAGGTCTTCAACGATTTCCTGGAGGTGGTGGATGAGGTGGTGGATGAGCACGAGCTGGAAGGCGTCATCCAGGTGGCTAGCTTCCACCCGGACTACCGCTTCGAAGGCGCGGAGGAAGGCGACGTCTCGAATGCAACGAACCGATCACCTTACCCCACCTTGCATTTGCTGAGGGAAGACAGCATCTCGCGTGCCGTGGAAAGCGAAGGGGGTGATGCCGAAGCGATAGTGGAGCGCAACATTGCGACGCTCGAAAAGCTCGGGTGGGATGGCTGGCGGGCGCTTTTGAAACAGTGAGCGCGCTCCCAATGAACCCGTTTGGTTCGTTTTGACGGCTGGACTGCTTGAAAAATGAGGTCAAATGTATGGCTTGAAAAGGCGGGGTGAATCCCGCCTTTTCTTTCGCTTGCGGCCGGGGACGCAGTTGAACAATGTGCTCCATGGAAGCGAATCCGCTCAAGGTGGGTATCGCTCATGTTTTGCTTATATTTTGCTGTCGCCCCGGAGTCACGTGTCATGGAATCCGCCGTTGAGTTGTCCAAGCCTCGCAGGCCGTCTCATTTGTTCGAAGCTTGTCTCGAACAGTCGAAACGGATGGCGCGTCGATGGGTTCCGGCGTGGATCGACGCATTGCGCGATGCCATGCGGCATTGCGCGACGGACAATGCTGGCGAACGCAGCCTGAATGAGCATGCCATTTCCATGCTGTTGGCGCGTCGGGATATGGTCACGCGCGAGCTGATCAGGCGCCTGGATGTGGCATGGGAGGCACGCAGCCTCACCAGTGGCCGAGCAGGCAATGCGGCGGACTCATCGCCTGCATCCGTGTTTCCCTCGGAGAAGAAGGAGTCTAGGCTCAGCCTTGAAGAGGCGAGTGAGTCATCCATGGCTCTGCTGTCAGATGACGATGTGCAGCAAGACATGACGCAGGCTCGGATGCTGCAGATGGTGAAGCTGTCAGTGGATGATGAACTTGTTGAACTGCAGGCTCGGGTCTGTGGCCTTCGGGGAATGAGTCATGTTCGTGCCAGCGCGAACCCGCTGCAACCCGAGCCCATCGTGGATGCCGTGATGGCCGCGTTTGAAGCGGTTTGTAGCGATGATGCGGTGCGCACCCGCTGGATGCAGGCTGGTGCGATGCCACTGGGGCGAATCCTTGAACACTTCTACCAGGACGTCAATCACATGATCTCCGGGTGGAAGGTCGAGTCGGCCAACTACCAGATTGCCTCCATCAATGCTATGCCTTCGGCAGCTTCGTCCGGGATGCCGACATCCACGAAAGCGGCCAATCAGGAGGAGCCGCTGTTGGCCAATGAGATGTCGGGTGACAGCCCACAGGCGGTACTCACGCTGGACCACCTGCAGCAACTGCTGGTCGGCAATCTCGGCAGAGCCGGCCAGTATGTGGCGGGGCGTCGCCTGGGAGGTGCCAGCAACGCCATGGCGCGTGCGCTGGCTGCAGAGATGGTGGGTCTCATGATCCGCCGCGTCAGCGATGGCCAGAAAGTGCAGCCGCTGGTGCAGGCCATGGTGCGCGACATGAAACCAGTCTTGATGCAGATCGCGCATTCGGACCCGGGCTTTTATGCAGAGAAAGACAATGCAGCTCAGCGTTTGCTCAGTGCCATCGAGGTTCGCTGTCAGACGTTCGCCAGCGAACAGGACACAGGGTTCGCTCCCTTCGCGCAGGCAGTGCATGACGCTGTTCGCGGCCTGAGCGCTGGCCCCATGACGCCTGTGCAGCGTGTTGCGCAGCAGGCGCAGTTACTGGCGATGCCGGAGGCGGGGCGAGAGTTGTCGCAAGGCTCGGGTATGCCGGTGGATGAGCTGGCGCAGCGCATTGCGGCAGAGATCAGTGTGCGCAAGGACTTCGGCAAGGCGCCGGCGGTGGTCCGCCGTTTCCTGACGGGTACCTGGTCCCGTGTGATCGCCCAAGCGCAACGCACGGCGGCACAGGCGCGGCAGCAGGGAAAGAGCCTGTCAGAGCGGCAAGGCACTGCCGAGTTGCGTTACCGGGATGTGGTGCCCGATATTCTCTGGTCGTCGCAACTGCGAGTCGCCAGCCGCAACCGTCCTCGCCTGATTCACCTGATCGCCCATGTGCTGCGCACCCTCCGCGAAGGTCTGGACAGCATCGATTTCACGCGCCAGGAGTCGGAGGCCTTTTTCCAGGCATTGATGGGCTTGCATGAGGCAGCCTACCGGACCTTGCACCGCCCTCGACGTGATGAATCTCCCGGCGATGGTCAATTTGTGGCCTCCCGGCCCATGCAGGATCGGGAGCTGCCCTGGATGCCTTTGACGGATGCGTCCTCTGCCGGGCAACGCCGCGGGCAGCAAGATGCACGTTGCGATACGGCATTTCAGATGATCTTTGCCGACACCCAGCCCAGCCCGCTTGCGTGGCCCTCACCACAGCAGAGTGAACAGCGCCACTGATCAACATCAGTGGTCAATGGGTGCCGTCGAGCCTGCGTGCGCCTTCAGACGCTGCCGGATCATCTGGATATTGCTGCGCAGCGCATACAGCTCGTCCGCGTAGGCCAGCGGAATCACTACCTTGCCTACTTTCTGGTCGATGGCGTCCAGTTCGTCGAGCAGGTCCGGCGTCTGTTCCGGTGACGCTTCGACACGCTGTTCGATGTCGCGAAGCTCTGCATACCAGCGAAATACCCGGGAGCGGATCCTGAAGGCATACAGAGGCGGGATGATTCGCGAAAGTGGCAGGGCGAGCGCAATGATCAGGCCCATGGCCAGCCACATGCGCTCGACCAGGTTGGCCAGCCAGAACGGCAGGTAGCGCTGCAGGAAGGGAGGGCCGTTCCTGATGGCACGCACTGCTTCGTCAGAGAGCGGGACCTCGCTGTGCTCCAGGCTGGGGAACTCGCCGGCCTTCTGAAACCAGCCCGACCCACCGTGCAAGCTGATGGCCGACTGTGCGAACAGGTCGACAATGGCCGGGTGGGTCCCGGAAGAAGCCAGCAGGCTGGTGGTGGATGCGACCAGCTTGACGTCATTGGCTGGTACGTTTTGCGAGAGGTCGACGACGCCCTGGGGGAGCACCACGGGCGTGAGGTAGGAAAACCTGCGCGAGTAGGCTTCGCTTTGAGGAAAGTGCAGCAGCTTGATGCCAGGCGACTGCAACAGCATCTGCACCATCAGTGACTCAGGCGCGGAGGCGAAAACCACGGCGTCTATCTTGCCTTCCAGGAAGTCGACGGTCGCAGGCGTTTGCTCCAGCTCCATCATGTCGATCGACTGGCGCTCGATGCGGTTGACGTCGAGCAAGGTATTGAACAGGCGAGGCACCCCGCTGCCAGCCGTACCCACGTTCACTCGCCAGCCCTTGAGGTCTGACAGGGAATGGATGGTGTCGGACTGCATGTGTTTCCGGGCCGAGTCCTCGCGATAGAAAAGCCACAGCGGTTCGACGAACAGGCTGCCCAGAGAGACCACAGACTCTTCATCGTCATAGCCAATGTCGGCCGTCCCACCTTGCACAAAGCCGATGTCAGCCTGACCGTTCCTCAGAAGCTTGAGGTTGTCGGACGATCCGTCGGAGCGCAGCAGTTTCACCTCGATGCCAAAGTGCGCGAGCGATTGCGCATATCGCTTGCCAAACTCGTCGTAGGCGCTTTGCTCAGGTCCCGTGGCCAGGATGACACTTCTGGGTGGGGTTGGCTTGAGCCACCAGAAGGCGAGCACCAGCAGTGCGACCGTGAGCAGGATGAAGGGCCCGATCGAGACCAGAAGGTCCCGAATGGAGAGCAGGGTAAAACGCAGCTGGTTTGGCATGGCGCAACATTACCATGCGCGGGGCTCCATCTGCGTGTCAGTGTGTCTCCAGCGACGGGCGAAATCTGCGCGATGCAGGCCTTCGGTACGGTCGCTCAGGCAGTGGTGCTGTTTTGCAACTTGAAGACCCTCACGGTTTCTTCCAGCACGCGGGACTGCTGCTGCAGGGAAGTCGACGCGGCAGAGAGTTGCTCGACCATGGCCGAATTCTGTTGCGTGACCGAATCCATGTGACCCACTGCCTCGTTGATCTGCGACAGCCCCTGGGACTGCTCCTGGCTGGCCGAGGTGATTTCGTTGATGAGCGAATCCACCTGCACCACCGACTGGAGCATGCCGGCGATGGTGGCACTGGCCTCATTGACCTGCGTACTGCCCTTTGCCACGGTGTTGGCGGACTCTTCGATCAACCCCTTGATCTCGCTGGCGGCTGTGAGGGTGCGCTGGGCCAGTGAGCGGACTTCACCCGCGACGACGGCGAAGCCGCGCCCTTGTTCCCCGGCTCTGGCGGCTTCCACGGCGGCGTTCAGCGCCAGAATGTTGGTCTGGAACGAGATGCCGTCGATGACCTGGATGATCTCGCCGATCCGGCTGGAAGATTTCTGGATGTTCTCCATGGTGCCAATCAGCATCTGCATGGCCTGGTTCGACTCCCGGGCCACGGAGGCAGCCTGCTCGGCAATGCGAGCGGCTTCGGATGCGGAAGTGGCACTGTGCTGAACCGTGCTGGTGATCTCCTCCATGGAGGCAGCGGTTTCCTGCAGGCTGCTGGCCTGGGACTCGGTGCGGGCAGAGAGGTCACTGTTGCCCGAAGCGATTTCCGTGGCTGCAATGGACACACCTTGCACTTCGCGGCGCACGTCGGAGACAACGGCCTGCAGGTTGACGTTCAACTGATTGAGTGCGCGTGCCAGTTCGCCGAACTCTCCGGGTTGGCTTGCGCTCATGCGACCGGTGAGGTCGCCAGCGGCCATCCGGTTGGCGAAGTCGACCGTTTCGCCCAATGGGGCTGTGAAAACGCGTTTGAGCAGCCAGGCCATGCCCAGCGCCAGTAGCACGGTTCCAGCGAGGGCGCCGTAGTGTCCCCATGCTCCAAAGCCTTCACTCATGTGTTCGATGGCCTGAACGGCCGCAGCCAGCGTCAGGGTGCCGATGGCCATGCGACGACCCAGCGTCAGTCGGGTCATGCGCTGTACCGCTCCAACCAGTCCTTTGCGGACCAGTCTGCCGCGGCTGAGTCCGAGTTTGACCTGACCGGAGGAAGCCTCTTCGCGCATGCGGGCATACAGCTCTTCAGCGGCCTGGATGTCTGAACGGGAAGGCTTGGTGCGTACCGACATATAGCCTTCGGGTTTGCCATTGCTCATCACAGGCGTGGCGTTGGCCATGACCCAGTAGTGGTCGCCGTTCTTGCGCCGGTTCTTGACCAGCGCGGACCAGGGCGATCCTGATTGCAGGGTTGACCACATGTCGCGGAATGCTTCTGGCGGCATGTCCGGGTGGCGGATGAGGTTGTGGGGTTTGCCGTACAGCTCTTCGCGCTCGAAGCCGGAGACGGCAATGAAGGCATCGTTGGCGTAGGTAATACGTCCCTTCAGGTCTGTCATGGAGACCAGAGTGACGCCGTCAGCGTAGACGAACTCGTTCTGAGTGACGGGGGTGTTGACTCTCATGCAGGACGTCCTCGGGGCGATAACCCCATAAAGTTGCACCTGCAAAATTCAGGTGTGCCTTTAGTGTCGACACAACAGCCAAAGTGTTTAACTGAGAAAAACAGCACAAAAACGGCGTGAAAATGCCGCGTACCAAGGGCAAAGCATGCTTTTTTCCGCTTTAGACCTTGGTCCTGTTTGGTACCTGCCCCAAAGGTATGCACCTCTCTTTGGGGAGGCTTTAGCAAATTGCCGGAGCAAAGCGTGTGAACTGTCACGCACGAGTGCTACTGCACGAGTGGTGCCGGGCAGGTCGCGGGCAGGTCCTGGCCGGCCAATTCAGGCACGCAAGGCGGCCACCAGTGAGGAGGTGGAACACCAGCACTGTGAGCCGCCTGGATGTAGAAACGTCATGGTTTGCGGATTTGCACCGCGGTGTAGGCGCCTTGCACCTCACTGGCCTGAAACTGGACCGCGTCACCAGGCTTGATGCCTTCGAGCATGGATGGATCGGCTACCTTGAACACCATCGACATGGGCGGCATGTCGAGGTTGGTGATCTCGCCGTGCTTGAGCGTGATCTTGCCCTGTGCCGTGTCGACTTTGCGGACGGTGCCATCAACCCATGGCAGCTTGTCGCTGGCAGTTGCCGCCGCGGGAGCAACCGGGTCTTCGGCGTGGGCCAGGGCGGAAAGCGACAGCGCACCGATGGCGATCAGTGTGGTGGCGCATGTGCGGGAAATGGAGCGTGAGAGCGGATGGAATCGGATGGACATCGGGATCTCCAGAACGGATGGGTGGGGTCAGCGGTGGTAGGACTGGTAGACCTTGTGGCTGCCGTCCTTGTTCACGAGGACAACGTCATAAGGGTCTTTTCGGCCCTGATAGACCGGGCCGTCCATACCGGGACTGCCAACGGGCATGCCGGGAACGGAGAGGCCAAGGGCATCGGGCTTCTCTTTGAGCATGCGTCGGATCTCGGGGGCGTTGACATGGCCTTCGACCACATAGCCGCCAATCAGGGCCGTGTGGCAAGAGGCGTATTTCATGGGTAGGCCCAGCCGGCGCCGCATGGCATTGTTTCCGGTGTCGTGCACGATGACCTTGAAACCATCTTTCTCCAGGTAGCTCACCCAGTCCTTGCAACAACCGCAGCTGGGGTCTTTCCAGACTTCCATGGTCGGCAAATCACTGTCGGCTTTGGCGCCTTCGGCGCGCACAAGTGGTGGAGCAAGCAGGGTCGCGGCCGCGAGAGACACGATGCTGCCCAGTAGTTTTCGTCGGTTCATGTTGTGTCTGCTGTATTGGGTTGAAGTGGTGTCCATCACGCGACGGTCAACGTGCCGCGCATGCCGGCTTCGAAATGCCCGGCGATGAGGCAGGCAAAGCCGAAGGTGCCAGGGCGGTTGAAGTGCCAGATGACTTCGCCGCGCTGGCCAGGTGGCACGTGGGTCATGTAGGGCTCGTCGTGCTCCATGTTGGGAAACTTCTTCATCAGCGCCGCATGGGCGTTCAGCTCTTCGTCGGTACCGAGCACGAACTCGTGCATGACCTTGCCGTCGTTGATCGCAACGATGCGAAGGGTCTCACCCTGTTTGACGGTCAACGTGTCTGGCGAGAAGCGCATGTCATCGCTCATGCGCAGTTCAACGGTTCGACCGACTTGCGTCGACCGGCCCGCAATGCCCCAGGCTTTTTGCTCTGCGGGTGCCTGATTGGCTTTGTCTTTGGAGGCAGGCGTGTCTTTTTTCCCATGTGCATCGCCATGGGCCCGGGCCAGAGGGGCCAAGGCCAGCAAGGGCAGGGCCGCGAGAGAGGCTTGGAACTGGCGCCGGGTGAATGGTTTGGCGGCAGGTGTGGAGGTTGGATTTTTCATCGGTTTGGCTTTCATTCAATCGTTCTTTCAACGGGTGTTCAATCGCCGTGACGGTGGTGAGCACCGGGCTTCTTGGCGTGGGCGTGGGCTGGCTTGTCGCCCGCAGGCGCAGCCTTGGCGCGCGGCGCTGCAGGCATGTCACCCGTCGCCACTTCAAAGGCACGTGTGCCCGGAGGCTGTTGGTACCAGTCGGGGTTGGTGTATTTGCCTGCGGGCAGGTCCGCACGCACCTTCAACACGTTGAACATGCCGCCCATTTCCACCGCGCCATAAGGGCCGGTGCCGGTCATCATGGGGAAGGTGTTGTGAGGCAATGGCATTTCCATCTCCCCCATATCGGCCATGCCGCGCTCGCCCATGACCATGTATTCGGGGTTGGCGCGCTGCATGGCGCCCACCAGTCCCCGGTGATCAGCGCCAATCATGGTGGGCACGTCATGCCCCATGGCGCCCATGGTGTGGTGGCTTTTGTGGCAGTGCATGGCCCAGTCGCCGGGTTCATCGGCCAGGAATTCGATCTGGCGCATTTGCCCCACGGCCACGTCGGTGGTCACCTCTGGCCAGCGCGCTGACTTTGGCACTGGCCCACCGTCCGTTCCCGTCACCTCGAACTCGATGCCATGGATGTGGATGGGGTGGTTGGTCATGGTGAGGTTGCCAATGCGCACCCGCACCCGGTCGTTCAATCGCGCCACCAACGGGTCCAGGCCGGGGAAGACGCGGCTGTTCCATGCCCAGATGTTCTGGTCAAGCATGGTGTTCACCTGCGGCGTCATTGAGCCCGGCTCCACGTCGAACGAGTTGAGCAGGAAGCAGTAGTCGCGCTGCACGTCGTCGATCAGGGGGTGGCGCTTGCGGGGGTGTGTCACCCAGAAGCCCATCATGCCCATGGCCATCTGCGTCATCTCGTCCGCGTGCGGGTGGTACATGAAAGTGCCGGGGCGTTTGGCTTCGAATTCGTAGACGAAGGTCTTGCCGGGCGGAATCTGGGGCTGGTTGAGGCCACCGACGCCATCCATGCCATTGGGCAAGCGCTGGCCGTGCCAGTGGATGGTGGTGTGTTCCGGCAGACGGTTGGTCACATAGATGCGCACCTTGTCGCCCTCGACCACCTCAATGGTCGGGCCCGGGCTTTGGCCGTTGTAGCCCCACATGTTCACCAAAAAGCCAGGTGTCATTTCCCGCACCACTGGTTCGGCCACCAGATGAAACTCCTTGACGCCGTTGTTCATGCGCCATGGCAATGTCCAGCCATTGATGGTGACCACCGGGGTGTATGGGCGGCCAGCACCTGTGACACCGGACGGGGTCCAGGGCTGTGCGGTGTCGGCAGAGGTTTGCTGGGGTGCTTCGGGAATGGCGGCGAGCGCGCTGCGCGAAACCGTGGCGGCGGCTACGGCTGCGCCAGCGCCAGCAAAGAAGTGGCGTCGGCTCACGCCGGAGGCTGGGGTATGGGGTTGATGGGTTTTGGTCATGTCAGTGTCCTCCTGTGGCCGATTCGCCAGCTCCGCTGCTGGCGGAGCTCATGTCGGTGGGCTGGTCGTCTGCGCCCAGTTGCAGGGCATCCCAGTTGGCTTTGGCCAGCCAGTAGGCCGCTCTGGCACTGACACCGCCTTCCACGGCCTGCAGTTTGCTGCGAGCGCTGGCGAGCAGCTCCCACGTGCTTTGCAGCATGCCGTTGTAGCGAAGCAGCGTCTCGTCCTCGAGCGCTGTTTGAAGCTTCAGCAGCACGCCTTCAGCGTGGCCAGCCTGTGCCTGGCGCCACTGCAGTTCTGCCCACGCCCGGCGAACCTGGGCGCGACGCTCTGTGGCCATCTGCATGGCCTGTGCTTGCATCTCCACGGCTTCCATCAAAGGTTCGTCATTGAGCAGGCGGCGGTCTCGCAGGCGTGGGGCGCTGATCGCTCCACCGTGCTCCGTCAGGGTGACCGACACCTGGTTTTGCCACTGAGACCATCGGCCAGGTGGCAGCGCGCGCAAGTGACGCTCAGCGGCGAAGCGCGCGGACGACACGCCCGGGTGGCGCGCCATGGCTTGCGCCATGGCATCTGCGGGCAAGGTGGGAGCAGAACCTGTGAGCGGCGGCTTTTCGACGGCAGGCAACTGCTTCGGCAAACGCTCTGCCAGCGCAGCGATGGCCTCGGTCTGCCAGACACCCATCAGAGTGGCCAGTGCGGCAATGGCAGACTGTTCTTCCTGGCGTGTTTGTGCGAGCGTCTGCCAGGCATTGGCCTCGATCAGTTGCTCCTGCATGTAGCGCGCCTGGCTCCAGTTGCCTGCACGCACCATGCGCCTGCCCAGTTCGGTGCCTGTGCGGGCGTTGTCCAGCATGGCTTGCTGAAGGTGGGCAGTTTTTTTGGCTTCGATGGCTTTGATCCAGGCCGCCTGAACGTTGCGGCGGTGGTCGGCGTAGGCTGCATCGACTTGCGCCTCCTGAAGTGTGCTCATGCCTGGCGCGAGCATCAAATCGGGCCGCAGCAGCATGGATTGCTGCAGCACTTCGCTCAGCCCCAATTCGGCTTCTGCGAAGGGTTCAGCACCGTCCTTTGCTTGCGATTTTGCTTGTGTTTGTGCCTGCTTTCGTTCCCATCGCATGAGGTCCATATGACCGCGTGGAAATTCCGCGACTTCCTGATTGGCCTGAAGCCAGAGCTTTTTGGCCTGCTCCATGTCTGCAGGAACCATGTCCTCGCCCGGTTGCGCTTCTTGCGGGGGCATCCAGTGTGGAACAGACCAGGGGCTTGTATCCGTGTCGGGCGTGGCCGCCGGAACCTGTGCCAGCGCCGAGTGCGTGGCAACGAACAGAACCGCCGCCGCGGCAGTCGCACGCAGCGCGTCAAAGGGCACGCCGCTGGGGCATGCATCATGTTTGAACATGTGAAATCTCCATCGAGCAGGGCGCGATTGGCCCCTTCCAGAACCCTGGCTGCCGTCGTCAGGTCATCGGCGCAGTGTGCAGTGATGCCATGTGCGGTCAGGGCTACCTCAGCCGGGCGTGACCCGGCAATGGCGTTCAGGCGATGGGTGGCTTGCGGTCGTGGCGCGTGTCGTTGCTGAAGAAGCGCGAAGTCGTGTCAGTGGGGTATTGCTGCTCAGCTTTCGGTTCGCCGATGCGGTCCGGCGTAAGGGCCATGGCCAGCCCGTGGCAGATGTTGCAGGACTGGCAGGCACCGTGGTCATTGACCTGTTCGTCAAGCGCCATTGAAGACACGTCTTCAGCAACTTCAGCGTGACAGGGATGGTTACTTGCGTCTGCTCCGCCAGGATTGACGACTTTGGCGGATGTGTGCCCTTGATGACCAGGCGCGAGGAGCATGCTGGCGCTTGCCCAGCCCTGGAAGGGCAGGAGAGCGATGAACAGCATGACGATCCATTTGCGCATGTGTAAATGATACAGAGAGTTGCGTCCAAGTTCCCTGAGTGTTTCCCATCGTTTCCACCAAGGAGGCGAACCAACGCTTGGTTTCAGTGCCCATGGTCGTGATGATGGCCGGCTTCGAGCGTGGTGCCCGGCTCGGCCCTGCCGTCCAGTTCGGCCTTGGCCTGCCCCATGACCGATGCGCCGGCGCTGAGTGCCAGAACGGCCATGATGGTGGCCACGATCAGGTCGGGCCAGGCGGTACCCGTGCCGAACACGCCCAGGGCAGCCACCATGACGGCCACGTTGGAAATGGCGTCATTGCGCGAGCACAGCCAGACACTGCGCATGTTGGCATCGCCGGCTCGGAAGGCGTAAAGCATCACGGCCACACCAGCGTTGACGATCATGGCCAGAAACCCGACAGCGCCCATGGTCACGGGCTCAGGCACGCTTCCGGATTGCCATGTCCAGGCCGCCTGGCCCAGTACAAAGATGCCGAAGGCGAACATGGAAATGCCTTTGATCATGGCCGCACGGCTGCGCCAGACAACGGCCATGCTGAGAACGGCCAGGGACAGTCCGTAGTTGGCCGCGTCGCCCGCAAAGTCGATGGAATCTGCCAGCAGGGAGACAGAGCCCGCCTTGAGGCCAGCGCTGAGCTCCACGACAAACATGGCGGCATTGAGCGCCAGGGCAATCCAGAGGGCGCGGCGCCACTTGGGGTTGGTGAGTTCGGTCCGGCGTTCTTCCGAGATGTTGCAATGGTCCTCGTGGCAGGAGCAGGCCATGAATTCGGTTCCTTTTGTCAATGACATGTCTTCAGGGGGATGCCCTGTGTCATGATTGGAAACATTGAAGTCACTTCAAGGTCAAGCACCATGACAAAAAACACTGTCGAAGGCGATGGACCGACGCTGACGTCGCAGGCTTACTCATCCAGTCCTGCCTACCGGATTGGCGTGGCTGCCCGCCGAAGTGGCGTGGACGCGGCCAACATTCGCTACTACGAGCGAGAGGGGCTGCTGCGACCGCAGGCCCGTGCCGACAACCAGTACCGGCTCTACAGTGATGCCGATGTACATTGCCTGAGGTTCATTCGGCTGTGTCGAGCCATGGACATGTCGCTCGACGAGGTGCGAAGCCTGATGGGATTGCGCCTGGACAGCAAGTCTGACTGCGAGACGGCGCGTCAGACACTGGATGCCCACTTGGGGCATGTGCGGCAGCGCCTCAAAGAGCTCAAGGCGCTGGAGAGGGATCTGGTGGGCTTGCGTGATCGCTGTGACGGCACGGATGGCCATTGCCACATCATTGAGGCCTTGCATGACCAGGCGGATGCCTTGTTGTCCAAAGGCTCAAACTCCACTGCGCGCAAGCGGGGGCATGTGTAGCGCCATTGCTGTGGTCTGAGTGAGTGATAACGGCGAACACATGATCGCGCCATTACACCTTGTGACCACCGCAGATGGCACGAAGACGGGTGACTGCCCCTGCTTTCCGCATAATGGCGATCACGCAATTCGTCAAAGGAGACAGGTGTGTCAGAGGCAGGTGTGTTGAAGAGTTTCAGGCGAAGCGCTGTGGCGCTGTGTGTGTCATGGTGCGCGGCGACTTTCTCTGCCGTGGTGATGGCGGCTACGCCATTGCCCGATGGGCATGTCGTGCTTCAGGAGGCCATCAACGGTTGCGGTGGCGGCTTTGTCTATACGGCCAAGCCGGCCAGTTTCGATCAGGCGCAGACCGAGTGGCTCGGAACCATTCTCAGCTACCTCAACAACGGCGAGCTCAACCATCCCGGGATTGATGTGGAAGAGAGCACCAATGGCGTTGCATCGGAAGATTCCGTGCTGGCCCTGCTCAGCAAGGAGGCGGTGCGCTCATGGGCAGGTGATGCCTTGACGCAGGCGTTGGCGAAAGTGGTGCAAGGGCGCCAGGAGCTGCATGCCAAGGGCAGACAGTTCTTCGAGACACCGAGTTATCGCCAGCATCCGGCCTATGTGGGATACCAGAATTCGCGTCAGGCCGCTTTTGAAGCACTCAAGGCCAAAGGCGTGAGCCGCATCGACCGCGGCATTCGCTGCAACTGAAGCTTGTCAGCGTGCGACGACACAGCAATCGTCGCCCTGTACCCGTTCAGCTGTGGAGCTGTTCGCCAGCTTTTTCCACCCAGATGTGCAGTTGCTGCAGCAACTCCGCATGGCTGAATGAGCAGCTTTCCTCCACAAACAGGGCGCTGGCTTCCAGCCGGTCGAGCACATTGCCCAGCACCATGCCGTAGCGGTCGGGCAGTGCGGAGAGCAGTTCATTTTCGTGGCGGGCGATGTCGGCAAACTGGGCTGGAGACATCTCGTCGGATTCCAGCTTGTGCAGCGCCTGATCCAGTAGCGCCAGGTCCAGTCGCGCCTTGACGATGGCGCTTCCCGTGGCAGTGGCCTCAATCATGTTCGCATCCTCCTTTTGGAAGGTTGGACAAACCAAATCGCATGTTGAATCGCGAGGGTGGCAGGACGATGGTCCGTCCGGTGCCGCCTAAGGACATTATCGGCATCACGATCCCGCGCTGTCATGGGTGAAAACGCCCATGCATGGTGCGCCGGACCGTGATGTTTTGCCGCTCTTCAGTGGCAATGCAAGATTGGTGCCTGAGGTTGAGCCTGAGCCTGAACCTGAACGTGAGCCTGGTTCAGTGCCCCAGAATCTTGGACAGGAAGTCCTTGCTGCGCTCGTTTTGCGGGTTGTTGAAGAACTCGTCGGGCGTGTTCTGCTCGACGATCTGCCCCTGGTCCATGAAGATCACACGGTCGGCCACCGCCTTGGCAAAACCCATTTCGTGCGTCACGCACAGCATGGTGATGCCCTGGTTGGCCAGCTCGATCATCACGTCCAGCACTTCCTTGATCATCTCGGGGTCGAGCGCAGAGGTGGGCTCATCAAACAGCATGATCTTGGGGGTCAGACACAAAGCGCGGGCAATGGCCACGCGCTGCTGCTGGCCGCCGGAGAGCTGCAGCGGGTACTTGAGTGCCTGGTTGGCAATCTTGACGCGCTCGAGCTGCTGCATGGCGCGCTCTTCAGCTTCCTTCTTGGGGATCTTGCCGACCCACATGGGGGAAAGCGTGAGGTTCTCCAGCACAGTGAGGTGCGGGAAGAGGTTGAACTGCTGGAACACCATGCCAACTTCGCGTCGCACGCGATCAATGGCCTTGATGTCGTCTGTCAGCTCGGTGCCGTCGACGATAAGGTGACCTTCCTGGTGCTCTTCCAGCCGGTTGATGCAGCGGATCATGGTCGACTTGCCGGAGCCGGACGGGCCGCAGATGACGATGCGCTCGCCCTGGGCCACGTTCAGGTCTATGTCGCGCAGTACGTGGAAGTCATTGCCGTACCACTTGTTGACCTTGTCGAACTTGATAATGGGTTCTGCTGTGGTGGTCATGTTGTGATGGTCCTGAGAAATTATTGTGTCGTGTGAGTGTTCTTGTCGTGATCTGAGGCCTGGCTCAGCGAGCTTTGCTGGTACTCAGTTGCTTTTCAACCCACAGGCTGTAGCGCGACATGGAGAAGCAGAACGCGAAATAGATCAGCGCGATGAAGATGTAGCCTTCGATCTTGTAGGGCCGCCAGTCGACGTCGGAGTTCAGGGCGATGTTGAGTGCGCCTGTGAGCTCGAACAGCGAGACGATGTAGACCAGCGATGTGTCCTTGAAGATCGAGATGAAGTTGTTCATCATGCTGGGCACGACCATGGCCAATGCCTGCGGCAGCACGATCTTGCGCTGGGTCTGCCAGTAGGTCAGGCCGAGGGTGTCCGCCGCTTCCGTCTGGCCTTTCGGGATGGCCTGCAGGCCGCCCCGGATGATCTCGGCCATGTAGGCGCCAGCGAACAGCGTGATGCCCACCACCACACGAAGCAGTGTGTCGATTTCAGTTCCGGGCGGCATGAACAGCGGGAACATGAACGTGGCCATGAAGAGCACGGAGATCAGTGGCACGCCACGGATCAGCTCCACATAGACAATGCTCGCACTTCGCGCCGCCGGGAGCTGGCTGCGCCTGCCCAGTGCCACGATGACCGACAGCGGAAACGCCAGGAAGATCGAGATCGTGGCCAGGAAGATTGTCAGCGGCAAGCCGCCCCACTGGTCGGTCCGGACAGGAGAAAGGCCGAACAAACCGCCAAGCATCAGCACAAAGAACTGGGCCACCACGAAGGCCCAGAGGCCGATGAGCCAGGGCTTCCAGAAGTAGCGAATGCAGCTGAGCACCAGGCCGGCGACCATGATCAGCGTGGCGATCAGCGGCCGCCATTGCTCTTCGTAGGGAAACCTGCCGAACAGGATGATGCGGTATTTCTCCGCCACCACGCCCCAGCAAGCCCCCTGGCCGCGGGCAGCCTGACAAGCCTCGGCGTCTGGCCGCCAGACCGACTCGATGAAGACCCAGCTCATTGCCTTGGGCAGCAGCCACAGGGCCAGGCCGATCAGGATCACAGTGGTCAGCGAGTTTTTCCAGCCTGCGAACAGGTTGCGGCGCATCCAGGGAAGGGCGCCGGTCGTGCGCACCGGCGAAGGGCGCGCAGGGATGGGAATGAATGTATCAGCCATCTCGGTATTCCTCTCTTCAGCGTTCCTTGATGGCCATGCGGCTGTTGTACCAGTTCATGATTCCCGACGTCGTCAGGGACGTCGACAGGTACACCAGCATGATGATGGCCACGCATTCGACGGCACGCCCGCTCTGGTTAATGGTGGTCTGGGCAATGGAGACCACGTCCGGGTATCCGATGGCCACCGCAAGAGAGGAGTTCTTGGTGAGGTTGAGGTACTGGTTGGTCAGCGAGGGGATGATGACCCGCATGGCCTGAGGCAGCACGACAAGGTTCATCTTTTGACCCTGTGTCAGTCCCAAAGCCATGGCAGCCTCTTCCTGGCCGCGACTGACCGACTGAATGCCGCCACGCACCACCTCTGCAACGAATGCCGAGGTGTAGCAAACCAGGCCAGTCAGAAGCGTCAGGAACTCGGGTGTGATGCGTGCGCCACCTTCCATGAGGAAGCCCTCATGCACGGGAACGTCCCATTTGGTGGGGGCACCGGCAATCACCCAGCCAACCAGCGCTCCAGCGACAACCAGGGCAATGGGGGTCCAGACGCGGTCTCCATTCTTGCCAGTGGCCTCGAATGTTTTCTGGACGTGGCGGCGCCAGAACACGCCTGCGATCACGCCACCGATGGCACCCAGCAACACCTGACCGACGCCTTCGGTGGGGAACGGATAGGCCAGCCCGCCCTTGCTCAGAAAGGCGATGTCGCCGAAATTCATCGGCTCAAACGTCTCGGGCAGGATGTTGAGGTAGACGATGTACCACATCAGCAATTGCAGCAGCAGCGGCACGTTGCGGAAGGCTTCGACATAGCCATAGCAAAGGCCGCGGACCAGCACGTTGCGGGAGAAGCGGCCCACGCCGAGCGAGACGCCCAGGATGGTGGTGAGGATGATGCCGGTGACAGCCACCTTCAGCGTGTTCAGAACGCCAATCCAGATGGCTTTGCCGTAACTGTCTGTCGGTGAATATTCGACCGGCTTTTCGCCGATGTCGAAACCAGCGTTGGCGGTCAGAAAGTCAAAACCGCTTTGCATGCCCAGGCGCTCCATGTTGCGCTGGGTATTGTGAGACAGGAACCAGACGGCCAGGGCAATGCCCAGAACCAGCAGGACCTGGAAGATGACACCGCGCGTGGCTTTGCTGTTGAGCGACCACTGGTGTTTGTGTCGGGGTGGAGATTGCGTACTCAAGCTGTGCTCCCAGTCAGGTATGAGCCATGAGAGAAATTGTTATTCGGGCGCATCAATTTGTGGTCGTTGCGTCTTTTTCTTTGATGTGAAGGCGAGCTTGGTTCGTTGGCAGGCAGTCAGAACCGTTGGAATAAGGAAAAGACAAGGCTGATTGAGAAACTGTTTCTCAAAAAAGAAAGACCCGACGGGCTCATGCTTGAGCACGAAGGCCGGCGGTGCTGGCCAGACAAGCGGGAGGGAGGTCCGCACATTGCTTGACCGGGTTTTGCACGAAGGCCGACCGTCATGGTCTTCAAGCGTGAAGCCGTCAGAGTCTGAAAATGTCTTGGAGTGAAGGGCCGGCCGTCAGCGCCATCCCGTGTGTGCACAAGGCACATCGCCAGGAAAGCGCCGGGCGGCCGGCTTGGTCGCTTGGCTTAGCGGACCGGTGGCGCGTACATCAGGCCACCCTGGCTCCACAGGTTGTTGGAGCCGCGTGGCAGACCGATCGCCGTGTTGGGGCCGACGTGGCGCTCAAATTGTTCGCCGTAGTTGCCCACTGCCTTGACAGCGCGCAGGGCCCATTCAGCGTCCAGGCCCACCAGCTTGCCGGTGTCCTCGCTGCCAGCACCCAGCAGTCGCATGACGCCCGGGTTCTTGCTCTCGGCCTTCATCTTGTCGGCGTTGGCCTGGGTGATGCCCAGTTCTTCAGCTTCCAGCAGGGCGAAACCGACCCACTTGACGATGGAGAAGAACTCATCGTCGCCGCGGCGGACCGATGGGCCCAGGGGCTCTTTGGAGATCAGCTCGGGCAGGATGGCGTGATCGGCCGGGTTGGAGGTTTCCTTGGCACGGATGGAGGCCAGACCGGAAGCGTCGGTCGTGTAGGCCTGGCAGCGGCCTGCCACGTAGGCAGCGGTAGCAGCTTCAACCTTCTCGAACACGACGGGCTTGAGCTTCAGGCCGTTGGCGCGCGAGTAGTCCGTCAGGTTCAGTTCGGTGGTGGTACCAGACTGTACGCACACCGTCGCGCCTTTGAGCTGCTTGGCGCTCTTGACGCCCAGCTTCTTGGGCACCATGAAGCCCTGACCGTCGTAGAAGTTCACGCCGGTAAAGACAATGCCCAGCGACGCGTCGCGGGTCATGGTCCAGGTGGTGTTGCGAGAGAGGATGTCCACTTCACCCGAGGCCAGCGCAGTGAAACGCTGTTGTGCGGTCAGGGGAACGTAGCGCACCTTGTCGGCGTCCTTGAGGATGGCGGCGGCCACTGAGCGGCAGACGTCCACATCCATGCCGCTCCACTTGCCCTGACTGTCGGCGGCAGAGAAGCCAGCGAGGCCACTGTTGACGCCGCAGATCAGCTCGCCCCGCTTCATGATGGCGTCGAGGTCTTTGCCAGCGTGTGCAGGCGCACTGGCCAGAGCTGCAATGGCGCCCATGGCTGCGATGGACATTTTCACCGTTGTCTTTTTCATGAGTGTTTCACTCCGTTGGTTGGTCAATTTCACTTCCGGTTTCAAAGTTTGACTTTGGCCGCACCAAGATTGGGCAGCTAGCCGGTGCCCCTGACTTTATGTCAGGTAGCGTTAACAAACACCCGGGTTTCCATGGACATGCAGGGCTTTTTGAAAGCCGGTTGTCAGCCATTTTTGGTGCGCCCGAATGATGGAAGAGCCTGTCAGCAGGTTCCATGCCAAGGGCATTCTGAGTGAAAACCCTGTGTGTTTCTGACTCGTCTCCCGGGCGACATGTACGCATTTGCGCGGCAGGGGTGCGGCCGTATGCTTGGTTCGCCAGATGTGCGACAAACTGGGTTGCGCACACCGCGTGCATGCCACCAAAGAAAGCGGCCATTGAGTCGCCCCAATGCCAGGAGACATTTGAAAAATGATCGAGAACAGCCTGAAGGCCGCCGAGATGCCCGAGCGCGCGCATCACCGTTTCTGGATGCAGCGCCTGCCGTACGCGATTGACACACCCGCGACCTCGTTGTGGGCCAATCTCGAAGTCAGTGCCATGCGTTATCCGGACAAGCCGGCGCTGATCTTCTTCGACACCATCATTACCTACCGGGAACTCAAGGCCTCGGCCGAGCGCATGGCAGCGCATCTGCATGAAGCCGGCGTGCAAAAAGGTGACCGTGTCATTCTGTTCATGCAGAACTGTCCGCAGTTTGTCGTGGCCTACTACGGCATTCTTCGTGCAAACGCGGTGGTGGTGCCCGTCAACCCGATGAACCGGGCAGAAGAGCTCAAGCACTACATCTCAGACCCGGATGCGCGCTACGCCGTGGTGGCTGCGGACCTGGCCGGCGAACTGGCCAAGGCCAACGCGCAAATGCCGGCAGAGCAGCAACTCAAGCACATGGTGTCCAGCCACTACAGTGACGCCATGGGCCCCGCGGCAGAAGTGCCTCCCGCCTGGGCGCCATGGCTGGATGCCAAGCACCCGCTGCCGGAGCTACCGAACGGCGGCCAATGCGTGGACTGGGCCACCGCCATGTCCAGCCAAGCTGCTTTGCCCGGGCACACGGCCGGCCCGTTCGATTTGTGCGTGCTGCCCTACACCAGTGGCACCACCGGTTTGCCCAAAGGCTGCATGCACACACATGCGACCATCATGCACAACGCCATTGCGTCGTCCATCTGGGGCGGTGGCACCACGTCAGAGAATGTGTCGCTGGTGGTGGTGCCCATGTTCCACATCACCGGCATGGTCGGTGGCATGCATGGCGGCATTTACTCCGGCTCCACCATCGTCGTCATGCCGCGCTGGGACCGCGAGCTGGCCGGCAAGCTGATTTCGGCATGGAAGGTCACGACCTGGACGAACATTCCCACCATGATCATCGACTTGATGGCCAGCCCGAATTTCGAGCAGTACGACTTGTCGTCCATCAAGGCCATCAGCGGAGGAGGTGCGGCCATGCCGCAGGCGGTGGCACAGCGCCTCAAGGAACAATTCAACCTCAGCTTTGCGGAAGGTTATGGCCTGACAGAAACTGCGGCACCGTCGCACAGCAACCCGCTCGACCACCCCAAGCAGCAGTGCCTGGGCATTCCTTTTGTGGGTGTGGACGCCCGCGTGGTGGACCCGGACACCTTGCAGGAAATGCCCGTTGGCGAGCCCGGCGAAATCATCATCCACGGCCCTTCCGTGTTCAAAGGCTACTGGAAGCGCCCTGATGCCACGGAAGCAGCGTTCATCGATTTCGATGGCAAGACATTCTTCCGCTCAGGCGACATGGGCCGCATGGATGAAGACGGCTACTTCTTCATCACCGACCGCCTCAAGCGCATGATCAACGCCAGTGGCTTCAAGGTCTGGCCTGCCGAGGTGGAAACTCTCATGTTCCGCCACCCCGCCATTGCAGAGGCCTGCATCATTTCGGTGAAAGACAGCTACCGCGGCGAAAGTGTCAAGGCCGTGGTGGTCTTGCGCCAGGATTCAAAAGGAAAGGTCTCTGAGCAGGACATCATCGACTGGTGCCGCGAAAACATGGCGGTGTACAAAGTGCCGCGTGTGGTCGAGTTTGCGGACGCACTGCCCAAGAGTGGCAGTGGCAAAGTCATGTGGCGTCTGTTGCAAGAGCGCGAGCAGGAAGCGCTTGAGCAGAAGGGCTGAATGCCGTCAGCGCATACGCAAACCATTGACAGACACAGACGGAAGCAAAGGAGCCCGGGCAGATGAGCCAGTTTCGCGGATTGCTGATCACCAAGACAGAAGAGCAAGGCTACCGATGTGCCATGGCCGACATCGATGAGACGTCGCTGCCGGCCGATGGCGACGTGAGCATTGATGTGGAGTGGTCGACCATCAACTACAAGGACGGCCTGGCCATCACGGGTAAATCGCCCGTGGTGCGCAGCTTCCCCATGGTGCCTGGCATTGATCTGGCGGGCACAGTGACGGCCAGCAGCCATCCGCGCTGGTCCGTTGGGCAAGAAGTGGTGCTCAACGGGTTTGGAGTGGGTGAAGTGCATTGGGGCGGCCTGGCACAGAGGGCGAAGGTCAAAGGCGACTGGTTGGTGGCCTTGCCCGACGGGCTCAGCACACGCGAGGCCATGGCCGTGGGCACAGCGGGCTACACCGCCATGCTCAGCGTGCAAGCCTTGCAACGCCACCTTGACGCGGCAGGCGTCAAACCCGGCAGCGGCGAGGTGCTGGTGACTGGTGCCAGCGGCGGTGTGGGCAGTGTGGCTGTGTCCCTGCTCAGCGCCATGGGTCATACGGTGGTGGCTTCTACGGGCCGTATGGCAGAAGCCGACTATCTCAGATCACTTGGTGCTGCGGAGGTGATGGACCGGGCGGCTCTGTCCGAGCCAGGCAAACCGCTTCAGAAAGAGCGCTGGATCGGCGTGGTGGATTCGGTGGGCAGCCACACCCTGGTCAATGCTTGCGCCAGTACGCGTTACGACGGCGCAGTAACGGCTTGCGGTCTGGCGCAGGGCTTCGATCTGCCTGGCACTGTCATGCCCTTCATCCTGCGAGGCGTGACGCTCTACGGCATTGACAGTGTGATGGCACCGATGGTGCGCCGGGAACTTGCCTGGAAGGGCCTTGCGCAGTGGCTGGACAAAGACAAGTTGTCGGCCATGACGGAAGAGATTGGTCTGGCGGCCGCCATTGATCTGGCGCCGCGAATTCTGTCCGGCCAGGTAAGGGGCCGCACGGTGGTGAACGTTAACAGCTGACAACGGCGCCCAAGGCGCGAATGCCGAGAAAGCACGCCTCTCGCTGTTGCGTGAGGCAGGGGACCCTCGCCAAAGAAACGCACCCGGGTCGTCAGCCGGCTTCGCTTTCAGATGGGGTTGGAACGAGACGCCGGTAGGCATGCCAGGTGGCGTGGCCGATGATGGGGCCGGTGACCAGCAAGCCCACAAAGGCGGGCAGCATGGAGACCAGAATGATCAGGGTGATCAGCCCACCCCAGAGCATCATCACGCCCGGGTTCTTCAGGCAGGCGCGGATGCTGGTGAGGCCGGCAGAGATGGCGTCCACCTGACGATCCATGATCATGGGGATGGAGATGGCGCTGGTCACAAAGATCAGCGTGGCAAACACGCCGCCCACAACGATGTAGGTGATGACAAAACCGATGTTCTCCGGGTCGAGCAGGATGTCGACCACGTCGACGGTTCCCGGCATGTTGTTGAAGCTGACGGCAAAGACGATCAGCGCAGCGCGGCCCCAGAGCATTTCCAGGATCAGCAGCACAAAGGCAAAGATGCCCATGGTGCCCTTGGTGGGGCGCCATGCCAGCAGCGATGCGCGCAGGGAAGGCCGGTGATCGTTGGTTTGCATGGCCTTGCTGGCGTCGTAGATGCCCAGGCACAGGAATGGGCCCATCAGCAGGAAGCCGGCGCTCAACCAAAGCACATATTCTGGTGCTCGCTGGAAAACGGCGAGCAAAGCGTGGCCCATGAGAAAGAAGCACAGGCCATAGAACAGGCCGATGCGCGGGCAGCGTTTGAAGTCCTGCCAGCCAAGCTTGAGCCACTCGACGGGATCGCGAGCCGTCAGCTCGGCCAGTGGCAGGTTGAAGATGGATTCGCTGTTCGCTTCCGGTGCGGCTTGCGCGTCAGAGCGCGATTCCGGCAGCTGATCTGGCTGGGGCGGAACCGCATGGGTAGCAACGTGTGCCATGGCAAAGTCTCCTCTTGGGCCTGAATATAGCCACTAAAGAAGCAGTGCCTTATATGGTTTACCCCAGCCCATTGGCAGGCAAATGTTTCGAAATGCCGCCTATGTGGCTGGATCTGTCACGTATCAGGTGTCAAGGCTGCCCTGAGGTACCGATCAGGCTGCCAGAGTCTTGAGATCTGCCTGCGTGCTGCGCAAGTGCTGGGCAAGGGCTGCGTCCAGACTTTGCGTGTGCTTGGCAAACCATGCGGCCAGCTCGCGGGCCATGGTGCGGGCGGGCTCGAAGGAGCGTGACCGGATCATGTCCAGGCCTTCCCTGAGCACGTTGAGAACCACCCGGTGCTGCATGATGTGGTTGGCCGCGGAGCCGTAGTTGGTTTTGCGCATCCAGGTGTCTTCGCGGCCGAAGTGCTCGGTGGTGTGGCCCAGCATGGCTGTCCATGCTTCTTCCAGGTGATCGTCTGGTGCCTGCTCGACCTGAGCGAGCAGGTCGATGAATTCGCGGTGAACCTGGTCCATGGGTTCAAAGTCCAGCAACAGCTGGTCGGACCACTGAATCTCTGACATGGCAACCTCCTTGGATGACAGGATCAGCTTCGCACCGCCTTGTGTGGCGGGCTTTGATCCAGCGCAGACTTTGGGCAGGTACCACGCGGGACAAATGTCTCGTGTGAGCATGAGTTGACCCGAGTCAGGCCAGTACACTGCGGACATGACGCAAGAATTTTCCCCGCCGTTCTCCCCGCTGGCCGCACAAGGCGCTGCGCTGGCTGAGCGAGGCTATGCCTTGCTGCATCCGAGCGCGGTGACGCAATGGCTGCCCGCTACCGGGGAGGACCTGTCAGCCCTGCACTCAGCCTGGGAGGATCTTCCGCCAGACAATTACTTGCGCGACGGTGGCAAGTACCGGCGTCGACGCCATGGCAGCTTTGTCGTGGATGGAAACGAGGTTCTGGCCGTGCCACATCGCGCGCATTGGCAGCCGGTGTCGTACAACGCCCTCCATGGTGGCATGGAACGCTGGTTTGAACCGGTCACACCGGAAACGCTGGCGCTGCCGGTGTGGAATCGCATCTTGTTGCGCCTGGGCGAAGTGGCATCTGCACTGCATGGTGAGCGGCGCTGGTACGTGGAGGCACATCCGTTCCGCATCGACACCACTGATGGGATTGGGCGCCCCACGCCCGAAGGGGCACACCGGGATGGTGTGGACCTGGTGGCCGTGTTCATGATCGACCGGCACGGCATCAAGGGAGGTGAGAGCCGTGTGTTCGAAGCCAATGGACCGTCGGGGCAACGCTTCACGCTGCGCGACCCCTGGTCATTGATGCTGCTCGATGATGCGCGCGTGATCCATGAGTCCACACCGATCCAGCCTGTGAGCGAGGACACCCTGGGCTGGCGCGATACCTTGGTGCTGACCTACCGGCGCGACGGTTTTCAGGATGACCCGGCTGGCGGTTCAGCGGCCTGAACGAACCTTGGCGCCTACCGGTCGGCCACCTTGCTCTGCATGGCGCTGAACGTGCTCAGGCAGGCGGGCGAGCAACCAGCGCAAGGCCAAGGGGGCCAGGACGAGGTCATCCATGATGCCGAACAAGGGCAGGAAGTCCGGGATGACGTCGATGGGTGAGACCAGGTAGACCAGAACGCCCAACACGCCCAGCTTGAACCAGCGCGGGGTGTGCGGATGGCCCATGGCGTACCAGACGCGCTTGACGTCTCCGCGCAGTGCCATCCAGATGGCGGCCAGTCGTTTCCACATGGTGCTCTCTCCTTGGTGTCAGGCGACCAGGTTGCACCGACTGCGCAACCTGATCAACTCTGGATAAGACGCATATGGGGACGAATGGTTCCCGTGCAAGGCTCAATGCCGGATGGCGTTGGGGAAGTACAGGGCCGTGAGGTTGCGGGCATGCACCGGTGAAAAGCCCTGTGCACCGGCAACGCCTGCCGCGCCATAGCGTCGCCAGTCGCGCACCCAGTGAAGGTGGTCGCAGGTTTCGATCAGGCCAATGGTCTCGCGGTCGCCAATGAGGATGCCGTGCACGCGCAGCGCCAGCGCGTCTTTGGCGGCGCGCAATGCATCCAGCGCCTCATGGGTCAGACCGAACTCTCCGTCGCTGACGATAAGAACGTCGGCGTCTTGCCAGCCTTCCTGTTGCGTCTGCAAAATGGCGCGCTCGATCGGGGTCTGCACATCGGTGCCGCCGTCGAAGGACTGGCCCATGGTGTCGAGCAGGGCGTCCAGGCCGGCAGCGTCGCGGCTAAGCTCCTTTTGCAGCAACTCACCCGGGCCGCCAAAAGAGAGCAAAAGGCAGCGCCGGTCGCTGCTGTGGGCAATGCGCAAGGCCTGCAGCACGCAAGCTTTGGCCACATTCTCGGGTGCGCCCTGCATGGAGCCGGATGTGTCCAGACAAATGATCATGGGGCCATGGCCGGCCGAGCGTTGGTCTCGCTCGTTGGCTTCACCCTCGGGCCAGGGTTGGGGCAAAGGTGAGGGAATGCGCGCGCGATCGTCGTAGGCGAGCAATCGGGCTTCGGCAAAGCGAGCGCGCCACAGGCGGCGCCAGACAGGGTGCGTGAGGCAGGCGGATTCGCTGCCGAGCATGCGTTCCAGGGTTCGGGACAGCCTTACCCCGTCCACGGCGGTTGGCTCGGGCTGGCGTTCTTCGTCTTCTGCCGGTGCCTGGCTGGCGGGCGGGGCATGGTGCTGGGTGGATTGGCTCACCGACGCCTTGGGCAGGTGCGCGTCCAGCTTGCGCCGCCCCACCTGGTTGATGAAATGGGTGAGCTGGGGCATTTTCTCCAGCATCTCGCCAATGCGTTGCGCTTCCGACCATTCGCGCCGGTTGAGTTGCCCTTGCAGGTCATCCCAGCGCCAGTGAGAGGTATCGCCCAGCGATTTGAGCAGCGCCAGCGCTTCCTCCCAGCCCTGGCGCTGAAGGTTCCAGCTCTCCTTGAACAAGTCCTTCATGTCGGCGATGGCTGCTTCACGTGATTGCGCCGCAGGCCGGTCGATCAGGCTGTCCAGGTGCCAGAGCATGCTTTGCAGGATTTGCAACGCCATAGAATCGCTGCCCTGGGACATCTGGGTGAGCTCCAGTTCGCGGATCACATCGCGCATGGCACCCGTGGCCCCGGGTTCACCAAGGTCCATGTCTTTGCCCGGCAGGTGGCCGGCTTTGAGGGCGTCAAGCCAGCGTGCCAGGTGCGACAGGCGAGCCTCAGGCGTGCCACCGCTGCACACGATGGCCCAACGCCAGATCTCGCGCGCCAGGTCCTCCAGCAGGTGGTAGGGCTGGTCGGCTGGTGTGCTGGAGGATGTGGCGGTGGCCGTTTGATCCATGGGCAGTGCAGGGTGTCTGACGGGAGGTGTCAGACTGCGACATCGTCTCCCCAGGCCACGGCCGCCGGCGGAACGGCGGCCATCGGGTCGGATTCGTCCAGGCGCGGCAAACCGGCGAAAGAGGCCTGGGTCACCAGCAGGCGGTCACGCAGATGGCGAACCTGGGCGGCGCGGGCCCGATGGTTGGCTTCAATGCGCTCCCGCCATGAGCTGGGCAGCCAGTAGTGGGCAGCCATGGCGCCCAGCGTGACGTCCATGGTGTCCTCCACCAGCGCCATGACCGATTCGGCGCGATTGATCACGTCTGCCATCTGCAGTACACGGGTGCGCACATGCAGATCGCCGTAGCGTTTGTGAGCCAGATCGCTGGTGATGCGCACCAGCTCGCTTTCGCTGCCGCCCGGGCCGCTGATGGCGCGGGCCAGGGCCAGCTTGCCCGCGCTGTCGTCCTGCGAGTCCGCCGGGGCACGCTGCTCCACGTCAAGCTGTTGTTCAAACGCCTGGGCAGCGCGTTCAAGCCCGGTGGTCTCGATCGGTTTGAGCGCTGCGACCTCGGTCATGAACCACTCGGTCCACGCGTTGACCTGATGCGCGTCTTGCGAGAGCACAAAAGGCAGCACCCAGGTATCCCAGACCGATGTTTCAGTGGCACCTCGGCTCGCGGCTTGCACTTGAAGCAGGTGGGCGAGCTGACGCCAACGGCGGTCGGAGACCACCCAGTGTTCTTCTGCAGCCCTGGCGCGGGCCTCGCGCAGCAGGGCCACTGTCTCCGAGCCCAGCGTGACTGCGCCGGCGTCTGACCGAACGGCCTGCAGCAAGGCCGTGTCCAGTGCGGCGTCTTCGGCCACGGTCTGCGGGGCATCTGCAGACATGTCGCAGCAAAGCAAGTCGGCAAAATGGTCGTCGTCCACCGGCAGCACCGGAATGCGCAGCAGGAAGCGATCGAAGAACGCGTGCAGGCTTTCGTCTTGCGGGGTCTCGTTGCTGGCACCCACCAGACACACCAGTGGCACGTCGATGCGCTGGGCACCGTTATCGAACTGGCGTTCGTGCAGCAGCCCGAGGAGGGTGTTCAGGATGGCTGAGTTGGCTTTGAAGACCTCGTCAAGAAACGCGACCTCGGCAGCGGGCAGGTAGCCTTCCACCAGGCGCTCGTACCGGTCTTCCTCCAGGGCTCGGAGCGAGAGCGGGCCGAACAGCTCCTCGGGTACCGAGAAGCGGGTGAGCAACCGCTCAAAGTAGCGGGCACCGGGCAGCAAGGCCTTGAGGCGTCGGGCCAGTTCGCTCTTGGCCGTGCCCGGGGGGCCAAGCAAGAGCACATGTTCGCCGGCGAGTGCAGCCAGCAGAAGTGCCCGTGCAGCGACATCGCGCTGCAACAAACCGTTTTCAAGCGCAGCGAGGGCTGCGTTCCAGCGGGGAAGATGATCGGCTTTCATGGTGTCGTTCGGCATTCGGGTATTTACTTAACGCTAAACCATTCGACCATACTTCCCGGAGTTTGTGGAACATCAGTCCACAGTCATGTGCCTCAAATCAAAACTTTTGCACGCGACTGTTTCACACTCGCTCAAAAATCGCAGCAATGCCCTGGCCGCCGCCGATGCACATGGTGACCAGCGCGTAGCGGCCGCCAATGCGCTGCAGTTCGTGAAGCGCCTTGACGGTGATCAGCGCGCCAGTGGCACCAATGGGGTGGCCAAGCGAAATGCCGGAGCCGTTGGGGTTGACCTTGGCAGGGTCCAGGCCCAGATCCTTGGTCACCGCGCAGGCCTGGGCGGCAAAGGCTTCGTTGGCTTCAATGACGTCCAGGTCGCTCACCTTGAGGCCAGCCTTTTCCAGCGCCAACTTGGATGCAGGCACGGGGCCGATACCCATGTACTTCGGGTCAACGCCGGCATGGGCATAGGCCACCAGGCGGGCCATAGGGGCCAGGCCGCGTGCCTTGGCCACGCTGGCTTCCATCAGCACCACGGCAGCGGCGGCGTCGTTAATGCCGGAGGCGTTGCCAGCGGTGACGGTACCGTTTTCCTTGACGAACACGGGTTTGAGCTTGGCCATGTCCGCCAGCGTGGCGTCCGGGCGGAAGTGCTCGTCTGTGTCAAAGCGCTTTTCGCCTTTGCGGGTCTGCTGCACCACAGGCACGATCTGGTCTTTGAAGTAACCAGCTTCCGTGGCTTTCTGGGCGCGGTTGTGGCTGGTGACGGCCAGGTTGTCCTGGTCTTCGCGGCTGATGCCCCACTTGGCCGCCACGTTCTCTGCCGTCACGCCCATGTGGATGGTGTGGAAGGGGTCGTGCAGGGCGCCGACCATCATGTCGATCATCTTGGTGTCGCCCATGCGTTGGCCCCAGCGGGTGTTCAGGCTGGCGAATGGCGCGCGGCTCATGTTTTCTGCGCCGCCGCCAATGGCGATGTCGGTGTCACCCAGCATGATGGTCTGGGCGGCCGAGACAATGGCTTGCAGGCCGGAGCCGCACAGGCGGTTCACGTTGAAGGCTGGTGTGCCTTCGGCGCAGCCGCCATCGATGGCGGCCACGCGGGAGAGATACATGTCTTTGGGCTCGGTGTTGACCACATGGCCAAACACCACGTGCCCGACGTCCTTGCCTTCGGTCTTGGCACGGGCCAGCGACTCCTTGACCACCAACGCACCCAGTTCGGTAGGCGGGATGTCCTTGAGGCTTCCGCCAAAGGTACCGATGGCGGTGCGAACCGCGCTGACAACCACAACTTCTCGACTCATGTTCTCTCTCCTCAAACGGTCAGGGGGTGCGTCGCCAGCGCAATGTGGCTGGCGAGCAGGTCAATGCAAATCAAAGGATTTTTGTGCACTGCACATGCTACCCCGACGCTGGCGGACCGGGGGTCAGGGAAGTCCATTAGGCGTGTGTCGCCTGCGTTGCAGCATTTGTGCTGCGCTGCCACGCTCAGGCGTCGCGCACGTCGGCAATGGGCTCTTCGCCGAAATCGGCGCGGTCCAGCCAGCCCAGTACCGCTCGGGCGGCGTCGGCCGGGGAGGTGAGCTGGTCGTGGGCCTTGAGATCAACGAATCGTTGCCGGTCGGGAAAGCCTGCGGCGTCACTGCCGCGAAGCTGGATTTGCATGTCGGTGTCGATCACGCCCGGAGCCAATGACACCAGCTTGGCGCCGTTGGGTTTGGCTGCCTCTTCCAGCGCACAGCAGCGGGTGAACAAATCCATGCCGGCCTTGGCCGCGCAATAAGGGGCCTGGGCCGCCATGGGACGCCGGCCCAGGCCTGAAGAAATGTTCAGCACCTTGCGTGCGCCGGACCAGGCGGCATTCACCCAGACCTGCGTCGCTGCAAGAAAGCCTGCTGTGAGTTGCATGGGCGCTTCAACGCCCACGCGCAAGGCGTTGGAGAGTTCGTCGGCAGGGCACTGGCCGAGCGGCCCCACGGTGGGGATCACGCCGGCGTTGTTGATCAAGGTGGCCGAGGCGATATGCCCCGTGGACTGGCTGGCCAACCAGTTTTGCAGGCGTTCGCGCACACGGGCCGGGTCGGCGAGGTCGACACACCATTGGATCAGGGTGCCATTGCAGGCCTGGGCGTGGGCTGTGAGTTCGGCGTTCTCGTTTCGGGACAGGCACAGCAGATGGTGTCCTTGGTCGAGCAGTTGCCTGGCCATGGCCAGACCCATGCCGCGCGAGGCGCCGGTGAGAATGGTCAGGTGGACAGAGGTCTGTGTGGGTGCGTTGGCTTGGCTCATGGGAGCAAGTTTCCTAGAAGGGGCAAGTGCAGGTGAAATGCAAGGTCTCTCCGGACGCAGGGTGCGCAATGGACAGTGCACAGGCGTGGAGCAACAGGCGTGGTGCCAGGGCCAGCGTTGCAGCGTCGGCATAGAGCTCATCGCCTACGATGGGGTGGCCAATGCTCATCAGGTGGACGCGCAGCTGGTGCGAGCGGCCTGTGACGGGCTCGAGTTGCAGCCTCGTGGTGCCAGAAATGTCCGCAGGACGCTCGTGCAAACGCCAGCGCGTCTGGCTGGGTTTGCCCGCCTCATGATCTACCTTGCTGCGGGGACGGTTCGGCCAATCCACGATCAGCGGCAGGTCGATGAGGTTCCAGCCGTTGTCAGGCATGGGGTTGTGCACTTCGCCACCCACCACTGCCTCGTATTGCTTGTGAACCTTGCGCTCTGCAAACGCGGCGCTGAGTTTGCGTTGATTGTCCAGACCGCGTGCCAAGACCACAATGCCTGAGGTGGACATGTCCAGCCGGTGCACCACCAGAGCATCGCGCCATCGTTGCTGCACCCGAGCGCTCAGGCAGTCACGCTTGTCCTCTCCCCGGCCCGGAACAGAGAGCATGCCCGAGGGCTTGTCCAGCACCAGCAGATGCTCGTCGGCATGGAGCACGGAATGATCGGGCAGGGGCGGAAGCGGGGGCAGGGGCGGGGTCACGCTCCCGAGTGTAATCAGGCTGCAGGGGCCGTGCGCTTGATGGCATCGATCACTTCCCTGGCGCCAAGGCTTCTGGCTGCACCGAAGCCGGCGACTTGCCGAGCACCAGTGATGGTGAGCGTGACGAAGCGGAAGTCGCCCAGCTCGGTCATGGGGGCAGCGTCAGGAAACCGGTCCAGGTAGCTTGAGCGAGCCGTCGTGTGGGCTGGCGATGGTTGGGCCGGCGTGGTCGCTCTGACCTGCAGGGTCAGCCGTGGCAAGGCATGCACGGGCGATCCGTCCTCGGGCTCGTGTTCGCTGACCATCAGGGAGGCGTCGGCACAGCGCTCCAGATTCCTGGTGTGGGCGGCAAGGCCACTGATGTGGATCACCAGCGAGCCGGAGTCGGTGTCGATGGCATAGGGCACCAGTGACACGAAAGGCAGCCCGTCCTCGCCTACTGTGCCCAACGCACCCGTGCGCCGCCTGCTCAGCAGGTCTCGCAGGGCACGGGTGAGGCTGTGCTCGCCGGCCATCGATTGCGCTGTCAGCGAACCAGAAGCTCAGCGCGGCGGTTTTGCGGCTCAGCGACGTCGTCTTCGGTGGGAACCGCGGGCTCCCGTTCTCCGCGTCCGACTGCTTCGATCAGCTCGGCCTTGAACCCGCGTGCAATGAACAGCTCGCGGATCGCCTGCGCGCGTTTGAGCGACAGGGCATCGTTGTCTTCTAGCGAGCCTTGGCGGTCGGTGTGGCCAGTGATGATGATCTCTCCGCCCGAGCGTTCTTCCGCCTTCTGCAAGATGGTGGGCAGAAGTGCCTCGGACTCGGGTGTCAGCGTAGATGTGCCGGGCTGGAATTGCAGCGTGAAGCGCTCGGGATCAGGCAATTGCAGGGACAGGATCTGACCATAGTCTTCCTTGACTTCTTCAGCCGAGGACTGTCCGCTGGACAAGCCTCCTGACCCGCTGACTTCGGCTGTCTGGTACGGTTTGTTGACCTCCTGCGTGCCTTTTTCAGTGGTCACGCTCACGGCCGAAGGGGAGCCATCGGCCTGAGGCAGCAAGATCACGCGGGTCGCTGGTGCGCAAGCGGCCAGCAAGACCGCAGAGGCCAGGGCTGCTGCGGTCGTGAATCTTCGCAAGGTGGTGGAACTGGCTGTCGGACGACCAATGTCAGCAGCAGAGAAAGTGGTCATGGGAACGTGCTTCATTTTTCCTGTGTCTCCACGATGAAGTCCGTGCCCCTCACGCCCACCACGGATGTTGGGGTGGATACCTTGAACAGATCGGGGTTGGCCTTGCCCAGCAAGCCAGTCACGACGCGCACTGAACCTTCAAGCAGATCGAGCAGAAAATTGCCCTTCTGCGTGGTGCTGTCGAACGCGTACTGGCTCAGGTCCATGGTGGTGTCGGGGCCCATGGTGAGAACAGTGCCATCCTTGAGCATGAGGCTGGCGGCGCCGTTCTTGCCAGTGGTCAGGCGATCGCTGAGCAGAATTCCTTCGCCAGGCGCAGGCTTGCGCATGTCTCCCTCCCGTCCGATGAGCACCTCGCCTTCCACGCGCTTGACGGTTCCGATGCGTGCCGAGGCAGAGGCCGTGTCTGCGGCCGCTGCCGCGCTGGTGGCGGGCTTTTCGGCAGGAGCCGAGGCCGCTGAGGGAGTAGAGTCTTGCGCCAGCGCAGGCAGGCTGACCATGGTGGCGCAGAGCGTCGTTGCGACGACCATTCTGCGCAGTGCAGTCACATGGGGGAGGTGTGAACTGTTCATTGCTTTGATTTTCCTGGGGTTTGGGTTCGCCGTGCTTTTTTCTTCAAGCCCTTTCGATGGTACCGGACGAACCGCTGTATCAGCAACCAAAGTTGTACTTTCGTAAAATCACTTCATTGCCGATAGATCGTCAGGGAGCCTTGTTGCAGGACGAGGCCATCCGTTCAATCAACACCTCATCCCTCACCCCTCACCCCTCACCCATGAAAATTCTGCTGGCGCCCATGGAAGGCCTGCTTGATGCGACGCTGCGTGACGTGATCACACGCGTGGGCGGAGTGGACCGTTGCGTCAGCGAGTTCATCAGGGTGACCACGGCCTTGCTGCCGCCGAGGAGCTTCTACCGGCTGGTGCCTGAGCTGCACAACGGCGGTCTCACTGCCGCAGGCACACCGGTGCGGCCCCAGTTGCTGGGGTCTGATCCTGCCTGCATGGCTGACAATGCCGCTCGCCTGGCCGCACTGAGCCCGTTTGGCGTTGATCTCAATTTTGGTTGCCCGGCGCGGGCAGTGAACCAGAGCCGGGGTGGCGCGGTGCTGCTCGATGAGCCTGAGCTGGTGGGGCGCATCGTGAGTGAAGTCAGGCGGGCGGTACCGGCTGGCACGATCGTGTCGGCCAAGATGCGCCTGGGCTACAACGACGACACAGTGGCTGAGGACTGCGCCATGGCCATATGCGAGGCTGGTGCGGATGAGCTGGTCATCCATGCGCGCACCAAAGCCCAAGGCTACAAGCCTCCGGCCTACTGGCACCGGGTGACTGAGGTGAAGTCCGTGTTGCCGTCGCACATGCGTGCCAGGGTAGTGGCCAACGGTGAAATCTGGACCGAAGCGGATGCGCTGCAGTGCCGGCTGGAGACCGGATGCGACCAGATCATGATTGGCCGCGGCATCGTGACCCGACCGGGGCTGGCTCTGGCCATCAGGGGGCATGACGATGTACCGTGGTCTGACGTCGTGCCTCTCATGGGGGTGTTCTGGTCACAGGTCTGCCAGCGGGTCGAACGGCGCCACCGGGCAGGGCGTCTGAAGCAGTGGCTCAACTACATGCGGCGCCATTACCCTGAAGCGCAGGCTGCTTTTGACGCGATCCGGCTGACCAATGACCCCGACAAAGTGGGCGCCTGGCTGGACGCATCCATGGCTGCCAATACGCCATCTGCGCGTGCACTGCAGGGTGAAATGACACCACCGGCACACCCGGTGCGGCCTTCGCTGCCATCGTCAGCAGAGCTGGCGCAGGCGTGTTAACGTCAGCCGCGAATTCAATATGTCCGTCAGACAGTGCGACCTTCCGAGAATCACATGAACCAACTGCTGCAAAGGCTCGACAGCCTGGGATCCGAACGTGTGCTGGGCATGCGGCGCGGTCTGGAAAAAGAGAGCCTGCGCGTGCAGCCGGACGGGCGTCTGGCCCTGACACCCCACCCGAAATCGCTGGGCAGTCCGCTGACCCACCCCCGCATCACCACCGATTACAGCGAATCCCAGCTGGAACTGATCACGGGTGTACACGGTAGCGTCGAGGCCTGCCTGGACGAGCTTCGGGAAACCCATCAGTTCGTGGTGCGCAGCATGCAAAAGGTCGGGGACGAGCTGTTGTGGGGGTTCAGCATGCCCTGCGGCTTGCCGACGGATGAGACCATTCCGATCGCGCGCTACGGCTCCTCCAATGTGGGCCGTGCCAAGAGCGTCTATCGCATGGGCCTGGGGCATCGCTATGGGCGGCGCATGCAGACCATTTCCGGGATTCACTACAACTGGTCCATGCCCGGCCTGGGCAACCAGGAGTATTTCGCGCTGATCCGCAACTTCCGGCGCCACGCGTTTGTGCTGCTGACGCTTTTCGGTGCGTCCCCGGCGGTGTGCGGGTCTTTTGTGGAAGGGCGCGAGCACGCCTTGCAGCCGCTGGGCAAGACCAAGACCCTGCACATGCCCTACGGCACGACACTGCGGATGGGGCGGCTGGGTTATCAAAGTGAAGCCCAGGCTTCGCTCACCGTCAGCTACAACGGCCTTGAAGGCTATGCTGCGTCGCTGCACGACGCTTTGACGCGTCCGTGGCCGGCATACGAGAACGTCGGCATACGCAATCCGGGTGGTGATTACAACCAGCTGGCCACCACCTTGCTGCAGATCGAGAACGAGTTCTACGGCACCATCCGACCCAAGCGCACCATCTTTCCTGGCGAGCGTCCGCTGCATGCCTTGCGCGAGAGGGGCGTGGAGTATGTCGAGGTGCGACTGCTCGATCTCAATCCGTTCGAGGCCATTGGCGTGGATGCGGCGACCCTGCATTTCATCGATGTCTTCCTGCTGTATTGCCTGCTCAGTGACAGTCCACCGGACAGTCCGGAAGAAATCCTGGACCTGACTCACAACCAGCAATTGACGGCTGAGCGTGGGCGTGAGCCCGGTCTGAAGCTCAGCCGCGATGGCCAGGAGGTTTCGCTTCGTGAATGGGGCACCGACATTCTGGAAGCCTTGCCGCCGCTGGCCGCTCGGCTTGATGCACTGCATGGTGGGAATGACCACCAGCAGGCGGTGGAGCGCGCAACACATCGCTGGAACACGCCTGTCGAGTTGCCGTCCGCACGCGTGCTGGACGCGGTCCACAACGCCCATTCGGACAATTTCGTTTCGTTTGCCCTGGGGCAGTCGCTGCAGAACTTCGAGCACATTGCCGGGCTGGACTGGACCGATGCGGAGCAGGCCTACTACGAAGCCCTGGCAGAGCGGTCCATGCTCGACCAGCGCATGACAGAAGCATCGGATTCGCTTCCGTTTGAGGTGTACCGGCAGGAGTACGTCTCTTCCAGTCGCCTGGGCAAGCCGGCCGTCGCAATGGCGTAGCAGCCAGCGGTTACGTATTGACACTCGTTTTGCGTTGAGAGCTGCGGCGCTTGGGGCCAGTTGCGGCTAAGCTGGCAAGCCCTGCCATTTTGCCGAGGAGCCGCCATGAGCCGTCTGACTGCTGCCGATTTCGATCAGGAACTGTTGGTGCTGTTTGATGCCTATGTGCATGGCGACCTGGACCGGCGAGGCTTCCTGGGCAAGGCGCGACGTTTTGCTGTCGGTGGCATGACGGCTGCAGGCCTGCTTGCAGCGCTCAATCCTCGCTTTGCCGAAGCGCAGGTTGTGGCAGAAGACGACAAGCGGATCAGAACCGCGACCGAAACCTTCGATTCACCCAAGGGCAACGGGCAGGTCAAGGCCTATGTGGCCCGGCCGGCAGAGGGTGACGGCCCGTGGCCCGCAGTTCTGGTCGTGCACGAGAACCGTGGGCTCAATCCGCATATCGAAGACATTGCGCGCCGCTTTGCGCTCGAGGGCTTTCTGGCCTACGCGCCCGACGCCCTGACGCCGCTGGGTGGCTATCCTGGCGACGAAGACAAGGCCCGGGCATTGTTTGGCCAGCTCGATCGCGACAAGACACAGGAAGATTTCATTGCCGCCTACGCCGCCGTCAACGCCCGCAAGGATGTCAACGGCCATGTGGGTGTGACCGGGTTCTGCTATGGCGGCGGCATTGCGCACATGCTGGCCACGCGGGTGGAAGGGCTGGACGCCGCCGTGCCGTTTTATGGCAACCATCCGCCGGCAGCTGACGCGGCCAAGGTTTCCGCGCCACTCATGATCCACTACGCTGACAAGGACGAGCGGATCAACGCCGGATGGCCGGAATACGAAGCGGCCCTCAAGGCTGCGGGCATTCCCCACACCGCCTACCGCTATCCCGGCACCCAGCACGGTTTCCACAACGACACCACCCCCCGTTTTGACGAGGCGGCGGCAAAGCTGGCCTGGGAGCGCACGCTGGCGTTCTTCCGCCAGCACCTGGCCAAGGCCTGAGAGCGGGCCAGGCCATCTGTCGGGTCAGGCCATCTGTCGGGTCAGGCCTCGCCGCCGAATCGTTCGATCAGGTTGTCGATGTACTGTTCGACCAGACGTTCGAACTCGCCTTCCACGACGGGCTGAACCACCATTTTCATCAGCGATGGCAGTGCCACCTCGACCTTGCCTTCAATGGCCAGGGTCACACCCGTGCAGCCTTTCTTGCCTTCGATCTTCCAGTTGCCGCCCACCAGGGCATTGCCGATGCCCTTGACCGGGGTCCAGCGCACTGACCCTGTTTGCTTGGCCTTGTCGAATTTGCTGACGTATTTGCTGGCATACACCGTCTGCAAATTGACCTGCTTGGTCCCCACTTTTTCCATCTCCCACTGATAGACACCACCCCCCATATCGGTGAGCGCCTCAACTTTGGGAAAATGGCTGACAGATTCCGGCACATCCGAGAGCACCTCGAACACCTCGGACGCGTCGGTTTTGACGTCGAATTCGTAGCCCAGATCAATGTTGACGGTGATGCTCATGTGTCTCCTCACTGGTTGGTATGGTGGCACCGTTGCAGGCGGCCCCGGCCATTGTGGCACGTCATTTGTTGAGTAGAAAGCAGTCTTCATTCATGAGCATTCAGTGGTTTCCCGGGCATATGCACCTCACCCGCAAGGCCATCGGCGAGCGGGTCAAGGAGATCGACGTGGTGGTGGAAATGCTCGATGCCCGCCTGCCGGGTTCCAGCGCCAACCCCATGCTGCAGGACCTCTCGCATGGCAAGCCCACACTCAAGGTGCTCAACAAGCAGGACATGGCCGACCCTGCCATGACCGAGCGCTGGCTGGCCTACTACAACGCCCGAGAGAAAACACGCGCCATTGCGCTCGATGCCGGCATGTCAGCGCCAGCCAAGGCCATTTCAGAAGCCTGCCGGGCTTTGGTGCCGGGGCGGGGGGGCATGTTCAAGCCGGTGCGTGTCCTCATCTGCGGCATTCCCAACGTCGGCAAATCGACGCTGATCAACACCTTGATGGGCAAGCGCGCTGCGAAGACCGGCGACGAGGCTGGTATCACGCGAAATGAGCAGCGCATCGTTCTGGCCGATGACTTCTACCTCTACGACACGCCCGGAGTGTTGTGGCCCAGGATCATTGTTCCCGAGAGCGGTTTCAACCTGGCTGCCAGCGGAGCTGTTGGGCGCAACGCATACGACGATCAGGAAGTGGCGCTGGAGCTGCTGGCCCGTCTTAAGAAGCACTACCCGCAATTGCTGATCGAGCGCTACAAGCTCGACCTGCCATCGCAAGAAGTGGCCGAAACGCCGGACGAAGACCTGCTCGAAGCAGCCGGCCGCCAACGTGGTGCACTGGGCGCTGGCGGCAAAGTCAACTGGCAAAAGACGGCGGAGCTGGTCATCGGTGACTTTAGAGCCATGCATACCGGACGCATCACACTCGAAACGCCGGAGGAATTTGATGTCTGGCTGGCGGCAGGGCAAAAGGCAGATGCCGAGCGGGCCGAGCGCAAGAAGGCGTTGCGGGACAGCAAGGGCAAGGGCAGGGGGCCCCAAGCCCAGCGACGTCCGCGCAAAAAACCATAGCAACTGAGGCATGAGTCCTGGAACCAGCTGGTACCCTGCAGAACCTGACAGTGCCTGAACGACCGGCGAGGTTTTGAGCCTCCATAATCGCTCCGGGCTCGTCGAGGAGAGAGGGAGTCCGACAGGGGGCGTTTGCAACAGTCTCAAGAGGAGACCGGGCCAGTGCGGGAGCGGGGGACGACTGCAGGGTCTGGCTGCGCCGTGAACACAATGCGTTCCGACCATTGATGCCAGCACATGACAAAACAAGCCCAAACCAGCGCTGCTCGAATTGATCGCAGCTTTTTGCAAGCCTATCTGCGCCACCAGTTGTGGCACCTCACCGCGCACAAGCTTCGCGTGGTGACCACCACCGAGCCCGACACTTTCAACGAGGCCTACCTGAAGTGGACCGGCATGGGTTACACCCAGGCACCGTTCACGCCAGAGCACAATCGCGAGACACTGAGCAATCGCAACTTCATCGGCCTGACGCTGGTCAGCGGCGCGGAGGTCATTGCCACCCTGGCCGGACGCGTGGTGCAGGTGGCTCAGTCCGACATCAAGCTCTCTGACGCTCTTCGCCAGGGCCTGCTTTTCAGCGCCAGCTATGGCCTGGTCGAGAGTGACTGGGTGCCAGACGCCGGCCCCGAGGTCGGCAACCAGACGCTGGGGTACTTTGGTGGTGGCTGGGTGCATCCGAACTGGCGCGGCGCAGCTTTTGGCGGTCTGCTGCTGCGCGTGGCTCTGATCCAGACCATCACCCGTTTTCCCGCCATCACCAACATGTTCGGCATGGTGACCGATCCGGTGATGAAGTCCGGCATGGTGATGAACCCTGCCGGATGGGGTTGTACCGACGCAGAGCTGGTGTGCAAGGGCTTCCTGAGCCTGACAGGCAAGTTCGAGCACCTCTATGGCGTCTGGTCTTCGGTGGAAGACCTGCTCGCGATGTACAAGGACGAACACGACCGGTATGAGGCCGGCGGGCGCCCCGCCTGGCTGCCAGGCGATACCCCAATCCTGCCTGCGCTATGGGGAGGCACTGCCGAGCCATCGGCCAAACCATCTACCGAGTCAACGCCGGACAAAGAGCGGCCGTCGCGCTGACATGTGGCCCCGGCGCAGCGGTGAGGACCGCCGGGGCATCCCACTTTCTGCCCCCTCTTTTCTGATCGCCTCAATTTGAGGTTGTGTGGCCGCGGTCCGTTGGACATCATGCGGCCTGGACGCCAATGGAAATCAGGCGAGCCAGCACAAGCGAAGAACGATCAGGGAAGGCAGGGGATGTCAAGAAGGCGCAGCACGCTAGCGATGCTGAGTGGCTGGGGCATGCTGGGCTGGGTTGCCGGGACGGCGGCACAGTTGCAGCAGGCGTATCTGTGGCCCCCGGCGATCTATGGCGTCTCCGCGATCGTGGCGCTGCTCATGGCAGGCCTGGCCCTGAAAACTCGATGGGCGCCCGCAGTGCTGCTGAGCGCTGCCATGCTGGCGGCAGCCTGTACCGGGCTGCGAGCTGCTGCGTACGATGCGCAGTCATTGTCGCCCGAGCTGGAGGGGCGTTCTCTGGTGCTCACGGGTGTGATCACCGGCCTGCCTCAGCGCTCGGCCCAGGGTCTGCGGTTCGGTTTCGAAGTGAGAGAGGCGGTTGACGGCGATCGTGCCGTTCGCGTTCCGGACCAATGGCTGCTGGGCTGGTATGGGCAGGCGCTGCCCGCTGCCGTGGTTCCTGGACAGGTATGGCGGTTTCAAGTTCGTGCCAAGGCGCCTCACGGTGCCATGAACCCTCACGGCTTCGACCGCGAGCGCTGGTTCTGGTCGCAAGGCATTGGCGCCAGGGGAAGTGTGCAGGCAGGGCGTTCTGCACTGCCGCCCGCGTTGCTTCAAGAGACACGCGGGCACTGGTTTGATCGCGCCAGGCTCTGGACGCGCGACCGCATTCTGGCCCGGGTCGATGATGCGGCGCAGGCGGGCGTGCTTGCCGCCCTGGTGGTGGGCGATCAGGCTGCCTTGTCTGTGAATGCCTGGGACCTGTTTCGTGTCACAGGCGTCTCTCATCTGATGAGCATCTCCGGTTTGCATGTGACCTTGTTTGCCTGGTGCGCCGTCCGGTTGGTGCGATGGATGTGGCGAGGCCTGGCGTACCGGTGGCCTGAAGCGGTCATGCTTGTCCCGGCACCGTCAGCCGGCACCTGGGGCGGGCTGATGCTCGCCACCGCCTATGCGGTGTTTTCCGGCTGGGGTGTTCCCGCCCAGCGCACCTTGTTGATGCTGGCGGTCATGATGGGGCTGCGCCTTCTCCGTGGGCGCTGGCCCTGGGGACTGACCTGGATGGTCGCCATGTGTTGTGTGGTGGTGCTCGACCCCTGGGCACTGCTTCAATCCGGATTCTGGCTCAGCTTTGTGGCGGTGGGCATGCTGTTTGCCGCAGACCCGGGCAACGATGTCGATCGCGGGCAGGCGCAGGAGCCGGTCGTGAGGTCCGTGCCGGTCAGGGCATGGCGCGCTGGCTTTGGTCTCTTGCGCGAGCAGGCTGTCGTGACCATGGCGCTTGCTCCGCTGGGCTTGATGCTGTTCGGTCAGTTCTCCGTGGTGGGTTTGATGGTGAATTTGCTCGCCATACCCTGGGTGACGCTCGTCGTCACGCCATTGGCGCTGCTGGGTGTGGTGCTGGCACCCTTGTGGCATCTGGCAGCCGTGTCAGTGGATGGGATGCTGCATCTTCTGCATTGGGCAGCGAGCTTCTCATGGGCGACCATCTTTCTCCCGCGCGCGCCGTTTGCACTGGCCGCTCTGGCAGTGGCGGGCGGCGTGCTGGCTGCCATCCGTTGGCCCCTGCCGATGCGCATGGCCGGGGCACTGCTGGCGTGGCCAGCGTTGCTGTGGATGCCCCACTCGCCAGGTCATGGCGAGTTCGAGCTGCTCGCGCTTGATGTCGGGCAGGGCAGCGCTGTTCTGGTGCGAACGGCATCGCACAGTCTGCTGTTCGACACGGGGCCGGCTTATCCCGGTGGAGGTGATGGAGGCCGCAGCATCGTCGTGCCGACCTTGCAGGCCATGGGTGTGGCGCCGGATGCGGTGGTGGTCAGTCATGCCGACAAGGATCATGCAGGGGGTGCCGCTGCAGTGGCCGCATCGTTTCCAGATGCGCTGTGGCTGGGAGCGTCGCCAACGGGCAAGACCGGCACCAGATGTCACGCAGGTCAGGGCTGGGAATGGGATGGCGTGCGGTTCGAGGTGCTCAACCCGTATCCCGAGGACCATGGGGAGTTGGGCAAGCCCCGCCTTTCGTCCAATGCCATGTCGTGTGTGCTGATGGTTGGCGTGCCCGGTCCGCGATCGGCATTGCTCACCGGCGACATGGACCAGGCGCGGGAATTGCGCATGATATCGGATCGGCCTGACCTGAGGGCAGGGCTCATGCTCTCTCCACACCATGGGAGTCACACTTCGTCCAGCCCGGCCTTTCTCAATGTTGTGCAAGCGCACACGGTGATCGTGCAGGCCGGTTACCTCAACCCGTTTCGACACCCGTCTACGAGAGTTGTTCGGCGCTATGAAGCGCGAGACATGAATTGGTACTCCACGCCGCAATGTGGCGCAGCGCTCTGGAGAAGCACCGAGCCGCTGGAAGTGGTGTGTCAGCGCACCATGGACCGGCGCTACTGGCACCGACGTTAGGCAGGTTCGGGTGGCGTTGCGTCCGCTGCGGGCCATTCAGAAGGTGGCGCCACCGTCACGCCGACGTCCAGGGTGTGCTGGTCTCCTCCCTGAATCACGCCGCGCATGGGCGACACATCCGAGAAGTCCCGCCCTACTGCGAGAGTCACATAGTCTTCACCCGGACTGGCGTAACCCCAGCGGTCGTTGGTCGGGTCCAGGTCCACCCAGTGTGGAGCGTTGCCAGTAGCATCATCCGGTTCAAGGCTTGGCAAGTGCAGCGAGACCCAGGCATGCGAAGCATCTGCGCCCACCAGTCGCGGCTGGCCCGGCTTGGGGTGGGTGAGCAGGTAGCCACTGACGTACCGGGCCGGCAGGCCCAGACTGCGCAGGCAGCCAAGCATGATGTGCGCAAAATCCTGGCACACACCTTTGCGCTGTTCCAGTGCCTGCAAGACGGGGGTGGTGATGTCGGTGCTCGCAGGCTCGTACGCAAAGTGCGTGTGAATGTGGGTCATGAGCGCGACGGCGGCCTCCAGTATGGGCCGACCGGGCGTGAACACTTCGCGGGCAAAATCTGCCAGCGCTTCCGCCCTGGGCACCATGGGAGAGGGAAACGCGAACTCGACTGCCGGATCGTATGGGGCGCCCAGTCGGTAGCGAAAGCGCTCCTGCACCGACTCCCAGGTCATGGCAGTCACCTGTTCGAAATCGGACGGCGGCGGGACGATGCGGGTGGTCACCAGGGAGTCGGCGACCACATCCAGCGTTTCATGTGGCGCCTGCACAGTGATCGTGGTCTGGTGGTTGCCAAAGCTGTCGATCCTGTCCACGCGAAAGGCCGGCGCAGGTTCAAAGCTCAGGTCGTGGCTCGAGACGGTCTGGGACGGGCGGTCCAGAGGGGAGAGGTGGACCAGATGCTGGGCCATGTTGACCGTCCCCTGATAGTCATAGCGTGTGTGGTGCAGGACGCGCAGTTCCATGTTGCCTCATGCTCCCAGCGATTTGAGCCGATTGTCGGCATGGCTGAAATGCAGCGCGGATATGGACTCGGACAGGCTCCACGCAGACGCCTCGCATTGTTCGATCACTTCCATCAGTGCCCGCCAGACGCGCTGACCATCAGGCTGGCGCTCCCAGTTGCACAGTTCAGGCAGTTCCCAGCTCGAAGGCTGCGGCAGGTTTTGCCCCAGGGTACTGTCCTGCACGGATTCGCTGTTGGCCAATTTGCCCAGGCGGGTCCGCAGGGTTCTGACCACCCAGGCCAGTGACCGGGGGTTGTCAGGGTCCAGCACCAGCAGGCTGACGAGGGCCACAATATCCCTGCGCTGCTGGAACTGGGCGTGAAAGGTGATCGTGCTGTCAAACTGCGCGACGAGCGCGTCGAAACCTGCCGCGTCCTGGATGCTCTGCGAGGCCAGCGCATGGCGCATGGACTGGGACAGACAGAGAATCCGCTCAATGTGGCGACCGATCGACAGCAAGCGCCATCCATCGTCCCGCACCATGCGGTCGGTTTGAGAGCCGGTGATGGCCGCCAGCAACTCGCTGGCGTTTTGCAAGGCTTCGATGGCTTCATTGATGGCAAACGACGAGTCGCTGTCAATGCCGTCCAGGTCACCGGCAAAGCCGGCCTCACAGCGCGCGATCAGGTGCCAGTGCTCCGCAGAGAGCCGATCCCTCACCTGACTGGCAGCGGCTTTGAGACTGCGCAGCTGGCTACCGACACTCATGCTCAGGTCGGCATGCGGTTGTCCGCCTGGCGGACAAAGGTTGGCCACCAGTGCGCGGGCAAAGACGCGAGGCGAGGCAATGGCTGAAGGCACATCCGGCAGGACGAGCGAAGCCTCACGCGCTGTTGCGTCCATCCAGAGCAGCAGGGCCTCTGAGCTGGCCTCTTCGCTTGCCAGCTGCTCCAGCAACACACGGGCGAGCCGGATGCTGTTCTCCGCCCGCTCTGTGTACCTCCCGAGCCAGAAAAGGTTTTCGGCCACCCGGCTGGTGACCACTCGCTGGCTGCTGGCGACCTCCATGGTCGAAGTCATGGTCGCAGGCATGTTGGTGTGGTCGACAGGGCCTTCGGTCATGACCCAGCAGTCGGCACTGCTTCCGCCACGCTGCATGGTGGCAATGAGCTGACCACGCCTGGCGATCCGTACCATTCCGCCGGGCAGGATTTGCCACTGCCCGGGCCCACGGCAAAGCGCGAACACGCGCAGCATTGCCGACCTGGGCACAAGCTGAGCGTCCGTCCAGGTGGGGGTTTGCGGCAAGGGCAGCCATTCCTGTACCGTGTAGTTGTCCGGGGAGCGCACCATTCGCCCCGTCCATTCATCGATTTGCTGAGGCGTCAGGCGCCGCCCCATGACAGCCGCGTTGTCCCTGTCAGGGTAGGTGTTGCGGATCACGCCCTTGCGCAGTTGAGGCAGCACGGAATTCAGTGACGCTTCTTCTCCACACCACCAGGTGGCCAGGGAAGGCAACAGGAGTGACTCGCCCAACAAGTGATCGCAGACGCCGGGCAGAAAACCCAGTATTGCCGAAGACTCCAGAGGGGAAGAGCCGGGCATGTTGGCCATCGCGAGATTGCCCGCGCGCAGTACGCCCACAATCCCCGGCACGCCCAGCGCAGAGTCGGCGCGGAAGGTCAGCGGGTCTACCCAGGCATCATCCACGCGCTTGATGAGCGCATGGACAGGCTCCAGGCCCTTGAGGGTCTTGAGAAACAGGCGCTGGTCCCTGACCGTCAGGTCGTTGCCTTCGACGAGAGAGACACCCAGGTATTGGGCAAGGTAGGCCTGCTCGAAGTAGGTCTCGTTGTAAGGCCCGGGTGTCAGCAGGGCAACGTGGGCGTCGGGCCCTTGCGGCGTGAGGCTGCGCAATGCGCCAAGAAAGTCTCGGTAGCTGGCGGCCAGGCGCTGGATGCGCAGGCCTGCGAAAGCCCTTGGAAACTGCCTCGAAACAGCAATGCGGTTCTCCAGCAGGTAGCCCAGGCCAGAGGGGGCCTGAGTCCGCTGGCTCACCACCCACCAGCGCCCGTCTGGTCCCCTGGCCAGGTCGAAGGCCACGATGGGAAGCCACGTTTGCCCTGGGGCATCAATGCCTTGCATGGCGCGCAAATAGCCCGAGTGCCCCAGCACGAGTGCTGGTGGCAGCAAGGCCTTTTTGAGCAACTGCCGCTCGCCGTAGATGTCGCCCATCATGGCGTTGAGCAAACGGGCTCTTTGCAGGGTGCCGGCCTCGATCTGCGCCCAGTCCTCCGTGGAGAGAATCATGGGCAGCAGGTCAAGCGACCATGGTCGTTGCTCTCCTGTCGTCTCGGCGTAGACGTTGTAAGTGACGCCGTTGTCGCGCAACTGACGGTTCAGGTTGTCCTGGCGGCGGGACAGGTCGGCCAGGCCGTCCATGCCCACATGCTCGAAGAAGCGTTCCCAATGGGGTGCGAGCATGCCTTCGATACCCTGGGACCGTCCGCGCAACTCGTCATAGTGCCCTGCATCGGCAGGCACGTGGACGGACTCGGCCCAGTCACTCGGTGACAGCGGGCCAAGGTCGTCGAACAGCGAATCGGGTGGGGGCGTCGGGTTCACGGCCAGACGGTATCACGAACGGCTGGCAGCCGCTTCAGACCGGTGTGCGCATGTCGAGGGTGAAGGGGAATTCCTTGTTGACAGGGGCGTGGCGCAGCGGCATGCGACCCGTCGTGTGCCCCATCCGGAAGAAGCGTGAGAGGCGGCGACTCTCTGCCTCATAGGCATTGACCGGAAACGTCTCGTAGTTTCGCCCACCGGGGTGTGAGACATGGTACTGGCAGCCACCCACGGAACGCTGCAGCCAGTTGTCCACGAAATCGAATGTCAAGGGCGTGTGCACGCCGATAGAGGGGTGGAGAGACGAGGGCGGGTTCCATGCCTTGTATCGAACGCCAGCCACCCACTCGCCGGCCACCCCGGTGGGTTGCAGCGGAACGGTTCGACCGTTGCAGGAAATCCGGTAGCGGGAATCGTTGAACCCGCTCACCTTGATCTCGACTCGCTCCAGAGATGAATCGACGTACCGGACATTGCCACCGGCAGCGCCTTCTTCGCCCATCACATGCCATGGCTCCAGCGCCATGCGCAGCTCCATGTTCATCCCGTGCGAGGAGAGCTGACCGAGCAAGGGGAAGCGGAACTCGAAGTGCGGGGCAAACCAGCTCATGTCGAACTCGAAGCCATGATTGGCAAGGTCGGCAAGCACATCCTCGAAATCCATGCGGATGAAGCTCGGCAGCAGGAAGCGGTCGTGCAGCTCGGTGCCCCAGCGTGTCAGTGGCGAGCGCCAGGGCTGCGTCCAGTAGCGAGCCAGCAGCGCGCGAATCAGCAACTGCTGAGCCACGCTCATGCGGGCATGCGGCGGCATCTCGAACGCCCTGAGTTCCAGCAGTCCCAGCCGGCCGGTACTGCTGTCCGGCGAGTAGAGCTTGTCGATGCAGAACTCGCTGCGGTGGGTGTTCCCTGTGACGTCGATCAGGATGTTTCGCAGCGCCCGGTCCACCTGCCACGGAGGCAGGTGCGAGCCATGGATTCGACGACTGCGCTCGATCTGCTCCAATGCAATTTCCAGCTCATAGACCTGATCATTGCGCGCTTCATCCACACGAGGCGCCTGACTTGTGGGGCCGATGAACAGGCCTGAGAACAGGTAGGACAGGGATGGGTGGTTGTGCCAGCAGGCGAGCAGGCTGGCGAGCACCTCTGGCTTGCGCAGGAACGGTGAATCGTCCGGGGTGGCACCGCCGAGCACGAAGTGGTTGCCCCCTCCCGTGCCCGTGTGGCGGCCATCGGTCATGAATTTCTCAGCGCACAGGCGGGTCTGGTGAGCGGCCTCGTACAGGAACTCGGTGCGTTCGACCAGCTCGTCCCAGCTGGAGGAGGGATGGATGTTCACCTCGATCACGCCAGGGTCGGGCGTGACCTGCAGCATTTTCATCCGGGGGTCGCGTGGTGGCGGGTAGCCTTCGAGCACGACCGGGATATTCAGCTTGCGGGCGGTGGACTCGACGGCTTCAAGCAGGTGCAGATAGTCTTCGAGCCGCGCCATCGGGGGCATGAAGACATACAGGTGCTGGTGTTTGCCGCCATGGCGTCGTTCTGCCTTCGGGCCGTTGGCGCGCTGGGGGTCCCGTGCTTCGACACACAAGGCGGTGCGCGTCAGCCAGGCGGCAGACTCGCCACGCTGGGGGAAGCGTGCGCTGACCGTCTGGGCCGGCCCTGTGCCCGCAGGCGGGGTGCCCTGGTGCTCGAACGGGGCGTCGCCCGCCTGCCCGTGTCCATGTCCGTTCTCTGGCGGTTGTGCACCTTGCAGGGAGACGGTTCCGCCTTCTGCGAAACCTCCACCGAACTGGTGCGGATCCAGCTGGTGGCGCAGTGGAACGCCACTGGGCAACGGATCGCGCGCACTGTGCGGGTCGACCTGAATCAGATAGGGATAGTCACCCTCGGACACCCACGGCAGAGAGTCCAGTGGAAGGCGGTAGCCCATGGGCGAGTCGCCAGGCACCAGGTACATGCGCTCGTCACGGAAGAACCAGGGCCCGGTGGTCCAGCGCGGCCCTTGCAGTTTGCCCTTGTCCTGGACCTGCAGGGGCAGCACATAGCCCACCACGCTGTCCAGCCCTTGCGAGAACACCCGTCGCAGGCGGATGCGCTCGAGCTCGTCGTCGAGTTTGGAGTCGAAGGGGTCGACGTTGACAGGTAGCCTTCTTTCGCGCCACAGGAAGTACCAGGTGTCCTCGTATCCTGCGGTGATGTACTGGGTCGACACGCCCAGATGACGGGCAAGCGTCTGGGTGAACCGCTCGGCATCCGCCTGTGTGTACTGCGCAGGGTCACGTTCATCGGCCAGCAAAGAGGGGTCTTGCCAGCAGGGCTGCCCGTCCGTGCGCCAGAAAGCAGACAGGGCCCAGCGGGGCAATTGTTCGCCGGGGTACCACTTGCCCTGACCCATGTGCACAAAGCCACCTGCGCCGTAGCGTTCGCGCAAGCGGTCCAGCAGTTCGGTGGCGTAGCCGCGCTTGGTCGGACCCAACGCGTCCGTGTTCCATTCGGGCGCGTCGCGGTCACTGGTGGCGACGTAGGTGGGTTCTCCGCCCATGGTCAGTCGCACGTCACCCGCTTCGAGTGCATCGTCCACCTTGTGTCCGAGCCGGACGATGGCATCCCACTGGTCTTCCGAGTAAGGTCTGGTCACCCGCGGAGACTCGTGAATGCGGGTGATGTGCATGTCATGGCTGAAGCTGACCTCGCATTCGTCAAGCGCACCCTCGATGGGGGCGGCGCTGGAGGGCTGGGGCGTGCAGGCCAGCGGAATGTGGCCTTCTCCCGCGAGCAGTCCCGAGGTGGGGTCGAGCCCGATCCATCCGGCCCCGGGCAGGAATACCTCGCACCAGGCGTGCAAGTCGGTGAAGTCCGTTTCGGGACCGCTGGGCCCATCGACCGATTTCACGTCGGGTGCCAGCTGTATCAGGTAACCCGAGACAAAGCGCGCTGCGAGCCCGAGGTGGCGCAGCATCTGCACGAGCAACCAGCCCGAGTCGCGGCACGACCCGCTGCCCAGTGTCAGGGTCTGCTCGGGCGTCTGGACGCCGGGTTCCATCCGGATGGTGTAGGCGATGTCCTGATGCAGTTGCTGGTTGATTTGCACCAGCTTGTCCACCGTCCGCAGAGGAGTCCGGTCTATCTTGTCCAGGTAGGCCTTCAGTCTGGGCGTTGGCGGCGCCGCGTGCAGGTACGCGGCCAGTTCCTTGCGCAAGGCTTCGTCATAGTCGAACGGAAAAGTCTCTGCCGCTTCTTCGAGAAAGAAGTCGAACGGGTTGTGCACCGCCATCTTCACCACCAGGTCGACGCTGACCTTGAACTCGGTGGTGGGCGCCGGGAAGACCAGCCGTGACAGGTAGTTGGAGAAAGGGTCTTGCTGCCAGTTGATGAAGTGCTCGCCTGGAGCGACCTTCTGCGAGAAAGACAGGATCTCTGATCGGCAATGCGGCGCCGGCCTCAGCCGGATGACTTGCGGGCCGAGCTGGATGGGCCGGTCATACCGGTAATGGGTGACGTGACTGAGCGCGACATGAATGGCCATGATGACGAATTCTGACTTGAGACGCTTGGCGTCGAATGGCCTCCCGGGCTGGCGAAGACCTCTGCAAATCTGAAGCAAGACCTGAGCCAGAGCATTGGTATCTTCATCAGCTGTCCAGGCTGAAGACGGTTGCTGACAGCCCAATGTTCTTCAGGTCATTCTCACACCAAAACAGGGATACTGTGGGCGCCGACCTTCGCAAACCCAGTCATTTGGTGCGCCTCAAGGTCAATTATTGTGGCGGGTTCGCCAAGATGCCCGATTTCGGGGCATAGTGTATTTTCAGGTGAGTCCAAATGGTGCCATGATGGGCAGCCTGAGAAGCAGGCGTGTCAGCTCCTTTCTGTGCGGGTATGGCTTCATGGCCAACGGCGATCCTCCAAACGCCCATGCAGTGCTGGCTCAGTTCTTGCTCGAGGCAGTGAGTGCAGGAGAATGTGCGAATGACCCCCAAAGCCTTTGACGAAATGACCGCTGATGGCGGTGACACCCGTGCCCACTATGCGCGTTATGCGCATTGGCTCTCACAGCAGTCCGAGGAGGTCATCGCTGCCCGCCAGGAAGAAGCCGAGATGATCTTTCGCCGGGTGGGCATCACGTTTGCCGTCTACGGCGAGAAAGATGAAGACGGTTCGGGCACCGAGCGCCTGATCCCGTTTGACCTGATTCCCCGCATCATTCCGGTCCAGGAATGGCGGACGCTCGAGCAGGGACTGGTGCAACGCGTGACCGCGCTCAACCGGTTCATACACGACGTCTATCACGACCAGGAGATCATCCGCGCTGGCATCGTACCGGCCGACCAGCTCTTCCAGAACAACCAGTTCCGTCCGGAGATGATGGGCGTGGACGTGCCGCACCAGATTTATTCCCACATCGCCGGCATCGACCTGGTGCGCGCGGCCAATGCAGATGGGGAAGGCGAGTACTTTGTGCTCGAAGACAACTTGCGCGTCCCCAGTGGTGTGAGCTACATGCTGGAGAACCGCAGCATGATGATGCGGCTGTTTCCGGAGCTCTTCGGGGCCAACCGCGTGGCACCTGTGGCCCACTACCCGGACATGCTGCTCGAGACGCTGCGATCGGTCAGCCCGGCCACCACGGCGGAGCCGACCGTGGTGGTGCTCACCCCTGGCATGTACAACAGCGCCTACTTCGAGCACGCGTTTCTGGCGCAGCAGATGGGCGTGGAGCTGGTGGAAGGGCAGGATCTTTTTGTCCGGGACAATTTCGTCTACATGCGCACCACCCGTGGCCCTCGCCGCGTCGATGTGATCTATCGCAGGGTGGATGACAACTTCATCGATCCGTTGGCCTTCATGCCTGATTCCACCCTGGGATGTGCCGGCTTGCTGGGGGTGTACCGAAGCGGAAACGTGGCCATCTGCAACGCGGTGGGCACCGGCGTGGCCGATGACAAGTCCATTTACGCCTATGTGCCGAAGATGATTGATTTCTACCTCGGCCAGAAACCCATCCTCAGCAATGTGCCGACGTACCAGGGGCGTGAACCTGAAGACCTGAAGTACATCCTCTCCCACATGGATGAGCTGGTGGTCAAGGAAGTCCACGGCGCGGGTGGATACGGGATGCTGGTGGGGCCAGCGTCCACCAAGGCGGAGATCGAAGCCTTCCGCAAGGCCGTGAAAGCCAATCCTCAGGGGTATATTGCCCAGCCGACACTCAGCCTGTCCACCTGTCCTACCTTCGTCAACAGCGGAGTTGCGCCGCGACACATCGACCTCCGGCCTTTTGTGCTCTCGGGCAGCGAGGTCCAGATGGTGCCCGGTGGGCTGACCCGTGTGGCATTGAAAGAAGGCAGTCTTGTGGTGAACTCATCCCAGGGTGGCGGCACCAAAGATACCTGGGTGCTCGAGAACTGAGGGTCGAGAACCGGGACAAGAGCCAAAGACAAAAGATAAAAGATAAAAGACAAGAGTCGAGACCAGGACACATAGAGAAAGATCGCCATCATGCTTTCGAGAACCGCTGACCACCTGTTCTGGATGTCCCGCTACACCGAACGTGCGGAGAACACTGCACGCATGCTGGATGTGAATTACCAGACCGCCTTGCTCCCACAGTCAGAAGAGATGGCGCTGCAGGGCTGGGAAGGCTTGCTCACCATCAGCGAGCTCAAGTCGCTGTACCTGGAGACGCGCGGCAGCACCATCGAGGCTCGGGACGTACTGGACTTCATGGTGTGCGACGAAAGCAATCCGTCGAGCATTGCCTCATGCCTGGGCGCCGCCAGGGAGAATGCCCGAGCTGTGCGAGGCGCGCTGACCACCGAACTGTGGGAGACCCAGAACCAGACCTGGCTCGAGCTCACGCGCATGCTGCGTCAGCGCGAGTTTGCTCGCGATCCGGCCCAGTTCTTCGAATGGGTGAAATTCCGCTCCCACCTCTCCCGAGGGGTGGCCATCGGGACCATGCTGCAGGACGAGGCCTTTCATTTCTACCGCATGGGCACTTTCCTCGAGCGCGCTGACAACACAGCCCGCCTGCTCGATGTGAAGTTCCACGCGGCGCAATCCGACTATTTCGGCATGGCGCACCTGGCCGATCACGACTTCGATTTCTATCACTGGAGTGCTGTGCTTCGCAGCGTCAGTGGCTTCGAGGTGTATCGCAAGGTGTACCGCGACGTGATCACCCCCGAGCGTGTGGCAGAGCTGCTCATCGTCCGCCCCGACATGCCCCGTAGCCTGGCCGCCTGTCTCAACGAAGTGGTCAACAATCTGGTGGCAGTGGCCAACGACCACTCCCATGAGACCTTGCGCCGTGCAGGCAAGCTCAAGGCAGACCTGCAATACGCCCGCATTGACGAGATACTGGCCACGGGCCTACACGCTTTCCTGACGCAGTTCCTGGACAGGGTCAACGAACTGGGCGTTCGCATCAGTCAGGACTTTCTCATGCCAGCCAACGCATGAGGCTGGCAGGTGCCCCGACAGTGCCCGTCCTTGCTTGTGGCATGCTGTGCGACCCACTCTGGCCCTTGCGCCATTTCCGTTGAACGCAGCCTATGAGACTCCGCGTCGAGCATTCGACCTACTACGCCTATTCAGAGCCGTTGCTGTACATGGTGCAAAACCTGCACATGTGGCCAATGAGCGGCGCTGCGCAGACGGTGGAGCGCTGGCATGTGAATGTCCCTTCGCCGCTGCACGAGCAGCCAGACGGCGTCGGCAACCATGTGCACAGTTTCAGCCTGGCCGCGAATGTCGAGCAGGACCTTCGCCATATCGCCGTGATCGCCAAGGGAGTGGTGCAAACGCACGGCGTCTCGCGTCTCATCGACCCTCCGCAGGTGCCGCATCCGGCCTTCTACCTGAGGTCGACACCTCATGCCGAGCCGCACCCTCGCATGGCTGCCTGGGCGCGTGAAATGGTACCGGCGCTGGCTGCAGCACTGGATGCTCGTCAGGCACCATCCGTGGCAGACCTGGTGGTGCTGACTGAAGCCGTGGCCGACAAGGTCAAGTACAACAAGGGCCGAACCCAGGTGGACACGACTGCGCTGGAAGCTTTTGACTGGGGGCTGGGCGTATGCCAGGACCAGGCGCATGTGATGGTGGCTGTTTGTCGGAGCCTGGGTCTGCCGGCGCGATATGTCAGCGGCTATTTCTACGCAGAGAATGAGCCCGATCTGGCCAGCCATGCCTGGGCCGATGTTTGCCTGGACATGAACCATCGCGAATGGCTGAGCCTGGACGTGACGCACCGCTGCCCGACGGACGAACGGCACATCAGGTTGGCGACTGCCAGTGACTACACCGTGTGTCCTCCAACCAAAGGCGTTCGCCAGGGAGGTGGGGAAGAGACGATGGAAGTGGTGGTGCGCATCAGTGTCTGCACACCCGAGAACGATTCTTCGCTGGTGCCGTTGTCAGGCTGAACGGGTCTTGATGCGGCCACGCTGGCGGTTGCGCCGCTTCAGCCGAACGGCCGCAATCCAGATTGCACTGGTCAGCGCATAGGCCAGAAGCCCGCCGACTGTTGCAGTGATCGCCAGCCCCACCACCAGAGGCTTGCCCACTGTGCGCAGGAAATGCCAGGATGCAGACAGCCGCTCCGTGAAGCTTGCCTCCGGTTTGCCCTTGATGGCCTTTTGCATGTCGCGCGACTCCAGCGCGACCTTCAGCTTCGGGGGAACATCGCCGGGATGTGGTGCTTCGCCCAGCACCCGTTTGCCCAGCCGGTATGCCCCGTAGTAAACGGGGCCAAAGGTCACCGGATTGGTCACCAGGGTGCTGGCCACGGCCACGGGCAGATTGGCACGCAGGACCACAGCAGAAGCAGCTGACAGCGGAATCTGGGCGACCGGGATCAGCAGCCCGAAGAAGATGCCGAGTCCGAAGCCCAATGCAATGCCCTTGCGGCTCATGTGCCACAGGCGTGGATGCTGGAGGGTCGGGCCCATCCAGCGCAACCAGCGGTTGTTGCTGACCGCTTCCCGGTCGGGAAGCCACTTGAGAAAACGCTGTTTCATGCGCTGGGTTGGCGCCTTACCCGGGCGGCAACCGGGCTTCCACTGCCTTGCCGAGCTCGATGACGGCCATGGCGTAGTAGCTGCTCCAGTTGTAGCGGGTGACGGCGAAGAAGTTGTCGGTACCAGCGTAATAGGTGCGGGCATCCTCACCGTTTTCAAGTTCGATCAGGGCCAGAGGGCCTTCATGCGACTTGGCTTGTGGGCCCAGGCCGGCGCCCAGCTTTTGCATGCTGGCGGGCGAGAAGCTGGGCACGATGTCGGGTGCCAGCAAGGCCTGAAGGTCTGTCTTCCCGGGCCTGACGCTGACCTCGTAATGCGTAGGAACGCCAGGGCGCCAGCCAAAATTGCGAAAATAGTTTGCCACCGAGGCGACGATGTCCGCAGGTGAATTGAACAGGTCCACCTTGCCATCGTGGTCGTAGTCCACGCCATAGCGCCGCCAGCTGCTGGGCATGAACTGGGGAAGCCCCATGGCGCCTGCGTAGCTGCCTTCGATGGCCAGGGGGTCGAGGCCATTTTGGCTGGTCATGAGGAGAAACTGCTCGAGCTCGCCACGGAAGAAAGCTCGACGCTCACTGTAGCGCGGGTGGGCATCGGGAAAGTCAAAGGCCAGCGTGGTCAGCGCATCGATGACGCGAAAGCCCCCCGTGTGGCGTCCGTAGAGGGTTTCCACGCCCAGCACCCCGACGATCAGACTGGCCGGAACGCCATAGCTGTGTTCTACCTGCTGCAGGACTTCGCGGTTTTCCAGCCAGAACTGCTTGCCGGCTTCGATCCGCGTGGGCTCGATGAATCGGTCGCGATACGCGGCCCAGTTCTTGGCTTTGCCGGAAGGGGCAGGAGTGACCAGCTTGATCGCCCTGTCCAGTCGCTCGGCCTTTGCCACCAGTTGAAGCGTCCAGGCTTCATCGAGCTGCCGGCGCTCAGCCACTTCACGGGCGAAAGACATGGCAGCCGGGCTGGATGCATACCGATAGGTGTCGTCTGCCTGCAGTTCATGGGATGCCACCACGCCAGCATTGCCCGGACGTGTCTTGGAGGCAGTCTGGGCCCAGACGCCCTGAATGCCGATGAGGCTGACGGCCAGCGCCATGCACGCGCAACGAAGTGGGCGTCGCAAGCCGCTCGAATCGGAGATGTTGAAGGTCATGGGTTGCTGGGTCGGGTCAGGCGGGCCATCGCATTTGGGCCAAGCGTGTCTTCAGTGTACCCAAAGTGTCGCGGCTGCCCCTGGCATATCGCATGCGCTCCATGCGCATCAGCCAGTTGCCCATGTCGCTCAGAAACGCCGGGTCGGTGTCTGCATCCCTGAGTCTGGCCATGAGCCCTCGAGGGGTCAGCAGGTGGTCCTCGGCTGCAATGAGGTGTTTGGCACTCATGCGCTGCTGGGCTTTTCTCAGCAAACGCAGCCAGGGGTCTTCGTGCCGGCGTTCCCACAAGGACCACCCGCCCCCGAGCATTGCCCCCAGGACGATCAGGCCGGCCAGCACATAGCCCAGATCGGCCCAGCTGGGGCTGTCAAAGCCAAGCGCCTCCAGAAGATTGAGTTGCTCTTCCTGCGTGTAGTCCACCACCAGCCTTTTCCAGGTGCCGTCTATGGCATCCCAGGCGTTGCGCAGTCGCGTGCCCCAGGTCGGACTCATGCTCGCCACCGCTCCGCTCAGCCCTGAGGAGGGAAGCGTCAGGCTCTCCAGCCGCCCCAGGCGGCCAGGAAACACAGCACCTGTGGGGTCTATCCGCACCCATCCGCGACCGTGCAGCCACAGCTCGGTCCAGGCATGCGCATTGCGTTGCCTGACGATCCACTGTCCGTCGAAGGTGTTGTTCTCTGCGCCCAGGTATCCGGTCACGATCCGGGCGGGAATGCCTGAGGCCCGGGCCAGGATCACGAAACTGCTGGCGATGTGCTCGCAGAAGCCTTCTTTGGTGTCGAACCAGAACTGATCGGCCGCATCAGCGCCGTATGCCCCGGGCTCAAGTGTGTAGCTGTACCCTCCGGTGCGCAGCTGATCGAGGGCGGCCGCGATCAGACGGTCGTCTCCTTCGGGCCCGGCGCCCGAGACCTTGCGCAAGTCCTGCCCCAGTGCCACCGTTCGGGGGTTTGAGCCTCGCGGCAGGTAAAGAAACGGCAGGCGTTCCTCAGGGGCCAGGTCTGGTTCCAGTCGGTAGTCAAGATGTGCTTCGCCGCTGTACCGCACCAGCGAACGGATGGGGCGTTCGGTACGCCACTGGCCTGAAGACGTCAGTCGCGACCTGTTGCTCAGGCCGGCCGGCGCCCTCACCGTCAGGTCCAGTGTGAGCAGTGATGCCAGGCCGTGAGGCTCCATCAGGATCTCGTACTTGATGGGGCGTCCGAGCTGGTCGAAGGATGCTCCCCGGCGTGCCAGCGCACTGGCCGGGCGGCGCTCGCGCGTCCACCGGCGCCCGTCGAAGCTGGCCAACACCGGGCCTCGGAAATAGAGATCGCCATCAGGAGGGACGGCACCGTCGAAATTCACCCGGAAGGCCACTTCGTCCGACAGGGCCAGTTCCGTGATCTGGCCGATTTCCATGGTCTCCGACAAACCGGTCGACCCTGCCTGCTTCTCGGCGGGCAGGCCCCACAGCGGATCAATCCGGGGGAAGAGCACGAACAGCGCCACCATCACAGGCGCACCTGTCAGCACCAGCTTCGAGGCGATGCCGGCACTGGTCCGAATACTCGGGTGACCGGCCGGCATGTGGGCATTGACCAATCCCGTGAGCAAGCCCATCAGGCCGATCACGATGCCCGCAGCACTCAGCAGGGATTGTGAGTAGAACAGGTGGGTCAGCAGGGCGAAGAACCCGAGAAAGAACAACACGAAGGCGTCGCGCTTGGCGCGCATCTCCAGGTTCTTGAGCGCCAGCAGTGCGATCACCAGTGAAACACCGGGCTCCTTGCCCAGCAGCGTGTGGTAGTGCATGGCCGTTCCCACCAGCGCCGCGATCAGCCATGCAATGCGAAGCGGCCAGCCTGGCAATGGGCGCCCGAGCAACGTGGTTCGTGCACGCCATGCCACGGCCCCCAGGCTGACCACGGTTGTCGAGATGGGGATATTGGGTGCTTGCAGCAAGATGATCCAGCTCACCACCGCGAGCAGGAACAGCGTGTCCCGCACTTCCCTGGGAAGACTCTCCAGCCGTGCACCGGTGTGCTTCAGCACAGCGCAAGCCTTTCAAGACAGGCCGCCTTGTGGGCCTGACCGGATGCGGGTGCAATTTCCTGGCCACCAACGCGCAGGCCGTAGTCGAGGTCCAGCCTGTCCGCCAGCAATACCCAGGCCGTCAGGCGACTGAGCTGAGCGTCTTTGCCAGACGCTCCACAGCTGGATTGATCCAGCCAAAGCTGCGTGTGCTGGGCGCCGGCGTTGTCGCGGCTGACCAGTTCGCTGCGACCAGCAGAGATGGCATTTGCCGATTTGCGCCAAACGACGGTCTTCTGCGCGTCTCCTCGCCGGTAGGGGCGAACGCCGTCGAACTCGCCGCTGCTGTGCGTTCGGCTCACCCCTTCGACCGGGGCGTCTGACTGACCCGCAGGCAGGCCGGGTGGATGCATCTCTGGTGCCGGATACACCAGTAGCCTGGCTGCCGGCCGCCAGATGGTCCACACCCGGAAAGTACCCATGGGGAAGAAGGTTTGTGCCCGAAGCGGCGGCAAAGCATGCAGGCCACGCCCAGGCGGCGCCCAGTTGAGGTCCACAGATGCGCTACCTCCGGCCACAACGTCCACCGTGGCGGCGGTGTCACCTGCGTCCGAGCGCGCTTCAGCCAGGCTCACCGCGATGGCATGCCGGTTCTTTCTGGCGCTGTTCTCGAGCTTGACGGGCAATATGGCCGGCTGGTCGGCATGCACGGGCGCTGGCGGCAGCATGTGCAGGTTCAGCCCGCGCAGGTTGCCATGCGCCCAGTGCATGCCCGCCGCTGCACTGCCGGCGATGAGGAAGGTGAGCAGGTAGCCCAGGTTGAGCTGGTAGTTGATGCTTCCAACCAGCAGCACCATCAGGGTCAACGCCAGCATGGCGCCGGCCCTGGTGGGCAGGATGTAAACGTTGCGCTGGGTCAGCTCGACGTTGTCACTGGGTGGGATGCGGGAGAGAAACCAGCCCTGGATACGCTGGCGCGCCCGCTGCAAAGGCTGTGTTCCCGCAGGCCCGGCTTTCAAGCCGGGGCGGGCCTCAGGGCGAGCAGATGCGAAGGAGCCCATGGGCGCCGCTCTCAGGGAAGCGGCACCGCGTCGATCATGGCGCGGACCTGTTCTGTCGCTCCCTTGCCGGAGGTACTGACCGGCACGAGTCGGTGGGCGATCGTCAGTGGCAGGATGTCGACGATGTCGTCCGGTGCCACGTACTCTCTGCCCTGGACAAAAGCCTGAGCCTTGGCGGCCCTGACCACAGCCAGGGCTGCCCTGGGCGAGAGGCCCTGCACGAACCAGTGGCCGTTGCGGGTTGCAGCGATCAGGTCTTGAAGGTAGTCGAGAACGGGGTCGGCTGTGTGCACAGCCTCTACCGCCTGCCGCAGCCGGGCCAGGTCGGCAGGGGTCAGAACGGCGGGCAGGTCGGACAGCATTTCGCGCCTGTCCTGGCCCTGAAGCAAACTGCGCTCCGCTGCACGGTCCGGGTACCCCAGCGAGATGCGCATGTGGAAGCGATCCAGTTGGGATTCGGGCAGGGCATAAGTGCCCAGCTGGTCCAGGGGGTTCTGCGTCGCGATCACGAAGAACGGCGAGGGCAGGGCACGTGTCTCGCCTTCGACCGTGACCTGTTGCTCCTCCATTGCCTCGAGCAGTGCACTCTGTGTCTTCGGGCTGGCGCGGTTGATCTCGTCGGCCAGCAGCACCTGGGTAAATACCGGCCCCGGATGGAAGACAAAGCCTTCCTTGCCACGCTCGTACACCGACACCCCGATGAGATCTCCCGGCATCAGGTCTGCGGTGAACTGAACCCGCGAAAACGCCAGTCCGAATGAGCGCGCCAGCGCATGGGCGAGGGTCGTCTTGCCGACACCCGGAACGTCTTCGATCAAGAGGTGGCCACCCGCGAGCAGGCAGGTCACACAATGCCCCACCTGTTGCGGTTTTCCGGCAATCACCGTGTTAAGCTGGCTGAGCAGCTGTTGCAGTTTTGTATCGGCTTGCATAAACCCGAACATACCGTAAAACCGCCATGGGACACGCGACCGGCTACTACACCCACAAAAGCTGTTGGAAACATGAGATGGGGGCGGGTCATCCCGAGTGCCCCACACGGCTCGACGCCATCGAAGACCGGCTGCTGGTCTCCGGCCTGGATGTCGCCCTGGAGCGCCGGGAAGCCACGGCCGCAGCGCTGGCCGATATCGAGTTGGCCCATGACCGCATGCACGTGGCGGCGCTGCGAGGCCTCTCCGACGGGCTGCGGGACGAGATCGCTGCAGGTGGCCCGACCCATGTGCAGGTCGATCCCGACACCTCGCTCAACGAGTTCTCCTGGGACGCCATTCTCATGTCTGCGGGAGCCGCCATCGATGCCACCGATGCCGTGATGGCTGGCGAGCTGGCCAATGCCTTTTGCGCCACACGCCCACCTGGCCATCATGCAACACGCAGGGCTGCCATGGGCTTTTGCTTTGTGAACAATGTGGCGGTGGCCGCCAAGTACGCGTTGCAGCGGCATGGCCTCAAGCGTGTGGCCATCATCGATTTCGATGTTCACCACGGCAACGGAACGGAAGACATTGTCGCGGGGGACGATCGAATCCTGATGTGCAGCTTCTACCAGCATCCCTACTACCCGGAATGGGATCATGCGAACGCGCCCAACCTGGTCAACCTTCCGGTGCCAGCCTATACCAAAGGCATGGACATTCGCGAGATGGTCGACATGATGTGGCTGCCCAGGCTCGATGCCCACAAGCCGCAGATGATCTTCGTCAGCGCCGGGTTCGACGCCCATCGCGAAGATGACATGGGGCAGCTTGCGCTGGTGGAGCAGGACTACGCCTGGCTGACCGAGCGCATCATGGAGGTGGCCCAGCGGCATGCCAAGGGGCGCATCGTCAGCTGCCTCGAAGGGGGCTACGACCTCAGCTCCCTGGCCCGCAGCGTGGAAGCGCACCTTCGCGTCCTGGCCAAGGTGTGACAGGGGCTGCGCGCCCGTTTACCCGTAGGAGACATTCAGCATGAGCGAACCATTGGCCAGCTTGCAGCGCGACGACCGGGGCGTGTACACGCTGATGCTCAACCAGCCCAGAGCCTTCAACGCCCTGTCGTCCGCCATGCTCGCGCAGTTGCAGACGGCAGTGGATACGGTCAAGTCGGATGACTCTGCCAGGGTGCTCGTCATCGCCAGCACGGGCAAGGCTTTTTGTGCCGGCCACGACCTCAAGGAAATGCGTGCGCACCCGGAGCACGACTGGTACAAGCAGCTGTTTGACCAGTGCACCCGGTTCATGATGAGTCTTCGCGCCCTGGAGGTGCCCGTGATTGCCCGGGTGCATGCACTGGCCACGGCTGCCGGCTGCCAGCTGGTGGCCCAATGCGATCTGGCCGTGGCCGCCGACGCCGCCAGCTTTGGTGTCAACGGCATCGATGTGGGGCTGTTCTGCTCGACACCGAGCGTGGCACTGTCGCGCAACATGCAACCCAAGCAAGCGATGGAAATGCTGCTCACAGGTGGATTCATCTCGGCCCAGGAGGCGCGCGAGCGTGGGCTGGTCAACCGCGTTGTGCCCGTCGAATCACTGGACGAAACGGTGGCGCAACTGGTCGACCAGATCGTCGCCAAACCGCGTGAAGCCATCGCCATGGGCAAGGTGCTGTTCTACCGCCAGCTCGAGACCGGCATGGGCTCGGCCTATCAACTGGCAGGGCACACCATGGCCTGCAACATGATGGCTGACGTGGCGCAGGAAGGCGTTCAGGCCTTTATCGACAAACGCCCCCCCGCCTGGCGCCAGACCTGAACAAGTCAATCGAACGCACAAACAGCGCGAGAACACGTCCTGCTGGAACGACAGAAAAAAGGCGCCAGTGGCGCCTTTTTGTTTTCCCTTTTCTTCAAAGGGAGTGGTTTTGGCGTGTCTGTGTCGGCTATTGCATCAGGCCCGGTAGCCACAGTGCCAGCGGCGGAATGGCAATCAGGATCGCCAGGCGCCCCACATCCGCCAGCACAAACGGCCACACGCCCTTGTAGATGGTGATCAGTTTCACGTCTGGCAGCAGTGAGTTCACCACGAACAGGTTCAATCCCACCGGCGGTGATATCAAACCGATTTCCACAATGGTGACGATCAGGATGCCAAACCAGATCGGGTCATAGCCCAGACCGGTGATCACCGGGAAGAAGACCGGAATGGTCAGCAGCACAATGGCCAGCTCTTCCATCACCATGCCCAGCGCCAGGTAAATGCCCATCATCACAATCACCACCATGATCGGATGTGGCTGGAACGACATCACGAAGTCGCGCAAATCGCCCGGCATGGTCGTGAAGTTCACAAAGTTGGTGAAGATCTCTGCACCGATCAGAATGGCGAAGAGCATGGCTGTCGTGCGTGCGCTTTCGATCAGGATCTGCAGCACCAGCTTGGGCGTGAGGGTCCGGCGCAACAGAGCAAACACGAACGCACCCGCCGCACCGATGCCGGCACCTTCGGTGGCCGTGAACACGCCCCCGTAAATGCCGCCGATCACCAGCACAAAAAGCAGCGCCACGCCCCAGATCTTGCTGAAGGCCTGAAGGCGTTCCTCCCAGTTGAACTTCTCCGCAGGAGGTCCCGCTTCCGGGTCGCGCCAGGTCACGAAGACCACGGCAAGGCACAGGCAGACAATGGCCACCAGACCGGGAATGATGCCGGCGATGAACAGCTTTCCGATCTCGGTTTCGGTGATGATGCCGTAGATCACCAGAATGGTGGACGGGGGAATCATGATGCCCAGCGTACCGCCAGAGGCAATGGCACCGGCGGCCAGGCCATCCTTGTAGCCGTGTGCCTTCATTTCCGGATAGGCCACCCGAGTCATCGTGGCCGCAGTGGCGATGGAAGAGCCGCAGATCGAGCCAAAACCGCCCGAGGCGATGATGCTGGCCATGGCCAGGCCGCCGCGCTTGTGGCCGATGAAGGCATTGGCCGCCATGAACAGCTCGCGCGCCATGCCCGCACGAGAGACAAAATTGCCCATCAACACGAACAGCGGAATGACGGAGAGCAGGTAGTTGAAGCCCGTTTCATAAACGGCCAGCGAGGCGCTGGCAAAGGCCGGTGTCCAGCCTCGCATCAACCCCAGCCCGGCAATCCCGGCAATGGCCATGGACGCCGCCAGCGGCACCCGCATGAAGGCCAGCGCAAAGACGGCCAGAAAACCCAGTGCAGCTTCGGTCATGCGGCATCTCCGGGCGTGTGGGTGTGTGCGGGGTTGGGGAAGATCATGAAGAATGCATGCACCAGTGCAGACAGGGCGAGCAATGCAGCCATGCCCCATGCCACAGGTGCGAGAGAAATTTGCAGATGGTCAGTGATGTCGCCGTACTCGGCCAGGCGCTCGGCGCGCTGCATCATCAGCCAGGACAGAAAGCCGAACATGCCACCAGTAATCAGGTTCACCAATCGGCCCTGGATGTCCTTGAGCCAGTCAGGAATGAATGCATCCATGGAGTCGAACACCACGTGTTCCGCGCGCCAGGACACCAGGGGCAGGGCACCGAAGATCACCATGATGAGGAGAATTTCCGTCAGTTCCACGCTGCCCGGAACGGAGCGTTCCCAGAACTTTCGGCCCATCACGTCGACAAAGGTCAGCCACATGATGGAGAACAAAGCCATGGCTGCAATGAGGCCAGAGGACCAGTTGAGCAGTTTTTCCAGCGTTTTATGCATGTGAGCGTTGTGCGAGACGGGCAGCGATCAGCCCCGATCAGAACACAAAAAAAGACCGGCCGGCCGGCATCGGGTGATGCCGCCGGGCCGGCGGGCAGAGCAGCAGTGGATACCTGCTGCCCCGCTTGGGGTGAACAAGTGAAACAGAAACCTGTTTACTTGACTTTGGCGATCTCGGCGCGGAACTCCTTGAGCACGCCTTCCGGATCCTTCAGGCCTTTCTCGCCAGCAGCCTTGGCCCATTTGGCTTCCAGATCGGTCTGCTTGGCTTTGACGGCAGCGATGAAGGCGTCGTCGGCCTGGGTGCGCTGCACGCCTTGCTCCTTCTGCACAGTATCCCGTGAGACGGCGTCGACCTTGTCCCAGCCGGCGCCCCAGATGCGCGCCACGGTTTCACCGGAGATCTTGTCGACGATGGCCTTTTCCTTGTCGGACAGGCTCTTGTACTTGTCCTGGTTCATCATGAAGACGAAGCTGGTGTTGTACAGGCCGCCCGGGAAGGTGGTGGCGTGCTTGATCATGCTCAGCTTGAAGGACTTGATCGACTCGTCAGGGAAGGTCGTTCCGTCCATCACGCCGGTCGAGAGCAGTTCGAACGATTGAGTGGCTGGCTTGAGCGTGGCGTTCCAGCCCAGGGCCTTGGTCAGCTCGACGATGTTGCCGCCACCAATGCGCAGCTTCATGCTGGCCACGTCTGCCACCGATTTGGCAGGCTTGTCGCTCGAGAAGATGATGCCGGGGCCGTGGGTGAACACGCCCAGAACGTGCACGCCCTTGTGCTCACCCATAGGAGCGAAGTGCTTGGAATAAATGCGCTGGTAGGCCACCGAGGTTGCCGTGGCGCTGTCGCCCAGGAAAGGGAACTCTGCCACCTGGGTGTTGATGAAGCGGCCTGGGGTGTAGCCGTCAACGGTGTAGGAGATATCAGCCAGGCCGTCGCGCACAGCGTCGAAGGTGCCTGGAGGGGATGCCACAGCCTTGGGCAGGATGTTGCAGGTCATCTCGCCAGCGCTTTCCTTGGCCAGCAGATCGCACCACTCCTTTTGCGAAACGCTCAAGGTGTGGGTCGGTGGTACCCAGCTGGACACCGTGAACGTGGTGCCGGCGGTGGCGGTGGCAGCCGTTCCGGCGGCGAGCAAGGCGGCGATCATGGGGCGCAGCTTCATGGGGGGTCTCCTGTAGGTGGATGAGTTGATGGACCGAGCTTTTTCTCGATCTTCGATATAGTTACGAAATATAAATAGTTTGCCAACAGCCAGGCATCAGCGATTACCCGAACAAGGGTTACTCCGCATGCTTTTCGCGCTGTCTTGCCAGCCTCAATGGCGGGCGTTTGCAAGGGGTTTCGTCTCCGGCTTTTGACCAGTTTCCACCTCTCACCTATAATCGCAAAAAAGCACGACCGTTCGTTTATTTCGAGCGGCCTTTTTTCTGTCATTCCGCGTCGGTATGGCTGTCTGACGGCCTTTGAATGTCATTCAGTGCCATCGCGGCATACAATCTCACGAAGTTGACGTATACGTCAACTCTGATTTCCACCCATCCATGAGGAGCCAACTAGCATGAAGGTCATCGTCCCCGTCAAACGCGTGGTGGACTACAACGTGAAGGTGCGTGTCAAGAGCGACAACACCGACGTTGACATTGCCAACGTCAAGATGAGCATGAACCCGTTTGACGAGATTGCGGTGGAAGAAGCCGTGCGTCTGAAAGAAAAAGGCGTGGTCACTGAAGTGATCGCCGTCTCTTGCGGTGTTCAGCAGTGCCAGGAAACCCTGCGCACGGCCATGGCCATTGGTGCCGACCGTTCCATCCTGGTGCAGACCGATGCCGAGCTGCAGCCCCTGGCCGTGGCCAAGCTGCTCAAGGCCCTGGTGGACAAGGAGCAGCCGCAGCTGGTGATCCTGGGCAAGCAGGCGATCGACGACGACGCCAACCAGACCGGCCAGATGCTCGCCGCCCTGGCCGACATGCCGCAAGCCACCTTTGCCTCCAAAGTGGAAGTCGAAGGCGACAAAGCCAAGGTCACGCGCGAGATTGATGGCGGTCTGGAAACGCTCTCCGTCGCCATGCCGGCGGTCATCACCACCGACTTGCGCCTGAATGAGCCGCGTTATGTCACGCTGCCCAACATCATGAAGGCCAAGAAAAAGCCGATGGAGACCGTGACGCCGGAAGATCTGGGAGTGGACGTGGCTCCGCGCTTGAAGACGCTCAAGGTCAGCGAGCCGCCACAGCGCAGCGCCGGTATCAAGGTGCCGGACGTGGCCACGCTGGTGGACAAGCTCAAGAACGAAGCGAAGGTGATCTGACCCCCCGCGCGGGCGCAGCCCGCTCCCCCCTGGAAGGGGGGCGAACCCTTTGGACCGGCGAAGCCGGATCTTCGGGTTCCTGGTGGTTCGAGTCACTGGTATTCGGTCTGTATCTGGTTTTAAAGCTATCAAGAATTTAAGGAAATCCTGTCATGACTTCTTTGGTTATTGCAGAACACGACAACGCTTCGATCAAGGGCGCCACGCTCAACACCGTCACGGCCGCTGCGGCTTGCGGGGGTGATGTGCATGTGCTGGTGGCCGGTCACAACGCCGGTGGCGCCGCTGCGGCTGCCGCACAAATCGCCGGTGTGGCCAAGGTGATCCATGTGGACGCCGACGCCCTGGCCCACGTCCTGGCTGAAGAGGTGGCCGCGCAAGTGCTGGCCATCGCAGGTGACTATGAGCACATCCTGTTCCCGGCCACGGCCAGCGGCAAGAACATTGCCCCGCGCGTGGCGGCCAAGCTCGATGTGGCGCAAATCAGCGACATCACCAAGGTGGTGAGCGCCGACACCTTCGAGCGCCCCATTTACGCCGGCAACGCCATCGCCACTGTGCAAAGCAGCGACGCCAAGAAGGTCATCACCGTGCGCACCACCGGCTTTGATGCCGCTGCGGCTTCCGGTGGCAGTGCTGCAGTGGACACGCCTGCGGCCACTGCTGGCCTGGGCAAGAGCAGCTTTGTGGGCAGCGAGCTGGCCAAGAGCGACCGCCCTGAGCTGACGGCCGCCAAGATCATCGTCTCCGGTGGTCGTGCGCTGGGCAGCAGCGAGAAGTTCAACGAAGTGATGACGCCGCTGGCCGACAAGCTCGGCGCCGCCATCGGTGCCAGCCGCGCGGCGGTGGACGCGGGCTACGCGCCCAACGACCTGCAGGTCGGCCAGACGGGCAAGATCGTCGCGCCTCAGCTGTATGTGGCCGCGGGCATCTCCGGCGCCATTCAGCACTTGGCCGGCATGAAGGACTCCAAGGTGATCGTGGCGATCAACAAGGACCCGGAAGCCCCGATCTTCAGCGTGGCCGACTACGGCCTGGAAGCCGACCTGTTCGAGGCCGTGCCTGAGCTGGTCAAGGCGCTGTAATCAGCCGCTGGCTGCTTGCCGTTTGCATCTGGCAGAGGAGGGTGCCGCCTTCCTTTGTCGGTGTGCAGACAATAAACCCAAGAAAAACGCGCTCCTGCCATGGAGCTGATTTTTTGAATACCCGGAGACGACCCACATGAGCTACTCAGCACCCCAGAAGGACATGCTCTTCAACATCGAGCATCTGGCCAGGATCGACAAAGTGGCCGAGCTGCCCGGCTTCGAAGACGCAGGCCTGGAAACAGCGCAGGCGGTTCTGGAAGAGTGCGCCAAGCTCAATGAGGGCGTCATCGCGCCGCTGAATTTCGAAGGCGACAAAGACCCTTCTTACTTCAAAGACGGCAACGTCGTCACCACGCCCGGCTTCAAGGACGCCTACAAGCAATACAGCGAAGGCGGCTGGCAGGGTCTGCAACATCCGGTGGATTTCGGCGGCCAGGGTTTGCCCAAGACCATTGGAGCGGCCTGCGGCGAAATGCTCAACAGTGCCAACATGAGCTTTGCACTGTGCCCGCTGCTCACCGACGGCGCCATCGAAGCCCTGCTGACGGCAGGCAGCGACGAGCTCAAGAGCATCTATCTGGAGAAGCTCATCAGCGGTGAGTGGAGTGGCACCATGAACCTGACCGAGCCACAGGCCGGCTCGGATCTGGCCGCTGTTCGCTCGCGCGCCGAGCCGCTGCCCGACGGCAGCTACAAGATCTTTGGCACCAAGATCTTCATCACCTATGGCGAGCACGACATGGCGGACAACATTGTCCACCTGGTGCTGGCCCGCGTGCAGGGCGCCCCTGAGGGCGTCAAGGGCATCAGCCTGTTTGTGGTGCCCAAATTCATGGTCAATGCCGATGGCTCACTGGGTGACCGCAACGACGTGCACTGCGTTTCCATCGAACACAAGATGGGCATCAAGGCATCGCCCACGGCCGTGCTGCAATACGGCGATAACGGTGGCGCCATCGGCTACCTGGTCGGTGAAGAAAACCGCGGCCTGGAATACATGTTCATCATGATGAACGCTGCCCGCTACGCCGTGGGCGTGCAAGGCATCGCCATTGCCGAGCGCGCGTACCAGAAGGCCGTGGCCTACGCCAAGGACCGTGTGCAGAGTCGCCCGGTGGATGGCAGCATGAGCACGGGAGCACCCATCATTCACCACCCGGACGTGCGCCGCATGCTCATGACCATGCGCGCCTTCACCGAAGGCTGCCGCGCCATGGCATCTGTGGCCGCATCGGCTTACGACGCCGCGCACCATCACCCGGACGCCGAGGTGCGCAAGCAGAACGCCACTTTCTACGAATTCCTGGTGCCGCTGGTCAAAGGCTACAGCACCGAGATGAGCCTGGAAGTGACCAGCCTGGGTGTGCAAGTGCACGGTGGCATGGGCTTTATCGAGGAAACCGGTGCTGCCCAGTACTACCGCGACGCCAAGATTTTGACCATCTACGAAGGCACCACCGCCATCCAGGCGAACGACCTGGTCGGCCGCAAGACTTCGCGTGACGGCGGCACCACCGCCAAAGCCATCGCCGAGCAAGTGGCGCAGACGGAAGCCGAGCTGCTCAAGCGCGACAGCGCCGATGCCAAAGCCGTGGCCTCACGCCTCAAGGCAGCCCGCGAAGCTTTTATCGACGTGGTGGACTTCATTGCCGGCAATGGCCGCAGCAACCCCAACGCCGCTTTTGCTGGCAGCGTGCCCTACCTGATGCTCGCCGGCAACCTCATGGCTGGCTGGCAGCTGGGTCGGGCGTTGATGGTGGCCGAAGACCAGCTGGCCGGCGGCAACGACGCACCTTTCATGAAGTCCAAGATCGCCACCGCCCGTTTCTATGCCGACCACATCCTCACCCGCGCCCAGGGCGTGCGCGATGCGGTGGTGGACGGCGCGGACACCGTCATGGCGCTGTCGGTCGACGACTTCTGATTTCCTGATCTTTCGAACAGAGGGCGGCCGCCAGGGCCGACCCCCTGCAGCGGTTGTCTGGCGCCAGATCGCCATCGGCCCGTTTCTTTTTCTTTCGCAGACCCTGCATACAAGGAGACAACATGTCTGCCACGCCTCGTCAATTGCCCGGTGCCCTGGGCAAGATCCCGTTTCCGGTCATCGGCTCACCGCTGTTCATCATCAGCAACCCCCAGCTCGTGATCGCTCAATGCAAGGCCGGCATCGTCGGCTCCATGCCTGCGCTCAATGCCCGTCCGGCCTCCCAACTCGATGAGTGGCTGGCGGAAATCACCGAAACGCTGGCTGCGCACGACAAGGCGAACCCGGACAATCCATCCGCACCGTTTGCCATCAACCAGATCGTTCACAAGAGCAACGACCGCCTGGAAACCGATATGGCGCTGTGCGCCAAGTACAAGGTGCCCATCATCATCACCAGCCTGGGCGCGCGTGAAGACGTGAACCAGGGCGTGCACAGCTGGGGTGGCGTGGTCATGCATGACGTCATCAACAACGTGTTTGCCCGCAAGGCCATCGAAAAGGGCGCTGACGGCCTGATCCCGGTGGCAGCAGGTGCCGGCGGTCACGCCAGCGTGAAGAGCCCGTTTGCCATGGTGCAGGAGATCCGCGAGTGGTTCGACGGCCCGCTGGCTTTGTCGGGCTCCATCGCCTCTGGCGGCGCCATCCTGGCCGCGCAAGCCATGGGTGCCGATTTCGCCTACATGGGTTCTGCCTTCATCGCCACGAATGAAGCGCGTGCTGTTGAAGGCTACAAGCAGATGGTGTGCGACAGCAACTCCGACGATATTGTCTACAGCAACTTCTACACCGGTGTGCACGGCAACTACCTCAAGGGCAGTATCCGCAAAGCCGGCATGGACCCGGACAATCTGCCCGAGAGCGATCCGAGCAAGATGAATTTCTCCACGGGCGAGAGCGGCAACAATGCCAAGGCCTGGAAAGACATCTGGGGTTGTGGCCAGGGCATAGGGTCCATCAACAAGATCGTGCCCGCTGCCGATCTGGTGGCACGCCTGAAGGACGAATACGCCCAGGCCAAAGCCCGCATCTGCGGCGCCTGATCCGCATTCTGATCCGCAGCGATTGCGCCTGTTCTGGTGCAGAAAAGACAAAACGCCGGCGATGCCGGCGTTTTTGTTTAAGGGGGTAGCTGCCGACGGGGTGTCTGTCCCCCCGAGAGCCTATAGATCGCCTGAGCGGGGAAAGCCGAACAGCCCGGGTGCCGGGCGTCCGGCGCGGCCCGGCTGCACGGTCGGTGAAGAGGAGGTCGTGGGCGCCGCCGCTGGCGAATGCGCGGCCGATGGCGTCGGTGCCGCATCACGGCCTGCTGTGGGGGCGGTGGCACCAGAGAGTGTTGGCGTGACGATCTCTTCCATCTGCACGCGGGGTGCAGCATAGACGGTGCCCTGTGCATCCGTGATGCTGGCCACCGCGCCGCCTTCGAGCCACTCTCCGTAGACCCAGTCGTCGTTGCGAAACACCAGTCCAGGTGGCGCATCCGGCAATGGTGTCGAAGGGACGCCTTGCAGCGCAACCCGCATGTAGTCAATCCAGATGGGCAGAGCCAGCCGACTGCCCGAGCCGCCACTGCCCAGGCTGCGAGGCACGTCATAGCCCATCCAGCTCACTGCCGCGACGCTGCTGTGATAGCCCGCAAACCAGGCATCCACCGCCTGATCGGTCGTGCCGGTCTTGCCGTGCAGGTCACTGCGACGCAAACTGCGCTGCGCGGCAGCTGCCGTGCCAGTGCGGGTGACGTCGTTGAGCAGCGAGTCCATGACAAACGCATTGCGGCGAGAGATGACGCGCGTGGGAGAGGGGGTGGCCTGCGCACGGGCGGCTTCGAACAGCACCTTGCCGTTGGCATCCTCTACTCGCTCGATGATGACGGGTGAGACCAGATAGCCGCCGTTGGCAAAAACGGCGTAGGCACGCGCCATTTGCATGGGTGTGACGGCACCGGTGCCCAGCGCCAGTGTCAGGTCCGAGGGTTGGCGTTGCGGGTCCAGTCCGAAGCGCTTGCTCCACTCCAGAGCAGTGGGTACGCCCACATGGCCCAGCACCCGGACGCTGGCCAGGTTGCTGGAGACGGTGAGCGCCTTGCGCAAGGTGATGGCGCCTTCGCCAGCGCCATGGCTGTTGTCGGGCGCCCAGCCATCGCCGGTGGACAGCGGCAGGTCGTCGATGAGCGTCGATGGCATGACCCGCGATTCCAGTGCGGCCGAGTACAGGATCGGCTTGAAGCTAGAACCGGGTTGCCGCCAGGCCTGGGTCGCACGGTTGAACGGCTGACGGCTGAAGTCGAACCCGCCCACGAGGGCACGGACACGTCCGGTCTGACTGTCAAGCGCCACCAGGGCCGCTTCGGCTTCGGGCCACTGCACGATGGACCACGCCGGCTGCGAGCGACCGCCGTGCATCACCCGCACGATGGCGCCACGTCCGATGCGCAGCTCCGGTCTGGCCTTGGCCTGCAGGCCCGCTTTGGCGCGCGCGAGGCCGTCGCCGCGAATGGTCACACGGTTTCCGTCAGACAGCAGGGCCACCACCTGCTTCGGACTGGCCTCCAGAACGATGGCGGCACGCAACATGTCGTCATCGCGATGGCCTTTGAGTGCTTCGGCTGCCAGCCTCTCTTCATCAGCCCCTTTGGCCTTGGGCAGGTCTTCCCGTGCTTCCGGTCCGCGCCAGGCCTGGGTGGCGTCATAGGCGAGCAGCTGCCTGCGCACGGCTTCATGTGCGGCCTGCTGCTCGCCCGATCTGAGTGAGGTGATGACGCGCAGACCCTTGGAGTAGGCGATCTCGCCAAATTGCTTGACGACCTGTTGTCGCGCCATTTCTGCCACGTAGCCACCATTGACCTGGCGTGGCTGGCGGGTGTGCAGCACCACCTTCTCGGCCAGGGCTGCCTGGTAGGCCTTCTTGTCCAGGACGTCGTTGGCCAGCATGCGTTCGAGCACCTTGCGCTGGCGGGCGATGGCCCGGTCATAGTTGGCCACCGGGTTGGCATAGTGCGGGTTTTGAGGCAGGCCGGCGAGCACTGCGATTTCGGCCACGCTCAGCTCGTCCATGGACTTGCCGAAGTAGGTGCGGGAAGCCGCGGCAAACCCGTACGCCCGCTGGCCCAGGAAGATCTCGTTCATGTAGATCTCCAGGATGCGGTCTTTGCTCAGGGCCTGCTCTACCTGGAGCGCCAGCATGATTTCACGCGTCTTTCGCTTGGCGGTCAGCTCGCGCGTGAGCAGCATGGTTCTGACCAGCTGCTGTGTGATGGTGGATGCGCCCTGGCGCCTGCCACCGGTCAGCATGGACACCACGGCGCGGGCCATGCCCTTCGGGTCGACACCCGAGTGCTCGCGGAACCGGGCGTCTTCCACCGCCAGCAAGGCATCCTGCAGCATCTTGGGAATGCGCTCGATCGGGACATACTCGCGTCGCTCCACGCCAAACTGCGCCAGTTCCACGCCGTCGCTGGTCAGCACCTGCAGCGGCAACTTGGGCTGATAGTGCGCGATGGGGTCGATTGGCGGCAGGTCGAAGGTGGCGGCATGCGCTGATGTGGCCACACCGCCACCGCCCATGGCAACGGCCATGGCCAGCACCACGGGGTAGCCGGCGGCTCGGATTCGGGTGAACAGGCTCGGGTTCGTCATGGGCGCATTGTGGCCCGCTTGTGTGAAGCGAATGTGCAGTGAACGGTCTGGCGGATTCACTTGTTCTTGATCAGGACCGAAGGTTCTTTGAGTTCATTGGACGTGGTGTTGGCCAGCGGTCCCAGGTGGTAGTCGTTGAGCAGTTTCTGGGCATAGGCCGAGTGTTCCCGGCCCACTTCCTTGGTCGCGAAGGCGTCGGTCGCCTCCTTGCCGCAGTGGCGCAGCATCACGGAAGGTGGCGAGGGGTGCTTGGGGATGTAGCCGGTGAAGTTGTAGACCTCGTTGTTGATCACCATCCAGCAGTCTTTGACGTTGTCGTGCCTGGCCACTTCCTTGAGCGTGAGCTCCAACTTGGCCTTGGCCGGAGCACTTTGCGCGTGCGACTGGAAGCCGCCGAGCTGTACTGCCAGCACAAAGCCCCAGAAGGCCACCGTGGATATCGTCACCAGCGCTTTCATCGGAAATCAAACCTTTCACTGTGTATGTGTTGTGGACCAACGCCAGCCGCCGCCAACCGGGCAGTGAGCTGTGCCACCAGACCTGGCGGGCCACAGAGGAACACTTCGCGCTGTGCCAAGTCTGGCACGAGATGGCCCAATTGTCGCCAAATGCTGTCCAGATCTGCCGCATGAGATACCAGATCGTGCAGGCGGGTTCCCCTGGGCACTGCCGCAGGGTCGGGAATCAGCTCCTGCAGCCCGGCGTCTTGCGGGCGTCGGATGTGAACAAACTCGGTGTGCGCGTCGGGCGTCAGGTGCTGGGCGGCGGCGAGAAACGGGGTGACACCGATGCCGCCAGCTACCCAGAGCTGGGGTCGAATGCCGACAGCAGCATGGGTTTCGCTCAGAAAACGGCCGTGTGGGCCTCGCACCTGTACCTGGGTCCCAGCCGGCGCATGCTGTACATGGGACGAGCATGGGCCCTGGGCGCGAATGAGAAGCCGCATGGCCTGGTCTGCGCTGTGGCCGGGCACAGAACCCGCGATGGTGTAGGGGTGCCATTCGCCACAGCCTCGCCAGCCGATGCCTTCACCAAACGACACAAACACGAACTGCCCGGGCTTCCAGCTCAGGGAGCGGGTGCCGGATTCTGCGACGAGATCCATGGTGATCAGGTCCGGCCGGATGGTGCGGATAGCCTCCACCCTGTAGGCATGGGCCTGCCAGGCCGTCCAGCGCATGATGGCGTGCATGGCAGTGCTGGCGAGCACGGTCAGTGCGAACACCCATGCCGAAGCCTGCGCCATGGCGCCTCCGGCAAGGTTCCACGCGTGCCAGGCACCGGCCATCGCAGCTGGCAGGACCAGCCAGTGCACTTGCCGCCACCGGCGATATCGCAGCGGAACCCAGAAGGTCACCACCATCATCAGCATCAGCGCCAGCAAGGCGATCCAGCCCCAGCGGTACGGGCCGGTAGCGGCCAGGGGGTTGAGCATCCAGGCCGCGCTGTCCTGCTGGCCTTGCGCCAGCGCCGGCACGGCGGCGCTGGCAGTGTGCAACAGCAAGGTCATGTAAGTGATGGCGCCCGTGGCGTGGTGCCACCAGTACAGGCGTGGCATTCCGCGGGCGATGTTCTCCAGCCAGGGAAGGCGCAGCATCAGCACAAAGCTGCCGGCCCACAGGGTCAGGGCCAGCCAGCCCGTGATGCTTGGAACCAGTGACCAGGTCATCCTGCCGGGGCGCCACAGCGGGCGTCAGCGCTGCACCCAGCCGCCGCACACGGGGAACACCTGGCCCACAAAGCAGTCCGCGTGGTCGCTGCAGAGATAGGCCGCAAACTCGGCGTCTTCCCGGGCAGTCACCAGTCTTCCGAGTGGCACCTGCTTCATCCTTTCCTTGAATGCAGGGTGGGCCTGCACTTCCGGCGGGAAGTAGGTGGGGTTCTCGACGAAATTCTGGGCAATCAGGTTGATCTGCACACCCTGTGGCGCCGCTTCCACGCCGGCGGCCTGTACATAGGCCAACTGAGCGCCCCGTGCGGCACTGTAGGTGGCACGCCGCTTCATGCCCTTGAGAGCAGAGGCGCTGCCCATGACCAGGATCTTGCCGCCGCCTTGCTCGACCATGTCTGGCAAGACAGTGCGCACCAGCCGGGGCAGCGGGTCCACCAGTGCAGCGAACACCTCGCGCCATTCGTCCTCGCCAATGTCGGTCAGCGGTGTGTCCGGTGCAGAAATGGCCAGGTTGGCCACCAGCACGTCGATGGGGCCGGCTGATGCCACCACCTCAGCGGCGGCAGCCTCCGGCGCAAGGTCGGCATCACTTTCGATGACTTGGGCGCCGTGCTCTGCAAAGACTTCACACAGGGTCGGCCCCATGAACTCGCTGGCCTGGGTGATCAGCACCCGCTTGCCTTCCAGTAGTGGGCTGCGTTGCGGCATGACTCTCTCCTGTTGCTTGTCTGTTCATCATAAGCCCGAGGTGGCCGCGACGGGGCAGGGGTGTCATGGCTCTATGATGCAGTCTGTATCACACCCATTGCCACCAGATGCTGAATCAGCCATGACTGCGCGCATACTCCTGCTGGAAGACGAACAGACCATTGCCGACACGCTGCTCTATGCGCTGCGCTCGGAAGGGTTCGAGGTCGAGCATGTCTCGCTCGCTGCACAGGCGATTGACGTGTTTGCACGGCAGGCGCCTGATCTGGCCATCCTGGACGTCGGTGTGCCGGATGGCAATGGCTTTGATGTGTGCAAGCAGATGCGCAAGAGCAGTGACCTGCCCATCGTCTTCCTCACCGCCCGGGGAGAAGAGATCGACCGGATTCTGGGTCTGGAGCTGGGGGCGGATGACTATGTGACCAAGCCTTTTTCGCCACGTGAGGTCTGTGCCCGCGTCAAAGCGATTCTGCGACGCAGCGCACGGCAGGAGGTGCAGGGCGAGAGCAGCACCGCGAGCCGCGTGGGCGCCGGAGTCAGCGGGGCCTCAGGCGATGAAGCCGCCCTGGCGCTGGATGAGACCAATCAGCGCATACGTTGCCGGGGAGAAGCCATGAGCCTGACCCGCTACGAGTATCTGCTGCTGGCCACCTTGCTGCGCAGGCCTCAGCGCATCTTCTCCCGCTCTGAGCTGATGGACATGGTCTGGGCCGACGCGCTGGATTCGTCTGAGCGCACGGTCGATGCCCATGTGAAGCTGGTGCGAGCCAAGCTGCGCGAGCATGGCCTCACGGCAGAAGTCATCCAGACCCATCGCAACATGGGCTACTCGCTGCAGATGCCCGCGTAGGCCGGGTGATCGGGCCAGCCAACAGCGAGCAGGAAAAATACCAGTCACCATGCGCATCGGCCTTCGCCTTTTGCTGATCTTCTTTCTGGTGCTCGGCCTCTCGCTGTGGGTGGTGCTGCGGGTGTTTGTACAGGAGGTCAAGCCGGGCACACGCCTGGCCATGGAAGACAGTCTGGTCGACACGGCCCATGCCATGGCGGCACTGGCCGCGCCCGACATGCGCGAGGGCAGGATGGCCAGCGGTGGTTTTGCACAGGCCATCGAGGCCTATGCCAGCAGCCGCATCAAAGCGGATATCTGGGGCTTTGTCAAAACCGAGCCCGGTCTGCATGTCATCGTCACAGACGACCAAGGCGTTGTCGTGTTTGACAGCGAAGGCAAGGCCGTCGGACAAGACCACTCTCGCTGGAACGACATTTACCTGACATTGCGTGGCCAATACGGAGCCCGCTCCAGTCTGGTCGATGAGAAAGATCCGGGCAGCACTGCCATGCATGTGGCTGCGCCCATTCTGGATGGCAAGCGTCTGGTCGGCGTGCTGTCCGTCTCGCGCCAGAATCGAACGCTGGATCCCTATGTCACCCGCAGCGAAGAGCGCATTCTTTACTGGTCCTGGATCGTGCTGGGCGTGACGCTGGCCCTGGGCGTGATCATGACCTGGTGGCTGGCCAGCTCCATGTCGCGGCTCACGGGCTATGCGCTGGCCGTGGCCCGTGGCGAGCGAGCCCAGCTCCCGCGGATGGGTCGGCTCAGTGGTCGCACCGAATTCACCGATCTGGCCGAAGCGGTGGAGCACATGCGGCTCAAGCTGGAAGACAAGGACTATGTGGAGCGCTACGTCCACACGCTTACGCACGAGCTCAAGAGCCCGCTGGCCGCAGTGAAAGGCGCGGCCGAGCTGCTGCAGGAAGACTTGCCCGAGGCCGACCGCCAGCGCTTTGTGGGCAATATCCAGCGCCAGACTGAGCGCCTGCACCAGCTCATCGAGCGCCTGCTGGCCCTGGCCGATGTGGAGCACATGCGTGCGCTGGACGCGGTGGAGCCGGTGGACCTGGCGGCCCTGTCCCGCGAAGTGGTGCAGTCTCTGGAGCCTCGCTGGCATTCGCGCCAGCTCGATGTGTCGCTGCAAGTGGACAGCAGCCTGAACACCGTGGTGCAAGGCAGTGGCTTCCTGTTGCGCCAGGCACTGCACAACCTGCTGGACAACGCCATCGACTTTTCGCCCGAAGCAGGTCGCATCGACATCAGCCTCTCCGGCGACGGGCCGGAGCACATCATCTGGCGGGTGCGCGATCATGGCCAGGGCGTGCCTGACTACGCGGCAGACCGGGTGTTTGAGCGTTTCTATTCTCTGCCCCGCGCAGAAGGTCAGGACCGCAGCTCCGGCCTGGGCCTGTCCATGGTGCGCGAAGTGGCGGAACTGCACCATGCCCAGGCCGATGTGGGCAACCACCCTGAAGGCGGCTGCATCGCCACCATGCGCCTGCCACGGCAGCAGCCGCAAGCGCCACAGCAACGAGCCAAGCCGGCAGACCGCCAAAGCCCGGTCGGGGGCTGAAGCCGGCGTTTCACACCCGCTTCACAAAATTCTTCCTCGCTTCATGCCGCGTGCGTGAGGGCTTCTTGCGCGCTTCCTAGACTGCGTTTCATCTGCTGACGTCCCACCGGGGCGCAGCGTTCAGGCCCAACGACACCACCACCAACAAGAAGGGAGCTTGAGGTGAACAAATTTCCGCTGCTCAGCAAGAGCGTCATCATCGGCATGCTGATGATCATGTTATGGATTCCACTGCTGATGGTGCAAGCCACCATCCAGGAGCGGTCCCGCTACCGCGATCAGGCCACCCGCGAAGTAGCCAACTCGCACGCCCGCCAGCAAGTGGTCTCGGGCCCGGTCCTGTGGGTGCCCTTTACCGAGCGCTACCCTGTGACGGTTCGCTACGGCAAAGAGGGCGAGAAAATCCGCACCGAAACGCGCGAGCGTGCCTCCTGGCAAGTGGTGTTCCCGTCACGCCTGGAGACGCAGGCGCAGATCGACACCGAAACCCGCATGCGAGGCATCTTCCCGGTCACGGTCTACAACAGCCAGCAGCGCAGTGCAGGCCGCTTCGTGTGGACACCGGAAAAGCCCGTGCACAACCAGGGTGTGATCGAGTGGGGGACTCCGCGCGTTCTGATGAACGTCAGCGATGTGCGAGGTCTGCTGGGCAAGCCCGAGCTCAACTTCAGTGGCAGAACCTTCGAGATCGATCAGATCACCCAGAACCCGCACCCCTTGATGCCTCTCGGTGTAGATCTCAAAGGCATGTCACTCAGGGCCGGCGAGCCATTGGACTTCGTGCTTGATCTGGATCTGGCTGGCACAGACCGGCTGGGCTGGGTGCCACTGGCCGATGACAACAGCGTGACCGTCACATCGCCCTGGCCGCATCCCAACTTCAACGGCAGCTTTCTGCCGCGACAGCGCGACGTCTCCGGCAGCGGTTTCTCTGCCACCTGGCGTGTGCCATCACTCTCTTCCAGCGCCCAGACCACCGCACTGGACGCGTTGAAGCAAACCGGCGCCAACGACGGCCACCGCCAGCACCTGGAGAACTTTGCCGTCAACCTGCAAGACCCGGTGGACGTCTACCGTCTCACTGATCGTGCGGCCAAATACGGCATGCTGTTCGTGGTGCTGACCTTTGTGGGCTTTTTCATCAGCGAAGCCGTCCGGCGCTGGCGAGTTCACCCCATGCAGTACCTCATGGTCGGCGCTGCGCTCGTGGTGTTCTTCCTGCTGCTGCTCTCGCTGTCCGAGCATGTGTCGTTCGCCATGGCTTACTTCTCGGCCAGCGCAGCCTGTATTGCGCTGCTGGGCTACTACCTGCGCCACGTGCTCGGGGGCTGGCGTCAGTCCTTTGGCATGAGCAGCATGCTGGTGGCCGTGTACGGTGTGCTCTACGGGATTCTCATGTCGGAAGACAACGCGCTGATGATGGGCTCTTTCCTGCTGTTTGCCGTGCTGGCTCTGGTGATGATCGCCACCCGCAAGATCGACTGGTACAACGTGATGAAGTTGCCCAGCGTCGGTGGCAAACCGCAGCCACCGCAGCCCGGCAGGTCGGGAGGCCTGCCGCCATCGCCGCCCACTCCGCCGGCTGGAAACAGCGGCGGCACGGGGCTGAAGCCCGCCTGAGGCTTTCCGCGTCAAAGTGACGGGGCCGCGCTGAGCGGCTCCGTGCACAGCCCACTCACCGGCATACAGACACACATTTCAAAGGCTCTCATCCATCATGGCTGTCTTTCTGCATTTCGCCCCCGCCATCGGTCTGGCTGCCACCGTCGGGAAACGCATCATCTCCCCACGCCTGATGCTCGCCGGCGCAGCCTGCGCCGTCCTGCCCGACGTCGACTTCCTCGTCATGAAGCTGGGCGGCTTCCCATACGGCCACATCTATGGCCACCGCGGGTTCACCCACTCCATTGGATTTGCCGTGCTGTTGGCCGTGCTGGCGTGGCTATGGGCCGTGCCCTGGCGCCGGCAAGCACAGCAAACGCGGAAACTGCGGTGGGCTGATCGCGCCATCGCAGCCAGCTTCATCCTGCTCTGCACACTCTCGCACCCTCTGCTCGACAACCTCATCAACGCCGGCATCTGCACCGCCTGGTTTTGGCCGCTGGACGATGCAAGAACCTGTCTGCCGTGGCGCCCCATCAGCGTGAGCGGCATGCGCATGTTCACCCTGGACTGGCTGTGGGTCGAGATGAAATGGATTGGTCTCCCCTTGCTGGCGGTGGCGGCGGTGGCGCGGCTGTGGCGCCGGATGGCACGATGGATGAAGCAGAGTGACGGCAATGGCGAAGCTTCAGAAAGCGCAGGCATTGAGACTGTCAAGCAGCAAAAAACGCAAAAGGAGGTTCTCTCTGCCCGGACGCAGCATCAAATCAAAGCCTACCAGGCAGAGGCCGTTCTTCTCCGCATGCGCTTGCAGGCAATCGAAGCCAGCGGATTGGGCACGGAGGCCAGGCGAGAAAACGACACCACCACCTGGGCCGACCATCCCAGAGCGCAGCGCCAGAGGAGGCGGCTGGCGCTGGAGCTGTTTGCCCAGAGCCTGACGCGGGGCGTGCAATAGCAGGAGCAGGTGCGGATCGCAGCCAGGCATGGAGGCATGCATGCGACTGGGTGTCGCGCAGATGCCGCATGGTACCGGTGCGCCCGTGCCACCGAACAAAGAACGGTGTCGCAAGCACATGCGATTTCTTGGTACTCAGGCTATAGTGCCTGCAACGAATCATCTCGTGCACCTGGTCCAACACAACAGTCGAGTAGCAGAACGAAGACCGGGCGTTGAAAAACGCGGGGAAGCTGAAGTGCGGACTTTCATGGTTTATTTATACCTGTCCATTCGTACAGCATAAATCCCCTAAGTCCCTGAGTCATAAACGTTTTTGGGAGGAAACGATGACCATGTTATCCAGCAGCGTCCATGTTACCCGGCACTTGGCTGTCGTATATATCTAGTTGGACTGGTCTATGACTGTTCGCCTCGCAAGCGGTCGCCTGTGGGATCCAGGGATCGATCCGTATTCGTATCAACGCGCGGCGGATGATCATCGCGAGGAAATTCTGCGTAGCGAGCAATGCGGTTGCATGGCCTGCGCTGAGATTTATCCGCCTTCCGAGATCACCAAGTGGTGGGACGGTGGAGCGACTGCTTGCTGCCCAAGATGCGGAATGACCAGTGTGGTGATCGGGTCAGCTTCAGGTCTCGCGATCGACCGGGAAATGCTAGAAATGGCTGGCGCGCATGTGCTCGGCTAACGATGAGCGCTGCAACCGGCCCAACCCGTCTTTCCAGCGGACTGCCTTCGGCAGCCGCTGAACTCAGTCGTTAGGCGGCTAAGTGCTAAGCGAGAGAGTTTCAATGCTACGAAGGCTATCAATCCCCGAGTTCACCGAGCGGCTCTATGGCTTCACTATTCCCGAGGCTGGCAAGATCTACGCTTGTGGAGTTGACCCGATTTCGTGGACACATCATGCTTTGTGTTCAAGGAGTCGATTATGTCCAAAGTACGGCCGCCGTACCCGGCGGAATTTCGTCAGCAGATGGTCGAGCTGGTCAAAGCTGGTCGCAGACCTGCGGATCTCTCACGCGAGTTCGGTGTCACTGCCCAGTCCATCACCAATTGGGTCGGCCAAGCTGCCATTGATGAGGGGCATCCGCTTCCCGGCAAAGAGGGGCTGACCACCGCAGAGCGAGAAGAGCTTGTGCGGCTGCGTCGGCAGTTGCGCCAGGTACAGCAGGAGCGAGACATCCTGGCAAAGGCTACGGCCTGGTTCGCCGGTCGCAGCGATGCGACATCCACGAAGTCTTCCGACTCGTGATGGCGAACCAGGCCGACGTTCCTGTGCGTAGTATGTGTCGCGTTCTCGGTGTCTCTGCTAGCGGCTTCTATGCTTGGCGGCAAAGGGCTCCGTCCAAGCGCAGCATGGCCAACGCGGTGATGACCGAGCGCATTCGCCAGATTCACCGAGAGTCCTACGAATCGTATGGAATGCCTCGCGTACGCGCTGAGCTCAATGAGCAGGGTGTGTGCATCAGCCGTCAGCGAGTGGCGCGCCTGATGAAAGACGCAGGTATCCGTGGCATCAGCAAGCGCCGAGGCTTCACTGTCACCACCCGGCGCGACAGGCGTCAAACGCCGGCAAGAGATTTGGTCAACCGGCGCTTTCACGCCACGGGGCCAAATCAGCTTTGGGTGGCTGATATGACCTACGTTCCAACCTGGATGGGATTCCTATACCTGGCCGTGGTCATCGACGTCTGGAGCCGGCGCGTGGTGGGCTGGGCCATGGGAGAGCGCATGACCGCAGACCTCGTGCTTGCCGCGTTGAATATGGCCTTGGAGCAGCGCAAACCCAAGAGCGTCATTCACCACTCGGACCAAGGTAGCCAATACACGAGCTTGGCCTTTGGGGAGCGCTGCCGGCAGATGAAGGTACGCCCCTCGATGGGGACAGTGGGCGATGCCTATGACAACGCTATGGCCGAGAGCTTCTTCGCCAGCCTCGAAGGCGAACTCATTGAGCGCAATTGCTTCCAGAGCAAGTCACAGGCTCGTATGGCGGTCTTTACCTGGATTGAAGGCTGGTACAACCCCAGACGCCGCCACAGCGGCCTGGGCTACCTATCACCAACGAACTATGAAAGGAGCAAGCAAACAATGTTCGATGCTGTCGACAATGCTGACGTGCATGTCGAGACAGCGACCGAAACGGTTTGAGAATCAAACCAATAACCGTCCACGGAAGTGGGTCAACTCCAACTCCAACTCCAAAACGGTTCGGCACGGGCGGCCTATGGCCTCCGCTGGCCTTGGTCGTTAGGCGCGCTCGAGCCGTGAACACGAAAGAACAGATAGCGGCCATCCAATCAATGGCGCGTGGCAGCCACATGCACTGGCTGAAGGGGTTCTCTGTAGTACTTTGCGCGGCTTTACTTGCGTTCGGCATCTACGCCGGTCAACTGCAGTACTTCATGTTCGCCATCCTTCCGGCTCTCATCGCATACTCTGCGCATCAAACTGGTCCACACATTCGTGCAGCGTCGCGTGCACTGCGATCTGGCATGCAAATGCAGGGACTGGTCGAAATCGAGGTCGAAGACTCTTCGGACTCCCAGACTTTCTATGCAACGGTGGCGTCCGAGCCGGATCAAAAGTGGAGATTTGAGTTCATCCCGCTCGGCTGGAAGCCCGCTGCAGGTCAGATGCAGGCAACGCTATACACACTTCACGGAATCAGCTGGCCGGCACTCATTGAGGTGCAGGCTGGGGTCATCTACCCACGATACACACCCAAGCCGGTGCGGCTGTGAAGCAGGCGCCTAACCCTGTATATGGACTCTCGCTCAACAGCAAGGGACTGATCGATCGTTGACCTTGGGGTAAGGTGCCTGCAGTCGTATATCCGGCATCTGTTGTGGACTCTCTTGTAGTCCTTGGCGCCACGAGAATCTGCGTCACCGAATTGCCTCACACTACAAGCGGCTGCCGTGTTGGAGCCGTTGAGCAGCTGACGGAGTGTTTGAAAGCGGACTCAGGCAGCAATGAAGTGCTGACGAAAGCGCGGTTCCATCGGGCTTGGTCCTTCAATCAGTTGGGTGACTTTGAACGAGCGGTCGAAGATCAGGCAGAGGCGTTGTCCCTGGCTTCGAATGCGTCGTACCGGCCACTCATCAACTACTCGCTCTATCTCAAGAAGGCAAAACGATTCGAGGAGAGTCTCCTCATTGCGCGGCAGGCCTCGAAGATCGAGTCTTTGGAAACTTCGAGAGGCAGCATGATGACCCAGTACCACATCGGATGGTCGCTGTTCGAGTTGGGCCGGTACCGGGAGGCGATAGACGCTTTCACGAAAGGGGTTCCCTATCAGCCCGATTATGCGGCTGTGTACTGGCTACGAGCCCGGTCTTATGAGCTTCTTGGGGATACGGTCAATGCCAGGCAAGACTATGAGATCCTCGCAGAGTTGCTTGCAGATCCAGATGGACAGAATGATCTCGGGGAATGGGGGGCAGAAGCCGCCAGTAAGCTCAAGTCCCTGGGTTTGGAGATTCCATGAATTTGCCCTCCGTTCATGCGGAGCGGCTCCTGATGTGCACCGGTCGTGAGGAGACCTCTTCACGCCTTTTCCTTGTTCAAGCACCAGGTTTCATCCTCAGTCCGCCTTCCTCTTTCCTGCGCTCATCACCGTCACCGTCACCATCACCATGAACATTCATCTTGGCTATCGCCCCGGCTGCATCGGCCGCGTGACCGAGCTTCATGCGAGTTTCTACTCGCGCACGGTAGGTTTTGGTGCTCCTTTCGAGGCCAAGGTGGCTGCCGAGCTGGCGCAGTTTTGTCTGGACTACACGCCAGGGCGTGATGGCCTGTGGCTGGCGGAACAAGAAGATGGACAACTGCACGGCTCGATTGCCATTGACGGCTCTCACTACCAGGCGTCGGGCGCCCATCTGCGCTGGTTCATCACTTCGGATCATTCGCGTGGCAATGGGCTGGGGTCCAGCTTGCTCAACGCTGCCATGGACTTTTGCAAGGCAAGCGGCTACGAGCGCATCTACCTGTGGACGTTTGATGAACTGCACGCTGCACGACACCTTTATGAGAAGCATGGGTTCAGGCTCTCGCGCAGCCAGCGCGGCGCCCAATGGGGGAAGGAAGTCAATGAGCAAATGTTCACCCTGGGTATGAGATGATGGTCTTGCTCCCTCAGCGAGCCTAGTGTGCCGGATGGTTCTGGCATGCTTTCATTTGATATCAACGCCAGACCGGGCCAGGAGTTTCATGGCAACTGCACACCGAATTTTTGGAATGTCGTTTTCTGCGCTCTATCCCGCCTACCTCAATAAGGTCGAGCGCAAGGGCCGGACGCGGGAAGAGCTTGATGCCGTCATTTGCTGGCTGACCGGTCATGACAGTGCGGGCCTGGCCAATCAGTTGGAAAAAAGGGAAGTGGACGTCCAGACCTTTTTTGCCGACGCGCCGGCAATGAACCCGAATCGATCCTTGATCACGGGTGTTGTTTGTGGCGTCCGCGTGGAAGCGGTGGAAGAGCCGCTGATGAAGACCATTCGCCAGCTGGACAAGCTAGTGGACGAGCTCGCCAAGGGCAAGCCTCTTGAAAAAGTCCTGAGGTCCTGAGGTCGCCATGCATGAAGTGGCGAGGCCAGAACGCACGTCGTTGGTAAGTTGTTGGCACGTCTCGCCTCTCCATTGAACTGGTTGGTTTGCCGCTTGCCTCCATGAAAAACACACCCGCTTGCCCAAATTGTCATGAACGCCTGTCGTCGGTCGAAGCCGGCATGGTCGGTGTGTGGACTTGCATGTACTGCGAAGGTGCATGGCTGCCGTCCCGATCGGCCCAGCGGGTGCTCTCTGCGGGCGACCAGAAGCTGGCGCCTTGCCAGGCCGAAGCGATGTCCATGCACACCGGCTCGCCCATTGCATCACTTCGGTGCCCTGAGTGCGAGTCAGGCGTTTTCGCGACCGTCGGGGAAGACAAGCGAACTCTCTTCTGCTGTTCACAGTGTGGCTCGGTCTATCTCCCGAGAGCAGCTGTTGCACAGCTGTCCTCCAGGCTCGGGGGAGGGCGTTGGAACATCGCGGAAATCGTCGCCCATGCCATGGGTGGGCGAACCCTCTCCGGAGCAGACGGCGGAGTGGCTGTTGTGGTCTTGTTGTACCTGCTGCTCTCGTAGGAAAGCAACAATTCCACTGGCAAGGCGTTCGCTTGGTACGATCAAGCTTCAACACTGGTGCATGATGAGGTCCTCACATTGCCCCGACTTTGTCAGGAGGGAGAAAAAAATGAATGGTTCAGATGTGGGCGGTCGGCGACCGAAACTGCTTGCCCCTTGTTCGCGGCCTCTGGCGTTGACCGCACTTGATGGCCAGATGCCATGAGTGCCGGGCAGGACGCACAACTTGTTGAAGAGCTTTGCGCGCGTTTCAACGCTGGCGAAAGGTTGAAGTTCGTGTTCTTCTGGGGCCACCAGAAGCGCCCCGGAGGTGTGTCTTCCAGTTGCTTCAGCCAGTGGTATGACTCTCCATTCACAGTGGACGGGCAGCTCTATCCGACGGCAGAGCACTTCATGATGGCCGAAAAGGCGGCGCTGTTTGGCGACCTGGCCACCCGATCGATGGTGCTGGATGCGCCAAATCCAGGCGCGGCGAAAGCTCTGGGTCGGCAGGTTCGTGGCTTCGATGAATCCCGGTGGCTGGCGAACAGGTTGGATATTGTCATCCGGGCCAACCTTGCCAAGTTCTCGCAGAACCAAGAAATGGGCGAGTATCTGCTGCAAACTGGCTCGCGTATTCTTGTAGAGGCCAGCCCGGTCGACAGTGTCTGGGGCATAGGCCTTGCACATGACGATGACGATGCGAGCAACCCGAATCTGTGGCGTGGCCTGAACCTTCTGGGCTTTGCGCTCATGAAAGTGCGCGACACCCTCGTACAAGCGACTTCAAGGATCTAAGCATGGAACAGGAACTTGTCGCCGTACTCAAGGATATCCGCGGCGTTCTTTATGTACTTGTCGCTCTTGTCGCTTTTGCCACGGCTGTCTGGGTGATCAATGGGCTGGCTACCATCGCACGAAATCTCACTGCTGCGCTGCAGGGGTACTTTTCCCAGGTGGCCTCCAGCTACTATGAGGCAGCCAACTACCAGAAGCTGGTGAGTCACTGCCATCGCAAGCTCCGTACCCATCCGAACCACGCAACGGCGATCTGGTGGCTCGCGCGTGCAGAGCTGCAGCTGGGGCGGCTGGAAGAAGCCAAAGTGCTTTTTGACAAGGTTTCCGTGCTGGAGCCGACGTGGAGGCAAACGCATGTGGAGCCTTTCCAGGAGTTTCTGCCGCGTGGCTAGTTCAGCGAAGGCAAGGCGGGCAGACCAGTTTCAGGCTTGCAAAAGAAGCAAGATCGGGGGCATTGCGAGGGCGCTGAGGTCGGGCCTTGCCTTTTGCCATCTCTTCGGCCTCCGGGGCACAACACAAGACCTGGCACCGACGCTCTGACACCCACTTCCTGGCAACGTCCTGGTGAGGAACGCCTAAGCCATCTTTTTTGTCCTTGGGCTTCAAGAGAAGTCGCGCCTTTCCTGATTACCCAAACTGGGGTTGGCTTTCAGTGCATTGGTCATAGAGTCGTCAGTGTGTTCCCCCGTTGATCCTTCCAACCCGTCTCTGGAGGTGCCTGATGGCCGACGTACATGACTCTTGTGATGATGATGGTGTTGCCCGCGACACGCCGCTCACCCATGCGCAAGCGAAGGCGGCCTTTTGCCGGGAGGCCAAAGGTGACATTCCGAAAGAGTTGCAGCACATGCTGCTGCCGGAGTTGCCTGAATGCAAGCTGGTGGGCATTCAGGCCGAGAAGGCCGGTGCACCAGAGCGCGAGCCGATCCGGCCCATGATTCCCGATTGGTTCGCCGCCCGTGCCGCGCCTTTGCGTGCCAAGCTGCCACCGCCGATGCGTGTGATGCAGCGGGGCAAAGAGCTGGATCCACTGGTCGTGTTTGCACCAGAGGACAGGCGAATCTACAACGACACCAGCTACCCGTGGGGCACCATTTGCCGCGTGGTGACCGCCGGCGGTGGCGGCTCAGGTGTGATTGTTGGCCCCCGGCACGTTCTGACGGCCAGCCATATGATGAACTGGGGCGGCAACCTGAGCGGCACAGTGGAAGTGCACAGGGCCGGCGGCTTCGTCAGGGCGTCGACGCCATACATCTCGATCTACCACTACAACCAGTTGTCTGCTGCATCAATCAGTTTCTCCGAGGTGGATGAGGACTATGTGGTGCTGGTGACGGCAGACCGTATTGGCGATCTGTTTGGCTGGATGGGCACGCGCACGTACAACAGCTCATGGGACGGCGAACCGTATTGGTGGAATGTGGGCTACCCAAGCGCGATTGGTGGAGGGCTTCGCCCCACCTTCCAGCGAGAGAAATTTCTGGACGAACCCTGGAACGACCTTGGCGCTGCACGCTCCATGCGGACAGACGCAGACCTGACGCCAGGCAATTCCGGCGGACCTGTGTTCGGCTTCTGGGACGAGGGGCCGTACGTGGTGTCGGTGGCCTCTTCCCAGAGCGTCAGTGCCAACGAAAACTGGTGCTCAGGGGGGCGGTATCTCACCAACCTCGTTCATCACGCCATCAGCCAGAGCCCGTGATGGCGGCCAGCAGTTTCAAGGACAAGAACATGAATGCGAATTTGAAGACGAATATGCCAATGAAGGTCGTGAAAAACCTTGCCCTTTGTGCGCTCGTCGGCTCGTCTCTTGCTGGATGTGTGCGGCCAAGACCCTCCACGACAGATTTTGAGGGCCCAAACTTCAAGGTGCTGCTCAGCGGTGCCATCAGAGCGGAGCTGCCCGCGAGAAACGACGACCCGGCCACCAGCGTCAACCGTTGCGCGATCATTCCCGACGCGGCCAACGTCGGCGAGCAAAACATTGACGTGACCGTGTTGGTGTCCGACCTGAGCGGGATGCGTTACTTTGAAATATCTGCCCAAAACATCCAGCCCAATTCGGTTGTGGTGGGCCCTGAAGCACGGGATGTGAGGAGCAGCTTCAACGATACAAATCTGGTCGACACGGTCCGCGTCGACTTTACAAGCCCAGGCATTGGCGAGATTCGCACCGGCGGCACTTTGCAGTTCAGGATTGCCGACACGTTTCACAACGGCGTGACGCTCACTGGCCAGGCGCGCGACACGTTCGGCAACGTGTCGACGTTTGAGCCGTTCCAACTGCTGAGCAGGCTCGCTGACAATCCCGCCGATCCCTGCTTGATCCGGTAGCCCACGCCTTTGCCGCTTGGTCTGCTCGCCGTTCTGCACAACAATGGCGGCATGACGCATGAAGAAACCTGCCGCATCAAAGTGGTGATGAAGCAGCTCCAGGGGCAGGCGAACTGGTCGGACGCCCGGTTGGATTTGTTTGAAAGCGCGGAGACGTATCGAATTGACATGCACTGGGAGAACCAGTTGCTGTTTGCCAATGCCGACGACTGGTTTCAGGCGCTGCAAGCGATCCGTGAGCAACTCGAACCCCAGAGCGCCTTCCTGTGCTGCCAGGGCGCCAGGTTGAATGTCTACCCGTCAGGCATGAGCCGCGACATGGGCGGTGGCCGAATGGCGTACGTGCTGGTCATGGAAGAGCATGCCCAACCAGCCAGGCTGGTGGACATTTTTGATCCGGCCGACGACAGCGACTTCTCTACCGTGGCGGAGCAAAACGCCTTCTTTGCCCGATGGTTGAAGAGCGAGCACCCGAGCAATACTGAAGCAGGCTTCTCTGGCAATGGTCAACTGTGAACCTTGCAAGGCCAGCGTGGCCGTGGCACGCATGCTTCACCGAGCGGTACCCAGGCGTGCCGCCGTGGTCCCGTGGTCATTTGACGTCAGGGTGGCAGACATCCTGCGCTTTGAAGACCGCAACACCTTGTCCCTCGTTGGCAAGGGGATTGGCAGGCATGGCATATTGCTGCATGACGGCGACAGCATCCAGCAGATGCACAAGGCGGCCTGCTGGCTGCCAGCCATGAACAGATATTTGCATTGAGTTTTGAGCTTTGAGTTTTGATTGAGGTAGCTGAGTGAAGTCACACGCTCTGTTTGTATTGACGTGGGGTCTGGTGCTCGCCACGTCGGCCCAGGCCGAAACCTACAACTGCACTGCGCACCCGAAGTTTTCCGAGGGGAGACAGTTCTCTGCAACGGTGGAGGTGTCGCGGCGCGGCAGTACCGCAGAGGGCCGCCTGGTTTCGCTCCAGCTGAGCGAGCCATGGCCGTTGCCCGCTTCCTGTGACAACCCTTCGCGGCAAAAGTCGCTGACCGGCAGGGCAGACCGCGGTGAGATCACGCTTGGTCCCAAGGGTGCGCGGGGGTGCAGCTTCGTGCTTTATTTCCCCGCCACCAGTAACGAGCCGGCCCTGTTGTCGCCGCGCAAATCCGCCAAGGTGTTTGGCGAAGCGCCTTATCTGGCCAGCTGTTTGCCTCGCTGATCTGCCGCAGCTCGTCCTGTCGAGCTGGTTTTCGCGCTGTTGCAGATTCGCAGCAGATCTTCGCAAAAGTGCGAAGAATGACCGACGAAGCTGCTACTTCTGTCAGATATGACAGGGTATTCCCTTGGTGAGTTGCAAGTCGATAGATACAATTTGTGTCTTCTGCAAATAAACATCAGGGAGTGAGTCATGTCTGCGTTGCAAGTGCACGCGGGCGAGGCCGCGCATGTCAGCGCCGTATCGCACCGCACATCATGGGGGCGCCGCCTGGGCGTCATGGCTGTATTGCTTGCCAGCTTTGCGCTGACAGCGTGCGGCACCTTGACGGGCATTCCGTCTCACGGTGGCGGCAAGCGCTTTGCCACTGAGCAGCGGCTGGTATCGGCCAGCATTCGCGCTGCACTCAAGGATATTGACGTGACCGAGCTGCGTGGCAAGCGTGCGGCGCTGGTGTTCGATCTGGTGGCAGACGAGGGCGGTGGCAACCTCTCGGGTGGCCGCCTCACGCCCGGCTTGTTGTTCACCGCTGGCAGCGTGGTCAGCCCGGTGACCACCACCACCAACGCTTTCCAGGTGTTCAACCTGTCGGAGAGCGGCACCAACTACAACAACACCCAGGGCAGCGGCTCGGGCTCGAGCGCCAGCACCATGGTGTCTTCGGGCAGCAGCTCAGGCTCCAGCACCAGCGTCACTGGTGGTACCCGCACCAACAGCAGCTTCGACCAATCGGACAGCAGCAGCAACACCACCACGGGCAGCAGCAGCAACCGCGATACCAACAACTCGCAGGGCGGCTTCAGCACCAACCGGCAAGTGGTCAGCCCCAGCCCGAGCTACACCGAATCCGAAACCGAAGGCACCCGTGGTGAAGCCAACGTGACCCTGCAGTACAAGGGCCTGGGCGACTACCAGAACTTCAGTGTGCCCAAGAGCGACGCCAGCCTGCTCATGGGCCTGGTGCGCAACTACCTGCTGTTCAACGGCGTGGTGCCCACCACCCCCACCGACCCCAGTGCCGAAGTGCTGGTGTACGTCACGGTGGACATTTTCGGAACCGTGCGCAGCCGCTTTGACGCGCTCATCTACAACAACGAGACCGTCAAGGCCGAGACCAGCTTCGAGATCAGCGCGTTTGACCGCAAGGGCCGCATGATCATGCGCCCGCAAGTGTCCAACCGCGAATCCAAGTACCGCGAACACTATGTGTTCTGGGCCGGCCCGCTCACCACACAAGAGAAGGTCTACAAAGGCGAAGGCCTGCTGGTGGACTTCACCGATGTGGATGGCACCAAGGCCAACTACAACGGCGACGAAGAGCAGTCCGTCAAGGTCAACCACTTCCTGGGCAAGAACTGAGTTCGGACTGAGCCCGGGCTTTAACGCCATCGGACCTCTACAGGTACAGATGGCAATGGGCATGTGACATGTGACATGTGACATGTGACATGGAGCAGTGCCTGGGGGCAAGCCACAAGCCCGGCCCCCAGGCAGCTGCACTAAGAGAATCGGAGGGTGTATTCATCATGAAGGCCAAGCTTCTTTCTTCCGCGCTTCGTGCCCATGCGGGCAAGCTGTTGGGCATTGCGCTGCTGGGCGTTTGCACGGTGCTGCCACTGGCTGCCCATGCAGCGCCACCCACAGAAGAGCAGGTGGACCGCCTGCTCAAGCTCAACGGCGCCCACGCTGCGCTGGAGGCCGCGGTGCGCAGCATTGGCGGCCCCTTGCGCCAGCAGCTCACGCTCAAGCTCTTGCAGACCAACAAGGGCGCACCGCTGACCCCCAACCAGCGCCAGGCGGTGGAAAACGCCTTGCCCCCCATCGAGAACCTGCTGCGCACCGAGCTCAGCTGGGATTCGGTGCGGCCCGCCTACCTGAACCTGTACCAGAAGCAGTTTTCTGCTGAAGAGGTCGAGCAGTTGATCGCACTGTATGAAGACCCGGGCTATGTGGCGCTGATGAAGAAGATGCAGGTGGTGAACCTGCAGTCGTCCCGCCTCATTCAAGACCGCCTGCCCAAGGTGCTGCCCAAGCTGGAGCCGCTGCTGGTGGACGCCGTCAAAGGCCTGGCACCCATGCAGCAAGGGCCGGGGCAGTAAGCACCGACAACACTGTCAAAACCTACGGCACCGACAACACCGACAACCCTGTCAGTACCGTATTCACCGACCGATGAAGCGATGACGATGTTCGGGTGGACGCACAAAGAGCCGCCAACAAGGCCCGCCGCCACCACCCGCTACCGCCAGTAAGGGAGAAGCCGCCGTGAACCGCAGCCGCCAGTTCTTGAAACACCTCCTCTTCGGGGAGGCCCAACGCCGCATGCGCCGTGACGATCCGGTGCTCGATGACAGCGTGGTCATCACCGAGCGCAAGACGCCGCTGTGGATGCGCGCCATTGCAGCGCTGCTGATCGTGACCACGCAGGTCACGGCGTTTGCGCAGTACGGCGTGTCGGTGAACAACGCCAGCGGCCGA
>NZ_BAABWG010000004.1:0-654509 GCF_040372165.1 Hydrogenophaga sp. 5NK40-0174 | reverse complement strand
AGCCGGCAACCGCATCGTTGTCCGTCAGGGCATTGCCCACCACAGCAGGAGCATCATCTTCGCCCACCGTGTAGGTGTTGTCTTCTGCAAGCGGTGCGTCGTTCACACCGTTGATGGTGATCGTCAGGGTCGATACTGCGGTGTCACCATCAGAGTCGGTCAGGACATAGCTGTAGGTTTCAACAACCGATTCGCCCACGCCTAGGCCTTGCACGACGGGGTTGGTGTTATCCAGGGCATAGGAGTAGGTGCCGTCCGGATTCAGAGAAATCGTTCCGTAGCTGCCCACCGCCGGGGTGCTGCCATCCAGCGCCACGGTGTTCTCGGCGCCAGTGCCGTTGCCATCGGTATCGTTGATGCTGATGTCGCCAGTGACGCTGGCAGCATCTTCAAAGATCGAATTGGTGTCAGGGTTGGCCACTGGCACCTTGTTCACGTACACGTCGACCGTGTCGGTCTCGTAGCGGATCGCCGCGCCCCACAGGTCCAGGTTGTTGACATTGACCGCGGCATCACCTGTGTCGGCACCGCTGTAGGTCAGGTTGACGCTCTGCGGCGCGCGCAGGTCTGCGTACTGAACCACAAACGTATGGGCGCCTGGACCCAGGGTCACCGTAGCAGTCGCCTCTGTCGAGTAGGCGCTGGTCGTCACAACCACATTCCCATCAACGATCAGACGGGCCACATTGTCGGCAGTCAGTCCGAATGTGTACGTATCGCCTTCGAGAACGAGAAATTCGCCTGACCATGCGACCACGTTTTCGGGGTCGGTATCGGATTGTTCATCCTGGATCAGCAGGCCATCGTCCTCGCTGATCCCCGGTGTCCATCCTGTACCGTCCGGCGTCGTGGTAGGGAAGCCCGCGGGGAAGACGGTGTCGAATATCGGGCTGTCTGTTGTCGGGTTGACCGTCCAGTACTCGTAGTTGAACCCTTCGTCAATGGTCGCTACCGTATAGGTGAAGCTATCGGCTCCGCCAAATCCCGTGTCCGGGGTGTACGTGATGGTCGTGCCATCCGTGGCCACGGCTACGCTGCCATTGGAGGGCGTACTGGCGTCAACGACCCACGCTGGCCCCTCGAAACTGTCATTGTCCATCGGCGTGATGTCGACTGGCGTGTTCTCAGCCGTGGTCACACTGTCCGGATTGGTGTCGTCGACGGGCGTGATGTCGATCGCCACGCGGTCCACCACAAGGTAGGTGCCGTCGGTGGTGTTGAGGTTGACCGCACCTGCACCATTGTTGTCAGAGGTTGGCTGGTAAACCAGACCATTCAACGCCGCATTGATATCAGCTGCACTGCCCGTCATGATGATGGCAGCGTCATCCGTGCCGTCGCCTCGCGTCAGCGTCAGGCCTGCCGTACCACTCAGAGAAACCGTACCCTGCTCGGACCACACCGTGACGGTCAGCGTCTGCCCATCGTTGTCCACGACCTGGAGCGCGTTACCGTTGGCATTGCTGAACGTCACCGAGTCATCTTCCGCAACGGTCTGGGCAGGCGGGACGTTGTTCACAGGAGGACGAACCACACCAAAATCGATATTGGTGTGGTTTTGACCGATACGGGTGACATCGCCGTTGGCGTTGACTGCACCACCAGCACTCGTGTACTGGTACTGCGCGCCAAGCGCTCCAGCCGTGTCGGTCACGCGCACGATGTAGTGGCCGGGCAAAATGCCTGTGAACGTGTATTGCCCGCTGGCGTTTGTGGTATCCGTCGCCAGAGTGGCTTCACCTGCATCGACCACGCCGTTGTTGTTGACGTCGTTGATGAGCTCAACCGTCACGTTGGCAATGCCCGACTCGCCTGCGTCCTGTACGCCGTTTCCGTTGGCATCGGCATACACGCTGTCGCCAATGGAGCCAGTCGGGGGCGTCCAGCCTGCGGCGTCAAACACAGCGCCAAGAGGTGTCGTGCCATTGGTAGTGATGTTGATGGCCGAGCCGATCAGGGCGCCAGTGACCGGGTTGAACTGCTGAATGGTCGACCCGACGAGGAAGTTGGCGTTGACACCACCGACAGCATCGCTGTGCGCCGCCTGTGTGTTGTTGGTCGTGAAGATGTCCTGCGAGACTGTGTTGGTGACAGAAGTACCATCCGCGCTCAACACATAACGAACGATGTTGACTCCACCTCCGGCAATACCATCGGAACTGACCAGCGAGTTGGTCTCGGAGTCGTAGCCGAGGTCACCCCAGTCGTTACCCGTGATCTCGCCCACCAGAATGGATGCATTGCCGGCGATCGTGCGTCCGTCAGCAGAGAGGGTGACCCTGTAGATCGTGTCGTTGGAGACGGTCCCGGCGTTGTTGCCGCCCTGGTTGTTCTCCACCCCCATGTAGAGGTATCCGTTGTTGAACACGGCTGCACCACTGGCCAGGCCGGTGTTTCCACCACTGACGATACTGATGCCATTGTTGGTGACGTTGGTGTCAACAACAAAGATGCGGTCGGCAACATAGTCATAGGCGTACAGCGCCCGGTTGGCGTCATTTCGCCATTCCAGCGTGAAGTAGATGAGGCCATTGCTCTGATCCACTGCAAGCGAGTTCAGGCCATTGAAGCCAGAGGTTGGAACGGTGACCGAAGCGGAGTTGTCCCAGGTGAACACCTGGCCGGAGGTGGGGAACGTCGTCAGAATCGTTGCCACGCCAGTGGTGGCATCAATGCTGTAGATGGAGTAGTCGTATACAGCCAGAAACGCGCCTGTGCCGTTGTTGACCTGAGTGGTCAGCAATCCAGCCCATGCGGTGGCTTCGATGGTCTCGGTTTCAATCGTGCCGTCAGCGTTCTGAACCTCGAGCACCCAGTCGCCGCCGAGCACATCCAGTCCGGTATCGTCGCTGGAGGCGACCACATCGGCGCCTGTGGCGTCAGCCAGCATGTTGACAAAATCCTGGCCAGCACTGCCCGCCCCCACATCGCAGCCGTAAAGAAGAATGTCGGCGTCTTCCGACAACGCAGCACTGATGATCTCCAGCTCATCTGCATACGCGTCCTGCATGGTGGCTGTCGTCAGCTCGCCCGAGCCGAGATCCAGTTGGCCGGCGCTACCGTGGCTGATGATGTGAACAGCATCCACCCCGGTACGACCGCCGAGAACTTCTGCCATCTGCTCAATGCCATCGCGATCGGCATCGAGCACATAGATTTCACCTGGGTGATCGGCAAGATCATCGACGATGTCTTCAGCGACAGCATCGACAAAAATGATCTCGACGCGCTCTTCCTCGGAATCGGTCACGCTCTCGGTCTCGGCCAGCTCACCTTCTTCCAGGTCGGATTGCTCGGTTGCCTCAAGCTCTTCGCCGGATTCAGTGGCCTCGTCCCCTGCAACGGCTGCTTCGGCATCTGTCTCGCCGATCATGGCGTCCGCTTCTTCTGCGGCCTCAACAGTCACAGCATCGGCAGCAGGCTCGCCCGCAGCGGTATCGGCTGACGCAGAGGTGCTTGCTTCTTCGGATGTCGCAGCCTGGTCTTCTTCAGCAACGGCTGGAGCAACCACAACCGGCGCTACGGGCTCGTCTGCAGCGGCGTCTTCGACCAGCAAGTCCTGCGTGTCAAAACCGCTGTCATCCGCCTGCGCCTCAACCATCGTGGCCGGCAAGGCAGCATCGAACACAATCCGGGGCTCCAGCGCAAGCTGGCTGCCTCCAGCACTCCTTTGGGGCGCGCGCTTGGCACGTCGCGAACTGGATACCTTTCGACCCCCAGAATGCGCAGTCTCTGCTGCGGCAACGTAGGTCCCGAGAGTTTCATTCCAAACGGATTTGTAGGTCTTGTTCATGCTTATGGCTGAAGACTTGACGCACCGTACCCAGTTCAGGGGATGGGCTGGTACAAAAGTGGTAATTCGAAGAGCGTACCAGACTTGCAAGATATGTAGCAGTTCCGACAGCTCTGTGACAGGCTCGATGTTACCTGCTTATGTAACAAAACGCACTATGTATCACAACGCGCGTTAATGTAATCGTTCAGCAAGTCACACGTTTACCCGCTATTTTCCGCATTTTCGACCTATGCGGACGCTCTTGTAATACTTGCTAGATAGCATTTAAGTATTAGCGCATCTCACCATGCGAGGCAACAGCAGGATCGCCTCCGCATTGGACGGCGAGTAGCAGCGATCTGCGGCGTCCAGCCAAGGCAGCCATTCCTGCGCCACATGTTCCGAGGGGCTGAGCCGGCAATTGACACGCCTGGGGAGTTGCAGGCCAAACACCCTCTCCCGGTTGCTCCAGACGCCCGGTTCGTAGCGGTGCAGCCATGCTGGATAGATGGCGTAGACGTTCTCCAGATACCAGTCCTGGAGGCTGGCTGCAGAACCGAGTGGGTCAATCCCCGTCTCTTCCCGGACCTCCCTGGCAGCGGCACACATGAACGACTCCTGCGGCCAGTCCTTGGAGCCCGTCACCGATTGCCAGAAGCCTGCCGTATCGGCTCGCTCCATCAGCAACACGTCCAGGTCAGTCGTGTAGATGACCACAAGCACAGACTCGGGAATCTTGTACATGGCCAAAAAGTCGCTTCAGCGGGTTTCACCTGGTTACATCGAGACACAACCACCCCACAAGAAGAAAGGGTGCCGGAGGGCACCCTTTCTTCCTTCCTGGATCACGCCTTGCGTGATCAGGCTTGTTTGACGGCTTCCGGATTACGCAAGCGAATGTGCAGCTCGCGAAGCTGCTTCTCGTCGACAATGCTCGGCGCCTGCGTCAGCAAACATTGTGCACGCTGGGTCTTCGGGAATGCAATCACATCGCGAATGGACTCCGCGCCGGTCATCAAGGTCACGACCCTATCCAGGCCAAAAGCAAGGCCGCCATGCGGTGGCGCACCGTACTGCAGCGCATCCAGCAGGAAGCCAAACTTGGACTGCGCCTCTTCTTCAGAGATGTTCAGGGCATTGAACACCTTTTGCTGTACTTCAGCACGGTGAATACGCACCGACCCGCCACCAATTTCCCAGCCATTGAGAACCATGTCATAGCCCTTGGCCTGGCACTTATCAGGCGCTGAGCTCAAGAAATCCTCGTGACCGTCCTTCGGTGACGTGAACGGATGGTGCATGGCTGACCAGCGATTTTCCTCTTCGTCGAATTCGAACATCGGGAAATCCACCACCCACATTGGTGCCCAGCGGTCTTCGAAGAGGCCATTTTTCTTGCCCAGCTCGCTGTGACCAATCTTCAGACGCAACGCGCCAATGGCATCGTTGACGACCTTGGCCTTGTCTGCCCCGAAGAAGATGATGTCGCCGTCTTGCGCATTGGTTCGCTTGAGAATCTCGTCGATGGCCGTGTCATGCAAGTTCTTCACGATCGGGCTCTGCAGGCCGTCCCGCCCTTTGCCTGTCTCGTTGACCTTGATCCATGCAAGACCCTTTGCACCGTAGATCTTCACAAACTCGGTGTAGCCATCGATTTCGCCCCGGCTCATCTCGGCGCCACCCCGCACACAAAGTGCAGCCACCCGGCCGTTGCCCATTTGCGCAGGTCCGCTGAAGACCTTGAAGTCCACATCGGCCATCACGTCCGTCAGCTCGGTCAATTCCAGCTTGACACGCAGGTCCGGCTTATCGGAGCCAAATCGTTGCATCGCCTCGGCAAAAGGCATGACGGGGAAGTCGCCCAGGTCCACGTCCAGAACGTTCTTGAAGACGGTCTTGATCATGCCCTGGAACATGTCACGAATCTCCTGCTCGCCCAGGAACGAGGTCTCGATATCGATCTGAGTGAACTCGGGCTGGCGGTCAGCACGCAAGTCTTCATCACGGAAGCACTTGGTGATCTGGTAGTAGCGGTCAAAGCCAGAGACCATCAACAACTGTTTGAACAGCTGTGGCGACTGCGGCAGCGCGAAGAAGTGCCCGTCGTGCACTCGGCTTGGCACCAGGTAGTCGCGAGCGCCCTCTGGCGTGCTCTTGGTCAGCATGGGGGTTTCGATGTCCACAAACCCATTGGCATCCAGGAACTTGCGAACCTCCATCGAGACGCGATAACGCAGCATCAGGTTGCGCTGCATATGCGGACGACGAAGGTCGAGCACGCGGTGCGTCAGGCGCGTGGTTTCGGATAGATTCTCGTCATCGAGCTGGAAGGCTGGCGTCACGGAAGGATTGAGCACTGTCAGCTCATGGCACAAGACCTCGATCTTGCCGCTCTTGAGGGAATCGTTGGTGGTGCCTTCCGGACGTGCACGCACAACCCCTTTGACCTGAATGCAGAACTCATTGCGGATGTCTTCCGCAATCTTGAACATCTCGGGCCGGTCCGGGTCACAAACCACTTGGACATAGCCTTCGCGGTCTCGCAGGTCAATGAAGATCACGCCACCGTGGTCACGACGGCGGTTGACCCACCCACAGAGGGAGACGCTTTGGCCCAATCGCTCTTCGGTAACCAGTCCACAATATTCGGTACGCATTGACATAGGATTTCTCAACATTTGTTCAGTCAGACTTGAACCGGTCTGCCGTCTCTCGGCCGGCCGGGGGGCCAAGGTCACTTCGTGCCATTGGCCCTGTGCATGCAAGCGGCATCAGTGGCATCCGCAGGATGAGCCGCACCCTCCGGCAGACGCTGCCGCGGAGCTCGCACTGCCGCTGGCCGCTTCACTCTTGCCCTTGTTCTCGGTTTTGGCACTCGAGGCTTCGGCCGAAGCGGGAGCACTTTCTCCCGACCCACCGTCCGCAGAAGTTGCATTGGCGCCTGAAGACGATCCGCCGCGAAAATCCGTGGCGTACCAGCCTGAACCCTTGAGCTGGAAGCCGGCAGCTGTCAGTTGCTTGCGGAATGCGTCGGCACCGCACGAGGGGCACACCGTCAACGGTGCATCGGACATCTTTTGCAGCACGTCCTTGGCATGGCCACAGGATTCGCACTTATAGGCGTAGATTGGCATGGTGAGATCGGATGCCTGGACGCATCAGATCCAGGCACAGATGCCTTTTGACCTGATCCAGGCGCCTGGCTGGAAGGCTAAGTGAGGAAAACCCTAAATTATAGGTTGGGGCTCGCCATTCGTGTGCAACGGAAGCTTGCGCCACTCACCAAAGGCGAATACGGATGAGTATCTGACTGACGACAAGGCCCAACATGAACCCCAGCCCGGAGAAAATCAAGCCGTAGAGCAGCTTGTTGGTTCTGCGCTGCTCCTTGAGCAAAGCGCGCATCTCGGCACGCACGTCGTCGGGGCGATCCCTCAGATAGTCATGCACCAGGCGAGGCAGCAGGGGCAGCAATTTGGCGTACTGCGGCGCTTCTGCCTTAAGCTGTTGCAGCAATTTTTGTGGCCCTACCTGCTCCATCATCCATTTTTCAAGAAATGGCTTGGCCGTGCTCCACAAATCCAGTTCCGGATCAAGCTGGCGCCCCAAGCCCTCGATGTTGAGCAATGTCTTTTGCAACAGCACCAGCTGGGGCTGAATCTCCACATGGAACCGCCGAGATGTCTGAAACAGGCGCATGAGCACCATTCCCAGGGAAATTTCTTTCAGGGGTCGGTCAAAATAAGGCTCGCAGACGGCACGAATGGCCGACTCGAGCTCATCCACCCGGGTCTCGGCTGGCACCCATCCGCTTTCGATGTGCAACTCTGCGACCCTCTTGTAGTCGCGGCGGAAGAAGGCGGTGAAGTTCTGCGCCAGGTACTCTTTGTCGAACTCCGTCAAAGTACCGACGATACCGAAGTCAAGCGAAATGTACTGACCGAAAGTCCTGGGGTCGGTGCTGACCTGGATATTGCCAGGGTGCATGTCCGCATGGAAAAACCCGTCGCGAAAGACCTGCGTGAAGAAAATCGTCACCCCATCCCGAGCCAACCTGGGTATGTCGACACCTTTGTCGCGCAGCGTCTGAAACTGGTTGATCGGCACACCATTCATACGCTCCATCACCAGCACATCATCACGGCAGTAGTCCCAGTACATCTCCGGAATCAGCACCAGGTCCAGGCCAGCCATGTTTCGACGCAACTGAGCGGCATTTGACGCCTCGCGCAACAAATCCAGCTCGTCGTGGAGATACTTGTCGAACTCGTCTACGACCTCTTGTGGCTTGAGGCGTTTGCCGTCGACAGAGAGTTTCTCTACCCAGCGGGCCGCCGTGCGCATGAGGTCCACATCTTTGTCGATGACCGGCCTCATGTTCGGGCGCAGGACTTTGACCGCGACCTGCTTGCCAGCATGCGGCCCTTCCCTGAGCACCGCAAAATGCACTTGGGCTATGGACGCACTGGCCACCGGCGTCTTGTCAAAGGAAGAGAACACAGCGTCCAGAGGCTTGCCCAGTGCCCGTTCGACCGTTGCCACCGAGATTTCGCTGGAAAATGGCGGCACCCTGTCTTGCAGCAAGGCAAGCTCGTCAGCAATGTCCGGCGGCAAGAGGTCTCGCCGGGTAGAGAGGACCTGACCAAACTTCACGAAGATGGGGCCGAGCCGCTCCAGCGCCTCCCTCAAGCGCTGCCCCCGCGGCTTGTCGAGATTCCTGCCGATGGAGACCACTCGGGTCAGCAACCTCAGCCAAGGGTGCTTGAAACTGGACAGAACCAGTTCGTCCAGGCCATGCCGCAGCGCAACCCATGCAATGAACGCGCTGCGAAAAATTCGGCTCATCCCTGGCTACCAGGGTTGCCGGACGATGGCCGTCCCGTTGATGCGACACTCGGCGTTTTCGCCAGGAAAGAGCGCAGACCGTGCACGATCTGCCGGCCGACGCTGGCCATCTTGTGAGCGGGACCATCTCCCATGATCCGCGACAGGTCTTCTTCCACGTCCCAGCGGACGTTATCCACCAGCCAGGCGACTTCCGCAGCCAGTTGCACATCGCCCTGAATGTCGACGGCCGGCCTGTCTCCTTCTGCCAATGTTCTGGCCATGGAAAACGGATTTTGCTCAGTCAGGACCACGGCCAGATCGTTCCGTTCGCCCTCGTGCGCAAGCTCGAGCAAGCCTGCAGCAGTTGGAGATAGCGTCAGAAAGATGTCCCCCCACGAGGCACGAACCCTCTTCCCAGCCTGCCGGCGCAAGCGCTCCATGGCCTGAGGTTCTTGCTGAAGCACATGGTTGAGAAACAGAACGATGCGGTTCTGCATTTCGGAAACCACCCACTGCGGAGGCTTCAATGCGGATTTCAAACTGCTCAGCAAACCGCTGGCACCGCTTCCCGATATGCTCATCATCTGCTCCTCGTCAACGGATAGCCTGTACGTCCGCCACCAGCCATGGGGACTCGCTGCCTTTTTGGCGCTGCATCTCCCACAACTCCCGGAACGGCCCTGGGCCTGCGGCGGCTTCGTCCTTACTCATGCCCGAGAACTCCACGGTTGCACACCAGAGTTCACCTCTGTCCCGAAGCTGAATCAGCTGCGCCTGAACGTTGTATATCTCGGTTTTCGACACCTTGGCACCCTCTTGCGCGCGCTGCGTCAGCTGCTGTTCGAGTTGATCAAGCATCGACGGAACCAAACGCGCCCTCAGGTCGTCGACCTCCCCGTTGTCCCACGCAGACTGAAGAGAGCGGAAACTCTGCTGGCAGTCATTCAAAAAGGCCTGGCGGTCAAATCCTTCGGGTACTGACTCCGCTCCATTGACGTCCCGGTTTGCCTGCGCCACAGCCGTGGCCAGGCCGGACGATTTTTCGCTGGCCGAAGAAACCGGCACTTGCTCCCACGGCCTGGCTGAAGCATCGTTGCCAACGTTCTGAGGACTGTATGACCTGGGTGTCACCGGATCGAATTGCGAATGCCCGGAGCCCTCCGGCGGCCTCTCACTCTTGCTGCGTAGCACGAATCCAAGCACGGCCAGAACAGCCAGCACCACCGCGCCAACCACCCACATGACCATGGGCGAATCGCCCGTGGTAACGGTCTGTCCATCCTGTGACCACGCGTGCGTGGCAAGAACCCCGCCAATGGTCACGACTGCGCAAACCTTACCTGCGCCCAGCCATCGGCCAACCCCATGACCCATTGCTCTCAATGCACGCGCCACACTCAGCATTTGATCCCCATGTGGAGCGCCACGACACCAGCGCTCAGGTTATGCACGTCAACGTGCCCAAAGCCAGCTGATTTCATCATCTGGCGAAGCGTTTCCTGGTCGGGATGCATGCGAATGGACTCCGCCAGGTACCTGTAACTGTCTTCATCCTTGGCAACCCATTTACCCAGTTTTGGCAGGATGCTGAACGAATACCAGTCATAGGCCTTCTCCAGGGGCTTGGCTACCTTGGAGAACTCCAGCACCAGCAGCTTCCCACCTGGCTTGAGAACACGCTGCATCTCGGCAAGCGCCTTGTCCTTGTGCGTCATGTTGCGCAATCCAAATGCGACCGTCACGATGTTGAAAGTGCCATCCGGAAACGGCAGCTTCTCCGCATCGCAAACCAGGCTGGGCAACAGTGCGCCTTCATTGAGCAGGCGATCTCGCCCCTGGCGAAGCATGGCCTCGTTGATGTCCGTATGCACCACCTTCCCTGTCGGTCCGACCTTGCGAGAAAACGCAAGCGACAAGTCACCCGTGCCACCGGCAATATCAAGCACCTGATCTCCAGCCTTGGGGTTGGCAACCTCAATGGTGTAACGCTTCCAGAATCGATGCAGGCCCGCTGACATGAGATCGTTCATCACGTCATACCTTGACGCTACGGAATCGAACACGCCACGCACTCGGCGAGCCTTGTCCTTCTCGTCAACCGTCTCATAGCCAAAATGCGTATCTGCCATGACCAGCTCCAATCAATGCTTCAATGGCTGCCGCAGGACTTGGCCGAAGGCTCAGGCATGGGGTCGTCTCGCTGTACCCCGGCCTCTCCAAGGCGCTTTTCATAGTCCTGCCAAAGCTCGTCCTGCTTGCTGCCCAGGACGTAGAGGTAATCCCAACCAAAGATCCCTGTGTCATGGCCGTCCGAGAAGGTGGGCTGAACCGCGTAGTTGCCCACAGCTTCCAGACCAACAATGTCGACATGACGCTTGCCGGTCTGCAGTACCTCCTGCCCCGGACCATGGCCTTTAACTTCGGCTGAGGGCGAATACACGCGCATCAGTTCGAACGGAATCCTGAAATGCGCCCCATCCGAGAAAGCAATTTCAAGCACTTTTGACTGATTGTGTACCGTGATGTCAGTCGGCAATCTCTGCTGGCTGTCTGCAGCTGCATTCATTTCGTGCCTCACTCCTTCTGGTGCATGTGTCACACCAACACGCGCTCGATTCCGCCTGCATTGGCGCGAGCCACGTACGACTCCAGCCAGTCTGCACCCAGGATCTCCCGCGCCATTTCAACCACGATGTAATCGGCCTCCAGCAGGCCGTTGCCAAGGTCGTCCCTGTAGCGCGACAGACCCTGCAAGCAGCTCGGGCAAGACGTCAGGATCTTCATGTTGCCTTGCTCAGGCACCAGGCCAGAATCCCGCAACTGCTTTTCACCTTTGCGAATCTCCGCCTCCTTGCGAAAGCGCACCTGCGTCGATACATCCGGCCGTGTCACGCCAAGCGTGCCGGACTCCCCGCAACAGCGGTCACTCTTGACGACATTGGGCCCCACTAGCGACTTGACGGTCTCCATGGGCTCCCGCTGCTTCATCGGCGAGTGGCAAGGGTCATGATAGAGGTAGCCGCCCTCGGAGCCTGCAAGGGTGATGTTCTTCTCCAACAGGTACTCGTGGATGTCAACAATTCGGCAGCCCGGGAAGATCTTCTCGAACTCGTACCCCTGCAACTGGTCGAAGCAAGTGCCACAGCTGACAACCACTGTCTTGATGTCGAGGTAATTCAGTGTGTTGGCCACCCGATGGAACAGCACGCGGTTGTCGGTGATGATCTGATCGGCCTTCTCGAACTGCCCGCTGCCCCGCTGCGGGTATCCGCAGCACAGATACCCTGGAGGCAAGACGGTCTGAACGCCGGCATGCCAAAGCATGGCCTGCGTCGCCAGGCCCACCTGACTGAACAGTCGCTCAGATCCACAGCCTGGAAAATAGAAAACTGCCTCCGACTCACCGGTCGTTTTCGCCGGGTCGCGAATGATGGGCACGTAGTCCTTGTCTTCAATGTCCAGCAAGGCCCTCGCCGTCTTCTTGGGCAGGCCTCCCGGCATCTTCTTGTTCACGAAGTGGATGACCTGCTCGCGCAGAGGCGCTGGACCAAGCGTCGCTGGTGGCGCACTGGTCTGCTTGCGTGCGGCGAGTTTCAGCGTCTCGTTGGCAAATCGCTGCGCCTTGAAGCCCACATCCACCATCGCCGTTCGCATGGCCTTGATGGTTTGCGGATTGGTTGCATTGAGAAAGAACATCGCCGCGGCATTGCCCGGGCGGAAGCTCTTTTGCCCCATCTTGCGCAACAGATTGCGCATGTTCATGGATACATCGCCGAAGTCGATGTTCACCGGGCAAGGCGAGAGGCACTTGTGACACACAGTGCAGTGGTCCGCCACGTCCTCAAATTCTTCCCAATGCTTGATGCTGATACCACGGCGCGTCTGTTCTTCGTACAGGAATGCCTCGACCAGCAAAGAGGTCGCCAGAATCTTGTTGCGGGGGCTGTACAGCAGGTTGGCACCTGGCACATGGGTCGAGCAGACAGGCTTGCACTTTCCGCAGCGCAGGCAGTCCTTGACCGAATCGGCAATGGCACCAATGTCGCTCTGCTGCATGATCAGGGATTCATGCCCCATCAGCCCAAAGCTGGGCGTATAGGCCTCCGAGAGATCTGAGGAGCGCACCTTTTCCCCACCGAGGGTCAGCCCCGCATGTGCTTCGCCGCGCAACAGTTTGCCCCGGTTGAAGCGACCCTGAGGGTCCACCTGAGCCTTGTACTGCGCAAACGGCGCCAGCTCCTCGTCGCTGAGGAACTCAAGCTTGGTGATGCCAATCCCGTGTTCGCCAGAGATAACCCCTCCCAGGCTGCGCGCCAGAACCATGATCCGCGCCACCGCTTCATGCGCGGTTTGCAGCATCTCATAGTTGTCGCTGTTGACAGGAATGTTGGTGTGAACGTTTCCATCCCCAGCATGCATGTGCAGCGCCACCCACACACGCCCCTTCAGAACACGCTGATGGATAGCATTGCACTCCAGCAGAATGGGCGCGAACGCTGCGCCGCTGAAAATGTGCTGCAGCGGAGCCCTCAGCTGCGTTTTCCAGCTGGCTCTCAGCCGGTGGTCCTGCAACTCCTCAAAATGCACACTGATGTTCTGGAGCCAGCCAGCCCAAATGGAGCGGACTTCATCGACCAGTGCCAGCGCCTGCTGCACACGGTCCTCCAGCCACTCGGCACTGGGGATTCCGCTGGCATCGTCAGTCTTGCCCAATGGCAAGTTGCCCTTCTGAAAGTAAGACGACAGCTCATCGCACAGCTTTAGCTTGTTGCGAAGAGAAAGCTCGATGTTGATGCGTTCAATTCCCAGTGTGTACTCCCCCATCCGGGGCAGCGGGATGACAACGTCTTCGTTGATCTTGAAAGCATTGGTATGCCGGCTGATCGCGGCGGTGCGCTTGCGGTCCAGCCAGAACTTCTTGCGCGCCTCCGGGCTGACCGCAACAAAGCCCTCACCCGACCGCCCGTTGGCCATGCGGACCACCTCGCTGGCAGCCCTGGCCACGGCATCTGCATCGTCTCCCACGATGTCCCCGATCAACACCATCTTGGGCAGAGTTCCCCGCTTGCTCTTGGTGGTGTAGCCTACTGCCTTCAGGTATCGGTCATCCAGATGCTCCAGTCCGGCCAGCACTGTGCCCGAGCGCTTTTGCTCGGCAAACATGAAGTCCTTGATCTCGACAATGGATGGAACACCATCCTTGGGATTGCCGAAAAACTCCAGGCACACCGTGCGCGTGTGCGCCGGCATGCGATGAACCACCCAGCGCGCGCTGGTGATCAGCCCATCACACCCCTCCTTCTGCACGCCTGGCAGCCCGCTGAGGAACTTGTCTGTGACGTCCTTGCCAAGACCTTCTTTGCGAAACTTGGCGCCTGGAATCTCAAGACGCTCGGTCTTCAGGACAGTCTTGCCATCGGCGTCAAGAAACTTCAACTCGAAAGTGGCCAACTCGGCGTCGTGGATCTTCCCCAGGTTGTGATCCAGGCGTGTCACTTCCAGCCACTGTGCGTCAGGAGTGACCATGCGCCAGCTGACCAGGTTGTCCAGCGCCGTTCCCCAAAGAACCGCTTTCTTGCCGCCAGCGTTCATGGCGATGTTTCCGCCGACACAGGAAGCTTCCGCACTGGTGGGATCGACAGCGAACACATACCCTGCCCGTTCAGCCGCATCGGCCACCCTTTGGGTGACCACGCCTGCCTCCGTCCAGACCGTGGCAACCGGCGCGTCATGTCCTCCAATTTCCTGGAGCTCGACTTCGGTCATATCCTCGAGCTTCTCGGTGTTGATCACCACGCTCTTCCATGTCAGAGGAATGGCTCCGCCTGTGTACCCCGTGCCACCTCCACGAGGGATGATGGTCAGACCAAGATCGATACAGCCTTTCACCAGGTGCACCATCTCGGCTTCGGTGGCCGGTGTCAGAACCACAAACGGGTACTCCACACGCCAGTCGGTCGCGTCCGTCACATGCGACACGCGCGAGAGGCCGTCGAATTTGATGTTGTCTTTTGCAGTGAGCCGTCCGAGAACACTCACCGTCCGCTGCCGCAGCTCGGCCATTTCATCAAATGCGCGGGCAAATCGCTCTACCGACGCCTTCGCTGCGGTCAAGAGCTCACCAACCAGCGCGTCGCGCCCGGCATCAGCGTCTGGCGTCCTGCGCTTCTCTACCTCGACAAGTCGATGATGCAATGCCTCCACCAGAGCGCGACGCCTGCCCGGATTGTCCAGAAGGTCATCCTGCAGATAGGGGTTGCGTTGTACGACCCATACGTCACCCAGAACCTCGTAGAGCATTCGTGCAGAACGCCCCGTGCGCCGCTCGCCACGCAGTTCCTCAAGCAACTGCCAGGAGCGCCCGCCAAGAAGCCTCGAGACGATTTCCCGGTCCGAAAACGAGGTGTAGTTGTACGGAATTTCACGCACGCGCGGCACATCCGCCACGGTGGTATTTGGGGTCAAAAGAGGGTTGGGAGCGTTCATGTGAGAGCAATTCGCCAGCAGGCAATGCTGAACCCTAGATGGTACCGCAGCACACATAGTCCCACGACTCGCCCGGAAACTGGCACACTCTTTTCAACATCAACCTGGAGGCTCAAATGAGCTCAAGCCCCAAGGCACCCCCACAATTGGCCAGCGCGTGGCCTTACCCTCGGTGGATTGCGCACCGCGGCGCTGGAAAACTCGCGCCGGAGAACACACTGGCAGCCATCCGCCAGGGTGCCGAGCTGGGCTATCGGATGTTCGAATGCGATGTTCGAGTCAGCCGCGATGGCGTCGCATTTCTTCAACACGACAGCTCATTGCGCCGCACTACCGGACGAAAAGGACTGGCAACGCATCGATCCTGGCCAGAACTGTCGCAGCTTGACGCCGGAACCTGGCACTCGCCTGAACATGCCGGGGAGCCCATAGCCAGCCTGGCCGGGGTGGCCCGCTACTGCCTGGCCAACAATCTCTGTCTGAACATCGAGATCAAAGCGTCCGCGCGAGATGGCTTGGCCAGTGGCCGCCATATTGCCCAAGAGGCCAGTAGCTACTGGCGATTAAGGCCTGACCTCCCGCCACCACTGATCACCTCCTTCGAGCCTCTGGCGCTGGAAGGTGCACGGGAAGCCGCTCCTGATCTGCCACGAGGCTTGCTGCTGAGCAGGCGGCATCGCCACTGGCGCAAGACCGCCGGGAAACTCGGCTGCATCGCGGTCATTCCCCATCACGCCCTGATCAACCAAAAGCTGATGGATGAGGCCCATGCGGATGGATTGAAAGTACTGTCCTATACCGTCAACGAGGCCGCAGAGGCCACACGGCTGGCGCTGCTGGGTGTGGATGGCCTCATCACGGACGAGGTAAAGAAATTTCTCCCCGCCTCTTGGCCTTCTGCGGAACCTGTCCCTACGAACGCCTGACCCGCCTGGTCTTCTTGGGTTGCCGGTGGGCCCTCTGTTCCCACCCCCAAAGCAATGTGCCTTGCGCCAGCGCCAGGAGCGCGTAAGTGGCCATTCGGCCGTCGCGGGAAAACAGCAGCAGACCGACCACCAAGACCGCCGCACCAACTGCAAAAAGCAAAGCAAAGCGCCTGCCATAACCTGCGAACAGGCCCGCTTGACGGGGCCCGACAGGAATCAGGGCCAGTATGCCTGCCGTCACCAGCGCGGGGGCGAGAAAATTCCCAAAATGAACCAAGAAGGCTGAAATCGTCATATCAGTGCTGGCTCAGGCCAGGCAACCGCCAAAACACAATACAAAAGCAGTAACGGCGAGTGTACGCCCACCTTGCTGGCAATTTTATAATCTGGCGTATGGCTGTTTGGGCGCTTGGCATCAATCATGAAACTGCTCCGCTGGATTTGCGGGGGCGGTTTGCGTTCGCGCTCGACCAGATTCATCCTACTCTGACTGGCTATCGGGAGAGCATAGCCCGCCGGCCTGAAGCGGCACTGTTGTCTACATGCAACCGTACAGAGCTCTATGGCGCCGGAGATCAGGCATCTGTCGAACCCACACTGGACTGGCTGGCCAGCACCGGAGGTGTCAGTGCGCACGTTTTGCGTGACCACGCCTACATCCTGCGTGAAGACCAGGCAGCCCGCCACGCGTTTCGTGTGGCCAGCGGACTGGACAGCATGGTGCTGGGAGAGCCGCAGATTCTGGGGCAACTCAAAGATGCCGTCAGGGCCGCCGAAGCGGCCGGAGCCCTGGGAACGACGCTTCACCAGATGTTCCAGCGCTCCTTTGCCGTGGCCAAACAGGTGCGAACGTCCACGGACATTGGTGCCCACTCGATCAGCATGACGGCAGCCGCCGTCCGCTTGGCCGGCCAGCTGTTCGAGAACCTCAAAGACATTCATGTCCTGTTTGTCGGAGCCGGCGAGATGATCGAGCTTGCGGCAACACATTTCGCGGCGAAGGCGCCCAAGTCCATAGCGATCGCCAATCGCACGCTGGAGCGAGGCGAGAAGCTGGCCAACAGGTTCAGTGCTGACGCCATCCGCCTGTCAGATATACCGGACAGGCTCCACGAATACGACGCGGTGATCAGCTGTACTGCCAGCAGCCTTCCCATCATCGGCCTGGGCGCTGTCGAACGGGCGCTCAAGCAACGCAAGCACCGTCCTCTGTTCATGGTTGACCTTGCAGTCCCGCGCGACATCGAGCCCGAAGTCAAAGACCTCAACGACGTGTACCTCTACACCGTTGACGACCTGGCAAAAGTTGTCCAGACCGGCAAGAGCAACCGGCAAGCGGCAGTGGCGCAGGCGGAAGCCATCATCGACGCTGGCGTCCAGTCATTCATGCACTGGATGGAACAACGTGACCCTTCTCAGGGCGTTGTCCCGCTGATTCGCCAGATCAATGCGCAAACAGATGCCTGGCGAGCAACCGAGATCCAGCGCGCCCGGCGCCTGCTCGCCAAAGGGGAGCCGGTGGAGGCGGTCCTGGAAGCACTGTCCAAGGGACTCACCCAAAAGATGCTGCACGGCACGCTGGCAGAGTTGCACACCGGTGACAGCGCAACCCGTGCCGCCACTGCACAGACGGTCTCCAGGCTCTTCCTGCGCGACAAGTCTTAGGGGCTGTTCTCCTGACTGAGAACAACCGCGGCCATGCGTCCGCACAACTGAACCCGACCCCCGCCCGTCATGAAGCCATTTGTTAGAGACTCTCTTCTGCGCCAGCGCGTTCGACTGCACGAACTTGACGCCCTGCTTTCAGCGCCAGACGTCGTCAACGACCGAGACCGGTTTCGCGCGCTCAGCCGCGAGCATTCCGACGCTGCGGAAATGGTCGAGGCGTTCAACCGCTACGAGCAGTACGAAGCCGACTTGGCCACAGCCACAGACATGGCCTCCGACCCGGAGCTGGCCGACATGGCACAGGAGGAAGCGGAGACAGCTCGATCAGAGATGGCCAGCCTCGAGCAAACCCTGGAGTTGATGCTGATTCCACGAGACCCTGATGACGAGCGCAATGCGTTCCTGGAAATCAGGGCCGGCACCGGCGGCGACGAGTCCGCACTGTTCGCAGGAGACCTGGCACGCATGTACACGCGGTTTGCAGAGTCACGTGGGTGGCAGGTGGAGACCATCAGCGAGTCTGCTGGTGAAGTCGGCGGCTACAAGGAAATTGTGCTTCGAGTAGCCGGACGCCAGGACGGCGCAGGCGTTTACGGTCAGCTCCGGTTTGAATCCGGGGGGCACAGAGTACAGCGCGTACCGGCGACCGAGACTCAAGGCAGGATCCACACCAGCGCTGCCACTGTCGCCGTGATGCCCGAACCGGACGAAGCGCAGGCCGTCCAGCTCAATCCCGCAGAGCTGCGCATCGACACGTTTCGAGCCAGCGGCGCAGGTGGCCAGCACATCAACAAAACGGATTCTGCCGTCCGTGTCACTCACCTTCCGTCGGGCATCACCGCAGAATGCCAGGATGGACGGTCGCAGCACAGCAACAAGGCCAAAGCCCTGCAAGTCCTGGCCGCCCGCCTTCAGGAAATCGAGAGAAGCGAACGCGCCGCCAAAGAGGCCGCTACACGAAAGGGACTGATCGGTTCAGGCGACCGTAGCGACAGAATTCGAACCTACAACTTTCCGCAAGGACGTCTGACGGATCACCGCATCAACCTCACCCTGTACAAACTCGAGCGCGTGATGGAGGGTGAGATTGGCGAGGTCATCGAGGCCCTCAAACTCGCGCGCGGCGCGCAAGAAATGGCCGCGCTCGAGTCTTCTCACCACACGGCATAGCAAGTGGTCAACATGTCCACTGTTCAGCACCTGCTCGACAAAGCCCTTTCGCACGGCATCGGGCGGCTGGAGTCCCAGATGCTCACCTTGCTGGCGATGGGGCAAAACCCGAACAATCGCGCATGGCTGCTTTCCCACGATCAGGACGGTGTACCGGATCAAGCCCTGTCGATCTTTACCGCGCTGCTCAACCGCCGGTGCGCAGGAGAGCCCATGGCCTATCTCACCGGTCGTCAGGAGTTTTTCGGTCTTGACCTGCTGGTGACGCCCGACGTCCTGGTGCCTCGGGCCGACACCGAAACCCTTGTGGAGTGGGGCCTTGAGGTCTTGGCATCAGGCTTGGCATCAATCGATAAACCCGCCGTCGTGGATCTGGGCACCGGCAGTGGGGCGGTGGCGTTGGCCATTGCCCAGGGGAAACCCAATGCCACTGTGACTGCCACTGACCAAAGTCAGGCGGCACTGGCGGTTGCCCGAAACAATGCTGAGAAGCTTTCGCTGCGTGTGCAATTTGAAATGGGCTCCTGGTGGGAGGCAGTCCATACCTCCCCCCTCTTTCACCTCGCCCTGTCCAACCCCCCTTACATCAGCAGCGACGACGAGCATTTGCCTGCCCTTCGTCACGAGCCACTGACCGCTTTGACAGCGGGACGGGATGGACTGGACGACATCCGCGCCATCATCTCGGGTGCGCCCGCTCACCTTGCACCCGGAGGGTGGCTGCTGATTGAGCATGGCTACGATCAATCCGGGGCTGTGCGCGATCTCATGGTGGATGCAGGCTTTCAATCCGTGACAAGCCGCATGGATCTGGCGGGAATTGAGCGGTGCACTGGCGGCCACTTGGCTTCACCGTCATAATCAGGGTTTTCCCGCTCCCAGACTTTCCGCCTGCAAACGGCAGAAGGCAGCCCACGGATCACATCAGAAAGAGACAAATCATGACCGACGCGCGCAACCAGATTGACGAACTGGTCAAATCCAACGATATCGTTTTGTTCATGAAGGGCAGCGCCAGCTTCCCCATGTGCGGATTTTCAGGACGCGCAGTGCAAATCCTCAAGGCTTGCGGCGTGGACACAAAAGCTCTCAAGACCGTGAACGTGCTGGAAGACGACAGTATCCGCCAGGGCATCAAGGAGTACAGCAACTGGCCCACCATTCCACAGCTCTACGTCAAGGGTGAGTTCATTGGTGGCTCGGACATCATGATGGAGATGTACAACTCCGGAGAGCTTCAGCAAGTGATTGACGCCTGAGAAGCGGACATGCACCAAAAACAGGCCGCCCAGAGGGCGGCCTGTTTCGTTGTGGAGCGTGTCAAAGCGCACGAACACCTCGACTACAGACGACTCCAAGCAGAAAAGGGGCGAAATTCCGGGCTTTTCCTGCATTGAGGACGGGCACGGCTTGTGCTTGAATGAAGCTGTTGCCACTTGCTGTTTGGGAGAACGTCATGACTTCACGCAGTTTGGTTGCCCCCCCTCAGTCTTCGGGCTTGCCTATCGCCCGAATGCGAAGTGTGTTCAGTGCAGACGATGTCGAGAAAAAGCTGGCCCGGCTGCAGGCGAACGGAAATGATCGCGACAGTGAGCCACTGCGCAACATGTATCAGCGCATGCTCGAACGAGGGCCACAGCGGTTTGCCGTCAAGCCATCAGGTGTGCCGGACATGACACCGCTCTATGACCTTTTGCCAAACTTTGGCGATGTGCTGGACGATGTCAAGCGGCACGTGGCGCTGAGCCATGACAGCGAAGACAGCCTGGAAGTCACACCCATCCTCCTCCTGGGCCCCCCTGGCGTTGGAAAGACCCATTTCGCCAAACACGTGGCCGACATGCTCGGTACAGGCATGAGCCTGGTCCCGATGAGCAGCATGACAGCTGGCTGGCTACTCTCTGGCTCATCTTCTCAGTGGAAGGGTGCCAAGCCGGGCAAGGTCTTCGAAGCACTGGTTGAGGGCCAGTATGCCAACCCCGTGATCGTTGTCGACGAAATTGACAAGGCTGCCGCCGACGCCCAGTACGATCCGATGGGCTCGCTCTACAGCCTTCTGGAACATGACACGGCACAGAGCTTCATCGACGAGTTTGCAGATGTTCCGATCGATGCCAGTCAGGTCATCTGGATCACGACAGCCAACGATGAGCGCTCCATTCCAGATCCCATTCTCAACCGGATGAACGTCTTTGAGATCGAGCCTCCCACGCTGGAAGCGGCCAGGCGCATTGCAGAGCACCTTTACACCTCCATCCGGTCGGAGCATGACTGGGGCAAACGTTTTGAGCCGCAGGCGCCAGCCGATGTGCTGGATCAACTCGCCGAGATGGCACCCAGAGAAATGCGACGCGCCTTGGTAACAGCCTTCGGCAATGCGCGGCTGGATTCACGATACGCCATTGAGGCCGACGACCTCCCTCGCGCGGCAAACGCCAGACAGCGCATGGGCTTCATGCAGTAACTCAGGGCACCGCCGCCGCTGCGCCTGAAGGGCTGGTCAGGCGTCCGGATGTGACCAGCGCTTAGCTGCAGCGTACACCGCGTTGGGATACTTGGAGCGGCCCCGGCTACCGTTGTAGCGCCCCAGCGCCATGAACGTATCACCATTCTCTCTGTCCAGGTAATGGCGCAAGATGACGCAGCCAAAGCGAATATTGGTTTGCATGTGAAACAGCTTGCTGGAGTCGCCGTCACCGATCAGTCTTGACCAGAACGGCATGATCTGCATGTAGCCGCGCGCACCCACACGAGAAATCGCAAACTTGCGAAAAGCGCTCTCGACCTGAATCAGCCCCATTACCATTGTGGTATCGAGTCCTGCTCGTTTCGATTCGTACCAGACTGTCTGCAAGAAATCCACACGGGTCTGAAAGTCTGGCTTTCGCCTGCTCAACTTGTCGCTCATGGCTCCCAGCCAGCGCAGGTAGGCCAGACGCGAGGCTGTGTCGGCAAAGAACGGCTCAGGAGGCGCATGCCGGGCGATAGCCGCACTCAAGGCGGAGCGAACCGAATCCGCCAGAGGCTCCTCCAGCTGACCAGCCACCGCCTCCGACACACCCAGATATGGCGCAGCAGCACCCGCAAGCACCCAGCGGCACCAGCCCCGCCGGTCAATGCCCGGTCTCGTCGTACCTGCTTCGTCAAGCCACGCGCTGTTCCCAATACGTATCACTGACCCAACCGCCCTTTGATAAAAGCGCCAATCTCGCCGACAGCAACCTTGGTTGCCTGATCGTCTCGCCGGTGCTGGTATTCAATCTGGCCTTCTTTCAAGCCCCGATCGCCGATGGTGATGCGATGTGGCACGCCGATCAGCTCCCAATCGGCGAACATGACACCAGGGCGCTCTCCCCGGTCGTCCAGAATGACATCGACCCCATCATTCTGCAACTGCGTATACAAATTGGAGGCGAGCTCTTTCACGGCGTCACTCCTGTCCATGCCCAACGGGCAAATCACCAGCGTGAACGGCGCAATGGCATCCGGCCAGATGATGCCCTTTTCGTCATGATTTTGTTCCACGGCGGCGGCGGGCAGCCGGGTCACCCCGATGCCATAGCAACCCATTTCAAATGGCTTGGGCTTTCCGTCCGTGTCCAGAAACGTGGCATTCATGGCTTGGCTGTACTTCGTCCCCAGATAGAAGACGTGCCCCACTTCAATGCCTCGCTCAATGGCCAGCCTGCCCTTGCCGTCGGGTGACATGTCACCTTCGACAACATTGCGCAGGTCGGCAACCATTTCCGGCTCTGGCAGGTCACGTCCCCAGTTCACCCCTGTGATGTGGTAATCGGGCTCATTGGCGCCACAGACCCAGTCGGCCATCAGCGCCACCTCGCGGTCAGCCACCAGGCGAACCGGCTTGAGCATGTTCAAAGGCCCCAGATACCCGGGCTTGCACCCAAAATGCTCTTCGATCTCGGCCACGGTGGCAAACCGATAGTCTGCATCGAGCCCCGGTACCTTGCTGACCTTGACTTCATTCATGTCGTGGTCACCTCGCAGCAGCAGCAACCAGACCTGCGTCTTGATCATTTCACCCTCGTCATTGCGCTCATCTGTGGCCAGCACGAGCGATTTGACGGTAGAGGCCAGGGGGATTCCCAGAAGCTCGGCCACTTCCGGGCAAGTGCTCTTGCCGGGCGTTGGCGTTTTGGTCATGGGATGTGCAGCAGAGGGCCGGCTGTGCGAAGGAGGCAACGCTTCTGCCTTTTCCATGTTGGCGGCATAGTCACTGTCAGGGCAATACACGATGGCATCCTCACCCGTGGCGGCTATCACCTGAAACTCTTCGCTCAGGTCGCCGCCGATGGCGCCACTGTCAGCGGCCACTGCCCGGTAACGCAGGCCAAACCGGTCAAATATCGAGCGGTAAGCAGCTGCCATCACCTGGTAGCTGCTCTTTGCGCCGGCCTCGTCGCGGTCGAAACTGTACGCGTCCTTCATGATGAACTCGCGACCCCGCATCAATCCGAACCGGGGCCGGCGTTCGTCACGGAATTTCGTCTGAATCTGATAGAAATTCTTGGGCAACTGCTTGTAGCTTCTCAGCTCCTGACGAGCCACATCGGTGACAACCTCTTCACTGGTCGGCTGAACCACGAAGTCGCGGCCATGTCGGTCTGCGATACGAAGCAGCTCTGGCCCCATCTTGTCAAACCGCCCCGTCTCCTGCCAGAGCTCCGCCGGTTGCACCACCGGCATGGTCATCTCAATGGCCCCGGCCTTGTTCATTTCCTCGCGCACAATCGCTTCGACCTTCTGGATCACTCGCAACCCCATGGGCATGTAGGTATAGATGCCGGCGCCGAGTTTTTTGATCATGCCGGCGCGAGTCATCAGCTGGTGGCTGACGACCTCCGCGTCAGCGGGGGCTTCCTTGAGCGTGGAGACGAGAAATTGAGAGGCTTTCATGGCGCTACAAAAGTGTTGTTGCGGATGGGATATGCGTGTGATGGCCAGTGGACCACCCGGGAGGTCAGGCAATCAAAACGTCAAAATCAGCCTGCCAGCTCGGTAAATACCCGAATGTACGGCCCATTGGTGCGGCAATTCGGTACTCAAGCACGCAGGTGCAATGCATAATCGATGCAATTCAAAATTTGGGGAAGATTATGCTTGACAGAGAAGGCTTCAGGCCCAATGTCGGCATCATTCTGCTCAACCAGAAAAATCAAGTATTTTGGGGCAAACGCATTCGCTCCAATTCCTGGCAGTTTCCGCAAGGCGGAATTGACCGGGGAGAATCTCCTGAGCAGGCGATGTACCGCGAGTTGCACGAAGAGGTCGGGCTCAAGCCCGAGCACGTACACATTGTGGGCCGAACCCGTGATTGGCTGCGCTACGAAGTACCTGAGCGTTTCATACGGCGCGACGCTCGCGGTCACTACAAGGGGCAAAAGCAGATCTGGTACCTCCTCCGCCTTGTTGCGCAGGACTGGAACCTCAACCTGCGCGCCACCAACCACCCGGAATTCGATGCATGGCGATGGCATGAGTACTGGGTGCCTCTCGATGTCGTGATCGAATTCAAGCGCGGCGTCTACGAAATGGCGCTCACTGAGTTATCTCGCTTCCTGCCACGCAACGACACCCGCAACCGATACCTTCGAAGCGGAGGAAAGCGACCGAGCCGCAGACTAGACGACGCAAGGGCACAGCAACAACAGCGCAACGGTGCTCAAGGGCCGACAGAGAACGCAGTCGAACTCCCACCGGGCGCCAGTTGTGAACGGCCCATGCCCCCCAACCTGCGTCGCAACGGCTTGCGAGCGCCTCGCTAACCCATTGATTGACGCTGATTCCAGGGCCAATCGCGGCCTGGCGGGCGACTGTTGATCTCAGGAAGCGGTGCGTGTCAGTGTCATGTCGTCACGATGGATCATCTCGTGCTCGGCGACGTAGCCAATCAGACGTTCAAACTCGCTGGATGGCTTTCGGCAAAGCAGTCGTGCCTCGGAACATGAGTAATTGGCCAGGCCGCGGGCAATCTCAAGACCACCCTGATCACGGACAGCGATCACGTCACCCCTGGAGAAGTCGCCCTCTACCCCAGTCATGCCGATAGGCAGCAAGCTCTTGCCCTCACGCACGATCTTGCTCACGGCCCCATCATCCACAGTGACCGCACCACGGAGCTGCAGATGGTCAGCCATCCAGCGCTTTCGCGCCTGACTCTTGACCGTATTGGCCAGCAGCGCTGTGCCTACCTGATCGCCTTGGCAGATTCGCAGCAAGACATCTTTCTCACGACCATAGGCAATCACCGTGGAGGCCCCGGAACCCGCAGCGCGGCGCGCGGCAAGTACTTTGGTGAGCATCCCACCTCGACTGATGCCTGAACCTGCGCCACCAGCCATCGATTCCAGTCTCGGGTCCCCCGCTCTGGCCACATGTACAAATTCTGCACTCGCGTCCCGCCTCGGATCCGCAGTAAACAGGCCTTTCTGGTCTGTCAGAATGATCAGCACATCAGCCTCGATCAGGTTGGCCACCAAAGCACCCAAGGTATCGTTGTCACCAAACTTGATCTCGTCATTGACAACCGTGTCGTTCTCGTTGATGACTGGCACGACCTTCAGGTGGAGCAAGGCCCTCAACGTGGAACGCGCATTGAGATAGCGCTCTCTGTCACTCAAGTCCGCGTGGGTCAGCAAAACTTGGGCACTCCCCACGCCATGAGCGCGCAATTTGCTCTCGTAGATCTGGACCAGACCCATCTGCCCAACGGCCGCAGCTGCCTGGAGCTCATGCAGCTCGTGCGGACGTTGCTGCCAGCCGAGCCGCTTCATGCCTTCGGCGACTGCTCCCGAACTGACCATCATGAGCTCACGCCCTTGACCAACGAGCTGTGCCAACTGCTCGCACCACTGCGCAATCGCAGCCTCATCCAGCCCCCGGCCCTCGTCAGTCACAAGTGCCGAGCCGACCTTGACCACAATGCGCTTGGCCGAGCGAAACAGCTCCGGCCGAAAGTTCTCGGAAACAGGCTCAGACAAAACTGGCTCCAGACTGCTCACCCACGGTCCGCAAAACGCGGGTCCACGGCAACATTTGATTGCTTGGCTTGATGTACTTGATGGAGGTGCTCGTACACTTTTTGCACGAGTGTGTCACAACCCTCCCGGGTCAGGGCCGAGATTTCAAACACGGGCCCTTTGTATTTCAGCCGCTTGACAATGTCCTTGACTTTGGCGTCCCGCTCTTCGGGCGAGAGCACGTCAACCTTGTTGAGGACGAGCCAACGGTCCTTGCTGTAAAGCTCCTTGTCATACTTCTTGAGCTCTGCAACGATCGCCTTGGCCTGCGCCACAGGATCGACGCCTTCGTCAAACGGCGCAACATCCAGCACATGCAGAAGCAGGCGGGTTCGTTGCAAATGCCTCAGGAACTGATGCCCAAGGCCTGCGCCTTCGGAAGCCCCTTCGATCAGACCGGGAACATCAGCGACCACAAAGCTACGCTCTGGGCCGGCACGAACGACGCCGAGATTGGGGTGGAGTGTGGTGAAAGGGTAATCCGCGATCTTTGGCCTGGCATTGGAGACAGCCGCGATCAAGGTTGACTTCCCGGCATTGGGCATCCCAAGCAGGCCTACATCCGCCAGAACCTTCAGTTCCAGCTTGACTGTGCGGCGTTCGCCTGGGTGCCCCAGGGTTTTTTGCCGGGGAGCGCGGTTGGTCGAGCTCTTGTAATGGAGGTTGCCAAACCCACCATCGCCGCCCTTGGCCAAGGTCACTTCTTCGCCATCCTTGAGCAGCTCGAAGAGAACTTCCCCCGTATCCGCATCGGTGATCACAGTACCGACCGGAAGGCGCAGAACAACATCGTCACCCTTGGCCCCAAACATGTCCGAGCCCTTGCCGTGTTCGCCCCGCTTGGCTTCAAAACGCCGGGTGAAGCGAAAGTCCACCAGTGTATTCAGGGCAGAATGCGCCTGCGCCAGCACGTGTCCTCCGCGGCCGCCGTCTCCGCCGTCCGGGCCGCCAAACTCTTTGAACTTCTCGTGCCGAAACGAGGCACAGCCATTGCCACCATCGCCCGCAGCGATGTCGATCACAGCTTCATCCACAAACTTCATGGCCTGATCTCCTCATTTCGCGCCAGAACAGCTCCGACTCAGAACGGAAAAAGGCCCGCAGCAGCGGGCCTTCTCGACAACCATCATCACCGCCAGTGAGGCGACAGCCTCACCATCTGCAGTGAATCGGTCGCTGGGTATCACACGGGCGTGATGTTCACCACCTGGCGATTCAACGCACCTTTGGTACCGAAGGATACACGGCCATCTACCGTTGCAAACAGGGTGTGGTCCTTGCCCACTCCCACGTTGGTGCCGGGATGGAAACGCGTACCGCGCTGACGAACGATGATGGAGCCTGCGCTCACCATTTCGCCGCCAAAGGCCTTGACACCAAGCATTTTTGGCTTGGAGTCACGTCCGTTTCGCGTAGAGCCGCCGCCTTTTTTATGTGCCATGTTGCATCAACTCCTCAACCATCGATTGCAGAAATCTGCAGCTCGGTGAAATTCTGACGGTGGCCTTGGCGCTTCTGGTAGTGCTTGCGACGACGCATCTTGAAGATGCGAACCTTCTCATGACGACCATGAGCCACGACCGTGGCTTTCACAGTTGCACCGGACACCAAGGGCGTACCGACCTTGATCTCGCCGCCGTTACCGACTGCCAGAACCTGGTCCAACACGATCTCCTGGCCTACGTCCGCAGCAATCTGTTCTACTTTGATCTTTTCGCCAGCGGCAACGCGATACTGCTTGCCACCGGTTTTTACGACCGCGTACATATAAACCTCTCGGGATATCGAAAGAAACCACCCGCAGCAAACAGGTTTTGCGCGGGCTCGGCAGACCAATTTCCACCGAACTCAGCATTTTAGCATCCCTGGCGCAGCATGGCAAGGCCCTGACCTGCCCGGACAAAATCCTGAAGTCGATCAGACCATTCGATCCGGGACACTCCGGCTCGCTCCCTATAATCCTCGAGCAACAGGCGAGAACAGCACCCGGCTGCCAGATTCGAGCTTGGCCTGAGTCACACGAGAATTTGCGGAATACACCTTGACAGCAGCAACTGCCTCACCCGCCACTGGCTTGCAGCTCATCGAAGCCGACATGCGGCGCGTTGACGAGGTCATCAACGAACGGCTAGCGTCCGGCGTCCCCCTTGTACGCGAGGTCGCGCAATACATCATTTCGGCCGGTGGAAAACGGCTTCGCCCCGCCCTGCTGCTGCTGACCGCTCAAGCCATCTCGTGTGATAACCCTGATCGGCATGTGCTTGCTGCGGTTGTGGAATTTATTCACACAGCGACCCTTCTGCATGATGACGTGGTGGATGAGTCAACACTGCGCCGCGGCAGGGACACAGCAAACGAACGCTTCGGCAATGCTGCAAGCGTTCTGGTTGGCGACTTTCTGTACTCCAGGGCGTTCCAGATGATGGTTGGCGTCGACAACATGCGTGTCATGCAAGTCCTGGCAGAGGCGACCAATGTGATCGCCGAAGGCGAAGTGCTGCAATTGATGAACATGCACGACGCCACCCTGGACGAGGCCGGCTACCTGCAAGTGATTCGCTCAAAAACGGCCAAGCTCTTCGAGGCCAGCGCCCGCCTTGCTCCCATTCTGGCGCAGTCTGGCGCTGAGCTGGAAGAAGCCTGCGCCACCTACGGACAGGCCCTGGGCACAGCTTTCCAGGTGATTGACGACGTGCTTGACTACGAAGGAGACGCGCTCGAGCTGGGCAAGAACCTGGGAGACGACCTGCGCGAAGGCAAGGTCACCCTGCCCATCATTTGCGCCATGCAACGCGCAAACGCGGACCAGGCACAGCTGATGACCAATGCCATCGTCAATGGGGAGCTTTCGCATCTGCCCGAAATCCTCACCATCGTGCGCGAAACAGGCGCGCTTGAAGCAGCACGCTCGAGCGCTGCGGCGGAAGCCCGGCGCGCCATTGATGCGGCAGAACAGCTTCCGCACAGCCAGGCAAGAGAGGCTTTGATAGAATTGGCCGCTTCACTTCTGGTGCGCCGCACCTGAAGCGCAAGGCCGGCACCCTGCAGCCAGGTGCACCGTTTCAGGCCTTGGAGATACTGTGCTGCCAAATCGGCCGTCGGGGTGTAGCTTAGCCTGGTAGAGCGCTACGTTCGGGACGTAGAGGCCGGAGGTTCGAATCCTCTCACCCCGACCATTCACCTGACTTCGGTCCCTTCGTTGACGCCACCAAAATGTTGCGCTAGCGCCGCCTGTTGCGCAAATTCGACACGATAAGGCGGGGGGAAGCGGCAAACAACCGCCTGACACACATAAATCGCGTCAAATTCGACGTGCAAGTCGTTGATTTACGTTAGATTACAGTCCTATGGCATCTGTTGATTCGAGTATTGGCGCCGCGAAGACCATGGCCTTGCCAGGCCTTGGACGTGCGCTCGTGTCCGCCGGAAAGCTGGACCAGAAGGCTGCGGAGGAGATCTACCGCAAAGCCCAGAGCAGCCGTTCCAGCTTCATTGCGGAACTGACTGGTTCCGGCTCGGTCTCGCCCAGTGATCTGGCGCACACCATGTCCATTGCGTTTGCCGCGCCCCTGCTGGACCTGGAAGCCATAGACGTCCAGAGACTACCAACAGGTCTGCTGGATCCCAAGATTTGCTCGGATTTCAGAATTGTTGTACTGAGCAAGCGCAACAACCGCCTGATGGTGGCCACTGCAGACCCCTCGGACCAGCAAGCTGCCGAGAAAATCAAGTTTGCCACCCAGATGGGTGTGGACTGGGTCATTGCCGAATACGACAAGCTCAGCACACTGGTGGACTCCCAGTCGACCTCGGCCAACGAGTCCATAGACAATATCGTCGGCGGCGAGTTCGAGTTCGACGAGGACTCCATTGAAGCTGGCGACGAAGAAGACAACGCACCGGCCACGACCGACGTCGACGATGCCCCGGTTGTCAAGTTCCTGCACAAGATGCTGCTCGATGCCTTCAACATGAGGGCATCCGACCTCCATTTCGAACCATACGAGCACACCTATCGTGTCCGCTTCCGGATTGACGGAGAGCTGAGAGAAATCGCATCTCCTCCGGTGGCGATCAAGGACAAGCTCGCCTCGCGAATCAAGGTGATTTCGCGAATGGACATCTCCGAGAAGCGCGTCCCCCAAGACGGGCGCATGAAGCTCAAGGTAGGGCCCAACCGCGTTATCGACTTTCGCGTCAGTTCACTGCCAACACTGTTCGGCGAGAAGATCGTTATCCGTATTCTTGATCCCAGCAGCGCCAAGCTGGGCATTGACGCACTGGGATATGAGCCAGAGGAAAAGGAACGCCTGCTGGAAGCCATTGCTCGCCCCTACGGCATGGTTCTGGTGACTGGCCCTACCGGCTCCGGCAAGACAGTCTCCTTGTACACCTGTCTGAACATCCTCAACGAGCCCGGCGTCAACATTTCCACCGCTGAAGACCCTTCCGAGATCAACCTTCAAGGTATCAACCAGGTCAACGTCAACGAGAAGGCGGGCTTGACCTTCGCTGCGGCCCTGAAGGCTTTTCTGCGTCAGGATCCAGACGTCATCATGGTGGGTGAAATTCGAGATCTTGAGACGGCAGACATTGCGATCAAGGCTGCGCAAACAGGTCACATGGTGATGTCAACTTTGCACACCAATGATGCCCCCACCACGCTGACCCGAATGATGAACATGGGCGTGCCCACATTCAACATTGCGTCCAGCGTCATTCTCATCACCGCCCAGCGCCTGGCGCGCCGCCTGTGCGAAGCCTGCAAGGCGCCTCAGGACGCCCCGCGCAAAGCCCTTCAAGACGCTGGATTCAAGGCAGAAGACCTGGACGGGACCTGGACGCCGTATAAACCGGTGGGATGCTCGGCTTGCAACCAGGGATACAAGGGACGCCTCGGTATCTACCAGGTCATGCCCATCTCCGAGGAAATACAGCGCATCATTTTGCGCAACGGCACCGCGCTGGATATTGCAGAACAGGCCAGCAAGGAGGGAGTGCGCACCTTGCGTGAGTCCGGACTGCTCAAGGTCAAACTGGGATTGACTTCTCTGGAAGAAGTCCTCAGTGTGACCAACGAATAACCGCATTCTCCCAGGGCACCCCGCAAAAACGAACCCGAGGAACATATGGCTACCGCAGCAAAACGCAACGCAAACCAGACCAAAGACATGGTCTTTGAATGGCAGGGGAAGGACCGCAACGGTCGTCAGGTGCGAGGAGAGTTGCGCGCACAAGGCAAGAACCAGGTGATCGCCAGCCTGCGCAGGCAGGGCATCATGGTCGAGCCAGCCAAAGTGAAGAAGCGTCGCTCTCGTTCGGGCAAGCGCATCAAACCAAAAGACATCGCCATCTTCACCCGACAACTGGCCACCATGATGAAGGCCGGTGTTCCGCTGCTGCAGTCTTTCGATATCGTTGGCCGTGGCAACCCCAACCCGAGTGTCACCAAGCTCCTTAACGACATTCGCCAGGACGTCGAGACGGGCACCTCGCTCAGTGCAGCGTTTCGCAAGCACCCGATGTACTTTGACAACCTCTACTGCAATCTGGTCGAGGCCGGGGAGGCAGCGGGTATTCTTGAAGCGCTGCTTGACCGTCTGGCCACCTACATGGAGAAGACGGAAGCGATCAAGTCGAAGATCAAGTCGGCCTTGATGTACCCGACTGCCGTGGTGTTGGTTGCCTTTATCGTGATCACGGTCATCATGATCTTTGTGATCCCTGCGTTCAAGGAAGTCTTTTCCAACTTTGGTGCCAACCTTCCCGCTCCGACAGAGTTCGTTATTGCTATGAGCGAGTTCTTTGTTGACTACTGGTACATCATTTTCGGTGTCCTAATTGGAGGAGGGTACTTCTTCATGGAAGCATGGAAGCGAAGCGAAAAGGTCCAGTTTTTCATGGATCGCCTGCTGCTCAAGGTTCCGATTTTTGGACCACTCGTAGAGAAGTCCGTCATCGCACGTTGGACAAGGACGCTATCGACCATGTTTGCAGCGGGTGTGCCACTCGTTGAAGCCTTGGACTCCGTGGGCGGTGCATCAGGGAACATGATCTATGCAAAGGCCACAGAGAAGATTCAGCAAGAAGTGTCGACAGGTACGAGCCTGACCAATGCCATGACCAACGCCAATATTTTTCCCTCGATGGTGCTTCAAATGTGCGCCATCGGCGAAGAGTCTGGATCGATCGACCACATGCTCGGTAAAGCCGCCGATTTCTACGAGGCAGAAGTGGATGACATGGTGGCTGGCTTGTCGAGCCTGATGGAGCCGATCATTATCGTCGTATTGGGTACCGTAATCGGTGGCATTGTGGTTTCAATGTACCTGCCAATTTTCCAGCTGGGCCAAGTCGTCTGATGCTCTTCGCGGGTGAACCGCTCAGCGCCTTGTTTCTTGGGGTGCTGGGTCTCTTGGTGGGCAGTTTTCTGAATGTCGTCATCCATCGACTGCCATTGATGATGGAGCGGCGCTGGAAAGAGGAGTGTGAGCAGTTCCAGGCTGAGGCCAACGGCGAAGCCGCCGGCAGCTCCTTGGCTAGCGCTGAAGAGAAGCTTGCAGAAGCCGCTGAGCAGCAAACGTTCAACCTGGTCGTCCCGCGCTCTCGCTGCCCGCACTGCGGCCATCAGATCCGGTGGTTTGAGAATATTCCCGTCTTCAGCTGGCTGGCTTTGGGGCGGAAATGCTCCGGCTGCAAGGCGCCCATCAGTGCGCGGTACCCTTCAATTGAAGTCCTCACCGGTCTGCTGTTTGCATTTTGCGGTTGGCAGTGGGGTCTGGGCTATGAAGCGCTGGCGTGGTGCGGTTTTTCCGCGGCCATTGTCAGCCTGACTTTCATCGATTGGGACACTACCCTGCTCCCGGATGACATCACGCTGCCACTGCTTTGGGCTGGCGTCTGCCTGGCGGCACTGGGCATCACGGAAGTCGGCCTGGCCGCCAGTGTCTGGGGGGCGGTCGTCGGCTACCTCAGCCTCTGGTCGATCTACTGGCTGTTCAAACTCACCACTGGCAAGGAGGGGATGGGCTTCGGTGATTTCAAGCTGTTTGCAGCGCTTGGCGCGTGGTTCGGTCTCGCAAGCCTGCTGCCCATCATTCTGATCGCGTCCATCGTAGGGTCTGTCATCGGCATTGCCTTCAAGCTGTCAAGCAATCTGCGCGAAGGCGGCTACATTCCGTTTGGCCCTTTTCTGGCACTTGGCGGCCTCGGCGTCATGTTGCTGGGGTCGGCCACGATGCTGGGCTGGCTTGGCCTGAGCGTGACATAAAGCCGTGCCCTGCCAATCTCAACCTGGCGTTTGCTCTCTGATCTGAATCCAGCAGCATGTGGCGCATCGGACTCACGGGTGGAATCGGAAGCGGAAAGAGCACGGTTGCGGCGTTTCTCTCCCAACGAGGCGCCACCGTGCTGGATGCTGACGCCATGGCCAAATCCTGCACTGAGGCAGGCGGATCTGCCATCCCTGCCATCGCCAAGGCATTCGGCAACGAGTTCATCGCCGGTGACGGCAGCATGAATCGCCAGAAGGTGCGCTCACTCGTGTTTCAGCAACCAGGGGCAAAGGCCACGCTCGAGTCCATCATTCATCCCCTGGTTCACGAGGCCATGGAGGCCGCCGTTGCCGGCAGCCGGGCCCCGGCCATCGTGTTCGACGTGCCCTTGCTGGTGGAGTCAGGGCTTTGGCCGGTGCGTGTGGACCGGGTTTGGGTCGTCGACTGCACAGAGGAGACGCAGTTCGAGCGTGTCCGCGAGAGAAACGGGTGGGACGACAAGACCATCTCGTCAGTGATCAGCTCCCAGGCGCCGCGATTGAAGCGGTTGGCCGCAGCCGACGCCGTTATCGCCAATGATGGATACGGATTGGAACGATTGCGATCCCGGGTAGATCAACTGGCTGCCCACTTCGGGCTATGATGAAAGCTGTGTACGGGTGCTTGAATGGCTTGCACCCTGAATCATGAGCTTTCACGTGATCCTCTACGAATACCCTTTCAACGAGCGCATTCGAACCTATTTGCGCCTAGAGCACCTGTTTCGGCGGCTGGCCGACCTGATCCCGCGTGAACACCCGATAGATCACCATTTCGCTCTCCAGACCATTTTCGAGGTCATGGATGTCGCTGCAAGAGCAGACCTCAAGTCCGAAGTTCTACAGGACATCGACAAGCAAAGAGGTCAACTGGCGTCCTTCAAGGACAACCCGGCGATCGACCAGTCTGTCCTTAACGACACCATTGGTCACCTGGATCATTGCTTTTCAGAGCTCAATCAGACCAATGGCAAGGCTGGCCAAGCCTTGACCACAAACGACTGGCTTATGAGTGTGCGAAGCCGGGTGGGCATTCCCGCCGGTACCTGCTCATTTGATCTGCCGGCCTACCATGACTGGCGTCACCAGCCGGCTTCAAAGCGTCAACGTGACCTTGAAGTCTGGACAAACACGCTTGCCCCTTTGGCAGAAGGTGTGATCGTGCTGCTCAAGATGCTTCGCGACTCCGGTTCCCCGCAAAAGGTGGTCGCACCCAATGGCATGTTTCAACAAAACCTACCTCAGGGCCGCACATTTCAGCTGCTCCGCCTGAGGATCAACCCCGACTCAGGGCTCATCCCCGAGATCAGCGGCAACCGTTTGATGCTGTCGGTGCGGTTGATGCGTGTGGGAGAAGATACCCGGCTCCACAAAGCCCAGGAAGACGGCAGCTTTGAGCTGACGCTTTGCGCATGAGCACACCAGCGCCCAGAACCGTTCAGTGCCCCCAATGTGGAGGCCCCTCCCGATACGCTCCGGACAATCCGGCCCGCCCCTTCTGCAGCCCTCGTTGCAAAGGCCTGGATCTCGGCGCCTGGGCCAGCGAAGAGTACGCAGTGGCGGAGCAGCAGTCGTCTTCAGACCCCAGGTTTGAGGAAAGCTGAGCCGCCTCTGCCTTCTGCACGTGGCGACGGGCCGCCTTGGGCTTCCTGAGCAAGCCAGTCCAACACCGGAACAGTGCCTGCCAGGACGGGCTCACAGGTGACAGGCAACACCTGCCAGGAAAACGATTGCCCCTCTCGCATCTGGAGCGAACCCGACCACGCACGTACCTTGCAGAAGTTGAGATGCACCAAGGCGTGAGGGTAGTCCACGTAGCTGTCGCGCCAGGGTGCAGCAGCAGTTATGGAAACGCCCAGTTCTTCCAGTAGCTCTCTTCTAAGCGCCTGTTCAACGGTCTCGCCGCGCTCCACCTTGCCGCCAGGGAACTCCCAGTACCCGGCATAGACTTTCCCTTCTGGCCGGGTGGTCAGCAAGAAGCGCCCTTGCTCATCGATCAGGACACCGACAGCGACTTCAACCACCTTGCGTTCTGACGCAGAACTGCCGTCCACTGCGGAGCCACCGTCCACCACTAGCACCGACCCCTTTGCCTCGCTCAAGCCGGACCACCTTCACCAAGCATTGCCGCATGATGCCGGGCAAACTGCTGCGCAACCCGTCCACTGCGCGAGCCGCGTTCGAGCGCCCAAACCAGCGCAGGGGCGTGCGCAGAGGTCAGCTCGGCATCCGGAAGGCCCAGTGCACCGAGCCATTGATCGACAATGCGCAAATAGTCTTCCTGACTGAATGGGTAGAAGCTGATCCAAAGCCCGAACCGCTCTGAGAGTGAGATCTTCTCTTCAACGACTTCGCCCGGATGCACCTCTCCGTCATCCGTATGGGTGTATGAGAGGTTTTCTTTCATGTACTCGGGCAACAAGTGCCGCCGGTTGCTGGTCGCAACGATCAACACGTTCTCACCACCCGATGCGACCGTACCGTCCAACATGGACTTCAGCACCTTGTATCCCCGCTCACCTTCATCAAAACTCAGGTCATCGCAGAAGACAATGAATCGTTCCGGACGTCCGGCCACGAGTTCCGCAATGTCAGGAAGGTCGACCAGATCGTCCTTGTCCACTTCAATGAGGCGCAATCCTCGCCCCGAGTACTCCTGGAGACTCGCTTTGACCAGCGATGACTTTCCGGTTCCCCGCGCACCCGTGAGAAGAACGTTGTTGGCCGGAGAACCGCAGACAAAGCGCTCTATGTTTGTCTGCATCCTCACCTTCTGGTCGTCGATGGCTCGAAGGTCGTCAAAACGCATAGGCGCCAAACGGCGGACAGGCTCCAGCACAGGCTGCCGACCCGCTCGCCGACGATACCGAAACGCCACCGACTCGCTCCAGTCCGGCTCCACCAGCACTCCTGGCAGCGCGGCCTCGATGCGGTCAGCCAGTCGCTCTACACGGTCGAGCATGCGCTCCAGTTTGGCTTCAATCATGAGCGGTAGTCGGCGTTGATGGTCACGTAATCGTGGCTGAAATCGCAGGTCCAGACAGACTCGGTCGCGTCTCCTCGCCCAAGCGACACATGCACCAGAATCTCGGATTCATTCATTACCCGCTGCCCATCTTCTTCCCGGTATGCTGGGTGACGTCCACCGGCCTTGACCACCTCCACATCCCCCAGCGAAAGGTCCACACCCGAGATGTCCAGATCGGCGATACCTGCATACCCCACAGCAGCGAGAATTCGTCCCAGATTCGGGTCGCTGGCAAAGAACGCCGTCTTGACCAGCGGCGAATGTGCGATGGCGTAAGCAACCTGAAGACACTCCTGGGCGTGCTTTCCGCCCCCTACCCTGACTTCAATGAACTTCGTGGCGCCTTCTCCGTCCCGGACCAACGCATGCGCGAGGTGGCGCGATACATCCATCAATGCGGTCAGTACAGCCTGACCATCGGCCGAATCCCAGTCCTCGATCGGCGGGTTGCCTGCCTGGCCTGTCGAAATGACAACAAACGAGTCATTGGTTGAGGTGTCCCCGTCAACGGTTACCCGGTTGAAACTGGCATCGGCGAGGCGCTTGGCCAGACCTTGCATGGCACCAGGGCTGACCGCTGCATCTGTAGCCACGTAGCCGAGCATTGTCGCCATGTTGGGGCGAATCATGCCCGCACCCTTGGCAATGCCGGAGACAGTCACTGCCTTGCCCCCGACCTCCACCTGACTGCTTCGAGCCTTCGGGATGGTATCAGTCGTCATGATGCCTTCGGCTGCTTTGAGCCACTTCGGACCAGCGACTGCATCAGCGCTGGCTGCATCCTGCAGCGCCGTAGGCAGTCCAGCCAACAGCCTGTCCATTGGAAGCGGCTCCATGATCACGCCGGTCGAGAACGGCAGAACTTGCTCATGATTGACGCCGAGCGCACGAGCCAGGGCGCTGGCCGTCTGGCGTGCATCATTCAGGCCCTGTGCGCCGGTACCGGCGTTCGCGTTCCCGGTATTGATTACGATGGCGCGAATATCCGCTCCGGCCTCCAGGTGGTCCCTGCAAACTTGTACCGGCGCTGCCGCATATCGATTGAGCGTGAAAACTGCATCGACCAGAGTGCCTTCGTCCAACAAAAACACAGTCAGATCTTTGCGAGCTTTCTTACGGATACCTGCCTCGGTGACACCGATGCGCACGCCGGCAACGGGCAGGAGTTGATCAGGATTCGGAGTATCTAGATTGACTGGCATATGGGCCTCGTATAAAAAAAGGCAGTTGGCCACCACCGACTGCCTTCTCATCGTTCACGCTGAGATCAGCTCAACTTGCCGTGGCATTGCTTGTATTTTTTACCACTTCCGCAAGGGCAAGGGTCATTTCGCCCCACGCGAGGGACATCATCACCACTGGAAGGTGTTGCAGTCATCCCATCTGTTGTATGGGCCTCACCTGACTCGTCTGGTGCGGTGTAGGTCACGTTCGAGATGTGCTCGGCGCTCTCACCAATCTGCTGGGCCGCCTCATTGGCCTGCTCGGCAGATTGAATGCGGACATTCATCAAAATGCGCGTCACTTCGTGCTTGACGCTGTCGAGCAGTTGTCCAAACAGCATGAAGGCTTCACGCTTGTACTCTTGCTTCGGCTGTTTCTGTGCATAGCCACGCAAGTGAATACCTTGCCGCAGATAGTCCAGTGCCGCGAGATGATCGCGCCACTGGCTGTCAATGTTCTGCAGCAGCACCATGCGCTCAAATTGGGTGAAGTTCTCTTCGCCAACCAGCGCCACCTTCTCCTCGAAAGCCTTGGTGGCTTCGCCCTGTACGCGCTCCGCCAGCTCCTCTGCATCGATGGCGTCGGCATCATTGACCCACTGGACGACTGGAACTTGCAGTGACCAGTCGTCTGCAAGGGCTTTCTCCAGACCCGGCAGATCCCACTGCTCCTCCACACTTCCAGCGGGAACATACTGCTGGACCACATCAGAGAAGCAGCCGTTTCGCAGGTCATCAATCTGTGCCCTGAGGGAATCGGCGTCGATGATGTCGTTTCGCTGCTGATAGATCACTTTGCGCTGATCGTTGGCCACATCATCGTATTCCAGCAGCTGCTTGCGAATATCGAAGTTGCGAGCCTCCACTTTGCGCTGCGCGCTCTCAATGCTCCGCGTGACCATGCCTGCCTCAATGGCCTCGCCCTCGGGCATCTTGAGCTTGTCCATGATGGCCCGGACGCGATCTCCCGCAAAGATCCGCATGAGCTGGTCATCCAGGCTCAGGTAGAAACGGGACGACCCGGGGTCACCTTGACGGCCAGAACGCCCGCGCAGCTGGTTGTCGATACGGCGCGACTCATGCCGTTCGGTGGCAATGATGCGCAGGCCGCCGAGTGATTTGACCTTTCCGTGATCCTCTTGCCAATGTTGGCGAATCTGCTCTGCTTTCTCTTCTCTGGCTTTTTCGTCCAGGGTTTCGTCGTTCTCCACCGCCGCCAACAGCTTCTCAAGATTGCCGCCCAGCACGATATCGGTGCCACGCCCAGCCATGTTTGTCGCGATGGTGATCGCGCCAGGACGGCCTGCCTGGACAATGATGTCCGCCTCACGCTCGTGCTGCTTTGCATTGAGGACTTCATGCGGAAGCCCCTCTTTGGCCAGCAGGTCCGCAATGATCTCGGAATTCTCAATCGAGGATGTTCCGACGAGTACGGGCTGACCGCGTTCGTGGCACTCGCGGATGTCCTCAATGGCGGCCCGGTATTTCTCAGGCGTGGTCTTGTACACCCGATCGAGCTGATCGCTTCGCTGGCTGTTGCGGTTCGGTGGAATCACGACGGTTTCAAGGCCGTAGATCTCCTGGAACTCATACGCCTCTGTGTCCGCAGTTCCGGTCATGCCCGAGAGCTTCTTGTAGAGGCGGAAGTAGTTCTGGAACGTGATGGAAGCCAGTGTCTGGTTCTCGGGCTGGATCGCCACGCCTTCCTTGGCTTCGACAGCCTGGTGCAGGCCATCGCTCCAGCGTCGTCCAGCCATCAGGCGGCCCGTGAACTCATCGACGATGACCACTTCTCCGCCCTGCACCACATAGTGCTGGTCACGATGAAACAGGTGGTGCGCTTTGAGCGATGTCACCAGATGGTGCATCAAGGTGATGTTCCCTGGGTCGTACAAGGATGCCCCCTCAGGCAACAGGCCAGCGCCAGAGAGCAGTTCCTCTGCCTTTTCGTGCCCTTGTTCGGTGAGGTGGATGGAATGCGCTTTTTCGTCGACCGTGAAGTCTCCGGGCTTGATCACGCCTTCGCCTGTCCTGGGATCGGCCTCGCCTTCCTGGCGAACCAAAGAGGGGATCAGCGCCTTGATCGCCACGTACACAGGTGTTTGGTCTTCCGCCTGGCCACTGATGATGAGCGGCGTACGGGCTTCATCGATCAAAATGGAATCGACCTCATCGACAATGGCGAAATTCAGGCCCCGCTGAACACGGTACTTGGATTCGTACACCATGTTGTCGCGGAGATAGTCGAAGCCATACTCGTTGTTGGTGCCGTAGGTGATGTCTGCAGCGTACGCTGCCTGCTTGTCGGCCCGCTCCATTTGCGGCAGGTTGATGCCCACCGACAGGCCAAGAAAACCATACAGACGGCCCATCCACTGCGCGTCGCGGCTGGCGAGGTAATCATTGACCGTCACCACATGGACGCCGTTACCTGTGAGCGCATTGAGGTAGACGGGTAGCGTGGCCGTCAGCGTTTTGCCTTCGCCAGTACGCATCTCTGCAACCTTGCCTTGATGCAGTGCCAGGCCACCAATCATCTGCACGTCAAAATGACGCATCTTCATGACCCGCTTGCTGGCCTCCCTCACCACGGCAAACGCATCGGGGAGGATATCGTCCAGCGTCTCGCCCTGCCCGAGTCGCTGCTTCAAAGCAGGCGTCTGGGCACTCAGCTCTTCGTCCGACAGCTTTTCATACTGCGGCTCAAGTGCGTTGATGCGGACAACAATCTTGCGGTAGCTTTTGAGCAGACGGTCATTTCGGCTGCCGAAGATTTTGGTGAGAATGTTGGTGGCCATAAAAAAATTGGCTCGACCAGGCGATCTTTCGCTTCAGGACGAACCGGATATTCGCTTAAGAGTTGATGCAGGTGCCCAGCTCCATACGAGAGCAGGCACGAGCCAACAGGGATGATTCCGGGCTAACAGGCCATTCTACCTTCGCCCGGCAGTGGTCCTTAGCGCTTGGCGGATATGGTCGCCAGTTGCTCCCCAGCATCGAGGAACCGACGCGGGTTCTGGACAGTGCCTGCCACCCAGACTTCAAAGTGCAAATGGGGGCCGGTCGACCGCCCTGTCGAACCGACGTCGGCGATGTGCTGGCCGCGCTTGACCAGGTCCCCTTTCTTGACAAATACCTTCGATGCATGGGCATATCGGGTAATCACCTTGTTGCCATGGTCAATCTCTACCATGTTGCCGTAGGCAGGGTGACGTTGCTCAACCACGACAACCCCTCCTGCTGCGGCCAGAATCGGGGTGCCGGTATCTGCTGGAAAGTCCAGCCCGGTGTGCAGTGCCTTGCGGCCATTGATCGGATCTATTCGGTATCCGAAGGGTGAACCGATGCGCGCGCCTTCCACGGGTTCCTGGGTCGGGACAAGATAAGACTGCAGTTGCTGCTCGAACAAGCGAGACTCCACATATGTCAACCAGTCCAGCCGTTGCGCCGACTCTTCATCAAGCGAATCCATCGCATGACCAAACTCTTCGGCAGACAAAGGGGATACGCTCATCAAAGCACCACCTTCGCCCGGCTTCACCTTGAAATCCTCAGGATCCAGGCCCGCGAGTTCGGCGACTCGTGCCCCCAGGGAGTCTACTTGGATGAGGCGGGCCTGCATTTCGCCGAGCCGCCTCGCCATCGCGTCAAGGTTGGCCCTCATATAGGCGCTGTCCGCGTTTTCTTCCTCAGCTGGCACCCCCCAGGCTTGCACCCACCCCTGGTGCTGTGCCCATGCCAGGCCACCAACCGTCAGAGCGCCAAGCCCGCCTATCAGCAGCAGCGCCAGCATCATCAGTTTTGCGCCCGTCAAATGAATAGCCTTGCTCTTTGCAAGCCAAGCGTCCGTGATAATGATGTGCATTGCTGTCCCCGACTGACTGAATCGCTCTGTTTGATTGGTTCAGATACAAATAAGAGATGTCCAACTACCGCCCCACCTACAACATGCGCTCGTTGGAGCAAGCTGCGGGCGACGCGCCAACTTTGGCCGCCCTGCAGGCTCGCATTGCCAAGTCACAAGCACATTTGGAGCGAGTGAAGCCACTCTTGCCGCCCGCGCTCAGGAGCCAGGTGAGGTCAGGCCCTCTCACAGACGGTCAATGGTGCATTCTGGTCCGAAGCGCGCCCGCAGCGGTGAAGATCCGGCAGTTACTGCCAAGGCTTCTGGACGCACTGAACCAAAGTGGTGCAGAGGTTAGCGCGATTCGCGTAAAAATCCAAGGCCCCACCGAACGCGCGGTTTATTGAGCCTGACAGACGAATAAAAAGGAGAGCATGGATTTCAGCCACGCTCTCCTTTGTCTTGGTGCCGCTTGTCTGACTCGAACAGACGACCTATCGCTTACAAGGCGAGTGCTCTACCAACTGAGCTAAAGCGGCGAATCTCGAATTCTACTTGACTCGCTTGAGGGTCGGGCGACCACCGGTTGGCGGCGGATTGGGCGGGTCAGGCTGGTGGTCCTCACTGTCCACGATGGCCGGACCACTTGGCACTGCACGCAAGGGCGTAACGTTGCTGTTGGGCTCTTCTTCCGACGCCCCTCCTTCAACAGGAGCGAGAGCTTGTGCGGGCTGCTCTGGTGGGGGAAAGCCCATTCCCTGACCATTCTCCTTGGCATAAATGGCCAGGACATGGGAGACCGGAATCATCACATCTCTGGGAATACCGCCGAAACGGGCTTTGAAATGGATGTAGTCATTGCCCAGCTGCAAGCCGCTGGTGGCGTCGTAGCTGACGTTGAGCACGATCTCGCCGTTGTTCACGTACTCTGCTGGAACCTGAACAGATTCGTCAACGCAGACGGCCATGTACGGTGAAAAGCCGTTTTCCGTACACCATTCATGCAACGCTCGAACCAAGTATGGGCGAGTAGATGGCAATCCAGGATCAGCGTCAATCATGCGGGAGCTTGTTCAGGTAGCAGGGTGAGCAATGGGGCGGGTGCTTACTTGCGCATCACCTTCTCGGAGGGCGTCAACGCCTCAATGTAAGCGGGGCGCGAGAAGATTCGCTCTGCATATTTGAGCAGAGGCGCTGCGTTCTTGCTCAGTTCAATGCCATAGAAGTCCAGGCGCCACAGCAATGGAGCAATGGCCACATCAAGCATGGAGAAGTTGTCGCCCAGCATGAATTTGTTTTTGAGAAACACTGGAGCGAGCTGGGTCAGGCGGTCACGAATGTGCGAGCGCGCCTTCTCCAAGGCCTTCTCGTTGCTCTTGGCCGCACGGCTCTCCAGCACGGCCACGTGTGCAAACAGCTCTTTCTCGAAGTTCAGGAGAAACAACCGAACGCGCGCACGATCCACCGGATCTCCGGGCATCAGCTGGGGATGCGGAAAACGCTCATCGATGTACTCGTTGATGATGTTGGACTCATACAGGATGAGATCGCGCTCGACCAGGATAGGCACCTGACCGTAAGGGTTCATCACGCTGATATCTTCCGGCTTGTTGTAGAGGTCGACATCACGGATCTCGAAGTCCATGCCTTTTTCAAACAGAACAAAGCGGCAGCGATGAGAGAAGGGGCAGGTAGTGCCAGAGTACAAGACCATCATTCGAGGGGCTCCTTGAAACAAAACAGTGGAAGGCGACGCTGCGGAACGGCAGTCGTATCGCTTCCACTGGCCGGGCCAGCCCCGGACCGTTGTCCGGCCGACGGGTACTGGCTGAGGGATAGATGGGAAATTACTTGACGTCTTTCCAGTAGGCGGCGTTCAGGCGCCAGGCGATCAGGGTGAAGACTGAAAGGAAAATAAGCACCCAGACGCCAACACGAACACGCTTGGTCTGGGCAGGCTCGCCCATCCACTGGAGATAGGCCACCAGGTCACCAACAGCGTCGTCATATTCCGCCTTGGACATGGTGCCAGGCTTGACCTGTTCCCAGCCGGTCACGATTTCCGTCGTGTGGCCATGGCTTTCGACCTCTTTGATCACAGGCTTTTGCTCGCCTTGCAGTTGCCACAGTGGATGTGGCATAGCAATGCTCGGGAACACCTTGTTGTTCCAGCCAGTGGCCTTCGTGCCGTCCCGATAGTAGGTGCGCAACAGCGTATAGATATAGTCGGCACCGTTGTACCCATGGCCGGCACGCGAACGCGCGATCACGGTCAGATCAGGCGGCGTGGCACCAAACCAGTCTTTGGCCTCGCGCGCATTGATTGACGCCTTCATCGTGTCACCGATCTTGTCGGTGGCAAAGGTGAAGTACTTCTGGATTTCCTTGTCTTCCAGACCAATATCGCGCAAACGGTTGTACCGCATGAACGCTGCCGAATGGCAGTTCAGGCAGTAGTTGACAAAAATCTTCGCACCGCGCTGCAAAGCAGCCTGGTCAGTCACCCGATTGGGCGCTTTGTCGATGGGAAACCCGCCTCCGGCGGCCGTAGCCGCACTGCTCATGCCAAGAGCCAGTGCGATGCCCAAAAGAATCTTTTTCATTGGAAGTTTTCTCCGCTAATGGCTTCTGTGTCTCAGTGAGGCTTGAACGTCACGCGGTCTGGGACCGGTTTGAACTCGCCCTTGGTGGACCACCATGGCATCAGCAGGAAGAAGCCAAAGTAGAACAGAGTGCCAACTTGAGACACGCGCTCTCCAACAGGAGATGGAGGCAAGACGCCAAGGTAGCCCAGGATCAGGAAGTTGATGACGAAAACGGCATACAACCACTTGTTCCAGCTCGGACGGTAGCGGATGGACTTGGCAGGGCTGAAATCAAGCCAAGGCAGGAAGAACAGAATGATGACGGCAGCGCCCATCACCACCACACCCCAGAACTTGGCATCGATGGTCAGCATGGCAACAGCCAGCACTGCGGCCACACCCAAGACACCCACCTTGATAATCGCATTCAGTCGGCCAATGAACAGCGCACCCAGGGCGGCAAGCGCGACACACCCCACCAGCACATACATCATCTCGGAGGTGATGGCACGCAGCATGGAGTAGAAAGGCGTGAAATACCAGACTGGCGCAATGTGCGGTGGCGTCTTCAGCGGATCGGCCGGGATGAAGTTGTTGAACTCCAGGAAATAGCCGCCAAACTCGGGAGCGAAGAACACGATGGCAGTGAACGCCATCAGGAACAGGCCCAGACCGAAGATGTCGTGCACGCTGTAGTAAGGATGGAATGGAATGCCGTCGAGCGGGATGCCATTGGCGTCCTTGTGCGCCTTGATCTCGACGCCGTCAGGGTTGTTGGAACCCACTTCATGCAGCGCAATGATGTGGGCGACCACCAGACCCAGCAGAACCAGAGGCACAGCAATCACGTGGAAGCTGAAGAAGCGGTTCAGCGTTGCGTCGCCGACAACGAAGTCACCGCGGATCAGCAGGGCAAGGTCAGGACCGACCACCGGAATGGCAGAGAACAGGTTCACAATCACCTGCGCACCCCAGTAGGACATCTGGCCCCAAGGCAGCAGATAGCCCATGAAGGCTTCAGCCATCAAAGCCAGGAAGATCCCGCAACCAAAGACCCAGACCAGTTCGCGTGGCTTGCGGTAAGAACCGTAGATCAGGCCACGGTACATGTGCAGATAAACCACGATAAAGAAGGCAGATGCGCCCGTGGAGTGCATGTAGCGGATCAGCCAGCCCCAGGGAACATCACGCATGATGTACTCGACCGATGCAAAGGCCAGCGCCGCATCAGGCTTGTAGTGCATCACGAGGAAGATGCCGGTGACAATCTGGATCACGAGCACTACGAGTGCCAGTGAACCGAAGATGTACCACCAGTTGAAGTTTTTCGGGGCGTAGTACTCTGCCATGTGCTCGTTGAAGAGCTTGGACAGAGGGAACCGGTTGTCAATCCAGTTCAGCGTCTTTTGCGCCAGGGGCGCGTCAGGTGAAATTTCTTTGAATTCAGCCATGGAATGCCTCAGTGGTCGAAGGTCTGCTGCTTTTCGCGGCAGACGGATCAGGCCTTTTTCTCTTCACCAACAACGATAACGCTGTCGGATGCGTAGTAGTGCGGTGGCACTTCGAGGTTGTCGGGGGCGGGTTTGTTCTTGAACACCCGGCCCGCCAGGTCGAAGGTCGATCCGTGACAGGGGCAGAGGAATCCACCCGGCCAGTCCGCGGGAAGGGATGGCTGAGCACCCGGCTGGAGCTTGTCTACCGGGGAGCACCCGAGGTGAGAGCAGATGCCGATGCCGACAAAAATCTCTGGCTTGATGGAGCGATGGCGGTTCTTGGCGTACTCTGGCGTCGGGTAGGCCTTGCGCTCGGAATTGGGGTCAGCCAGTTGCGACTCATCCTCTTCCAGCGTCTTCAGTTGCTCAGGGGTGCGACGCATGATCCATACGGGCTTGCCGCGCCATTCCTTGACGATCTTCTCGCCCGGGGCAAGAGAAGAAACATCGACTTCGATGGGGGCACCAGCGGCCTTGGCACGCTCCGAAGGCTGGAAGCTGCTCACAAAAGGCACGGCGACAGCGGCTGCACCTGCACCACCCATGGCACAGGAAGCGATCAGCCAAGTCCGGCGGCTGCTTTGGGCAGCCGCATCGACAGTTGCATCATCACTCATGGGGAACTTTCATTAACATGAAACTAGGGTCAACCCGCTATTGTACCGGACCTAGACAGGCAAATCGAGGGTAAATGAGGCCGCGTCTCATCCAGAATCGATTTGCGCTGCTAACCATCAGTTTCGATTCAGCCCCTAATACAAATGTGTTCCATGTGACAATGCTTGCACCCCGCTCAGTAACACCACGCGGGGAGCAAAGATCGATAGCCCCAAATCACCACAGGAGAGTCACATGGGCATGATGCAAGAGTTCAAGGAATTTGCCGCGAAGGGCAACGTGATGGATATGGCCGTCGGTGTGATCATCGGCGCGGCATTCGGAAAGATCGTCAGCTCGCTGGTTGACGATGTGGTGATGCCTGTAGTGAGCACCATCTTCGGAGGCCTGGACTTCTCCAATTACTTCATCCCCCTGGCCGGACAATCTGAAACCGTGCTCGCCGAAGCAAAGAAAGCTGGCGCCGTCCTCGCTTACGGCAACTTTCTGACCATTTTGCTCAACTTCATCATTCTGGCTTTCATCATTTTCATGCTGGTCAAACAGGTCAACCGGCTCAAGCGTGAGGAACCGGCAGCACCTCCGGCCGCCACGCCCGAGGACATTGTGTTGCTGAGGGAGATTCGTGACAGCCTCAAGCGCTGAAGCAGGCAGCTGATACCAGCGGCCCTACCCATGAAAGAAGCCGCTACTCCCAGCGGCTTCTTTCTTTCTGTTTGGTGAACCCGCCCCCGGGCAGTCAACCCAATGGGCAGAGGTTTCGCTCAGCACTGACCCATGGCCTGCTCCAGCGCGGCCAACAGGCTTTCGCAGGAAGCACTCCCTGTGCCCGCCAGATCAAATGCCGTGCCATGGTCGGGGCTGGTGCGCAGGAAAGGCAATCCAATCGTCGTATTGACTCCGTGCTCCAGGCCCATCAGCTTGACCGGGATCAGGCCCTGATCGTGATACATCGCGATCACCAGATCGAACTCGCCCTGGCGAGCCCTCATGAAGACTGTGTCCGGTGCATGCGGCCCCGACACGTTCACTCCCTCGGCTTGCAAAGAAGCCACCACCGGCCCCAGCACGTCCAGCTCCTGGCGACCAAACAGCCCTCCTTCTCCGGCATGGGGGTTGACCCCTGCCACAGCCACACGAAGGCCAGGCACGCCCTGGCGTGAAAAATGAGCCTGGGTCAGCAGTATCGTCTGCCTGAGGTTCTCGGCCGTGATCGCAGCCAGTGCCTCCTGCAAACTGACATGGATGCTCATCAGCACAGTCCGTAGGCCAGGGCAACTGAGCATCATTCGGACAGGCACCGACTCGATGCCAATACCGGCGTGAAGCGCGGCCAGGTGCTGCAACATCTCCGTATGCCCGGGAAAGGGTTCTCCAGCGGCTGCCAGAGCTTCCTTGTGGATAGGCGCGGTCACCAGGGCTCTTGCATGCCCATGCAGACAGGCCGCGGCGGCAGCCTTGATGGCCTGCGCGGCCATATGCCCTGCTGCAGCGCTCACCTGGCCCCAGACAGGCAAGCTGGCCGCCCCTGACTGCCGCAGGGAAACAAGCTGAACCCGCCCTGTCGTTGAGGGCACGCATCGACCTTCATGGTCATCCGCCTCGAAGAGGTCAGCAAACCGCACCCCCAGTACGCCACACGCACGGTCGAACACGCCATCGTGACCATAGACGACGCAGGACGACCGGATCTCGGGGCGTTCCAGCATTGCCCGGACAACAATCTCCGGCCCGATGCCCGCCGGATCACCCATGCTGATGGCGACAGGCCTGGGAGAATTTGAGAGAGCCATGGAAGGCCTTTCTTCAGGCCGGGTTGGGTATGTCCACAAACTGGTGCTGGACACCAAGTTCGTCCGCCAGCCGTTGTCCCACCGCCTGCACGCCATACCGCTCGGATGCATGGTGACCACAGGCAATGAACGCGACTCCGCATTCGCGCGCGTAGTGCGCTTGTGGCTCGGATATCTCACCCGTGATGAAGACATCAGCACCTGCAGCGATGGCGGATTCGAAGTACCCTTGAGCACCTCCCGTACACAGGGCTACTGTCTTGATCTGCCGGCCGTCACCCTCCACCAGTAACGGCGTTCGATCGAGGCGCTCTTTGACGTGGCTGGCCAATGCCGCAGCCGATTCGAATGCAGCGTCGCCAATCCAGCCCAGTTGCTGGTCGCCAAAGCTGCCAGCTTCGCCCTGCCATCGCTTGACGCCCAGTCGCGCCGCCAGCTGGGCGTTATTGCCCAGCTCCGCATGGGCGTCCAGCGGCAGATGGTAGGCGTACAGATTGACGTCGTGAGCCAACAAGCGCGCGAGGCGCTGCCTCATCCACCCAACAACCCGCCCGTCCTGGCCGCGCCAGAACAGGCCGTGATGAACCAGAATGGCGTCTGCTTGCGCATCGATCGCTGCGTCGATCAGTGCCAGACTTGCTGTGACGCCGGTCACCAAGCGCCGGACCCTGGACTTTCCTTCGACCTGAAGACCGTTCGGTCCATAGTCCTTGAAAAGCGCTGGCTGAAGCAGCATCTGCAGGCGCTGGGTCAACTCGGACCGGTCGACGCCATGAGTGGAATCGACTTGTGATGTTTTGGCTGTCATGCCGCTATTTTGACAGCCAGAGCGGCTTTCGCGTCAGCGCTGCGCCTTCGCCGATTCGTCGATCTTGCGGGAGAAGAAACGCAGGAACCAAACGGCCATCACAATGATGAACACCAGCACCGCCAGGCTCAGCAAGCCGTAGTCAGTGGAAAAAAGGTCGATCACCGCTTTCATGTCACTCTCTCCTTTGCAGATAGATACATGAGCATTGCACTGCTCATGGCCAAGTCAGGCATTGACATGGGTCAATAGGCTTGAAATATCAGTGACTCGCCGTCAATTGCATGACAATAGTCATGTTCGGCGGCCATATCGGCCGCGCAATTGCCTGCAATCCCTATGAAACGTATCTGGTTGGTTTTCTCGCAGGCTGTCACTGTGTTGCTGGCAGCCTATTTCGTGGTGGCGACGCTCAAGCCGGACTGGGTGCGCAACGCGGGCAAGGGAGCGTCGGTCGTTCAGGTGTTTGAGAGCACCGTGCCTGCAGACGCGAACGCTGGCGCCAACGGCGTGCCCAACTTCCGCAATGCTGCCAAAGTGGCGGCTCCCGCCGTTGTCAGCATCAACACCTCTACCGCAGTGGCCTCTAACGGTGCCACTGATCCGTGGTTTCAGTTCTTTTTTGGAGAGCAAGACCAGTCACCCGCGCAGGCCGGCTTGGGCTCTGGCGTCATTGTCAGCCCCGCCGGGTACATCCTGACGAACAACCACGTGGTGGAAGAGGCCGACCAGATCGAAGTGGTCCTCAATGATGGCCGCCGCACGGCAGCAAAGGTCATAGGCACCGACCCTGAAACAGACCTGGCCGTCCTCAAGATCGAGTTGGGAAATTTGCCTGTCATCACGCTGGGCGACACCGGCAGCCTGGCCATTGGAGACCCCGTTCTGGCCATTGGCAACCCGTTCGGCGTGGGTCAAACAGTGACCAGTGGCATTGTCAGCGCCCTGGGCAGAAACCAGCTCGGCATCAACACGTTCGAGAATTTCATCCAGACTGACGCCGCGATCAACCCAGGAAACTCGGGCGGCGCTCTGGTTGACACAAGAGGGACACTCATGGGCATCAACACGGCCATTTACTCTCGCTCAGGCGGATCCATGGGCATTGGCTTTGCCATTCCGACATCCACGGCGAAATCGGTGCTGGATGCTATCGTTCTTGAAGGAAAGGTCACACGCGGATGGATTGGCGTGGAGCCACAAAACCTGACGCCTGAGCTGGCGCAGACATTTGGCCTCAGCAACGACAGTGGCGTCATCATCACTGGCGTGCTCCAGAACGGCCCCGCCGCCAGCGCCGGAATGATGCCCGGTGACGTCATCGTTGCCGTCAATGGCGTCACCGTGGGTAATGTCTCTCAGCTGCTGGCTACCGTTGCAGCGCTCAAGCCTGGTGAACCGGCCAAACTGGAAATTGTCAGGCGCAGCGGCAAAGAGACTTTGACTGTCACCCCCGCCAAACGTGACCCAGCGCTTCTGAGAGGTCTGGCACGCTAGACATATAGGAGCAGTCGCAGCTGGGGGACAGCCGACGCTCCTTCCAGGGATCACGCGGCTGGGGTACCACTTGGATGCCCCGGTGCTCGGCACTCAGGAGAAAGCACACCTACTGACCACACGCAAGGCGCTACAAGGCACAGCCCCAGAAGTATTAGTCCTTGCCCGCGCTGCCGGTGTCGCCTTGACCATCAACGCTGGCATCCGACGCATTTTCTTCATCGCCATCAGACGCGTCCTTCTTGGGCGCAAACCAGCGCGCCCCGATGATGCCGAGCTCATAGAGCAGGCACATGGGTACGGCCAGCGCCAACTGCGAGATCACGTCTGGTGGCGTGACGACGGCGGCGATGATGAAGGCGACGACGATGAAATAGCCGCGAAAGCCCTTGAGCTTCTCAACAGAAACCATGTCGAGACGCACCAGAAGCATCACGACAATAGGCACCTGGAATGCCAGGCCGAAAGCCAGATACAACGACAGAATCGCCTCCACATACGAAGCGATATCAGGGGTCGCCGCAACGCTCTCGGGCGTGAAGTTCTGAATGAAGCCAAACATCTTGTCCAGCACAAAGAACTGAACAAACCCAATGCCCAGGTAGGCCAGTGCGCTGCCGAGCACGATCAGGGGGATGGCAAAGCGCTTTTCGTGTTTGTAGAGACCGGGCGCGATGAATGACCACAGCTGGTACATCCACCAAGGCAGAGAGACCAACAGCGCGGCCATGGCCAGCACTTTAAGGGGCACAAAGAAAGGCGAGAACACCCCAACCGCGATGAGCTTGGCATCAGGCGGCATGTGCGCCTTGATGGGCACGGCAATCAAATCGATCAAACCGCTTGGGCCAGGCCATAAGGCCAACGCGCCCATGCACACCAGCAATCCGATCAAGCTGTAGACCAAGCGGTCTCTCAACTCCATCAAGTGCTGGACAAAGGGCTGCTCTGTGCCTGCCAGCTCGTCAGCTGGCTCATTTTTTTCGGACATCAACGGGAACTTGAGGTATTGCGGGGGCGGTAGCGCGCCACTCGCGCCGCGCCAGAAAGAGCGCGGGTTCGCACGCCTGAGCGTGCCTTGTACCACTGAGGCATCGCTGTCTGCTTGATGCGCCAGTTCTTGCGTGGGTGCCTGTAGGTGGGATAGACGGGCTCTCCAAGCTCATTCAGGGCGTCAGAGGAATAGGCTCCGTCGCTCTCTTCAAGGGCTGAGGTGGCCTCCGCCCAGGACTTCTCGAAATCGTTGGCCCCCTCGCGCACAGACGATTCGACGTCACGGGCTGCGCCTTCGACGCTGTCTCGCATCTTCTTCAGCTCGTCAAGTTCGAGCGAACGGTTGACCTCTGCCTTCACATCAGCCACATAGCGCTGCGCCTTGCCCAGCAAAGCCCCTACGGTTCTGGCTACCCGCGGCAACTTCTCCGGGCCAATCACGACCAGTGCCACCGCACCGATGAGGGCGAGCTTGGATATTCCGAGGTCAATCATGACGATCTAACAAAAACAAGAAGGCGGAACACATGGCAGAAGGTGCGCCGTGGCCGAACCCCGCAGCGCCCCATGACCAACGCTGGCTCAGCTCTTCTGCTTTGCCTCGACGTCGATGGCCTCAGATTGTTCCGCAGACTTGCTCTGGGTGACCTGACCTGCCGGAGCAGCTGGCGCTTCATCCGCGCTGCCGTCCTTCATCCCATCTTTGAAACCTTTGACGGCGCCACCGAGATCAGAACCAATGTTCCGAAGCTTCTTGGTACCAAAAACCAGAAGCACGATCACCAGCACCACCAACCAGTGCCAAATAGAAAACGATCCCATTCCTTACTCTCCAGAACTGAAATATCGCACGATGCGCAATTGATTTGATTCTACGCCGCGCAGAGGTTCCCTCGACCGATTCACGCCTCAACGGCGGTAGATATTGGCCATTTTTACCAGTTTCAACCCTTTTTCCAGGGGCGGGGGCCACCAATCACGTGCACGTGCAAATGGTGAACCTCTTGCCCACCATGCGCGCCCGTGTTGCAGACAACGCGAAACCCACCCTCAGGATAGGGCTCACAGCCCTGCTCGGCAGCCAGTTTTGGCGCCAGCACCATCATCTTGCCCATCAAGGCTGCATGTTTGTCTTCCAGGTGGGCCATCGACGGGATGTGTGCCTTGGGGACCATCAAAAAGTGAACAGGTGCCCACGGCTCGATGTCATGAAAAACGAAGACATCGTCGTCTTCGTACACCTTCTTGCTGGGAATGGCGCCAGCAACAATCTTGCAGAAAATGCAGTTCGGGTCGTGAGATTCGGACATACAGAGTTAAAAGAAATCAAACAAGGTCGAGCCTCACCGGCAGGACTGGTCAACTGGGCATTGGACGGCTGTCCTTCATCCACAGTGCGCCTTTGATAATCCGGTAGAGGAACCAAATGGAAACCACGATCCAGGCAATCATGCCCGGAACAACAAAAACAAACCAAAGCGGCAAGGTCACCACGTAGAGCACACCGGCCCAGATCACCGAACGAATGCGCCAGGAAAAATGCGTGGCCTGCCACGTCCCTTCTGCATCGGACTGCTTGACCAGATCAATGATCAATGCAATCAGCAGAAGACCGAGCCCGACTTGCGTACCCGGAAGAACTGCAGCAAGGGCGACGACAAAATGCAAGCCGTAGCTGATCCACCCGATCGTCTTCAGCGACTCGGCGTCCTTGTCTCCACTCTCGCCGACGGGGGTCACGTCGATGATGTCTTTGTCTTCGGACATGCTCTCTCCTTGCTTGGTACCCAGGGGCACATCAATCGGACTGCCCTTCTCGCGCTTTGGCTTTGCGAAGGGCTTTCTCTTCGAGGCCGCTCAAACCTTCCCTGCGAACCAGCTCGTTGACAACATCGGCAGGGCTGACCCCATAGTGCGACAGGGCGATCATGCTGTGAAACCACAGATCGGCAACCTCATTGACCAGCTTCTGGCGGTCGCCTCCTGCATCGCAGTCCTTTGCTGCCAGCACCACTTCCGTCGCCTCTTCACCGACCTTTTTGAGGAAGGCGTCCGACCCCTTGTGGAAAAGGCGTGCCACATAGCTTTTCTCCGGGTCGCCACCCTGGGATGGCTTGCGAGACTCAATGACTGCAGCGAGTCGCTCCAGCGCATCCAGCTGATTGAAATCGCTCATGGTTTGTAAATGCTCTTTGGATCTTTGACGACTGGCTCAACTGCCACCCATGCCCCTTCACGCAGTTCCTGATAGAAACAACTGTGCCGCCCGGTATGGCAGGCGATGGACGGATCGTGGCCTTTCTGTGTGATCTTGAGAAGAACCACGTCATTGTCACAATCGAGCCTGAGGGCATGCACCACTTGTTCATGCCCGGATTCTTCACCCTTGAACCACAGCTTGTTCCGGGAGCGACTGAAATACACAGCCCGCCCCAACTCCGCCGTTTTCTGCAGCGCCTCGCGGTTCATCCAGGCAAACATGAGGACGTCCCCGCTTTCCGCTTCCTGTGCGATGACAGGAACCAAGCCATTGGCGTCCCACTTAACTTCGTCCAACCATTTCATCCATGGAATCTACCATGCCTCGGCATGAGCTGACACCTTGTCACACAATAGCGCCAAGGGCATTGGCTAGCGGTCATAATGTCCGGAATCAACAGGCCACTGCCCTCATAGCCCCATGAAAGCTAGAACCATCATTCTCGTCATCTTCATCTTGCTGGTCGCTGGCTTCGTCGCGTTGAATGTCGACACCATCTTGCAGCCTTCAACCCTGAACTTCGGGTTTACTGAACTTGAAGCGCCAGTCGGGCTGTTCATGCTGGGCGTCATTGCAGTCACGCTGGTTCTGTTCCTCTTGCTACAGCTGTATCACCAGGCTTTGCACATGATGGAGATCAAGCGGCTGACCAAGGAGGCCAGCGAGCAGCGGCAGCTTGCCGACAAGGCCGAAGCATCCCGGTTCACCGAGTTGCGCAACTACCTTCAGACAGAGCTGCAGGCCATCGCAGACCGGGAGCGGGACATTGCGGACAAACTGCATGCTCGCGTGGACCTGCTGCAAACCAATCTTGAGCAAGTCATGGAGCAAACAGGAAACGGACTGTCCGCCAGCATTGGTGAACTCGAAGACCGCGTGGAACGACGTTTGCCCCCCGCTGAGAGCGACGCGCTGTAAGCGCCCAGGATTCGCCGGCATCGGCACGCCGCTTGGTCAGCGGCGATTGTTGCGGGGTTCTGCAGTCGTCAGAGGCGCACCGGGATACCGCGCTCGGCCATTTTTTCCTTGGCTTGTGCGACTGTGAACTCGCCGTAGTGAAAAATGCTGGCAGCCAGCACAGCGTCGGCTCCGCCTTGCTGCACACCATCGGCCAGATGGTCCAGCGTCCCGACGCCGCCCGAAGCGATAACGGGAATGTCCACAATATCGGATACCGCTTTGGTCAAGGCCAGATCGAACCCGGATTTGGTCCCATCTTTGTCCATGCTGGTCAAGAGTATCTCTCCAGCACCCAAAACCGCCATCTGCCGAGCCCACTGAATGGCGTCCAGGCCGGTGTTCTTTCGTCCACCATGGCTGTAGACATCCCAGCCTTCACCGCGCGCCATCAGGTCATCGCCAAAACGTCGCTTGGCGTCGATCGCCACGACAATGCACTGCGAGCCGTACTTGTCAGCGGCCAGTCGAATGACATCGGGATTGGCAATCGCTGCGGAGTTGAAGCTTGTCTTGTCTGCCCCGGCATTGAGCAAGCGGCGAACATCCTCAACGGTGCGCACGCCCCCTCCCACAGTCAGCGGGATGAATACCTGAGACGCGACATCTTCGATGATGTGCAGGATCAGGTCGCGATCGTCCGAGGTTGCCGTGATGTCCAGAAAGGTCAGCTCGTCAGCACCCTGCTCGTTGTAGCGGGCTGCAATTTCCACAGGATCCCCTGCATCTCGCAGCTCGACGAAGTTGACGCCTTTGACAACCCGCCCACCTGTGACATCCAGGCACGGGATGATGCGTTTAGCCAGCATGGTATGAATCAGTCGCGCAGAGTTGAAATGGAACCGCGCTGCATCACTCTTGCGAGGTCAGTTCGTCGGCGAGTGCCTGGGCCTCTTCGAAATCGAGATCGCCGCTGTAGATTGAACGCCCGCAGATCACCCCCTCCACACCATCTTCTTCAACGGCGCAAAGGTTGCGGATATCGTCGAGGTTGGACAGCCCACCGGATGCAATCACCGGGATGCTGATGGACTGGGACAAGGCTACGGTGGCATCGATGTTGATTCCCGACAGCATTCCGTCGCGCCCAATGTCTGTGTAGATGATGGACTCCACGCCATAGTCTTCGTACTTTCGCGCCAGGTCAACAACCTCATGACCGGTGAGCTTGCTCCAGCCGTCAGTGGCAACTTTGCCGTCTTTGGCGTCCAGGCCCACGATGATGTGGCCGCCAAACGCAGAGCATGCATCCTGCAGAAAGCCAGGATTCTTCACTGCTGCTGTGCCAATGATCACATACCTCAACCCGATGTCGAGGTAGCGCTCGATGGTGTCCAGGTCGCGAATACCTCCGCCAAGCTGCACGTCAATGTCAGGGCCGAGCTCCTTCAGGATCGCCTTGATCGCCGCCTCGTTCTTGGGTTTGCCTGCAAAAGCACCATTGAGGTCCACCAAGTGAACCCGTCGCGCGCCCTTGTCAACCCATTGCCGGGCCATGGCGGCAGGATTCTCGCTGAAGACAGTGGATTGATCCATGTCGCCTTGTTTGAGGCGAACACATTGACCGTCCTTGAGATCGATGGCGGGGATGAGAAGCATGGCTGTCAGTGAGCTCAGGGTGTCCAGGAAAGGAAGTTGGAGTAAAGCGCCAGCCCCTGGTCAGCACTTTTCTCCGGGTGGAATTGCGTAGCAAAAATATTATCGCGGGCCAGCGCCGCTGCAAAGCGCCCGCCGTAGTCCGCCTCGCCCACGCAGTGATGAGGGTCAGCTGGTCGGGCGAAATAGCTGTGCACAAAATAGAAGTAGGCGCCGTCAGGTACACCCTTCCAGACCGGGTGAGCAGGTCCTCTGCCCAGGTCATGAAAAACCGGGTTCCATCCCATCTGGGGAACCTTGAAACGGCTTCCGTCCTGTTGCACCATACCCTCCAGGCGGAAGCGTACAACCTCGCCCGGGATGAGGCCAAGGCATTCTGTCGGTCCTTCTTCGCTTCGGTCGAGCAGCATCTGCATGCCGACACACACCCCAAACAGCGGTTTGGAAGCAGCAGCCTCAAGCACCACATCCATCAGGCCGGAATCCCGAAGCTCACGGATGCAGTCACCCATATGGCCTTGGCCAGGGAGAACCACTCGATGGGCATCTCGCACAGCCTGCGCGCTAGAGGTCACCACGACATCCGTGGCGGTCCCCATGGCAGCATGGATGACCGCTTGAGAAACCGAACGCAAATTTCCGCTGCCGTAGTCGACGACAGCCACTGTCTGGCGATTCATGACATGGAGAAGGACAACTGGCTACAGCGAGCCTTTGGTCGAAGGCACAACGTCGCCGAGACGAGCGTCGCGCTCGAGCGCCATCCGAAGGGCTCGAGCAAACGCCTTGAAGATGGTTTCTGCCTGATGGTGAGCATTCTCGCCTTTGAGATTGTCAATATGCAGCGTAACACCCGCATGATTGACAAAACCTTGGAAGAATTCATAGGCAAGCTGACTGTCAAACGCCCCAATCATCCCTGCACGGAACTCGACGTTCATGTACAGGCCCGGACGTCCGGAGAAATCCACGACCACCCTGGAGAGCGCCTCATCGAGCGGCACGTAGGCATGGCCATAGCGTCGGATCCCCTTCTTGTCGCCCACGGCTTTGCTCATGGCCTGCCCCAGAACAATACCGACATCTTCCACCGTGTGGTGTCCGTCAATATGCAAATCGCCTTTGGCCTCAACCAGCAGGTCAATCAGGCCATGGCGCGCGATCTGGTCCAGCATGTGGTCGAAAAAACCGATGCCTGTGGACAGTTCGGCCTTCCCGGAACCATCCAGATTGAGCCGCACGCGAATTTGCGTCTCGGCGGTATCACGCTGAACGTCGGCTTCCCGGGCCGCTGTGGAGTTGGGAGAAACTTGGGTCATAAGCTTTGCTTGAGGGCATCAACCAGAATGGCGTTTTCCTGCGGTGTGCCTACCGTCAGGCGCAGACAATTGCCCAGCAATGAGTGCATTGTAGAAACATTCTTGACCAAAATGCCTCGCTGCTTCAATTCGGCGAAAGTTTTGGCGGCATCTGGCACCCTGACCAGGACCATATTGGCCTCGCTGGGAAAAGGCTTGACGCCAGAGATCGCGGCCAGAGCAGCCAGCAACCGGTCTCTTTCTTCGCGGACAGTGGCGGCCTGGTCGGCCAACGCCTGGGCATGCTCCAGAGCAAACAATCCGCACTCGGCGTTGAGTGACGAAACGTTGTAGGGCGGGCGAACCTTGTCTATCTGTGCAATCAACTCGGCGTCCCCTAGCATGTAGCCCAGACGGGCCCCCGCCAAGCCTTGCTTGGACATGGTTCTCATGAGCAGCACATGGCGGTTGTCACCCGGATTCGTCCGAATCTGGCTCAACCAGCTCTTGCTGGCAAAAGGCTGATACGCCTCATCGATCACCACAATTCCGCCATAGGCACCCACTGCACGGACAACCGTACGCACGGCATCTTCGCCCCAGAGGTTCGCAGTGGGGTTGTTGGGGTAAGCCAGAAAGGTCACCGCTGGCTGGTGCTCTGCAATCGCTACCGACATGGCTGGCACGTCCAGTTCGAAGTCGGCGGTCAGCGGCACGCCATGGAACGCCAGACCCATGAGTCTGGCGCTCAACTCATACATCACGAACCCTGGAACGGGTGCCAGGATGGATGCCCCGGTCCTGGAGCAGGCCAGCACCAGAAGTGAGATGAGCTCGTCTGAACCATTGCCCAGCACAATGGCCTGAGAATCGTTCAGGTCCAACGAGCTTGCCAGCATAGCCTTCAAGTCGGCGACACGCGACCCCGGGTACCGGTTAACCTCCACTTCGCCCAGACGCTTGCCCAGCTCCGCACGCAGGCGCTCAGGCAGAGGAAATGGGTTCTCCATGGCATCGAGCTTGACCATCCCGGCGGCCGACTGCACGACATAGGCCTGCATGGCCTTGATGTCGTCACGAATGAAACGCAAAGCGGTATTCACTGGCTGTTCCGCATGGGGGGGACTGTATCCAGCCGCAGCTCCGCGGCCCTCGCATGTGCATGTAGCCCCTCACCATAGGCCATTTCAGCCGCAATCTGGCCCAAAGGTTGTGCACCCTGGGCGCTCACCTGGATGAGGCTGCTGCGCTTCTGAAAGTCATACACGCCCAATGGCGACGAGAAACGAGCGGTTCCGCTGGTGGGCAACACATGGTTGGGCCCCGCGCAATAGTCGCCCAGGCTTTCGCTCGTGTACGCACCGAGAAAAATGGCGCCGGCGTGCTTGAGCAGTGGCTCCCATTTGCCCGGCTCCCGGCTCGAGACCTCCAGATGCTCCGGCGCGATCCGGTTGCTGATCTCGCAGGCTTCTTCCATTGATTTGGTGAGAATGAGGGCTCCCCGGTCATTCAGACTCTTGGCAATGATCCCGGCGCGAGGCATGGTCGGCAGCAAGCGGTCGATCTCTGCCTGGACCTTGTCGAGATACGCGTCGTCGGGACACAGCAAGATGCTCTGTGCCAACTCGTCGTGCTCAGCCTGCGAGAAGAGATCCATGGCAACCCACTCAGGCGACGTCGTGCCATCAGCGAGGACCAGGATCTCGCTCGGCCCCGCAATCATGTCGATACCTACCGTACCGAACACCCGGCGTTTGGCCGAAGCCACGTAGGCGTTACCCGGGCCGGTGATTTTGTCCACCTTGGGGATGGTGTGTGTCCCATAGGCCAGCGCCCCGACCGCCTGAGCACCGCCAATCGTGAAGGCGCGCGTAACGCCAGCCACATAGGCGGCGGCCAGCACCAGCTCGTTGCGCTCCCCCTGGGTGGCCGTCTTACCGCCGGCGCCCCCCGTCGCGACACTGCCCCGCACTGGCGTGGGCACGACCATGATGATTTCCTGCACCCCGGCCACGTGAGCCGGTACGGCGTTCATGATCAGGCTGGACGGGTACGCAGCCTTTCCCCCGGGGACGTAGATCCCCACGCGGTCGAGCGGCGTGACCTTCTGGCCGAGCATGGTCCCGTCCTCATCAAGGTACGTCCAGGTCTCACCACCAGCCTTCTTCTGCGCTTCGTGATAGCTGCGCACGCGGGCTGCCGAGCGCTGCAGGGCATCGCGCTGAGCAGCAGGCAGGCTGTCAAACGCTCGTTTGAAGTCCTCTTGCGTGAGTTCCAGAGCTGCCATGGAATCTGCCTGCAGCCCATCGAACTTTGCCGTGTAGGCCATGACAGCCTCATCGCCGCGGGCTCGCACATCCGCCAGGATGTCGGCTACACGCTGCTCAATTGCACCGTCCGCCTCCTCCGACCAATGGAGACGCCGAGCCAGTGCGGCGTCGAAATCGGCGGATGCGGTAGAGAGGCGAAGAGGTCTGGCTGCTTGGGTCATGGTGCAAAGAGGCTTCAGGCCGATGCAGGAGCGCCAACGGCCTGGGCGAACGCATCGATGATGGGACGGATATCTGACTGTTTGAATTTGAGGGCGGCCTGGTTGACCACCAGGCGCGAACTGATGTCCATGATCTCCTCCACTTCGACCAGATGATTGGCTTTGAGTGTCTTTCCAGTGGAGACAAGGTCAACAATGGCATCAGCCATCCCGGTCAGGGGGGCCAGTTCCATGCTGCCATAGAGCTTGATCAGGTCGACATGAACGCCTTTGGAGGCGAAGAACTCACGGGCAATCGTGGTGTATTTGGTCGCCACGGTAAGGCGAGACCCCTGCCTCACTGCTTTCGCGTAATCGAAGTCGTCCGGCACCGCAACACTCATTCGGCACTTTGCAATCTGGAGATCCAGAGGCTGATACAAGCCCTGCCCTCCGTGCTCTATCAGGGTGTCCTTGCCTGTGACACCGAGATCAGCGCCACCATGGGCCACATAGGTCGGAACATCTGTTGCACGAACCAGCACGACCCGAACGCCCGGCTGATTGGTCTGAAGAATCAGCTTGCGCGATTTCTCGGGGTCCTCCAGCACCTCAATGCCAGCAGCGGCCAGAAGTGGGAGGGTTTCGTCAAAGATGCGTCCTTTGGACAACGCCAGGGTAATCATGTCTGGTTTCTCTCAGCAATGCGGACCGTCACCAGCCCTTAGCGAACTCTCTCAATATCGGCGCCAATGCCACGCAATTTGGACTCCATCTGGTCGTAGCCCCGGTCCAGGTGATAGATCCTGTCCACAATGGTCTCACCCTGAGCGACCAGTCCGCCGATCACGAGACTTGCCGAGGCACGAAGGTCAGTGGCCATCACTGTAGCGCCGGAAAGCTGCTCAACGCCTTCGACCACTGCCACTTTGCCATCGATCTGGATACGGGCACCGAGACGCATCAACTCGCTCACATGCATGAAGCGGTTTTCGAAAATGGTTTCGGTCACCGTTGCCGTTCCCTGCGACACGCAATTGAGCGCCATGAACTGGGCCTGCATGTCAGTCGGAAAGCCTGGATACTCTGTGGTACGAAAGCTCTGCGACTTCAAGCGGCCATGGCTGCGAATTCTGATGAACCCGTCGCCTGCATCGACCTCTGCGCCGGCATCCCTCAATTTCTCGACAACCGATTCAAGGTGATCTGCTCTGGCGTTGCGCAGAATCACTTCGCCCCCGGTCGCCGCCACCGCACAAAGAAATGTTCCTGCTTCAATTCGGTCGGCAACAACCTGGTGCTCGCACCCACGCAGCCGGTCGACACCCTGAATATGGATTCGACTCGTGCCATGGCCTTCAATTCGCGCACCCATGGCAATCAGCATTTCGGCCAGATCTGGGATTTCGGGCTCTTGCGCAGCGTTCTCCAACACGGTTTCTCCGTCTGCCAGAGCGGCTGCCATGAGCAGGTTTTCCGTCCCCGTGACAGTGACCATGTCGGTGGCAATACGCGCGCCTTTCAGGCGCTTCTGACCTTCGGGCAACTGGGCAACGATGTAGCCGTGCTCTACCGTGATGTCTGCACCCATGGCCTGAAGGCCCTTGATGTGCTGATCGACTGGCCTTGCGCCGATGGCGCACCCGCCTGGCAACGAAACCCTGGCCTGGCCAAACCTTGCCAACAGTGGACCAAGCACCAGGACGGATGCCCGCATGGTCTTGACCAGTTCGTATGGTGCTTCTGGCTCAATCGGCCCTTTCGCGTCAAACCGCATGCCACCACGCTCACCCAGTGTTTCTGTGCGAACCCCCATGTGGTCCAGCAATGACCGCATGGTGGCGACGTCCCTGAGACGCGGCACGTTGGTCAACATGACTGGCTCATCGGTCAACAAGGTTGCGCAAAGCTCAGGGAGGGCTGCGTTCTTCGCCCCCGATATCAGGACCTCGCCACTGAGCGGCTTGCCACCAACGATCTTCAGTTTATCCATCTGAGAGTCTCCTGTACCTCAGTTCTGTGCTGCCCACTCTTGGGGCGTCAATGTCTTCATCGACAGTGCATGCACTTCGTCTGTCTTGATGCGCTCGCCCAGCGTCGCATAGACCCGCTGGTGCCGTGCAATCGAGCGCTTGCCCTCAAACTCCGGAGAGACAATGACAGCGGACCAATGCCGCCCATCCCCTGAAACCTCAATGTGCTCGCAGGCTAGGTTGGCGGCGATGATGTCTTGAAGCTCTTGTGCTGTCATTTGAACTGTGTCCTGGATAAGGTCGATGTGAGGGCTGCCAAACCGCGGCCGCACAGGCAAGGGTACTGGAGTCACTCAATGCCGGATTTTGTACCCGATTCGCAAGAGGTGAAGCGCGATGAGCGAGACAAAGACCAGCGCTCCGCCCACGATGGCCAGTGACAGCCATGGGGAAACATCGCTGGTGCCGAAAAAGCCATAGCGGAAGCCGTCAATCATGTAGAAAAACGGGTTGAGGTGGCTGATCTGCTGCCAAACGTCAGGCAACGAGTGTATTGAGTAGAAGACGCCCGACAGAAACGTCATCGGCATGATGATGAAGTTCTGGAAAGCAGCCATCTGGTCGAACTTCTCGGCCCACAACCCCGCGATCACGCCCAGTGCCCCCAACAATGCGGCCCCAAGAAAGCCAAAAAGGACGATCCACAGTGGCGCCACTATGTCTGGCCGGGCAAACCACCAGGTGGCAAGAATGACTCCGGCTCCCACAGCCATGCCCCGGACAACCGAAGATCCGACGTAGGCCACAAACCATGCACGATGTGACAAGGGCGTGAGCAGAAGGAAAATCAGGTTGCCCATGATCTTGCTCTGAACCAGGGACGAGCTGCTGTTTGCAAATGCGTTTTGCAGCACACTCATCATCACCAGGCCTGGGAGCAGGAAGGCGGTATAGCTGACTGTGCCGTACACCTGCACACGGTCCTCCAGAACGTGTCCGAAGATCATCATGTACAGGATCGCCGTAATGACCGGAGCCGCCACCGTCTGAAATCCTACTTTCCAGAAGCGCAAAATCTCCTTGTAAAAGAGTGTCTGCCATCCGGTCATGCTGCACCTCCTGTCACTTCTTCGGAAGACAGCGACTCGCTGGCCATGACCTCAATAAAGACATCTTCGAGATCCGGCTTTCGAATCTCCACATCCTCGACGGCGATACCTGCCTGCCTGATCTGGCCCAGCCATTGCTCGATTTCCGTCGCGTCATGGGCTGGCAGTTGAACCACTCGACCTGTCACTCGTGCAACCGATGCCAGGTCGGCCGGCAGGGGCTGGTCGGTCTTGAATGACAGGACGTTGGTTGATGTCTGGCGCAAGAGGTCCGATGTGGAAGCCAGTGCCACCATTTCACCGCGCTTGAGCATGGCAATCCGCCCACACAAGGCCTCGGCCTCTTCCAGGTAGTGGGTGGTCAACAGGACTGTGCTGCCTTCACGATTGAGCTGGGAGACAAACTGCCAAAGCGTCTGGCGCAACTCGACATCGACGCCGGCTGTTGGCTCATCCAGAACAATGACTGGCGGCTTGTGAACCAGTGCCTGTGCCACCAGAACCCTGCGCTTCATTCCGCCGGAGAGCTGGCGCATGTTCGAGTTGGCCTTGTCGGCCAGGCCCAGGCCGTCGAGCAGGCTGTCGATCCAGGCGTCATTGCGCTTGATCCCAAAGTAGCCGGACTGGATTTTCAGGATGTCCCGAACGCTGAAAAACGGGTCGAACACCAACTCCTGAGGCACCACGCCGAGGGCCTTTCTGGCCTTTTGGAAGTCACTGCGCACATCATGACCCAGCACCGACGCCGTTCCACCACTGGCTCTCGCCAGCCCGGCCAGAATGCTGATCAATGTGGTCTTCCCCGCTCCATTGGGGCCAAGCAACCCAAAGAACTCACCCTGCTCTATGTCGAAGCTGACACCTTTGAGCGCACGAAAATCTCCTCTGGGTGAGGAATAGGACTTGGAGACGTTGGAGAAGGAGACTGCGGGCATGGATGGATGGCTAAAAGCCCATGACCGCCATTCAAACGAAAAAGGGCAGGAGAACCTGCCCTGGCGGCCCAAAACCCTATATTTTAAGCGGTGAGCAATTCACTCACGCCATACAGGCGAATGAGCTCCTTCAGGTGCTCAGGGATACCGACAACCTGCAACGTCCGGTTGTTTCTATGCAGATGACGCCGGAGATCAAGCAAGGCCGCTACCGACGCGGTATCGAAATCCTTCAAGGTGCTTGCGTCCACCATGACCCGCCCTCCCTCAACGCCATCTGCGGCAAGCCTGAGCTGCTTCATGGCTCCCGCCACCGACTCGATGGTCAGCTGGGCAGGCAATTTCAGGCTTGAAGAGGTGGTTGTCATGGCAGGCAAACTCAATACGGGAAGCAACTCAGCTGGCGTTGGCCTTGTTCCGCTCAGACAGGGTCGCAATCAGACCATCAATGCCTTTGGTTGAAATTTCCTGGGCAAACTGGGAGCGATAGGTCTGCACAAGCCAGACACCCAGCACATTCAAATCAAAGATCTTCCAGCCAGACTCTGTCTTCTCCAGGCGGTAGTCAAGCTGAATGGGTTCGCCTCGTCCCCGCACCTCGGAGCGCACAACGACTTCGGTGTCACTCGGGTTGGCACGAAACGGGCGGTAGCTGAGCGTCTGATCCCGGATCTCGGCCAAAGCACCGGAATAGGTCCGGACGAGCAAGGTCTTGAACTCGCTTTGCAACTTTGACTTCTGCTCGGCGGAGGCCTGGCGCCAATAGCGACCAACTGCAGAAGCGGTCATGCGCTCGAAGTTCACGTTGGGCATGATTTTGGTGTCAACCAACTCGGCAATTTTTGCCGTGTCTCCGGCCTGGATCGCCGGATCTGACTTCACCACCTCCAGCACTTCGCCGGAAATGCGCTTGATCAGTGCGTCGGGCGCCTCATCGGGCGTGGCATGAGCCACCATTGCAACCATGGACGTCCACGAAATGGTGATGGCTGCCAGCCAATGGCGTCGATTCATCATATGAAATCCTTTCCGGGCCAGAGACGCCCTCGTTCATGAACCCGTTTGAGTCCGTCGGACCTCAACGGTTCCCCAAGCCTGTGAATTATCTGGTACTTTCCACTTCACCCGCAGGAAGGTCAGCCGAGTCCGCGTCGGTGAACTCGGGCAAATGAGGCGCTTCCTCGACGATGATCTCGATTTGATTCTGCCGCCGCTGTAGGTACGCATCTCTCGTGAAGCTGTATTTGTCCAGTGCGACACTTTCAAGCATATTGGTCGCTCGAAGCAGGTTGGCTCGTTTTTCTACGGCCCGGAGTACATACAGCTCGTTGCGGGTCGGGATGTGGTCAATCCCCATCACCAGATCCCCTCGAGACTCAACACCCAGGCCCGCGGCATCCCGAACCGATGAAGGCCCCAGCAAAGGAAGAACCAGGTACGGCCCCGCAGGCACACCCCACCTGCCAAGCGTCTGCCCGAAATCCAGGCGAGTCCGCTCGATGCCCATCTCGGAGGCGAGATCCAGCAGGCCGCCAAAGCCGAGAAAAGTATTCACGTTGAAGCGAAGAAAATTGTTGGCCGCTTCCTTTGGGCGCAATTGCAGCGTTGCATTCACAAACGACCACGCATCGCTGAGGTTGCCAAAGAAGTTGCTGATGTGGGTGCGAATCAGATCGGGCGTGACAGTGGTGTACGCCGTCGCCACAGGCTTGAGCAATGCAGCGTCGACAGCGTCGTTGAACTCGGAGACCCCTCTGTTGAAGGGCTCAAGAGGATCCTTCGGATTCGCATTCGGGTGGGTGGCGCACCCACCAAGAGCCAGTAGCCCACCCAGCAGCAACGTCAACGCAAGCCAACGCCTGACGGTTTGATTGAAGCGCAGACCCAAAGTCATAAGCAAAGAACTTCCTAATGTTGTTTTTCTCGATGGCGGTTGGGCTCTTGTCCTGGCCCCTCCCTTTTCGCCAAGGCGGATGTCACTGCCCCTCGGAAGTCTTGTTGAACAAGAACTGGCCAATGAGGTTTTCCAGCACCACCGCAGACTGCGTATAGGTGATGGTATCGCCTTGCTTGAGGCTGTCCTCCAGCGCACCGGGCTCAATGCCAATGTACTGATCACCCAACAGGCCCGCCGTCAGGATTTTTGCAGACGAGTCCTTGGGAAAGTCAACAGCCTTTGAAATTTCGAGCGTGACGAGGCCCTGGAATGTCACAGGATCGAGGACGATGCTGGTGACCCGGCCAACGTTCACTCCTGCCGACCGCACCGGCGCTCTGGCCTTGAGGCCGCCAATATTGTCAAACCTTGCCTGGACCACATAGGTCTCTCCCCCTGCGTTGAAGCTCGCCAGGTTGGCGGCCTTCAGCGCAAGGAACAACAGGGCCAGTGCGCCAAGTATGACGAATGCGCCGACAAAGATTTCTGTGCTTTTCTTGTTCATTTGGTTGCTGTCCGCTCGTCAGGGAGTCGAAAACATGAGGGCCGTCAGGATGAAGTCCATGGCGAGCACACCCAGGGATGCCGTCACAACGGTACGGGTCGTGGCATAGGCAACGCCTTCAGGCGTCGCTTCGGTTTCATAACCCTGATAGAGCGCGACGGCTGTGCAGATCACACCAAAAACAACGCTCTTGATGACACCATTGCCAACATCGCGCCAGACGTCAACTCCATTTTGCTGGATAGCCCAGAAGTTGCCAGCGTCAACACCGATCAACCCCACGGCAACTATCCAGGCTCCCAGAATACCGATGGCAGAAAAAAGGGCTGTTAGCAACGGAACGGAAATGACGCCCGCCAGGAATCGTGGCGCGAGAACATGGACGCGTGGATCGATGGCCATGAGCTCCATGGCAGATATTTGCTCTCCAGCCTTCATCAGTCCGATCTCTGCAGTCAGTGAGGTGCCTGCACGGCCGGCAAACAGGAGCGCACTGACCACAGGCCCTAGCTCGCGCACCAACGACAGATTCACGACTAGCCCAAGCGCCTCCGCTGCGCCATAGCGAATCAGGGTGTTGTAGAGCTGCAAAGCCAGAACAAAGCCAACCGCCATGCCGGAGGCCAGGATGATCACCAGCGACCTGTTGCCGATGGCGTGTATCTGCTTGACCACGAGACCGAAGCGCAGAAATGCCATAGGCACTGCCTTGATCAGCTCGAAGAAGAAGATGGCGCCTCTTCCCCATCCGGCCAGGGTATTGATGGTGCGGCGACCTACGGCCTGAATGAAATTCATGCTCCAGCCCCCACACCGAAGTCATCCTCCAAGGCTGGAGCAGGATAGTGAAACGCGACCGGTCCGTCCGGTTCTCCCCGCACAAACTGTCTTACCTCGGGGTCTTCACTGCTCATCAGTTGCTCGGGCGTCCCTTGGGCAACCACTCGTCCCCCGGTGGCCAGCAACACCACCCAGTCGCTGATCTCCATACACTGTGGAATGTCATGGGAAATCAGCAATGCCGTTGCACCTGTCACATCTGTCAGGGTTCTGATCAGCTTGGCAGTAACGCCCATGGACACAAGGTCCAATCCGGCGAAAGGTTCGTCATACATGATCAGTTCGGGGTCCAGCGCGATGGCTCGTGCCAGTGCAATGCGCCTTGCCATACCGCCAGACACCTCGCTGATCTTGAGCCCGGCAGCACCTCGCAAGCCGACGGCGTGCAGCTTCATCAGAACGATGTCGCGGATGAGCGCTTCGGGCAGGTCGCTCATTTCCCGAAGCGGGAAGGCCACATTGTCAAAAACGTTGAGATCCGTGAACAGCGCACCAAACTGGAACAGCATGCCCAGCCTGCGTCGAAGCCTGAGCAATTGCGCCTTGTTGCGGACGTCTACGGTTTCACCGTCGAAAATCACTCGCCCGTCATTCGCAGCATGCACACCACCGATCAGGCGAAGCAAAGTTGTCTTGCCACAGCCAGACCCCCCCAGCACCGCGGTCACCTTACCCCGGGCGAACTGCAGTGAGAGGTCATTCAGGATCGTGCGCCGGCTGTCATAGCCGAACGTCACATGATCGATTTCAATAAAGGAAGCGTCACTCATCGGGCCGGTGGCCTATACGGGAAAGCTCCGATTGTCGCACGAGCAAAGAAACCCATCTTGGCGACAGTAACCATTTGGGGTAATAAGCGACAACGCGTAAAAAAGCCGGGGATCAACCCCGGCTTTCTGATGCTGCTCAAGTCCTACCTGCAGTTCAGCGAGGCAGGTCTGTGGCGCCCATGAGGAACTCGTCAACGGCACGCGCGGCCTGACGTCCTTCCCGGATAGCCCACACCACCAGAGACTGACCGCGGCGCATGTCGCCTGCCACGAATACCTTCTCGACGTTGGTGGCATATCCGCCTTCGACGTCCGTGGTCGCTCTGGCATTTCCGCGTGCATCCTTGTCCAGACCGAATGCATCCAGAACCGAGCCCACTGGATGAACAAAGCCCATGGCCAGCAACACCAGATCCGCTTTGTATTCCTGCTCGGTTCCCGGAATTTCGCTGAGCTTGCCGTCCTTGAACTCGACACCGACCGTCTTGAGTCCGACCACCTTGCCGCCTTTGCCGACAAACTCCTTGGTCGAGATGGAAAACTCGCGGGTACAACCTTCCTGATGACTGGAGCTCGTGCGAAGCTTGAGTGGCCAGTAGGGCCAAACCATCGGTTTGTCTTCCTGCTCAGGTGGCTGAGGCATCAGCTCGAACTGCGTCACGCTGGCAGCGCCATGCCGGTTGCTGGTGCCCACGCAATCGGAGCCGGTATCACCGCCGCCGATCACAATCACATGCTTGCCGTCGGCCCGAAGCTGCCCTTTGAGCTTGTCGCCCGCGTTGACCTTGTTCTGCATGGGCAGAAACTCCATGGCGAAGTGAATGCCATCAAGGTCACGTCCTTTGACGGGAAGGTCTCGCGACTGCTCGGAACCACCGGTCAGCAGAACCGCGTCGAAATCTTTCTTGATCTGTTCGGCAGAAACGGTCTTCTTGGCGTCATTCGTGACCTTGCTGTCAGCCGGCCACTCACCCACCAGAACACTGGTCTCGAACTTCACGCCTTCCGCTTCCATCTGCTTGACCCGGCGATCAATATGGGATTTCTCCATCTTGAAGTCCGGAATGCCGTAGCGAAGCAGACCACCGATCCGGCTGTTTTTCTCAAACACGGTCACGTCGTGGCCTGCTCGGGCCAGTTGCTGTGCAGCGGCCATGCCGGCAGGACCCGACCCGACAACCGCGACCTTCTTGCCAGTCTTGTGCTTGGGTGGCTGGGGAACGACCCAGCCACTCTCCCATGCGCGATCAATGATGGAGTGTTCAATGGACTTGATACCCACCGCGTCCCCGTTGAAGTTCACCACACATGCAGCCTCGCAAGGCGCAGGGCAAATGCGGCCCGTGAACTCCGGAAAGTTGTTTGTGCTGTGCAAAACAGTGATCGCGTTTTGCCAATCGCCCTGGTAGACCAGGTCATTGAAGTCCGGAATGATGTTGTTGATCGGGCAGCCGTTGTTGCAAAAAGGCGTTCCGCAATCCATGCAGCGCGCAGCCTGCGTCTTGGCCTGCTCGTCGTTCAGACCGATCACGAACTCTTTGTAGTTCTTCAGGCGCGCATCTACCGGCTCGTAGCCTTCTTCAATGCGCTCATACTCCATGAAGCCTGTAACTTTTCCCATGATGATTTCCTGCTAGCTGTGCGATTACTTGGCGGGGCTGGTCTGCTTCTTGGCAGACGACTTGGCTTTGCTCGTAGCGGCCTCAGCCTTCTTGCTGGCATGAATTTCTGCCAGTGCGCGCTTGTATTCGTTCGGGAACACCTTGACGAACTTGGAGCGTGTCTGCGCCCAGTTGTCCAGAATGCCTCGAGCGCGCTTGCTTCCCGTCCAGCGGTTGTGATCCTGAAGCAGCTTCTTCAACTGCTCTTCGTCGGTCTGCCCGCGATGCCAGATGGCCTCATCGATGCTCTTTCTTTGTTCAGCGGCTGGCAACACGGGCTCGAGGCTCACCATGGCCATGTTGCAGCGCTTGGCAAAGAGTCCATCCTCGTCATAGATGTAGGCTGCGCCACCGCTCATGCCTGCGGCAAAGTTGCGGCCGGTCTTGCCCAGAACCACGACAGTACCACCGGTCATGTATTCGCACCCATGATCGCCAACGCCTTCCACCACCGCGGAAGCTCCGGAGAGGCGGACAGCGAAACGCTCGCCAGCCACACCGCTGAAGAAGGCTTCACCAGAGGTGGCACCGTACATCACCGTGTTGCCGACGATGATGTTCTGTGTGGCCTCTCCGCGGAAGTCGATGCTCGGCCGCACGATGACACGGCCTCCAGACAAGCCCTTGCCCGTGTAGTCGTTTGCATCACCGATCAGGTACATGGTGATGCCGTTGCACAGGAATGCACCGAATGACTGGCCTCCGGTACCCTCGAGCTGAATGTGGATCGAATCATCCGGCAAGCCGTCGGGGTGGTGCTTTGTCACTGCACCCGAGAGCATCGCGCCCACGGAGCGGTTGACGTTGCGGGTCGCCTCCATGAACTTCACGCGCTCGCCCTTCTCGATGGCAGGCTTGGATTTCTGGATCAACACGTTGTCCAGCGCCTTCTCCAGACCATGATCCTGGCTTTCGGTGTGAAAACGTGAGATCTCGGCAGGCATTTCTGGTGCAGCGAGCAGGCGTGAGAAATCCAGGCCCTTGGCTTTCCAGTGATCAATGCCCTTGCGCATGTCGAGCATGTCGGAGCGCCCGATCAGCTCGTCGAACTTGCGAATGCCCAGCTGGGCCATAAGCTGACGCGCCTCTTCCGCGACAAAGAAGAAGTAGTTCACCACGTGCTCAGGCTTGCCTGAGAACTTGCGGCGCAGCGTCTTGTCCTGAGTGGCGATACCGACAGGGCAGGTATTGAGGTGACACTTGCGCATCATGATGCAACCCTCAACCACCAGAGGAGCGGTGGCAAAACCGAACTCGTCTGCACCCAGCATGGCACCGATCACCACGTCGCGACCAGTCTTCATCTGACCGTCGGCCTGAACGCGGATACGGCCGCGCAGGCGGTTCAAGACGAGGGTTTGCTGGGTTTCGGCCAGACCAATTTCCCACGGGCTGCCGGCATGCTTCACCGACGACCATGGCGATGCCCCAGTTCCGCCGTCATGCCCGGCGATCACCAGATGATCGGCCTTGCACTTGGCCACGCCAGCTGCAATCGTGCCCACTCCGATTTCGGACACCAGCTTGACGCTGATGGACGAGTGCGAAGACACGTTCTTCAGGTCGTGGATCAGCTGTGCCAGATCCTCGATCGAGTAGATATCGTGGTGCGGCGGTGGCGAGATCAGACCCACGCCCGGAACGCTGTGGCGCAACTTGCCGATGTACTCGGATACTTTGCCGCCTGGCAGCTGACCGCCCTCTCCCGGCTTTGCGCCCTGCGCCATCTTGATCTGGATCTGATCGGCACTGTGCAGGTACTCGGCTGTCACGCCGAAGCGGCCAGACGCCACCTGCTTGATGCGCGAGCGCAGGCTATCGCCATCAAGCAACGGGGTATCGACCTCGATCAGGTCTTCTCCAATGATGCTCTTGAGCGACTCACCCTTGGTGATCTTGATGCCCTTGAGTTCATTGCGATAGCGTTTCTGGTCCTCACCACCTTCGCCCGTGTTGCTCTTTCCGCCAATGCGGTTCATCGCAACAGCCAGCGTGGCATGCGCTTCTGTCGAGATGGAGCCCAAAGACATCGCACCGGTAGCAAATCGCTTGACGATTTCAGCCGCTGACTCCACTTCTTCCACCGGAATGGCTTTGGATGGGTCGATCTTGAACTCGAAGAGCCCACGCAGCGTCATGTGGCGTTTGCTTTGATCATTGATGATCTCCGCATACTCCTTGTAGCTGCTGAAGTTGTTGCCGCGCGTGCTGTGCTGCAATTTGGCGATGGCATCCGGGGTCCACATGTGCTCCTCGCCACGCGCACGCCAGGCATATTCGCCACCTGGATCGAGCATGTTGGCGAGAACCGGGTCGTCTCCAAAAGCTGCCTTGTGCAGGCGAATGGCTTCTTCAGCCATTTCAAACACGCCGATGCCTTCCACGCGGCTCGGGGTGCCGGTGAAGTACTTGCTGACGGTTTCGGTGTTCAGGCCAATCGCCTCGAACAACTGCGCACCGCAATAGGACATGTAGGTCGACACGCCCATCTTGGACATGATCTTCGACAAGCCCTTGCCGATCGCCTTCACATAGTTGGCGATGGCCTTGTCCGCGCTCAGGTCGCCGGGCAAGTCCTTGCTGATGGCCTTCAGCGTCTCCATGGCCAGATAGGGATGAACAGCCTCGGCACCGTAGCCGCCCAGCACGGCGAAGTGATGTACCTCTCGCGCCGTGCCGGTTTCCACTACCAGACCCGTCGCCGTGCGCATGCCTTCGCGCACCAGGTGCTGGTGAACGGCAGACAAGGCCAGCAACGCCGGGATGGCCACCTGTGTGCGGCTGACACCACGATCGCTGATGATCAGGATGTTGGAGCCGCCTTTGATGGCATCGATGGCCTCTGCACAAAGCGATGCCAGCTTGGCTTCGACACCTTCACGTCCCCAGGCGATCGGATAGGTGATATCCAGGGTGTGACTGCGGAACTTGCCCTGCGTGCCATTTTCGATATCGCGCAACTTGGCCATGTCGTCAAAGTCGAGCACAGGCTGGCTGACCTCAAGGCGCATCGGCGGGTTGACCTGGTTGATATCAAGCAGGTTGGGCTTGGGTCCGATAAAGGACACGAGCGACATCACGATGGCTTCGCGGATCGGATCGATCGGCGGATTGGTCACCTGTGCGAACAGCTGCTTGAAGTAGTTGTAGAGCGGCTTGCTGCGCCCGGACAATACAGCCAGCGGGCTGTCGTTGCCCATGGAGCCGATGGCTTCCTCGCCATTGGCCGCCATAGGGCTCATCAGGAACTTGAGATCCTCCTGGGAGAAACCGAAGGCCTGTTGCTGATCGAGCAGCTCAGGCGAGACCGACTCCATGCCGGCCGACGTTGGCTCGGACTTGACGGCGGGCAGCTCTTTGGCTGCTTCGCCAGCAACGGGGTGATCGACATCGTCCAGCCGGATACGCAGGTCTTCAATCCATAGCTTGTATGGCTTGGAGTTGGACAGCTGCGACTTCAGCTCCTCGTCGTCGATCATGCGTCCCTGGTCAAGATCGATCAGGAACATCTTGCCCGGCTGCAGACGCCATTTGCGGACGATCTTGTTTTCAGGCACGGGCAATACGCCAGACTCGGAACCCATGATGACCAGATCATCATCTGTGACGCAGTAGCGTGAGGGGCGCAGTCCGTTGCGATCCAGCGTCGCGCCGATCTGGCGGCCGTCGGTGAACACAATCGAGGCTGGTCCGTCCCATGGCTCAAGCATGGCGGCGTGATATTCGTAGAACGCGCGGCGACGCTCGTCCATGAGCGTGTGCTGCTCCCAGGGCTCCGGGATCATCATCATGACTGCATGGCTGATGGGGTAGCCCGCCATGGTCAGGAGCTCCAGGCAGTTGTCGAACACTGCTGTGTCAGACTGGCCCGCCAGACTGATCGGATAGAGCTTTTGCAGGTCGTCACCGAGCACCGGAGAGCTCATGACGCCCTCCCGTGCCTTCATCCAGTTGTAGTTGCCTTTGACGGTGTTGATTTCACCGTTATGTGCCACGTATCGGTATGGGTGGGCCAGAGGCCACTCGGGGAAGGTGTTGGTCGAGAAGCGCTGGTGCACCAGGCCCAGCGCGCTCACGCAGCGGGGATCCTGCAGATCCAGGAAGTACGTTCCAACCTGATCGGCCAGCAACAAGCCCTTGTACACAATCGTACGGGTGCTCATGCTCGGCACATAGTATTCGCTGCTGTGCTTGAGCTTGAGTGATTGCACCCGAGCACTTGCCGTCTTGCGGATCACGTACAGTTTTCGCTCAAGGGAGTCCTGAACGATCACGTCGTTGCCGCGGCCGATGAAGACCTGGCGGATCACAGGCTCCTTCTCGCGAACAGCCGGGGACATGGGCATGTCCTTGTTGACCGGAACGTCGCGCCAGCCAAGGAGGACCTGGCCTTCGGCCTTGATGGCTCGCTCCATTTCCTGCTCGCATGCCAGACGGGAAGCATGCTCTTTGGGCATGAAGATCATGCCGACGCCGTACTCACCAGCGGGCGGAAGCGACACACCCTGCTTGGCCATTTCCTCGCGATAGAGAGTGTCAGGTAGCTGAATGAGGATACCGGCACCGTCACCCATGAGCTTGTCAGCGCCCACTGCTCCGCGGTGGTCAATGTTCTCGAGAATCTTCAGGGCTTGTGTCACGATGTCGTGACGCTTCTCGCCCTTGATGTGGGCAACAAAGCCAACGCCACAGGCGTCATGTTCCTGGGATGGATCGTAGAGGCCTCGCTGTTGCAGCAGGTCTTTTTCGGCAGCCGTTGTCATGGCGCTTCCTTTTGAGTGGCAAGGCTGCATCCGCGCAGCAGAAACTGGCGGCAGGCAACCGTGAGAAAAAGTTTTCGCGGGATGCGAAGGATAGTGCATTGCAACAACAATGCCAAGCTGTTTTTTTAGGGTCTGACCCTATTTTATAAAATTGAGACTTTCTGATCGCATTAATTGGGGTCAGATATCCTGAGGGGAGCTTTTCTTGCCGCGTGGCGGGCGACCGGCAGTCAGCGGACGCAACCGGCGGCCGGTCAGCTTGCTCAACTCAGCCAGGAAGTCGCTGGATCCGTAAGGCCATCCGTGAAGCGCGCTCTCCTCAATCACCTTGGCTGTGCGCGCCGAAAGTCCCGCATGCACCAAGTCGGCGTACGCTGCCTCTCGCGCGAAAGGCGTGTTTCCCAGGCGCCAGTAACTTTCATGCGGTACCACGCGTCGGTCTTGCCTCAGACCCACAAAGTCCTGATGAGATGTCCACTCGTACCTCTCCGGTGAGTGACACAAGCCTGCCGCCACAGGCAAGGTATCGAGAAACACCATGCAGGCCAGAAGACTGTCGCCCTCTTCTACCAGGTTTGAACGGTAGCGCCCATCCCACATCGCACCATGAATGCTGTGCCGCTGGTTGAAGGTCGTCACAAAACGGCGGCCGACACCTTGCATCATGCGCGATATGCCACCCTCCAATGTGGGCGTTGCCAGCAACTGAAACTGTGTTGGCAGCAGTGCATAGGCATGAATCTGCACGCCATGTTGCTCGGCAGCCTGTGCCAAGGCATCCCAGAGCAAGGCAAGATCACCTTCGCCTGGTACAAGGTTGCGCCCCGGCGCGACACGTTGAATGACATGGTGTACATGCCCAGTCAGAGTCAATCTGGTCAGACGCGCCATTCTGTCGCTCAGTTCACTGAAGTCTTTTTCTCTTCGAACAGTCCGACACCGAACAGGCGATCATGCTCGCGGATGGCAAACCTGTCCGTCATGCCTGCAATGTAGTCCGCGACCGCACGCATCGTGTTTTCGGATTGCGCGTGGGCTTCTGGCATTTCAGACGGCCGGGACATATAGGCCTGAAAGAGATCCCGGATCACTTGCTTGGCTCTTCCCGTCGTGTCCATCACTCGAGGGTGCCGATAGAGGTGACGCAGCAGAAAGGATTTGAGGTGACGTGAGTCGCTGCGCATCTGGGCAGAGAAGGCGATCAGGGGTTCGCTCTTGCGAACATCGTCCACACCTTGCACTCCAGCCATACCGATTTGCCTCCACGACGCCGAAATGACATCGTAAACCTGTTCGCTGAGCATCAGCCTGATGGACTCGAAGAGAAGCCTTCGCCCATCCAGGCCCGGATGGTCTTTGAGTGCTTGTCGGTGAAAGCGTGCAAACAACGGCACACGGAGCAGTTGGTCCAGCTCAAGCAGTCCGCTGCGTACCCCATCGTCGATGTCATGGGCGTTGTAGGCAATTTCGTCCGCCAGGTTGCAGAGTTGTGCCTCCAGGCTAGGAGATCCACCTGACAGGAACCGGTCCGCAATACCAGAGGGGTCATTTTCCCGCAGGCGCTTTGCATTGGCCTTCGAGCAGTGCTTGAGAATGCCCTCCCGTGTCTCGAAGGTCAGGTTCAGGCCGTCAAACGATGGGTATCGTTCTTCAAGCCTGTCGACCACTCGCAGGCTCTGGATGTTGTGCTCGAACCCCATCAGTTCGTCCCATGGCAGGCCAGCATCGGCCTGGACTTTCTTGACACAGGCGTTCAGCGCGTCCTGACCTGCATGCCCGAAAGGCGTGTGCCCCAGGTCATGAGAGAGCGCCACGGCTTCTACCAGATCTTCGTTGAGCCGCAAGGATCGCGCAATGCTTCTCCCCAGCTGTGCAACCTCCAGTGAATGGGTCAACCTTGTACGAAACAGGTCCCCTTCGTGGTTGAGGAACACCTGGGTCTTGTAGACCAGACGCCGGAATGCCGTTGAATGGACAATTCTGTCGCGGTCGCGTTGAAAAGCCGTTCGGGTCGGCGCTTCAGGCTCGTGATGTCGACGTCCTCTCGACGCAGCCGGATTCGCAGCCCAAGGCGCCAGCTCGGCGTGGTGAATGGGCGGCAAATCAAAGGGGAGCATGCGCAGGACGTCTTGTTCAGCCGCCGCTGCAGCTTTCGTCAATGACTTCGCGGACCATGGTACCGGGCGCGGACTTCACAAAGGCCGAACCTTGTCCGTCAACGACCACGAACTTGATCTGGCCAGCCTCGGATTTCTTGTCGTTCTGCATCAGAGCAAGGTATCGTTCGACGTTCTGGCGTTCATCGATGACAGGCGCCACCACCGGCAAGCCAGCGGCCTTCACAACGGCCTTGAGGCGTTCGACGAAAGCCATGTCAACCAAGCCAAGCTTGTGCGACAGCAAGGCACCCATGACCATCCCGCATCCGACAGCTTCCCCGTGGAGCCAGTTGCCGTATCCCATGCCTGCCTCGATGGCATGGCCAAATGTGTGCCCGAAGTTCAGGATGGCTCGCAGGCCTCCCTCGCGTTCATCCTTTGACACCACGTCAGCCTTGATTTCACAGCTTCGGCGGATGGCATGCACGAGTCGCGCCTGATCCATGGACCTGAGGCCGGCCATGTTCTGTTCAACCCACTCCAGAAAGGCCATATCGGCAATCGGCCCATACTTGATCACCTCCGCCAGACCAGCACTCAGCTCCCTTTCGGGGAGTGTGCGCAATACGTCTGTATCGCACAGCACCACTTCTGGTTGATAGAACGCACCGATCATGTTCTTGCCGGCCGGGTGATTGATGGCTGTCTTTCCGCCCACGGACGAATCAACTTGGGACAGCAATGTGGTTGGCACCTGTACAAAAGGCACGCCACGCATGTAGCAGGCAGCGGCAAACCCGGTCATGTCGCCCACGACACCACCGCCGAGCGCATACAAAACGGTTTTTCTGTCACACGCCTTCTCCAGCAGTGCTGTGAAGATCTGATTGAGCGAGTCCCAGGTCTTGTAGGCTTCACCATCTGGCAGCACGACATGGTGCACTGTCTTGTGCCTCATGGAGAGCGTCTTCAGGAGTCTGTCCAGGTACAGCGGTGCGACGGTGGTGTTGGTAACGACCACGGCTGTCGTGCTTTTTGGCGCAGCCACATAGCCACTGGCGTTAAAAGCCACTTCCGGGCCGATCAAAATGTCGTAGCTGCGCTCGCCCAAGTCAATATGGATCACTTCAGGCTGGGATAGGGGCTTCGCGGTTGGCACACTCATGCCCTGAAGTGTAGTCGGTCTCGGACTCACAAGTGAGGAATCCCGGGCCGCTCAGCCAGTGCCCGTCTGAGCCAGCCCACCCATCTCGAGCTGCATGATGATCATGTTGACCAGCGTTGCCACAGATGGCCGACCGGTTTCAATCGTGTAATGGCAGACATCCCTGTACAGCGGATCGCGTTGTTCGAACAAGTCGCGCAGGCGCGCCAAAGGGTCAGCCACCTGGAGTAACGGGCGTTGACGGTCGTGGCGCAGCCGCCGGTAGATGTCTTCTGGCGTCGACCTCAGGTAAATGACCTGACTGCGCTCGTGAAGACATTGGCGATTGGCTTCGCGCAAAACCGCTCCACCGCCCGTGGAGATGACGGTATCGGCACGTCGTGTCAGCTCTTCGATGACAGTTGCCTCAATGTCCCGGAACCGCTCTTCGCCTTCCTTCTCGAAAAAGGAGCGAATGGAACACCCGATGTGCTGCTCAATGACATGGTCTGAATCGACAAATGACAGCGAAAGACGGCGCGACAACTGACGACCGACGGTCGATTTTCCTGAGCCTGGAAGGCCAACGAGACTGATCAGCAAAATAAAAAAGCTTGGCGTCCATGACGCCAAGCAATCAATGTTTGCAAATACCCTTGCAGGTGCGATTCAAACTGAGGCTCAGCTTTCCTCATCCTCTGCTTTTTCGGTAGTGATCTCCAATGTCGCGGTTCCTGAATTCTTGTCCAGAACAGTGATCACGTACTTCGAGTCGCAACCACCAACTTGAAGAATGGTAAAGATAGGGTCTCTTCCCGTATCGAAATAATCAATGTCAATTTTGACCCGATCCGGATCAGATACGTGGACACGGAATGGAGGTTCACCGCCAATGATGGTGACACGTGTGTTCACGTTGTACAAGACATTGCAAAACTGAAACGTGTATTTCTGCTCGTCGGCCGACAGATGAACGGGATTGAGTTCACCTCGAATTCCGCCGTCACCCGACTCGTCACCACCGCCGCCACATGATGCGAGAAATGTAGAGACTGCAACGGCAGCTGCAATCACAAATGGTTTTTTCATGCTTCTACTCACTTATATGAACTGGTCAACGGGAGACACCACGGTCAGCGATGACGCGAGGCGTCAGGAAGACCAAAAGCTCGCGTTTGTTTGACGTGTTGCGACGGTTCTTAAAGAGGTTCCCCACTACCGGTATGTCACCCAAAAGTGGAATCTTCGTCACCGTCGAAGCTTCCTCCTGCTCGAAGATGCCTCCGATGACAACTGTGCCGCCGTTCTCGACAAGAACCTGGGTTTGCACGTGTTTGGTATTGATGGCAATGCCCATTTCGGTCTCTTCGCCGCGGCTGTCCTTGTTCACATCAACGTCCAGAATGACATTGCCTTCTGGCGTGATCGAAGGTGTCACCTCAAGCTTGAGGTTGGCCTTGCGGAAAGCGATCGCAGTGGCGCCACTGGCCGTTGCCGTCTGGTAAGGGAACTCAGTACCTTGCTCAATCAGGGCCTTGACCTGGTCTGCAGTCACCACACGAGGGCTGGATACAATCCGGCCACGGCCGTCAGCTTCAAGGGCAGAAATCTCCAGGTTGAGGAAGCGGTTGGCCGCCTGACTGAAAAGCGAGACTGCAAATGCGGCGGGGGCGAAACCGGCAACTCCTGCAGCAGGCAAATTAACAAAGGACGTGTTGTCTGTGGTCAGTGGGTCCGGCGTATTGACTGTATCGTTCGTGTTAAAACTCCCGATAGAGGTAATGCTCGCTGCATCATACGAACCAGCAATCGAAGCACGGCTGTCGCCACCCGCTCCGAGATCGTAGCCCGATAGCCCCCCTCGAACGCCCCTCAGGTCTGCTCCACCCAAGCGAACGCCCAGAGACCGACCAAAGGTGTCATCTGCTTCTACGATTCGTGCCTCGATCAGTACTTGGCGAATTGGAATATCGACTTTCGATATCAGTTGTTGAACTTGCTCAAGTTTTGACGGAACATCGGTGACAAACAGCTGATTTGTTCTGGGTTCAGCTATGACACTTCCACGCTCTGAGAGGATGCGTGCAGCATCGGTCCCCTCAGCGCCAGAGCCCAGAATCTGCTTGGCGACATCCGCTGCCTTGGCATAGTTCATCTGGAACGATTGCGTGCGCAGAGGTTCCAGAGTCTGCAAAGCCTTACGATCTTCGAGATCCTGCTTCTCGCGCGCGGCAATCTCGTCACGCGGCGCAATCCACAGCACGTTGCCGTTCTTGCGCATGCCCAAGCCCTTGGCGTCAAGAATGATCTCAAGTGCTTGATCCCAAGGTACATCTTTGAGGCGCAGCGTCACAGAACCGCCAACGGAATCGGAGGTCACCACGTTGAAATTGGTGAAGTCTGCGATCACCTGCAGCAGCGAACGGATCTCGATGTTCTGGAAGTTCAGCGAGAGCTTTTCACCGTTGTAACCGGGACCTTGGGTCAGCTTGTTCGGGTCGATCTTCTGCTCGCGCACTTCCAGCACGAACTGCGTGTCGCTTTGGTATGCAGAATGCTCCCACTGACCGATCGGCCGCACGACCATGCGCACACGGTCACCTGCCTGGCTGGTAGCGATGGTCTGCACCGGGGTGCCGAAATCCGTCACATCCAGCTTTCGGGCCAGACCTTCTGGAAGGTCTGTCTTCAGGAATTCAACCACCAGATCCTTGCCGACCTGCTTGATGTCGACACCAACCTGATTGTTTTGCAGCTCAACCACGACCCGACCTGCAGCATCGGCGCCGCGACGGAAATCGATGTCCTTCAATGTACCAACATCACTGTTGAGGTCTTTGGCAAATGTCTCAGCCTTCACAGGCGCTGCTGAAGGCGCGGCCTCTGTTGACTTCGCACTTGCGTCACGATCCATCACGACCAGCAGAGCATTGCCCTCAATCTTTGCCTCGTAGGGAGAGGGCTGCTTCAAGTTGATCACAACTCTGGTACGTTCCCCCGCCTGAACAACATTGGCAGACCGCATGTTGCCTTGATTGATGTCGACAGAGTTTGAGCCGACAGCATTGACCAATCCAGGGAAATCCAGGGAAATGCGCGCAGGCGACTGAATCGTGAACCCAGTCGGAACGGCAGACAATGGTTCAGCCGTCTCGATCCGGATGACTTCAACTCCGCTTTGTACGCTTCCTGTTACCGACTGAATAGCGTTCTGCGCGTGAGAGACCAGAGCGGTCATCGCCAATACGACAGACATGCCGCCCTTGAGCATTCCCTGCCCAATGCGATTCAGCTTGGCATTCATAGTTGACGTTTTCATTAGTTCGCTTCCTCTTGTAGCAGCAGGGATGCTGTTCGTTCTGTCCATTCACCGGTCGCGTCTTGCACAATCTCTCGCAAGACAACCTCAGTCTCCGTAATTTCCATTACTTTGCCGAAGTTCTGACCAAGGTAGTTGCCCTTGCGCACCTGGTAGAGCAGTCCGTTAACGTTGATCAACGCAACCGCTTGTCCCTTTTTGTCCAAGCTACCCACCATGGACATGTTGTCCAGTGGGAACGATTCCAGCGGTTCCTTGCGTCGCTGCAGCTCGGGCTCCACTAGCGCAGAGTTCAGAAGTGGATTTACCTGAGCACCACGAAGGATTGCAGCAAGGCGTTCGCCACTAAAGGGGTCCATCTCGTCTGCAACGTCATACGATTCAGGTACAAACTTGACTGGAGCGGGGATTGGCTTGATGCTAGGTCGCACCCGGGCTCGTTCGTTCTTCATCCATGCGCTCAAGTCCTCCTCGCTTGATCCACCACATGCACTCAGCACCGTAGTCAGTAGCGCCATAAGGACCACCCCGGCAAACCTTGGGGCTGCAATGTCAAATCGCTGAATGTCCAGCATCATTTGCCCCCTTTCTTGTCCTTGGCGATTTTGCGTTGTTCCGCAACTTCTTCAGGATCCAAGTAGCGGAAGGTTTTCACGACACCTTCCAGCGTCATGCGGCCTCCAGCTTTGTTGTTCTCTGGCCCGATCTTGACATCATTGAGCGTCACAATCCTAGGCAGATTTGCCAGATCTCCAGCAAAGAGCCCCATGTCATGGTAGTCACCAGTCATTTTGATCTGGATGGGCAACTCTGCGTAGTACTCACGAGGCACAGTAATGCCAGGTTTGAAAAGCTCAAACTGAAGACTACGCCCCAAGCCGGCCTGGTTGATATCGGAAAGCAGCGCATCCATTTCCGCCCTACCTGGAAGTTGCTTCTCGAGCTGAGTCACGTACTGCTGCACCTGCTCAAGCTGCTTCTTCAACGCATCCAAATTGACGGCCTGAGTCACCTTCTTGGTAAACGACTGACGCAATTGCTGCTCTTTGGCTTGGGCGGCAACAAGCGCTTCGTCTTCAGGCTGAATCAGGAAATACCATCCCGCAACTGCGATGGCAATCGCAGTCACCAAAAAGAGCAGCACTCGTGGCGCCACCGGCCACATCGACGGATCATTTGGGTCCAGACCGGAAAACTGGCGCCTGAGCTTCTCTTCGAAGGTCGGCTCATCTGCCATGACCGGATTTTGAATTGCTTTAGCCATTTCTCACACTCCTTCGCCTCATCCTTTGCCGCCAGCCGCCTGAGGTGTCCCCTCGGGGCTATCAGCATTCACAGACGAAGGCCTTACGAGATCAACTTTCAGAGTGAACTTCGAAACGCGACGCTTTGCTCCGCCATCAACATCTACGTCTGATGCCACGATCTCAATCAACTGCGGGTTTTTGCCCATCCATTGGCTGTTGGTCGAAATGTTCCGAAGCAACTCGGAAACCCGCTCTTGTGATTGCGCATATCCTTGAATCGTGACAGCTTGAGCCGTTTGCTCAATTTTGACCAGATAGACACCGTCTGGCAGCTGTGTGACCAACTCTTCCATCATGTAGACAGGAAGGTTGCGGTCTCCCTGAAGATCTTCCACCGCCTGTTTACGGGCACGGAGAGACTCGATCTCGGCTTCGAGTGTTGCGATGTCCTTGATCTCCAGATCCAGCTTGGCGATCGCCTGGGTCAACTGGAGGTTTCTGTCTTCCTGGTGGCCAATCCGGGCCTGGTACCAGAGGTAGGCGGCTCCGACCACCAATGCCCCCGCCACTGCGGCTAGGAACAAGTGGACATAAAACTCTTCCTTGCGGCGCTTGCGTGCAGCTTCGCGGTGCGGAAGCAGGTTAATCAATATCATTCGTAGAACCTCCGCATCGCCAGCCCCGTTGCCGTCAGGTATGACGGCGCTTCACGGGAAATCTTGCGGGCGTGAACTGTCGATGCCATGTCCATGGCATCGAACGGATTGATCACCTGGCACGCAAACGACGTCTGATGCGTGACTGCCTCGGTCAAACCGGGGAGAGACGCACTGCCTCCCGCCATCAAGATATGGTCAACCTTGTTGTGCGGTGTACTGGTGAAGAAGAACTGCAGCGCACGGGCGACTTCCTGCGCCATGCTTTCAATGAAAGGCTCGAGAACCGCGGTCTTGTAGTCTTCCGGCAGATCGCCCGACCGCTTCTTCGACTCCGCCTCATCAGGCGAAAAGCCGTACTGGCGAACAATCAGCTGGGTCAGCTGCGCGCCGCCAAATGCCTGATCGCGCTCGTAAAGCACATCTTCGTTGCGGATCACCTGCATGCTGGTGGTCAGAGCACCGACCTCGAACAGCGCCACCAGAGAGTCCATGCCCTGGTTGGGCAGAGTCTCAATGACACGCCCCGCGGCCATGCGTGATGCATACGACTCCACATCCATCACCACGGGCTTGAGGCCTGCGGCTTCGGCCAGGCCCTGGCGGTCGGAGACTTTCTCCTTGCGGGAGGCTGCAATCAGGACTTCCACATCGCCCATGGAGTTGGCGCTAGGGCCCACCACACAGAAGTCAAGACTAACTTCGTCCAGAGAAAAGGGAATGTACTGATTGGCTTCGGATTCGACCTGCAGCTCGAGTTCCTGATCGGAGAGGCCACCAGGAAGGATGATCTTCTTGGTGATCACCGCCGAGGCAGGCAATGCCATGGCCACGTTCTTGGTCTTGCTTCCGCTCTTGCGAACCACCCGGCGAACGGCCTCGACAACCTCATCGAATTTCTCGATGTTGCCGTCATTGATCCACCCTCGCTCCAGGGGCTCGATGGCACAGCGTTCCAGCACCAAATCGCCCGAACGGGTTTGCCCCAGCTCAACCAGCTTGACGCTGGAAGAACTGACATCGATGCCGAGCATCGGCGCCGGACCCCGGCTAAATATTGACCCCAGTGAACTCAAGGCGGCCCCCAATAATTGAAAGCGCGACAACGCGCCATACTTAAGATTTCACTTGAATGCTAGCAGCAAGCCCTTTGTGCAGCAAAGAATTTTTGTCTTTGACGCAATCGGAAACGTTGTCAAAAGCATACGCATGTGCTGACGATTCCCACGAGGCAACGCTTGCTGCGAGGATCAGAGCATGTCCGTGCAACGCCTTGATCAACGTGACATTGGGCAACGGTTGACTTCCTATAATGGGCCCCTTTGACCTTGTTTCAGGCCGATGACCGATCAAGCGCCTAGCGCAAAAGCTCCCAAACATGCCCCCAAGGGCCGTTCAGGCTCGTCCATGGGCTGGATCGTGCGCGCCTTTGCCTGGCTCGTCGGCCTCGGTGCTGCTGCCGTCCTGTCCGGAATGATGGTGGTGGCTACCGGCATGGCCGTGGCCTATCCCAACCTGCCAGACGTCACGGACTTGGCCGACTATCGGCCCAAGCTGCCGTTGCGTGTGCTGGCGGCAGACGGAACACAGATCGGAGAGTTTGGAGAAGAACGACGTAACCTGTTGAGAATAAAGGAAATTCCAGAGGTTATGGTTGATGCCGTGCTGGCCATCGAAGACGCTCGCTTCTTTGAACACAGCGGCGTGGACTACAAGGGCATCGTCCGTGCCGCCCTGTCCAATCTGGGGCAGGCCAAGCGCCAAGGCGCATCGACCATCACGATGCAGGTTGCCCGCAACGTTTACCTTTCCGCAGAAAAGACCTACACACGCAAGATCTACGAGGTTCTGCTGACCTTCAAGCTCGAGCACATGCTCACCAAAGAGCAAATCCTCGAGATCTACATGAACCAGATTTTTCTGGGTCACCGTGCGTACGGTTTTGAAGCGGCCGCACAGACCTACTTTGGCAAACCCCTCAAACAAGTCACGGTGGCTGAGGCGGCCATGCTGGCTGGCCTCCCAAAGGCCCCGTCAGCCTACAACCCGTTCACCAATCCTCAACGCGCCCGCCAGCGACAGCTGCACATCATCGATCGCATGGTGGCCAATGGCTACATTTCGGACGCTCAGGCTGAAGAGGCCCGCGAAGAGAAGCTGAAACTCAATCGAGGCGAAAAGGTCCGAAAAGAAGAGAGTCACGCAGAATACGTGGCAGAGCTCGCTCGCCAGGCCATCGTTGCTCAATATGGAGACAACGCCTACACGCGCGGGCTGGTCGTCACCACCACTCTAGACATGGATGAGCAGGAGGCGGCTTATCAGGCCGTGCGGGAGGGCATTCTCGAGTTCGAACTGAGACAGGTCTACCGCGGACCTGAAGCCTTTATCGAGCTGCCTGCCGCTGGTGAGGCACGACAGGAGGCTGTCGACGATGCACTGGAAGAGCACCGGGACAATGGCAACTTCCTGGCTGCAGTGGTCGTAGAAGCGTCCCCCCGCGAAGTGGTGGTGGTGAGACAGGATGGCGAGCCCTTGTCGATCAAGGGACGCGGACTGGAGCCAGTTCGGTCCGGCCTGAAGAGCAACGCCAATGATCAGAAGCGCATTCGTCCTGGTGCCCTGGTTCGCATTGTGGATCGCGGCCCCAAGAACGGCTGGTACATCACGCAGCTGCCCGAAGTCGAGGCGGCATTGATCGCACTGGATACCCGAAGCGGAGACGTTCGGGCCATGGTTGGCGGCTTTGATTTCAACAAGAACAAGTTCAATCATGTGACGCAGGCATGGCGTCAGCCTGGCTCCAGTTTCAAGCCGTTCATCTACTCCGCTGCGCTCGAAAAGGGCTTGTCGCCCGCGACGATCGTCAACGATGCGCCGCTGTTCTATACGGCACAGGAAACGGGCGGCAAGCCGTGGGAGCCCAAGAACTATGACGGGCAGTTCGACGGACCGATGTCTGTGCGCCGCGCATTGGCCAAATCCAAGAACATGACGTCCATCCGTACGCTGCAACTGGTGGGCACGCAAAGTGCCCAGCGGTGGGTGACGCGCTTTGGCTTCGAGGCCAAACGCCACCCTCCCTACCTGACGATGGCGCTGGGTGCAGGCTCTGCGACGCCGATGGAAATGGCCACCTCCTACGCCGTATTTGCCAACGGTGGCTATCGGGTCGCGCCTCGACTCATCAAGCGGGTCGCCGAGCAACATGGCCGCGTCATCTATGAAGCGCCGGAGTTGTCTCTCAATGAGCAACAGCGCGCCATACCGGCACGCAATGCGTTCATCATGAACAGTCTGTTGCAGGAAGTGACCCGCAGCGGCACAGCCGCCAAAGCCAGAGGCTTGCTGCAAAGACCCGATGTCTATGGCAAGACGGGCACCACCAATGACGCCCGCGATGCCTGGTTTGTGGGCTATCAACCCTCTGTTGTGGCCGCTGCCTGGGTTGGCTACGACATTCCCAAGAAGCTGGGCCGCAGGGAGACCGGCGGCGGCTTGAGCCTGCCGATCTGGGTGGACTACATGCGGGTTGCACTCAAGGACAAACCCGTCGAGAGCTACTCTGCCCCTCGAGGCGTCATGCAAGTCGGCGGTGAATGGTATTACGAAGAATTTGGCCCTGGCTTCGGCGTGTATGGTCTCGGACTGGACGACCCATGGCCTGGCATGCCCGAGGAGGACCTGGGTCAGGACATGTTCTATGGCGGAGAACTTGACCCGTTCTCAGCGACCTCGCCGGCCGGCACTGCAACGCCCCCTGTGCCATCTCCACAGCAACAGCAACAGCAACGCGAGAGACGCAGTATTCTGGATATCTTCCGCAACTGAGACAAGAGATGCGCTCACCCGCGGCCGAAAGGCTGGCCGGGGGGGGGTAGTCAGAACCTGAGGGTCTGACCGGACTGCTCGCTGGCAAAGTCGCTGAGGTTGGAGAGAAATTCCCCCTGCCCTTTGGTGTCCAGCCACTGCTGCCCATCGAACCGATAGTGAAACCCGCCAGCCTTGGCGGCCATCCAGACCTCTTGCAACGGCTTCTGCAGGTTGATGATGATCTGGCTTCGGTTGGCAAACGTGATGGTGATCATCCCGCCAACCCGCTGGTTGTCCAGATCAGCATCGGTGTCATCATTGATTCTGTCGCAAGCGGCCTCGATGGAACGCAAAAGGGCTTCGGCTTGGTCCAGATATTCGCTGTCAGTCATTACAATAGCACCCATGAATACAAACCGGATTCTAGGCTCCTCTGCATCGGGCCGTGCGCTCTCCCAACTGGTTGCCCTGGTCTTGACCGGGTTGTTTCTGACCGCCTGCGGTCAGAAAGGTCCGCTGTACCTGCCTGCGCCCGACACCCCGGCCGCATCGACAGAAAACACCGAGGCCTCCGAAGGCGAGACGCTCAAGGACGACGAGGAACCCATCAAGCAGCGCTGAGCCATCTTCCGGCAGGTGCTGTCAAGCGACAGCATCAGGAGGCGGTCAGCTGCCTGCGTCTGCGCCATTGCCACAGACGCCAGGACTCCAGTGCCAGGAAGATGGAGGCATAGACAGCCACCTCCCCGAACAGGTTCTTGCCCGCCCGCATCCAGAAGAAATGCAGGATGGACAGGACCACCACTGCATGAACACTTCGGTGCACTGATTTCCATCGCTGCGCGCCCAGCCAGCGAATCGCTCTATTGAAAGACGTCGCTGCCATGGCCAACAAAGCCAGCCAGGACAGAACACCCACAAGAATGAACGGTCGCTTGGCGATGTCTGCGAGCACATCGATCCACAGAAAGCCCATGTCAAACCATGCATACGCGGTCAGGTGCAGGGTGGCATAGAAAAAGACGAACAGCCCGAGCATCCGCCTGATGCGTGCCAGGGATGGCCAACCCAGCAGCTCTCGCAACGGCGTGACGCACATCACCGCGACCAATGCGCGCATGGTCCAGTCGCCCAGCGACCGGATCAGGGCTTCGGCAGGGTTCGCGCCAAGTTGATCCGCGACAGCCGCCCAGCAAAGATAGGCCATTGGCAGTAGCCAAAGTAGACACACGAGCGGCTTCGCTGACCAGTGCCTCCAGACTGCATCTGCCCAGCGCATGCTGCCGCCCCGATGCTTGCCGACCAGATGCGTCGTCACTTGCTCCCCAACCTCAGAACTGTTTGCGCAAATCCATCCCCGCGTAGAGATGCTCAACCTGATCCGAATACCCGTTGAACATTTCCGTCTTGCGGCGACGAGCGAAGAGCCCTCCCTCGTCACCGATCCGGCGTTCGGTGGCCTGGCTCCAGCGGGGGTGCGCCACCTCAGGGTTGACATTGGAGTAGAACCCGTATTCCTGTGGAGCAGCATCGTTCCATGACGTCGCAGGCTGCTTGTCTGTCAGACGGATGCCGACCAGAGACTTGCCGCTCTTGAAACCATACTTCCACGGCACGACCAGCCTCAACGGTGCACCGCTCTGATTGGGCAGGACTTCACCATACAGGCCAAACGCAAGCAAAGTCAGCGGGTGCATGGCCTCATCGAGGCGCAATCCCTCCTTGTACGGCCAGCGCAGCACGTTGGAACGAATGCCGGGCATGGTGTCGCGATCGACCTTGGTGATGAACTGAACGTACTTTGCTCCCCCCTGTGGTTCCACTTTGCTCAGCAGTGCTGACAGTGAGTAGCCTACCCAGGGAATGACCATTGACCATCCCTCAACACAGCGCAGACGGTAGATGCGCTCTTCCATGGGAGAGAGTTTAAGGAGGTCTTCCAGATCCCAAATGCCCGGCTTGTTGACCAGGCCGGATACCGTCACGGCCCAAGGCCGAGGCTGAAACCGGCCTGCATTTTGCGCCGGATCGGATTTGCTGGTGCCGAATTCGTAGAAGTTGTTGTAGGTAGTGACGTCCTTGTACTCGGTCAAGTCGTCTGATGCCATCGCGCCCGGCACCTTGGAGGCCACACCAGGCAAAGTTGGGAGCTGCCCGGGGCCTTTGACGGCAGCCATCGCATCTCTGGCCGCCCAGGAGGCCAAAGCCAATCCGCCTGCGCCCAGAGCAAGCCGATGCATCACGTCACGCCTGTTGAGGTATTCGGCCTTGGGCGTGATGTCGCTGGCGATGGAATGGTTGAAGCCCGATTGGGCACTGCGCAAGATCATGGGACTGCTCCTGATGTGACTTACTGCTTGGTCGTCCAGGCAGAAAAAATCTTACAGTGAGACAGCCGACTTGGGTGGCAGCCATGGTTTATTGGTGGCTGAGCGGTGGTCGGCGCTCAGCCAGTCAAAGGATCAAAGCTCGCCGTAGCTGTGGAGGCCACTGAGGAACATGTTGACTCCCAGGAAGGCAAAGGTCGTCACAGCCAGCCCCACCAACGCCCACCACGCAGCGACTGTGCCACGCAGCCCTTTCATCAGGCGCATGTGCAGCCAGGCAGCGTAGTTGAGCCAGACGATGAGCGCCCAGGTTTCTTTGGGATCCCAGGACCAATAGCCTCCCCAGGCTTCCGCAGCCCAGAAGGCACCCAGAACGGTGGCGATCGTGAAGAAAGCAAAGCCGACTGCAATGGCCTTGTACATCACGTCGTCCAGGACTTCCAGCGAAGGCAAGCGCTCACCCAGGCGCTTGCGGGCAGCCAGAATGCCTCCCGTGATCAGCGCTGACACACCAAAGTAAATGAACCAGTAGCTGCCGCCCTTGTCGGTCGCTCCTTGACGGAAAACGATGGGCTCAAAGCACAGCACCACGCCAAGTATCCAGAGTGGCGCCAGCTTGTACCAGCGCGTCTCGGCTGCGCTTTGCTTGACCAGATACGCAAATGCAAGCATCGCAGACAATGCAAACGTGCCATATCCGATGAAGTTCGCTGGCACATGCAGCTTCATCCACCAGCTCTTGAGCGCCGGTACGAGTGGCTGGATCTGATGCGCATCTCTGACCACTGTGTACCAGAGGAGAAAGCCGACAGCCGCACTGACCACCAGCATCACGAACGCGCCCATGCGTCGGGTTTGGTACTGGTCTTCGAAGTACAGGTAGAAAAGCGCTGTCAACCAGCAGAACAGGATGAACACTTCGTAGAGGTTGCTCACAGGAATGTGGCCAATGTCCGGCCCGATCTGGTGGCTTTCGTACCAGCGGACCATGGTCCCGATCAATGCGAGACCAACGGCGACCCAAGTCAGGCGTGAGCCGAGCAGCTCAAACGTATCCCCGCCCCGAGAGAACATGCCGAGCCAGTAGAACGCCGTCGCCATGAACATCAACATGCTCATCCACAGAATGGCCGACTGGCTGGATAGAAAATACTTGAGCAAGAATGCTTCGTCACCACGCGCCAGGTTGGCGCCTTCGGGCGTCTGATAGAGCCATATGGCGAGCAGGGCCAGCACACCGACCACCACGGCCAGCCGCTGCAATGGGCGCCAGAACCAGCCCAGCCAGATCACCGAGGGCACGGTGCCGACAAGAATCCACTTCTCGTAGATATCCATTGCATTGGCGTACTGTGCAAACGCCCATGCGGCGCCGGCGACGCAAATGGCAGCGAACAGCCAGTCCCACACATTGCGGGAGGCCAGCCAGCCGGTAGCGCCCGAGCCTGCAGTTCGCTCTCGCTTGAGTTCGATCGTTTGCGTGGCGGTGTTCATGAGGTCATCCTCAACAGTTCGTTCTTCAGTTGTGAAAACTCGCGATCGCCGTCGATGGTCTTGCGGTTTGCCGACAAGGCCATGGTGGCATGCGAGTTCTTGTCTCCGTGGGGTATGACCCATATCCAGATTCTTCGTTCCCTGACATACAGCATGGCGAACACGCCAATGATGAGCAGGACACAGCCGAGGTAGACAATGTTCTGGCCGGGCGCACGCGCCACCTGGAACACGCTGGCCTGGACTTGTTCAAACTCGCTGAGTTGGAACGTCATGGGTGCGGGGTAGAAGAAAGCGTCGCTCAAAGCCACGACTGCCAGGCTCATGAAGCGCTGTGTGGCCGCATCTTCCTGTGCAGGTGCCAAGCCTGCATCGGCCCGTGAGAGTTGATACAGTTCAAACAGGGTGCCCTGCAGGATCCTCACCAGCACCGAGCTGGCATTCTCAAGATCGCCCGCTGGCACATTGGTTTCCAGGAAAGAAGAGACCGCCACCAGCCCACCGGGAGGGGGTGGCGTGCCTGGTGCAGCAGACTTCGGAACCGGCGCCTCCTCTGACCCGGCGAACAGATTCAACGCTCGCAAGGCGGAATCGCTCAACGCTTTGACAAGGTCATCGCGCCCTTGTTCGACCGCGCCGACGGCATAGCGTTTTACCGCTTCCTCACGCATGGAGGGGTCGGCAAGTGCTGCCCTCAAGCGAACGAAACCATCCATCTCGCCTTTCTCATCGGCCGGCACCCGCAAGTAGCGAAATGGTTCTGACGGTGCTTCTCTCATGCCAAGCAGAAACAGTGCATCGCCATCGATCTGCACGGGAAGCATGTAGTTGTGATACTCGATGGCCTGCCCTGCCGGATCGCGCAATTTGTATTCGATACTCGGACCCACATTGCGCAGCGTCTTGCCTTGACTGGACTTGTGGCCTGCCCCCAGCCGACTCTCGAGCTCCTGCCGGAGGTCCACTGCGCGCACATCCGTGCTGCCACCTGCGCCGCCGGTGTTCGCCATGTTCTCGACGTTGATCACACGCAGGCCTGTGAACTCAAGCGTCAGCTTGTCGTCTCCACGGCTCAGTGAGGTTGAGCCGCCGATATTACCGGTGACCTCAAATGGTCTGGTGGGCCCGTTCATGGGAAAGGCCTTCATCGTCACCTTTGATCCACCGTCTTCAAAGCTCGACTGGTAAATATTGATACCTCGGTGGCTGGCCGGGTGGTTCACCTCGACTCGCGCTTCCTTTTTCTCGCCTGTTTCGTGATCATGAATGACGATGTCACTGGCGAAGAGCTTGGGCATGCCAGTGGAGTAATAGTCGACGATGAACTTCTTGAGTTCGATGGTGAAGGGCAGGTCCTGAATCAACACCCCATCCGGCTGAGCCAAAATAGCGGCACTGGAACTGGTGCCTTCGCTGACCTTCAAGTTGCCCCGGAAAGTGGGATTGGATGGTGTCAGCCGGCTCGCCTCGGGAACGTCTGCAATCAGGCCACTTCCCGTAAAGACTTCCTTGCCATTGAACCAGGTCTGGGCGCGCACGATCAGGTCACCATCGAGCAAGCCGCCAAGGCAGATCAGCACAATCGCCCCATGCGCGGCCAGGTAGCCCACCTTGTTGGCCGCACCGGTCTTGGCGGCAAGCATCCAGCCGGTCTGACCATCATCGAGCGCGCGCGTCTGCAATTTGACCCGCCAACCCTTGTCGAGCAGTGCCTGGCCCATGCGGTGGGCGGCGGCCTCAGGCAAGTCCTGTTGTTCGGCTTGCGCCTTGTGACCAAAAGCCTGAAGGCTCTTTTCACGGATATCTTCCTTGAACGCCTTGAAGTCCGTCAGGATCTTGGGTGTGTTGCGCGCAATGCACAGACTGGTGCTGGTGACCAGAAAGGCCAGAATCACCAGGAACCACCACACGCTGTAGACCGTGTACAGGCCTGCGGTCTCAAACACATCAGCCCAGAACGGGCCAAACTGATTCACATAGTTGTTGGCCGGCTGATGCTGCTGGACCACCGTGCCGATGACCGACGCGATGCAGATCACGGTCAACAAGGCAATGGCAAACCGCATCGAAGACAGCAATTCTGTCAGGTCCTTCGCCAGGCCCGAGCTGTTTCGTACCTGGATGCCTTGGGTGGAAGCGCTCATAGTGAAGGAGTCAAAAGCAAAAAGGGCGGCCCTGGAACACCAGAACTCGCCCTGATCTGATTCGGAATCAAGCCGACGGTTCAACGCTGGTCACAGGAGACCAGAATTGTGCCGACAAATATTAACCCTTGCTTATGGAAGGGTGGTCCCGGGGATACCCTCCCCGGAGCCGACTGGTCAGGCTGATCAGCGCAGGCCAGCAATGTAGTCGGAGACCGCCTTGATTTCCTTGTCGTTCATCTTGGCAGCGACACCCGTCATCTGGGCACTGTTGGCGCGAGCGCCGCTACGGAACGCATTGAGCTGGGCTTCGGTGTACTCTGCGTGCTGACCGGACAGGCGCGGGTACTGGGCAGGGATGCCGGCACCATTGGGGCTGTGACAGCCTGCACAAGCTGCAATCTCGCGATCGGGAATGCCACCGCGGTAGATGCGCTCGCCCAGAGCCAGCGTGTCCTTGTTCTTGGCATAGCCGGCTTTGCCGGGTTGCATGGCCAGAAAAGCCGCCACGTCCTTCATGTCCTGTTCGTTCAAGGTGGCCACCATGCCCTTCATGATGGCATTGTCACGCTTCCCCGACGCGAATTCCTTGAGCTGCTTGGCCAGGTATTCAGGGTGCTGCTGCGCCAGCTTGGGGTTTGCCGGGATCGTTGAGTTGCCGTCAGCTGCATGGCAGGCCACACAAGCACCGTACTTGGCCTGACCATTGGCCAGATCCACCTTGGCCTCCTGAGGGGCAGATTCGGCCTGGGCGCTGAACGACAGGGCTGCGAACGCAGCGGCGCAAAGGGAAGACGCAATGAATTTCATGTCGGCAAACTGGCGCAGCTTTGGACCGCGCTGTGGGGATAATGGAGTGATCGGGGTCAAAACCGCATGATTTTACAATGAGCGACCGGGAAAGCCCCAATGCCGCACCAAACATCTACCCAATCCTCTTCTGCTGACCGCTCCGCACTGGCGCGGCAGGCCAACTCATGGCTGCACACGGCCCGCTTTCTCACGGAGGCCCCCCAACTGCAGCACCTGCCGGACCTGGAAGTACCGGAAATCGCCTTTGTCGGCCGATCCAATGCCGGCAAGTCCACCTGCATCAACACGCTGACCCAGCAAAAACGCCTGGCTTTTGCCTCCAAAACCCCGGGACGGACGCAGAGCATCAACCTGTTTTCGCTGGGAAAACAAGGGCAGACGGACGCTGTGCTGGCCGATTTGCCAGGCTATGGCTATGCGGCAGTGCCGCAAGAAGCCAAGCGCCGCTGGCAGCGTGTCATGGCCAACTATCTGGTCACCCGCAAGAACCTGGTGGGCGTGGTCATCCTTTGCGATCCACGCCACGGCTTGACCGAACTGGATGAAAGCCTGCTGGAGGTGATCCGGCCACGTGTGGAAGAAGGGGTTCAGTTCCTCGTTCTGCTGACAAAGTCCGACAAGCTCAACCGTGCAGAAGGGGCCAAAGCGCTCTCCATCGCCCGCCTGCATGCCGGGGGCGGTCAGGCCATGCTGTTCTCTTCCCTCAAAAAGAGCGGTGTGGACGATGTGGCGTCTTTGCTGTGGAAGTGGGCACACCCTGACACCATTGAGGGGGCGTCATCTCCATCGTCGGCACCTGAGGCGCCCGACGAACCTCCGGCGCTGGACTGACTCCTGGACTGACACCCAGGTCCGCGCCGTGCCATGATTGGCATCAGGCGCGATCGTAAGGTGATGATTCGCCAGCCGGGCGCGTCTTGAAGCGTTTGTGTACCCAGTAGTACTGCTCGGGCATCTGCCGGATGTACTCTTCCAGACGACGGTTCATCAGCGCAGTGTCCACAGACACCTCGTCGCCTGGGACATCTGGCCATGCTGGAAGTGCAGTGACTTCGTAGCCCTGCGGCGTCATTCTGGCCACCACGGGCACAACTGGCGCCCTACCCATTTTTGCGAAGCGGGTCAGCGACGGGACGGTCGCCGCCAGGTGTCCGAAAAACGGAACAAAGATGGAATCGCGCCTGCCATAGTCCATGTCCGGCAGCACGTACAAGGGTTCGCCAGCGCGCACGGCCGAAACGAGGGGTTTGAGGCCTGCTTTCTTGGCCACGATATGAGGGTCCCCAAAGCGCCTTCTGCCTTGCGCCATCCAATGATCCACATCCGGGTTGGGCTGCTTGGCGTACATGCCGCAGAAACGACGCTTGCCATGTGCTGTCAGCGCAATCCATCCAGCGTCCATGCCGACAAAATGCGGGGCAAACAACACCGCCGGCTGATGGCCTTCCAGCACGCCTGCCTGATCAACAAAAGTCAAGCGGCTGCGCACAAGGTCTGCTTTGCCCTGCCAAAGCCAGCTGCGGTCGAGCCATGCCTGGGTGAAATAAATGAAATGGCGTCGAATCGCACGCCGGCGTTGCGCAGCAGATTGGTCCGGGAAACAGAGTGCCCAATTGGTCGAGGCGATGTGCCGGCGCCGAGCAGCCAGCCCATAGGCCAAGATACCCAGCACAAGCCCCATGGCACGCAACATCGGCAATGGAAGGCCAGACAGGGCTTGCATCAGCCACACCCCCAGCCGGCTACCGAGGTGGGAGCGGCGCTTGTAGGCTTCGTCTGGAGCAACGTGTTGGGACATCAAGTCTGGGTCGGCAAAAGAGACAATGAGAAGAGACGCACAAAAGCCCCGTCATGGCGAACCGCCGCGGGCCGCTATTGTGCCTCGCCTGACCGGCTGGGCGTAACACGCTGGTGGTCTGCGGACGGTGGCTTGTACCGGTTGTACGACCAGAGGTATTGACCGGGTCGCTCTTTGATAAGCGACTCCATGGCCTGATTGATCTGTCCTGCCGCCTCGACCGGATCTCGGGACAAGACGCCTTCAAAAGGCCTGACCCGAACGATGTACCCACGCCCCCAACTGAGCCGCTCCCCCCAGATCAGCAGCAGTTTCACGTTGCTGGTGTGGGCCAGTCTCGCCGAGAGGGTCATGGTGTAGGCGTCGCGGCCAAAGAATGGCGCCCATACCCCTTGTCCGTCAGGTGGCACCTGATCGGGCAACAGGCCGACAACGTCGCCGGCCTTCAAGGCCTTGATGAGCTGTTTGACGCCGGCGAGCGAAGTTGGAGCAGTGTGCAGTCCCGGCCTGACACGAGCCTGCGCTGCCAGTCCCTGCAGCGGCTTCTGGCGTGGCGGGCGGAACAGGACCGTGATGGGTTTGGCATCGCCGAACTTCTCCGCGTAAGCCCGTGCGCAGATCTCAAAGCAGCCCAGGTGAGGCGTGAGCAGTAACAAGCCATTGCCATGGGCTTGCGCAGCTTCTATGTGGGCCGCCCCCTCCCAGCCGATTCTGGAGATGCGGCCCAACCAGAGACGAGGCAGCTCTGCCACCATCTTGCCCGCCTCTCCCACAGAAGCGAAAGACACGCCGGTGTCCAGACCAGCCTGACGGACATTGGCCATCAAGCGCATCCGGTACCGGCTGGACAAGGCGAACGCCACCCACCCCATGAGCCATCCCACCGAATGGAGGAAGATCAATGGAACCACAGACAGGAGGCGAAAAAGCCTCTCAACCAAAAAAGTCATGCTTGCAATTGTGGCAAAGCCTGCAATTGACCCGAATCCGAAAACTTGATCGGGACTTGTCCCGAGTCTTTGACCCCGGGTATCAGGTTCGACCTGGGCTAAAATCAATGGGTCGCCGAGTTACTGAACTACTTGCGGGGCGACTGAAAAATGCCGCTAAAGCGTTCGCCGACCCTGAAGAACAGACCGGCAACGCCGATCAACCTGACAGGAGTTTATATGGCGAGCGACTTTCTCTTTACATCTGAATCCGTTTCCGAAGGCCACCCCGACAAGGTCGCTGACCAGATCTCTGACGCGATTCTGGACGCAATTCTCGAACAGGACCCACGCTCGCGTGTTGCAGCTGAGACTTTGACCAACACCGGATTGGTCGTCTTGGCCGGAGAAATCACCACCAATGCGCACGTGGATTACATCCAGGTGGCGCGCGACACGATCAAGCGCATCGGCTACGACAATACCGACTACGGCATTGATTACAAGGGCTGCGCTGTCCTGGTCGCCTACGACAAGCAGTCCAACGACATCGCCCAGGGCGTGGACCACGCGTCCGATGATCATCTGAACACTGGTGCTGGTGATCAGGGCCTGATGTTTGGCTATGCCTGTGACGAAACGCCTGAGCTGATGCCCGCGCCCATCTACTATGCCCATCGCATCGTGGAGCGCCAGGCTCAGTTGCGCAAGGATGGCCGGCTGGCCTTTCTTGGCCCGGACGCCAAGAGCCAGGTGACCATGCGCTATGTCGACGGCAAACCGCACAGCATCGACACCATCGTGCTCTCAAGCCAGCACACCCCGGACCAGAGTGAGTCCGCAACCAAGATGAAGGCCTCGTTCACCGAGGCGCTGATTGAAGAGATCATCAAGCCGGTTCTGCCCAAGGAGTGGCTCAATGACACGAACTACCTGATCAATCCGACCGGACGCTTTGTGGTGGGTGGCCCGCAGGGAGACTGTGGCCTGACCGGCCGCAAGATCATTGTGGACACTTATGGTGGCGCTTGCCCACACGGCGGTGGCGCTTTCAGCGGCAAGGATCCCACCAAGGTTGACCGTTCTGCCGCCTATGCCGCCCGCTATGTGGCCAAGAACGTGGTGGCCGCCGGTCTGGCTCGCCAATGCCAGGTCCAGGTGGCCTATGCGATCGGCGTCGCCCGCCCGATGAACATCACCGTTTACACGGAAGGGACAGGGGTGATCCCCGACGCTGACATCGCAAAGCTGGTGGCCGAGCAATTCGATCTGCGCCCGAAAGGCATCATCCAGATGCTGGACCTGCTCAGACCCATCTATAGCAAGACCGCGGCCTATGGGCACTTCGGTCGCGAGGAGCCCGAGTTCACCTGGGAGCACACTGACAAGGCTGCTGCACTCAAAGCGGCCGCGGGTCTCAAGAGCTGAACCCAGCGAGAGCGGACGAATCCGCCTGGCCGGCATACCAGGCCGTACCAAACCGCACCGGATCGTACAAATTGGTCCGAATGAATCCAAAGGGCCCCATCGCCAGAGATGGGGCTTTTTTCATGCTCAATTGTGAATACGTTCACCTTCTATCCAAGTGCCGCTGAATTTTCGGACAATCTCTCCGATAAGAACTACAGGTAGTGCTTTGCCCACTGCAAAGCTGTCAAAACACTGGAGCTCTGAGCATGGAAACCGACGTCAGCCCGACCAACAGCGTGCCCGACGAACAGGATCTGGAACAACAACTGGCGCAACGCACTGCGCAGCTTGAAAGCGCGCTTGCGCATGCGCAAGCCTTGTATGACAACGCGCCCTGCGGATACGTGTCGTTCGACAGGGATCTGAAGTTTGTCAAGGTCAATCAGACCTTGCGGGACTGGCTGGGTTATTCGGCCGACGCACTCCATGAGCGAAATCTCCTCGGGTTCGTGGATTCAAGCCAGGCCAACGACGTGCAACGGCGCTTTGACCGCTTTTTCAATGGTGAAGATTCGGACCCCATTGAGCTGGAATTACGCTGCCACGATGGAACGCGCTTTCAGGCCTTGTGCACATCGGTCCCGGTCGTCAATGAGGACGGCGAGTTTGTCTGCACCAACACCACGGTAGTTGACATCACCGACCGCAAGGCGGCCGAGCAGCGGCAAAGCTCGCACAGCCGGTTTCTTCAAACCATTACCGACCGGATTCCGGTGCAACTGGCTTACTACGACAAAGATCTGATCTGCCGTTTTGCCAATGCTGCCCATGCCAGCCGCTGTGGCAAGCTGCCCGGGGACATGATCGGCGCACACATGAGTGACCTGGTACACCCAGACCTGCTGCCGGTGATCCTGCCGCACGTCGCCGATGCGCTCAGTGGCTCGCCCCAGACGTTCGAGGCCGAACGCGACGCAGCGACAGGTAACCGCCACTGCTACGAAATTCACTACATCCCCGACCACCAGATGGGCAGCGTCGAAGGTATCTTCGTCGAACTGCATGACATCACCGAACGCAGGCGCACCGAAGAATTCGTGCTGGAAGCCAACCGCGATCTGGAAGAGAGGGTCAAGGAGCGGACGGCTGAACTGTTCAAGAGCGAGCAACGGTACCGGCTGATGGTGGACGCCATCCACGACTATTGCGTCTATTTTGTCGACGAGACCGGCAGCGTGACCGAATGGAGCGACAGCGCCCAGAGAATGCACGGTTTCGCTCGCGACCGGATTCTGGGTCAACACTATCGCCAGCTGCTGGCGGCTTCACGCGCCACGGACGAAGACGACGTCGTCGACGCGGACGAAGTTCTGAAGCTGGCGATGGCACATGGCCAGTGGGAAACGCGAGGCTGGAGGCTGCGTGATGATGGATCCCGGTTCTGGGCACACACCATCCTGACCGCCTTGCGCAACGAAGAGGGTGAACTGCAGGGGCTGTCGGCCATCACACGCGACATGACAGCGGCCAAGAGCCTGGAAGATGTGATGAACGACCTGAACCGCGAACTGGAGAAGCGGGTCGCTGAGCGGACACAGCAATTGGTGGCCGCCAACAAGGATCTGGACGTCTTCTCCCACATGGTCTCTCATGATTTGCGCGCGCCATTGCGTCACATCAACAGCTTTCTCACGCTTCTGATCGAAGACATGGGTGAGGTCAAGGATCCCGCGATCAAGCAGTACCTGGACAACATTTCATCTGCAGCAAAGCGCATGGCAACCATGATCGAAGGTCTGCTGGAATATGCGCGCCTGGGCCGTGTGGCCATCGAGTCTCAGCCTGTTCCCCTGGCACCCTTGGTCGAAGGCGTCATTGGTCACCTCAAGCAGGAAAACGCCGAGCGAAACATCAGCTGGCAAGTCGAAGGCGACCTGCCCGTGGTGCGAGGCGATGCCATGCTGCTTGCCGAGGTATTCACCAATCTGCTCAACAACTCCGTCAAATACACGCGACGCGAAACCCTGGCAGAGATCAAGATTGGCTGGCAGATCAGTCCAGTAGGCGGTCGCACTTTCTATGTGCACGACAATGGCGTCGGCTTTGACCTGGAAAAGGCCACCAACCTGTTCGTCATGTTCCAGCGCCAGCACCACTCGATGGACTTTGAGGGGAATGGCACGGGGCTGGCCTTGTCCCAGCGCATCATCGAGCGCCATGGTGGACGCATTTGGGCGGAGACTTCTCCTGGTGAAGGCTGTACGTTCTACTTCACACTGCCTTTTGACGGCCTTGAGCCTGAACTGGAGTTCCCTCAATCGGCCATGGCCGAACTGGCAGCCTGACCTGCAGGCTGCTTATCGCAAAAATATCCCCGGACGGCCGTTGTCGTGACGGGGATATTTCTTCCTGGGACTACACTCTTCACGATCGACGGCGGCTGTACCGCTGGCTCGAATATGCATAATGCATGTTGATGCGCGCCAGAGAATCCAAGCTTCTCCAAGCCAGCCAACTGGCTGACCTCGGTGTACTGCTGCAGAGGCATGTGCTGGCTCCCGCGCGCGGAGGTCAGTCGCAAGCATCGGCTGAAATATTGATGGGTTTGCTGAGATCGTCTGCGTTGACGGTCACGGCACTGGCCCGTGTGTCGGATCTTTCTCAACCGGCTTGCACTCGTGCTTTGGACAGGCTGGAAGCTGACGGAAAGATCAAGCGCTTGGCAAAGGGGCGGACGACACTCGTCCGCCTGACGGCGAAGGGAACACGGCAAGCCACTTCGATCCAGCGCAAACGACTGAGCATGGCCGTTGACTTCATCGATCTGCTATCGCCTGCTGAGCGAAAGTGCTTCGGTTCGGTTCTGGACAAATGGCTGGCTTGCGAGGCCAATCAGTCGCCAGACTTGAATTAGCAGGCGTCAAACACGGCTCAGGCAGCGGGCACGGAAGACCCGGAACTTTCGTCGTCTGACCTGCCCGGCGCCTTGCGGGATTTCGGATCCCACTGGAAGAACACGGGATAGAGGCGCTCGACCACTGGCCCGTTGAAATCCCAGGTCAGACATTGCCCCAGAAATGATGGGGGCAGGTTCGGATCGGCCGGCTGGAACGAACCGGATTTGGACTGGAACGCTGCCGTGGCCAGGTTGAACAGCAGCTCGCGCATGTGGGTGCAGCCCTGCACGCCACCCAGGTGGCGCTGGATGGTCTGCCGCCAGCCGCGTCCCAAGGTTTCGCCAATGAAACGCTGCATGGGTGGTTTGGCCTGCGGGCAGGTCTCGTGCGGGAAGCTGTCCATGTCCACGGCAATGTCGTGGATGACCATGTCGTCATCGATGGTCACGCGGATCAGCATGTGGTGGATGGCTTCGCCGGGCTCCCAGGTGCGCTCTTCGGGAATCACGAAGCGATAGGGCTTGGTGTCCTTGAGTTCGCCCTCGATATCCCACAGGCCGTCCTCGCGTTGGTAACCACGGTATTCGACGGCGCGGGTGTGTTTGAGTTGGCGGGGTTGGGGTGGCGGCAGCGGCAAAGTCAGGCCTCGTTCGGAAATCGTTTATGGGTTGAAAGCATTTTCGCTGACGGATGCCTGAAGCGCTGTCGCCAGGTTTTTCAGATGCCCTACCGGAAGTCCCGGCTCGACGTCATCAAGCTGCCCAGCAATGGCGTGAGGTCTTCCAGATGGCCGGCGATCAGGTTGCAGACTTCGCCTTCGCGCTGCCAGGTGCCGTAGATGGCCAGCAGGCGTGAGCGGGTCAAAGCGTCCCGGTGGCGCTCACGGATCTGGCGCCAGACCACGGCCTGCACCACGCCGGTTTCGTCTTCAAGACTGACGAACACCACGCCACTGGCGGTGTCGGGCTGCTGACGGATGGTGACGATGCCGGCGTAGCGCACCAGCCGGCCATTGGGCATGGCGTGCAGGGCTTCGGCGGTTTGCAGGCGCCGGCGGGTGAGCACCGGCCGCAACAGCTTGAGCGGATGACTGCGCAGCGTCAGGCCCAGTGAGGCGTAATCCCACACCACGGCCTCGCCCTCGGCGGCCTCGGGCAGCTCGTGCAGATCTTCCTCAACCGGTGCGCATTTGAGCAGGGCGGGCGCTGTTTTGAGCGCCGCTGCGTCCCACACCTGCTGGCGGCGGTGGCCGCTGAGAGAGAGCAAGGCATCGGCAGCGGCCAGGCACTTCATCTGGCCTTGATCGAGGCCCGCCCGCAAGGCCAGGTCTTCGCTGCTGTGAAACCAGTGTTCGCGCGCAGCCATGATGCGTTGCGCGGCATCCGCCTTCAGCCCGCTGACCAGACGCAGACCCAGGCGCACGGCCGGCATGGGGCTTTGCTGCCCCACCTGCAGCCCCTCCAGCGTGCAGTCCCAGTCGCTGTAGAGCACATCGGCTGGCCGCACTTCCACCCCATGGCGTTTGGCATCCTGCACCAACTGGCTGGGAGAGTAAAACCCAAGCGGCTGGCTGTTGAGCATGGCCGCCAGAAATTCGGCCGGGTGGTGGTGTTTGACCCAGCAACTGGCGTAGACCAGCAAGGCAAAGCTGGCGGCATGGCTCTCGGGAAAGCCATAGCTGGAAAAGCCTTTGATCTGCTCGAACACGCCTTGGGCGAATTCCAGCGTGTAGCCCCGCTCGGTCATGCCATCGATCAGGCGACGCTCGTATTTCTCCAGCCCACCCTTGCGTTTCCAGGCGGCCATGGCCCGGCGCAGGCCATCGGCTTCGTCAGGGGTAAAACCTGCGGCCAGGATGGCGATCTGCATGCATTGCTCCTGGAACACCGGTACACCCAAGGTGCGGCCGAGTGCTTCCCTGAGGGCCTCGCTGGGATAGCTCACCGGCACCTTGCCTTGGCGTCGGTCCAGATAAGGATGCACCGCACCGCCCTGGATAGGGCCCGGGCGGACCAGCGCCACCTCGATCACCAGGTCATAAAAGCAGCGCGGTTTCAGGCGCGGCAGCATGCTCATCTGTGCACGACTCTCGATCTGGAACACGCCCACCGTGTCGGCCTTGCAGATCATGTCGTAGGTGGATTCGTCCTCGGCCGGAATGTCCTGCATCTGGAAGTCGAAGCCGCGCCGTTGGCTGATGAAGTCGAGCGACTTGCGCAAGGCTGTGAGCATGCCCAGAGCCAGCACATCGACCTTCAGCAAACCCAGGGCATCGAGGTCGTCCTTGTCCCATTCGATCACCGTGCGGTCGGGCATGGCGGCGTTTTCCACTGGGACCATGCGCGTGAGCGGGCCGCGCGTGAGCACGAAGCCCCCGGTGTGTTGCGACAGGTGGCGTGGAAACCCCATGAGCTGCGAGGTGAGCTCGCCCAACTGACGCACGGCCATGCTGTCGGGATCCAGGCCGGCTTCCTGCAGACGCTCGGCGTCCACGCTCTTTTTGCCGTCCCAGCGGAAATGCCCTTTGGCCAATTCGTCGATGACGGGTTCGTCAAACCCGAGGGCCTTGCCCACATCGCGCACGGCGCTGCGTGGCCGGTAGGTGATGACCGCCGCGGTGAGGGCCGCACGCTCACGCCCGTATTTGCGGTACAGGTACTGGATGACCTCTTCGCGCCGCTCGTGCTCGAAATCGACGTCGATATCAGGCGGCTCGTTGCGCTCTTTGGAGATGAAGCGCTCAAACAGCACCTTGGTGCGATCCGGGTCCACCTCGGTGACGCCGATGCAATAGCACACCGCGCTGTTGGCGGCCGACCCCCTGCCCTGACACAGAATGCCTTGCGAACGTGCAAAGGCCACGATGTCGTACACGGTGAGGAAGTAGTGTTCGTATTTCAGCTCACTGATCAGGGCGAGCTCGTGCTCGATCTGCCCGTGCACCTTGGCCGGCACGCCCGCCGGCCAGCGCCGCCCTGCCCCTTCCCAGGCCAGTCGGCGCAGATAGCTGGCAGGTGTCTCGCCCGGCGGCACCACTTCATCCGGGTATTGGTAGCGCAGCTCGTCGAGCGAAAAGTCGCAACGTGCGGCCACGGCCAATGTCGCTTCCAGCAGGTCTGCCGGATAGCGTTGCGCCAGGGTCAGGCGGGTGCGCAGGTGCTGCTCGGCATTCGCCGCCAGGGCAAAGCCACAACGCGTCAAAGGCTTGCCCACCCGGGTGGCGGTGAGCACATCCTGCAAGGGTTTGCGTGAGCGGCGGTGCATGTGCACATCGCCCACAGCCACCAGCGGCACGGCCGTGAGCTCACTGCTCTGTCGCAGGCGATGCAGCCGGATTTCATCGTCCATCAGGCGCTGCTGGTCCACACCCAGCCAGCAGCGGCCGGTGAAATGGCGCAACAGCCATCGGGCCACCGCATCACTGAATGTCTGAGAAGTGCCCCGTGGCGGCACCGCAATCGCCAGGCAATCATCGAGCCGGTCGATCTGCCCGGTGGTGTCGTCCCAGGTGAGCTGGTAGTGGCCTTTGTCCGGACTCCGACGGCGCAAAAAGGTGATGAACTCGCACAGATTGCCGTAGCCGTTCAGGTTGCACGCCAGCAGCACCAGGGTGAAATGTTCTCCGCCCGATGCAGCCTCGACCTTGAACTGGCTGCCGATGAGCAGCTTCAGCCCGCAGGCCTTGGCCGCCACATGGGCACGCACCACACCGGCCACCGAGCATTCATCGGTGATGGCCAAGGCTTCGTAGCCCAGGGCATGTGCCCGATCGACCAGTTCTTCGGGATGGCTTGCGCCGCGCAGAAAACTGAAATTGGTCAGGCAACGCAACTCGGCATAGGCCGGCAGCGATGGCGGTGAAGATGGCAACGACGGTGGTGATGACCGGTCAGGCATGGGCGGATTCCTTCAACGCTCATGCAAAGTGACCGTGCAGGAACCAGGCAGGCTCGGTCTGCAAGCGGGTCTGAAACACCCAGAGCAGCCCTGCATGCTCAGAGAAGGCCACCCAGTAATCGCGCGCCACGTTGCGGTGCTGGTTGGCACTGGCGTCGCGGTCCCACCAGCCGCCTTCAATGCGCTGCGGCCCCATGAGCAGTTGCAACTCGCCCTGGTAGTGCGGCCGATGCTGGCGCACCAGCAGACGCAACGGTTCGGCCAGGATGAAGCTGGGCTGTGGCAGATCACCGCCATGGGCTATCGATGGCGAAGATGAAGGGCTTGAGCGCTTGCCTGAGCGGGTGCGGGTACGCTTGCGCGGCACCGACTTGAGCAACGCCACCGGTTCGCGCACCTGCAAAGGGCCGGCCGGCGGCTCGGCCACCGGCTGCCACTGGCACATCCATTCCAGCCGATGGTCTTCCAGCAACTGTGGGCGCACAACCTTGTCCGGCCCCAGCCGAGCCGACACCCGCTCCAGCACCAAGGGCAAAGGCTCACTGCCGGCTGTGCGCGGGTCATCGGGCAACCAGGACGCGCTGACCTCGGTGAGCGCATGCACCTCGTCGGCCGACAGGCGCAATTCGCACACCGGCGCTTCCAGCGTGACATGGGCCAGGTGTTCGGCCAACAAACGGCTGAGGTGCTCGACCTGCCGGGTGGGCTCTGCCGTGCGCACGGTCAAGGCGTCGCCCGCCTGGGTGCCTCGCGCCCGCATGGCATCGTGCAGCCAATGCAAAGTGAAGGCCGTGACCCCGCTGTGGCGCGCCGCCAGCCAGCCGGCCAGTTGCAACAACAGGCGGCGCGCACCGAAGACCAGGGCAGCCGCATCGTCCACCCGAAAAGGCAACTCCAGCCGTTGTTCAAACGCTTCGGGCAGTTGCACCCAGGTGTGCGCCTCGGGCGCATGACCGTAGAGCTGATCCAGCGCCTGCAACAGGTGTTTGTCGAAACGTCGGGCCATACCGCCACGCGGCAAGCGCCGAACATCCCCCAAGGTGCGGCAACCAATATGGGCCAAGGTGGTCTGGTGCGGCCAGGCGGCACTGAGCGCTTGCATGGGCAAAGCATCGAGGCGATCGGTCAACAGCGCTGCCTGGCGCATGCCAGGCAAACCCGCCACACCGGCTCGCGCAAACGCCAGTGCCGACAAGCCGTTCGGCCCCCAGGCCACCTGCCCCACGCCCAACTCGGCCGCTTCGACCTCCAGCCGCTCCCGTAAGGCGCGCGCACCACCGAACAGCCGCAAGCTGGCGGCCAACTCCATCAGCACGGATTCGTCTTGCAGCGTCACCCGCGGCGTGAACTGCAAAGCCCACACCGCCACCGCCTGCAGCGCCGCCTGAACCGTGGCGTCAAGCCCGGCGGACGGCAAGGGCAGTGCGTCGCCGGCTTCGGCCAGTCGCAGTGCGGACCACAACATGATCATCAGACTCCACGGGCCGCTCATTGGCGGCGACGGCCACGGTCTCTGCCGCCGGCTGGCCATGCGCTGCCTGCTGCGACAGCAGGGCTTTCACCCGTGGCGTCAGCAGTGCCTGCAAGCCACCGGGCACCGAAGGCAAGGACAAGGTTCGGGCCAGCGGCGGGCCTTTGCGTTTGAGAATGTCCACGGCCAGCGCCCAATCGGCATCGACCCGTGCCAATACGCGCAGCGGCGCTGGCGACGATTCCTGGGCGGCTTGTGCCGGACGGCACACAAACACCGGCGCTTTCGCTCCCCCGGCCAGCACCTGCAAACGGCGCAACTGATCGGGCCGAGCCTGCGGCAACCAGCTCAACACCAGCGCACCGGTGTTGGCCTTGAGCAGTTGCTCGGTCACCCACAAACGCTCGGCTGGTGTCTCGGCCCGGACCCAGACCAACTGTTGCGCGCTCACCCCCATCAATTGCAGCCCGGGCGGGTGCGGGTGCCGGGGTGGCCCGATGACCACCACCGTGCCCTCCGCCTGGCAAAACGGCCCCAGCATGGGGGCCAGCAGCCGCCACTCCAACACGCCGCTCTGGGCATAAAGGATTTCGGTCAGGTGGCCACAGGGCCAGCCGCCGCCGGGCAACTCGGCGTCCAGCGCGGCATGGCCACTGGCACACACCTGCTCCATGGGTGCGCCGAGCTGATCGGCACGCCACACCGCAGCAGCCACGGCAGGCGGCAAAGCTGGCGGCTGGTCAGGACGGCCGGGAGGTGAATGAAGAACAACAGAGGGGGCAGAAACGGCAGGGGGCACTGTGGCCTCCTGCCGGACAAGGGCGGGCTTCATGGCAGTTCAACTGGGCTGTGGTGCTCCGTATGGAGTGTCAAATACTGTTTATATATACAGTACTTAAAAGCCAGCGAAATGTCTAGAGCCTGTTCGCACTATTTTCACAAGATCCGCCGGGCATCATCGGCCTTGCGCATTTGGTTACAGCGACAAAAGCGCGCATCTCAACGCCTGGGAGCGAACCATTACAGTGATGCTCCGAAGCTACGCGACGAGGTCACCTCACAGGCAGGTCAGCCCCTTTGGCAAAATACACCGTATGGTTCTGCCGCACATTGCCTGGAAAGGCCTCCACCTCGCCCGCCACTCGCTGTCCTGAGCGAAACAAACTGGCACCCTTTTCCTCCATGCAACAAACACTTGATTTTGAAAAGCAGCTCGCTGGCCGCAAGATACTGGTCACGGGACACACGGGATTCACAGGCGGGTGGGTATGCACCTGGCTCAAGCGGATAGGTGCCGACGTGTCGGGATATGCCTTGCCGCCAGAAACCCGTCCGTCGTTGTTTGATTCGCTGGGGCTGGCAAAGTCCATCCCCACAACGTTTGCCGACATCTCTGATCTGAACCGGTTGCAAGAAGCTGTTCGCCAAGCCGAACCCGACCTCATACTGCACCTGGCTGCCCAGCCTTTGGTCAGACGGTCATACAGCGATCCCGTGGGAACCTTTCTGGTCAACGCCCAGGGAACAGCGCATGTTCTTGAAGCTGCACGTCACACCAAAAGCGTCAAGGGCGTGGTCTGCGTGACAACGGACAAGGTCTATCACAACAACGAATGGCATTGGCCGTACCGGGAGTCAGACGCACTGGGCGGGAAAGATCCCTACAGCGCATCAAAGTCCGCAGCAGAAATGGTCATCCAGTCTTATGCAGCGTCGTTTCCATTCGAAAAGGGTCTTGGACCAGCCATCGCTGTGGCTCGTGGAGGCAACATCGTCGGAGGGGGTGACTGGTCAGATGATCGGCTGATTCCGGATTTCGTGCGCAGCGTGACCCAAAACAAACCATTGATGCTGCGCTACCCCAAAGCCACCCGCCCGTGGCAGCATGTGCTCGCACTGGTACACGGCTATTTTGAGTTGATGGCCAGGCTGCTGGGCGACCAGGCATCGGAATTCGCCCGCCCCTGGAACCTCGGACCCACTGACACCGAGAGCCTCACGGTCGAAGCTGTCATGAACCTCATGAGCGCTGAATGGACAAGGCCTGATATCTCTTATACAGAACCCAACCTGGCCGAATCCGGCCTTCTGGCACTGGACAGCTCTCTGGCCAGGTCGAAACTGGGGTGGCGTCCTGTATGGGATACAACGCGCGTCATCCAGGAAACTGCTGCCTGGTATCGCGCGTACTATAAAGCCCCGGAGTCAGCGGAAGAGATCACTGTGGCGCAGATCGACTCCTGGCGCCAATCGCTGTTGTCATGATCTACGTCGTCGGGTCCCAGGGCCGCCTTGGCGCGGCACTTTCCGCGCAGCTTGAGCCAGAGGCCGTGTGCACCCCACACCGCTCCGTGTACGAAAGCTGGTGGGAAGACAGCGCAGCAAGCCGCATCGCCAAGTGGTTCGAGAGCAGTCCTGCAGGATCGACTGTCATCGTCGCTTCTGGCATCCTCGACCCACGGGCCCCAGCAGAGCAGATCAAAAAAGTAAACGTCGCTCTACCCACGCGCATCGCCGAGGGAGCGTCCATGGCTGGACTTCGGGTGCTCACACTGGGGACGATCATGGAGCACCTTGAGGATTCGTCAAATGCCTACATTCAGTCCAAGATCGCCCTGGGCCGGACGGTCACCGAGATGGCGGCTTCAGGCGACAACACTGTCCACGCACAACTGCATACGTTGTACGGTGGCGGACCGCCGGCACCTCACATGTTCCTTGGGCAGATGCTGAGCGCTCTGCGCAAACGCACCACGTTCAACATGTCTCCAGGGCATCAGCTACGCGAGTACCATCATGTTGAAGACCTTGCTGCAGCTTTGATTCGCCTGATTGACCAACCGGTCACAGGCATCACCACAATCAGCCACGGCAGCCCGACATCACTGAGGGATCTGGCACTGTACATCTATGAGCAGCTGGACCAACCCGGTAATCTGGTCCTTTCCGCCCTTCCTGAGCCAGCGAACGATAATTTCAATAGAGCATTCCCTCGCCCTGATTGGCTGTCAGGCGTCCGGTTCAGACCGCAGGCCAGCGGCGTATCAGACTATCTGAAAGAAATGCTGGCACTCCCTCCATTGAACTCATAAGGCCTCAAGAGTTGTCCAACGCCTGCTCCAAACCGCTGATTTCCATCTCGATTCCTGTTCTCAATGAAGCAGGCAATCTGCCCGTCCTGTATGAGCGCCTGGACTCCCTCGCACACAAGATGGAGAACCATTGCGAGATGGAGTTTCTGTTCACTGACAACCGGTCTGAGGATGGCACCTGGGAACAACTCAAGGAGCTGTCCAAGCGAGACCCTCGAGTGAGGGCAATGCGCTTTTCCAAAAATTTCGGATTTCAAAACTCGATCCTGGCCAACTATCTGCACACACGAGGCGACGCTGTTCTACAGATTGATGCCGATTTGCAAGATCCACCTGAACTGCTTGAACAGTTCTTTGAACTCTGGCAGCAAGGATACAAAGTCGTTTATGGCGTTCGCATCAAGCGTCCGGATGGCTTTTTTCTGGCAACCTTCCGACGTTTTGGCTACTGGCTGATTGACAAACTCAGCGAACACGAAATTCCACGGGACGCCGGCGATTTCAGACTCATTGACCGGTCGGTTGTGAAGGCGATTGCGCAATCAAAATCGGCATCCCCCTACATCCGTGGTCAGATCGCAGGCATGGGTTTCCAGCAGATTGGTGTGCCCTACGCGCGTGATGCCCGCCTGTCTGGAAAAAGCAAGTTCAATTTGTCTCGGCTTCTGCGCCTGGGCATTACAGCCGTTTTCAACCATTCGACGATTCCGCTCAGAGCCGCCACTTTTCTGGGTGTTGGCATATTGGTTCTGAGCCTGCTCGGAACAGCGTACTACCTGGCTCTCTACGCTCTTGACTCAACGCTGCCTCGGGGCTTTACGAGCATCCAGCTCATGATTCTTTTTGGCATAGGACTCAATGCCTTTTTCCTCGGCATCATTGGAGAGTACATTCTGCGCATTTATCGCCTGATGCGGTCAGACCCGATTGCCATCGTCGATGAATGCCTGAACATCAACACCAACGACCTGAAACTTTGAACGCAAGATGCCAATGAAAGCCGTCATACTCGCTGGAGGACTCGGTACCCGTATAGCGGAAGAGTCAGACACCAAACCCAAACCCATGGTGGAAATCGGTGGCCGCCCTCTGCTCTGGCACATCATGCGATCCTATGCACACCATGGCGTAAAGGACTTTGTCATCTGCCTCGGCTACAAGGGATATGTCATCAAGGAGTTTTTCTTCAACTACCACCGCCACATGTCCGACCTCCATATTGATCTGAGCACTGGCGAGCACCGCCTGGTCAACAGTCAAGCAGAGGACTGGCGCATCACCCTGGTCGATACGGGCGCAGAGACCATGACTGGCGGGAGGCTGAAGCGTGTCAAACACCTGGTCGATCAGGACACCTTCTGCCTGACCTATGGCGACGGACTGAGCAACGTTGATATCGGCGCCGAGATCGAATTTCACAGAAAGCACGGAAAGAAGGCCACCGTTTGCGCGGTTCAGCCACCTGGACGCTTTGGCGTCTTGAACATGGGACAGGAGCAACAGGTCTCGAGCTTTGAAGAAAAACCCCAGGACGAAATCGGCTGGATCAACGGGGGGTTTTTCGTGCTCGAGCCAACCGTCTTTGACACGATTGCCGGCGACCAGACATCCTGGGAGCGAGAACCTCTTGGAGAACTCGCCCGCCAAGGCGAACTGATGGCGTTCCAGCATCACGGGTTCTGGCGCCCATGCGACACTTTGCGAGACAAGCGCGAGCTTGAATCTCTGTGGAACAGCGGAAACGCTCCGTGGCATGTCTGATAAGACAACTGATATGCAGCGCCACGAAGTCGATGCCACTCCTCACAAGAAGCAGCCTTCGGAATCCATCGACTTTGATGACTATGCTGGATCCTACGATGCGCTCATGCACGAGAGCGTCGGCGCTTACACAAGCGATGTCGCCTACTTTGCTCAATACAAGGTAGATTTCGTCAAGCAGCGGCGTGCCCGCCCAGTGAAGAAGATTCTCGAGTACGGGTGCGGGACCGGACGAAACATACCGATGCTCAGAGATGCGTTCGAAGAAGCAGAGGTAATTGGCACCGACATCTCCCCAGCCAGCCTGGACATCGCGCGTCAGCACAACCCCGGTATACGCTTTGAAGTTGAAACCCCCGATCTCAAGCTCGACGGTTTTGACCTGGTCTTCGTCGCCAATGTGTTTCACCACATTCCACCGCCGGAGCGGGGGGGCGCCATGAAAGTCCTGTCATCGCGAATGGCGCCAGATGCAGAGATCTGCATCTTCGAGCACAACCCTTTCAACCCTGTGACACGCAGAATTGTCAGCACCTGTCCCTTTGATGCTGATGCCGTTCTCCTCAGGCCTTCTGAGCTTCGCAGACTGTACGACCGCTCGGGTATTGAGCTTGTTGACCAGTCATACTGCCTCTTTGTTCCCCCGAGATTCTCTGGATTGCTGTTTTTGGAACGGCACCTGACATGGCTTCCTCTGGGCGGGCAATACGTGGTAATCGGAACACCTCGTGCCTAACGTGCCTTCTCCGCAGATCAATCATTTTTTTCAGACATGCGCTCTATTCTGAAGTCCCCTCAGATCTATATGGCTTTTCAGAAACTCGTGGGAGGAATTCAAATGAGAAGCCACTGCCTGGACATTCTCCAGGCACATGAAGGCGAGAGGGTGCTCGACGTAGGCTGCGGGCCGGCCTATTACCTGAACGACTTGCCACGCCTCGACTACTATGGCTTTGATACCGATGAGCGGTACATTGACCATGCGAAGAGGCGTTTTGGCGAGAGAGGCCATTTCTTTGCAGAGCCGTTTGACGAGTCACGTGCACGCGAGCTGGGTCCTTTTGACGGCGTACTGCTCATGGGTTTGCTGCACCATCTGGATGATCAGTCTTGCCACTCGCTGCTTGGCGCGATCGCCGCTTCGCTGCGCCCAGGGGGCCGAGTTGTTGCTCTTGACACCGTTATCCATGAGGGCCAGCATCGGTTTGAGCACTGGCTCGCAGTTCACGATCGCGGTGAATTCGTCAGAACGCCTGAGGCTTTTCTCGATTTGGCCAAGCCACACTTTGAGTCAGTGCAAGGACAGCTGCCAAAGGCATCACTGACACCATCTATCTACTGGGTGATGACCATGCGCAAGCCAATCGCTGTCAGCGATGAGCCTGCCACCCCCTGAGTCGACGAGATTGCAGCTGGACGAACCGTGCTCGACTCGGATATTCACAGCCAGGCCGGGAATCATATGGCGCCCATGGCAATGAGTCGTCGCCGACACTGGGCAACTGCGTTCAAAGCGGCCGTCACTCTCACACTACTGGTCTACCTGTTTCGCAGTGGTTCCCTGGACCCATCTGCGATGGGCCTGCTGGCGACCAACCCAGTGCTTGCAGCGGCCACCGTTATCAACTGGGTATTGGTGTCCGCAGTCCTCGGTGCCTGGCGATATCGAACCTTGCTGTTTACTGTGAACATCCACCTCGACTGGATGCGAGCTCTTCATCTTCAGTTGTCGAGCCTGTTTCTCAATACTGTTGTTCCTGGCAGTATCGGGGGTGATGTGTGGAAGAGCCTGGCGGTAGCCAAGCATCATTCAGAACGGAAGCGAACGCTGCTTTTTCTCCTTCTGGTCGAGCGAGGCATTGGCCTTTCAGCACTTCTGGCGGCTTCTTCTCTCATTTGGTTGCTGACGGGCCGGTGGGGAAGTGATGCGGTGCAGCCTGACGAACACCTAACCCTGCTTTTCATCGTTCTGTCAGCAGGATTGGTCGGGCTACCCGTCGCCATGGGGCTTTTGATAGAGTGGAAAGCAGGATGGATCCGCCTTGGGACGATTTCCGGCAAGTTCTCCTGGCTTGGCAAGCTACTAGAGGGTGCAGAGGTCCTGCGCGGTCATCGACGACACCTCATCGGCGCGTATGTCATTTCCATGGCAATGCACTCGATCAGCATTGGCTACTTCTTTCTCCTGACCCGGGCCTTTCCTGAAGCATCTCTGGATGTGCAGGCAGTCGCCACTGTGTTTCCCATTGGAATATTGAGCGTCATGCTGCCCGTCTCGCTTGCTGGACTGGGCGTTGGCCACCTGGCATTCGAAACCTTGTTTGCCAGCATGGGGGCAAAGGGTGGTGCCAACGTGTTCAACCTCTACATTCTTGGTCAAGTCGGCCCCAACCTTCTCGGCGCGATTCCATTTGTTGTAGTGCGCAATCATGCGCAAATTGAAAAGCAGCCTTGAGTCAGCGGTCATGCAACCTCAGATGTCATCCAACTACACATTGCGTGATCGTGGCCTGACGCTCCCTCTGACGCTGGCTTTTGTTTCGCTGGCTGTGACTGTCGTGTGGATGGCTTCCACCAGGCATCTGCACATTGACGAACCTCACAACGTCTTCACGATGCAACTCGTGATGGCATGGGGTGATCCCGGGGCAGGCAATCCGGTGGACTTGCACCATGTGATCGGCGGCTTGATCACTCGCAACCTGCCAACGGCCAGTCAGCACTACCTGGTCTTGCGCATCCTGTTCGCGGCGATTTTCATCACAACCATGCTGGGTGTGGGGTTCGCTCTCCCGGTTTCTCCCCCAACTGGCACGAATGCAGGCAACACAAAGCTGGGTTGGCAGGTTCTGGCCCCTGCCGTGATCGCATTGTCCATGGGCGGCGCCTGGTTGCACGGCTTTGAGATCCGCCATGACCTGCTACAAGCATGTGGCATAGTTGCATTTGCCTGGTTGATTCGATCAGCTCGTGACCAGGTCTATGGCTGGGGAGCCAGATGGATGGCGGCTGCGATTATCGCGCTGATGCAACTGACGTCGCACAAAGCGTTCACGCTATGGATACCCGCATTGTTTCTGCTGGCCTACACCTATGGCCGCCATGGCAACAATGGCGACAGGTTCACCACACGAATCTTGTCCATGGTGCAAGAGTTGGCCAGGCTTTCCGCCCCTTGCGCAGTAGCCGCAGCGGCGGGGCTGGGCCTGCTTGCCTCAGCAGGCGCTCTTTCTGCTTACCTGGACAAATTGCAGGAGTTCGCCAACTACAGCGTCGTGTCGCGGCGATCGTCCTCGGTCCCTGCATTTCGTACGATGCTGCTGGCCTCACCTGTGGCATTTGTATTGTCTTTCGTCTCGCTGTGCTCAGTAGCCATTCATTTTCTTCGCGGCCTGAGAGTGTCACTGCCGCGTGCTTTGGACACGATTTCGCCCGGTGTGGCAATGCTGGCGTTCTGTGTGGTCGCGCTGATTGCCAACCCAAGGCCATATTCCTACAACCTGGTTTGGGTGTCTGCGGGCCTGGCTCTCGCTACAGCTGAAGGCTTGCAGCTGGTTCTTGGGCGGTGGTGGAATCGCCGTACAACGCTCCTAGCCCTGCTTGTGTCCGCTTCCATCGCGACACTTTTCCCTTTGTATCGCACACCATGGTTCTCTCAGTCCATGAGCGAGCAGATGCAGACAACCAAGGCGGTGGAGGCCATTACCAGCCCCCAAGATCGCGTGCTGGATGGAACCGGCCTGGTGACCAGCCGACAGGCGCCAAGCCGCGACTGGTTGCTGCACTCCTTGTTCTTGAAGAGCTATCACCGCACCCCATCTGCTCAGTTTGCCAACATCGTCAAACAAACCTATCCACCGGTGGTCATACTGGGCCACTATCGATGGCGCTGGCTGAAGCGCCGGGACAGGGAAGCAGTTGCCATGTGGTATCGACCCGCTTCACCTACATTCTGGGTGCTGGGCTATGACCTGAAGTCGCCAGATGGCGAAGTCGTTGAAATCAAGCGCACGGGTCGCTACGAAGTCACCGGCGGTAGTCAGCTTGATGGCCAACCCATCTTGAATCCATCAGTCCATCTCCTTTCCGAAGGCAAGGTACAGGTCAGTGGACCCGGTAAGGTCAGCATCAGATGGGTGGGGCCCAAGGCACCGAGCCTCATGGAAGTAGAGATGCCGAAGGTGCGGCAGCTCTACTTCCGTCCAAGTGCCGCGATGCTCAAATGGGGCTATTGGAAGTAGCACCTCAGGTTGGCTTGGTGGTTCCGGTGGTTTGGCTGGCCTAATGGTCTCACCCATCCAAGGACGCCTCTCGCTCTGTATCATTCTTGGCGCTCAGCTGCCGCGCACCGGGGTCATACCCCTGGCACAGCAACTAATCCCCTGCCATCGTCCGGTGATACCCGCCATGCCCGCGCTGCCACACCGTGTCGTCACCCAGCACGTCACCGGGCGCCAGATCCCCCCCCAGCACTGCCTGCTCGTACAAGGGAGCGAAGTCCACACGGGTGAAGTCCAGCAAGCTGTCCAGGTCGGGCAGCACGAAATAGGTTTCCTGGAAATCGTCGATGCGGTAGCGGGTGCGCATGACGCGCTCCAGCCCAAACCCGACCCGGTTGGGCGATGCACTCTCCAGGCAAAAGACCGACTCCGCCCGTGACGAGGCAATGCCAGCCCCGTAGATGCGCAATTCATCTCCCTCCTGCACCAGACCAAACTCCACGGTGTACCAGTACACCCGTGCCAGTTGCGCCAGATGCCCCAGGCGCTGAGCCCGCAAGCCGCCTTCACCGTAGGCCTGGATAAAGTCAGCCAACGCCGGGTGCATCAGCATCGGCACATGGCCGAACACATCGTGAAAGACATCCGGCTCTTGCAGGTAGTCCAGCTCGTGCGCTCCGCGAATGAACTGCCCCGCCGGGAAGCGCCGGTTGGCCAGATGTTCGAAGAAAACTTCATCCGGCACCAGCCCGGGCACCGCCACCACTTGCCACCCCGTCCGCTTCATCAAGGCTTCTGACAATGCCTCGAAGTCGGGAATCTGGTTGGCCGACATGGGCAAGTCGCGCATGCCTTCCACAAAAGCCGAACAGGCCCGCCCTGGCAGCAAATGCGTCTGGCGCTCGAACAAGGTCTTCCAGACGGCGTGCTCATCGGCCGTGTAGCGATCCCATCGTTGGGGAATGGTCCAGTCGGCGCGATCTGGCTGGTAAGCCTCACCAGCGGCCAGCCCGTGTAAAGCTTTTGAAGCCGGGCCGATCGAGCCCGCTTCGCTCGTGTCAGATGCGCTCATCTCACGCCCCGTCGGGTGATGCCATCGCCACAAAAGCGGCATCGGCCTGCTCGGCCCATTCAATGTCCAGCGTGGACAGCCCGCCCACATCGTGTGTGGTCAAGGTGATGTCCACCCGGTTGTAGACATTGAACCATTCAGGGTGATGGTTCATGCGCTCCGACACCTCTGCCATCCGGGTCATGAAGGCAAAGGCCTGGACAAAGTCGTCGAAGCGAAACGATCGCTGAATGCTGGTTTTGTCTGCGCCAGCAGTCCACAAAGGGGCTTTCTGAGTCAGCTGCGCCTGCAGCACTGAAGTATCGATGGGGGTGGCCATGGGCAGTCTCCTTATGTCCTTTTTTCCTTATGTCTTTTTGCTTTTTGATGATCACACCGGGTGGAGGGATGAATGTCATTCCGATGTTCAGTTTCATCCACATCGAAGACAATTTGCTCTCATTTCCCATCCGGTTCAGACACCAACAGGAGAGACCCTTTCATGAGTGACGACATCAGCGATCTTTCCTTGCACCCATCATCACTGGACCGGCTCGACCGGCGCATCCTGGCTGCGCTGCAATCCAACGGCCGCATGAGCAACCAGGACCTGGCCCAGGCCGTGCACCTGTCCCCCGCCCAAAGCAACCGCCGTCACCGCCGACTGGAGAGCCTGGGCTACATCAGGGGCTACGAAGCCCGGCTCGACCGGGAAAAGCTGGGGCTGGGGGTCATGGCCTTCGTCCATGTGTCGATGGACCGCGGCCAGCACAAGGAAGTGCAGAAATTCCAGCGCACCGTGGCCAAGATGCCCCAGATCCTGGAGTGCCACGCCGTCACCGGCGACTTTGACTATGTCTGCAAGGTCGTCGCCCGTGACCTCAAAAGCCTCTCGGACTTCCTGCTCGGCTCCCTGGCCCAGCTCAATGGCGTCAGCAGTGTGCGCTCCAGCATCTGCCTCAACGAGCTGAAGTCATCGGGCGAGATGCCCCTGGATTGAAGAACGTCCAACCGCACAGACTGATTTCGCCATATGGAAATATCGGGTTTTCCCGGTATTTCACCTTTCTTTTCAAGACCTCGTCTTGAAATCGACATACACCGCCCTTATCATTAGCACTCGTTGGGATTGAGTGCTAACAGCACCTCCCCACATCGATCTGCGGTCAACGTACAGGGCCGCCCCTGAGGCGGACATTGACGTTGGCCGTCCTGTTTGATGACTGCAACCAAACCAACCAACTCTCTACAGGAGATGAAATGAAACTTCGTCCTCTCGCCGATCGCGTGATCGTCAAGCGCCTGGAAAACGAAACCAAGACCGCTTCGGGCATCGTGCTTCCCGACAACGCAGCAGAGAAGCCCGACCAGGGTGAAGTGCTGGCCGTCGGCCCAGGCAAGACCAACGACAAGGGCGAAACCAAAGCCCTGAGCGTGAAGGTCGGCGACCGCGTCCTGTTTGGCAAGTACAGCGGCCAGGCCGTCAAGGTTGATGGCGACGAGCTGCTGGTCATGAAAGAAGACGACCTGTTCGCAGTGGTCGAGTAATCACTTCACTCTGACAACACCAATTTTCTGTAAAGGAACCTGAACAATGGCAGCAAAAGACGTAGTTTTCGGCGGTGAAGCCCGCGCCCGCATGGTTGAGGGTGTGAACATCCTGGCCAACGCCGTCAAGACCACCCTGGGCCCTAAAGGCCGCAACGTGGTGCTCGAGCGCTCCTTCGGCGCCCCTACCGTGACCAAGGACGGTGTGTCCGTGGCCAAGGAAATCGAACTCAAGGACAAGCTCCAGAACATGGGCGCCCAGATGGTCAAGGAAGTCGCTTCCAAGACGTCTGACAACGCCGGTGACGGTACCACCACCGCTACCGTTCTGGCCCAGTCCATCGTCCGCGAAGGCATGAAGTATGTCGCCGCCGGCATGAACCCCATGGACCTCAAGCGCGGCATCGACCGTGCTGTTGAAGCCCTGATCGCCGAACTGCAAAAGTCCTCCAAGCCCACCACCACCAGCAAGGAAATTGCTCAGGTCGGCTCCATCTCTGCCAACAGCGACGCCTCCATCGGTGAAATCATCGCTGCTGCAATGGACAAGGTCGGCAAAGAAGGCGTGATCACCGTTGAAGACGGCAAGTCACTGCAGAACGAACTCGACGTCGTCGAGGGCATGCAGTTCGACCGCGGCTACCTCAGCCCCTACTTCGTGAACAACCCAGAAAAACAAGCCGCGATCCTGGAGAACCCGTTTGTTCTGCTGTTCGACAAGAAGATCAGCAACATCCGTGACCTGCTGCCTACCCTGGAAGCTGTGGCCAAAGCCAGCCGTCCTCTGCTGATCATCGCAGAGGAAGTCGAAGGCGAAGCCCTGGCAACGCTGGTGGTCAACACCATCCGTGGCATCCTGAAGGTTGTGGCCGTCAAGGCACCTGGCTTCGGCGACCGTCGCAAGGCCATGCTGGAAGACATCGCCATCCTGACCGGCGGCAAAGTCATTTCCGAAGAAGTGGGCCTGAGCCTCGAGAAAGTCACCCTGGCTGACCTGGGCCAAGCTCAGCGTATCGAAGTCGGCAAGGAAAACACCACCATCATCGACGGCGCTGGCGCTGCTGAAGACATCGAAGCACGTGTCAAGCAGATCCGTGTTCAGATCGAAGAAGCCACCAGCGACTACGACCGCGAGAAGCTGCAAGAGCGCGTGGCCAAGCTGGCTGGCGGCGTGGCCGTCATCAAAGTCGGTGCTGCTACCGAAGTCGAGATGAAGGAAAAGAAAGCCCGCGTGGAAGACGCCCTGCACGCTACCCGCGCTGCTGTGGAAGAAGGCATCGTGGCTGGTGGTGGTGTGGCTCTGCTGCGCGCCAAGCAATCCGTTGGCGAAGTCAAGGGCGACAACGCCGACCAGCAAGCTGGCGTGAACCTGATCCTCAAGGCCATCGAAGCACCTCTGCGCGAGATCGTCTCCAACGCCGGTGGCGAGCCATCCGTCGTGATCAACAAGGTGCTGGAAGGCAAGGGCAACTTCGGCTTCAACGCTGCCAACGACACCTATGGCGACATGATCGAAATGGGTATCCTGGACCCAACGAAGGTGACCCGGACGGCTCTGCAGAACGCAGCTTCCGTCGCGTCCCTGATGCTGACCACCGAGTGCATGGTTGCCGAGACACCGAAGGAAGACGCACCGATGCCTATGGGTGGTGGTGACATGGGTGGTATGGGCGGCATGGGCATGGGCATGTAATGTTGCTCCTTGCCTGAGGCGCCATGGCGGCGTTGCAAAGGCTTGCCGTAGCGATGCTACTGCCTACGCCCTTGTGCCTTGCCATGACGTCTCATGCTGCGTCGTAGCCGCATTATTGGCTCGCGACTGCACACCTCGAAGCCCCGCGATAACTTCGCGGGGTTTTTCTTTTTGGGCAAGCCTTTCCTGAGAAGCCACACCGCGCATTGCAAAGGCTTGCCATGACGTCTCATGCTGCGTCGTAGCGGCCTCATTGGCGCACGATTGCACACCGAAGCCCTGCGATGAGGTCGGGCGAGCCATATGGCTGTACGTTCTTCGTGCACACTAAGGGCCTGGAAAACAAGAACTGCAAGGGAGAACCCAGTGAACGAATCCGTCGATTCCGTCGATTCCGTCGAACCCGTCAAGCCCACTGCTCTACCAGACGCTCCGGTTCACACCACTTCAGCCGTGAAGTGGATTGCACAGGGTCTGCGTGGCGGCATAGGTCTGAGGATTGGTCCATTGCCACCGCAAGCGAGCTGGATCGCGCTCGTCCTCTCGCTGCTGGCATTGAACGCACTCAACCTTGCCAACGAGCGCTTCTACATGGATGGCGAAGTCTTGTTCAGCCTCAGCGGGTTTCTGTACGGATGGGCTGCAACCGGGCTGACCTTGCTTGCTGCCATGTGCTTGTTCGCCTCCAGTACGCAGCATCACAGGCATGCCCAGGCCCTGACCGCCTGGTTCACCCTGCTGACCGCGGCCCATATTCCCATTCTGCTTGTCTCTCTGGGGATGGCATGGCTGTACATGGGAGACCACCTGTCACCCGTCATGATGACCACCACTGGCAGCACATTGACCATGGTCGTCATGTTGTCCTGGGTGCTGTTGGTCAATGTTCGAGCGGCGAGCCGGGTGGTTTCACACAAGGGCTATGTCTCAGCCATTGCCCTGCTGGTTCTGGCCATCATGCTGGTTGAGTTGCGGTGGTTGAACTCAAGCGCATGGGAGTACGACTACTCATCCGAACCGGAGCGCCCACGCCTTGAACTGAGCCAGGAACTCTTTGAGCGTCAGCAGGCCCTGTTGCAACAGACGCTGGATCAGGTCGAACCGTCACAGCCAGGCGATAGCCCCAGGGTATACGCCCTCTTCTACGCCCCATACAACGAAGACGTGTTCTTGCGCGAAAGTCGGATGATGCAGTCGGTGGCCCACGAGCGAATGGACGCTGAGGGCAGAACCGTCACACTGCTTAATCACCCGACCACCGCCGATTCGATCGCCTGGGCAACGCCACGAAACTTGAAACACAGCATAGAAGCCCTGGCCAGCAAGATGAACCGCGAGCAGGACGTCCTTTTGCTCTATCTCACCTCGCACGGTGGACGGGACCACCGCCTGGCGAGCTACCACTGGCCTCTTGAAGTGCCCAGCCTGACGGCAATCGAGCTCAAGTCCATGCTCGATACCAGTGGTATCAAGTACAGAAGCATCGCTGTCTCCGCGTGCTATTCCGGCGGCTGGGTCCCGCCGCTGGAAGATGACAACACATTGGTATTGACCGCCTCTGACAAAGACCACACTTCATATGGCTGTGGCAACCGTTCGGACCTGACCTATTTCGGGCGCGCCATGTTCGATGAAGGCATGCGAGAAACGTTCTCTTGGGAGGCCGCGTTCGTCGGCGCAGTTGAACGCATCAAGCGCCGGGAGGAGGAAGGGAAAAAACGCGATGGTTTTTCCAACCCGCAGATGTCTGCAGGCCAGGGCTTTCTGGCTCATTGGGATAGCGCGTTTGAAGACGCGCTTTCCCGCCGTGCTCACCAACAGAAAGCCAAGGTTCTGGCCGGCTGCGTCAAGGATTCAGCCGATGCCGGAGCCGGAAATCAACCCCCAGCCAGCGAACAGGCATGCTGATGAGCCCACGCACCCGCCACCGCCTCGCTGGTTGGACCGGCGGCTAACCTCGCTATTGGCTTTGCGCCTTCATCAGGTCTTCCAACTTGAAGGTATCTGCAGCAAATGCGCGGATACCTTCAGCCAGTTTTTCTGTGGCCATCGCGTCCTCGTTCATGGCGTAGCGGAAGCTGCGCTCATCCAGGCTGACGAATGGAATGTCCATGGACTTGGCCGCGTCTGCATCCAGCGCTTTCGACAGCGGTGCGTCACTGGCCGCCAGCTGGCCCAGCAGATCCGGGCTGATCGTCAGCAGGTCTGAGCCGGCCAGCGCAGTGACTTGGCCAATGTTGCGGAAGCTCGCCCCCATCACCTCAGTGGCAATACCGAACTTCTTGTAGAAATTGAAAATGCGTTTGACCGACTGGACGCCAGGATCATTGGCACCTGCCATCGCAGCCTCGTCCCAGTTCGCGCCTGCCTGCTTCTTGTACCAGTCATAGATACGGCCAACGAAAGGTGAGATAAGCTGAACTTTGGCCTGACCGCAAGCCACCGCCTGCGGGAAAGAGAACAGCAGCGTCAGATTGGTATGGATACCGTCTTTTTCCAGCCGCTCGGCAGCCTGAATGCCTTCCCATGTCGCGGCAATCTTGATGAGCACCCGGTCCACATGCACGCCATCGCCCTGGTACAGATCGATGATGCGGCGGGCACGCGTGACCGTGGCTTCCGTGTCAAAACTCAGGCGTGCGTCCACTTCAGTAGAAACTCGGCCGGGGATCAAACCCAGGATTTCGCGGCCAAACCGCACCAGCAGGCGGTTCATGGTCTCGTCCAGGTCGCTCAAGCCGTACTGCTTGACCGTTTCCTTCAAAAGATGAGCGTACTCTGGCTTCTGGACCGCCTTGAGCACCAGAGACGGATTGGTGGTCGCGTCCTGGGGCGCATACGCCGCGAGCTGGTTGAAATCGCCCGTGTCTGCGACCACGGTGGTGAATTGTTTGAGGGCTTCAAGTTGGTTCATGCGACCATTATCCTGTAATAATGTTACGTTGTCGTTCCAAGATTGTTTTTCCCGTCACCGAGTTCGCCCCCATGCTTGATCGCATCAAGGCTTCATTGCCATCTCTCGCTCCGGCCGAACAGCGCGTCGGCAAGCTAGTCCTTGCTGACCCGAGAGCATTTGCCAGCCTGCCTGTAACGGAACTGGCAGAGCGGGCCCACGTCAGCAAACCCACAGTGGTGCGATTTTGCCGCAGCATGGGCTATGACGGGCTGTCGGACTTCAAACTCAAGCTGGCCGGCACGGTGAGTGAGGGCGTGCCGTTCATTCACCGCAGCGTCGATGTGGACGACAAAGTCAGTGATGTACTGGTGAAGGTGGTCGACAACACCGTCGCCGCCTTTCTCAAGTACCGCAACGACGCATCGACACACGCCGTCGAGAAGGCTGTGGATGCGCTGGTGGCCACCTACCGCCAGAAAGGCCGAATCGAGTTTTTTGGCGCCGGCAACTCCGGCATTGTGGCGCTGGATGCCCAGCACAAGTTTTTCCGCCTGGGCATCAATGCCATCGCCTACAGCGACGGTCACATGCAGGTCATGAGTGCGTCACTGCTCGGCCCAGGGGATTGCGTCGTCATCATCTCCAACTCGGGCCGTACTCGAGACCTGATGGACGCGGCAGACATCGCGCGCCGACACGGTGCCACCGTCATCACCATCACTGCCAGCGGGTCACCACTGGCTGCGGCAGGCCATATTCATCTGGCGGCCGATCATCCTGAAGGCTACGACCGCTACAGTCCCATGACCTCGCGCCTGCTGCATCTGATGATCATCGATGTCGTGGCCACCTGTCTGGCCCTGCGCATTGGAGGCAAACAGCTGCAGCCGCTGCTCAAGGAAATGAAGAACAACTTGCGGAGCAAAAGGTACGCTTGATCGTGCGCGTTGCGCACTGATCAAGCACCCCCTGCGCCGCTGATGCCGCTTCCCCCAGAGGGGGACGATGCCTGCGGCTCGGCGAAGCCTGCGCCGCGGCATCCCGGTAGAACGCACGAACTCGGGACCAAGCCTGCCTCGGATCAGATTCGGCCTTCTTCGACGGCATGGCAGGCGATGCGAATGCCTGCGAAAGACTGGAGCACCGGTCGTTCCGACCGGCAGCGCTCATTCGCGTGAGGGCAACGTGGGTTGAAAGCACAGCCGCTTGGCGGATTCAACGGGTTGGGCACTTCACCCTGCACCGGCGTCCTGGCCTGTCCGGTGTCGTGCATTTTTGGAATGGCATCAAGAAGCATCCTGGTGTATGGGTGCCGAGGCGAGGCAAACAGGCTGGTCTTGTCTGCCAGTTCCACCAGACGCCCCAGGTACATCACGCCCACCTCGTCACTCACATGCCGCACCACCGCAAGGTTGTGGCTGATGAACAGGTAAGTCAGGCCACGCTCCCGCTGCAATCGCTTCATGAGATTGAGGACCTGCGCCTGGACGCTCACATCCAGCGCGGATGTGGGCTCATCACACACCAGAAAATCAGGCGCCGTGGCCATGGCCCGTGCAATGGAGATACGCTGCCGCTGGCCACCAGAGAACTGGTGAGGAAAGCGCGACGCATCCGCCGGGCTCAGGCCGACTGAACTCAACAACTCTCCCACCCTATCATCTACGGCGGCATCCGACTGGAGCAAGCCATGCTCGCGCAACGGTTCCCCCACAATGTCAGCCACCCGCCATCGCGGATTCAGGCTGGCATAGGGGTCCTGAAAAATCATCTGGACCCGGCGCCGCAAAGCGCGCCCGTTGTCGCCGCCGGCATAGGTTTGATGGGCATCCTTCCCGTCGAACACAAACTGCCCCCGGGACGGTCCATACAGGCCGACAAGAAGCTTCGCCACCGTGCTCTTGCCGCACCCCGACTCACCCACCAATGCCAGCGTTTTCCCCTTCTCAATCGAGAACGAGACGCCGTCCACGGCGTGCAGCAATTGCCTGGGCTTTCTCTCCAGCAGGCGGTTGAGCCAAGGCGCTGAAACGTCGAAGCTCCGCGCCAGATCATCCACTTGCACCAGCGGGCTGGAGACAACCGCACTCATCTCATTGCCACTCATTCATTGACTCCTGCGGTTCGCACCGAAGACGGGTCATGAAGCCAGCAAGCCGCTTGAGTGGCCCCCGCGTTCATCAGGTCGGGGCGTTGCGCGTGGCAACGGTCAAACGCTCTCTCACAACGAGGATTGAACGCGCAACCCTGTGGAATCGCATTGAGTCGCGGCATGCTGCCATCGATCTGGTGCAGAAACTCGCGCTCCATGGACATGTCCGGAATGCAGTCCATCAGTCCGCGGGTATAAGGGTGTGCAGGGTGGTTGATGACCTCATGGACTGGCCCGATCTCTGCCACACGGCCAGCGTACATCACCGCCACGCGGTCGCAGGTTTCCGCGATGACGCCCATGTCATGGGTGATCAGCATGACCGCAGCCCCCCGCTCCTGGCAAACCCTCTTGAGCAGCGCAATGATCTGCGCCTGGATGGAGACATCCAATGCAGTCGTAGGCTCATCTGCCACAATCAGGCTCGGCTGAGCCGCCAAGGCAAGCGCGATCACCACCCGCTGACGCATACCTCCGGAGAACTGGTGAGGATAGTGATCGATGCGTTCTTCGGCAGCAGGGATGCCGGTATCGACCAGCAGCTGAATGGCCCTCGCACGCGCTTCCGCCTTGCTCACCGGCAGATGCGCAGTGATGGTTTCCATCAACTGACGCCCTACTGAGTACAAGGGATTCAGCGAGGTCAATGGATCCTGGAAGATCGCACCGATTTTCCTGCCCCGGATTCGTTGCATCTCGCGCCCATTCAATTGATCGATGCGCACTCCTTGCAACCAGATTTCTCCCGAGGCCACATGCCCTGGCGCCTCCAGCAAGCCAATCACAGACGCACCGGTCAAGGACTTTCCTGCGCCTGACTCTCCCACTACGCCCAGTATTTCACCTGGGGCAATGGAGAGCGATACACCATCCAACGCGCGCAGCGTCTGATGACGTGTCGGAAACTCCACCACCAGGTCCCGAATTTCCAGCAATGCACCAGCAGCCTCCTTGTCAGCAGTCACGTCAGGCCTTTCATTGCAGCTTGGGATTGAGCGCATCGCGAAGCCAGTCACCCAGCAGGTTCACGCTCAATGCAATCAGCACCAGCATGGCGCCTGGGAAAATACTGATCCACCAGCTTCCAGCAAACAGATAGTCGTTACCAGTGCGGATCAGTGTGCCCAACGATGGTGTCGTTGGTGGCACACCAACACCCAAGTACGATAAGGTGGCCTCAGTGATGATTGCAGTGGCGACCTGGATCGTCGCCAACACCAATACAGGCCCCATCACATTCGGGAGCACATGGCGAAGCATGATCCGCAGTCTCGAAACGCCAATCACGCGTGCCGCCTGTACATATTCCTTTTGGCGCTCCACCAGGGTTGACCCTCTGACCGTCCGCGCATACAGCACCCATCCAGTCAAAGTGATGGACACCACCAGCACCCCGTAGGCCACCATGCCTTCTGAGTTGGGAAAGATCGCGCGGCCGACGCCTGCAATCATCAGGGCAACGAGAATCGCCGGAAACGACAGCATGACATCGCACAGTCGCATCAACAGTGCATCGACCCAGCCACCCAGAAACCCCGAGACAAGCCCCAGCACCACGCCGATGACGGCAGACAACAGTACCGACGTCAGGCCCACCACCAGGGAGATGCGCGTTCCATAAAGGATCACCGACAGCATGTCGCGCCCCTGGTCATCAGTTCCCAACACAAAATCGGATGTCCCGTCTTCCATCCAGACAGGAGGCAACTCGGCATTCATCAAATCCAGCGTGGCCAGATCAAACGGATTGTGCGGAGAAATCCAGGGTGCGAGCAGAGCGCCCAGCACACACAGGAGGGCGATCAGTGCAGCCATCCACGCCGAAGGCGTTTTGACAAAACTGAACCCTATGTCGCTGTCGAGCCAGCGGCGAATGGCTTGCATGCAGGTGACGGGTATAAAGCGGAAAAGGTGAAAGCAATACAACCAGGGCAATGCCCGGATGCGGGAGCAGTATGAACAAAAAAGGGGCGCCGCGTGTTCACGGCACCCCGATCCAGAACGTCCGATTACTTCACTGACATGTAACGGAACGGCATCATGTTGTCGGCCTGCTGGGTCAGCTTGACCTTGTTCGCCACACCCCAGGCCAGCGCTTGCTGGTGCAGGGGCAAGTGGCCGATGTCATCCGAATGCATCTTGAAGGCTTCCCGAATCATGGCATCGCGCTTGGACTTGTCCGTCTCGGACTGAATCTTCGCTGTGAGCTCATCAATCTTGGGGTTGCAATAGGCTCCCAGGTTGAACTGTCCCGCCCCCTTTTCTTCCACGCAGTGGATGTTGGCCATGAGCACGTTGTGGGCATCATAGGTGCTGGGTGTCCACCCCAGCATGAAGAAGCTGGTGTCGCGCTTGAGAACCTTGGGGAAATACGTCGCCTTCGGCTCTGCCTGCAGATTCACCTTGACATTGATCTTCGCAAGGTTCGCGGCCACGGCCTGACAAATGCCTCCGTCATTGACGTAGCGGTCGTTGGGGCAATTCATACTGATTTCGAAGCCGTCGGCGTAGCCCGCATCTGCCATCAACTTCTTGGCTGCTTCCACGTCATACGGCAGGCGCTTGTTCAGCGATGCATCGAATCCGTTGACCCCCTCTCCCACCATCAGCCCCGTGGGCTTGGATGCACCCCGCATCACGGCGCGCTGAATACCCTTGATGTCGATGGACTGATAGAAGGCTTGGCGAACACGCTTGTCCTTGAACGGGTTCTTGCCCTTCACGCTCGAGTAGAGCAGTTCGTCGCGTTGCTGGTCCATGCCCAGGAAAATGGTGCGCAGCTCTGGTCCTTGCTGAACCTTGGCCTTGCCGCTGCCATTGATGCGAGCCACGTCCTGAAGCGGAACCGGCTCGACCACATCGACCTGCCCGGACAGGAGCGCGGCTACCCGCGTCGCGTCGTTGCTGATCGGCGTGTACTCCACATTGACCACGTTGCCTTCAATCTTGCCCCAGTAGTTGCCATTGCGGACAAAGGTGGTCTTCACGCCAGGCTGACGTGAGCGCAGGCGGAACGGCCCCGTGCCGTTGGCCTTGAAGGAAGCTGCATTCTCGATACCCTTTCGGCGGTCAACCGGCAGGGTTGCCTTGTTCTCTTCACACCAGGCCTGGCTCATCACATATACCGTGGCCAACGCGTCCGGCAACAATGGATCTGGAGCCTTGGTCACTATCTCAATGGTGAAGTCATCCTTCTTTCTCACCTCGGCAATCGAGGAGGTGGCCGCCTTCTGGTCCGAGCCTTCACCTTGCGCGCGCGCAATGCTGAACAGGACATCGTCAGCAGTAAAAGGCTTGCCATCATGGAACGTCACACCTTTGCGCAGCTTGAACTCCCACACAGTCGGCGATGTTTGTGTCCAGCTGGTGGCCAGACGAGGTGTCAGCTTGAGGCCTGAATCGCGGCCAACCAAGGGCTCATAGACGTTGCCTGTCACGCTCAGCAGTGTTGTTTCATTGAGCGAGTGCGGGTCCATCGACAAGGCATCACCCTGATTGCCGATCCGGATGGTTTGGGCCTGCACGGCACTCGTCAGGCCCAAAGCTGACACCACCAAGGTGGCTGCCAGTGTTTTCTTGAACGTCATCTCGCTCTCCTCTCGCATGGATTGGTTGGATAGAACACAAAATGCCGCAGTCTCAATCGCTGCGGTTTTCACCAGTCAGCGGCATGGCCGCCTCCACCAGACTGGCATGTAACGCTGCCCCCAAGGGTAAAACGTCGTCGTTGAAATCGTAACGGCTATTGTGCAGCACACAGCTGCCTCGTCCACCCTGCCCGAGCCTCAGGTAAGCCCCGGGCTTGACTTGCAGCATGAAAGCAAAGTCTTCTGCGCCCATACTGGGCTCCATGGCCTCGTCGACCTGGTCATGACCGACCAGCTTTCGGGCAACATTGGCAGCAAAGTGCGCCTCTGCCCTTGTGTTGATCGTTGCCGGATACAGGCGTTCATAGTGCACATGAGCCTGCGCGCCCATCGCCATCGCAACGCCGCTGCAAACCTCGTTAAGTCGCTGCTCCAGCATGTCCTGCACCGCCGGATCGAACGCCCGCGCGGTGCCCGTCAGCCTGGCCGTCGAAGGCACAACACTGAATGCACCAGGGTCGCCCGCCTCCATCGCGCACAAGCTGATCACTGCCTGGTCCAGTGCACGCACATTCCGGGCCACGATGCTCTGCACGGCCGTGATGATATGGCCCGCTACGACCACCGGATCAACAGTCTGATAGGCATGCGCGCCGTGGCCACCTTTGCCTGTGATGTCGATGGTCACACGGTCGGCAGCGGCCATCATCGGTCCAGGATTGACGCCAACGAAACCGGGCGGCATTTGCGGCCAGTTATGCATGGCATAAACCTGGTCCACAGGAAAACGCTCAAACAGCCCATCTTCAATCATGGCGCGCGCGCCCGCATACCCCTCCTCGCCCGGCTGGAAGATGAGCACCGCGGTTCCGTCGAAGTTCCGGGTTTCGGCGAGATATCGGGCTGCACCGACCAGCATGGCAGTATGCCCGTCATGGCCACAGCCATGCATGAGGCCCGGCTTGGTGGACTTCCATGCAAAGTCGTTGTGCTCTGCCATTGGCAAGGCGTCCATGTCAGCCCGCAATCCCACCGCCTGACCGGAAGCAGTACCTCGTCCATGGACGACCGCCACCACGCCAGTCTTGCCAATACCCGTGTGCAGCTCATCCACACCACAGACCTTGAGCGCGTCAACCACGCGTCCGGCAGTGAAATGCTCCTCGAAACCCAGCTCGGGGTGAGCATGCAATTCGCGGCGAAAAGCCGTCAACTCCGAGTGCATCTTTGCAATGTGTGCAAAGGGTCGGCCATGGGGTTTGATTTGTGCCATCGACATGGGAGAGCAAGGTATCAATGCGCTGCCGTCCGCTCGGCACGCAAGCGGGGATCAACAGAGAAATAGAGCAGGTCCACCACCAGGTTGATCACCACAAAGATAAGCGCGATCATGCAAAGATAGGCCGCCATGATGGGCACATCGGCAAACGTCACCGCCTGAATGAACAGCAAGCCCATGCCAGGCCACTGGAACACCGTCTCGGTGATGATGGAAAAGGCGATCACCTGCCCCAGCTGAAGCCCCGTGATCGTCATCACGGGCACCAGGGTATTGCGCAAAGCATGACCGAAGTGCACTGCCTTGTCTGAAAGTCCTCTCGCTCGTGCAAACTTGATGTAGTCGGTTCGCAGCACTTCCAGCATTTCAGAACGCACCAGACGCAGGATCAGCGTCAGCTGAAACACCGCCAGAGTGACGGCTGGAAGCAGTACATGACGCCACCCTTCCACGGTCAACAAGCCTGACGACCAAGCTCCGACCATCACAGGATCACCCCGCCCGAAGCTGGGCAGCCAGGACAACTCCACGGAAAACACCAGTATCAGCAGGATGCCGATGAGGAAGGTGGGGAGAGACACGCCCAGCAACGAACCTGCCATCACCACCTGTCCGAGCCAGCTGCCGCGCCTGAGAGCAGCGAACACACCCAAGGGAACACCGATGAGCACCGCCAGGGCGGAAGCAACAGCCGCCAGTTCGAAAGTCGCCGGGAATCGTTCCACGATCAGCCGGGAAACACTTGCCCCCTGTTGAAGGCTGATCCCGAAATCACCCTGTATGGCATTACCCAGGAAGCGCCAGAACTGCACCACAAAGCTCTGATCCAGCCCCAGATCTGCCCTCAACTGACGAATCTGTTCTGGAGATGCATCCTGTCCCAGCATGGCATACACCGGGTCGCCCACGTACTGAAAGAGAAGAAAAGCGACCAGTGCCACCACGACCATGACCACAAGGGCTTGAACGAGGCGCCGGAGTATGAAGGCAAGCATGCAGTGAAATGAAGGGTTCTATGCTGACGGTGGCCTCGTCAACGGCCTGACTCGTCCAGATCCTGAGTGTAGCGTTCATCGCTCGGGCGCGGGGCATTCACTTGCCGGCACCTGTCGCAGACACAAGTTTGCGACGGATCACGTGCCCCATCATGGGTATGCACTCCCCAGACTGGTGGATTTCTTGGCGCGTGGACTTGCATAGCATGGACCCAAGAAAGCAAAACGATGTCAGGGAGGATGAGATGCAAATCATGCGCCAGTGTGGCCGATACATGGTTGTCGGCTTGATGATTGCCGTTCAAGCAACGGCCTTTGGCTTTGTTGAGGCCAATACGGCCCCACCGGATGACCTGAGCTCCATCCGGGGCATCGGACCCGCAACTGCGAAGCGGATCATTCAGGCCAGAGAGACCCGTTCATTTGCTCACTGGAAGGATTTCATTGCACGGGTTCGCGGCATCGGAGAGAAGCGCGCCAAGCAACTTTCCCGAGGCGGTTTGCGTGTCCGCGGCAAAGCTTACGGAGACGAACAGAAGTGGCACTCCATCGCGCCGAGGTCTCCTGGCCAGCGCAAACACCGGCAACTTGTCGACCCGTTTGCAACGCCTGCCCCCAGTCACCCCGCCGCCGAAGCCTCCGCCGAATAGATACAACTGACATGCCACGCCGCGCGAGACAAAAAAAAGCCGCTGGCAGCTGCCAGCGGCTTTTTGAGCATCACTGCAAGCACCCGCGAGGGGTGCGGCACATCAGAAGGTGTGCTTGATGCCAGCGCCGATGCGGCTCTCAACGCCACCGTAGTTAGCCACGGCTGCGTCGTTGTCCTTGCGGAAACCAGCGTAAACGGTGGTGCGCTTGGACAGGGAGTAAGCCACTGCCACGCCGAAGCTGTTGGCGTCGTCGCCAGCGTCAGGACGAACCATGGTGTAGCCGGCAGACAGGGTGGTCTGACCGAAAGGAACGTCAACACCAACGGTGAAATCGTTGGAATCAGCTTCCTTCTCGTTGCCGTAAGCGGCCAGGATCTTGGCAGCGCCCAGATCGTAAGAACCGTTCACGCGCAGCAACTTGCGATCAGCCATGCCGTCCATGCTCTCGACCTGGTAACCCAGAGCCACGAACACAGGGCCATTGCCGTAGTTCACGTTGAAAGCGGTAGCGCGCAGGTTGGCTTCAGCAGCGCTCTTGAAGTTGGTGCTGACTGCACCGCCGAAACCGCCCATGGAAGGCAGGCTGTAGTACACGCCGCTGTTGGGGTTGGCGATGTAGTTGTAGCTAGGAGCGATGCCAGCTGGGGACAGCACGGAATCGAACACTGGGTTGGAAGCACCAGCGACGTCGTCGTATGCGTTCCAGAACTTGCCCAGCTTGACGGCACCGAAGCCACCGCTCAGGCCCAGCCATGCCTGGCGGGTGAAGTCGCCAGAAGCGCCGTTGGTCAGGTCGACCTTGGACTCGTAGTTGAAGTTGGCAGACACGCCGCCGCCCAGATCTTCAGAGCCCTTGATGCCCCAGCGGCTGGTGCTCACACCACCGTTGGACATTCTGGCGCTGGCGTCCTTGTCCTTGTGGATGACGACGTCGGCGATACCGTACAGGGTGACGCTGGATTGAGCCATGGCAGCGCCGGAAGCGACCAGGACTGCCAGTGCAATCAGAGACTTTTTCATGTCAGAGGTTCCTTAATTGAAAAACCGACCCGGTCAGTGTTTTTGAGTCGGTGTGTTTTGCATTCACAGGGATATTGTTAAACGACTCTGACTGCCAGCCAAGGGTTTTCCCCTGCAATTTGATGAGCCAAGGGTTTTTTGTATTTTTTATGACACAGCGCCCCTGAGCAGCCAATCGCAACAGGCACTGGGATCTGATTCTTTCGATTTAGTTTCAGCCGTCGGGTAGAACACCGATAAGACATGGCGCATAAAAAAACCCGCCGTTTTCACGGCGGGTTTTTGATCTGATCAGATCAGAGCTGGGTCACCCCAGCGCTGGATCAGAAGTTGTGGCGAATGCCCAGGCCGAAACCGGTTGATGCCTCACCAGCATCAGCTGCTTTGAGAGCGCCATTCTTCTTTTCGCCGTCACGCAGGACTGCAACATAAGCGAAGGTGCGCTTGCTCAGAGGGTATTTTGCCTCGACCATCAGGTCGGTGTCTTTGGCTTCGGTATCGCGAGCGATATCGAGTGCCAAGCTCACAGGACCGGCCTTGGCCATGCCGCCGATGGTGAAGCCCTTGGAAACGCCAGCCGGGTCGTTGTAAGACAGAGCAACAGCAAAGTCACCCATGGTGTAACGGCCACCCAGGGTCACGTTCTTCTCGGCGTCTTGCACCTTGTTGTAGCCCAGAGCCACGCGGAAAGGACCATTGATGTAACGAGCGTTCAGGTCGTACTTGGCCTTCTCGTCTTCACGGTTGCCCTTCAGCACGTAACCGATGGTGGCGTCGAAACCGCCCATGTTAGGAGTGGTGTATGCAATCTGACCACTGTTACGAGCACCGCCCAGCACTGCACCAAACTGGCTGATAGCAGCCGAGTAGTTGGCGGCACCAGTCAGTTCCCAAGTAGCAACAGAGTAGAAAGTGGGGTTCAGCGTGCGGCCCAGGGACAGCTTACCGAAGCCGCCAGCCAGGTACATATACGAATGGCGGGAGAAGTAGTTACCGCCGCCTTGACCGGTGGAACCATCTTCCAGGCTCAGGCCCGCTTCGTAGTTGAAGCCAGCCTTCAAACCGCCGCCCAGGTCCTCTTCACCCTTGATGCCCCAACGGCTGGTACCGTTGTTCATCGTGCCAGGGCTCGCCAGCTTTGCAGAGGTGCCCGTGGATTTGGACAGAGCGACGTCGGCCACGCCGTACAGGGTAACGGAAGACTGAGCAGATGCAACGCCAGCAGCGGCGATTGCTGCCATGGCGATCAGGGTCTTTTTCATATTGAAAGTTCTCCAAGGTTGAGTAATGAGGCTGCGGGTCTTTGCGCCCCCGAGCCAAGCTCCGTTTAGGGAAGCTAGAGCGATTGCACCAGATCGGGACGTCACATGCAAAGAAATTGATGATTTCAGCCATGCTTTGTCGCGACCGGGCAACAGGGTATCGGTGAATTGAAACCGTATTAACCCGTTTGTTTGCAATCACCCCGTGGTCTGCAATTGCTGGTTTCAGAAGAAAGCAAATGTGTCCGACCATTGAGTTTGGAATCGCCCTGCCGATGAACCCACTTTCGCCGTAGGGTCATTCGATTTTCGGTGCTGCGACAGGGCCCGGCAAGGGGCAGTCAGCGACCACCGCGCATGGCTTGGGCGCACAATAGTGCCCATGGATGCACTGATTCATGCCGCCGACGAGGCGCTTCGAACCCTTTTTGCCAAACCGGGGGCCTCGCGCGCATGCCCGACCTTGCCTGCTGATTCCGATGGTGAGATGAGCGACTCGGAGCGCGCGCTCTCAGGTGCACTGATGCGCGTCAATCATGTGGGTGAAGTGTGTGCACAGGCGTTGTACACCGCCCAGGCCCTCGCTGCACGAACCGGGCCGCATGCCGACGAGTCTTTGGCGCGCCACCTGGAAGCCGCCGGACGAGAGGAAACCGACCATCTGGCCTGGACGCAGCAGCGGCTGGATGAACTGGGAGCCCGGCCCTCGGTGCTGAACCCGCTTTGGTACTCGGGTGCCTTCGCCATTGGCTGGGTAGCTGGCAAGCTGGGCCCGGGCATCAGCCTGGGCTTCGTCGTAGAGACCGAACGTCAGGTAGAAGCCCATCTGGACGGCCACATGAGCCGCTTGCCCGCAGGCGACCAGACGTCAAGAGCCATCGTGGCGCAGATGAAGGACGACGAAGCCCGCCACGCCAGCGAAGCCCAGCGCGCCGGCGCAAAGGAACTGCCGGCCCCGGTCAGGGGGCTGATGACCGCAGCGGCGAAAGTCATGACCACGGTGGCCCACAGAATCTGATTCCGGGACGGTAGCGCGGCTGCTTCCGACAGGGCGATCAGGCTTCTACGAGCTCATAGCCGGTGGTGACTTCCGCAGTCTTGCTCAGCATGATCGTGGCAGAGCAGTATTTCTCGTGACTCAGTGCAATGGCCCGCTCGACAGCTGCCGCCGGCACACCTTTGCCAGTCACGGTGAAATGCAGGTGGATCTTCGTGAACACCTTGGGCTCTTTCTCTGCGCGCTCTGCCGTGAGTTTGACGGAGCAACCGCGAACATCATGCCGGCCGCGCTTGAGCATCAGGACAATGTCGTAGGCAGTGCAACCGCCAGCGCCGGCCAACAGCATTTCCATGGGCCGGGCGGCCAGATTGGCGCCCCCATTCTCCGGACGGGCTTCATCCGGGGCGCCATCCATGGCCACCACATGGCCACTGCCAGTTTCCGCCACAAACCCCATTGCCGACCGGGCACCCGTTGCGCCGGTCCATGTCACTGTGCATTCCATGCTGAAAAACTTCCTGTTCACGCAACAAGCGTGAGAAAAACGTCACACCATATAGAGTCAGCTACCTAAAAAATAGCGAAAACCTGGCCAACTCTGTTGCGACGCAACATAAATTAGTTATACTGAGATCATTGTATTGAAGGTTGTCTCCTCTACCCTCCACGGGTGGATTCAAACCCGGACCGCTACGCGCGAGTCCGGGTTTTTTTTGCCTGCAACGCAGCACTGCAGGCCGGCGAACACAGAAGCCCGGAGTCGGGGCCGTATGATGCGCTTCTGTGCCCGGATCAGATCCTATGACCAAGCGAACGCCTACCAAAACACCGCCAGACGCCTCCGCAAGCCCCAAAACCCGCCTCAAGCCGGCTGATTACCTCAAGAGAATCCTGACGGCCCGGGTATATGACGTTGCCAAGGTCTCCAACCTGGACCGGGCCAAGCAGCTGAGCAAGCGGCTGCACAACACCGTCCTGCTCAAGCGCGAAGACCAGCAACCTGTGTTCAGCTTCAAGCTTCGAGGCGCCTACAACAAGATGGCACACCTCTCGCCTGAGCAACTCCAGCGCGGCGTCATTTGCGCGTCTGCTGGCAACCATGCCCAAGGCGTCGCTTTGGGCGCCACCAAACTTGGCACACGGGCTGTGATCGTGATGCCAACCACAACCCCCCAGCTCAAGGTCGATGCCGTCCGGTCGCATGGCGGCGAAGTGGTCCTGTATGGCGAGAGCTACTCGGATGCATACAAGCACGCTGTAACACTGCAGAAGAAGGAGGGGCTGACGTTCGTGCATCCGTTCGACGATCCGGACGTGATCGCCGGACAGGGAACCATCGCCATGGAACTCCTTCGGCAGCTGCAACAACTGGGGTCGACTCAGCTCGATGCCGTGTTTGTGGCCATTGGTGGTGGCGGGCTGGTCTCGGGCGTGGCGAATTACATCAAGGCGGTCAGGCCGGAGATCAAGGTCATCGGTGTCCAAACCGACGATTCCGACGCCATGCTCCAGTCGGTTCAGGCCAGAAAGAGAGTGACCCTGAACGATGTAGGCCTGTTTGCCGACGGCACGGCCGTCAAACTGGTGGGCGAGGAGACGTTCCGCATCGCCAAGGGCCTGGTTGACGAGTTTGTGGTGGTCAACACCGACGAAGTCTGCGCAGCCATCAAGGACATTTTTGTCGACACGCGCAGCATTGTGGAGCCCTCAGGGGCAATGGCCGTCGCCGCCATGAAGCAATACGTCGCGAAGCACAAGACGAAAGGCGAGACATACGCCGCCATCCTGTGCGGCGCCAACATGAACTTCGATCGTCTGCGGTTTGTCGCCGAGCGCGCAGAAGTGGGCGAGGAGCGTGAGGCACTTTTCGCCGTCACCATTCCAGAGGAACGTGGCAGCTTCCGGCGGTTTTGCGAATTGATCGGCGACCTGCCGGGCGGCGCACGCAACGTCACCGAGTTCAACTACCGGATTTCCGACCAGGACGAAGCTCATGTGTTCGTCGGTTTGACGACACACGGCAGGGGCGAATCGGAAAAGATCGCCAAGACCCTGCGAAAGAACGGCTTTGACGCCCTGGATCTGACCCACGACGATCTGGCCAAGGAACACGTTCGACACATGGTGGGCGGTCACTCGCCACTGGCCCAGGACGAGCGCCTGCTCCGGTTTATCTTTCCTGAGCGCCCCGGCGCACTGCTGAAGTTCCTCAGCCTGATGCGCCCCGGGTGGAACATCAGCCTGTTCCATTACCGCAACCAGGGCGCTGACTACGGGCGAATCCTCGTGGGCCTGCAAGTGCCTGCCAAGGATGACAAAGCGTTTGCCCGATTCCTCGACACACTGGGTTACCCTTATGTCGAAGAAACCGACAACCCGGTATACCGGTTGTTCTTGCGACGATAAGGACAGACTGAATGACAACGGCCACCGAGCGTTCTGCATCCCAACATACTCCGCCACCGGTGGCCGTGACCATGGCCCTTCCCGAGATCGAGCCAACCGGCGACGCCCAGCTGGATCACACGCTGGCTGGCATGCTCTCCAAGCCATACCAGCCGCGTCGGGCACTCGGCCGCATCGAGAGCCTGGCTTCCCAGTTGGCACGTATCCAGCAGCAAGGCGAAACGGGATTTGGCAGCCTGTCATTCCAGTTTCCACAGGCGGTTGTCTTCGCCTCAGACCATGGCGTAGCGGATGAAGGTGTAGCTGATTTGCCACAATCAGCCACACTGGAGACCGTTCGAGCACTTCTGGATGGAGAAGCGCACACCAACCGCCTGGCAGTGCAGCACGGATTTGGACTCACGGTGGTGGACGCTGGAGTGGCCACTCATGTGACACCCGGGCAAGACTCGCCAGTTTCTGCGCAGCTCATGCAGCGCAAGATCGGCTACGGCACCCGAAATATGTTGCTCAGCCCAGCCATGTCCGGTGCTCAGGCGGTTTCGGCGGTCAATGCAGGCATGGATGTGGTCAAGCATTTGCCGGGCAATGTGCTGGCCATTGGCAGCACAGGCGTGGCGGGCCATGCCAGCGCAAGTGTGTTGCTGTCCCGTTTGTGTGGCGTCCCGCTGGTGGATGCACTGGGTCAGGACGGAGACCTGGACGAAACAAAGCAGCAGAGCCGCTCAGAGAAACTGTTCGCCGCGTTGACGCGACACCGCAAGGCCACGTCTCCCATGGATGCATTGGCTTCGCTGGGAGGTTTTGAGATTGCCATGATGACGGGCGCCATGCTGCAGGCAGCCAGTGAACGCCGCATCATCCTGGTGGACGGATTTGTGGCTGGTGCTGCTGCATTGGTCGCAAGAGGCATGTCCCCCAACGTGGATGACTATCTTGTCCATACACACCGCTCCCACCATGCTGGCCATCGCTTGTTGCTGATTCACATGCAAGCCCAGCCACTGCTCGACCTTGATATACGAGCAGGTGAGGCTGTCGGCGCATTGACCGCCTGGCCATTGCTGCAGTCAGTCCAGACGCTACTGAGCGAGGTGCCGGGACAGACCATCCCGGAAGTCCAGCTTCCATGACCCTCGCTGGCTGACCGCTTCGAAGCGCTTGGTGGTCTGACGCCTCTCAGAACGGAAGCAACGGCTTCTGGGGCGGCTTGGGCATGTCCAGTTCCAGCTCCCTGGCATTGTCTTCGGTCGACAGTCGCACCCCCTGGGCAGAGACTGATCTGAGGATCAGCCCATCCGCCACCACCGAACCAACCCTGTATGGACGTGGCGGCTTGTCATCAATGGCGATCAGGGCAGCCCCCTCCTCGCCTCGCTGGTTGACCAGCCCCATCAATGCCAGGCGGGTTTGCACCACCGGGGCTTCCGCTTCGGGCGCGTCCGCGGGGGTGGAATCGAGCAGCATGGCCACGGCCACCGGGTTGGCTTCTACCGGAGACTGCAAGCTTGTGTTGACGGGCGTCCATTCCGAACGACCGGCCCACCGCAAGCCCCAATAAGTGGCGCTGAGCGCGACCAGAAGCCACAGCAAGGCTGCCAGAGCGGCAGGCCAGCCAGAGCTTTGACCAGACGTCAACATGCCGCCAGTGTGACGGCCGAATGCGAATGAGGGCGACATATGCGCATTATGATCGAGGCTGGCTCACTGGCCAATCGATGGCCGATCGATCGCATGCGGCCTTGAAGGCCCATGCCGGTTGAACTTTTCAGGCCCTGGTTGGTCGGACGACCTGTCTGCCCACAGGCCAAGGCGCTGTCCAATTTGATGCGGGAGAGGACCCAAGTGATTTCCAGAACCCAGATCGCCCGACAACGAGGCGAGCGAGGCTTTACCTTGATCGAACTGCTGGTGGTGCTCGTCATCATCTCGGTTCTGGCCGTTCTGATCGTGCCGAACGTACTGGACCGCGCGGACGATGCGAGGTCGACGGCGGCACGTTCGGACGTCAACAACCTCATGCAGATGCTCAAGCTCTACAAGCTGGACAATCAGCGTTACCCCACAACAGAGCAAGGCCTGCAAGCGCTTGTCACCAAACCGACCACTGGGCCCAAGCCACTGAACTGGCGACCCTACATCGACAAGCTTCCGGCAGATCCGTGGAATCAGCCTTATCAGTACCTCAATCCGGGCCAGCACGGCGCCGTCGACGTCTTGTCCCTCGGTGCTGACGGCCAGCCCGGTGGCGAGGGCGTTGACGCAGACATTGGCAGCTGGCAGTAAGCCGGCAACTGACGCCTATGCAGGTAGCGCGTCATGAGCAGGGGTTCACCCTTCTTGAGCTCCTGGTCGTCCTCACCATCGTGGCGTTGGTCACCACGGGCGTGAGCTTTGCGATTCGGGATGACCGGTCGACCCAGCTCGAGAGGGAAGCCCTGCGCATTTCGGCCATGCTGGAATCTGCCCGAGCGCAATCGAGAACCAGCGGTGTGCCCGTGCGGTTCACGCCCAGTGCGACCGGGTTCGAGTTCACAGGTATTCGAGCCCACAAGACTGACCGGGCGGATCTCACTGGAACCAAGCCATGGATGCAGTCAGACACGCGAGTGAGCATCGTTTTTCCCGCCAATGAGGAAAGCCTGATCCTGGGGCCTGAACCCATGATCGGCCGGCAGCAACTGGTCCTTCGCCTTGGCGACCGACGCCTGGTCGTTGCCACTGACGGGCTTGGGCCGTTCGAGGTGGTCGCATCAGAATCAGAAGGCGGTGGGAGCGAACAGTGATGTGTCAACCTATCCCTCACCATGCCCCTCGCAGGCGCCTGCCACCGTGGCGCACCCGGTCGGGAGGATTCACACTCATCGAAATCCTGGTGGCTTTGACCGTCGTGGCGATCACGGTTGCTGCCGGCATGCAGGCCACTGCAGCGCTGACCAGCATGTCCTCACGCCAGTCGGAGCAATGGTTGGCCCAGATGTGTGCGGAAAACGAACTGGTGCGCCTTCGCCTGGCTCGCAGACTGCCCGAGGTGGGAGAAAGCGACATCGACTGCCAGCAAGCGGGTGAATCGATGCGTGTTCACCTTTCCGTCCAGCACACGCCTAACCCGAACTTCCGCCGAGTGGACGCCGTGGTCGAGGGTTTGCAGTATTCGCCGCCACGCAGGCTGATGAACATTTCAACGGTGCAAGGGCGCTTCTGATGACGAAGCCAAGCCACGCCATATCGAGAGGGTTCACACTCATAGAGGTGTTGGTGGCCATCACACTGACGGCCATTCTCGCTTTGATGAGCTGGAGGGCCATTGACGGCATGAGCCGTTCGCAGACGCTGTTGCAGGACAGGTCCAATGCACTGCTCAGGATTCAGGGCGGACTCGATCAGTGGCAGGCGGACCTTGATGCCCTCGCCCAGACCGGGGAACTCGACGCCTTGCGTTTTGATGGCAGAGTGTTGCTGCTCACCCGCCGCGACAGCGCGGAGTTCGGTATCGACAGCCCGGGCGTGCGCGTCGTGGCCTGGACCCGCCACGATGGCCTCGATGACGCCACGCGCGGGCAGTGGGCAAGGTGGCAATCTCCTCCGCTTCAGCAACGAGAGCAGTTGGCACGCGCGTGGACCGCTGCCATCAAATGGGGAAACGGCGATAGAGACTCCGGTGACGGTGAGCGCATGGAGGGACAGTCCATCGCCTTGTTCGGCATCGATGACTGGCAGATCTACTACCACCGCGGCGATGGATGGAGCAACCCGCAGTCTGACGCTGAAATGGATGATGCGCCCAGCGCAGCCGCGGGCGCCGGCGGCAACCAGATCCCCAACGGTGTTCGGCTGGTGCTCGACGTGGCTGAAGGCCAGGGGGTCAGCGGGAAAATCACGCGCGACTGGGTTCGCCCCACGCTGGAGGCTGGCCGATGAACAGCGCGTTTGCACGTCAAACGCTCCGCCGACAACAGGGCGCCGCATTGCTGCTGGCGATGCTGACCGTGGCCCTGGTGGCAACCCTGGCTGCTGGCGCAGCCTGGCAGCAGTGGCGGGCCATCGAAATCGAAACAGCCGAAAGACAAAGAGTCCAGGCATCCTGGATTCTCACCGGCGCTCTGGACTGGTCCAGACTCATTCTCAGGGAAGACGCTCGCGCCAATCGCAACAGTGGCAACGCCGATCACCTGGGTGAACCATGGGCCACACCGCTTGAAGAGGCACGCCTGTCGAGTTTTCTTGCCGTGGACAAAGACAACAACGCAGACGAAGACGTCATGGAGGCCTTCTTGTCGGGCGAGATCATCGACGCCCAGTCACGCCTGAATTTTGCCAACCTGACCAAACGTGTGGGTGGTCGCGACAATGCCGTTCACATCGTCATCTCCACCGAAGACCTCCAGACCTTCAAAAGGTTGTTTGAAACCCTGGGCCTGCCCCCTGAAGAATTGGAGAACGCCGCCAACCTCATGGCCAGAAGCGCCGACCTCGCCATCAATGACCCCAAGCCATCTGCGACCCCGCTGGTCCCGACGCGTTACTCCCAATTGAGCTGGCTCGGGCTGAGTGACGCCACGCTGGCGACCATCGAGCCGTACGTGACCATGCTGCCTGAGCGCTCCAAACTCAATATCAACACGGCCAGCGCAGAGGTACTGAGCGCAGTGATCGAAGGCATGGATCTGGCACTCGCCCAGTATCTCGTGGCGCAAAGAGCCGTCACCCCCATGGGAACTGTGGAGGATTTGCAACGCTTGACCCCCACTTTGAGTGAGGAAGCCATCGATGCCGACCTGCTGGATGTGAGAAGCCGCTACTTTGAGGTGAGAGGCAGGCTCAGGCTGGATAACACCATCATCGAGGAGCGCTCACTTGTTTCGCGAAGAGGCCTGTTCATGCAGGTGGTGTGGCGCGAGCGAATGAAAGGCGGTTGAGGCTCGATGAATCTCACAAACTCCAACCAGACACTGGGGTCTCGACCACTACAATCACTCAGCACAGGCTCGCAAGTGCTTGTCATGCCTGAATATTTCAATTTTTCACGCCCTCACTGACCGACGTGCTCATCGTATCTCCCGCTCACCTCTCTCGCCATGTCGAGCCTGGCCCCACGGCAGAGGTCGAATGGCGCTCGAGTGCTGATGGCCGCCAGATCGGCCGCCAGGGCCACAGCGGCCTTTCGGTACTGGAAGACGCGTCGACGTCGGGCGTGGTGGGGCTGTCGCTGTTGCCCAAGGACCCGGAAGTCATTCTGGTTCTTCCACCGCTGTCGGTGTCCTGGCACCGGGTCACTCTGCCCAAGGCGCCGCAGAACAAGATGCGAGCCGTGCTTGAAGGCCTGCTGGAGGACGATGTCCTCACTGACGCGGCCGATCTGCACTTCGCGCTGGAACCTGGCGCCAAGCCAGGAAAGCCCGCCTGGGTGGCTGCCTGCAACAAACCATGGCTGAAAGGCTGGCTCAACGCACTCGAGGCGTCCGGGCACCCGGTTTCCAGAATCGTGCCGGCTCTGGCGCCTGTGCTCGAAACGAGTATGGACATGGGTCACAGCAAGATGCCTTCGGTGCGACCCGTCATGCACTGGGCACACATGGCAGAACAAAGTCAGTGGGTGGCCAGTGCCAGCCTAGACGGGGCCAGCTGCCTGCCGCTGCCTGCCTCGAAGGGCGACGCCATGCACTTCATCTCGGGCCTGTCCCGACAGGTGCAGGCTGGCGATCAGGGACCAGCGGCCGGCGAGACCCTGGTGGAGTGGATGGCAGATCCCGCTGTTTCGGCTTTGGCCGAGGCAGCGCTGCAAAACAAGGTGGAGCTGATCACAACCAATGAATGGCTGCTCAGAGCCACCCAGGGTCGGTGGAACCTTGCTCAGTTCGATCTGACCTTGTCGTCCAGAACACGTGCTGGACAAAGATGGCGTGAGGGCTGGCGGCAATGGTTGAGCGCGCCGCAGTGGCGACCGGTTCGATGGGGTGCCGCCTCTCTGGTGGCCATTTCGCTGCTCGGGCTGAACTTGACAGCCTGGCAGGAGTCATACGCCATTGACGCCAAAAAAGCCTATGCGGCACGTCTGTTCAAAGAGACGTTCCCCAATCAGCCCATGGTCCTGGAACCCGAACTTCAGATGCAACGAGAGCTCAACCAGATCAGACAGGCCAAAGGGCAGCTGGGAGCAGGTGACTTTGAAGCCATGCTGGCGGCAGCGGCCCAAGCGATGCCGGATGGCATGGAGTCCCCCATGCAACTGACCTTTGCCAGCGGGCAGACCCAGATCAGTGGCTGGAGTGGCCCTGACCATGAAGCAGACACGATGCGGCGGGCACTGTCGATGAAGGGTTGGCGAACAGCCATGGACGCAGACAGCCTGATCATCGAACCGGGTGAGGATTGATCCATGAGTGCGGCATCAACTCTCAAGGCAGGCGCAACACTTTCCAGGCTGAGGGCTGCCATGAGCGCCCAGCTTCAGGGGATGAACCAGCGTGAACGCGTCATGGTCGGCGTGGCCGCTGCACTGGTGGCTGGAGCCCTTTTGTGGGTCGTCCTGATCGCCCCTGCCATCAGAACACTGCAGTCAGCCCCCGAGCAGCATGCATCGCTCGACGCGACGCTGGAGCGCATGCAGCGCTGGGCCGAGCAGGCAGAAGCCATCAAGAGCGTGCCAACCGGAGACGTACCGGCACGAGGCAAGGTGCTGGCGGCGATCCAGGGGTCGCGAAGCACCCTGGGCGAAGGCAGCGTTGTCACTGTCAATGGAGACAGGGCTGTCGTGCAGCTGGGGCCAACCAATGCGCAAGCCTTTGCGCGCTGGCTCAGCCAGATGCGTGTGAATGCCAGGGTCGTGCCCGTGGAGGCGCAGATTCGCCGCGTGGGGCGCAACTGGACAGGCCGCATAGAGCTGGCGGGACCAGGACTGAGCGGAGGAGGCAACTGATGCGATGGCCATCCCCTTCCCGTCTCGCCTGGCTATTCGGCATTGCCGGCGTCGTCATTGGGACCGTCATGTTCGCTCCGGCGTCATGGCTGGCAGCTGCTGTCATGTCGGCGACGCAAAACAAGGTGCAACTTGTCAATGCCCGTGGAACCATCTGGCGTGGGCATGCTGATCTGGTGCTCACCGGAGGCGACGGCAGCAGGACCTTGACTGCTCTACCCAAAGGTGTTCACTGGCAAATGGGATTGCGCTGGGCCACCTCACAGCCAGCCTTCGAAGTGAAGCTGAGTGCACCTTGCTGCACACCAGAGGTCCTCAATGCGCTGATTTTGCCCGGCTTCTCCAGCAGCACAGTCCGTGTTCATGCACCCAGGAGTCAGTGGCCAGCCCAGTTGCTGGCGGGACTGGGTACGCCCTGGAACACCTTGCAGCTCGACGGAATGCTCACAGTGGAGGCTCGCCGATTCGAACTGAACTGGGCCAAGGGCCGGCTGATCGCTGACGGCAATGTCCGCCTCGAGGCCGTGGATGTGTCTTCTCGTGTGGCCACCATCCGTCCGCTGGGCTCATACAGGGTAGAAGTCTCCGCCAGCAGGCAATCCCAGCAGGCTGTCATTCTGCTTCAGACTGAGCGGGGAGCACTGGAGCTTGAAGGCGACGGCATGTGGGTAGGCGGAAGACTGCGGTTTGAAGGCGAAGCCAGCGCTGCGCCTGGCAAGGAAACCGCTTTGAACAACTTGCTGAACATCCTCGGCCGCCGCCGGGGCCCGATTTCCGTGATAAAGATCGGTTGAGCAGGTGCTATGAAAGAGGACATTGGCGCTCGCGCGCTAGGATTGAACGAATGAAACAAGATCGACGGCAGCCTGGAGCACCCTACCCTGACGCACACACGCGCCCGCTGGCGCTGGCGCTGCGCAGTGGCAAGGCAGCAGTCATTGCGCTGAGCCTGAGCGTCGCAGCAGTGGGCGCATCGCTCACCGGCAGCTCAGCGCTGGCGCAAACCAAGGGCAGCAAGGAACCCGTGGAGCTCAATTTCGTCGAAGCAGACATCGAGGCAGTGGCGCGCACCATGGCCGCCATCACCGGACGCAGCGTCGTCGTTGACCCGAGGGTCAAAGGAGTGGTGACACTGTCGACCGACCGCCCTGTTCCGCCGATGGCTGCGCTGGACCAGTTTGCCGCAGCGCTGCGCATGCAGGGCTTCACTCTGGTTGACAACAATGGCCTGTACAAGATCGTGCCGGAAGCGGAAGGCAAGTTGCAAGGCGCAGTGGTCAGCGCTGGAGGCGTCGAGGACATCAAGGCTTCCAACCAGATCGTCACGCAGATTTTCAGGCTCAACCATGAGTCGGCCAACAATCTCGTCCCGATCCTGCGCCCTCTCATCGGCGCCAACAACACAATCAACGTCAACCCTGGCAACAACTCGCTGGTCATCACGGACTACGCTGACAACCTCCAACGCATCGGCCGCATCATTTCTGCGCTGGACATTTCAGAGGCGACCGACGTCGAGATCATTCCCCTGCAGCATGCACTGGCCATCGACATCGTCCCCCTCGTTGCCAAGCTGGTGGAGCAAGAGGGTGCGGGCTCAGCTGCGGCCAAAGGCGTCACCACGTACCAGACAACATTGGTGGCCGACCCGCGCAGCAACAGTGTGATCCTGCGTGCAGCCAACCCTGCGCGACTGGCGCTGGTCCGGTCGGTGGTCGAAAAGCTCGATCGCCCCATGTCGGATCAGGTCTCGGGCAATATTCACGTTGTCTACCTCAAGAATGCCGACGCCAAATCACTCGCAGCGACCTTGCGCGCCGCACTGGCCGGAGAAGCATCGTCAGTCAGCAGCTCCGGGGGCTCCGGCTCTCGCGGCATGGTGCAGGCTTCTGCCGGAGGCGCTGGCGCAGCAGAGGGAAACAAGGCCACAGCCCCGGTAGCGGCTTCTGCCGAGCCTTCCACCGGCGGCCAGATTCAGGCTGATCCGGCAACGAATTCCCTGATCATCACGGCGCCAGAACCCCAGTACCGGCAACTGCGCGCTGTCATCGACCAGCTCGACTCCAGACGGGCCCAGGTGTTCGTGGAGAGTCTGATCGCAGAGGTCAATGCAGACAAGGCTGCTGAATTCGGCATCCAGTGGCAAGGCCCGCTGGGCAATCTGGGGGAAAGCCTGATCGGTGTCATGGGGACAAACTTCGGCTCGGGTGGAGACAACATCCTGACCAACACCATGGCCATTGCCCAAGGTGATTACACCTCGGTCACGGCACCATCCACAGGCATGAACTTCGGGCTGGCGCAGCGGCGCAATGGTGTCTATGTGCTGGGCTTTCTCGCGAGATTCCTGCAGGAGAACGGTGACGGCAACATTCTTTCAACGCCAAATCTGCTCACGCTTGACAACGAGGAAGCCAAGATCGTGATCGGCCAGAACGTGCCGTTCGTGACTGGCCAATACACCAACAACAACACCTCGGGCGACACGGTCAACCCGTTCCAGACCATCGAACGCAAGGATGTGGGCCTGACTTTGAGGGTGAAGCCTCAGATCAGCGAAGACGGCACCATCAAGATGACCATCTTTCAGGAGGTCAGCAGCGTGCAGGCCTCCTCGGTCAACTCATCGACGGGCCTGATCACCAACAAGCGCACCATTGAATCCACGGTGCTGGTCGACGACGGTCAGATTGTGGTGCTGGGTGGATTGCTTCAGGACGAATACTCCGGCAACGAAGAGAAGGTGCCGGGCCTGGGCGATGTACCCATTCTGGGCAACCTGTTCAAATCAGAGGCACGCAGCCGCCGCAAGACCAATCTGATGGTATTCCTGCGGCCAGTCGTGCTGCGTGATGCCAAACGGACGCAGGACTTTTCCCTGGACCGCTACGAGTTGATGCGCGTGTTCCAGAAAGATGCGCAGCCGTCCAAGAGCTATCTGGCGCCCGTCAACGAGGCACCCGTGATGCCTCCCCAACGCGCGCCACAAGCGTCCGAACAACCCGAGGTGAGCAAGCCACAAGAGGCTCCCACCCCAGCGGTACAGATCCCTCTGGCAAACTGATCTTCCGTTCGCCATCACCCTCTCATTGCCCCAGTCCACGCCAAGAGCCACATGAAGCACCCACTGCCCTATGCCTTCGCCCGCGAGCATTTGTGGCTCCTGGAAGACGACGGCCAGCGTGTTGCCCTGGTCGGCAGTGAGTCTCCTGCTGGCACCAGCGCGGAACAGGCCAAGCGCATGAGTGCCCTCTCGGAGATCATGCGCCAGCACGAAGTGCATGAATTGCTCTGGGAGCCGGCCGAGACACTGAAGCAACGAATCAGCGCAGCCTACTCGCAGGGAGAATCCAGCGCGGCCGCCATCGTCTCCGAGGTTCAAAGCGATGCCGACCTCAGCCGCATGATGCAGGAGCTGCCGGCTATCGAGGACTTGCTGGAAACGGCAGACGATGCGCCCATCATCCGGATGCTCAACGCCTTGCTGACCCAGGCGGCCCGGGATGGTGCAAGCGACATTCACATTGAACCTTACGAACGCCACTCCAGCGTCCGCTTTCGGGTCGACGGTTCCCTGCGGGAAGTCGTACAGCCCAACCGGGCTTTGCATGCTGCACTGATCTCCCGGCTGAAGATCATGGCCGAGCTGGACATCTCGGAGAAGCGCTTGCCGCAAGACGGGCGCATCAGCTTGCGCATCGGCACCAGGGCGGTGGACGTGCGCGTCTCGACACTGCCCAGTGCCCACGGCGAACGTGCCGTGTTGCGATTGCTCGACAAGAGTGAAAACAAACTAAACCTTGAAGCGGTCGGCATGCAGGGCGACGTGCTGGAGCAGTTCAAGCAACTGATTGAGCAGCCACATGGCATCATCCTCGTGACAGGCCCCACTGGCTCGGGAAAGACCACCACGCTCTATGCAGCGCTGCAGCGCCTGGATGCCAGCACGCTCAACATCATGACCGTGGAAGACCCGATCGAGTACGAACTCGCCGGGGTTGGTCAGACGCAGGTCAATGCCAAAATTGAACTGACCTTTGCCAAAGCGCTTCGTGCCTTGCTGCGACAGGATCCGGACGTCATCATGATCGGCGAGATTCGCGACTTCGAAACCGCCCAGATTGCGATTCAGGCCTCCTTGACCGGGCACCTGGTGCTGGCCACATTGCACACCAATGATGCCCCCAGTGCCGTGACCCGACTGACAGACATGGGCGTTGAGCCTTTCTTGCTGTCCAGTTCGCTGCTGGGCGTGCTGGCACAACGCCTGGTGCGACGTTTGTGCGAGCGCTGCAAGCGGGAAGATGATCAGGGCCGCTGGCACCCGGTGGGCTGTGATCACTGCAACCAGACTGGCTACAAAGGGCGAACCGGCATTTACGAGCTGCTGGTCACAGACGAGAACATTCGCGCACTGGTGCACAAGCAGTCTGCAGAGGCTGAGATCGCCAAGGCGGCACGTGCCACCGGGATGCGGACGATGCGAGAAGATGGTCAACGTCTGGTCGAGACGGGTGTGACCTCGGCCCAGGAAGTGATCAGCGTCACACGCGATTGAAGCAATTGAAGCGATTGAACGCCACAGCACAAGACGCCCATGCCTGCCTACGCATTTGAAGCTCTCGACACCAAAGGCTCCACGCAAAAGGGGCTGATCGACGCTGAAACCGCCAGGGCTGCCCGAGGCATCTTGCGCTCGCGAAATCTGGTTCCTCTTGCGGTAGAACCAGCCACGCAATCCGAGTCCGAGCAGCGCGGTTCCGGCTTGAACAGAACGCTGTGGAACGCCAGGGTGTTCAACTCCACTGCGCTGGCGGTATGGACCCGGCAGCTGGCGGGCCTCGTCAGTTCTGGTCTTCCGCTGGAGCGCGCACTGACCGCACTGTCGGAAGAGGCTGAGGACCCGAGGCAGCAACGCCTGGTCGCCACCTTGCGCTCCGAGGTGAACGCCGGTTCACCCTTTGCTCAGGCACTCTCGCAGTTCAGACGCGAGTTTCCCGTGACCTACACGGCCGTGATTGCGGCGGGAGAGCAGACCGGGCAGTTGGGCGATGTCCTGGAGCTGTTGGCAGACGACATGGAGAACCGTGAGGCGCTCAAGAGCAAGGTGGTGACTGCATCGTTCTACCCTGCCATCGTCGCGATCGCTGCTGTGGTCATCGTCATGTTCCTGATGGCTTATGTCGTACCCCAGATTGCCACCGTGTTTGAAGGCTCCAAGCGTGCCTTGCCCACGCTGACCGTGATCGTGCTTGGCATCAGCAGTGCTGTTCGCAACCATGGCTGGTGGCTGCTGGCAGGTTTTGCGGCGGCCATGGGAGGCATGTACATGGCGTACAGGCACGAAGCGACCCGCCTTCGCCTGGATGCCATGTGGCTTCGTATGCCGCTCATCGGCCGGCTTGCGCGGGGCTACAACGCCGCCCGGTTCACCGGAACCCTGGCCATGCTCGCAGGCGCTGGTGTGCCCATCCTGAAGGCGCTCCAGACAGCCGCAGAGACCTTGTCCAATACAGCGATGCGAGCTGACGCACTTGATGCGCTGATCCTTGTGCGTGAGGGTGCGCCCCTGGCGTCGGCATTGTCGAGCAAGAAGCGTTTTCCCCCGCTGGTGGCGATGTTCTGCCGCCTGGGTGAGCAAACCGGTGAGCTGCCCGTGATGCTGCAGCGGGCGGCAACACAGCTGGGCGCCGAAGTCCAGCGCCGTTCGATGCGAATGGCCACCATTCTGGAGCCATTGCTGATTCTCGGTATGGGCGGTATCGTCCTCATCATTGTGCTGGCCGTCATGCTGCCCATCATCCAGATGAACCAGCTGGTCAAATAGGCGCTGCCTTTCACAACGGCTTCCCTGCCTCTACACTCACTACTCTCTCATTGGACTGACCGCCCCAGGGCGGCCAGGGTTTGGACTCTCAATCATGGCTGTCAGTCTGGAAGGCAAACTGGTGGTGGCGATCTCGTCACGCGCCCTCTTCAATTTCGAAGAGGAAAACCGCGTGTTCGAGACAAGCGACGACCATGCCTACATGCAGATGCAACTCGAGCGGCTTGAAGAGCCCGCCAAGCCAGGCGTCGCGTTTTCTCTGGTGCGCAAGCTGCTCGCTTTCAATGACACGAACACACAGCGTGTGGAAGTCGTGATCCTCTCCCGCAACGACCCTGTCTCAGGCATGCGCGTCTTTCGCTCGGCCCAGCACTATGGCCTCACGATTCAGCGCGGAAGTTTCACACGGGGTCAGCCACCCTGGCGTTACCTTCGTCCGTTGCGGGCCAACCTGTTTCTCTCCACGCACCTGGCTGATGTGCGTGCAGCGCTTGATGCTGGTGTGCCTGCTGCGCAGGTCTACCCCCAATCGGTTCTGGCCAGCGATGCCCACCCCAACGAAGTCCGCATCGCATTCGACGGAGATGCCGTCCTGTTCTCTGACGAGGCTGAGCGGGTTTTCCAGTCGGAAGGCCTCAATGCCTTCCAGGCCCACGAGGCGAGCAAAGCCTCGCAGCCCCTGGCTGGCGGCCCGTTCAAGCCTGTGCTGGAAGCGCTGCACCGACTTCAGGCCGAAGGTCGGCAGCCGGATCAGCCCATGCGCATCAGAACGGCCCTGGTAACCGCTCGCAGCGCACCTGCACATGAGCGGGCCATCAGGACCTTGATGTCGTGGGGTATTGAAGTCGACGAGGCGATGTTCCTCGGCGGTTTGCCCAAGGGCGAATTCTTGCGTGAATTCGAACCAGACTTCTTTTTCGATGACCAGACAGGGCACATCGAGTCTGCCTCGCAACATGTCCCGGCCGGCCACGTCGCCAGTGGCGTGAGCAACTGAGCAACTGAGCTTGTGAAGCGGATCAGTTCACCGCTGTCACTGCCCCACCCACTGGCGCCCAGATGATGGGCGACGACCGCTCGCCTCCCTCCATGACCGCTTCTACGCTGATCTGGTGCAATGGCTCGGCGGGACTCTCTTTCAAGGACAAGGTGAATCCGCACATGGGATCGGCTTCGGCGAACATGACCTTGACGTCCGGTCGCGCCTGCCTGCTGACCTGAAGCATCTGTCCTTCAGCCGCACCGTTGATGCGCACCACGCAGTGGTCGATCGGATCCTTGAACCAGGCCAGTGCCCACCCTTTAATCTCGATGGGTCCGTCGGCCGTCCTCTGCACATCGTCGAGGTGCCCCAGAATGGGAACGCCAGAGAGATCTTCTTCCATGACGGGGAAGGCCAGCTGCCGTGGCGCCGCCGTGTAGTCCAGCATGCGCTGCAGCGACGCCATCTCGGCTTGCAGAAGCTGCAGGTAGTCGGGTGAGGGAAGGGTTTCTTCATCACAGCGGTTGTGCATGAGGAAGAACTGGCTATCGAGGCAATGCGAGCTGAACGCCCTGCCCCTGACCGATTTGCGATGCTTGAACTCTTGCCATGAACGGGTGACATAGTGATTGATCCGGAAGGCATCCCAGCACACCACTTGACTCAGGGCGTGCTCAAAAGCAGGCGGACGCTCGAAGCCCAGCATCGTCGTTTTGGGTTCTCCATTGGTGTGCACATAGGCTTTGCCCGCCTGAAGCCTGACGTTGTGCGGGCAGGTGAAGTCGAGGATGCTCTGCGGACGGACGATGGTCTTGAAATGGTGATTGACCAGGCGGTGTTGTCCGGCGTGCCAGGTAAAGCGCTCGACCGAACTGCCCGGCTGATGCCGCAGTTGCATCGAAGCTCCGTAGGTGGCCCAGTTCAGGGCGACAGCTCCAACGTTCCGCCCCTGCTGTGCCAGGAAGGGCAGCAGACCGGGGTTGCCGGCGCTCGGCCAGATGAGCTCGTCAGCATCGATGAACGCCATCCAGTCCACCTGCCGGCCGTAAGTGCTGGCCAGATACCGGTAGGCAGGCAGCTGTGGCTTCCATCCGGGCAGGCTGGGCCAGTCCACCAGATCAACCACTCCTGCAATGGCCAGTTGCTGGAGCATCTCGGTGGTGCCATCCGTGCTCCGGTTGTCGGCGATGAAGAAACGCCGCACGCCCATCAGACGATGGTGTGCCACCCACTCCAGCAGATAGGGTGCTTCATTCTTGACAATACACGCCACACCCAGACGTGGCCATGCACCATCGCCGGGCCTGGCCCCGGGATTCCACATCATGGTCGGCCAAGCAATTTGGAAGTGATGGCAACGCGGCGTTGGCCGCCATTGCCCGTGCTGAATCCTCTGCACAGAGGTGTTCAGACTCAACGAACCAGCACAAACCGTGCCCAATGGAAAGCACTGGTACCAATCCGGTCAGGCACAGATGATGCCGATTTTTGCGGCGAGAGGCTACCCACATTCGAGGGTGAATCTGGCCAATGAAATCCCCTCTCTCACCTCTTCAACGTGGGGAAAGTCCACACATCATGGCGATGGTGAGCGATCACTCATGGAGTAGGCTTCCCAGCCTTTGGCCCGCAGTTCGCAGGCAGGACAACGCCCACAGCCATACCCCCAAGCATGGCGGTGATCGCGGTCGCCCAGATAGCAAGTGTGTGTGTGCTCCAACATCAGCTCGATCAGCTTGTTGCCACCTTCAGGAACCCCGCTGGCTTCTCCCATATCGTGCGCCAGCGCCCAGGTCTGTGCCTTGTCGATCCACATCAAGGGCGTCTCGACCAGAAAACGGTGGTCCATGCCCAGAGAGAGTGCCAGTTGCATGGCCTTCATGGTGTCATCGCGGCAATCGGGGTAACCGGAAAAGTCGGTTTCACACACTCCGGTCACGAGGGCCGTCAGACCACGCCGGTAGGCCAGCGCAGCTGCCAGTGTCAGGAACAGCAGGTTGCGTCCGGGAACGAACGTATTGGGCAAACCGTTGCTTTCCATGGCGAACGCCATGTCGCGTGTGAGGGAGGTCTCGCTGACCTGGCCCAACACGCCGACGTCGAGCACATGGTCCTGCCCCAACTTCCCGGACCACATGGGAAACGTCTCGCGAAGCCTGGCCAGTACATCAAGGCGTGCCTGCATTTCGACGCTGTGGCGCTGGCCGTACAGGAAACCCAGTGTCTCCACCCGTTCATATTGCTGCAATGCCTGCGCCAGGCAGGTCGTGGAGTCCTGCCCACCGGAGAAGAGCACAAGAGCAGCGCGATGGACGCCGACAGGGCGAGGCGACGAAGTAGATGGCGTTGGCATACGCCGATGTTAGCGTCGTATACCCCTGTTGCGCCGCATTTGCCGCGCAAACGCCGCGGCTTTCACGCGGCAGCCAAAGCTTTCTCGGCGAAATGATCTCGGCTGGTGGCGATCATTCGCAGCAACGCCCTGTTCGCATGATCGAGACTGAAATCGTACTCGTCGCACGCTTTGGGGATGTCCCCCAACTGGTCGACTCTTGTCTGCGCTTTGGCCATGCCAATGTAGGCGCTGTAAGGGCCGGAATCTCTCAGCGCCGCATCCAGCAGGCGACCGGAGAGGGGCAGGCGATGCAGCACAGCCCCCAGGGACTCGTGCATGAACTGGTCAAGCTCGGTAAAAGTGCTGGCCAGGTGTACCTCTGCACGCAGGTTGCGATCGGCACTGCTGTCCAGCAGGTGCTGCGCCAGGCGCGCACGCATGACCGCAGCATATCGAACGGGATGCATGTCCATGTCCTGACAGGCGCCGCGCTGCTGCTGAAGCAGCCAGCGACCAAACGCGTCGAAGCCAATCATCATCAAGGCGTGTTTGAGAGACCCGATCTCCTGACTCAGGCCAAATGCCGCCGAATTGGCCATGAGGAGCAGCCGATACGTCATGACAGGGTCCTGACGAACCAGGCGTTCGATCCGGTCAATCGATGTGTCTCGCCTGAGCAGCTGCCGCAGCTGCTCGATAACCAGAGCATCGCAGCCCGGCTTGGACGCCTTGCTGTTGTGCAAGACATCCTCGTTGGGCCACTCAAGCAGCCCCCAGGCTCCCGATTCATCCAGACAATGGGCCGCCAGGGCCTGGCTCGCAACGCCCTCGTAGAGCTGACCGCGCACGATGGGATTGGGCACCACATTGCCGCCTGACCTGCCGCCGGGTCTGGACTGCAGCGCCACCAGCGCATCGTGCGGACTGATGGTAAGCAAGCTGCGAACATCCACTGGCGGGATCACTTCCCCCTGCACTTCTTGCAGCGACGCGTGGCGAAGCACGCGATGGCCACGGCGTACGGCCACGGCCACATGGGCCAGCCGGTCCGGCACCTGAAACCAGCCAGCTGGCAACTCCAGCCAGGTATTGCCCAGCGGAGGCAATGACAGCAGATCATGCGCAAGCGACTCGTCTTCAGGCGCCAGTATGAGTGATGGCGCGGCCTTGGGCCAGTCGTTGCCCATGGCCCGAAGCAAATGCTCTCCGTCCACATCCTGCCGAACCAGCGTGCGAATCACCAGCCTGACCGCTACGAGCTGTCGCGTGCGGCTCCAGACCGGCTGATAGCCCATCGCAACGCTGTCAAGAACGGTCCGGGGCATGGTGTTATCCGATGTACTGGAAGAGCGACAGGCGCTGGACCTGCGCGTACGACTGCAACGCGGCCTGCAAGCCCACCTGCTGGTTCTGGAAATCCGAGATAGCCTCTACCAGATCGACGTCTTCCAGATTCGAGATTTCGCCTTCCAGCGCAGCCTGCCGGTCGCTGAGCAACATGTCCGTGGAATCTGCGCGATTGAGCCAGGCGCCCGCCGCGCTTCGGGCCTGCATGATGCGATCCAGACCGGCATCCAGCTCCGATGTGGCGTTGCCCACAGACTGGGTCAGCGCCGCACTGGTGGTGGTGTCCGAAGTGCGAAGGGCGTCGATGGCGTCCTGCATGACCTGGAAGATATCGGTCGAGGCCGTCACAGCGGTCAGGTCGACGCTATCGCCATTTGCCGGCATGCCAGAGACTTGCACGGCCATACCGTCGAATCCGATCTGCATGCCCGACTGGTAGGGCTGATTCACTTGTCCCGGTACTGGCGTACCTGTGGTGACGTTGGTCACCGTGTACTCGATCACACCGCCACCCACGTCCGCGAAGCTGATGGCATAGTCGTTGCCGGTGAGAGCCGCCGGATCTGTGACTTCGCCGATGTCCGTGCGAACACTGCCGGTGTTGGTCGCTGGCAAAGACGGATCGAAAACGCCATTGCCCTGGGGTACTCTCATGAAGACGGCATGCCCATCCATGGATTGGGGCAATGATGAGCTGGTGGCAGCCTCCTGTCCCCGCTGCCCCTGAAACTGGACACCCCCACCCGAAGGCCCCTGCACTTCGACGAAGGGCAAGGAGCTGCCACCCAGGCCGCCGAACAGGGTGCGCCCCGATGTGTCCGTTCTGTTGGCCACGGCCAGCAACTCGTCGCGCAGGCCTTCGATTTGCTGGGCAAGATCCTTGTGCTCGCGAGGTGTGTAGGTGGCATTCCCCGCCGCGATGAACAGTTCGCGCACCTGCTGGATCAGCTCTGTGGCATCACCCAGTGCGCTTTCCACCTGGGACAGGCTGGTGCGTGAGGCTTCGATGGAGCGCTGATCAAACGCCGCGCGCTCCTGTCGATTGCGCGCCGCCTCCGCCATCACCGCAGCCACGGGGTCGTCGCTGGCCCGCAAGACACGCTTTCCTGTCGAAATGCGCTCCTGCTGCTGGGACAGATCGTTCTGTCGCTTCTGAAGCGTCGCGATCGTGGTTTCGTAGCTGTGTGCGGTGGCAATGCGGGTCATGTTGATCCTCTTTCACATGGCAGAGGAGGTTTAACGTCCAACGGTCTGCATCAGGGTATCGAAACTGCCCTGCGCAACTTGCAGAAACTTGGCTGCCGCTTGGTACGACTGCTGATACTGCAGCAAGCGGGCTGCTTCTTCATCCAGGTTGACCCCGGCAACCGACGAACGGGCATCCTCGGCCGAAGCAGCGACCTGCTCTGAAAATTGGGCGGAGAACTTGGCACCCTGGACTTTCGTGCCGAGGTGGGAGATCAGGCTGCTGTAGCTGTCACCCATGGCAATGCCGTCATAGGCCGGGGTATCGCGCAGCGCCAGCATGGCTTCAGCATTGCCTCCGTTCTGGGCAATCTGGCCAGGAAGTGCCGCCGTGACATCGAAAGAGTCACCCGGCGCAGGGGAGCCGCGCAAGGTAAGACTCCAGCCATTGAACTCGATGGGCTGACCGGGTGTGTAGTTGTAGGTCGCTGGAGGTCCCGGGTTGTCTGGCGCAGGGTTGCCCGGCCCCAGACCAGTGGCGACAAAACTGCCGTCGGCCTGAAACGTGATGGTGACCGGATCGGTCAGATTGGCTGACGGGCTGACCGGATACAAGGCTTCGACGCTGACGCCGCCATTGTTCGAGACACCGGGTGAAACCTGCACCGGGCTGGCAACTGCGAGCTGGTTGGGAGCACTGAGTGCCACATCCAGATTCTTGGCTGCCTGCGCGTAAGGCCGGATGAGGAACTTGTCACCATTGTTGGCCGCCCCTGCATCAAGCTCGATGGACAGACCGTCAATCTGTACTGGCAGGCCCGGATAACTCGTCACGGTGTTGTCCGAGATGCGACGGATACTCACGCCGGCAGCATCAAAGCTCAACTCGTAGTCAGACGCCACCAACTGGCTGGCATCCAGCACCGAAGCGTGCAACTGGGCCGTCCCGGTGTTGTCCGTGTGAGCAAGCCCCGGTGCGTCCGCTGGCGGGACGAACAAGTCGGCGCCAGGATTGCCGTTCATGTCCAACCCCAGTGTGTGCTGGGTGTTCATCTGGGTGGCAATGGACAATGCCATGCGGCCCAGCTGGTTGGTCATGGAGGGAAGGTCATCGTTGAGAAAGACCATCAGACCGCCAAGCTCTCCGCCCAGGTTGGCGTCAGCCATCTCCATGGACACACCCGCCTGCATGAAGGTCACATGGGACCTGCTGGCGTCCATGGGGTCCCGAGTGACTTTCAATTCGTTCGCGTTGCGACCCAGCACCAGCGGCTGGCTCCCGCCTGCAAACACGCTGATGCTGCCATCGTCTGCATTGACGGTGCTCACCTGCACCAGTTTGCTGAGCTCGGCAATGAGCTGATCTCGCTGGTCCAGCAAGTCGTTGGGTTCGCCCCATGCCCCCTGGTTCTCGAGCACCTGCTGGTTGAGTTCGGCAATTTCGCCAGCCAGACGATTCACGTCCGCCACTGTCTGAATCGCTTGCTGGCGACCGCTCGAAGCCAGGTAGTCCAGCTGAGCAGCGGTGTCGCGCATGCGCGAGGCCAGATCGTCGGCTCGCGACAAGGCCACGACGCGTGCTGAGAGGTCGGACGGAGAGTCGGCGACATCCGACCAGGCATTGAGCATGTCATTGACCGCAGCACCCAGCCCATCGTCACCCAATGGAAAGAACGACTCCAGGCGCTGCATCTGGCTCAGACGGGTGGAGTCTGCCGCCGCCACGGATGCAGTAACCTGCGCTTCGCGTGTGAGGAACGCGTCGTGCGCACGGCGCACTGTCGACAGCTCGACACCTTTGCCGTAGAACAGGCCACCAAGCTCCTGGTAGCCAGCCTGCCGTGTATGAACTTCCTGACGGGAATAGCCTTCGGTGTTGACGTTGGCGATGTTGTGCCCCACGACCTGCAAGGCCGAGAGGTGCGTGGTCAGAGCACGTGAACCGATATTGAGCGCAGCCGTTGACATGTCATGGTCCTCCTGGACATCAGCTGTCTTGGGCGCGTTGCAGCGATAGCGCCATGTTGATGGCCCGGCCAAGCTTGGAGGCGTAGTTCGGGTCGGTTGCGTAGCCAGCTTGCTGCAAGCCGCGTGCGAAGCCCTCGACGGAGTCGAGCTCCTTCATCACCTTGGAATAACGTGGACTGTTGCCGATGAGCTTTGCGTAATCACGGAAAGCATCTGCGTAAGAGTCATAGGCGCGGAATTTGGCCACCAGCTTGCGCGGCTTGCCATTGATGTACTCCGTGGTCACCACCTCGGCCACATCGCCCTTCCATGAGGAAGTCGCCTTGATACCAAAGAGGTTGTGTGAGTTGCTGCCGTCCCGGTGGCGGATTTCGCTCTTGCCCCAGCCAGTCTCGTGCCCCGCCTGTCCGATCATGAAGCTGGCCGGAATCCCGGTCTCGCTTTCGACCTGCCGGGCCGCCCTGGCATGCTGATCCACGAAGTTGGCGCTGCGCCCGCCTGAGCTGGCCTTTGCGACCGTGCTCGTACCCTGGCTTCGGCGGCCACTCCACGAAGGCTCTTCCTTGGCACTGGTGATCGGTTGCGCTGGCAGACCGCTTCGCGCTTCCTGGCTCAGCGAAGCCATTTGCTGGCTGAGTTGGCGTTCAATCGCCGAGGACAGGCCACCCGGCATGCCCGCCAGATGCCCTGCCAGCTGCTGATCGAGCAGATCCTCCCCGAGGTTCTGCCCTCCGCTGTCAAGCAGGCCGGACTTCATGGTCGCCTGGCGCATGCTCTTGATGATTTCCCGCATGAACAACGATTCGAACTGGCGAGCGGCTTCCTTGAGGGCCGCCTTGCCCTTTTCCCCGCCTTGCGACGCACCGTAATGCAAGCTGTTGAGCGCGGTCGGGTCCGCGCTCAGGCCTTGCACCGACGTCATGGACGAGGTGGCGTTCATGTCAGATGACCTCCAGCTCCGCGTTCATCGCGCCTGCGGCATCAATGGCCTGGAGAATGGCCAGCAGATCCTGCGGGGTGGCGCCCAGCCCATTGAGCATGCGCACCAGATCCGACAACTGCGGGGCCGCGTTCATCTCGATCATTGACCCACCCTCCTGGGTGATCTTGATGTCGCTTTGCTCTGCGACCACCGTCTCGCCTTTGGGTGAAAGCGGGTTGGGCTGGCTGATCACAGGTGTGCTGCTGATGGTCACCGACAGATTGCCGTGAGCCACTGCGCATGGACCCAGCGTGACAGCCTGGTTCATCACTATCGATCCCGTCCGTGTATTGATGACCACCTTCGCACGCGGAATGGTCGCTTCCATCGGAATTTCTTCCACTTCAGCCAGGAAGCCGACACGCTCATGAGGATTTGCCGGGGCCAGAAGGCGCACGGTGCGGCCATCGACCGCTTGCGCTGTGCCGCTGCCCATGCGCACGTTGATGGCATCGGCCACACGCTTGGCAGTCTGGAAATCCGCAGACTTCAGCCCGAGATCGATGGTCTGCCCCAGTGCGAAGGGCGTCGGAACCGAGCGCTCTACCTGTGCACCATTGGGAATGCGGCCAGCGCTGAGATGGTTGATCTGCACTGACGAGCCACCTGCCGAGGCCCCGGCTCCGCCCACGACGAGGTTGCCCTGCGCCAGTGCATAAATCTGTCCGTCCACGCCCTTGAGTGGCGTCGCGATAAGGGTGCCTCCCCGAAGGGATTTGGCGTTGCCAATGGAGGACACGGTCACGTCGATGGCCTGACCGGGCTGCGCAAAGGCTGGCAACTCGGCCGTGACCAGCACCGCCGCCACGTTCTTGAACTGCAGCTTGGCGTCTGCAGGAAGTGTCATGCCAAGGCTTTGGAGATAGTTCTGCAGGCCCTGAGAAGCATAGGGCATCTGGGTGGTCTGGTCGCCCGTTCCATCGAGGCCGACAACGACGCCAAAGCCGGTGAGCTGGTTGGTGCGAACGCCCTGAACTGCGGCGATCTCCTTGATGCGCATGGCGTTGGCGTCTTCCACGGCCAAAGCCAATGACGCGACCAGAATGGTCAGCAGCCACAACAGCCGGACGCCGAGTGGGAGCCAGCTGCGCCGCAGCCAGCGCGTGGCATCCAGACCTGCGCCGCATGGCGGCCGGGGTGCCGTGTGATCGATGAGAACGCCGAATTTCATGATCATCATCCTAAGAAGAGATCAGAACGGGAAAACGTTCAAAAAGATGCGGCTTAACCAGCCAATTGTTTGCGCTTCGCCGATGGCACCCCTGCTACGGGAATCGACACGAACGTCAGCAACTTGAGCCGAAGCGACCACATTGCCTGGCCGGATGGTCCGTGGATCCACACGCCCCGAGAAGCGCAGGACGTCCACGTTGTCGTTGACGCCCACCTGTTTTTCGCCAACCACGACCAGGTGGCCATTGGGCAGGACCTGCTGCACGGTGGCTGTGATCGAGCCTGAGAAGGCGCTGTCATTGACGGTATCGCCCTTGCCCGCAAAATTGTTGGCCGACTCTCCGCCCAGGTCGAAATTCTTGGTCTTGACCAGATCGGCCGCCCGGATACCCGGAATCGCCGAGACGCCACCCGAGGCGCTGCCCGTGCGATCGATGGAGGAAGTCGACTTCTGGGAAGCGCTGACTTTCTCGGTGATCTGGATGGTCAGGGTGTCCCCCGGGAATCTGGCCCGCGGATCTTCAAAGGCCGGGCGGTAGCTCGCGGCCTGGAACAGGCTTCCCGTGTGTTGGGCCGGCGCAGGCGCGACGTTTGCGTAGTCGATGGGCTGAGCGGGCGCCACTTCGACCGGCTTGGTCATGCAACCGGCGACCAGAGCGGTCACACCAACAAACATAAGAGTGGCAATGGAGCGAGACATGGGCACAACCTTGAATCAGGTGAACGGGTTCAGGACAGCAGCTTGATCACAGCTGGCCCAGGCGCTGGAGCATCTGGTCAGAAGTCTGAATGGACTTGGAGTTCATCTCGTAGGCGCGTTGGGTCTGGATCATGGAAACCAGCTCCTGCACCACATTGACGTTGGACGTCTCGACGTAGCCTTGCATGATCTCGCCCAGGCCTGCTGTGCCAGGCGCGCCGACGATGGGTGCGCCCGAAGCGACAGATTCGCTGTAGAGATTTTTCCCTCGGGGTTCAAGCCCTGCAGCATTGATGAAATTGGCCAACTCGATGTTGCCGACCTGCTGAGGCTCAGGGTTGGCAGGCAGCTTCACGGTCACGATGCCGTCGGCACCCACGGTGATGCTCTGGGCCTCCGCCGGCACCGTGATGTCCCCGGCAACCGGCAGTCCGCCCGATGTAACCAGGCGGCCATTGGCGTCCACCTGCAGGCTTCCGTCCCGGGTATATCCTGTGGTGCCATCAGGCATGGTGACCTGGATGAAACCCGCCCCATTGACCGCCAGATCCAGCTGGTTGCCTGATTGCTGCAGACTTCCCTGGGTGAACTGACGCGCAGTGGCCACGGTGCGGACACCCAGGCCAAGCTGCAGGCCGGTGGGCAACTGGTTTTGCTCGCCGGTGTTCGCACCTACCTGCCGCAGGTTCTGGTACATCAGGTCCTCGAACACGGCGTTCGATCGCTTGAAGCCATTCGTCGACACATTGGCCATGTTGTTGGCAATGACATCCAGCTGAGTCTGCTGGGCCTGCATGCCCGTCTTGGAAATCCACAGTGAGTTGATCATGGTGGGCCTCTATCGTTGTCTCGGATGGGTAGGGAATCAGTTGTGGCTGAGCAGCTGACTGGCGGCCTTGTCGTTGGCTTCGCCGTTCTGCATCATTCGCATCTGGATTTCGAACTGGCGGGCGACGGCGATCATGCCGACCATCGCTTCGATCGGGTTCACGTTCGAGCCTTCGAGCGCACCGCTCTGCACGCGGGCGTTGGGATCGGCCAGCAATGGCGCCTGCTGCGCCGTGCGGAACAGTCCGTCTTCACCACGCTGCAGCGGGTTGTCTTCAGTGGGCGTCACCAGCTTCAGGCGGCCCAGCGGCTGTGCGGGCAGGTCACCCACCTTGGCGCTGATGTTGCCGTCGTCACCGATGTTGATGGTGGCGTTGTTGGGCACCACGATGGGCGTCTCGCCCTCACCCAGCACAGGCAATCCCTGAGGATTGACCAACGTGCCGTCAGCATTGACCTGGAAGGCGCCGGCACGGGTGTAGGCCTCCGTACCGTTCAGGCTTTGCACAGTGAACCATGCACCGTCCCTGGCCGCAACATCAAGCGGCCGACCGGTCGGGTTGATGGCGCCAGGCGCGGCATCGTGTCCCGCCGTTGCCTCGAGGTTGAACACACGGGTGGTCGCACCATCTCCACGCACGGGCACCGAGCGAAATGTGGCCAGCTCGGCTCGAAAGCCGGGCGTAGACACATTGGCCAGGTTGTTGGCCAGGAGCTGCTGCCGGTGTGACGCGGCGGTGGCGCCGGTCATGGCGGTGTAGATCATGCGGTCCATGGCAATCTCGCTTCAGTTCGGTCGCAGGTGTGCGTGACTCAGTGCGGGGGTGAGTTCATCAACGCATGTTGAACAGCGTGCTGAGGATCTGGTCCTGCGTCTTGATGGACTGTGCACTGGCCTGATAGGCGCGCTGGGCTGTCATCATGTTCACCAGCTCGGCGGTGAGGTCGACGTTGGAGTCCTCCAGCGCACCTGCACGCAAGTAGCCAAGCTTGCCTTCACCGGGAGCGCCCCGCACCGGTTCGCCGGAGTCGAACGTCATGGTCCAGTTGCCGCCACCGGTGGGCTGCAGACCCTGAACGTTTCGGAAGTTGACCAGTGCAATCTGGCCGGCGGCTTGTGACTGGCCGTTGGAGTAGCGAGCGGTGATCACACCAGCGTCACTGATGCCCAGACTGGTGAGTTCGCCCGGGCGATAGCCATCTTGCGCCAGGTTGGTCACGGCAAAGTCTGCACCGAACTGGGTGACCTCGGTGAAGTCAAGGTCCACCTGGAACACCTGTGCAGGGTCGTTGGGCGAGGCCAGTTGAAGCTGCGGAATCACAGTGGCTGGATCAAGCGTTCCGTCATCCAGAAAGTTGATCTGGAATGGCACCGAGGCGGCCGCGTCGGCTCCGTTGACACTGGTGTAGACGTTCCACTGGTTGTTGCCGATCTTCTCGAACACCAGACCCACTGGAATTTCGATACCTTGGGGGTCGAAGGCATTGAGCGAGGTGCTGTATGTGCCAAAGGGGGTGGGCGGGACCACAGCCGCTGCGATCGGTGCGCGCGCATCGAGGTTGAACTCGGCGGTGATTTCTTCGGTCTGCCTGGCGGGAATCGGGCCACCGGTGGGCAAGGTGAGTGGCACCGACTCAAAGCCCTGGCGGACGCCGTCATTGTCTGTCTGGTAGCCCATGAGCTGGCCGCCATCGTTGGTCACGATGTTGCCGTCACGATCGAGCTTGAACATGCCAGCTCGCGAATAGGCCATGGACCCGTCAGGCATGCTCAGCTCAAAGAAACCGTTGCCGTTGATTGCCACGTCCAGATCGTTGCCGGTCACTGTGATGTTGCCCTGGGTGAACTCCTGGGACACCGTGGCCACAGCCACACCAATACCGGCATTGATACCGCCGGATGCGTTGATGGAGGCCGCGTAAACTTCGGAAAACTCGGCTCGGGAAGCTTTCATGCCGACGGTGTTGGCGTTGGCAATGTTGTGGCCGATCACGTCGAGGTTGCGGCTGGCGGCGTTGAGGCCGGAGAGTCCTTGCTGGAATGACATGTTGTGGTCCCTTTCTGGTGGGAAGGCTGCTTGGCCGTTAGGCGGTCAGTCCCTGAAGCGTGTTGGAGTGGCTGAGCGAATGATGTGAAAGAGGTGTCTGAGTGGTCAGGTGCTGCCGGTCTACATGAAGGCGCTGACCTGGTCGTAAGTCATGGTCCGCCCGTTTTGGAGGTTGAGCTGGACGGCACCGTTGGAGAAGCTGACCGAGTCGACCTTGTAGCGGGCCATGGGTTGAGCCACCACAGCTTCGTCACCGTTGGTGGCGCGAATGGCAAATCCCCTGACCTGGCCGACGTCGACCGAGTCAGCGTCCCACTCGAAAGCGTGGGTGCCCGCGCTGAGCGAACCCATGTCGACGGTATCGATGATCTCGCCGTTGACACCCATGATGTCCACGTAGACCTGGCTGGCATCGGTGTCGACCTTGACCGCGCCTTTGCCGACGGTTTCTTCCCAGGCAAGGTCGTTGCCTTCGACCAGCGCTTCACGGCCGATCAGGGAGGCGCCCTGGAGCGACTGCATCGACGCGTTCTGAGCTGCCATGCCCTCGAGCGTTTCGTTGAGCTTCTGGATGCCACTGACCGTGTTGATCTGTGCCATCTGGGTGGTCATCTGTGCGTTATCCATCGGGTTGAGCGGATCCTGGTTGTTGATCTGCGCAACCAGTAGCTTGAGAAACCGGTCCTGCATCTCCTCCGCGTTCTGCGGCTTGTTGGAGGTGGTGGCGGTGGTGCTGCCGATGGTGGTGCCGAGATTGGATATGTCGATTTGCTGGGCAAACATGGTGGTTCACTCCTGGGTCACTGTCCCATTTGCAGGGTCTTGAGGAGCAGCGTCTTGGCGGTGTTCATGACCTCGACGTTGTTCTGATACGAGCGCGATGCGGAAATCATGTTGACCATCTCTTCCACCGGGTTCACGTTGGAGTGGGTCACATAGCCTTCGCCGTCGGCAGCTGGGTGATGCGGGGCATACTCCCGGCGGCCGGGTGCATCGCTTTCCTTGATGTCCTGAACCTTCACCCCCGCAGAGCCCTCGTTGCCCATGGGCACGGTCTGGAACATGATGTGGCGGGACTTGTAGGTCTCGCCATCGGGTCCGGCCACGGCGTCGGCATTGGCCAGGTTGCTGGCTACAACGTTGAGGCGCTGGGCCTGCGAGCTGACGGCGCTGCCCGAGACATTGAAGATGGTGAACATTGACATGTTTCAGTCCTTCCCGTGTGTGCCGATCACTGACCCGTGATGGCACTGAGCATGGTCTTGACGTGACCATTGATGAACCGCAAGGTCGACTCGTAGCGGATGCTGTTGTCGACGAAGTTGGCGCGTTGCTGATCCAGGTCGACCGAGTTGCCATCCTGGCTGGGCTGGGTTTGTACCGTGTATGCCAGCTCGGGGTTTTGCACGCTCGGTGCGTTCAGGCGCATGTGGCTGGCGTGTGTCACAGCAGCTGTCTTGACGTCTGCTCCGCCCGAAACGGACTTGAGCGCATCGGCAAAGTCGAAGTCGCGAGCGACGTAGCCTGGGGTGTCCGCGTTGGCGATGTTCGATGCCAGTACTTGCTGCCGGTGCGAGCGCAGCATGAGTGCGTCGCCATGAAAGTCCAGGCGGGCAGTCATTTGTTCGAGCATGCAGACCTCCGGTGCGGATGGTGTTTGTGGTCGCCTGAAACCGGTGTTTCATGCGGGCTTGGCGTCAGTATGGAAAAACTTGAGGGTTGGCAATGGACCGAACAAAACCCCTGAATCGCCGTATTTCCCCGCTTCGCCCTGCACGAGCCGCTACTAAAGTGAGATCTGCCAGACATCGTCTGGTGACTTGAACAGCAAGCACCAGGAGCCGACTGCCATGCACCACTTTCACACCCTCATATCAAAGCTCAGCCAGTTGCCCCGCGGGGCATGGGCGATGGCGTTCCTCTCTCTGGCTGTCTGCGTCTGCGTGCCTCCCGCCCAGGCACAACAGGCCCGGCAGGCGGACGGCGTTCAGCAATTGCAGCAACTTGCCTACGACTGGCTTCAGCCCGCACTGGCCTCTTCGTTGGGCAACACCAGCACTGGCCCGCTGCGGCCGGAAGTGGTCATGGGCACGCTTGACCCCCGCCTCAAACTGGCAGCCTGCTACCGGGTAGAGCCCTACCTGCCCACTGGCACCCGGCTGTGGGGGCGAAGCCGCATCGGTCTTCGCTGCCTGGAGGGGCAGGTCAGGTGGAACGTTTTCTTGCCCATCACCATCAAGGCCTGGGGACCCGCCTGGGTGCTCAAGCGAAACGTCACCGCTGGTGAGGTTCTGACTGAAGAAGACGCTGCGCTGGCCGAAATTGATTGGGCGGAACAGCATGCCAGCGTGCTGGCCAACCCTGAAAACTGGGTGGGCACGCAGGCGTCCTATTCATTGCTCGCCGGGCAGGCACTGCGCCAGAACATGGTCAGACAGGTCCCGGTATTCAAGCCGGGCGCTCAGGTTCGGGTGCTCAGCAAGGGCAATGGATTCCTGGTCACGGTGATCGGCCGCGCCATGACCCATGGGATCGAAGGCGAGTCAGTGCGCATCCGGCTCAAGGGTGGCCGGATCGTGACGGGTACGGTGCGCAACGGGCAGGTTGAGGACGTGCTTTTGTAGATTTCGTGCATTTTTGGGCCATCTGGGCTCTCGAGTGTGAAAAAAATCTCAAGAAATCGGATGGCTAGGGCTAAAGTTCTCTCAGGGCAGGCCGATGCTCACTGCATGACGCCCAATTCTCTTGGGCCTGGAGAGTGATATGAAGATTGATTCAAACCCCGATTCCTACATTGGATCGGTTGCAGGTGGCCCGCAGAAGGCTGACCAGGCAAACCAATCCAATGAAGCCGCCAATGCCGCTCAGGCAGGGCAGGCTGCGCAAGCCAAAGGCGCGGCGCCAGCTGCCACTGCTGCACAGCCCGGCGTGTCCGTCTCCCTGTCGGACTCGACCACGCAAGCGCTTTCGAGCGGCGGCAGCGAAGTGTTCAACAGCGAAAAAGTCGAAGCCATGAAGCAAGCCATCGCCAGCGGTACCTTCGAAGTCAACGCAGAAGCGATCGCCGACAAGATGCTGTCCAACGCAGCAGAGATGCTGGGTGGCGCCAAGTCCTGAGCATTGATTTGATCGAGCGGCCTTCCTTCTCACGCACAACCGTCCTTTACAAGGGGTAGCGATCATGACAGCAGAATCCCAAATTGCCAGCGCAAAGTCCCATCCTTGGATCCTGACCTTGCGCGCCGAGCTCGACAAGCTCGAACTCGCACTGCTGGAGAATGACGCACACGGTGTGCGAGACAGCAGCGAACGCATCAATGCCGTGCTGCAGGCGCCGCCGCCGGCATCGGACTTCAAAGCGGCCGGAGAGGCCTTGATCGACGAATTCGAGAAAGCAGCACAACGCTTTGCACGCCTTCGCCAGGCTGTGCTCCGGTCTGCCGCGCAGACGGACCGTGCTGTCAACTCACTGATGCCGCACCGCCAAAGTGCCACCTACGGCCCTGGCATGGGGCAAGGCCGGCCAGGCGGCCCCGGTCAGGCCTACCTGAGCGCCTGACGCCCCAGCCCCAGCCCCAGCAGGATCACTCTCCCTCCAAACGCCGGCCATGCCGGCTTTTGGCGTTTCTGGGGCGGCATCTCCTGCTGGCCACGGTCTCAGGCCAATGGCCAGGCACATGTCTTGCATTTCCTTGTACATGCTCCGTTTCAGGCACCACAGGCGTGCATGGCGCGGCGAGGGCACCAGCGAGCCCATTGACTTGACTCTGCAACTGACTGCATGACCGGGAGAAACCATGACACCATCCACCATCGCCACCGTTCAATCCACCTGGCCTGCCGTCGCCGCCATCGCCCCTCAAGCCGCCGCCCTCTTCTACCAGAACCTGTTTGAAGCCGACCCCAAGCTCAAACCCCTCTTCAAGGGTGACATGGCTGAGCAGGGCAACAAGCTCATGCAGATGCTGGGGTTGGCCGTGAAAGGTCTGAGCGATGTGGAATCGCTCTTGCCTGCTTTGCACCAGCTGGGCGAAAAGCACGTTGACTACGGAGTCAAACCAGAGCATTACGATACTGTTGGCGCCGCTTTGCTCAAGACGCTTGAGCAAGGCCTGGGTGACGCCTTCACTCCCGAGGTGAAGACCGCCTGGGCCGAGGTGTATGGCGCAGTGGCCACGGAGATGAAAGCTGCGGCTTACGCCTGAACCATCCCGTTCAGCCGCTGACGTTTGCTTCCCAAAAAAGAAGCTGCAGATGCCTTCCTGGCATGTGCAGCTTTTTCAACCTTGGGGCAAAGAAACTGGTTCAATCGATATCAATGGGCTCGCAGCTTGGTGCGCAGTCTTGCGATGGACTGGCTGTGGAGCTGGCAGACGCGGCTTTCGGTCACACCGAGCACAGCCGCAATCTCTTTCAGGTTCATGTCATGCTCGTAGTACATGCTCATGATGTACTGCTCGCGCTCGGGCAGTGTTTTGATCGCGTCAACCAGCGCCATGCGCATGCGCTGATCTGTGAGCACCGCTGAGGGATCTGCCTCCGACTCGCCCATGTGACGGTCCAGAAAATTCTCGTCATCGCCGCTGGAGCCACCCAGGTCTTCGATGTAGACAAGCTGCGTTCCCCTGACCTTGGCCAGGAGATGCTGGTAGTCGTCAAGCGCCATGCCCAGCTCATCAGCAATTTCCGATTCCTTGGGTGCACGGTGCAAACGCTGCTGCAGTCGGTTCACGGCCTGCTCGATTTCCTTCTGACTCTTGCGCGACCCACGGGACATCCAGTCACCATCGCGCAGCTCATCAATCATGGCGCCGCGTATGCGCTGACTGGCAAAGGTCTCGAACTGAACCCCCTGCGTGGGCTGAAACCGTGCAATGGCCTCGGTCAGCCCGATCATGCCGACCTGGATCAGATCATCCAGCTCGACACTCGGTGGCAACTTGGCAATCATGTGATGGGCCAATCGCCTGACCAGCGGACTGTACTTGCGCAGCTGGTCTTCTCTGTTGAGTGTGCCTTTGGCGGTGTACATTGTTCAACTCCAGTACGTGGCGCCTGCCACGGCAAACTTTCCCAGCACGGGCTCTTCTGGCTCGTGCTCCCCCCAGTTCACGGCGGCTGAGCTGGCTTGATCCAGCGCCAGATGCCCCCAGGATTGCTCCGGCCAGGCCACCACTTGGTGGCCCAGATATCGTTGCGCACATTCCCCGACGTTGCTCATCACTCGCGTGAGCAATTCGCTTTCTGTGTATCCAGATCTTTTATCGGCACCTGGCAGCAAAGCTGGAGACAGTCCTGCGTGGTACAGGACTTTCACCGCGCCGTAAGCGTCCAGGCAGGACTGTGGATCAGCCACCACGGGCACCACTGCCGTGGCTTTCATGCCGCCCATCAAACTGGCAATATGCTGCGCAGGCGCGTAGAGAAGCGTGATGACCGAACTGCCAAAAGGTGCCAGAAGACGCGAAACCGCGAGGCGCGCGCCCCCTGCCCTGGCCGTCGCCTGCAATGTCTTGATGCCTTGCTGCGCGGGCAGTACCAGCCAGTCTTCCCGGGAGCCGCCGCGCTCGACGTTGACCACCGAGGAATCATGCAGTGCATGCAGCAGTCCCCAGCGCTTTCCTGGCGAAGCCTGATGCAGCGGTGCCTCACAGGCATGCGCATCCAGCACCACTGCCTGTCGGCCGGCTGCATTGATCTGTGCCGCCAGCTCGCAAAGAATCTCATAGCCCTGCTCGGCGAAAGCAGGACAGGCCACACACAACACCAGCGGCCCCTCATGGAGCTTTGAGCGTTGCAGGCCCAGCGCCTGATGGACGCCGGGATCAAACATTCAGCGCCCCCATGTTCATCTGGGTCTCGCCAGAGAATGCGCCAAAGTACAGACCCATCTCGGCAGAAGTGGGGTCGAAGGCCGACTTGCCGTTGGTGGCCATGGACGCGCGCACGAGGGCAGGCGCATCCGGGTTCTGCCAGTCCTCAGGCACACGCTGACCATTGGCCACGCCCCGAAGCGTGACTTGATGACGGATCAGGGAATCCAGTGCTGGCCCCAGCTTGACGGCCTCATCCACCTTGGAGAGGATCACGCCGTGCAGCTTCTTGGCCTTGAAGCCGCGCAACACATCATCGATCGTGTCGCCATGGGAGCCCGCATTGAGCACCAGCGTCTTCTTGACCTGTGGCATCTCAAGCATGTCGAGCATGTCCTGCAGGCGTTGGTCGCGCTGGCCCAGGCCGGCGGTGTCGATGATGACCATGCGCTTGTTGCTGAGCAGGCCCAACAAGTCCTTGAGCGCCGCCCGATCGTGCGCGAGATGGGCGACGACGCCGATCATGCGTCCATAGGTACGCAGCTGCTCGTAGCCCGAGACCCGATAGGAATCCAGCGTGATCAGGCCCACACTGCCGGCACCGTGCATCTGGATGCACTGGGCTGCAAGCTTGGCTGCCGTGGTGGTCTTGCCGACGCCTGTTGCGCCGACGAGTGACACAACACCACCCTCTTCGCACAAGGTCTGACCGGCACCTGCAACCTTCAGGTTGCGCACAATCACATCCATGATCCAGCGCATGGCGCCCGCGGCATCCAGCTCGGCAGGCAGGCGCTCGAGCAATGCCTTGGACATGCTTGGCGAGAAGCCACCACGAATGAGTTTGAGCATCATCCCCGACTGGATGGGGTTCTGCTTGGAGGAACCCAGCCAGGCCAGGGTATTGAAGCGCTCCTCAATCATGTCCTTGAGAGCATTGAGCTCTACCTGGACGTGCCCGTCCTGGCCGCCGCCGCTCTTGACAGGCGGCATGGCCAGCGTGGGCGAAGACGGCGGTGCAACCGGGCGGGTGCGGATCGGCGCTGGCGCCTGCGCGGAGGTCACCGGACGAGCCTGAGGCTGAGGTGCTGACTGAGGTTGGTTGAAGCGCTGAATCGGTACATGGATTTGCGGCTGGCGCTGCGCTGGAGCAGCAGTTTGCTCTGCCTGCTGGCGTGCAGCCGCCTGTGATGCGGGTGTCTCGGGCGCTCCGCCCATGGCTTCACGGCGTTTGCGCAGCATGCGTTCACGCACGTAGTCCTGGAAAGACAGGGTGCTCATGGCCATGGCTTCGGTGTCGTCTTCGACCGAGCTGCCGGATTCAGGTTGAGCAAAGCCGGGGCGCTCCAGCGCCGACCGTTCGGTCAGGTCCGCTTTCGGCATGGGCGAAGGCTTGGGCAGACCGCCAGGCATGACGTTGGCCAGACTCTCTTCGCTGGTTGCCATCACTTCAAACCCTCCATCAATTGACTTGCTGGAGAGGATCACGGCGTCTTCGCCAAAGACCTGGCGTGCCTTGTCCATGGCTTCACGAGAGGTGGATGCAAAAAAGCGCTGGATGTTCATGCGGAAATCTCCCCAAGAATCGGGCCGATACGAATCAGATGGGTTTCAGGAATCTCGCTGTGTGCCAGTACCTGAAGGCGTGGCGCAGAGCGTCGGAGAAGCCGGGCCATGGCGGTCCGGATGGCGTCGGGTACGAGCAGGCAGGCGGGCACGCCCTTTTCTTCCTGCTGGTTGGCCACGTCGGTGGCTGACTTGCTGAGCATTTCGGCCACACCCGGGTCGAGCGCTGTGCCATTGACGCCAGACAGTGCCTGCATCAGGAGGCGTTCCAGTCCAGGTTCGATGGCGATGACTTCCAGCTCTTTGACCGGGCCATAGATCTGCTGAACGATGGCCGGCGCCAGCGCCACACGGACACGGCGGGCCAGCTCGACCGGGTCGGTTGTGCTGGCGGCATGCTCGGCCAGGGATTCGATGATCGATCGCATGTCGCGCACGTGTACCGCTTCTTCCAGCAACAGCTGAAGCACTTTCTGGAATGCGGCGATCGTGATCATCTTGGGTACGACTTCCTCGATCAGTTTCGGGGCCAGGCGGGTCACATGTTCGACCAGCTCCTGGGTCTCGGTCCGGCTGAGCAGCTTGGCTGCCTGGACTTGCATCAAGTGTGACAAATGGGTTGCCAGCACAGTCTCGGAATCAACCACCGTAAAACCGGCCATCTGCGCGTTTTCACGTTGCTTCTCGTCGATCCAGTGCGCAGGCAGGCCAAAGGCGGGGTCTTTGGTGGGTGTACCGATCAGAGGCGTGTTGATGCCACCTGGATCAATGGCCAGGAACATGCCGGGGTAGCACTCGCCTTCTCCCACCACCACGCCACGCAAGGTGATGCGGTAGGCACTGGGGCTGAGCTCGAGGTTGTCCCGCACATGGACTGCTGGAGGCAGAAAGCCCACCTCCTGCGCAAACTTCTTGCGCACACCCTTGATGCGTGTGAGCAGGTCTCCCTGGCGGTTCTTGTCCACCATGGCAATCAGTCGATAACCCAGCTCGAGCCCCAGCAGGTCGACCGGCTGGAGGTCGTCCCAAGTAGCCTCGCCATCGGACTCCTCCTTGGGCGCCTCTTCCACGGGTGGTGGGCGGCGCTCAGCCTGCAGGCGGAACCAGGCGGCAGCCAGCAGACCAGAGCCAAAGCTGAGGAAAAGGAAGTGAGGCATGCCGGGCACCAGGCCCAGCAAGAACAGCACACCGCCGGTGATGCCCAGCACACGCGAGGACATGAGCAGCTGGTTGACAATCTGGCCACCCAGGTCGTTGTCCTTGCCCACGCGCGAGACCACCATGGCGGCTGCCACCGAGATCAGCAAAGCGGGAATCTGGGCGACCAGTGCGTCACCGACGGCCAGCAGAATGTAGCTGTTGGCCGCTTCGCTTGCACCCAGGTCATGCTGGGCCATGCCGATGATCAAACCGCCGATGATGTTGATCAGCAGAATCAGAATGCCTGCAATCGCGTCACCCCGAACGAACTTGGATGCACCGTCCATGGAGCCGAAGAACTCGGCTTCTTCGCCAATCTCCGAGCGGCGCCGGCGTGCCTCTGCCTCGTCAATCATGCCCGCACCCAGGTCGGCATCGATGGCCATCTGCTTGCCAGGCATGGCATCCAGGGTAAAGCGTGCCGAGACCTCTGCAATCCGCTCAGAACCCTTGGTGATCACCACAAAGTTGATGACCACCAGAATCGCAAAGACGATCAGGCCGACCGCAAAGTTTCCGCCAATCAGGAACTGTCCGAAAGCTTCAATCACCGCACCTGCGGCCCCAGGCCCAGTATGGCCGTCCATCAGCACCACACGCGTGGAAGCGACGTTGAGCGAAAGGCGCAGCAAAGTGGTCAGCAGCAGCACCGTCGGGAAGACCGAGAAGTCCAGAGGACGGCGCATGTATGCCGAGACCATCATCACGATCACGGCCAGCGCAATGTTGGTGGAGAAAAAGGTGTCCAGCAGCCAGGCAGGCAGTGGCAGCACCATCATCGACAACACGGCAATCACCAGCATGGGCGCTGCCAGCCCTTTGATGACTTCCGGCTGTCCGCCGAGCAAAGTTTGCAACTTGCGCAACATCGGGTTCATCGGTCAGTCTCCGAAACGTTCTTCTTCCAGTGCGGATCGAGTTCTTCTGGAACCTCTGGCACCGGAACGGCGCCTGGCATCGCGCCCCGGCCGTCAAGGGCAGCCTTGAGCTGGTAGACGTAGGCCAGCACTTGCGCCACTGCGGTGTACAGGGCCGACGGAATCTCCTGATCCAGTTCCGCGTGGGCGTAGAGTGCACGTGCCAGCATGGGAGACTGCAGAACAGGTACCTCGTGTGCTTTGGCCACATCGCGAATGCGCATGGCCAGCAGGTCCGCGCCTTTGGCAATGACCCGGGGTGCGTTCATGGTCACATCGTCGTACTGGATGGCCACGGCATAGTGAGTCGGGTTCATCACCACCAGGTCGGCCTTGGGCACGGCGGTGATACTGCTGCGTTGCGCAAGTTCGCGCTGGCGGGCGCGACGCTTGCCCTTCATCTGGGGATCGCCCTCGGTTTCCTTGTTCTCGTCCTTGACTTCCTGGAGGGACATCTTCAGGCGATGTGCATGCAGGACTTTCTGCATCGGAAAATCGATCAGCGCGAACAGAAGCACCACGGCCAGCAGCATGCCAACACCGAGCGACATCCAGGTACCCAGTTGGCCCAACGCGCCTTCCAGCGGACGCAGCAGCAAGGTGCCGAACACTTCAATGTGGCCATCGACAAAAAACCAGGCGACTGCGCCCACCACAGCTGTGGTCCCGGACAACTTGGCGGTCTCGAAGACTTGCTGGCGTGAAAACAGTCGCTTGACGCCCGCCAGTGGGCTCAGACGGGTGATATCGGGGACCAATGGCTTGGTCGACAGTGCCCATGCCCCGGAGGCGAAGGTGGTGAGCACCGCGACCACCACCATCAGAATCCCCAGTGGGACATAGACCAGCAGTCCGTCACCCAGCGCTTCGTGCAGTCGCTCAAGCAGTATCTGGGGACGTGTGAGTGTCGCGTGGTCAAAGGCAAACTGATTGCGCAAACCGGTGAGCAGGCGCTCAAAACCAAGCGGCATCAACAGCATCAGCGCTACAGAGCCCCCACCGAGCACCGCCAGATTGCTCAGATCCTTGGAGCGCGCAACCTGACCGTCGTCACGCGCCTTTTTCAGGCGCCTGGCGGTAGCGGGTAAGTTTTTATCCTGGCTGGAGGAGTCCATTGATCTGATTCATCTTGGGGGTGATGAACCAGATTCTGCGAGTCAGCCGCCAAAACTAAAGTGAGATAAAGCGGGAGGAACCCCCGCTTTTCAACTGGCATGGTCCAAACGCCAGTTTCGTCACACCGGTTGACCCCGGCGATAGCCTTCAGAAGCCAAGGCTGGCGAGAAGATCGTCCACTTGCTGCTGGTTGGTGACGACATCGGCCCGACCTTCCGGGCTGACCACGGGGCCGGCCAGCTCATGCGCCTCGTCCTGGCCCGGGGTACCTGTCGGAGCGGATTCCAGCAACAAGCCCAGCAACTGCTCTTCTATCGTGGCAGCCAGATCCACCACCCTGGTGATGACCTGACCGGTCAGATCGTGAAAGTCCTGCGCCATCATGATCTCGGTCAGACGGGCATCGTTCTGCTCACTTTTGTCGGCGACTTCTCGCGCCCATTCGATCAGCTCCGGCATGGCTTTTCCGAGGCCTGGCACAGCGCTGATGGTGTCGGCCAGCTGGCGTGCACGCGCGGTGATGTCGGCCTGATCCGTCTTGGCCAGCTCCACTTGGCCCAGCACTTTCTCAGCCGCTTCTCCGGTCAGCCGCTTGATGTAGTTCAACCGGCTCTGCGCGTCCGGCAGCTGGTCGGCGGTGCCTTTGAGCTTGTCCTGATAGCCCAGCTGTTTCAGCGCATCGTGCAACTGGCGGGTGATGGTCCCCAGCTTCTGGAACATCTCGGGATTGCCCTGAGCTTGAGCCTGTTCCTTTTCTTGCTCTTCCATGGATGACTCCGTTGTCGACTCAGAGGCCCAGTTTCTTGAAAATGTTCGCGAGCTTGTCTTCGAGGGTTGCCTTGGTGAAAGGCTTGACGATGTAACCAGCCGCCCCACCCTGGGCCGCCTGGACAATGTCTTCCTTTCGAGCCTCGGCGGTCACCATCAGCACCGGCAAGTGCTTGAGGTTCTCGTCCGCCTTGATCTCGTTGAGCAGCTGGAAGCCATTCATGTTGGGCATATTGATGTCGGTCACGACGAAGTTGAAGTTCCCGTTGCGCAGCTTGTTCAACGCAATGGATCCATCTTCTGCCTCATCGGCATCAGTGTGCCCAATTTCCTTGAGCAGGTTGCGCACGATGCGGCGCATGGTCGAGAAGTCGTCAACGATCAGAAATTTCATCGGACTGGACATGGATACCTCCGTAGAGGAAGGTTACAAAGCAGGGAGTCGCAGCGAAAGCTTTTTAGCGACGCCCATCCGTAGGTTTCGACATATTGAGCGGAATCTGAAGCTCAGGGATCGGTGTAATGGTCTTCGGCCGTGAAGAAGGCATCAGCCTTTGTTCTGCATCGCGGGTCATGACCAGAAGGCTGATGCGCCGGTTGGCTGGCGACAGGGGGTCGTCCTCAATCAAGAGCTGGCTGGAGGCCACCCCTTCAACGCGCGCCATCTTGCTCGAAGGTAATCCGCCAGCGACCAGCTCCCGCCGCGACGCATTTGCCCGGTCTGTCGACAATTCCCAGTTGCTGTAGCCGCTGTCGCCCGTGCTGTATGGCGTTGCATCGGTATGACCGGACAGCGCAATCTTGTTTCGCACGTCGGCCAGCGTGGCGCCGATCTCACGCAGGATCGTTCGCATGTGGGGCCTGACAAGGGCACTGCCTGAATCGAACATCGGCCGGTTCTGCCCATCGACAATCTGGATCTGCAGCCCGTCGTCGGTCTGCATCATCTGGATCTGGTCACTGAACTCGGACAGGACCGGATTGCTCGCCACCAGCTCGGTCAGCTTTTGCTGCAACTGTTCGATCTGCTTTTCTTCCTGTGCCCTGGTCAACTCGGGGTCGGATTTCACGTCCGCGAGCTGAGCACCCATGGTTTTTTCGGCACGCTCGGCGTCGCCCCCATCGACCTGGCCAGAGGCTTTGCTCAGATCTCGTCCGCCACCAGGCAGGATGGCATTGCTGTTGCCAGTGCCGTTGCCCCCGATCAGGGTGACCCGCATCGGGTTATGAAAGTAGCTTGCAATGCCTTGCAACTCGCCTTTCGACGTGGATCCCAGCAGCCACATGAGAAGGAAGAAGGCCATCATGGCGGTCACAAAGTCGGCGTAGGCAATCTTCCAGGCACCACCGTGTGCAGCGTGACCACCTTTTTTGATCCGCTTGATGATGATGGGTTGAAGTTTCTTGCCGTCGCCCGCCATGGTTGCGTCCTGCCTCTCCGTTCCGGGTTACTTGTTGCCCTTGACGTGGCCTTCCAGCTCGGTGAAGGTCGGTCGCACGTCAGAGAAGAGCACCTTGCGGCCAAATTCGATGGCGGTCGCTGGCGCGTACCCTTGCATACTTGCCAGCAGCGTGGTCTTGATGCACACAAACTCCTTGCTGGCCTCTTCCATCTTCTGCTCCATCAGGCCGCCAATCGGTTCGAACACGCCATATGCGAGCAAGATGCCCAGGAAGGTTCCCACCAGCGCGGAGGCAATCATGCCGCCCAGAACCGCAGGCGGCTGACCGACCGAACCCATGGTGTTCACCACACCTAGCACGGCAGCCACAATGCCGAACGCCGGCAGCCCGCCGGCCAGGCGCCCCACAGCAGCCACTGGCGCATGCGCTTCCTGGTGATGGGTTTCAATCTCGGCGTCCATCAGGGACTCGATTTCGTGTGCATTGAGGTTGCCAGAGACCATCATGCGCAGGTAGTCGGTGATGAACTCCACCACGTGGTGGTCACTGGAAATGTTCTCGTACTTCTTGAACAGGGGTGATTGCTCCGGGTTCTCCACGTCCTGCTCGATCGCCATCAGGCCTTCCTTGCGAGCCTTCTGCAAGATGTCGAACTGCAGCGCGAGCAATTCCATGTAGCGAGCCTTGGTCAGATGGCTGCCCTTGAGACAACCGGCCATACCCTTGAAGGCTGCCTTGACCACTTTCATCTGGTTGTTGATCAGGAACGCGCCAAGCGCCGCCCCCAAAATGGTGGTCATCTCGAAAGGCAGCGCCTTAAGCACCACGCCAATGTTTCCTCCGTGCCCGATGTAGACACCGAAGATGCAGGCCATGGAAAAAAGAAAACCGATGACAACAAACATGCTGTTTATCCCTCTGATGGACGGGTCCAGTGACGGCTTTTAACCCCTCTTCATTTCTATCGACCAACTGTAGGACTGATTGAGAGAGGGCATAAACGCAAAATGGACCCTTGCAAGGGTCCATTTCGTCCGATGAACAATGCGCGTGCCCGACGCGCCCCGGTTGCACCGTCAGTGCAGGCGCAAACCGCCTCGGGCTGCACCCTTGCCTGCGCGGGCTGGTGGTGCGCACAAGCCACAGACAAAGTTCTTGGCGTTCTCGTATGGCTCGGTCACGAAGTGACCGCCGCAGCAGGAGCAGGTGGTCAGCGTCAGCATGCCGTTGTCGACAAACTTCACCAGGCGCCAGGCGCGTGTGACCGAGAGAAGTGGCTCCACCCCACTGGCCTGCATCTGATCAGAGTAGAGTCGGAAGGCGCGGATGACGGCGTCGATCTCTTCGAGTTCGCTCGTCTTGGACAGATACTCGTGGATGTTCAGGAACAGCGACGCATGAATGTTGGGCTGCCAGGTCAGAAACCAGTCGGTGGAGAACGGCAGTTGCCCCTTGGATGGAGAGCGGCCAGCCACTTCCTTGTACAGGCGCAGAAGACGCTCGTAGGACAAGCCGGTTTCGTACTCCAGCACCTGCAGGCGTGCGCCCAGCTGAATCAGGGAAATCGCGCGATCAATATCGCGGGACTCGTTCAGAATGCTCTTCGCTGCCATGATTGTGTTCCCTCGTGAGTTGTTTCAGTCCAGTTCTTGCCGCTGCGCACCGGCTATCAGTGCGTGATGCTGGTTACCGACTCGTTGAAACGGCCAGCCATCAGGATGGAAGCGTGCAACTGGGTGGTCGTGGTGTTGTCCACTTTCTTGACGTTGTGGTTTGTCAGCAGGTTCCACACCATTTCGTCGTCGATGCGGAAGCGGCACAGCAACATGTTGCTGGAGGCAATCTTGAGCATCTGGCCTGGCGAGAGCATGACCAGCAGGTCAGCGGCTTCTTCCGTCAGACCCAGGCGGAACAGTGCTTCAGCACGGTCCTTGCGGATCAGATTCTGGGCCAGCATCAGGTAGGTGAGGTTGGCTTCGCGGATCTCGGCGAGAAGTTGTTCGCTGTCCATCGTGTTCTCCTTGAATGTGTGCGTTGCTGTGTTCATCGGGTAGAGCCGCTTGGGTTTGCAATTTCTTGCGGCATGTGAGTAATTGTGTCGACCCTGAAACATTCTTGAATCGGGAAACAGATGATTGGTGCGTCAGCATGGCACTGACGTCGTGTCATCCAGCTTCCTAACTCGGAAGTACTCAGTTGATGCTATTTCGTGACGCTCCTCACGAAAATATGCGTCCTCAAGACCACAAAACGTTCATGACCACCCCCACGGCCCTACACGCTCGCCACACGGTGTCTGGTGGTCGCTGCAGGCGGATTTCTCGCGATGCGTGCGAAACATCACGAAACAAATAGGCTCAAGTTTGTCTGCGCACTGGCGATGCTCAAAAGCGCATGCAGTGTGACGAGATCACATGGAAGCGAGCATCAACCTCAAGGCGTGCTTGCCATCGAGCCCGCTCCTTCGCTTGTGACGGCCAATAGGCACCGGCACAAACCAGCGCAAGGTGTCGGTGTGCTTCTGTGCTCAATCTGCGGGCCCCTCATCCTGTTGCCCCCTGCCGAGCAAGTTCCTGACGACAGGCGCTGCACCGTCTTGCATGTTGTCCGTTCCCTCTTCCCCGACAGCAAGGCATGAAGACCATGCGGATACCAGGAGGGTCTACCAGGAGGGTTGATGCGGCGGGTCTGCCTCGACCGCTTGCGAATTGCCGCTTGCCAACGCCGATCGGCACACCAAAGAACGGCATCCATCGGTGAACATCAAAGCCATCACATGCAACATGCATATTTTGAAGAATCTTCAAGTTGAACTTGTATCTGTACCCTCCAGGTGAACCGATGAGGGTTCAACGCGCCGCCGCACTTTCCATGCTTTCCATTCGGCCTGCCCGCATGACGCACACAAGCCAATGCGTTGATTCCATCGGCGCTCCTGCAAACCAGCAACACACAAATGCAAGTTTGCCTGCCATCAAAGAAGAGAAAGCGGAACATAAGCGAGCGAAAGCAAGCCCATCTTCAGTGACGCATTCCACGAAACGCTCGAATTGCCTTGCTCTTCCCCGTCTTTTCCAAGCAACTGCTTACATGTTGCGGCTAAAGAATGTCGTCGTGCCACCGACATTGAACTCAACGAACTTCTAAAAAGGTTCGTCGTCCGGCAAGCGAAACCGCGAGCAAGGTCGGTAGCCAGATAAACAGGCAGCCGACAACGCGCGGAAGCACAACCGGTCAAAGCCGTCAGCTCTTCGGAGCAGGCAGTCAGATCGGCAGCGATGCCGGAGTACCTTTGTCATTTATTAGGAGTTAGACATGAGCACCATCAACACCAACGTGATGTCTCTGAACGCACAGCGCAACCTGGCCCAGTCCTCTATGTCGCTGTCCACATCCATGCAACGCCTCTCCTCGGGTCTGCGCGTCAACAGTGCAAAAGACGATTCGGCCGGCCTGGCCATCGCCGAGCGCATGAACGCACAGGTCAAGGGCATGAACGTTGCCATTCGCAATGCCAACGACGCCATCAGCCTTTCGCAGACCGCTGAAGGCGCGCTGGGCAAGGTTGGCGATTCCCTGCAGCGTATGCGTGAGCTGGCAGTGCAGTCTGCCAACGCCACGAACTCTTCCAGCGACCGCACCAACCTGGACGCCGAGTTCCAGCAGCTCAACGCTGAAGTGACCCGTGTGCTGACCGGCACCGAGTTCAACGGCACCTCTTTGCTCGACACCTCGGCCACCCTGACCTTCCAGGTCGGCGCCAACAACGTGTCTACCGATCAGATCGACATCGCAACAGGCGACCTGACCGCTGGCACCGGCATCACCGCTGTGACCTCTGGTGACATCACCACTGCAGCCAACGCCCTGTCCGCCATGGACAACCTGGACACTGCCATCGACGAGATCACTTCTGCTCGCGCCGACTTCGGTGCTGCCCAGAACCGCTTCGAGTCGGTGATCGGCAACCTGCAGGTCGCCTCCGAGAACCAGGCGGCTTCCCGCGGTCGAATCATGGACGCAGACTTCGCAGTGGAAACGGCGAACCTCTCACGCGGCCAGATTCTGCAGCAGGCAGGTACCGCCATGGTGGCCCAGGCCAACCAGATGCCACAGGGCGTACTGTCCCTGCTGCGCTGATCGGCACAGCCAGAAACGCGCGCCTCATCTGGCGCGCGCTTTCCCCGGTGGCGGTGGGCGGCAACGCCCCCGCCACTGTCTGCTTTTGAAGCGCTGCAACGCATTCAGCATGCGCAGATCATATGACTCCAGCACACCTGAGCCCCGTGTGATCTGCACATTCTGAGGAGTTCCCATCATGGCTACCATCAGTTCACCAGGCCTCGCAACCGGCCTCGACATCCAGGGCATCGTCAGCCAGCTGGTGGCGCTCGAGAAGGCGCCCCTGACGCAGTTGTCCGAACAAAAGACATCGCTGCAAACCAAGATGTCGACCTACGGCAACATCAAGTCGCAGTTCTCTTCGCTGGCAGACGCGGCCAACCTGCTCAAAGGCAATGGCGGCTGGGACTCGGTCACGGCCAGTTCATCCAACGACTCCGCCATCAAGGTTTCTGCGGCCGCTGGTACAGCGCCAACATCGATTTCGATGGAAGTGCAATCGCTGGCCAAGGCCCAGTCCATCGCCACCGGCTCGTTTGCCGACGGTGAGGCAGTCGGCACTGGCAGCATCACGATTGAACTCGGCGCATGGAACACCGGAACCTTCACTGGCAACGGCAGTACCCCTGTCAGCATCACCGTTGGTGCAGGCGAGGATTCTCTGAGCGACATTGCCGCCGCCATCAACGATGCCGAGGCAGGCGTCACCGCTACGGTCCTCAAGGATTCCAACGGTGAGCGTCTGCTGCTGCGTTCTGCCGAGACCGGCGAAGAAAACGGATTCCGGATCACGGTGGATGACGACGACAACACCGACAGCGATGGCGCCGGTCTCTCCCGCCTGGCTTTCGGTGCCGTCAACACCAACGGAACGAGCCAGACTCAGGCAGGCCAGAACGCCATCTCCTTTATCAACGGGGTGCAGATCAGTACGGCGAGCAACACGTTGTCCGACACCATCGCCGGCATGACGATCGAGCTCAAGCAAGAGACCACCGCACCAGTGGAAGTCAGCGTGGGCATCGACAAGGAGAGCGTCAAGGGCAATATCGATGCCTTCGTTCAGGCCTACAACATGATCAACACCACGATCGCCACGGCCACCCGCTATGACCCGGGTACCGAGGTTGCAGGCCCCCTGCAAGGTGATTCGACCGCGGTCGGCCTCCAGAACGCCTTGCGCGCCATGATGCGGTCGGTGACCAGCGGGGACACCTACAGCCGCCTGTCCGACATCGGCATCGAATTTGGTGAAGGCGGTGCACTCAATATTGACTCGGCCAAACTCGACGCTGCCCTGGACGGTGAGTTCCAGGGCGTCAAAAACCTGTTCACAGTGGATACAGGGGATGCAGCCACGGAAGGCTTTGGCCGCAAGATCGAATCTTTCGCCCAGGGGCTGATCGACGCCGACGGCATGATCAGCAACCGTCGGGAGGCTTTGCAAAAGGCCATTGAACGCAATGAAGACGAGCAGGACAGGGTCAATGACCGCGCCTCTCGCGTTGAAGCCCGATATCTGGCACAGTACAACTCAATGGATGCCGCTGTAGGGCGGCTCAATGCGCTGAGCAGTTTCGTTTCGCAACAAATTGCCCTCTGGAACGCCAGCTGAACCGGTTTTCCTCAGGACTTTGGTCCTCTTTGGCCAGGAATTGGGTCTTTTGACCTGATCCTGGCCATTTTTATGCCCGTTTGGCCACTCCTGCCGGACTTGAATGATCTGAAGCCGTGAACACCGTGATTTGCCACCGGCATTTGCGGTACCACCGCCCCTACAGTCGCCGCACAGGCTGCCGATAGGAATAAGCATCAGATACAAGGAATCGAAACCCATGTTCACTTCCGTCCATGCCCGTGCCGCCCGTGCCTATCAGCGCGTTGCCACCGAGACCAGCGTCCAGGGCGCTGACGCACACAAGCTGGTGGAACTGCTCTTTGACGCTCTCCAGCGTCACCTGGGCACGGCCGCCAGCGCCATTGAACGACGAGACATCGGTGCCAAAGGCACGTCCATCGGCAAAGCTGTCCGCATCATCGAGGAAGGCCTCAAGGCTGGCCTCAACGTGCGCGAAGGCGGTGAGCTAGCGGTCAACCTCCGTCAGGTCTATGACTACAGCATTGTCCGCCTGACCCACGCCAACCTGCACAACGACGCAGCTGCAGTGGCAGAGGTTCAGGCATTGATCGAACCCATTGCTGAGTCCTGGAGCCGCATCAAGGGCCCCGAGCCGGCCTACCTGCAACCTGTGACCACCCCCGCTGGAGCCTGATCATGGAGCACACTTTGCTGGACTACTACAAAGCCATCGAGAACGCCAGCCTGAAGATGCTGGAAGCGGCCCAGACCGAAGACTGGGACGAGGTTGTCAAACTCGAAGGCGCATGCGCCATCCTGATTGCGCAGCTTCGCCACCGTTCCAAGAGCCTGCCTCTGGCGCCCGAAGATCGCAAGGAAAAGACCCGGATCATGCAACGCATCCTCCGCACCGACGCAGAGATCCGTTGCCTGGCAGAACCCTGGCTCGCCGACCTGGAGAACATGCTTGAGGCACAAGGTCAGCCACTTCACTGAACCCTGGTCAGGGGGGAAACCCTCACACCAACAGGACCGGCCGCAGTCTCCTGCCAGGGAGACACGGCCGGTTTTGCGCTTTTGCGCAGCGAATGACGCTGGTTCAGACGCTCATGTTCATGATGTCGGTGTAGGCCTGAACCATGCGATTTCGCACGTTCAGCGTAGCCTGGAATCCGATCTGGGCCTTTTGCATGGCCAGCATGGTCTCTTCCAGGCTCACGTTGGGGTTGCCCATCTGAAGCTCGGTTTGCAGCTCGGCGACCTTGTTCTGCGAGGCACTGACCGACTGCAAGGCCGACTTGAAATTGTCGGCAAACCCCGTCCCTACGCCGTCGGCTGCGCCCGTGGCAGGGCGCTTGAAGGCAGCGGCGCCTGTCGGGCTCAGCGCCTGACTCTGCATGGGGTTGATTCGCATATCCATGACGGACTCCTTCCATTGAACGGACAGGAACCAATGCTAGAGGCCGCCCGTTTTCAGTGCTGGAGGAATAAGGCGGGAAAGCGCCGCCTTTTTGTTGCTATGGCCGCTCAGGCAGGGCCGAATAATCAATGTCAATCAGGGGCGAAACCCCATCGACAACGATAGAGCGAACACCACCATGAGCACAACGCTAGCCGAAACGCCAGTGACCCCCCAGGTCACACCGCCACGCAACGCGCTGACTGCCGGGTTTTCCCGGCTGAGCAATGCACAGAAATTGCGCCTGGGTGGAGGCGTCCTGGCCATGTTCATCCTTGCCCTCGCAGCGTTTTTCATGACGCGCGAGCCTCAATGGCGGGTGCTCTACTCGAACCTCAGTGACAAGGACGGCGGCGCCATCGTTGCACAGCTGACCCAGATGAATGTGCAATACAAGCACAGCGACAGCGGCCAGTCCATCATGGTTCCGGCAGACCGCGTCCATGACGTGCGGCTTCGACTCGCCTCTCAGGGCCTGCCCAAAGGGTCCGTGGCGGGCTTCGAGCTGATGGAAAACAACCGCTTCGGCATGACGCAATTTCAGGAACGCCTGACCTTCCAGCGAGGACTGGAAGGCGAGCTCACCCGTTCCATCCAGTCGCTGTCCTCGGTCGAAGCTGCTCGCGTCCACCTTGCGCTTCCCAATCAAAACGGATTTTTCCGCGCCCAACAAAAGCCTTCAGCGTCCGTCCTGCTCACGCTTCACCCAGGCCGCTCGCTGGACAAGGCGCAGGTCGCCGGGATCATCCACCTGGTCGCCTCCAGCGTCCCGGAGATGAACCCCAAGGCGGTCAGTGTCGTCGACGAAGGCGGCAACCTCCTCTCTGCCAGCCCGGACGCCAATGCACAGACAGCCGACGTCAAGAAGCTGCAGTACACCCAGCAGATCGAGCAGCTCTACACCCGACGCATTCTGGACATGATCGAGCCACTGGTTGGTGTGGGCAACGTCAAGGCACAGGTCAGTGCACTGGTGGACTTTTCAGAAGTCGAATCCACCAGCGAGCAGCATCGGCCCAACCAGGGCGGAGAGCCAGGCACCATCCGCAGCCAGCAAATTGTGGAAGACGGTACCGCACCACAGGCACAGCCCGCTGGTGTGCCAGGTGCCGTGACCAACCAGCCTCCCGAAACCGGCACTGCTCCCATCAATGGCGATGCAGCGCCGGTAGGCGCCGGCCAGACCAGCGAAACAGCTGGCAAGACGCGCCGCGAATCAGTGACCAACTACGAAGTCGACAAGACCGTTCGTGTGGTCCGGGAATCCAGCGGAAACGTCAAACGCCTCACGGCCGCCGTGGTGGTCAACAACCGCACTACGCTCGACAAGAACGGCAAGGAAACCTCCACGGCCATCCCGCAGGAGCAGCTGGACAAGATGGCCGCCCTGGTGCGAGAGACCATTGGCTTCAGCCAGGAGCGCGGTGACTCCGTCAATGTGGTCAATGCCGAATTCAACGTGGTCAAGGAAGAAGAACCCGAGCCAATTGCCTGGTACCAGGCGCCAGACAACGTTGCGCTGGCCAAGGACATGGCCATGCCGGCCAGCCTGATCGCGATCGGCTTGCTCATCTTCATGGGTCTGGTGCGCCCCATGCTCAAGCTCATCAAGGCGCCCGCCCCGGTGGAAAAGTCTCCCGAAGTCTCGCAGATCAGCGCCATCGTCAACGACTCCCCCGAACGCCCTGGTCTGCCGCAGCCCGCCCAGGAGGAGGCCTCGACCGACCTCATGTCGCCAGAAGAGGCCCGGATGGCCGATGCTCGCCGGCTGGCGATCGAGAACCCCATGGCCGTTGCCAACATCGTCAAGGGCTGGGTCAACGGCGAGGTGCCGGCCTGATCGGCTTCGATCTGACTGCACCACGAATACACGCTACACGGATCAATCACCATGGAAGAACAGGGACTCCAAGACGCCGCCATCTTCCTCGTCTCACTCGGCGAGGAGGAAGCCGCCGAAGTGTTCAAGCACCTGGCCCCCAAAGAGGTCCAGAAGCTGGGCGAAGCCATCGCCAACATGCGTTCGGTCTCGCGCGAGCGTGTCGAAGAGGTGATGTCTCGCTTCACGGACGAGGCTGCATCCCAGAGCCTGCTTGTCTCCGACACCAACAACTACGTCAAGGCAGTGCTGCGCAGGGCACTGGGCGACGACAAGGCGTCTCTGCTCATCGACCGGATCATGCAAGGCAGCGACGTCTCGGGCATCGAAAGCCTGAAATGGATGGATGCACAGTCCATCGCCGAGCTGCTTCGCAACGAGCATCCGCAGATCATGGCCGCCATCCTGGTTCACCTGGAAACCGACCTGATCTCTGGCGTGCTCAAGCACCTGACCGAGCGCATGCGCAATGAAGTGATGATCCGCATTGCCACACTCGAAGGCATTCAGCCCGCGGCGCTCAACGACCTCAACGAAGTGCTCTACAAAGTGCTGCAGGGCGGAGACAAGGTACGCAAGACTTCTCTGGGTGGCGTGCAGACAGCCGCCGACATCATCAACATGATGGGCTCGGCCATCGAATCCACCGTGATGGAGTCGATCCGTGAAGTCGACCAGGATCTGGCGCAAAAGATCGAAGACAAGATGTTCACATTCGAGGATCTGTCCAAGCTCGACAACAAGTCGGTACAGACCATCCTCAAGGAAGTGTCGACAGATGCGCTGGTTGTGGCTCTCAAAGGTTCCTCCGACGAGCTCAAGGAGCTCATTCTGGGCAACATGTCTTCTCGTGCTGCCGAAGCATTGCGCGAAGACCTTGACTCACGTGGCCCGGTGCGGCTGTCCGAGGTCGAGGGCCAGCAGAAGGAAATTCTCAAGATTGTTCGTCGCCTGTCCGACGAAGGCACCATTGTGATTGCAGGAGGCGGTGATGACGGCTTCGTTTAAACCCCTGTCCAAGAACGAGCCGCCCAAGCCGACGTCTCATCATCAGCGATTCATTCCCCGCGAAGAAATCTCTGAATTCGACAGCTGGAGCTTCGGCGCCGTCGACGGCAGCGACATCCCGCCGCCGGTCGACAAGGAGGCGGAAATTGCGGCCGAGCGGGCGATCCAGGATCGCATCGACCATGCCGTGCGCGAGGCGCGCCAGCAGGCCTACGCAGAAGGCCACGAGCAAGGCCGACAGCTGGGTGCGAAGGAAACACGCGAAGCCCTCGAAGCGACCATCCGCAAAACCGCCGAGCAAGCGGGTGTTCGGATGGCCCAACTGCTGCACAACGTCACCGACCAGCTGCGCCGAGCCGAAGACGGCATGGCACACCAGATGCTGGAACTGGCCTGCGAGATCGCCCGACAAGTGCTGCGCCAGGAGCTGTCAATGGACAAAAAGGCCGTTCATCTGGTCACCATTGAAGCGCTGTCCCAACTGATTGATGACGGCTTGCCAGCTTCGGTTCGAATGAACCCGGTCGACCATGCGCTCATGAAGGGCGCGCTGGAAGAAAACCTGAGCAAGCACCCGATCGAGCTGATCGCCGACCCTTCCATTACCCCTGGCGGTTGCATGGTCGAGTCTCCCAGCACATCTGTCGACGCCACGCTGGAAAAGCGCTGGAAGCGTGCCATCGGCAATATCGGCATGGACATGCCCTGGAACCCGGAGGCCGCCGATGAGTGAGTCGGGCAACAGTCGCTGGGAGAACTTTCTCGACGATGCGTGCCACAACGCCAGCACGCCGACGCCGCTGGAAGTGCGCGGCACCCTCACGCGCCTGGCCGGCCTGGTGCTCGAGGCTGTCGGCCTGAAGGTCCCTGTCGGCTCCCAATGCGAGATCGGCAACGGACAGAAAGAGCCCGTGCTGGCAGAGGTGGTGGGTTTCTCGAGTGACCGAGCCTACCTGATGCCCGCTGGCGACACGCACGGCCTGTCCAGTGGCGCATATGTCGCCCCTCTTTCGCCCTACCGGCCAGAACCCCGGGTGGGCCGGGACAACCCCAAGCCATCGTCCGCAGATCGAGGTGTCCTCCGTCTGCCCATGGGTGCCGGTCTTCTTGGCCGGGTGGTCGATTCGCATGGAAATCCGCTGGACCACCAGGGTCCGATTCAGAACGTCCATGTCAGCCCGATGGACCGCGCCCCGCTCAATGCCATGGACCGCGATCCTGTCCGGGAGCCGCTGGACACCGGTGTGCGCGCCATCAACGCACTGCTGACGGTCGGCCGCGGACAGCGACTGGGACTGTTCGCCGGCTCCGGAGTCGGAAAAAGTGTCTTGCTGGGCATGATGGCCCGTTACACAAAAGCTGACGTGATTGTGGTTGGCCTGATCGGCGAACGTGGCCGCGAAGTCAAGGAATTCATCGAGGACATCCTCGGTGAAGAAGGTCGCCAGCGATCTGTCGTGGTGGCGGCGCCTGCCGATGCACCACCGCTGGTGCGGATGCAAGGCGCTGCCTATGCCACCGCCATTGCAGAAGGCTTCAGGGATGACGGTCTGCATGTGCTGTTGCTCATGGACTCTCTCACCCGCTATGCCATGGCCCAGCGAGAGATCGCCCTGGCCATCGGAGAACCGCCGGCGACCAAAGGGTATCCGCCCAGCTGCTTCGCTCGCCTGCCGCAGCTGGTCGAGCGAAGCGGAAACGGTCTCAACGGACGCGGCTCGATCACGGCCTTCTATACAGTCCTGTCAGAAGGCGACGACCAGCAGGACCCCATCGCCGATGCGGCACGGGCCATTCTGGACGGACACATTGTGCTCTCCCGATCACTGGCGGAGTCCGGGCACTTTCCGGCCATCGACGTCGAAGCGTCGGCTTCCCGCGTCATGCACAACGTCGTCAAGCCCGAGCATTTCGAGATGGCAAGGCGGTTCCGGGGTCTGTACTCGCGCTACCAGAAGAGCCGGGACCTCATTCAGCTCGGCGCCTATGTGGCGGGCAGTGACCCTGAAACAGACTCTGCCATCGCCCTGCACCCGGCCATGCAAGAGTTTCTCCAGCAAGGCATGCACGAAGCGTCGACACTGGATGCCACCCTCAAGGGCATGGCTGCCACTTTGCAGGAGAAGAAGCAGCCCAATGCGTCACAGGCCTTTGCACAGCAACAGGCTGCCTATGCCCAGGCACATGCCCAGGGTCAGACCCAACCTGTCCATGCCGCAGAGGGCATGGACCCCAACCCATCCTATCCCACCCATGAAGGGAGCATCGCATGACATCCATGACCAGCCTGAACAAGGTCGTCGATCTGGCTGAAAAGCGACGTGATGCCGCCTTGAGCGCACTGGCACAGCAACAGCGGGAAATGGCCATGGCACAGGCCCAGCTGGACCAGCTCGAGAGCTACTCGGCCGAAGCACAGCAACGCTGGGCCGGACGCACCGGCGTCCAGCTCGATGCATCCCTGCTGCACCACCACCGACACTTCATGGACAAGATTCGCCATGCCGTGGAGTTCCAGCGCAGCGTCATCGGCAACAAGCAAGCCCAGATTGACCGTTGCCAGATCGCGGTGCATGCGGCAGAGCGTGACGTGGCCGGACTCAAAAAATATGTCGAACGCCAGCTCTCGGCACAGGAGCTCTCGCGCCGCAAGCGCGAGCAGAAAGACACCGACGAAATGGCCATGAACGTCTACCTTCGTCAAATGCGCGCCAACAGTGAAGGAGCACGCCCATGAGTACCGCCAGCAGTGCCACCCAAGCGACCAGCGCCGCTGCTGCAGCAGGCCATCGCACCCATGGACACGTCACAGGCCAGGACACACCTGGTGATGTCTTCTCCAACCTGCTGTCACTGCTCAGCGCAACGCACGACGGCGATGATGCGGCCTTGACACTCTCCGCTCCGGACGATGAAGCCCAGGGCGATATGGATGCACCGCCTTCACTGACGGCCGCTCCCGACGATGCAACGCCTCTCCCGACGGGCAGCCCTTCCGGGATTGCGGCTGCCGTGATGAGCGGATGGCCTTTGTCGCCCGCTGCCGTGAAGACTCCAGGCTCCCACGAGCTGGCGGCCAGCCGGCAGGTCCTCAGCCAACTGTCACAGCCAGTCACCGGCAAAGAAGACCTGCTCCAGGCCGCACCTGGAAAAGCTCTGGCCGATGCCAGCCAGGAGGCACTGCCCCAAGTCAGTGCCATGCGCACGGAAGGCGAAGGCACGGCAAAGGCGCAGCCTGATGTCACCCCGCTCGCTACCGAGTCAACGGCGAGCAGAAGTTCAAAACCGGGCATCGACACCCGAGCCCTGGGCATGCAGACCACCGCGCCCGGACAGCGGATGGATTTGCCCCCACATGGCGCAACGGCCATGCAAGCCAGCCAGACCTCGGCGGCAGCGTCCACACAGGCGGTCGCTTCCGGGCAGAGTGCCGTGACCAACACCAACGGTCTTGAGGCCGGCGTTGCGCCAGCACCGGGCTCAGAAGCCGCCGGCGCGGAAGCTGGAGCCGAAGCAGGCAAAGCAGCGCCGCCAGCCCAGGGTGTCTCAGCACAGCAAAAGCAGGCTGCCAGGCTCAAGGCTCACGCACCTGCCAACGCACAGGTATCGGTCACGACCCAATCCTGGCGCAGCACAACCAGCCTCACACCTGGCAATGTGGCTGCCGCCAGCTCAGGTCGCCTCAATGGATTTGCAGCCCGCGGCGCAGAGCCCGGCACCGCTGCATCACCTGCGGCCGGTGAAAGTGCCACGCGCATGGTCGAGCAGGAAGCGGCAGACATCGTCAGACCGGCGGCCGACACGCAGACAGGCGGACAGTCATCTGCCCGCCAGGGCGATCAAAGGCCCGCCGCGCTACCTGAGCATCTTGCCAGCCAGCTCCCGGATTCGGCTGCAGAAAGCACAGAATCCGACGCCTACAACTCTGCCGACAAGCTGCCAGAAGCACAGGACCCGCTGGCCACCGCCGATGCCGAGGAAGAAATATCCCCCGAACTGGGTCGATGGGGCGCGAACCAGGTGCGCCAGGCCACTTTGCGGGTGGGCGACTCCGCCTCCGACGCCATTGACATCCAGTTGCGCATGAACGGCCAGGAAGCTCAAGTGTCGTTCCGCACCGACAACGCGGAAGCGCGTGCCAGCCTTGAGCAAAACGCCAACGAATCCCTGCAGGACATGCTCGGTCGCAGCGGCATCCAGCTCTCGGATGTCTCTGTCAGCGGTCAGCACCAGGACGGCAGCCAGGCATCCCAGCAAGGCAACGGGCAGCCAGGCAGCAGCCAGAACGGCAGCGCCCACCGCTCCGGAGATCGCCACGGCGAAGCAGAGGCAGTGGCGCCCCAAACGGCCAGACCGGTGCAGCGCCGAAGCGACGGCAGCGAGCCACTGGACCTGTTCGTGTGATCTGAAAGACCCTCTGCATCACCTGCACCGGACGCGCCGTGGGCTTTGCGAGATGAGGCATCCGAAACAAAGCGCATCGTCCGAAAAGTCACGGCCCGCTTCGGGTTCGGGCCAAAACGGGCGTCTGGGCGTCGGAATAAGGGGGTTTTCCGGCGCTTTTCTGCCCTACACCGCTTCGACTGCCATCGAATAATTCCTTCAACACCTGCCGAATCACCACGGCAAGACCACCTGGAGGAAAACCATGTCTGACGCTGCTGCTGCCACCGCCGATGCTTCGGCGGCAAAGCCCAAGAAGAGCAAGAAGATGCTCTTCATCATTCTGGGCGTCGTGCTGCTGCTCGGCCTTGTGGCCGGGGGTGGTGCCCTGTACATGATCAAGGCCAATACCACCGAAGAAGGTGATCATGAGGCGGAAGAGGAAGAGGTGCACTACGAAGCACCCGATCCTGGCACGCCACCGACGTTTCTTCCCCTCGAAAGCATGGTGGTGAACCTCGCCGACCCGGGCGGAAACCGATACGCCCAGCTGGGCATCACGCTTCAGCTGCAAGATGCAGCCACGGAAGAGGCCATCAAGGTCTACATGCCAACCATCCGCAATGGCATTCTGCTGATCATTTCACAGCGCACTTCCGAGCAAATGCTGGGCATCGAAGGCAAGGAAAAACTGGCCAGAGACATCATTGCCGAGATCGCTCACGTCATGGGCTACCAGGTAGAAGAGCCCGAAGGAGCTGAGGAAGCTGACCGCCACAAGCGCCGCAAGCGTCGCCGTGCCCCACCCAATCCGGTGCAGGAAGTCCTCTTCTCAAGCTTCATCATCCAGTAACCCCGCAGGCATCTCACAGAGAGTACAGCATGGCCGAGTCGTTTCTCTCACAGGAAGAAGTCGACGCGCTCCTTGAAGGCGTGACAGGCGAAAGCCAGGCACCCAAGGAAGAGGCAGCGCCGACCGGCGGCGTCCGCGACTACAACCTGTCTAACCAGGAGCGGATTGTTCGCGGGCGCATGCCCACGATGGAGATCGTCAATGAGCGTTTCTCCCGCAATCTGCGCCTCGGCCTGTTCAAGATGATCCGCAAGAGTCCGGAGATATCCACCACGCCGGCCAAGGTCCAGAAGTACAGTGCCTTCCTGCGTGAACTGGTGGTCCCCACCAACCTCAACATCATGGCCGTGCGGCCCCTGCGCGGCAATGGTCTGGTGGTGTGTGAACCCACCTTGCTCTTTGGTGTGATCGACAGCCTGTTCGGCGGCAACGGCAAGTACCAGACCCGCATCGAAGGCCGCGATTTCTCCCCGACGGAGCAGCGCGTGATCATGCGCCTGGTGGAAGTCATCTCGGAGGAATACAAGAAAGCCTGGACGGGCATCTATCCTCTGGAGCTCGACTATCAGCGCTCCGAGATGCAGCCCCAGTTCGCCACGGTAGCCACTTCGGGTGAGATCGTGGTGTCCTCGTCCTTCACCCTCGAAATTGGCGACCTCACCGGCTCATTGCACATCGTCATCCCCTACGCCACCCTGGAGCCGATCCGTGACGTGCTGTATTCCACCGTCCAGGGCGACGCCATGGAAGTCGACCGACGCTGGGTGCGACTGCTCAGCAACGAGATTCAGGCGGCCGAGCTCAACATCGTCGCAGAACTGGCCCAGACGGAAGCCACGGTGGAGCAACTGCTGGCCATGCAGGTCGGCGACTTCATCGAGCTGGATCGTTCCCCCACCATCGAAGCCAAGGTCGAAGGTGTTCCCCTCTTCGAGTGCCAGTACGGCACTCACAAAGGCAAATACGCACTGCGCGTCGAGCGAAAGCTGCGAGGCGCGGAAATGAACTGGTTGGGAGACAACTATGTCAACTGATACCCCTGAAAACACTGAAGCCGAGACCGACGTCGACGCCGCATTTGCCGCCGCTGCCGAACCTCAGGGCGACAAGTCTGCCGAAGAGGCGATGGCCGATGACTGGGCGCAGGCGCTGGAAGAGCAGGCCACCAACGTCACTGTGGATGAGGACGGCGCGCCGGCCTTTGAAACCGTCACATCGCCGACATCACCCCAGCAGGCCAACGCAGCGCTCAATGACATCCAGATGGTGATGGACATTCCGGTGCAGCTCTCCGTGGAGCTGGGCCGGACCAAGGTACCCATCAAGTACATCCTCCAGCTTGCACAGGGGTCCATCGTCGAACTCGACGCACTGGCGGGCGAGCCCATGGACGTCCTCATCAATGGCTATCTGATCGCCCAGGGTGAGGTGGTCGTGGTCAACGACAAGTTTGGCATCCGGCTGACCGACATCGTCACCCCGTCCGAGCGCATGCGCCGCATCTCCAAAGGAAGCTGAACCACATGCTTCAAAACGCCCTGCCCGCACTGTTCCTGTTGGTCGTCATGGTGGTTGTGGCCGTTGTGCTGCAACGCTATCGACGCAACCTCCCGGGTCTGCGAAGCAAGCAGGGACCTGCGCTCACAGTGATGAATGGCGTCTCTCTCGGTCCCCAGCAGCGACTGGTGTCCGTGCAGGTGGGCAGCGGCGAGAACAGTACCTGCCTGGTGCTCGGCGTGGCGCCCGGCGGCATCCAGCTCTTGCATCAGATGCCAATGGCAGACCTGGGCATACCGACTGCGGATGGTGGCTCGGCCACGGAATCCGGCACCGCTGCCGAGGCAGATGCATCAGTGACTGGCGCATTCGCACGCAAGCTGGCCGACCTCAAAGGGGGCAAGCAAGATGCCAGCTGAACGCATTGCAACGGGTGCCGGCGGCCTCAGAGTGAAAGCGGTCCTGTACGCGCTCATGCTGCTGATGCTGGGCTGCATGCTGGCCGGCACAGCGCATGCACAAGGCACCACAGGCAACCCACCCATCGGCCCAGGCGCCACACTGCCACTCGTGGTGGGCGAAGGCCCGCAAGGAACCTCATACTCGGTGCCCATCCAGACACTGCTGTTCTTCACGGCACTGTCCTTCCTGCCGGCCATTCTGCTGCTGATGACTGGCTTCACCCGCATTGTCATCGTCCTTTCCCTGATTCGTCAGGCTTTGGGCACGCAGGCCGCACCGCCCAACCAGGTGATCGTCGGGCTGTCCCTGTTCCTGACCTTCTTTGTCATGGGTCCGACGCTCGACAAAGTCTACACCGATGCCTACGAACCCTATACGCAAAACCAGATCAGCTTTGACGTCGCGCTCGATCGCGCACAAGGACCCGTGCGCGGCTTCATGCTCAAGCAGACGCGGCAATCCGACTTCGAGCTGTTCGCCCGCCTGGCCCAGCTACCTGAGAACGTGACTGCGGAAGAAGCCCCGTTTCGCGTGTTGGTACCAGCCTTCGTGACCAGCGAGCTCAAGACAGCGTTCCAGATCGGGTTCATGATCTTCATTCCGTTTCTGGTGATCGACATGGTCGTGGCCAGCGTGCTCATGTCACTGGGCATGATGATGCTATCGCCGGTTCTGGTGGCCTTGCCATTCAAGCTCATGCTCTTTGTGCTGGCCGACGGATGGAACCTGCTTATCGGCTCGCTGGCAGCCAGCTTTGTCACCTCTTAGCGACGCCATCACTTCAGGAGTGCAACCCACATGGATCCGCAAGCTGTACTGACCATGGGGCAAAACGCCCTGTTTCTCATACTCACGGTCGCTGCCCCCATTCTCGCCACGGTGCTTGGCGTGGGTCTGCTGATCAGCCTGTTTCAGGCCATCACGCAGATTCACGAAGCCACGCTCTCGTTTGTGCCCAAGCTGGTGGCAGCGATTGCCGTGTTTGCGCTGGCAGGTCCGTGGATGCTGACCACCATGGTCGAGTTCATCCGCTCCACCATCCTGGCCATCCCGCAACACGCAGTCTGAGCCAGAAAGTCCAAAAGGCAGACTGGAAGCGGCACCCGTGCTGACCTTCACCGAAGCGCAAATCATGGCCTGGGTATCGCCCATATTCTGGCCTTTCTTGCGCGTGCTGGCCGTGTTCTCCAGCGCGCCCATCTTTTCTGCCCGCTCAGTCCCCATGCGCACCCGCGTGGCGCTGGCCTTTCTGGTCGCTTTGTGTGCACAGGCATTCCTCGGCGACCAGCCGACCATTGCACTCAATGACTCGCGGGCCTTTGCCGTGGTTCTGCAGCAAGTCGTGGTGGGCGTGGCCATTGGCCTGGCCGTGCGCATCGTCTTCTCTGCGGTGGAACTCGCGGGCGAGATCATCGGCCTGCAGATGGGCTTGAACTATGCAGGCTTTTTCGATCCCACCACCAACTCACAGACCAGCGCCGTCGGCCGGTTTTTTGGCAACACCACCATGCTTCTGTTCATCGTGATGAACGGTCACCTGATGGTGTTGCATGTGGTGGCCTCGAGCTTCCAGACCTTCCCGGTCGACGGCAGCGCCTTTGATTCGCTGGCACGTCTGCAGATGCACGAACTCGGCACCGTGGTGTTTCGCTACGGCTTGTGGATAGCGCTGCCCATGATCGGCATGCTGCTGTTCATCAACATCGTGCTGGGCTTCATCTCTCGCATTGCGCCTCAGATGAACGCCTTTGCCATCGGCTTCCCGCTCACCCTCTCCGCTGGCTTGCTGGGCATTGCCTTCACGGTTCCCATGCTGGACAGGCCCATTGTCGGCCTGCTCAAGGTCGCGACAGACCTGTTCCTGGGAAGCTAACGTTCCCTGGCCAAGGGCCTGAGCTGCCCGTCGTATTTGACGACTTCGTCGATGGTGCCATCGGCCTCGTGGTCCAGTTCTGTGCGGATCAGTTTGTCGAGCTGAAAGTACTCCACGCGATACGGATGCCCGGTCTGCTGATCGAGGTAACGCATGCTGTGCATGACGCCATGAACAAACTGCATCTCCATGTCGACCACCTTGTCTCCGTTGGTGTCGACAGCTGTCAGCACCGGCCGATGGGCTTCAATTGAAGATGTCGTCTCGAAAACACCATCAAAGTCGTTGTCGAACAACTCTGTGGCATCTGCACCCCCGTTTGCGTACTGCACGTCGACGTCGACTTTCCCATCACGGTTTCGGTCCTGCTGGTAACGCACCGGTTCGCCCCGATGGTCATACGTCCACTGCACTTCTGGCAACCCGTTCGAATGGATTGCGACGCTGCTATGGGTGGTATCCGGGAAAGGCAGCACCAGCCCCACAGCGATGCCAAGGCCGCAGGCCAGACCCAGGGAGAGCCACGACCCTGATCGCCCGGCGCTCGCATTCCGGCTCTGGAGGCTGCTCCCATCATCTTGAGGTGACGCAGCTTCCCACTCGCTGATCAGCTCACGCGCGCGGTCGACCTCCTGGTCGTCCACTTCTACCCTGACAAGGTTGGCCGCGGGCAGCTCTCCCATGGCCCCTTGCAGGTGTTCGCCCAGCACCACTGACGAGATCCCCTGCTGACGCAACACATCCTTGACCACATGCGCTTCCAGCGAGTTGGCGGCCTGGTAAACGATTTGCATGCCTGGCTCCTGATTTATCGGGTCGAGAAGCCGGTGCAGCTGGGGTAAGGTGCAGGCTCATTCGGAATGCGCTGGCACACCTTGATCGGCATCAGGGCCGAGAGGCGCTGCAACCAGTTGGCTTGCTCGAACAGTTTGTCGGCCGTGGTCGTCGGGCCGCGCTGGGACCACTGCACGGTGTACATGTCCTGCTCGCCCTTGATGGTAGTGATCAGCGCCACTTCGCTCACAGGTTTCGCGCCCGATCGAACTTCTCCGCACCCTACCAGCACGGTGAATGCATCGCCGCCCGTCAGCTTGCCTTCGTTGACCTTGGTGGCCCGAAACGTCGAAGGGCAGGCCTTCTGGTAGCCGCCAGCGATCATCTCCGCCAACAGCCTCGGGGTGGCTCGCGGCTGGGTGGCCATACCTTTGGCGCCCGTGACGGTGATCATCTGGCTCCAGTTGTCCAGCGACTCGCCGCGTGGAATGGCCTCCTGGATGAACGACTGCCCGTTGTCATTGCTGTGGACCACCTGAAACGTCAGGGGCGCCCTGAATGCGACCAGCTGGTGGTAGATGGGCATGACCATGGTGGCCATCTTCTGCGCCTTGGCCGCCGGTGTGGCACTGGTGGCGCCTACCGGATTGACGGCGCTCAAGACAGCCGGCACAAGCGCCAGTGCGAGAAGCCTGCGCATCTGGCGCAATGGCATTGTTTGACACTTCATCTGCCTCCCCCTGCTCTCGGCTCAGCCGCTATGGGTTTTATGTTCTGGCGCCAGGTTCAGACCAGTCCGTTGCGAATGGCGTAGACGGTCAGTTCGGCGTTGTTGCTCAGGTGAAGCTTCTCCAGCACGCGCGCCCGATAGACGCTCACCGTCTTGGGGCTGAGCATCAGTTCTTCTGCAATGTCAGAGAGCTTCTTGCCCGATGCAATCTTCTGCAGTGTCTGCAGCTCGCGCTCGGACAGGCTGGCATGCAGCTCTTCGGACTCGGGGGCATTGAGGTTGTCCACCAGCATCTGCGCGACCTCGGGCGTCACATACTTGCGCCCATCCATCACCGTCCGAATCGCTCCCACCAGCTCGGCCGGCTCCCCCGCCTTGTTCAGATAGCCACGGGCGCCTGCCCTCAGGCAACGAATGGCATATTGGTCCTCCGGGTACATGGACACCACCAGGGTCTTGATCTCGGAGCCCTCTTCCCGCAAGGTGGACAAGACTTCGAGCCCGCCCCGGCCCGGCATGTTCAGGTCGAGCACCAGCACATCACAGGTGGTATTGCGCAGCAGCTCCCTGAGTTCCGGATAGCTGCCGGCCTCACCCACCACCTGGATGTCAACCGCCTCGGCAATGGTGTCCCGGATACCGCGGCGCACAACAGCGTGGTCGTCGCAAAGAATGACGCGAATCATGATGCAGAGTTTCCTTCAGAGGGAGGCGACAGTGGCAAGTCGGACTGGGCCGCCGGCTGTGTGGCAGCAACGGGAGTGACAGCTTGCACAGCCTGTGCCAGCAGCGCGTCCTGCCCAAGAGCGGCTGCCGCTGCGAGGCTTTCTTCATCCAGTGGCACAGACAGAATGATGGATGTCCCGCGCGAGGACGAGCTCACGTCCAGCCAGCCGCCTACTTTGGCCGCTCGCTCTTTGAGCCCCAGCAGCCCGAATGACTTGGCCTTTCGCATGGCGTCGGGTCGCATGCCTTGCCCGTTGTCACTGACTTCCAGTGTCAGAACGCCCTCGCGATCGCTCAGATCGATCTCGACACTGCGAGCCGCCGGTGCATGCTTGGCGACATTGGTCAGGGCTTCCTGGGCGGTGCGGTAGGCCACGAGCTGCACCGGCCGCGACACGTCCAGTTGCTCGGAAGAAGACCTCACCGTCACACGGACCCCGGTTCGCCGCTCGAAGCTCGCCGCCAGCCATTGGACGGCGGCCACCAGGCCTTGATCGAGGATCGGAGGGCGCAGGTTCATCATGATGCGCTGACTCGCGCCCAACGCATGCTGGAGCATCTCAAGCGCCGTGTGGACGTGTTGCCGCGTTTCATCGTCCAGTGCGCGGCGCGACACCCACGACAGGTCAAGCTTCACGGCAGCGAGCGAGCCACCAATATCGTCGTGGATCTCACGCGCGATGTCGGCACGCTCCTGCTCGATGGTGGTCTGCAAGTGCTCTGCCAGTTCGGCCAGGCGCTGTCGGCTCTCAGCCAGTTCTTCGTCCGCTCTGGCTTTGGCCTCCCGGGTACGAGAAACCTCCATCGCGCGTTCGATCACGTGCGCCAGGCGGCTCATGTCGTCCTTGAGCAAATAGTCGTGCACCCCTTCATGCATGGCATCCACCGCAGCGGCTTCGCCAATGGCACCCGAAAGCAGCACAAACGGAATCTGCACATCCCGCTTGCAGACCTGGTGCCACGCATCCAGTCCGGTGAACCCCGGCAGGTGGTAGTCGGCCAGGACCATGTCGTACTTTCCACTGTCAAGTTCGCGCAAGAAGGCGTCCATGGAGTCAACCAAAGTCAACTCATGGACCAGCTGGCTGCGTTGCAGGGCGAACTTCACCAACGCGTGATCGACGCGGGAATCTTCCAGGTGAAGGATGCGAACCGGGGGTTGGTTCTCGCTGGTCTCCGGGTTCATGTGAAGCAATTAGGGGTAATTACCGTGTTGTTTGGACGATCAAAACCCAATCTGGACGCCTGCAGCACGAAATGACGCTGAATTTGGCCCGTAATTGGTCGATAGAGGAAATTCCCACTCGGGAAAATTGTACTGCCCGAGCCGAAGAAGCACTGTCTACAACCAACCGTCACACCAAATGCACATGGAACAACCAGCGACGCAGCCCAATCAGCCGTCTGTTGCACTGCCCGTGAACCTCGTGGCAGACCTGCAGGACTCGTTGATCATGGCAATGACTGACCTACAGCGGCTCGAGGGGCTGCTAGACCATGCAACTGGCAACCTGATGGACCGCTTCGGCACCGCCAATCGGGCACTCAGTCACCTGACAGTCAACCAGGACGACGACCTCAGCAATATCCGCAAGAGTCTGCATCAGGCCGTGACGGAGCTGCAGTTTCACGACATGGCCACCCAGCTGATCGTGCACACCGGCAAGGTGCTGCAGGGATGCGCCTTCCGCCTGGCCAATGAGGCCATGGAGCCGGAAGAAGACGAGATTCCCGTCGACATGGACCCCATGCCGGACAGGCCGAGCCCTGTCACACAGAGCGAGATGGACGCCGGTTCCGTCGAGCTCTTCTAAAGCCCCCGATCCCACCAGCCGATACAGATACGAACAACGGAGTACTTCCATGCAATCCATCCTCGCAGTCGACGATTCGGCCTCCATGCGGAAAATGGTTTCGTTCACCCTCACAGGCGCTGGCTTTCACGTGGTGGAAGCGGTGGACGGAGAGGACGCGTACGAAAAGGCACAGTCCCATGCCATCGATCTGGTCCTGACGGACCAGAACATGCCTCGCCTGGACGGCCTGGGCCTGACGCGCAAGCTGCGCGAACACCCCAAATTCGGTTCCACCCCCATCCTGATCCTGACCACCGAGTCGAGCGATCAGATGAAACAGGCCGGCCGCAGCGCTGGCGCGACCGGGTGGCTGGTCAAACCTTTCGATCCGGGCCGCTTGATCGAAGTTATCCAGAAAGTCATCCGCTGACCGTGCGAATGAGGGAGTCCTGGAGTCACACATGGGTGAAATGACAAACGAAAGCCAGAGCGCAGGCGACAACTTCGACCTGACGCAGTTCTACGCCATCTTCTTTGAAGAGGCGTCCGACAACCTCGACCAGATGGAGCAAATGCTGCTGGCGCTGGACGTGGACGCCGCCGACGACGAAGAACTCAACGCGATCTTCCGCTGCGCACATTCCATCAAGGGCGGCGCCGCCACGTTTGGCTTTGCCGATGTGGCCGAGATGACCCACAAGATGGAGTCATTGCTTGACAAGCTGCGCCGGCACGAGCTCAAGCCTACGGCCGAGATGGTTGACGTACTGCTCGAAGCCTCCGATGCACTCAAGCTCCAGCTGGCCAGGCACCAGGGCAAGGACGTGGAGTTGCCCGACTACTCCGATCTGGTGCAGCGCATTTTCGACCTCGCCCAAGGCGGCGGGTCGGCACCGGCGCCCGCGCCCGTGGCAGCTCCTGTGGCTGCGCCGGCGCCCGTTGCGGCGCCAGCTCCTGCCCCCGTTCCGGCTCCGGAAGCTGCTCCCGCTGCACCCGCTTCTCCCAAAGTGGCAGTAGCTCCGGGCGAACGCGTTCTGGAGATCCACATCGGCCCCATCGACAGCGTCAGTCAGGCCGACCCCATCGCCGAACTGTTCCGTGACATCGACGGCCTGGGCAAGATCGAAACCCTGCCATGTGACCAGACCGACAAACGCGTCTTTCAGGTGGTCACCACCAGTGCTGACGACGACCTGCTGGACCTGTTCACCTTCCATGTCAGTCGTGAGCAGATTCAAATCATCGACAACACGGCCGAAGAAGAGCCGCAAGCGCAGACACCTGAAGCGCCCGCTCAGGCGGCGGCACCGGTTGTGCAGGCCGCCAAGGAAGAAGATGACGGGTTCGGATTCTTCGATGGTGCACCGGGCACGCCCGGCGCGTCAGCTGCGCCTGCCCAGCAAGAGGAAGCCCCTGCCACTCCCGCGCCTTCTGCACAGGATGCACCGGCACAGGCACAGGCACAGGCATCGGTACCCGCACCCGCTGTAGAAGCGGCGCCGGCACCGGAAGCCACCTCTGCCACAGCCGCATCCAAAGCCAAGGCACCTGCAAAAGCCAGCTCTTCGTCCTCCATGGAGTCGAGCACGCTGCGCGTTTCCGTGAGCAAGGTCGATCAGCTGATCAACCTCGTGGGCGAACTCGTTATCACCCAGGCCATGCTGGCGCAGAAGAGCCAGGAGCTGGATGTCAGCGCCAACCAGCCACTGCTCGCAGGTCTGACGGACCTCGACCGCAACACCCGCGACCTGCAGGAAGCGGTGATGTCGATTCGCATGATCCCGATGTCGGTGGTCTTCAACCGGTTCCCGCGCATGCTACGCGACCTGGCGTCCAAGCTGGGCAAGAAGGTCGAGCTGATCACACACGGCGAAGCCACCGAGCTGGACAAGGGTCTGATTGAAAAGATCACCGACCCCCTCACCCACCTCATCCGCAACAGCTGTGACCACGGCATCGAGATGCCGGACGAGCGCACAGCCAAAGGCAAGCCAGCCAACGGCACCATCACGCTCTCGGCATCACACCAGGGTGGCTCTATCCTGATCGAGGTTCGCGATGACGGCAAGGGCCTGTCACGTGAAAAGCTCATTGCCAAGGCAAGAGACCGCGGTATCGATGCCCCGGACTCGCTCACTGATGGCGAAGTCTGGAACCTGATCTTCGCCCCTGGCTTCTCCACGGCCGACCAGGTCACCGACGTGTCCGGGCGCGGCGTCGGCATGGATGTGGTCAAGAAGAACATCACGGCGCTCGGCGGCACTGTGGAGATCGACTCGGCTGAAGGCTACGGCATGAGCGTGAAGGTGCGCCTGCCCCTGACCCTGGCCATCATGGACGGCATGTCGGTCCGCGTGAGCGACGAGGTCTACATCCTGCCGCTGGCAAGCGTGATCGAGTCATTCCAGGTCAACCCGGCGGACATCAACACTGTCGCACAAGGCGCCCAACTGGTGAAGGTGCGCGACGAATACATGCCTGTCATCGAACTGGAGCGTGTTTTCCAGGTGCCCCGGTTCGAGTTCAACCAGACCAGCCCCATCATGGTGGTCGTCGAGGCCGATGGTGCCCGCGTGGCGCTCATGGTCGATGAACTGCTGGGACAACAGCAGGTGGTGATCAAGAACCTGGAGACCAACTACCGCAAGGTGGACAACGTTTCTGGTGCGACGATTCTGGGCGACGGCACCGTGGCCCTGATTCTCGATACCTCCGGACTCGTCCGGCGCTCACGCCATTGACGAATGACCACGCATGAGCCGCTCTTTCGCCCCACACGGGCCTATTGACCAGATCAATCGATCATGCTGCAAAGTACTGCAAGACCGGCCAAGCCAACTGCCTTTCCGGTGCCAGCGAGCACCGGTGGCGAACCGTTGGCCGAAGGTCGGGAGTTTGTCTGGTCCAGCGCCGATTTCACCCGGATCAAGGCGCTGATCTACAAAAAGGCGGGCATCAGCCTGCACGACGGCAAACATGCCATGGTGTACAGCCGCATCTCCCGGCGCCTGCGGGAGACGGGTCACACCAGCTTCAAGGACTATCTCGACTGGATCGAAGCGCACGACGGTCCCGAATGGCAGGAGTTCATCAACGCCCTGACCACCAACCTCACAGCCTTCTTTCGCGAACAGCATCACTTCGAGATTCTCAAAGAGACCCTGTCGCGCGAGAAGTCACGCGACTGGAAGATCTGGTGCTCTGCCGCCTCCACAGGAGAAGAGCCCTACTCCATCGCGATGACCGCCACCGAAGCGCTCGGCCCAAGCGGGCGATTCACGCTGACCAACAGCGACATCGACACCAAGGTGCTCAGCAACGCCGCACGGGGCATCTATCGAGCCGAGAACATCAAGGGGTTGAGCCAGGAGAGGCTGCAACGCTTCTTCATGCGTGGAAAGGCCAGCAATGCCGGCCTGCTCCGTGTCAAGCCAGAGCTGCAAAAGCACATGAACTTCTTGACCGTCAACCTGATTCAGGATCTGCCGTTCAAGGAGTCTTTTGACGTTGTCTTCTGCCGCAACGTCATGATCTATTTCGATGGCCCGACACAGCGGGCCGTCCTTGAGCGCATCCACAAGGTCATGAAGCCAGGCGGTCTGCTGTTTGTCGGCCATGCCGAAAATTTCAGCGACGCACGCAACCATTTCGCCTTGCGCGGGAAGACTGTTTATGAACGCCTCTGAAGCCAGCGCCCTGTCAACGCCGCGCGCGGCCGCCAGCTCTGCAGCCCTGGCTGCGGCAAAGGCAGCCACTGTCTCGCGCATTGACGAACTCAAGCGCCAGTCACGCAAACCCGGCGAAGCGTCGTTCTTCTACCACGACCATCACTTTCGCCACGATGCGGTCAAGGTGCTGCCTGGCGAGTACTTCGTGACCGGTCACGACATGGTGCTGATGACGGTGCTCGGCTCCTGCATTGCAGCCTGCATATGGGACCCGAAAGCCCGGGTCGGCGGCATGAACCATTTCATGCTGCCTGAAGGCGGCTCGGACACCTCCGGCCGATACGGCTCGTATGCCATGGAACTGCTGATCAACGAAATGATCAAGCTTGGCGCCCGGCGCGAATCCATGCAGGCCAAGGTATTCGGCGGCGGCCAGGTCATGCACAGCTTTACCACGATGAACGTCGGAGAGCGCAACACACAGTTCGTGCTGGACTACCTCCAGACCGAACGCATTGCCGTGGTCTCCAAGGACGTGCTCGACATCTACCCTCGCAAGGTCTGCTACTTCCCGACAACGGGCAAAGCCATGGTCAAGCGGCTCGCCCACTCTCACCCCGAAACGCTCGAGACACAGGAGCGCAAGGGCAGTGCAGCCGTCGTGGCACAGAACACCGATGGTGGATCTGTCGACCTTTTCTGATGGTGCCATTGCGATAGGGAGGAAACAGAAAAATGGCCAAAATCTCAGTTGTGGTGGTAGACGACTCAGCGCTGGTACGCAGCCTGCTGTCGGAGATCATCAACCGGCAACCCGACATGGTCTGCGTGGGTGCGGCCAGCGACCCGCTGGTGGCCCGGGAGATGATCCGGGAGCGAAATCCGGACGTCATCACACTGGATGTCGAGATGCCACGCATGGACGGGCTGGAGTTCCTGTCTCGGCTCATGCGGCTTCGCCCCATGCCGGTGGTCATGGTCTCGACCCTGACAGAGCAAGGGGCCGACATCACACTTCGTGCCCTGGAAATGGGGGCAGTGGACTATGTGGCCAAACCAAGAATCGGCGTGGCCAGCGGACTCAACGAGCTTGCCCACGACATCGTCGACAAGATCCGTGTCGCCGCCAGCGCCAAAGTGCACAAGCACATTGCGCCGCCACCGACCGGACCTGCGCCAGCCAGCCCTGGACCCAACACAAACAGTCCCGCGCCTGCAGCGACCAGCAAACCCCTTCCCAGGTTGTCGACCGAGAAGATCATCTGCATTGGCGCTTCCACCGGTGGCACAGAAGCCATCCGCGAAGTGCTGATGCCGATGCCACCCGATTCACCGGCCATCGTCATCACGCAGCACATGCCCCCGGGCTTCACGTCAAGCTTTGCAGCCCGGCTCAACAACCTCTGCCGCATCCGCGTCTCTGAAGCACGCAACGGCGAGCGCTTGCTGCCCGGTCATGCCTACATCGCACCCGGCGGCCACCATTTGCGGATCGATCGCAGCGGCTCGAACTATGTGGCCGTGGTGGAGGACACCGAGCCAGTCAACCGGCATCGTCCCTCCGTCGAGGTGCTCTTCAAGTCTGCAGCCCGCGTACTGGGACAGAACGCACTTGGCGTGATGCTCACGGGCATGGGCGCCGATGGAGCCGAGGCCATGCGTGAGATGAAGGACGCAGGAAGCTACAACTACGTGCAGGATGAAGCGAGCTGCGTCGTTTTTGGCATGCCCCGCATGGCCATCCAGCACGGAGCCGCCCACGAAGTGCTGCCGCTGGCACAGATTGCACCTGCTCTGCTCGGCCGCCTGGCCAGCACGCCTGGTGGCGTGCGCCATCGAATTTGAGCAGCGGCAGACAGCAATGGCCATGCACCGAACCGTTCAGACAGCAGAGGTACCCGACATGACGAACCCATCCGCCATCGATTTGAAACGCAGAGACATGATCGTCGGCGCAGCAGCAGCTGCCGCCGGCATGCTGCTTCCCATGAGTGGATGGGCACTGGATACCCCCAAGGGGCGTCCCATTCTGACGCTCAGTGGCAACATCGGCGAGCCCAACAACGGCGAAGAAGCACGGTTTGACATGGCCATGCTTGCGGCCATGGAGCAACACAGCTTCATCACCCACACCCCGTGGTACGACCAGCCGCGCAAGTTCACCGGTCCACGCCTGATCGATGTCCTCGATGCCGTCAAGGCAGACGGCGCCAAGATCAAGGCGCGCGCCATCAACGACTACGCGATCGAGATACCCGTCTCGGATCTCAAGGCGCACGATGTCGTGCTCGCCCGTCTCCTCGATGACAAGCCCATGGCCATTCGGGAGAAGGGACCTTTGTTCGTCATCTACAACTTCGACAGCAGCGCGGAGCTTCGCAAGAGCACGTACTACGAGCGCTGCATCTGGCAACTCAAATCCATACAAGTGATCTGACCATGAGCAAGCTGACCAGCATTGGAACCTGGCGTTCGCGGCACTGGTTTGCCGCGCTTGGCATCATGCTGGCCATCACCTTGACGCCGCTGGGGTGGATCCAGTGGCAGCAGACCCGGCTGCTCGCCGACATGGCCAGCAACCAGCTCGACTCCATCATGTGGCAGGCCTACCAGGCAGAACGTGAGCTGGACCGACTCAATCAGACGGTGCACACGACACTGGACAACCTGCCAGTGGGAGACACCTACGCGCTGCAGGAGCGGTACGAAATCTACATCAGCAGAGTGGATCTCCTCCGGCAAATGCCCCGACGCGATCTCATTGAGAAGGCAGCGGACTTCAACGCACTGGAGAAGCAGACGCAGCATTTCCAGGCCTGGGCCGACCCCATCTTTGCCGACCCGGACAACCTTCGGCAAAACGCAGTGCTTCTGGACCTCCAGTCCCGTATCGGTAGCTTGCACCCCAGCATGGTCGACCTCACCTGGAACGCCAGCCGTGCTGTTTCAACCTTCGTGGACGAGCGCAACCGTCAGTTGCGCGAGCAGTCCGTCAAGATTCTCGTCATGGCCGTGGTCAACACGGCAGCACTCATCGCCTTCGTGCTGGTCCTCGTGCACAACGTGCGCAAGCAACAACGACAGAACCGCCAGCTCACCCAGCTGAGCAACGAGCTCACCGTCGCCCGGGATGAAGCCGAATCGGCCAACCACGGCAAAAGCGTATTCCTGGCCAACATGAGCCACGAGATCCGGACACCGTTCCAGGGTCTGCTGGGGATGCTGACGCTGCTGGCCGAAGGCAAGCTCAACGTGCAGCAACGCGACTACCTGCGCACGGCACAGGACTCAGCCCTGCACCTTCTGGGCATCCTCAATGACATCCTGGACGTCTCCACGATGGAGTCGGGCACGCTCAAGCTCTCTCCGACCAGCACGCCTCTTCACAACACAGTTCGCGAGGTTGAGTCCCTGATGCAGGTGGCTGCGCACGAGAAGGGGCTGCGCCTCGCCGTGGAAGTGGACAAGGACGTGCCGCAATGGGTCATGGCCGACGCCACACGATTGCGGCAAATCCTGTTCAACCTCATCAACAACGCCATCAAGTTCACCAATGAGGGCGAGGTCACGGTGCATTGCTCCATGGAGCCGGCGGGCACGCCTGGCGCACCGAAGTCCCGGCGGCGAGTGATGCTCACCATTGCCGACACCGGCGTCGGCATGGACGAAGAGACCGTCGAGCATCTTTTCACCCGCTTCTTCCAGGCCGACAACTCTCTCCGCCGTCGCCATGGCGGCACCGGGCTGGGCCTGGAGATTTCCCGCAACCTTGCGCGGATGATGGGTGGCGACATTCATGTGCGTTCGACGCAGGGCGTTGGCACCATCTTCACTGTCTTGCTCGATTTGCCAGAGGCTGCCGCGCCTGCCAACGTGGCGACCGAGCGCGAACTCAAGGGCATGCTGCTGTCCAGCGACGCGCCGCGCCTGCGCATCCTGGTGGCCGAAGACCACCCGGTCAACCTCAAGTACATGAACATTCTCCTCGACCGCATGGGACACGACGCAGTGTTCTGCAGCAACGGAGAAGAAGCCCTCACCCTGCTCGAACGAAGCTCGTTCGACGTCGTCCTGCTCGACTATCACATGCCTGTCCTCGACGGGCTGGCCACTGCACGCGCCATTCGCTCACTCAACGGGCCAGCCGCCCGCATCAAGATCATCATGGTCACGGCAGATGTGGTGAACGACACCCGCAAGAAAGCCATGGATGCCGGCGTCAACGAGTTCGCCAGCAAACCGCTGCAAGCAGAAGACCTTCGTCGCGCGCTGGCCAAATGCGGCCTGCTCGGTGATTTCCGGCTGACCACCGGATTTGGCGAGCTGGTCGACGCAGTCGCGTCTTCGCATGCGCCGATCAGCCTTCCAACGCCGCTGGATGGCCAGGATGCCGACTCTGACGAAGGGTCTGCTGCGACGATGGACGATCGCACACCGACCCACGGTCTCGACAGTTTCAGGCGTTTCGAGCATATCGAGGACATTCAGGCTTCGAACCAGCCGGAAGACCCGGCCAGGCTTCCACTCATCGACTCCGAAGCCTACGACGAGATGCTCTCGCTGATGCCACGGGAGTCACTCAGGGAGCTTCTCGGGTCGCTGTTTTCTGCGCCAGATGGTACCGTTGAGCGCCTGATGCGGGCCCTGCAAACTGGCGTCCGAGAGGACATTGCGCACGAGTCCCATCAACTCAAAGGCACGTCCATGCTGGTCGGCTTCCGCAAGCTCGCACGCACAGCGGCCGAGATAGAAGGCCTTGCCCGCAGCACAGACGCACCCATCCATGCCCACCTGGCCGGGCAGCTGTCCCGTGAAGCCAAAGACACGGTCGAAGCGATGGAGTCTTACGACTACCCCGACACCGCCTGGGCCACCAACTGACCGGACGCCCGTCGCCGGGCCGGCCAGCACCCCGTCTTCACGCTGACTTTGCCGAGCTGCCAGAAGGATACCTGGCACGCGAGGCCATGCCTGGGAACGACGGATCACTGCGTCACTGCGTCACTGCATCACTGCAAGTGCATCTCTCCTGACCTCCCCAAACCGGTGCACAAGCCCGACCGCAAGCACAAGCCTGGTGTCGACGCGTGAAACTGCTCCAGATCGCATCGGCGAAAGCGGATTCGGAAGTGGATAAAAATGAGTGGAAGTGGGAATGGGAATGGGAATGGGCGGAGGACATCAGAGGGTTACGCACAGCGCGCCACTCCAGGGCGCACAAAGCGCCATTGCACACGCGTTCGTTCGCCCTGAAACGCGATGTGCGGATCGATCTCGATCAGGCGCGCTGGTCGACCAGGTAGCCCGAGGTTGGCTGCTGGCGACTGCCCTGCCCTTTGGCATCGTATGCCTGGACCGGTCCGAGATCAGGGGCAGCCATGGCGCCTGCGGCCTGAAGCGCCGCAACAGCCTCCGATTCCGATGACACGGATTCGAACTGCGGCATCTCTGCCGAACTGTCGTTCAACAGCGGCGCTGGCTCGACTGGTGCTGCAGCCCCTGCGGCGACAACCACAGGGTCCGGGCTGGCTGCTGCAGCGGCAGTCGCATCGTTTGCCGCATCCGCCGCGGGCAAATCCTCGACCTTGAGCGCGCGCTCTACCACGGCTGCACTGGCCTGCCATACGCTGGAGAGCACTTCCCGCAGCTGTTCGCGCAGTGCCTGCGATCGCTCCACGGCGTCTTTTTGCTCCTGAGCCACGCGTTCGCGCTCTTCGTCAGCAGACACTTCCTGGGCAGCAGCAGCCGAATCCTGACCATCTTTCTGTTCGGGGTTCTGGCGCGGCAAGAGAGGCGCCGCTGAGGCCTCCTGCTGTTTCTCTGTCCCTGCACGGCCATCGCTGCCCTGAGCGCTGCGATCAGGGCGCTGCGCACCATGACCTTCCTGGCCATAGCCCATACCCGCCTGAGGATTGTCGGCCCCGGACTGAACGCCCGAAACTGGCACCACTGGCGGCGTAGGAGAAACAGAACTGCTGGCCGGCGATGCCGGCAACGAATAATTGGAACTTGGAATGCTCAACATGGCACACCTCTACTGAAAAACAACCCTCCCAGACGAAGACAAGCCTGGTGGTCCACTGTTTTTCGGCAGGTGAGCCGACGAATTAAGGCCTTTTTTTGCCGTTAATCCGAACATTAAGACTTTAAAGTTCCATTTTTCACCTCACGAGTGGAACCGCACGTCGTACTTACTGTTCAGTGAATGCTTTTTCGTGCATCCATGCCGCATGCTTGGGCGCCCGTTTGGTCTTCGACCACTCCTCCAGCATGTCCCATTTCACTTCGTCGAGCTTCTTCATCATCTCGGGCGTGCCGGTATTGGCCGACAGCTCGAGGCGGTGCCCGTTGGGGTCAAAGAAGTAGATCGACTTGAAGATGGTGTGGTCCGTCACGCCCACCACCGGGATGCCCGCAGCCTCCAGCCGAGACTTGGTCGCTTCCAGCTCTGCGACAGTTTCGACTTCCATGGCCAGGTGCTGGACCCAGTCAGGGGTGTTCTGGTCGCGACCCATTTCGGGTGAGTTCGGCAGTTCGAAAAACGCCAGCACGTTGCCTGCCCCGGCGTCCATGAAGATGTGCATGTAAGGGTCGGGGGCATGTGTGGACGGCACCTGGTCCTCTGCGATGGCCAGAACAAAGTCCATACCGAGGTGCTTCTGATACCACTCCACGGTTTCCTTGGCGTCTTTGCAACGATAAGCCACGTGGTGAATCTTGCGAATCTTCATGATGCGTACTCCGTAGTCGAGGGGTTCAGGTCACACGCCTTCGCGCGCCACCGCCAGTGCTTCGCGCAGGACGGCAATGTCGCCGACCTGGTTGGCCAGCACCAGAATCAGCTTGGCGTTGAGCATCTGGCTTTGCTCGTCGGACAGGTCGCGATGGGCATCGATCAGTGCTTCATAGAAATCGTCGCCGGGCGTGTAGTCGCGGAAGTAGCGCACGCCAGGCTCGGCCAGATTGGGTTCGGTCTTCAGTGACATATCTTGGTCTGCTTTCCCCACGGCTCAGGCAGTGGTCATTTCGGCAGAAGCAACCGCCGAGAGGTTTTTCCCGACGGCCTGTGCCAGTGCCTTCTCCACACCCCCCAGATCCGGGGTTCGCCAGCGAGCCGCCACAATCTGGTCAGGGCGCACGAGATAGCACGTCCGTTCCTGGGCATCCAGCCTCAGCTTGACCATGCCCTGCACATCGGCGATATCGTTGTGCTCCCCGGCACCCACTGTCAGCAGTTCAACGCCCGGTGTCATGGCGGCCAGGCTTTGGCGCAGGCCCGTCGCCTCGGCTTCGGTCAATTCATAAGCGAGCAATGTGAAGCCTTGCCCCAGCTGGCCGAGCAGCCAGCTGTCCTGGCCATCGCGCCGGATGGGGGCATCCGCGATCGCGGCTCCTGGCACCATGTCCCCATGGAAGCCATCCTGGTCTGATGTGTTCAGGGCAGAGCCCACCAGAAACGCTGGCACGCTCAGGCGACCGGAGTTGACCAGCTTGCGGGCAAAAGGCTGCGTCCTGGCCAGCTGCAGCGCCGCATTGCGAAACAGGCGACTGACCTCGCTCTTGGGTGTGATGAAGTCCGTGGACCGTGTCGAATTGCGAATGTTCTCATCCGCCGCGTAGGCACGATCAACGTCGTACGTGTCCAGCAGTGCGTCGGGAGCCTCACCCTTCATCACCAACGCCAGCTTCCAGATCAGGTCGTCCGTATCCTGGATACCGGAGTTGGCGCCGCGCGCACCGAAGGGAGAGACCTGGTGGGCCGCATCGCCCGCAAAAAGGAGACGGCCATGACGGAAGTTCTTCATGCGCCGGCATTGGAAGGTATAGATGCTGGCCCACTCCAGCTCGAAAGGCCGGTCCTTGCCCAGCATGGCCTGCACCCGTGGAATGATGTTCTCGGGCTTCTTCTCTTCTTCCGGGTCGGCTTCCCAGCCAAGCTGAAAATCAATTCGCCAGACGTTGTCACTTTGCTTGTGCAGCAGCACCGACTGGCGCGGGTGAAATGGCGGATCAAACCAGAACCAGCGTTCTGCCGGAAAGTCCGCTTTCATGATCACATCTGCGATCAGAAACCGGTCTTTGAAGACATGCCCCTCGATGTCCAGTCCGAGCTGGCGCCGAATCGGGCTGCGAGCGCCATCGGCAACGATGACCCAGTCGGCGTCGATGTCGAAGTCACCATCCGGCGTGGTCACGCTCACCCTTGCGCCATCGGCAGCAGGTTCAACATGGGTCACCCGGTGATTCCAGCGGATGTCGGCCCCCACATCGATGGCTCGATGCACCAGCGCCTCTTCCAGGTGATATTGCTGCAGGTTGATCATGCCTGGCCACTGGTGGCCGGGCTCCGGAACCAGGTTGAAGTGATAGACCTCTTCCTCTTTCACAAAGGTCCGGCCCACGTTCCAGCTCACACCCTTGGCACGGATGGGTTCACCCACCCCCAGCCTGTCCAGAATCTCAAGGGCGCGTTTGGCATAGCAGACCGCCCGCGATCCAAAGGACACACTGTCCTCTTCGTCAAACAGCAGAACGTCCAGCCCACGCAAGCGGGCATCAATGGCCGCCGCGAGGCCTACCGGACCCGCTCCGATGATCACCAGCGGCCTGCGTTGCGGCGCATCCACCATCAGATCAGCGGGTCCACGGTACTTGAATCGAGGATAGGTATAGGTCCCCACAGCAATGTCTCCTGCTACTTTCTCACAAGGCTTTATCTGAGGAATGCACTGTAGCCGAAAATTCCTTATTAGTAAACCTGTTGCACTAATCGAAATTCGCGTATTCGGATGGCAGGGTTGTTGCAAGGCATTTTTCGGCCCTTCGCTCTACCATCGAAAGCGAAGAGCAGGTACCAGAACACATGCCGCCACCCTTGCGTCCGGACACTGCTCACGGCAGGGTCTTGCACAAGAGCCCGAAAAACCTCCTATAGTGGGATCGTCGGTCCCGCCTGAGAGAAAAGCCCGAATGCCAACATCAGAACAAGAAGTCCCCGTGCAACGCCGCTACATGTACATGAGCCATGCAGTCAGTCCGTTCTCCCCTGACGATCTTGCAGCGCTGGCCATGAGCAGCCAGCGTGAAAACGGCCGGCGCAGCATCACGGGCATTCTGGTGCATCTTGAAGGGCATTTTCTTCAGCTGGTAGAAGGGCCTGCATCAGCCATAGGACAGCTCCAGAAGAACCTCAAGGCCGACACACGGCATCGTGATGTCACTGACCTTCTCGATGAGCCTGTGGGCCGCCGCCTCTTTGACGGCTGGACACTGGCCACCGAGCGCCTGTTTCACCGGCCTGACGCTCCGACCAGCTTTGCCATGGAGGTGGCCCGACGCCTGTCTCGCGTCGCTCACTCCGACAGCGATTTCCAGGTACTGGGCATGCTCGCCCGGTTCTGGGGCGACTTTGCCGACCTCATCACCTTGTCAGAGCAGCAGACTCAGTGGCATGACGCCGTACTGAACAAGGCACCCTGAACTCTAGCTTGGGCCGAAGGCGGTGGCGGGGCTCTACCGGCTAGAAGGCGGCGACCTGTTCCAGCGCGCTCTCGGCCTACGCCCGCTTCCCAGGGGCTCCGTGGCATTTGCCACCAAAGCCAGTCACAGATCGATGCAGGATAACTCCTCAAGGGAGTGCAGATGCTGGAGAAGTCCGCCCCCCGCCAATCGGGCTGGATGCCCCGGCACTGCGTCAAGTTATGGCAGTTCATTCAGAGCAGAAAGAGCTGCGGCAAAGGCGTCGTCAACCCACCCACTGCCTTGCGGAGCCCGCGTGTTGGTTGCAGCAGCCAGCGCAGCACGTCCGTCCCGCGGAATCAGAGTCAAACAGGTGTCGCCCTCGGTGGCACCGGTGTGCGTCAAGGCCCGCCCTTTCTGACCCTGAATGCACTGCCAGCCCATTTCATAGCCCTCTGCCGGTGCGCTTCGGATTCGCTTCCAATAGGGTTCCGGCAAGCCAGCGTTCACCCCCTGAAACTGCAGGACATGGGCTCGCAGCCACCGCAACTGGGACGCCATGGGCGTCGACCATCCCCCCGCTGGATGGAACCAAGCTTGCCACCAGGGGAGGATATCTTTGTCCGGCATGGCCACTGGATGCAAGTAGCCTTTCGCCCCCGCATGCCCCGCTGGTTCGTCTGCCAGAGCCTGACCATCCACCCGGAAGCGGCCATGCAAACCCATCTGATTCACTACCACGTCTTCGAACAGTTGCTCAAATGAGCGGCCAGACACAGCTTCCATCATGGCTGCAAGCACCATGTAGCCGGCGTTTGAGTAGCTGAAGGATTGACCTGGCAACTGGCCAGTCACGGGCGCTCTTTGCAGCAGCCATCGGGTAGCGACTTGCCTGCACTCACTCACTGACATGCCCGGCGGGTGCATGGACACCACCTGAACCTGAAAGTCCTCCAGCAAGCTGCCATCCGTGTCGCCCGAAATCCAGGGCAAACCACCCGTGTGGTTGACAAGGTGTTCGACCGTCAACTGCATGAGCATGGGGTGCATGGTGGTGGCCGCTTGGCTCAGGACATCGGCGACCCGTGTGCGCCACGTCAACCGGCCACTAGCCACCAGCTCACCTGCCACCGCAGCCGTCAAGGCTTTGGTACACGATCCCAGCGCCATGCGATCATGAGCCGCCAATGGTGTTGGTTTCGCCAGCCTCTTGCGCCCCGCCACAGCCCACTGCAAGTGGTCCAAGTCCGTCATCCCCAGCACAAAGCCCACGGCACCAGCCGTCACACCGGCATCGGCTCCGGCCTGTAGTGCCTTCTGCAGGGTCTCGTCGTGGCTCAAGTCATCGTCACTGGCCAGGGCGGCATCGCTTCCGCCGCAAGCCGTCACACTCAAGCCGCTGAGCAATGGCACACTGACCACGCCCCCCAACCACCGGCACCAGACTCGCCGAGTCATGTCGCTCATGTCGATCTCCATCAGGTTTGAACATGATTGGCATTGTTCGAAACCTGCCTGAAGGTTGGCCAAAGAAACCAGCCGCGACCTTTGGTGAATCTTTGGGAAACCCGTCAAGCTTCACGATAGAGTCAGAACATGAACGCCTTGTTGATTGAAGACGACCTCGACCTTGGACAGGCTTTGTTGGGTTCCTTACCCAGAGACGGCATTGAAACGGTCTGGATCCGGACGGCCACTGATGCTCGACAGCATGCGATCGAGCACATGGACCTTGTCATCCTCGACCTTCGTTTACCTGATGGCGACGGATTGGCACTGCTGCAAGAATGGCGCGCCAACCGGCAAACCACGCCTGTCCTCATCATCACGGCCAACGCCGAACTGTCCGACAGGCTTCTCGGTTTGAACCTGGGTGCCGATGACTTCCTGGTCAAACCATTCGCCACGCCCGAGCTCATTGCCAGAGCCTGGGCCATTCATCGCCGGCACCAGCGACAGGCCAACGCCGAATGGCGATTTGGACGTCTGAGCATCATGCCCAAGACTCGAGAGGTGCATCTGGATGGAAGAGATGTGGCTTTGTCAGACCGCGAGTTCCAGATTCTCCTCATCCTCGCGGGTCGACCAGAGCAGATTGTCACCAAATCATCCTTGGGCGAGAGACTGTCTCCTTTTGGCGAGCCGGCCTCGGACGCCACCATAGAAGTTCATATTTCCAACTTGCGGCGCAAGATCGGCACCGGGCTCATTCGCACCGTGCGTGGCGTTGGCTACCAGTTCCGGTCCCCGGCTTGACTGCGCTTATCTGACCATGCCTCTCGTAACCCCCACCACACAAGCGCCGTCACTGCTGCGCCGATCGCTCTGGACCATTTTTCTGGCCTTGATCGCCACAGCGCTCATCGTTCTCATACTTGACTTCATACAGATCAAGCACAACTTGAATACTGAGGATGCTGCGACGCCATTGCTGGAACACATGGCAGCTGCCATCGAAGGCCTGCCCGACGACGACGCCATGCTGGTTCTGCGCACCAGCATCAACCAACTCAACCAGCAGTGGCAATCCGGAGAAGGCGGTAGCCCAAGTTTGATCGAGTTGTATGCACAACGGGCGAGCGGGCTGGTGTTGCATGACATCTCTTCGTCCAGAGTTCTGTCTTCCCCTAGTGGCGAGGCCAGCATGCGCGCCACCACTTTGAAGACACCCCATGTGACGCTCACGCTGTACGTGCCGATCATCTCAGACGGACAGTTGCTGCAATGGCTCTCTGGTGACGTTCCCAGCACCCTGGCCGTTGCCCTGCCCCTGCTGCTCATTCCGACTGGTTGGGCCGTCGCGCGTGGCTTTCGCCCGATCAACCAATTGGCCAAGGACGTGGCGCAGAGGCGCACAGATGACCTCTCTGCGGTGACGCTCAATCTGCGCTACAGGGAGCTCGACCCCATCGTCGACACCATCAACCGGCTACTGGAACGGGCCCGCTCTCAAGTCGACGAACAGCGAGACTTTATTGCCGATGCAGCCCACGAGTTGCGAACCCCTCTGGCAGTGATCAATGCTCGGGCACACGCCCTTGCGCAGGCTGATACCCGTGAAGAACGCGAGCAACGGATGCAGTCGCTACTGGCTGGCACCGAGCGGGCTGGACACGCTGTGGACCAATTGCTGGCGCTGGCTCGAATCGATGTTGATCGCACGCCTCATGCGGCCACATTGCTTGCCCCTTTGGCTCAGCAAATGCTGGCCGACTTGACGCCGCTGGCCGACCAAGCAGGCGTGGATCTGGTGCTGGACCTCGACAGACTTTCGCCGCACACACGGGTTGACGAAGCATGCTGGCGCCCCATTGTCGAAAATCTGCTCGGAAACGCCATCAAGTACGCTGGCCGAGGCAGCACAGCCACCGTCAGGTTTGAACTGGAACACGACGTACTTCGGCTTTGTGTCAGCGATGACGGACCCGGCATGACGCCTGAAGAATGTACCAAGGCGCTGCAGCGCTTTCACCGGGGCTTCCAGGCTGATAGAGGGCCGGCAGTGAGTGGTGCTGGCCTGGGCTTGTCCATCGTTCAGAAGGCGGTAGATCGCCTTCGTGGCGAAATGTCCGTGTCCCCGGCCAGGGCATCATCACCTGCTCAAAGCAAGGGACTTCAGGTACGCATCCAGGTTCCGGCCACTCGCTGAGAGCGAAGAGGCACGAAAAAAGGGCCGTGTGCCTGACGCCAGCCCTCACGCCGCTATCGGCACCCAGATTTCGTAGGCCATGTTTTCGTGTGTCGCCTCGGCCTCGTCAGGGTAGCGCTCAAACACCGCACCCTGGCGCTGCTTCTCGCCTGAGCCGGGCAGCCAGGTATGAAAGATCGCGTCGAACACCGCAGGAATATCTGAGGCAGCCCCCCGGCACCGGAAAACCGCGTAGGAGCCGGCAGACAGACTCACCTCACAGGCCCCGGGTGGCAGTTCTGCCGGCGTCGGCTCGACATGCAAACCCACGGCATAGGTAAAGCGCCCGCTCGGATCCACCGCATACGAGACGCCATAGCTGGCGGCCTCGACCTCACCGGGCAGGCGCCACTGCGCTTTGAAGAACTCTTCCCAAAGCTTGGGAATGGAAGAGCGCGTCTGCATATCGAACTCGCGCGCCAGTGCCACCAGCGATCTGGACGGCATTTCAATGAAATCAGGATCTGGCAACTTCATGTCTTGGACCCACCTTTCGTCTCAGGAAACAAGGAACAAGGGGTGGTCATGGTCTGCGCCATGGCCATCAGACATTACGCAGCCTGACGCCCACCCCGCCCGCTCAACTTTCGCCACCCAATCAGCACCAGCATCGCCAGCAGACCGACAAAATACACCGTCGCCAATGCACTCTTGATGACCGTCATGCCACTGGCTGTTGATGTCAGGCCGGTCGACACGTCGGGAAAGCCGGTCAACATGTGCCATACGCTGAGATTCTCACCATAGTCGAAAGCACACACAAGAAACGGCACATAGCCCAGAACCCGCCACACCAACTGCTTCAGCCCGCCTCGGGCAGCCACCCACAGCATCAACGAGCCGTAACTCAGGGCAAACAGCGCCGGATAGAACGCGTCGAGCAGCAATTGAGGAAAGACATAGGCTTCCCGACCCTGCTCTCCCAGCGCCTCCAGCAACGCCACCGCTTCTTGGTGCGTGTAACCGGCCGGAGACAGGTCAAACAGCGGCAACCCCTGAGCAAAAGCCATCACCTTCGGGATGCTGTAGAGCACCATGGCCAGGTAAACGGCATTGGCCAGCAGAAACCAGATCAGAACGCTTCGGCCCGACCAGGAGGACATCCGCATGTCCCCAATGCTCATTGACCAAACTCCAGGGTTTCAGCGATGGCTGCCACGCCCGCCTGCGCACACTCCTCGTCTACCGCCGGGTCAGCCCCCGACACGGCGATTCCCCCGTACGACTTGCCCGCCACATTCATCGGCACTCCACCGACGCTGAGCATGACACCGGGTGCAAAGCTCAAATCTGGCCGTGATGCCATGGAGGATGTCGGCACCTGAAACGTCGACGCTGCGTAGGCCTTCCTCTGGCTCACCTCGATGGTGTGCGGTCCTGCCAGCGGATTGCGAAGAAATGCCAGCAGCAGCCCGTCGCGTCCTACCACGGCCGCAGCCACCTTGTAACCCCGCCGCGTGCACTCATCCACCGCGGCACCGGCTGCTTTCTGCGCCAGCGTCTGGGACAAGGCTTCAATGGTGACCGTATCCGGCATCACGAAAGGTTCGGCCGCTTGAGCGCCACTCACGCCCAGGCAGCTCCATGCACCGAGCAGGGCCAAGTGCTGCAAGGCCCTACCATCACACTGATTGTTCATCATCCTGCCTCCTGCTGTTGTCGGCAACGTCTGCCTTGCCACACCATACGCCAGGGTCTGCCGGACTTGCAAATCTGCGGAAATCAGCCGGCCTGTTCCTCCGGCGTCGACCAGACGGCAAATTCGTTGCCACTGGGCTCCGTGAAGTGAAAGCGGCGCCCGCCCGGGAAGGCAAAGATCGGCTTCACGATCACGCCACCGCCAGCCTCCACCTTGGCCAGCGTTTCTTCCAGACGATCGCTGTAGAAAACCAGCAATGCAGCACCCGCGGCTGGACTGGAGGCCATTTCGGCCTGGTAGAAGCCGCCATCCAGACCCTGCCCGGCAAATGCGGTGTAGGCTGGCCCATAGTCAGTGAATGTCCAACCAAACACCTTCTCGAAGAAGCCCTTGGTGGCGGGCAAATCTCTGGCCGGAAACTCGACATAGTCAAGTTTCTCGTGATGATGAACCGTCATCTCGCCTTTCCTCCTTCCTCTTTCCTGCCGTTTGCGTCTGTTGTCTGTATCAGCGGCACACTTTGCCTGATCAGGACTTCGCCATCAACCGTCATCCGCCATTCGGTACCAACCTCGTGCGGCGGCTCCGTCACCACAAAGGTGGTGGTAAACGGCCCCACGCCAACCACGAAGTCATTGCCAACAAACTCAACCAGTGGGGCGTTGATCTTCGTGGTGGTGGCGCCCTGCTTTCGCACATAGTTCACGTAGCCGTCAGCCGAAATGCCAAGGAAAATGGATGGGCCAAGCCAGTGGCCCACATAGGCCATGCGCTCGGGATCAACCGGTCTTGTGCAGGCCGCCAGCACCAGCACAGCCAGTGACAAGACGGACACCTGCAGCCATCGCCAGCCGTTCCAGGCAATAGAAGATGTCAAATTCAACGCTCCAGAAACGTGGCGCCTTGTCATACCGGCTACTGGTGACCAGCCACGGGGCTACCGGGGCTTGCCCATCAGCTGTTTGGTGGCTTCCCATTCATCTGCCACGAGCTTGCCCATTTGTCTGGAAAGCAGTCGCCTGAGCCACCGAAAGGAAGACTGCCGTTTGCGCAAGATGGTCTGCTCAAGCCACTCGGCGTCGAAACCTGCCCACACACCTGTGGCGCTGAACAGGTTGACGCCACACACAGGGCTCACTTCGTCGATCAGAATGCCATCAAGCTCGGCCATCGAGTACCCGGACTTTTCCAGAGCATCGGCCCGCCCCTGCCTGCTGCTTTCGGTGTCGGTGTCCAGAAACATGTCCGACATGGCCAGCCACACGGGGCGCCGACGAGCCAGTTCTTCCAATGAAAGCGGGCTCACCTTCAGCTCCCGGCCGTCAGCGCCTTGGTCGCCAGTTTCAGAAAAGTGGACTGTTCCTTGTCGCTCAAGGGTGAGAGGATGTCTGCCTGCAAGGCCTCCACCACCGGCCGTATGTGCTGGAGCAAGCTCTCACCGTCTGGCGTCAGGCTCAGCAACTTTGCACGTCGATCGGTGGGACTGGTGGCCCGCTGAACAAGGCCTTTGGCTTCCAGCCGGTCGATCACACCGCCGATGGTGGCACGATCAAAGAAGATGGTGGCTGCCAGCGTGGCCTGGTCAATCTCAGGATGTTCGGCAATCGCATCCAGCGCGGCAAACTGTACCGAGGTCAGGTCGAACCCCGCGGCCTGCGTCACCGACTGGTAGACCTGTGTCGACTGTTGCTGCAAACGCCGGATCAGATGTCCGGCCATTTCTAACCTGTCCATGGCTTGCGTGGCTGGGGTTTGGCTGTGGCTGTGGATGGTAAATGGCACGCAGGCGCCACCAGCACCTGCATTTGCTACGCCATTCTAATGGCCGCCCCGCCGGCCAAAGGCTATTGGCGCAGCACACCAGCGAAGTAGCTGGTCAGGTCACTTCTTGCATCCAGTGGCAGCACATTGGCCACATACTGATCGGGCCGGACAATGATCATGCAGCCGTGCTCGCGGTGGATGCCGCGCATCTCGTAGATGTCCCCGACGCCTTTGTGGTCCACGCAGAAGATCTTCTCATGGTCCTGCAAACCCAGCTTTCCCGTCCTGGGCTTGAACAACGGCGGCATGGTTTCGTACGCCAGCTGATCAAAGGTGGCCTGGAAGACTGCTCGCACGTCGATGATGGCATCCACGTCTTCGCCTGGCCTGGTGTGCCGGGTCACGGGGGAGTCCGAAGCAGTCTCCAGCCAGTTGGCCAGCTCATGCATGGTCGTGCCTGGCTTACCCGTATCGCTCTTGCCGGCAAAGAGGTACAGCCGCCAGCGAGCATCGGCCTCAGCCGCATGGCCCAATTGCATCTGCTTGGCGTCCGACAAACGCACCACCGGCGCCGAATGGAAGCGGCGCCCGATTTCCTCGCCCTTGGCCAAGGCCTGGTGCTTGCCATCTGCAAACAGGGTGGATGGGTCGTACTTCACCGCGGTTCCACCGGTGAACTCCAGGTTGGCCTTGAACTGGCGAATGATGCGCGGTTCCTCGGTACCGTTGCGCTCGGCTTCCGTGGTCGGTGCCGACATGATGCGTGCCCATTCATGGTCCGTCTCCACCAGGCGCTTGGCTTCCGTCTGTCGCTCCCTGGAGTAGCTGCGCAGCAGGCTGGCATCTGCACGGCCGGTGAGCACATGCACCAGCTTCCAGCCCAGGTTGAAGGTGTCCTGCATGGACACGTTCATGCCCTGGCCGGCTTTGGGCGAATGGGTGTGGCAAGCGTCGCCAGCCGTGAACACCCGCGGGTTCCGCTTGGAACCTTCGGGCACGTCATCGAACTTGTCGGTGATGCTGTGACCAATGTCATAAATGGACCACCACACCACTTCCTTCACGTCCAGGGCATAGGGGTGAATGATCCGGTTGGCCGCCGCGATCATGTCATCCTGGGTGAACTTCTTGCTGGCCGCCTTCTCGCCTTCCTTGAGCTTGTCCAGCTCCACATACATGCGGAACACGTAGCCACCTTCGCGCGGCAGGATCAGCACGTTGCCTTCGCTGGCGGAAGAGATCAGACATTTCTGGCGCACATCCGGAAAATCGGTATTGGCCAGGATGTCCATCACGCCCCAGGCCTGGTGCGCCGCGTCGCCGTGCAGCACACCGCCAATGGACTTGCGCACTGCCGAGTGCGCGCCATCGCAGCCCACCACATAGTTCGCGCGCACCGTGCGCGTCGCCCACCAGTTGATGCCGCTTGAATCCTTGAGCGTCACCGTGACCGGGTATTCGGTGGCATCAGCGTCTACCTTCACATCCACGACTTCCCAGCCGTAGTCCGGCGCGAGCCGGGAGGGCGAGTTCTGCATCACCTCCAGAAACAGCTCGTGCAGCCGCGCCTGGTTGATGAGAATGTGCGGCATCTCGGAGCTGTCATCGGCCACGTCCTGCACCCGGCCGACGCGTTTGATGTTCGCCGGATAGGCTGGGTCGGGCATCCAGAAGTTCGTCTGGTTGACCCAGTAGGTCTCGCGCTTGACTTTGTCCGCAAAGCCAAAGGCCTGGAACATTTCCATCGTGCGCGTGTTGATGCCGTCTGCTTTGCCCTTGATGATGTTGGACGGCATGCGCTCGACGATCATGGTTTCGATCTCGGGGAACTGCGAGAGCTGCGCCGCCAGACAAAGACCCGCCGGGCCGGTGCCGGAGATCAGCACATCCACCTTTTCCGGCAGCGGCTCATTGATGCCCCGGTTGCGCCGGTTGGGCGCCGCTTGCTTGATGTCCGGGTTGCCGCCACGAAAGCCGTCTTTGTAGAACTGCATGGGTTGTCTCCTTGGGTGGGTTGCCAGCCCCGGACGCACATCATCCGTCGGCAGATGACCAATCGTATGTGTACATACGATATGTGTCAATACCATTTATCCGACGTGCAAGCAAAGAATCAATCGGGCACCCCCTGGTCTCAAATGTCGGCAGCTTTCGCTAGCGTAACGCTAGGTCCGAAGCTACTGATATTGGAGAGCGTTCGGTTGTGGTGCGCGACGATCTGGCTGGCTGTCATCACGCCGTTGTCCATGGTGGAATGACCGTCCGCCACCAGGGTGACTGGGTAACCTCCGGCAAGCGCAGCGCGCACCGTTGAGTCCACACAGAACTCAGACTGCAGGCCACCAATGACCAGACGCTCCACGCCATTGAGCTTCAGCACAGCCTGCAGTTCCGTTCTGAGGAAGGCGTCACATGCCGTCTTGCGAACTCGTATGTCGCCAGGGGTGACGGCGAGCCTGTCATCGAGCTGCCACCCCTCGCTTTCCACTGCGAACGCTCCTTCCGGCTCCTCATGCTGAATGAACACCACGGGCCACTGCCTTTGGCGGGCGACTGAGGCCACGTTGTTCAGCCGTTGAATCACGCTCTCCACATCATGTGCAGCGTCAGCGCCAATACAAATCGCCTTTTGAACATCGATGATGAGCAAAGCAAAAGTCATGCGTCTTAGCGGCACAAGCCGTCGATGTATGTGGAGAAATTGGGGTAGGCGGCTTTCGCCTTTCGCAGCACATCATCAGCTGACATGTCCGCTGCACGGGCCTGAGCTTTGGCGAATGCTGCCAACTGTGGGTTGCGCCGTCCACCATCGCCTCCATACTCCACCGCCTCAAGCGGCCCGACACCCCCTGCCAGCAACCAGAGGTATTCGTCCAGGTTGCGCGCCACCACGCCGCGCTCACCCTCCGAACCGAGGAAGACGATAGGCTGCTCATCCATCGGCGCGCCCGGTCGGGCCAGCCAGAACGCGGTGTATCCACCGGTACCGTCCTCGGCAAAGACTCTGAACTGCGCACCATCCACTTCGTTGTTGCCCGTCCAGGCCTGGAACCAGGAGAGGTTTTCTTGTGGCGAATGGAAACGATCCAGAGGTTCATAGTCGATGGACTCGAACACAGAGAAGTCCAGTTGGTGCAAGGCTTTCAAAACGGGCGGTAAATCTGTCGTCCATTGGTTCACGGCGTTCTCCTGCTTTCGATAGATGACGTCACGACATTTGACTTCAATGCCTTGATGTGTAGACGATTGTGTGCACCGGCCTTGCGGCGTAATGGTGAGCCCCTCTGCCTTGCGTTCGCCAGTCGCTGAAGATGGTTCCTTGGCCTGAGCAGATGGCGCTCTCGGAAACCGAGGCGTACATCCTGCTGGCTTCATTTCGTCTCCGCGCGGCCAGTCGTTGACCCTGCCGAGCTCGTTAGGCAAGGTAATCCGGATGTTCTCCAGGTCTTCTGCCGCCACATAGGCCACAGACCTTTTTCGATCAGCGCCGTCGACGTGGAGGTCTATCGCCGGATGGTCCTGCACTGTCAACTGAAACTCTCCCGCTTCATTTGTTCGCGTGTACCCAGAACGAAGCGGGGCCATGCCAGGCAGAAGGAGATAGCTGCGGCGACTCCAGGCCGTGACTTGAGCGTCTGCGACGGGTACGCCAGTCTCCTTGTCGACCACGACACCCGAGACAGTCAAAGAACTGGCTTTGTCCGGAAAGAACACACACCCGGCCAACGACAGGACACAAACCCCAAGCATCAATCCACGCAGTAAGCCCCAAACATCTCTCACTCTTTTCCCTTCTTGCATACCCCAACAGCACCTGACGGCCCTCCAGCTTTCTCATCGGCTCATGGGTGCACCCCGTTTTGGAACGAGCCCCAGCCCTGATCGCTGAGGTAGCCGGCCAAAGCACTCACAATGTTCTCTTCTGCCCTCAGAAAAGAACCCTCCTGCTCTCCCATCCTGCCCAGCACTGCCGAATGAACCAAGCTCTCAGCCATGGTCAAGAGGGTTTCCGCCATTGTCAGCCAATCAACGTCGAGCTCCGACGTATCGGCGGTGTTGGACGCATGGCGCTGAAGCCATTCCGTCACCAATTGCAGCAGTTCGTGCTTCGCAGCGCTTTCACCCACCGGATAGGCCAGATGGGGATATTGCTGATGCAAAACACGCTGCAGCGAGAGCCTTTCTGTATGCAAGTCCAGGCTGCTTCGTACCGCCTTCCTGAGCACCTCACGCAGCGGCAAGACAGGCTTGGACGCGAGCGCTTCCTCCATGACCGCGGCCACTGACGACATGGTTTGCCGAACATGTTGCTCATGCAAAGCCGTGAGGATCGCCAGCTTGTCGGGAAAGTACTGGTAAAGACTGCCAACGCTCACCCCAGCCACATCGGCCATCTCGTTGGTCGTCGCGCCATCAAATCCTCGCAAATCGAAAACGCGAGTTGACGCCTCAAGAATGGCGTCCACCAGCGCCACAGATCGCGCCTGAGATGGCACACGCCGCGGCAAACGGGGCCCCGTCGCCGTCGCAGGAGCCGGCGAGTTGGCAGAGATCGAGCGCAGCGATACGCTTTCTGCACTCATTTCCTTCTTGCGTCTATTGCTCTCACTCATGAGGTCTCTTGTCCATGCAAAAGCTGCTCCCGCCGTTGCTGTTCGTGATACTTGCCGCGACCAATGTCGCCTTGGAAACCATTCTGCCGGAACCCAGGTTGCCCGAGCCTTTCCAGCACCTGGGGTGGCCACTCATGGCTATCGGTGCACTTCTGCTGATCACCGCACGAGTCCAATTCTCAAAGGCAAAAACCAACATCTACACCTTCGATGAGCCGGGTGTCATGCTCACGACTGGTGTCTTCGCCATCAGCCGAAACCCCATGTATCTTGGTTTCACCCTCATGCTCGCTGGTATCGCGCTATGGCAGTCCTCGTGGGTTGGCATTCCCGTTGTTCTGGCATTTCTCATTTGTTGTGACCGCTGGTACATACGCCACGAGGAACTGCGGATGATGCAAAAATTCGGCCAGCGTTTCCTCGATTACAAGAACAGAACCCGGCGCTGGCTATAGCTAGCCCTTGTCCTGGCGCCAGTCCGCACAACGTTTCCCAGATGTTTTGCAACCCCCGCGGGAATATTGGAAACACAAGCCTTAATCGGGGGACTGAACACGCTCGACCTCGATCCACAGCAATGCATCAAACCGAACCCCCTCGGTTTCGCCCTTGAGAAGAAAGAACTTCTCAGATTCAACGCCCGTGACACGGTAGCCGGCTCGCTTCAAGGCTTCGTTGATCTCTGCAACGTATGCAGAATGCAGCACGGCTTCCTCAAACGCTGGCCGCAGCGCCACCACCTTGGGGTTGTGCAGGTTGCCCGCCGAGCGCAATGCACCTTCGAGCAAGCGTGGGTGTTTCTCTCGCAGGTGGTTCAGGATGTCTGACTGCATCGCGCTGGCGTCTGCATTCAAGCCTTCGTCGACCAACCGCCCCAAAAAAATGCCTTGCAGGCGCCCTTTCTCTGAAGCCAACACACCATTGAGGTCGGCCGCAGGTGATCCGCGGCTGCTCAGCGTATAGGCGTCACCGGGCAGCGAACCTCTGTGGACTTCCCATGCATGCGCCGAGGCGATGACCATCCACATCAGTGGACCAATCCCCAGCCGTCCCAACCCTTCAAACCGTCTCATGTGTTCTCCAAGAATCCGTGATGTCCCACTCCACTCCACTGCACGTCAGACTGATCAGTTGACTTCGCACTCGCACCGGAGCCTGACGGAATTGCGCAATGCGCGTTCGTCGTAGTAGTTGAAGTCTTCGGCGTCTGCCGTCCATTCGATGCTGAATGACCCCGGTGAAGTGCGCTGAATTCGCACCCGGTTGTTGTCCAGGAAATAGTGCCCACCCATGTAGATGCGCATCACGCTACCTGTCCGGTTCTCTCGGAGCGCGATCTCCGCATCACTGCCCTGCGATTGGGCCAGTTCTACCTCCTCCAGTGAGTCAAGGCTGGCGTGAGGGACGGCGAAGCCTTCTATGTACAGGATCGGCGCCGGCAAAAACCCAAGAGCGCATTCGGTGTTCTCTTCTGCAAAGACTTCCAAGTCCAACACGCCATCGCCCACTTGCAACTGCACCCGTTCAATGGCGTAGACGCAAAGACCATCCTGATGATCGATCACCAGCGAGTTCATGGACAGATCGTCCCGCAAGCTTGTCGTCATGTCTCAAAGCTCATTCTTGGATTCAACAAGGGCGCATGCCTGACCCTTGTCTGGCGTGGCGGCATGAGCGCCACCATCTCCATTCAACCATTGGCCCACCGCTGCGAGGAAATCACTTCTGCAGTTTGCTCCCTTTGCATTCAGCCGGTGATCAGCACCCTTGTACACACGCACCTGCAAATTCGTTTTCCCCGCAGCGGCATACGTGGCCTGCCAATGACGAACCGACTCCACCGGCACACTTTGGTCGGCCTCGCCCATGCCCACCAGCACAGGAACCTTCAGCGCCAGCATGTCCGGCAGCGGGTCCAGGTCCATCACGTCTGTCCACCAGCGGTAGGGGTTGCCCATCCAGGTTTGCTCAAGACTTGAAGGGTCGGTTTGAATCTCACGCCATGCCTGCGAAGGGTCAAAGGGAAACGCCCCTCGCTCCTTCAGAATTGACAAGGATTGGCGCATGGTGAAGGCACCGTCGCCAATGATGACCAGGTGGGTCACGGCAGCATGTCTGGCCGCAATCTGCACTGCCGGCAACGCGCCTTCCGATACGCCCACCAGGACGAGCCGCTTGGGCCGGCTCGGTGCTGCTGCCAGTTGCGCATCGATGAAGGCCGTGTAGTCTGCCACCCATTGCTGTGGGTTGTTTGCAGCATGGAAGGCATCTCCACAACCGAACATGCCGGTAGATGTATCACCCACATGGCGCTTGTTCAGCACCAGCACCCGCGCGTTCACGCCCAGCCCATCCACATAGCCAGGCATCACCGCCTTCCAGCTGGGGCAACCCGATCCGCCGTAGAACATCAGCCAGGTAGCAGGCTCCTCCACTGAGCTCCCTACTGTGAAGTCGTAGTACACGCTGGATGCGCCATCGGGATACGCAAAAGAACTGTGCGTCAACCCGCTTCCACCATACAGTTTCGCCGCGCGATCCAGCGTGGTGCAGGCTTGCAACAAGCAGACGCCAAGGCAGGCGGCGAGGTATCCGATCCATCGACGTGACAGCATTTTCAAGGCATCCCTGGGTGTCATAGACGGGTGATTGAATTTGGCGTTGTTGGGTTTTGCGTGCTCTTTTCGGCGTGCTCAGATTCGGCAAGGTTTCAGTTCACGGCACATCCACACACTGAAAGCTGCCAGGATCAACATGACCGGAAGCCTCTACGCGAAACCGAAGAAAGCGCTGCCCGCATTCCGCCTTCTGGCCGGGCTTGCAACTGGACGCCACCAACCAGCATTCGGCGCCAGTGCACCCATATGACCATGGCACGGCGTCAAACGACTCCATCGACTTCATCACACTGGCCACTGTCGGGCCGGCATCTTCTTCACAAGACCGACTCTCCACAGGAATGATCGTGCTGGACAGTTTTGTCAGCTGCAACTTCACTGGCTCCGGTAGGCCCGAAACCTGATCCAGCATTGGCACTTCCGCAGCCAGACTGTCGTCGCTGGTCAAAAGACTCAGCCCGAGCACCAGGGAAAAGGCGGCCAGCCGCCACGAACGAAACGGAGAAAGCATGTGGCTCTAATTCCCTTTGTTAACAGATTCAAGTGGAGCTACAGGTCGCTCATAGACACCTGTCCCCCAGTATTCGCTAATGGGCCTGGGCGGCCCATCCCAGCCCACCCGCTGCAATTCCTTGGCAATCAGCAAGTTGATGAAGCCATGCCCCACCAGCAACACGCTGCCATGGCTCTGCGCAAGCCCGACCAGCTCCGAGGCGGCCAGCTTGGCCCTGCGCTTGGCCGCACTCACAGATTCGCCGTTCTGCGCGAAGCCCATCAGCCACATCACCCGCAGAACTACCACCCAAACACGCACGGGCAAGCGCAGCGAACCCCCGTTGAAATGGGGCACAGCCACCTCATTGAACATCGCATCGCTGAGGTGGACTTCTGAGAACCCCAACGCGCTGGCCGATTCCTGCGATCGCAACAAGGCGCTGCAAACCACGCGCTCATGGCCTTTCACGGCCTCCAGGGCATCAAGGCCTGGTGTATCCGATATGCCAGACGCGTCATATGACCGCGCGATCTGGCCCAGATCACCCGCGCGCATGTTGCCTTTGAGCTCGAAGGTGGGTTTGCCGTGGCGTATGAGAGTGATGCGCATCGAATCCAGGCTTGGCGTTCAAAGAAAATGGAAAAGGTCAAACGCTTCGCCAACGACGCAACGCGCCATCCATTTCCACACGCTTGCCTGCCACAGTGCCGAGTTTGGCCGCCACTGTAGAGGCCTCCAGTTCGTCGGTCGTCCGTCCCACAATGCACTGCTTTCCCGAATGGAAGCGCAAGCTCACCTGCCAGTGATCAGGCCCTTTGCGACGCTCGACATTGTCAATCTCCACTTTACATGCATTGCTCAACGCATCCACCAGCCGTCCGTTCTGTTCTACGGCATCCCGGGCTTTGCTGCACACCGTGGTTCGAAACATGTGCTTCAGTTCGACGTGCAAACGGTCCGACGCCACGACGTTGATCCACCGGTACCCCGCCCCAAACCTGAAAATCCGCAGAAGGTCGATCATTGGTCGGCCTCATTGGCCTCAACCACTCCACCGGACAGTCGCCGTGGGTTTGAATGTGGCTGCGAGGCTGCCTTGGCACATGCACACATATGCAGCCAGGCGACACCCCAATCACACCATCGCTCCCACCGGCGAACATTGCTTCGCATCATCATTCCATCCCTTGTTTCGGTCTTGTATCAGTCACTCACGTAGGCCATCATAGACCGCGTCGCAATACAGGATCGAAGAGAAGTCGCCGATGGAGCATTTCGTCTGGAACGCCAACCCCGTCCTCCTTGAGGTAGGCAGCTTGCAGCTGCGCTGGTATGGCCTGCTTTTCATTGGCTCGTTTCCGGTGGGCGGCGTCATTCTCCGCTGGATATTCTCCAGAGAAGGCAAGAGCACGGCGGGGGTGGAGCCCTTGCTGGTACTGGTTCTGATCGGCGCGCTGGTGGGTGCGCGCCTGGCCCACTGCTTTCTGTATTCGCCAGCCTACTATCTTGCCCACCCTCTGGAGGTTCTCTACATCTGGCAAGGCGGTCTGGCCAGCCATGGCGGTCTGGTGGGCACGGTGCTGGCGCTGGTCTACGTCTCACGCCGTTATGAATTGCCGCTGCCATGGTTGCTGGCTCGCGTGGCCATTCCGGGCGCACTGACCGCCGCCTGTGTGCGGTTGGGCAACTTCTTCAATTCGGAGATCCTGGGCTTGCCCGCACAAGTGCCGTGGGCCGTGGTCTTTGCGCGGGTCGACAACATCCCGCGCCACCCCGTCCAGCTGTACGAATCGCTCGCCTACCTGGCCCTGTTCGGCTTGCTCCTTCTCATCTACAGGAAGGCGTCGTCCACACTCGCTACCCGTCTGCTGCCGCCCGTGTTTCTTTGCGGCCTCTTTAGCGCGCGTTTTGTGCTGGAGTACTTCAAGACGCGCCAGGCCGACTACACCACTGACTTGCCTTTCTCCACCGGGCAAATGCTCAGCCTGCCGTTCATGGCCATTGGCGTGGTCTGGATGATCTGGGCGGTCAGACAAGCAAAAGCTGCCTGAGCTGCACCGACCTTGGACCGTCGAACAGGTTCAAACCATCAGCTCAGGCAACAAATACCGCTCCCACAGCGAAGCCTCAGACCCCGCCCTGAAAAACCCGAAGTGACCAATGCGTCGCACGCCTGATTCCTGTGGAGATATCCGCTTCATGGATCGCGGCGCACCCAAATAAAAGCCATGCAGCGACGCCGTATTGCGCGCCGACATCATTTCGTCGTCTTCGAACGACAGCGAGGTGATCGGTGTGGTCACGGCGGCAAACTGCGCTCGCACGCCTGGCCCTTCGGCACCGACTGCGTACTCGGGGTTCAGACACCAGCGACGCCATTGGTCCATGACACCCCGCGGCAAATCGCCCACCTTGCGCAGACGCTTGCCCGGGAAGTAGCCGGCCAGGCGGGTGGCCAGCGGCGCGACGAAATACCAAAGCCACCAAGCCTTCCACTTCAAGGCAGGCGCGTTCTCCAGCCAATAGCCACTGCCCGTTGCAATGGTCACCGCCTTGGTGATGCGGTCGCGGTTGGGCAAAAAGCCCAGAATCTGCCCGCCGAGGCTGTGGCCCAGCCAGAACAGCGGCTTGCCCGGCGCCATTGCCGACACAGCCGTGAGCATGGCATCGCAGTCATAGCGCGCCCAGTCCACGATGTCCACTTTGAGGTTTCGTATGTCACCGTTGACAGACCGGCCGGTGCCCGAGTAATCGAAACTCGCCACCAGGAAACCCTGAGCAGCCAACCATTGGGCCAACGGGGCATAGAAGCGCTGATTCACCCCCATGGCGGGGGCGATCAATGCTGCGGCCTTGGGCTCGCCATGTGGACGAAAGATGGTGGCCTGCACGGTGCAGCCGTTGCCAGCCATGACCGTTTGCAAGTTGGGCTCGACCGGCACACCCTCTTCGCCCGCAGGTGTGGCATTGGCCATTGAATCGTCGTGAACCGTCATGGTGTTGACCTCCACTTGATGAAGAATCGCTCCAGTTTGCCCCGCCAAGCGTCCAAATCCAAGTGCTGCAAGCCCACCGCTTGTCGCCCAGCCGACAACAACGCCCTCGTCAGTTCGGCGACGAAGACCCGATATAGCAAACCGCCTGCAGCTTGTTGCCATCCGGGTCACGCACATAGGCCGCATAGTAGTTGGGGCCATAGTGCTCACGAATCCCTGGCAGCCCCTCATCCATGCCGCCGTGAGCCAGTGCGGCCGCGTGAAAGGCGTCGACGGCCTGAGTCGTACCAGCCAGAAAGGCCACATGGGTGCCATTGCCCCAGGTGGCTGGCCGCCCATCGATGGGTTTGTACAAATACAGCTGCGGCATCTGCTCGCCCTTGGCATACAGCGGCGGTTTGCCGGTAGGTTTGGGAACGCGCTCAAAACCCAGTGGTGCCAGCACAGCGTCATAGAAGCGGGTGGACCGCTCGTAATCGTTGGTGCCCAGCGTGATATGGCTGAGCACAGGCAGTTCATTTGACATCGACAATTTCTCCTTCAAGGACCCTCTGCATCACCATCAAGTCTCCCTCCTGGACCACCAGGCAAGGTCTTGCGCCTGATCAGCAGCCAGGCACTCAGCGACAGCTCTGCCACGGCCATGACCAGCATCGTCAACACCTTCATCGCCTCCGACAGCCCGAAGTCAACAAAGAAGGTGGCGTAGGTCAAAGAGGCCAACAACAGCAGCAGTCCGATCCACTTGGGCAAGTAGCCCGACTTCCATACCGCAAAGCCCAGCAGCAAGATGTGCAGAGCGAAAAAGACATAGCCCACCTGCTTGAATGAAGCATAGCCATGTGCATCCACCGCACGCACCAGCAAGGCGACGATGCCCAACACCAAAACCCCCACATAGAGCAACCTGAACACAGCCACTGCCTTGGCAAGCGCTTTGCTGGCAGGCCACAGCACCACAAAGAGCGCAAGGCCGATGATCGCGTCCAGCGCCAACACGCACAGGTAGCCAATAGCTGCCCACCAGATAGCCGTTGGCTTGGCCTCGATGTCCTGGGCCAAAGCCGCTGTGTCGCCGGGCACCACGAAGTTTGGAAGTAAAAAATCATCCACGATGGTGACGATGACCACCGAGGAGATGAAAGCCAGGCCCACCGTCAACGCAGCGAGGTGGATGGACCAAGTGGTGACAAGAGCTCTCCTCATGAGATCATCGTCGCGTCCTCCAGGCCTCCGGTCAAGAGGCGCAAGGGAAACGGGATGAAGACCAGGTGTGAGTCGGCTGCCCGCTGGCTAAAGTCCCATCCAACGAGTTCGCATGTGGTCGCCTCATGCTGACATGTCGTTCAATTCACCCCAGGCAACTTTGTGGTTGTGGGAGATTGTCCGCCGCACCGGGATGGTGTGGCCGTCGTTGTGTGACGAGGAAAGCCATCCACGTCTGCCAGGAGCGTGTGTGGCTGAACGACTCTGCACCACGCCGCGCCCCATCAAGGCAACCTCATCGCGTTGGCCGCGAACGGGCCGGCCTCGCAGGCCGCACTCAGATCTTGAAAACGGCCACCAATCCTGCGAGCTTCTCGGACTGTTGCTTCAAGCTGGCAGATGCGGCAGCGCTTTGTTCGACCAGGGCGGCATTTTGCTGGGTTGTCGAGTCCAGCTGCGCGACGGCTGTGCTGACTTGCCCGATACCTGTGCTTTGTTCATCGGTGGCAGAGCTGATCTCGCCGATCATGGTGGTGACCTGCTTGACCTGGGTGACGATTTCATTCATGTTCGTGCCAGCTTTGCTCACCAGCTGGGAGCCGACTTCCACGCGCTCTACGCTGCCGCCAATGAGATCCTTGATCTCGCGAGCTGCATTCGCACTGCGCTGTGCCAGCGTTCGCACTTCTGCCGCCACAACGGCAAACCCTCGGCCCTGCTCGCCCGCGCGGGCGGCTTCCACGGCCGCATTGAGCGCGAGGATATTGGTCTGGAATGCGATGCCGTCGATGACACCAATGATGTCTGCAATTTTGCTCGACGTCTGGGAGATGCCTTCCATGGTTTCGATGACTTCAGTGACAATGCGGCCACCTTGTTCAGCGGAATGGCTGGCAGCACTCGAGACTTGAACCGCTTGCCGCGCGGTGCTGGCATTGGCTTGCACGGTTCCATTGAGTTGCTCCATGGAAGCGGCCGTTTTTTGCAGGTTGGCGGCCTGCTGCTCGGTTCGTTGAGACAGGTCCGCATTGCCCAGCGCAATCTCGCTGGAGCCGTCGGCAATGGAGGAGGATGCATTTCTGACGTCCCGGACGATGCGCGACAGACTGGCTTGCATCTCCACCAGGGAAGCCATGACGCTGTTGGCGGGGTAGCCCTGTGGCCTGCCCTCGTTCTTTTCGCTCAGATCACCGGCTGCCACGGTTTTTGCAAAGGTGGCCAATTGCGTCGGCTCCGCGCCCAGCGATCCGACAATGGACCTGACCAGAATCCAGGTGAGCATCACACTGAGAATGCTGGAGATGATGGCCAGCGCCATCATGAAGTTCTTGGAAACCGTAGCGTCCTGTGCTTCCTCGCCAGCCTGACCAGCCGCTTCTTTTGTCACCAGGTCCAGGTAAGCGTGTCCGGCCGAGAGCAGCTCGGCCAGCAAAGGACGGCACTCCTCGATCATGCTGGTGATGGCGACCTCCCTGTTGCCAGCAAGGGTGTTGCTGACGATGGCAGTTGCCACCGGGCCATATCGGCTCTCCACCTCCTGAAAGGTCTTGAAGGCGGCCATCTCGGCCGGAGAAACACCCGCTGTGCTGGTCAGCCGGGCCTCCAGTTGGCCCAGCGCTTCCTCCAGCGCCTTTCCCGAGTGCTCCACAGCTTCTTTTTCCGTCGCGATGTCTTCCGGGGCCGACACCAGCACCAGGTTGCGTGCGGCGATGGCCCGAGCATTGGTGGCTTCCAGCACCTCGTTGGCCAGTGCCAGCCGTTTGGCCGTGCCCTCGACATAGCCCAGATAGTCATTCTGCAGACTGGTCAGAGTGATGACACCGGCCACGCCGGTGCCTACAGCCAAACAGGCCAACAGACCATGTGAAAACAGCAGCTGGGTTCTCGTCCTGAGTCCCTGGAGAAAAGACATAGCAAACATAAATACCTCATCGCTGGAGTTCTCCGGGCGTGGTACGCCTCGGAACAGTAGTGATAAGACTATCCGGCTTCTACCCTGCCGACTTCAAGAAACAAAGGTGCCCAAAGCCCTCTGTTCATCCTTTAGTTTTCGAGTCCGCTGGCCGAAAGGGCGAAACCGTTGTTGCTACCGACTTAAGAGCTGATCTGGCGCTCAGCTTTCAGCCAGACTTGATCCGCCATTCAAGATTGACTCTTCAGACCTGGCCACTTTTCGATTCTGCGAGCGAGTGCCTTCATCTCTGCATAGGTGTAGACAGCGCTGCTCTTCGGTCTGTCCAACGCGGCCGCCACCATCGCACGCGCAATCTCGGATGTGCGAATGGCGCGGTACTTTGCGGGCATCAAAAACGACAGCGCCGAGAATGCCGCGGCGATCACTTTGGGTGTGTGCTTTGAGCCGATGATCACGGAAGGCTGGAAGATGCTCACCACTTCGAGCCCTTGACCGCGCACAGCCTGCTCCGCTTCGCCTTTGACGCGCGCATACCGCGGCATTCCCGCAGCGCCTGAACCGCTCGCCCTGGCGTTGATGTCGGCGCCAATGGCCGACATGAATGCCAGGTGGCGAACCTTGCCCGATACCTTCAACCCGGCGGCGAACGCTGAATTGAGTTCCACATCGATGGCCCGGTGTTGCGCCAGTGAGAGCTTGGCTGTGCCTGCGCCCACACCCAAAACACTGAACCCCACCACTTCGGTCGATTCATCAGCCAACGCATCGACGACGGCTTGGCGCAGTTTGGTCGCGTCCATTTCTGGCACCAGGACTTCGACCACAGGAGTGCCATCGATCCGCTGGGCACCGATTGAACTTCTGGCCAGGACGATGACTTTGCCAAACTTTCCTGAACGAAGAATTTCTGTCAGCAGCACCTGGCCAACTGAGCCGGAGGCACCCAGGAGAATCGCTGTGGGTTGGGTCATAGGGAGAAGTTGCTCGTTCCAGGCTCGGAGCACATACAAGAAATATGGCCGGCAGAGGCTGTAGGCCACATGAGCTGCGGTTGATCTGGTGTCATTGCGGCCAAAGTTCTGCCTGCGGCGTTCCCCGCATGTCAACACTTCCCTTCTTGACCACGAAGAGCATACCGTCGGTTTGGATCTCGTACGTCACGCCGGCCTGGCTTTGGTAGATACGCTCAGAGATCTTCTCGATGGGAAGCCCCTTCGTACCATCAACTCCAGCGCCCTCAGAGCATCGAGCGACCATATAGTAATTTTCATGGAGCCGCTCAATGCTGCGAGTGCAAGCGATGTCCGGCTCAATGAGTTTCCAAGTGCCAATGACCACACGGCCCTCATTGCCGGGCAAAGGCTGTGGCAGATACGTTTGCGCCAACGACACGCCCAGCTGGACGGCTGCAACCACTCCGACAAGAATCTTGACTTGCTTCATGACCGCTTTGACAACGGGCGGACCCGAAGTGGTCGTCCCGCGCAGACAGTCTTGGCTGCCGGAGCGAACTTGAGCAACAGATCAGGCATTGTTGCGTGAGCCGAACACCCTGCGGTTGTACAGCAGGAAGATGATGCCGAAGACAATGAAACCGGCACCCATCAAAACCCCGGAGCTGTTCACGCTGCGACCCGAGAAAAGCGCTGTACCGATCAGCATGACCCCCATGAATGCGAAGAAAGCGGGCAAGATCAAGCTACCTCCCTTCTGTGCCTCAGAGTAGACCTTGGCGTTTCGAGTCACTATGGCGTTATAGGCCTCTACCATGCCTTCATGCTTGTCCTTGCAAGCAAGGCCATGGCCCATATCTGCCGCGCACTCACCGCAAAGACCCTTACAACAGCCCTTGCAAGAGCCGATTGCCACTCGATCTGGATGGTTGAAACAGTGCATGACTTTCCTTGATGCCTAACGATGAAGACCGACCGCTCTGGGTCGATTGTTGAAAGCGCGATGTCGCACAACGCACAAGCTACCTTTTTACTACGGTTCGTCATCGCGGAGTTCTTGCCATACACATAGGGCAAAGGGGACCGCAAATGCCAACGCACTGAAGACGCCACGCGCTGACGCCTCACTGAGGAGATGCCAGCAAAGAAAAGCTGCGCCAGCGCCCAAAACCAATCCCAACCAGGCCCACTTCGATACACCGAGCACTTGCAACAAGTCGAGCAAGTTTTCAATCAGATTGAACATCAGCGCTTCAACGATGGAGGCCGGCCGCATCGGGCCGAATTGTTGGAATTACTCAAGTACATCAGTGTCAGGGACCTCATACCCGCCCAGCCCCATATCGCCCATGGTCAAACCATGATTGGAGAGCGCCTCGTTTAGCTCAAACAAGCAGGAACGATAGGCCATTTCCCGGCCTTTCGCCTCCGCGGGATTTCGGTGCTTCCAGAAGTTGAGGTCTTCCTTGATCCGCCGCTGGATCAAAACCGAAAAGTCACGCAAAGCTGCTTCGGTTTCCTTACTTTCGCGTTTGTTCATTGATAACTCTAGGGTGCTAGCTCAGGAACCCGAAGCCTTCTTGCCGGCGGAGCGTCCCTCAGGAGCGACGGGTTGGACGGTGGCATCCGCGACAGCTGCGGGCACCAAACGGAGTGCTTCTTGGACTGCGTTGTTCACATCACTGCCGATGGGCCTATAGCCCGACTCTGCCCGCGCCCTAGCCTCAAGGGCTACAGCACGACCCGTTTTGGCTTTGAATTTTGTGCCATCTCGCGCAAGCGCACCGGCACCTATAAGGTCTCCGTCCAGCTGCGATTCAAGAAGCGCTGTTGCATCAGCTATCTGTCCGGCGCGAATGTGCTCCAAGACCGCTACCCTTGTGATGATGTCAGCCTCAGTGCGAGTGACAAAGGAGAAATGGATGAACTGGGAATAAAAGTGATTCCAGAACCACGTGGCCCCACCAACTCCCAGTGCCAGTGACCCCACGGCGATGAGCGAAACCCAGCGCTTCTTCATGGTGACGCCCTGCATTGGCTTAGAGCGGCAAGCAGCACACGCTGAGAAGCCACAACCCGATGTCGCTCGCCCGACTGGGCGGACCAGTTATCTTTATGAAGACACTCGTTTGTATTGAACATATTCTTGGCTGATGCCGTCCCACTGGTATAAGCAACCACACCCTTTGCACCGAATCATCTCTGGGGATCGACTCCAGAGTTCGGTGACTTCTCGGACGCTGATCGGGTCGCTAAGGGCATCAATTTCGTTGTCCGATATAAGGCGAAAAATTCCGTGGCCTTCAAAGCTGTTCGTACAGACAGTATGACCACAATCGCAGGCGAACTTGCTTCCCACGATCAGTCTTTCAAAGACATCGCGTGAGATTTCCCAAAACATAGCGAATGAGGCCTGCGGAGACCGTAGCCCGTCCGTTCTGGGCCGATAAGCTAAGCCTCGAACTCGCCATGATCAACCTCCATCCTTTCAATCCACTCAGCTTCGCTTCCAAACATTGAAAATCGAGGCCAGCTGACATCAGTTTCTACCTGGAATGTCAAATGCACAACGGCGAGTCGCCCGGTTCCATCTTGCAGCGCAAACAGCGCCTGGTCTCTATCTTCCCTACGGCCCATTGCTTTGACCGGCTTTCCGTGCAAGACATGCCCCTCCGGCAGTTCCCTATGCAGTTCAGCGACCAGAGCCTCGTCTTTGGTCTCGTACCAAGGTGCAAGGAACTTCATTGAGGTTTATCGGTTGACAAGAGCCGCGGAACATAGTGGCCAAAGGTCGCTTTGTTCCACCGCCCGATAAGGGGGTTAGGGCACATTCTGGCACCTCGATGGCATGGTCCTCAATGACCCACCAATGCAGGCCCAAGTGATTTTTGATCCCGAGAGACTTGGCATAAGGACGACGAGCTGTCCATCGCGGCCACCCTTCACAAAGATGATTCCGTCATTCGTAACCCTGAAATATTCGGGGGCGATGGATGGAAGGAATTTTGGGCGTTCCACTCCAGTGCCAGCGCCTACTAGGGATCTCTTACGCTCGGCGTTTGTCTCAACCTTGCGCTGGACTTCCTCCACCGTAAATAGCCAGCTATCGGTTTGTGCACGGGCCCTATAGTCACTGTACTGTGGATAGACCATCGCTGCTGCCACGAGGGCCACGACTGCGCCAAGCATTCCAAGGAGCACACTTTTCATTTAGCTCTAACATCAAAAGTGACCGGCACCGGAGCGCCTGCGAACACCACTCAATTCGCGCACCGATTTAAGTGTGCGGTTGACCAGCTTTTTAGGCGCCACGAGCACCAACTTTGCTCAAAGCGAAAAGCCAGGCCACGACAACCCATTGAAAAAGACCAAGAATACCTGCCACCACGACGGCGGCTACGCTCGCGTGTTGCAACGCCAAGGAAGCGAGCGCGGCCGGGAAGCCAGTGAACAGCAACGAAAGATGAGAACTCACGCCTCCATCGCCGAACCCCGCAATTGCTATCGCCAAATTAAAAGCAAACCAGACTCCATAGCCGACTGCGGTCAGCAAGACTGGCTTCGAGACTGCAGAAGTCCTTGCCATGTCCATACGCCTAACGACTGGAGCCAGCGAAGGTCGAAAGCCGTCCGTTCTGGGCCGATTTGTTAGCTCTCATTTGACTCGATATTGGCATTGAAATTTTCCGTCAACCACATAAAGAGAGGGCGAGCAAAAGGAACAGCGCCCAGAATCAGGCCCATGACGCCAAGCAAAACTTGCATGCGCGCGGCACTGGTGCTTTCGCGCAGAAGCCCGGCGGACGGACCAACGGCCGCCCCCGTTGCCAGGTGGCTTGCACGACAACGCTCAACTTCACGCATCGTGCACCGCGATGGGCAACCACACACAGCGCATGACGATAACGTTGCTTCGTTGGTCGACCCACATGCGAGGCATGACCAGGCGTATTGCGGCATGAGGGCAAACTGGCTAGACCGCAGACCACCGCCACGGGCACTCTCTACTTTCACTACATTCACCAATTCTCTACTCCTTGCCGCGACCAGCGGCGCGCCGCTCGCGCCACTGGCGAAACATCTCGCGAACATCGGGGGGCGCCACCAGGATGACCCAACCGAAGGCAACGACGTAAGGAGCTATCGCGCCACCGAGAAAAGCCAGCGCAATCTGCCAGCCCGGCACAGACGCCGCATCCGGTCCCGATGCGTACGTCGCTCCGAACACCAGTGAACTCAAAAGTCCCAATGCGTGAAGCCACCACATCATGCGGTCTACCGATTACGTCCAGCGGAGGCAGTAAGCCGTCCGTGCTGGGCTGATTTGTTAGGCATTGAACTCACCAATCGGCGCCTCGTACGTAGGGATTGGCGACCTGAGCTGGCGCCACGCCTCACGTACCGCAAGCCCAGCAAGTATGAGACCCAGAATACACATCGGGACCTGCGATGAAGCGCTGCCTGACCAAAACTCGTACCCAGCGAGCAATACAGTGTGCGAAATTATGGCGACCACGAAGATCAAAAGTGACCGCTGAGGAATTGCAAGACGCGCTCGGTATGCTGAGTAGACGAGAGCCATGACCGACTGAACCAACCATACAAAGCCCATAGGAATGGACAGGAAGACCGCGAATACCAATGGCGGCATCGTATGAGTGGCGGAAAAGAACAGCATCTGTGGCCCACGCAAGGTGAGCCCGTACATCTCGAACGCCGCCCACAGGCCACCCGGTAACGCAAGAAATGCAGACCAACGGTAAACCGAACGTGCAAGGGAGAAAGGCTGCTGCATGAAATGTCTACCGTGGAGGTAACCACAAGCGCAGCGTGTGGCTGCCCCGCTCGACTATTGTGTTAGACAGATGGGCCACGATCAATGCGCCATTCTGCCGCAGCCTTGAGAAGCGTCCAATCATCAAGGGCCTTCTTTGCGGGGGCATATCCCGCATTGGCGGAAGCGATCAACAACTCTTCCGCGCGCTGAAGATCACTGCTATTTCCGCTACGCATTGTTCTGGAGTGATATTCCATGAACAGGCTGTACTGAGCTTCTGGATCGTTGTTTTGGGCCGCGACTTCTAGCTCGGTCACGTACTCTCTCATTGCGACTTCAGACTCTGATTTGTAATCGCGGATGCTCACGCGATTGATGCTACCGTGATCGAGAGCGGCAAAGACCATGCTTCCCATCGTTTTTTCTGCATCATCGGGAGCCCTTTCTTTGAAGAATGCCACCTCGGGACAGACGCCATCAAATGTCTTGGCCCGAAGCGCAGCAGTGTCTGAAGCTTCGAGCATATAGAAGATGAACTTTTGGTTCTCTTCGTCGTAGTGAATCAGCAAATCTCGCTTGTTGCTCATGGAAAGAGATGTCTACCGTTCGAGCTAAGCGGGTGACGACGGCTGGATGCCAGGCCCGCGAAGCGCAGGATTACCAGCGGCGCCTCGCGGGCCTGGTAGCCGACCGTTGGCGCTCCGCTTGAGTGATGGGATGGACTCCCCCGTTTGTTTGCGCCATAACAGCGCACTGGTCTTCATTGGCGTGGGGATCAGGTCTTCATCAAACGAAAGGAGTCCGATATGCATGCTACTACTGTGGCCGTCGATCTGGCCAAATCCGTTTTCCAAATCGCTGCAGCCGACGATCAATGGCGCGTGATTGAGACACAACGCCTCACGCGTTCCCAATTCGAACGCTGGTTCGTCAATCGTTCTATCGGCCTGGTCGTCATGGAAGCCTGTGGCTCTGCTCACCACTGGGCCCGCTGGCTCAATGCCCTGGGCATCGAGGTGCGTCTGCTGCCCGCCCAGTACGTGCGCGCCTACGTTCGCCGCAACAAGACCGACGCCACCGATGCCGCTGCCCTGCTCGAAGCCGCCCGCGCGGCCGATATCCGCCCTGTGCGCGTCAAGTCGGTCGAGCAGCAAGCCATCCAGGGTCTTCACCGTACCCGCTCCCTGTGGATGAGCACCCGCACCTCCCGCATCAACGCCTTGCGCGGCTTTTGCCGCGAGTTCGGCATAGCCATTTCCCAAGGCGCCCGCACCGGCATCGAATCCCTGGCTCGCGTGCTGGCCGATCCGCGTTCGGCTGTACCTGATTTGATCCGCCACACCTGCACCCTCTTGCTCGAAGAGATCCGCCTGCTCGAAGCGCGCATTGCTCAGCTTGAGCGCGAGCTCGCTGCCGTCGCCCGCCAAAGCCCTGCCTGCACCTTGCTGCTCTCTGTGCCTGGCATCGGGCTGCTCACCGCCACCGCGCTGGTGGCTGCCACTTCGGGCGATGTCACCCACTTCCAAGATGCCCGCCACTTTGCCAGCTGGTTCGGCCTGACGCCGCGCGAGTACAGCTCCAGCTCCAGCCGCTACCTCGGCCGCATCTCCAAGAAGGGCGACCGCTACTTGCGCATGCTGCTCACCCACGGTGCGCGCAGTGTGCTCAGAGCATCCAAGGTGGCCGAGGGTGCCGGCAAAGATCTCATCGGGGTGCGCCGGTGGGCACTCGACGTGCAGGCCCGCACCAACCACAACAAGGCCACCTGTGCCCTGGCCAACAAGCTGGCCCGCATCTGCTTTGCCACGCTGCGCGACCACGCACCGTTTGACGAAACAGCCACCGCCACCAGGATCGCCCACAAAAAACAAAACCGGCAGAGCTTCGTCATGCCGGCCTGATTCTTCATCTTCCGCTCCTCACCCACTCAGCAACCACTTCACGCCATCTCACCTTGCGACGGGTTTGATCGACCACCATGGCCAACCGGGTTCCTCCCACACCGCTTTACGCCGATAACTCTTCCGGCTCCAACAAGGCAGCCGTTTGTACCGTGTGGCGATGCGGTGACGCAGATTCTTTTGGCGCCACGGGACATTGACGATCCCACCACAGATGCCGGATATACGACTGCAGGTGCTTTACCCCAAGGTCAACAATCGGTCAGTCCCTTGCTGTTGAGGGGGAGTCCATATACGACCAGTTAGGCAAACTTTTTGACATTACTCGCCTTCCACGACGTATGGGTCGGTAGATTTGTACAGAACAGACCTAGCTACGCGCTTCTTGAAGCCGATTTTTTGTTGGAGGTAGTAAGTGAAAGCAGCCACTAGCTCTGGTGGAGCTCGAGGATCGAGCAACACGCTATCGATTAAGCGGTGAGGATTTATTGGAATCTTGATGCCCTCGAGCACGGTCTTGCGGTTCGCCTCTGGTGCACGTAGAAGTACCCGGAACTCAGCTTCATGATCGAACGCTTCTCTCTTGAGAAATAGCGCATCCATGGCGCGCTGTACTTCGAAATGTTGCTGAAGGTCGCCTCGAAGTGCAGCAATCTCTTTGTTTATCTTGTACTGACTTTCGTACCTTACAGACTCCATGCGGAGGGTGTAGCCGCGCTCTCTGGCTACGGTCGCGACTTGTTGACGAAGTAGTTTTGTACTTGTTGATATACGGACACCCAGGTGGTTGGGTGAGTAGATTCGCCACATTGCATCCGATACGCCCTTTGTGCACCAGCATTGACCAAAGATCTGGTGACTTTGGTTGTGTTTTAAGCGAACCTCGTATGGATCGTCCCATGACGACGGATGCGCCAAGTGCAACTGTTCCTTCTCGAAGATCTGGACCACGCGGTCGAAGCTGAGGATCCGATACAAGCGGCCTGCCGATGAACTCATGGTTGCCTAACGTTCGCGTTTTGCCGCGCCGCATGCGCAGCGAAGCGAGCGGAAGGCGTCGGTCAACAACGCGCTGTTAGGCTGCATTTGCGGTCGACATACGCACCAGCTCATAGATTGTGGTCAACCCGAATAAGACGCTAAAGGCGAGACCGGCCCGTACTTGCCAAACTGGGAAGGAGAGCACCGGTCCTTTGACAGCGTTAACGACGACTCCCGATAGGAGCGCTACGCCAACGTACGCCAGATACAGAACAGGCAGAAGCGGAGGCACCAAGCCCTGAAATAGCACCCAGGCAGATGTACCGGCCCACCACATTTCGGCAATCATGAAGAAGAACGTCCATCCAACAGCTTTCCCGTTCTCCTTTGCATCTGCCACACCGCCGCGCCGGAGCAGGCGCACGTTGTCTGCGATAAGCACAGCTGCCATCGCAACTGACCCGACAACGTACAGCGAGGCGATCGTCGCCATATGCAGCCTAACTAGATATATACGGCAGCCAAGTGCCGGATAACATGGACGCTGCTGGATAACATGGTCATCGCTTCCTCCCTGGAACGCCGACAAATCAAAGACTTAGCCACTCACAGCGCGGATATCCGACGGTATACATGAAACGTGAAAGTCGGCAGGCATCGCGCGCGGATGGCGTACTGCCCAACTCTACACGGCTGCGCCCCAATACCGACGCGTACCGTTTCGCTGACGCGCATAGCGCTGTGCATATGCAACGGACAGGTCGAATGCCTGACGGGTCTCTCGCGATATGAGTGTCCACCACTTCAGAAACCTGGCGTTGGCCCCTTGAAGGCAATGGTGCGGCAAGCCGCACCTACAAGTCAGTCATTGTCGTTACTTATTCGAATGCTGTTCGTGCACACGGAGGGGTTTGCTGTGGCCACATCACATCGCGCTTCGCGCGATAGGAGTGTCCACCAAACCCAGAAACCTGGCGTTGTCGAAGACAACGGTGCGGCAAGCCGCACCTACAAGTCCGTCACTGTCGTCACTCGACAGTGACGCACTGCTAGAGCTCGCGGGCTTGTGTGGCCACATCACATTGCTCCGCAATATGAGTGTCCACCAAACCCAGAAGCCTGGCGTTGTCGAAGACAACGGTGCGGCAAGCCGCACCTGTTCTCACCCAATAGAGTCAAAAACTACGGCCTTGTGTTCATGCGGCCTGTGGCGGGTTAGTCGCGCAATGGAGCCATCGCAAAGTCACAAACAACGGGCTTCCGGCGCCACCGCAACTCCGAGCGCGCTAAAAAGTCAGAAACGAGGCTGATTAGAAGCGACGATGCCCCTACTGAGTATTTGTCGTTTTCCATCCGTGACCTCCCAAGCCCAGCCTGCGCGACATGTTGAACCAACGGAACAGTATGGCGACGCCGGAATCGAGCACTCGAGCAGGCTGAACAGCAAGTGACTTCGAGTATCCGAAATGCCCGCTTAGTTCGGGCCTCCGCCGCCCTCTGAGGTCACCCAGACGATGTTCTGCGCCGGATGCTGCTGCCTAGGCAAATTTGCGCTCCCTTAATGCAATAAGCACTTCACTGACTGCGCCTTCTAGCGCCCATAGCCCTTGGTGTTCTTCTATGTAACTCAAGCCGAGTCCAGTGTATGTTCCCGGCTTTGCTATCGCATCCGCAAAATCTCTAGGGCGCACTAGAGGGTTACGCACACAGACTTGTGCTGCAGCAAATACGTTGGAAAGAACGGCCGAGCGCGCTTCGGGTACGGTGAGCCCCCCCCTATGCAACCCCTGGATGAGCTCGTCCAGGATGGCGTACATCCACCCATGGCAACACGTTGCCGCAGTCAATGCGTCAAAGTGCGACTCGTCTCGCGCGACTATGACCTCGCCGAGCAAGGATAGCAACCTTTCCACAGGCGCCGCGCCAGGATAAACAGGTATAGCCCCCACACCATACTCGATTGCCATCGATGGCATGACCCTGTAAATGCTTGGACTTCCTGAAAGCTGCTCGGATAGCACGTCCACAGCCAAGTTCGCGACAGCAGAGATCACCGTATTGCCATCGGTGAAGGGGATCCCTGCTATTGCATTTGGCACATCCCTTGAATGACATGCAAGGAACACGACATCGCAGTCGCGAGCAAAAACATGTCTACTCTCCGAGATGGAACAGTCCCAATCACGAGCCAGCTCGTCTGATATCGATCGACTTCGAGGGAGCAGATGAATTGGACCTTGCATGCCAGCCCGGCGCAGGCCCTTGACCATTTGAGCCGCCAACTTTCCGACACCGACGAAACCGAAAGACCCATATGTCAAGTCCGAACGGCTAGCATTCATGACGGCTTTCCCTTCGCTTCCAGGCCAAATAGGCGGAGACCCCCAATTGCGTCAATGGACGTGATGGAAGAGTCTGCGGCAGTGCCCAGCCATGAGGCTTAAGGTCAGAGGTCGAGAGCCCCAGGGCCAGGCGGGCCGCGAGAATGCCATTGAACGTTCCACGAACTGTTCCGAGTCCATTCTGGCAACAGGCAGTGAACAGCCCCTCTGCCACCTCTTTTACGGCAGATCCGCGATTGCCTGACAGGCATAGCCTTCCCGCCCAAGTGTGTGAGAGCTCCAAGTCGCCCAAACTCGGATAGCGTTTCACCATTCCCTTGAGGTGTTCCGAACGAGCACACGCAATGGCTTCGGGGGAGGCGCGATTCAAACCGAATGTTTTGAACACGCTTCTGAAGAAGATCCTGGTACCTCCATAAACATCGCCGGACACTCGGCGAATTGTGGAGCCATGTGGCGCAGCTGGAGTGAGGGCCCAAGAACGCTGTCCTCCGATCGCAGAAGTTTGTACGGGTGTCAATGGCGTTGATATAGAAGCAAACGTCGTTACGTCAATAAGCTGCCTTGTGAAGTAGCCGAACTCCTGAACATGTCCGTTCGTAGCGAGGATCACTTTTCCCGCTGTTACGTCCACGCCGTTCGCAAAGGCAACGCGCCATTTCCCGTCTCGGCGTACGCGAGCAACTGGCGAGCACTCGAATACCCGAACGCCATCTCGCTGAAGACCTCCTGCAAAGCTCTTGATGAAAGCTGCGGGCTGAATCGTGACGGTTCCCGGGGTGGATACACCACCCAGATAGAAGTCACTGCCTGTGATCTCGGCGAGGTCATAGGCACTCAATTCACTGCAAGCTTCGCCTGCAGAGCGAAGTTGCCTGGCGTACCGTCTCGCCAAAGCTAGGCTGCGTGATGTACAAGCGACATTGATCTTTCCACTTCGCTGCACGATGTCAGGCTCGAACTCGTAGTCAAGCGCTGCAGTCATCGCGAAGTCTATTGCGAGTCGATTTTCGCAAATCGTTTGTCGATCACTATCGAGGGAACCAGCGTAGTCACTAGAACTTAGGTCATGAGAAACATCGATCATGAAGCCAGCATTCCGGCCGGAGGCGCCCTCACCGATACGAAGTGCATCAACGACGACGACACGGGCCGTTGGGTCTTGGAGCTTTAGCTCCCTCGCCGCCGAAAGGCCTGCAAATCCACCTCCAACGACCAAAAAGTCGCAGGCTTCTTCGTTTGTCACACTTGGGAACTGGCGACCAGGCAGGTAGAACTCGTCCCAGGCGCTAGTACCTGCTTCGGAGGGCGTACGCCTAACCTCCGCCATGGCCATCACCCCTGGTGCAAACGTAAAGACCTCTCTTGGACGAGAGACCATCCGGGTCGAACTTCCACTGAAATCCATTGTCAGCAAGAGCCGATTCATAGTCGTCTCTGGAAAAGAGCGTCATGTGATGTTCTTCGACAAAATAGTCAACATCAGCAGCATCTCCTACCAGGTAGTGAAGCCAAAGAGTCAGCTGCTTGCCGGTCACTCTGTAGCGAGATAGGCGCGCCACTTGAATCTCATCTTGCGTCGAAAGGCGGGAAGTTTCAAATGAATCGATGTTCGCTGACGAAAGCCACGGTTCGACTATGACTACTCCATCGGGATTCAGGTGATCGCGAAAGCTCCGAAAGGTGCGATGAAGTGCCTCTACATCTGGAAGGTATCCAATCGAGCTAAACAGGCAGACGATGGCATCGTACCTACTGTCGATAGAGAATCCGTCCATCGATTGATGGTAGTAGGTGCCAGGAAAATGGCGATCTGCAGTTTTCGCTTTTGCCAACTTGATGAACCTTTCACTCAGATCCAGGCCATCGACCTTGAAGCGATCATCGAAATAGACTCCATGCTCGTGGCTGCCACAGGCTACGTCCAAGATTGATGCGGCTTGCGGGACGATACTACCGATCACCGCCTCGATTGCCTCTACATCTTGCGAGTACGTTCGGTAGCTGTAGAAGGTGTCGTAGTATTTGGCACTCATCTCAAACTGCTTGTTCATTTAGGGTCTCATCCTTTTTCAGGCTCGATGGTGGCGCAAGAGCGGTGAGCGCCACCATGACCAATGCGCCCACGGCCAGGGCGGCATAAACGGATTCGAGCGACCCACCGCTATCGACCCAAAACCCAATCGACCAGTTCGCCATTCCTCCAACAAGACCGAATGCTGCCAATCCAAGCGCGTCGATTCGCATCGTTGCAGAAGCTGAGAAGAAGCACCCGAGATATGCCGCCACTAGGCCCCAAAATGGGTTCTGTGTGATTCCATGCCCAATTCCAACAAGCGGAACTAATTGAGACGTAGGATCAACAGCCAGTAACGCCGCTGCTGCAGAAAACCCCAGGAAGAGCACCGCAAGAATCTTGCGGTGGTCAAACCGGTCTGCCAAGGATCCGATAACCATCCCTGCAAGCGCCCCAGTTACGCCGAGCACTTGCCATACCGAGCTAGCTACAGATTCTGGCTGTCCTACCTCAGTTGTCAGATAGGCGCTTAGATATGTTGTAAACGGAACAGCTGTCGCCCCGAGAAGCCCAGAGAGCAACACAGCAAGAACGCCTACTTGGACATTCTTAGCAGTCCAAGGTGACTCTTCAACGTTGCCCCAAGTACTAGATGAGGGGGGAGCTTTCTTGTGCAACGAAATGTGTGGATAGATCAGTGCTAGACCAAGGAACGTGGCCGCAGCTCCCAAATACCAAAGCTTGTGGGAGCTCAGTAGATCTTTCCCGTAGCCCGTCATCAGGCCTATGGTGAGCATCCCGAGGGATCCACCGCCGGCGCCGATAGTCAAAATTAGGCTTCGGTTGTTCAGGCCTGGTATGCCATTGACCACGCCGACCGTGCTACTCCAGCTTACGGCCGCAGCCATTCCGAGTGGGATGAACGTCGCAATCATCCAATACATATTGGGCACTAACGGAATGAGCGCTAGAAGTACGATGCACACTGCCACTGAGATAAGGAACCAGCGCTCGGCAGGGAGGCGTCTCCCGAATGCGCTTAGCGACAGAGCACCTACCATATACGCCGTATTCAAAGTGGCGGAAGCCGCTCCGGCAAATGAGTAGTCGAAGTTGTACAGTCTTTGTAGATCCGGGAGGATTGCGCCAAAGAGGAATAGACCGTACCCGTGAGTACCGACCATGACTAGTGCGATTCCAATCGGTAGAACTACATTCATGCACAGTACCTCTCTCTACAGGTGGCCGTAATCTTCAATAGATTCAATATGAGATCAATGGTCCGCCCGTCAACGTCGTTCCCTGGGTTGAATTCGGATATCTCCAAACCAACACACTTAGGGCTAGACAGCATCTTGTAAAACTCTGGAAGGAGGTGCACAGAGCGAACTCCACCCGGTGAAGGCGTACTGACTCCTGGCGCATCTTGCGGATCAAGAGCATCCAAATCTAGCGTGACCCCATAGCCACCGCTTGCACTTCCGGCGATGTCCATAGCCTCATCGACGACGGAGGCTAGTCCGCGCTCTTTGACCTCGCTCATGTAGAAAACGCGGATGCGTCGTTGTTCAAGAAACGCCCGCTCCTCAGTCTCGAAGTCCCTGGTTCCAATTAGGCAAACATGCTCCGAGCTCATTTTTGGATGCGCCGAGAGTAGGGATCGAAGTCTTGGATCCCCGTATCCGAGCAACGCAGCTAGCGGCATCCCATGGACATATCCATTGGGGCTAGTCTCCGGCGTGTGGCTATCCATATGCGCATCTAACCAAATGAGTCCAGTGCTGCCTGATGGTCTGCTTGCTTCTGAAACACCGGACCAAAATCCCACTGCTGCCGAATGATCTCCTCCTATGAGAACTGGGAAGCCAGAGCTCTTTTCCGACACCGCTACGCTTCTTGCCAGTGTGTCGTTGAGGCGAGAGACGATCTCCAGTACTTCTGTTGCGCTTACATCTGAGAAAGATCGAGTGTCTTCAATCCAATCGGCCCAGTGGAAGTCCATGTCCCAGCGCGGGAGGTGAGAGAGTGCGACCTTGACCGCCTCAGGACCTTTCTTGCTTCCGCTGAACTGACCAGCAATTCCACATGCGTAGCCGAACAGCCGTAGTTCAGCTTGACTCGAGTTTTGCAACTTCTTCTGCGAAGACATTGAGAAATTCCTCGACATGGTCTACATGAACGTTCAGCGGGGGTGCCAAACGAAGTGTTGTTTGATTGACGTCCTTGCAAAGGATGCCGTTGCTCATAAGAGCGAGCGCAAGACGCTTTGCGGGATTCCGACCCCCTTTGACCTCGAGGCCGATCATGAGCCCTTGCCCCCGCACTTCGACGATGGAATCCGCTCGTATCTCTTCCAACCTACTCTTTAGCGATTTCCCCACTCTCATAGAGCGCTCGCATAGACTTTCGTCTTCAACTATCTGAAGAGCCTCGATCCCGACTGCCGCAGCGATAGGGTAGCCGCCAAACGTACTACCATGATCACCTGGCTGGAAAACGTCCATAACTTCTTGCCGTGCCAAGAACAGCGAAACTGGCACTACCCCCCCACCGAGAGCTTTTCCCAAGCACACCGCATCTGGCTTCACCCCTTGAGCGTTGCATGCAAGCATGTGGCCTGCGCGACCTAGGCCAGTTTGTATCTCGTCGACAATTAGCAGGACATTGTTCCGCCTGCAAATTTCTTCGCACTTATGCAAGTACTCTGGGGGAGGGAGAACTACGCCTGCCTCGCCTTGAATGGGCTCGACCACGAAGGCGGCAGTGTTGTTTGTGATGGCGTTCTCGAGTGCGTCGACGTCACCGAATGGCACATGCAGAAACCCTCTAAGGTATGGGCCAAACCCCGATCGATTTTGTGTCGAAGAGGACATGGAGATCATGCCCATCGTGCGGCCGTGGAAGTTTCTATTGCAGCAAACTATTTCGGCTCGGCCTGGCTTGACCCCTTTGACCTCGTAGGCCCACTTTCTTGCCGCTTTTATGGCCGTCTCCACCGCCTCCGCACCCGAGTTCATAGGCAGTGCTTTGTCCATTCCAGTGGCATCGCATGCGCGCTTGAGGAAGGCGCCAAGCCTGTCGTGATGGAAGGCTCTGGAAACCACGCCCAAACGTGCGGCCTGCTCAGAAACTACTTGGACGATTCTTGGGTGACAATGCCCAAGGTTTGCCGCAGAGTAGGCACTCATGAAGTCTAGGAATCTGTTGCCTCGAATGTCCCAAACTTCCGTGCCTTTCCCTTTTGTAAGGACAACTGGCAAGCTTGCATAGTTGGTTGCACCATATGTAAGCTCTTCGGCGATGATTGACCCTTCTACTTCAATGCCTGTCAGCATAGGCGCTCACTATAGATGTGGTCATCCGCATACGCCTGTAGGCTATCTGAGAGACGTTTGATCCCCTCGGAAGTTTTACGAGGGTCGTCGCCCAACGGAATTCGTACTGACTGCGATGCGATGTTTGCATAGTTTCTCGCAGTAGCCAAGATGAGACCGTACTTGGAGAGAGAGTAGTCGGCAAAGGCTTCAATGTCGTCGACTTCGCACTGGAGCATGACCTGCGTCCCCGCAGAAGTCGACGCAAAGGCTCCGCCTCTTACAGATCGAAGCGCCTCGAATACCCCCTTGCGATTTCTCTCCACATGATGAACGAGAGAAACGTTGCCGTTCTCCAATACATCTGCAGCTCGGCTTTGCGCGATCGAACAGACAGCCACGCATTCCCTTTCGAGGACACCCGTCAGCCTATCTATGTTCTTCTTCGATGCGACAACCCAACCGATACGCAATCCGGGTGAGCCGTAGTTCTTACTTACTGAGTTGATGAGGAAGAAGTGATCACAGTGTGGGAGTCGAGGAATTGATGCGTCAAGGCCGTCGAACACATAGTCCTCATACACTGCGTCAACAATTAGCTCCAACCTATACCTCTCAGCGAGGGCCGCTAGGCTCAAAATGTCATCTTTAGGTACTGCACATCCGGTTGGATTGTGTGGCGTGTTTAGGTAAATCGCAGCGACATCATTGGATAGGTTCTCCGCCATCCATGTCACGGCATCTATGCCTCGAGGGCAATGCACCACACTAAAACCCCTCGACCTCATCAGCGATGCCATTCCGACGAAAGTCGAGTTTTGGCAGAGTATCTTTCTGCGAGTCGGCTCGACCAAGGCAAGCACCAACGCGAAGGCTTGAGTGGCGCCATTTGTGACGAGCAAATTATTCTCGCCAAGCAGGTATGGGTCGTTGCCGGCTTTGCTTCTTTCCCGATCGAGCAGGAGCTGTCGGAGCCTCGATTCGCCTTCGGCTGGCGCATAGCGAAACATGTCGTTGCTGTCGCGTTGCCGGTCCTTTGGTCTCGCCGCGTCGGGCCAAACGGGGACATTCTCGACAAGGTTCAGTGCCTCGATCCCGTTTTGGTTGGCGTACGCCAGGCGCTGAGAGAGAAAAGACAATGGTGAATGTTCACTGGTGATCCTTTGCATCTCAGTTGGCTCCGCGCAGCAGATAGCCGATCTCGAGGTTGGTGGAGTCCACTGCTGAATCAGGATGATCCTTCGCCAGAACCTGCAGCCCTGCTTCCGCAAACAGCTCTTCCCACCAGCTGTCTGTCATCAGTTGCTGCTCTGTGAATTCGTGAATTAGGTAGTACGGGTTGTAGTACGCCTTGGCGAGCCTGTGCTCCATCACCGTGGGGTTGCTTACCTGGTTATCGACCTCGATCACGATCAGTGTGATCTTCGGATACCGCCGGAGTACAGAAACTAGAAAGTCAATGACGCCGGATCGTCCTTCTTGGCCAAGCACCTCCTGGAGAATGAACCCTAGGACCAAGAGATCAGGCTCATCGACGTCCTCGCTTTGCAAGAACTCTCGCACGCTTTTGTTGACAATAGAAATTCTGTTCTCTAGTCCTTCCTTGGATACGATGGATTGAGCTGAGTCACACGCAGCTTTGCTTGGCTCAACACCACAGGCTCGGAGTTGAGGCATCGTCTTGCAGAATTCGACGAGGTACATGGCATTTCCGCAACCAAGATCCAGCATGGTCGAGGCAGGCTGCTCCATCTTTGACATCAACCGCTGAGTAAGAGGGATAGCGTCATAGTGGCTAATGCCACAGCTGCCAATTCCTACCTTTCCAACGTCGCGAGTAGCCCATCGACCTTGTCCCTTTAGACACTCTCCAACTTGCACGAACGTCTCGGTATACCCTCCGACGAGCATGGTGTACCAAGCCTTGTATTTCCCGACCAGCCTTGCTCTCTCTGTCAGCTCGTACTTTCCGTCCTGTTGAAAAACGAGGTTTTCGTTTCGAAGGTAGTTGAGTAGCCCCTCCAGGCGGTTCGGCTCAAGGCTTAGCTGCTGCGAAATTTCAGTCAAGCTGCAAGGTGCGCCGTCCAACTTGGCATAGATGCCGGATTCGAAGAAGTGATTTGTACATATGGCCAGGGTCATCTGTCGAATGGGCTCGATGGCAACAACTAGGTCTTGTTCAACATTCATGCTGGATTTCCTTCGATAGTTCATGATTTGTAGGCCCTCGAAGAGCTTCGCCGGGCGACGAGGCAATGAGCAGTTCAGTCAATGAACTGCATATCTCTCTCGGACTTCCGTTAATTGGAGGCTCTTAGGTTTCGGACCTAGTGCTAGCGACTCAGGACCAAGCGGCCTTCTTCGTCGACTGGCTTCCACTCTTCTTTTAGGTCGGAGTTTCCGTTTGCCAGCGTTACCATGCCGGGGTAGAAGACCCTCCGCCCCTTCTCGTAGTCTTCCCCATACGGATTGGAAACATCCCCAAACCATCTGTTATCGCGCGCATCGTCCGCGAGTTGATAACGAGTGTCAGAGCTCAGCCTGCAGACACCATCGGGATGGTTGTTGTCAAGGGCGCCGTGAACAGTTCTGCCGCAGAAACTTAGAACGTCGCCGGGCTCAAAGTTTGTTGTAAGCCACTGTCCACCGACCCTCTCCTGCAATGCACCTGGGTCCCGCTCCAGCCATCCCAGACGTTGATTGGCGGCATCTGTATTGAAATAGTCATCCAGGGCAGCGTTGCGGTGACTTCCCTGGAGCACGATCAGAGGGCCATTGCATATGGGAACTTCTCCCAAAGGAATCCATGAGGTCCAGACATGCTTGGTACCTCGCCCGATATAGGGAATGTCTGCATGAAGCCCACATCCTTCGCCCGTCCTCATCATTCTTGGCCACCTATAGTCGAAGGCAACTACAGGACCTCCCAGGAGACTTGCATAGAAGGCGATTAGATTCGGGTGGAGAACGACGCGTTCGTACCAAGCACCTGTTCGTAGCGATGCCACAAGTGCTTCTAGATTCACCTGGTCCACGTAACTTGACGAGCGTAGGACACCTTTCAAGACGTCGTGGTGAGTACTGTCAATCTCGCCGACCGTTGCGTACTTGAGAAGGACTTCATGGCGAGCCTTCAAGACGACGTCTGGCGGAACTAGCCCGCGCAAAAAGATGTAGCCATCTTCGTCGGCTCTTCGATTTAGCTCAACGGGATCGTTTAGTGCGTCATTGGATGGTCGAAGATCGCCCAGGATATTTGGGTCCACGAGGTACCCATTGCAGGACGTTGTTGCCGTCGATTTTCTCAAACCTACCCCCTTCGTTTCAGTATGCGCTGATCTGGTTGTGACAGAAGATCAGGTGTGATCCGCACAGCGAAAGGGAACTCTAACGCGGTACTGCCGCTAGGAGTGCTGAAGCAATATTGTCTTTAGCACTCTTACATTCAGATGGGTACTGCTACGGTCTGCTGGCTATGTGCTCAGCAAGTAAGACTTGACATTGAAGTAGGTCGGCGATTTCGACACAGGTCATAAGTAGAGGAAGGGTGCTCATACGAGGCCGAGACCGGCCAAGGAGTATGAGCATGCAGAAATCGCGCTTTACCGACGAGCAGATAGCCTACGCCCTGCGCAACGCGGGCACTTGTACAAGCTCCCCAGATGCGCGAACATATCGCTATGGATTTCAAAACACCCTCCCGCTCAATATCCGTCGCTTTGGCAGATGGGTGGCGTGTGCGTGTCTATTGACCGGTTTGCACCTTCCGCCCAGCCTTAAACGGGGCTTGGGCGACAACGTAGTCGAGGCTCCATCTTCTGGAGTCAGACTATCGTGCAGGACAGCAAGAAGCTTCCCCCACTCTCACCACGCCATTTGGCAGCCTTCGGACGCCCTGTTTGTTCGGGCAAGTCCATGCTTGGGAACGAACGTTCTCGACAAGCCGAAATGGAGCTGCCACCGCCCCCGCCAGAACAGTGGGGCACCTACAGCGGACGATCACGGTACTGTTTCTGTCAGTTGGCTGCGAGGTCAACATGTTGAACAGTCCTGTCATCTTCTTGGATTTCGACGGCGTGACCCATCCACGCCTGTGTTCACCAGAGGAACTGTTCTCGTGCTTGCCACGAATTGAAGTCGTTCTGCAGCGACACCCGAAGGCGGACGTTGTGATCAGCTCATCTTGGCGAGAGTGTCATCAGCTGCATGACCTGCGGCAGCACTTTGACGCAGGATTTCGACATCGGGTAGTGGCTTGCACCCCGGCGCCGAAGTTCGATCACCGAGAGCCAACCCCTCCACATGTTCGTGAGTTCGAATGCCTGACGTGGCTCGAGGGGAACCGACCGAATTCGCCTTGGTTAGCGATTGACGACGCGAAATCGCTATTCACATGCAACTGCTCGAACTTGCTTCTCACAAATGGAAGTATCGGATTCTCAGAGTCGGACGCCCTCGAGCTTCATGCAAGGCTCGTATCCATCACAGCACAAACGACGGCCACAGGTTGCACCAATGCCCGTGGGCCATTGGAGGACCTATGAGTTCGATCCCATGTCATTGTGCTGCTGGCTCGTTTGACGCGCGGCACCGTGACGTGCTGCGTCGGCTCTGGTTTTTAGGAGACGTGCATGGTGACTTGCGCCATCTACAGAAAGCATTGGGAGCACACCTGAGACCCAACCCCATGCCACGATGGTTGGTGTTTCTGGGAGACGTAGGACTTGAGTCTTGTTCTCTGAGGGAGGCTCTGGCGCCGCTATTGCTTGAGCATCCCACCGTGAAGTTCGCTTATATCCATGGGAACCACGACGGGGACACGCACGAATACTGGGAGCGCTTGCATGACCACGGAGATGCCATACCGCTTCATGGAAGGGTGGCGGAGATCGATGGCATCCGGATTGCTGGTTTGGGAGGGAACTTTCAAAGACGCGTTTGGGCCCCACCAAGCGCCCCCGTGTACGCAACACGCGCTGAAGCCACTTACAGACACCCAAACTTGCTCAAACGGGGGCAACTGCATTCACCCAAGTTGAACGCGGCCATCTACAAGCAAGAGGTCGACGAACTTTCGCGCCAACCTGCGGACATCCTTGTCTGCCACGAAGCGCCGTCGTGTCACCCTTTCGGATGGGCTGAGCTAGACAAGTTGGGACAAGAACTGGGCGTTGTTCGAGTATTTCACGGTCACACACACGACGACCGCACACTTGAATACAAAGCACACCAGGTTCGAATGGGGTTTGAGACCGTGGCAGTGAACTACCGTTGCATCAAGAACGGCTTGGGGGAAACGGTACTAGCTTACACATTGAGCGAGAGCAGTACCGTTTGAGGCCTTCGTTCGGCAAAGAACCCGGATAGCACCCTTGTCAAAGGACCACAGCCCATCTATTGGCGGCTGTTAAGCACATGCATTGCTGACACGCCACCCAAGATTGCACCACAGGCCAACGCTCGTCGACCCACCGACAACGGAGCAGTTCGCAGGCGACTTGGGAGAAGCCTCGAGTGGACGCAGGACCACAGCCTCCAAAACCAATCAACCTTAATTCCGCCCATGACCTCATAGGCGGAATTAAAAGATCTCAATAGACTCCAGCCTCGCTCCATTAGGCCGCAATTAGCATGCCTATCGGATTAAATTCCGTATTTATCTATTCCGCAGAAAATTAGCAAAAACCATCAAATAATTGCAGTGCCATTTATTCAATGGCAAACTGTATCGATCGCTTTTCATACAAAACTCAAAAATCGATATTTTCTCTTATATATCAACCTCTTACACAACAACTGAAAGGAAACCAAAAATGTAGGCCGCAAAGAAAAACGACGAGCTGACGCCAATCAGCTCGTCGTTCTATTTATTTCCATCCCCCTGAGGGGTCAGAGGAAGTCTTACCAGGACTGAATCAGTTTACGAGTCAATTTTGATCTCGTCAAGCCCCTCTTTTCTCAAAATTTCTTGAGGGCTTCGATGAGAACCACGAAACGATTTACCAGTCAGGTGCTTGAGCGTTACGCGTCCACTGAACGCGGCCTGGGCACGAAGAAGGAATACACGGCATGGCATCGAGTCAGCCGCGGTGATCCTTCGAGCCGAGGGCGAAGTCATTGGCACCTTTCGCCGCTTGGACGACATCACCACCTTCTCTCTGACTTGGAGCGGTGCTGCCTCCTGTTCATTCTGGCCCTACCGGACCTGCATGATTGCCTCGAACAGCTTCCCATGCCATTGGATAGCGCACCTCATGTGCTCGAGCGCTATGGCAAAGCCTCTCCACTTCACCTCAATCCAGGCACTGAGCAAATCGCAAGGGAGCTTCGCATTCGCCACCCACGCGTGTCGAGCGAGAAGAGCGGCAAGCTATGGCAGATGACCGTCGACTTCTTGGTGGTCCGCTGGGAAGCCAAGGGATCGCTGGTTACACAGGCCATTTCCGTCAAGCCCGAGGCGCCACTGACCAAACGTCAGACGGAGATTCTGACTATCGAGAAGGAATATTGGAGTCGGTGCGGGGTCCCATGGCTACTGTTCACACCAGCCCTCTTCCATCAACAGGTGAGACGCAATCTGGAGCAAATTGCATGTTGGTTGACGCCGTCTCTCCCACCGCAATCCCTCGACCGCGCTGCAGAGCTTGTCCTCTCAGATCACCACAGGTCGTTGCGCCAAATCCTTGCACAGCTGGGGAGTGACAAAGAAGGCCCGTTGTTCGCGCAACGTCATTTCTGGCAGGCTGTTCACACCGGGCGAGTACCGCTAGACCTTCGAATACCGATACGCCCGACCGAACCTATTTCTCTGCTGTCTTCCCAGGAATTCCTAGACCTAAATCCAATTGAGGCAGGGAGATCGGCATGGATTTGATCTTCAACTCTACGTTCAAGGTCCTCGACGATGATCAACTGCCCTTTGGTTTGAGTCAGGGCATCTACCGAGTACTCTTGGTGGAAATCAAAGCGGACCAAGCATGTGTCGTCCGAATTGGCTCGATCAACGACGAAGAAGAGGGTGCACCTGAGCACAAAGGCGGGCGGCCGCGGCTGCCAGACTCAGCACTTCGACGCCCACGACGACCACAGAGGACCTCAAACGCCGGCAAGCTCTTCTGGGTTTCGTACACGGCACTGCTCAGGACCCACGAACTCGGTCTGGCATCTGAGTGTTTCGTGGGAAGACCACAGTATCAAGCGACTGACGCTCTGACACCTGCAGCTCTGTCCACATTCAATCGAGCACGGGAGGTTATGTCGGCGTTCCTGAATATTCAAAGACTGCAGGAGAGCATCCTACTGAACAGATCCGTTAGCCAATTGATCGCCGAAGCCGTTTCAACGCACTCGGTCAGTCGTTCGTATGTCTACACCTACTGGACCAAACTGGTCAAACACGGGATGCATGAAAGCAGCCTCCTCCCCGCCTATTTCAAATGTGGCGGGCCTGGCATTGGCAGGCCGGCTAGCGAGAGTACCCTGAAAGGAACCCCGCGGAAAAAGTCCGGCAGGAAAACTGACCGGGAGCGGATCGCCGCAGCTTACGGTGAGCGACCAGAAGGGGAACAACCAGGTATGTCCGCCGACTGGCTGGCAAAGGTCCGATCAGCAGACAAATCCATCAAGTCCCCCAAGCCAAGTTGGAGCAAACGCTATCAAACGATCATTCGAAAGGCTTTCGCCGCTTCAGTGACGCTGGATGGAGGCGAGGTTGAATTCAACCTACCTCCCCTTGGAAGCTACCCGAACTTTAGCCAAGTCAAATATGCTCTTCAGAAGGATTTGTCGAGCCTCAATCGACTGATCGAACGAACAACAAAGCGCCATCTTCTCAGTCAGCTTAGGGGTCTGACAGGTCGCGCGTGGCAAGGCGTTGCAGGGCCAGGGCACACCTATGCCATTGACTCAACGGTAGGCGACATCTATCTCAGGTCCTCGCTCAATCGAAGCTGGTTGATCGGCCGACCCATCGTTTACGTCATCGTCGACGTTTGGTCTACCGCCGTCGTAGGCTTCTATGTTTGCCTTAGCGGTCCAAGTTGGTCAACGGCAAAGATCGCGCTCTTCAACACTGTCGCTCCACCGGAGATGGTCCAAAGTACCTACCAGATCGACGACCTGTCCACTATTCAACCATCGTCGACCGTGCCCCACCTCCTGCTTTGCGACCGTGGTGAGTATCTTTCTCGCGGCCATGAAGAGACTGCACATAGGCTGAACTACAACGCATCGTTTACACCAGCGTACCGCGGGGATTTGAAAGGTGTGGTCGAGGTGCTGCACCGGATCGAGAAGGACGATCAATTCATGTTCATTCCAGGTGCAATCGACTTCCGGCGCGAAGAACTCGAACTGAGGAAGATTGACCCGAAGAAGGCCATATTCACTTTGCGTGAGTTTGTGGAGTACCTTGGCCAGGTGTTCCTTGACTACAACTTTCGAAACAGTCGCCTAGACCGGCTCGACGCCGAAATGATCGCTGCCGGCATCGAGCCAAGTGCAGCAGGACTTTGGCGTTTCGGCCATGACGTTGGAATCGGATATCGACGTCATACCGACGCAGACTACCTGGTGCGTGAACTGCTCTCCAAGTCAACAGCAAGAATCGGGCGCAATGGCGTCAAATTTGCCAACTGCTTCTACGCAAACAGTGAACTGCCGCTCGACGATTGGACCACTATCGCCAGGAACTTGGGTGGATGGGACGCGGACGTGTACCACCACCCAGGCTCGATGAAAACAATCTGGCTAGAGGTTCCGGGAACTTCCCATCTCGTCGAAATGAAGATGACCAGCGAGTCGCGCGGGCGCGATTGGGCGAGCGCCGAAGAGTGGACCGACGCACTCGCCATTTCGAAGTTGAACAAAAGAGAATCCGATCACCGAAGTCTCTCCAGAAGCACGAGCCTTCATGCAAAGACTCTGGAATTGATTCAGCGTGCAAAAGGCCTGACCGAAGAGGCACTTTCGAAGGCGTCGGGCCCACTTCCCAATTTTCGAGAGGCCCGCCTGTTGGAAGTTCACGCCAATTCGATCGAGCCGAGGTCTGAATCCCAAACAACCGACCGGCTGAAAGAGGAGCTATACCAAGACCACGAAAACTTCCTCGCTGATCTGCTGAAACAAAGCCCTGAGGAGAGAGATGGTGGCCATAAAAGCTGATACACAAACACTGCTCGACCAACCAACTGAGAACCTGCTGATCAAGGGCCTTAAATCAATCCCCTCGGAGCAAGACGCGCTGCAGCGACTGCTGTATCTACCGGCTGTTCCGGTCGACATATCCAGCATTCCGCTGCATGTCCGCCTTTACCGTCTGATGGAGGTTCGAGATCTGCACATCCCTTCTCCAGTTGAGCGCCAACTCCTCCAGACTGTCGATCTAATGGTGCGAAGCGGTTATTCATATCGCGACCCTCGAAAGGCCAGCACGTGGGCTTCCATTGGTGGCGAGGGCGAGCTCATGGGTATTCGTCTTCCCAAGGCCACCGCATCAGCGGTGGAAGGTCTCAGTGGAGTCGGAAAAACAGAGGCGTGCCTCCGCTCTCTTCACTCTCTTGGCCCACAGGTCGTTCGTCACGAATCATTTCCACATTTGGTGGGCGGGCTTAACCAGGTCGTCTGGCTATCCGTTGAGGTACCCGCTTCCGGTCGAGCGATTGACTTGGCTCGAGCACTGATGCTAGCTTGGGACGAAGCCACTGGAGGTAACCGTTTCACAACGTCTCTGGAGCGAGCACGAAATGATGGAATGCGGAGCCTCGAAGAGTTCAGGCAAGTTGCCAAATCTGGGTTCCTTGGCGTCCTCCATCTCGACGAGATTCAGAACCTGTTCAAGGCGCGGCCGCTAAAGGAGCGCCAACGCCGAGCAAATGTCGACCGTGCTGATTTGAGCATCGTCGAAGATCAGGTTCTGAGATGGTTCCTGTCGCTCACCAATTCTGGACAAATTCCCATCCTTGTGTCTGGCACGCCGGATGGCATAGGGGCGTTGACCAAACGATTCAGCACCGCCCAGCGCATCAACACAGCGGGCTACTTCAAGTTCGATCGCTTTACTTCCTCGCACGAATCCCAATACCGAAAGTTCTTCTTGAAGTCGCTCGAACGGTACCAATATGTCGACAAGCCCATCGCCGTGGACGATCACTTGGCTGAGCATCTGCTCGCCCTCACAGCCGGAGTTCCGAGAATTTTGATTGCTCTCTGGATAGCTGCCCACCGGATTTCATTCGAGCGTCGTCGGGGGGTTGATCTGACTCTTCAAGACTTCGAGACTGCATCTCACACGCTACTGGCGCCACTCGCGCCAGCCATCGAGGCCATCCAAGAGGGCAACCCGACAAAGATGAATCGCTATGAAGACCTGATCACCGATGACACCAGCTTCTGGTCCGAATTTTGGTCAACGGCACAACCAAACGTTTGTTCCTGAACTGATGACTTAACTGTCCCAGAAGGGGCTGAAGTTGCACCGCTATCCTCAGATGAGTGTTGGAAAACTCTCAACGCTTCTCTAAACGGAGTGAGTGCGACTTCCAGCGTCCGGCGAACCCGCTCGTCCGGCATCTTGAGCATCTGACATATCTCTTTGATGGAGCGATCTCCTTTGAGCAAAAGATCTACGACCGCGGCCACCTGCTTTGGTGACGACCTTCCCATTGCAGGAAGTCCCATGGCTTCCAGCTTGCGCTTCACTGTATAGCCATCGACCCCAAATTGAAGGCCGGCCAATTGATGACTCCCGTGACCTGCAAGGTAGGACGACTTGAGCTGGTCCGTTGTCAGCGCTAACGACTTCGACGAGTCTGACCTTCTACGAGACTGAGGCGGAGCCGATTCAAACACCCTCTCGAATGCACAGTCGCTGTTCTCGAACAGGATAGCCGTCACGGCGACATAGGCCAGCGTGCGCCTGCCTGCACGCTTGTCTTTCAAGCATTCATCAAATGCGGATGAATATTCCCCGATTTCTTTGTCCGGCATGCCAGGGAAGACATTGTCGAGGAAGTCCAAACCAAACAATCGCAAGAGCTCGTCACTGATCAGGGGCTTTCGAATGGCTCCGCGTCCGGTGTGGTATCCCTGCTCCCTCGCGATTGCAGTTGCGCATCGCGAGACATCCATCTCATCCCGCGCCTTCGGGTTTACCAACAGGTGGCTGCAGATCTCAAGGAAGCGATCAACATGCGGTATTGCCTGATCAAGCCTTTCGAAGTCGAACGTCGAAACGTCATCCTTCAGCATGCACCCAACAGGCGAATAGGCAATCAAATGCCTGAGATCGACCTTTGTGAGGCTCCGACCATGCTTTGCACACACTTGTCGCCCTGGAATCTGGTGATCCCGGCGCCAGTAGGACTGGCCATGGAAGTCCACGTCTTCCCTGGCACAGGCAGAACAAAAGCACGCAGAGGACCTGAGAGGCCTCATCCCTCTTCCCCACAGCGCGCGCGATGGATTCTCGACCGGGACAATAGGCCCGCTTTGACGCCGAGTCACCCCCCTCCAGATGGGAAGGAGCGTGTGATCTCCCGCAAAACGCTCAACATCCATGCCAGCTGCATTTGCCAACAGGTGGACTGCCGTAAGCTCCCGCATGCTCCGGCCGACCTGACCAGAAGCTCGCCGCAGTCCGTCATAGAGATCCTTTGCGGCCGTCCATCCGTTCATTCGCGCTACACGCCCCGCATACCCCACTGCCCATTCATCTGGAAATGGTTGAGGTCGGACGATGTGTCTCATCATGGGATGTTTCTCCTTTTGGACGAAGGCGCAGCCCACAGGCCGGCCATTGAGCGAATGACACTGGATAGCGCCTTGGCATGGCGGTCTGACCCATCCCACACCTGACGCATGGCTTCAATCAGATCGTCGTTCTCACGCACAGCTTCGGCGGTGACGCCGCCGTTCATGCGTTCTGCATAAAGGCAGACCTCTTCCAACAGCCGCGAACGGCGCAACGCCTTGGCACCCAGGATGCGGCTGACCTGCGATTGGCTGGCACCAACGGCCTTCGCCACCTGCTCTTGCGTCACGCCTCGTTCTCTGAGGATGTCGGCCGCCCTACGGGCTCTCGCTTGAAGATCGATCTGCATTATGCATAAAGCATATCTTTATGCATATCTGCATGTCAATCAAATGTGTGGTTCCTGCGGCAAGAAGCCTCGGTAGCCACGGTCAGAAGGGAAGTGAGTTCTGAGACGGGGAAGACTTCGCTCGCTGGGCAATGGCTTGTTGCAGTGCTTCGCGGGTCAGGGGTAACCGGTCAAGCGCCCTCAGCTTGGGCTTGAGTTCAGGTACGACCTGCACCACTTGCCACAGCTGGATCGGTCTTTTTCCTGATCTGGATGCCAGTTGAACAATGGCCTCTCGAACCTTGGCTCGGAGCATCAGATCCCGCTCATCCCAGTTGACCGAGGATCTGCGTGGTTCGCTGGCCTGCAGCCGCTCCGGCCGGTGCTCCTGCAGCCAGGCTCGGTCGTGTCTGTACAGCCAAGCATAGGCTGCCGGCTCCAGCGAGCGCATGAGCTTGGTACCGAGAGCGGCATGCTCATTCAGCAAGGCAAGCCAACGAGCTCGCGCATCTTGACGGGCGTTGTCAAACCGCTTGCTTGTCCAGGCCGCGTGGAGACCCACCTCCGATTGCAACACCCTGGTGATCATCTGAACAGACACCGATCGCTTCGCAGCCACCTCTGCCTTTCCGAGTCCCTGCAAAAGGTCTGCGGTGACTTGCTCGCGCTTTGCCTGGACCAGCTGCTTGGGCCTACGCTTGCTGGGGATACCAGCCTGAGCCGCCCAGGCCATGGCGGTTTGAACCGACACTCCGGCTTCGTGTGCCGCGAACGTCGCCGAAGACCCATCGCCCATCAAATGGATGACCCTGTCCCTGTCGGCTTGCCGAAAGTCCTGGGGGACGCCTTCTTGGGCCAAGCCAAGGTGTTCTGTCTGACTGTCTGACTGCTCGCACCCCTCCTGGGGAGCTTTCAAAGTCGACAAGAACTCGGTCCCGCCTTCGAACAACCAGGAAGCCATCACCATCCACCGGAGAGGATGCGTCCCCGACCGCATTGGCCGCAACAGCCGGCCCAGCTGAACACCTGCCTCCGACTTGTCGCGAGGCAATGTCTCCATTTCGGGAACACTGCGAAGGTCGTCTGCGTAGGAAAGAAAGGCACTCGACATTGCGTCGAGGCGAACGCGCCCACCTGACGTCATCCATCCTTTGTCTGCCATTCTTTGCCGGCAAGCTCGCTGCATGGCATCCCCCGTGAGATGCTCACCCATCGGAACCGCTCGAACAACATCGAGCGAAAAGCTGGAGAGCCTTGAAAGCGACCGCAAGGTGTCATCCGACAAGCTGTTTGCCGTCGGCGAACGCAGGTTATTCGTGGCCGGCAAGCACCAGAGGAACCGCTCCACCCCTGTCGCCTTGAGTGGTGAGACATCAAGCAAGCGTCCATGTTCAGGGCACACCCAAACGCCTGGAAATTGATGCGACAGGTGCCAGTAGGCCCAGCCATGCGCGGCAAGATCCTGACGCATGCATTGGTCGCATGTCTTAAGCGGATGATTCGCCCTGAATCTGCTGGTCAGCAGTCCAAGCCGATACTTGAGATGCGCGACCGACCCACTGGCCATGGCCGCCACGGCATCATCGATGGCACTACCGTCAAGGAACGGACGGTAGTACGCCAACAAGGTCCGCCCAATTGCCAATTCAGCGGCGCTACCGAATTTCCCCTCGGTTCGCTCAACGAACGAGTTCAGCCCACTCGGGAAATCATGCTGCGAACCCCGACGACCGTGCCCAAAAAGCAACTCAGTCGTCCTCGCGCTGGTCGCACATCCCCAAATTTGATGATGTCGGCTGCAGAGGCTGAAGAGGCTCTCGCCAGCGATTGGCCGAAGCAAAGGCACGGGGAACCCATAGGGATGCATCCGGCCATTCTTTCATGGGCGAAGTACGACGGCTACTGGGTCTGAGACCGCGTATGCCAGGATGTACTTGATCTAATAGACGGCGCAAAAGGCTTGATGCAGTTGCTCAACTCTTGTGCCCGAATGACCGCTGACAAACGCGGGAGTCACTGAAAGTTACTTTGACTGGAGTGGCAGTCTGCATCGAAAACCATACCCTGGATAGAGGTTTGTCGGAGGCTTCGAACTATGCATTTGGTTGATTCACGCGGCTCACTTCAAGTATGGCTCCACTCTCTAGGCTCCCATACCTTGTCACCGTTGGACAAACTCAATAGTGTCAGCGTGTAGCCATAGTTATCGCAAACGAGCTTCATTTCCTTTGCAACGGCGTCTCGGTGCGCGTGCATAAACCACGTGCCCAAACTGATTGGGGCACCGCTGCGGTTGGATACGATGGTCTCATCAGCGGCGAGGGATCCTGGAGGAAGCTCAATTACACGCCCTTTGGTTTTGTAGAAAGCGCCATTGGCCCTGGCCTTATCGGACGAAACTGCCCAATCAATAAACCCATCCCTCGACAAGATGAGGACGGCGCTATGCTCTGTCGACCGTATCCACCGCAGCGCGGTTGCGGTCAAGGATACGCCGAACATGCTAGAGGCGTCAGACAGAATGTCGAAGTTAATCTCCGAAGTCGACGTACATGCGCGGAACTGCTTCATGGGCATCAGCAAATTCGATGCGAAGTCATCGGCCTCTGCCTCGATCGACCTCATTTCCGGCCCCCAGTGCACTAGGTCTGCTTGAGAGCATTGAAACTCCTGCTGTGCAAAGCGGTGAACAAGGTAGTGCCCAAGTTCGTGGGCTTGGGTGAACCGAATCCGTCCTTCAGAAGTCATGTTGCGGTTGTACAGGAGGGCCCAGCCTTGATCCTCAACATGGAAGAGGCCACCTTCAAACGATGGGATGTCAGCAGCCACGACCTTGAAGATTGGATCTGGCCACTTAAGCTCCTTGGCCACATGAAGCGCAAGCTGCTCGACATCGACTGGAAGCCGCTGCAACCCGGCTGCCGCAGCGGCGTCAAGCCAATGTGTGAGCCGTATCGCAGCGGTCGCTGGCGTGAAAGTCACCTCGGTCATATCAGGAATTTTTCAGCACGTCCAGTATTTGGCGCAGCTTTTCCTTAGCTTCAGGTTCCAGCTTGGAGTAGCTGCGGAAGAATTCCTTGTCCTTGTTTGACGCCTGCGGCGTGTCAATCGTGTCGTCAAGGAAGAATGACACATCCTGTCCAAGCACGTCCGCTATCGCCTGCAGCTTCTCTGCTGATGGCTTCTGGGATTCGCGGTTCTCCAACTCCCAGAGGTAGCTCTTGCTCAGCCCCGCTCTACGGGCTGCCTCCTCGAGCGTCAGGTTCACCTTCGGCGAGGTCCGGCACGCTCGAAGCTTCGCGCCAAGTTTTGATGCCATCTTGCGCTCTCCTTCTAGACAGCCTCAAATTATACTGCTACTCCGAACTTTCCATAAGCAAATCCCGATAAAAAAACTCGCCTTCAAAGTTCGCTATACCGAACTTTCTATTATGCTATGTCCTAGCTAGATTCTTGGAGCAATGAATGAGCGGACCGTTGGTGGAAGGTTTGACAGATGACGAGCTGGCTGCGGCCTTGCGCGCCCGAGCGGCGGCGGGCGAGCCTCATGTCCTAGTGATTGCCAACAGATTCAGCGCCCGGATGCTCACAGCCGCGACTGCGTCGCCTGTGGCATGGAGTGATCTGGGTGTAGGGGACATCGGTCGAGACTCGCTGAAGGCGTTGGAGGCGGCTACGAAGCAGAAGCAAATCCAATGGATCGAGACCTCTGAATCGGCTGTGGGTGAGGCGGACCGCGCTGCGTCAGGCCCAGCCATTCGGGCTGTTCCCGGCCAGATTCGCGCCTGGTGCAAGGAGCGAGACAAAATCACAGGAACCTCCGGCCGCCATGGTGAAGTAACCGCCGCAACGCGCTTTGAGGTCGCATCGCTGGCCGGCTGGCGGTGCCAGTTCGATGGTTGCGGAGAGGACCTGCGGCATCACTTTTTGCCAGGAGCCACGGGAAACTACAGCTACTTCGCACACATCGTGGCCTCGTCCGCCGACGGTCCTCGTGGGGACAAGGTGAAGTCACCTCTTCTGGCCAATGCCCCGTCGAACATCATGCTAATGTGCGACAAATGTCATCGACTGATCGACCGCGTAGCTCCGAAGCGATACAGCGCTGACTATCTCAATGAGATGCGTCAGCGCAATGTCCATGAAGTTAGCCGGCTGCTAAACACGCTTCGCTACCCGGCAGTCCAGATGCTGGTGATCGGCGGCAACATCGAAGGGCAGTCATTCGCTTTTGATGAGCGAATCGCGGAAGAGGCCATGTGGTTGCGTCAGCTGCGCACCGGAGGTGTTCGTGCGGAATGGTTCGCGCGCAATGGTCCGCATCTAGGTGCATCAAACTCGGATGGCTACTGGCTGAGCCTGTTCCAACTGCTCAAGAATGACAGACCGAGATTGGCGAGTCTACTGGACGGTACGGTGCGCGGTGGCGCACCGCGACCGCCGCTCGCGGTCTTTCCTGTGCATGGCACGTCGGTCTTAGTCCTGTCGGGGCGGCTCATCGGGGACTCCAGCAGTGCCCACATTTTCCAGTTTCATCGCGATCAAGTGAGCGGGAAACGCGGTGGACAGTGGGCTTGGCCGGAGGTAGAGCCACTGCCGCCACATGACAAATTCAAGATTCTGATTCACCGTCATGCCAGCGGCGGCGAATCAGAAGCGTGTCTGCGGATCAATTTGACTGCTGCGGTCCCTGCCTCCGACTTACCCGCACATCTGTTTTCCGATGGGCAGCATGAGTTGCCGACGATTGAGATCACGGTTGACAGTCCGAGTCACCGTGTCATGGGGCATCCCGCAGATCTTGATCTGTTTGGACGGGCTGTCGACCAGGCTCTGCAGAAGCTCCAAGATGAATGGCGGGTCTCCAAAGTACATCTGGTGCTGATCGCACCAGTGTCTGCCTGTTGCCGTATGGGACAAAAGATGCAGGCCCGTCACCATGCAGATTTCGTCCTGTACGAACGCAGGCCCAGCACTACGCCCGGTGCGCGCGGCGCGTTTGCCAAGACGATTGAGATATCCCCCACCGAGGTGACCCTGCTGTCGACCGGGGAGTCCCTTTCCATCTCGTAACCAAGATCAGCACAAAGGTACTTCATCATGACTACGAAACCACCAAGCAATAGTACGTTCACCACTCGCTTGCAAAAATCTCTTGGCATGACGCGAGATGCCACCCGCTGGGAGCAACTAATCATGTCCTTGCTTCAGCGACTGGAACTCGACAAGGTCGATCGCGCCAAGGCGGTCAACCAATACGAGCTCTTGGCAGATGACATCGCCACCAAGCTGGACATTCCACGCCACAACGTGGATGTCTATTCGCAGGGATCGATGCGCACACAAACTGCCATCCGCCCCCGGGGCAATGCGAAATTTGATATCGACATCATGGTAGAGCTGTCCGGGCCGAAATACAACAATCCCGACGCGGAGGCGATGTTTGAAGAGTTTGGGAGAGCCCTTAAAGGCAACGAAGAGGTTACCGGCGTCCCAGACCCAAGGCGTCGATGCTGGCGATTGCAGTACCCGGGAGAGGCGTTCTATTTTGACGTGACGCCGGCGGTGGCAGATATGCACCAAACCTATGGTGCGGGCTTGCGAGTACGAGACCCCGAAACGGTTTGGAGTCCGTCGAGTCCGAAGGAGTTTGCTGACTGGTTTTGCGAGCGGGCAGACTTGCGGTTTGAATTTCAGCAAGAAGCCACAACTTCTTCGGTGACCGAGGCCCGAAAGTCAGTCGCCCCTCTTCCCAGCGCCCCAGTTGGGATCGACGACATCCTGCGTCGAGCTGTGCAGTTGATGAAACTGCATCGAGACAATTTCTACTTCTACGCAAACCCCGACCAGAAAGACACGATGCCAATCTCGGTCATCATTGTGACCCTGGCGACGCACGCGTTTGAGAACATCTGGCGCACCAGACAACGCAGCTTCGACTCGCCGATTCAAGTTGTGCTTGCCATCGTGGAGGAGATGCGCGATTACATCAAGCTTGATGCTGCAGGCCGGTTCTACGTGGAGAATCCTACGCTCGCCATAGAGAATTTCGCTGATCGTTGGAACAACGATCAGGGCGCGCGCGCGCGGGAATTCAAACGTTGGCACAAGCAGCTGGAGGTGCACCTTGAGGCACTGCTTACAGATGAGTATTCCAGTAGCACTGAAGAAAAGCTGCGCGGCGTGTTTGGGCAAGCCGGAGTAGATGCGTGGCGCGAAAGTCTGGGTAGTTCGACGGAGTCCATGCCACTGCTGAAGAGCTTGGTTGCGGCGTCTGGGGGGCAAGTAGCCAATCCGAGTGTTGCAACGCCAATCAGCTACCGCACCAACACGTTGGCATAGTGAGCAAGTTGCTGACCATGCCTATGTTTTCAACCGCGATCCGCATGGTCACGGCGTGGCTTGACGGGCTCGGGCCCGGCGCTGCCACACGGTGCCAAGACAAGGAGTCAGAGCAGCGCTGTCGCGTCTGGCGTTTGGCCCAAGGTGCGCCTGTGTTGAATGGCGCAGCGCCCATACTGGTGCTCCAGCATGATTTTCCGCTCACGCCTGCCCGCATCGAATTGGACCGGAAGTTCTGTTTGCGTTTACCCCACATCGAGGCAGATGGCCATTTCTGCCATGGTGTCGAATTTGACCCTGCAGACCTCGCCTCCCCGGTGCAGGCAGTTGGTCGTGTCCTGTCCAGGTTATCTGACTTCCTGAATCGATGCGGCGATCCAGGTTGGGTAGAGGCGGAATTCAATAGGGAACGCCAAGACTACTGGATACGGTATGCTGCCGGCGCGACAGCGCCAAAGAGCTATCGCACGGCCAAATTGTTGCTGGATGCCGATGTCAAAATTGACGAACCACAGGAAGCTGCTGCGCTCTCGCTTTTAGACGGGCGGGCTTTCGCTACGACGTCCACGACGGAACCAGAGCGTTTGGCAAGGGCCAGAGCATGGCCGCTGGGCGGCATCGTTCGTGGTGGTGCATTGGTGATGAAACTGCCTACACCCGAGCATTGGACACCCAGTGCCTGGCCTAGGAGTTTTCAAGATCTTGATGAGCTCCTTTCTCAGCTCAGCAGTTCCGCAGGGAAACTGAGAAATTGGTACGAGGCGCGCCGTTGGCCGAACAAAGCGCCCGTGTTCGCGGTGCTTTTGCAGGGCCCTGCAGTGTATGGATGGCGAATACTACCGCCTCCGATCGCACGTCAAGCCGAGCCGGCCCTTGTGCCTGTCGACGTCAGACGCGTCGACAGGCAATGGAGCCTGTCTCGCGATTATCGGACTGAGGGTTTGGCTCGTCTTGCCGACAAGAAGGTGGTGGTATTTGGAACGGGTTCGCTGGGTGCGCCGTTGATCGAGCTCCTAGCGCGCGCAGGCGTCGGAGCCATTGAGGTAGTAGATCCGCAGACTTTCGAGCCAGAGAATATCTCACGACATGTGCTCGGCGCACCACATATTGGCCTTGGGAAAGCCGCTTCGCTATGTGCTCAACTGCGACAGGCTATCCCAGGGGCAGAACTCGACGCTTCCGGTGAAAATGCCATGCAGTGGTGCGCGAAGGCGGATCAACGGCAGCTGCCAGATCTCATCGTGGATTGCACGGGTGAGCGCTCCGTGAGGATTGGCACTTCATTGCTTCGAAAGCATGTGTTGAAAAATGCTCCTTTGATGATGGCCTGGATGGAGCCATTTGGTTCGGCGGCTCATGCGGTTTTGATTTCTGGCAATGACGTGTGGCCTGCGTGGGACCCCGCCGAAACAGCTGTCAACGTCGCGTCTTGGCCAGACGACGTTCAGGTTAATCTTCCCGGATGTGGCCAGGGCTTCCATCCGTATGGCGTTGCCGACGCTTGGGCAGCAGCATGCATGGTCTCTGAGCGCGCATTGAAAGTTTTGAACGGCGAACAGGTGACATCGGGAGTGTGGTCCATGATTCGGCATGAAAGCTACTTCAGAAGCAAGTCGCCTTCTGTAACCTTCAACCGTCCCCCACCGGTCCACGTCGGGGTGGACTTGGTCATTGAGCATCGTCCGTTGGCAGAGGTACTGCAAAGTGCATGAGCCGATGGTGAAATTTGCACTCCCTGGCGCGGAGTGGAGTCTTCAGTTTGACGAAGCCGCAGTCTCGATGCTGCAAAGGAGGATGCAGCGCTGGGCACGTTCAAAAGAATCCGTGGGACAACTCTTCACGAATGATCTCACGGCGTCAACCATCGTGATCTCGAAGGCCACCTCACTCAAGGCGCTGCATGCATCATGGTCAACTGTCGCTTTCGACCCATTCGATGCTATGCGGCAACGACAGGATTTACTTCAGGAAGGTTTGTATTGCATTGGTCTTTGGCACACCCACCCGGAAGCGGTTCCCGAACCGTCCGGCTGTGATGAGAGGCTTGCGGCTGATCATGCACGCGCTGCCACCACCATTTTGAACGGGTTGGCTTTCGTCATTATCGGAAATCGACCTTTCCCACACGGATGGTACGTTGGCTTTCACGACATGAATCGTTTTCTTAGAGCCGAGATTTCTCGTTTGTGATGATCTCTTGATGTGCGAACAACTCCACGAATAGGCGCAATGACCAGCCCTTCAGAGTGCAACACTTTGCGATGGCCCTAGCTTGCAGTGCCGGTCACTCCATATGTCCTTCTGATTCTGCTCTATGTACCTATCGAGCTTCACTTTGAATTACTAAGGCGATAGGAGCACCTTCCGTCTATTGGTTGAGTATCGAACAGTTCAGCTCGGCGCTTTCATTTGCAGAAACTCAAGGGGGCTTGCCTCATAGACGGCGGCTTCACATACTGAGGGGTCACTTCAGAAGGCTCGTCGTCTGCTGGACCGATGACCGCTTCGGTTCCGGGGCTTGAATCAAGGTTCATGTCATCGACGGCAGCCGCTGCAAACCGGACAATGACGTCACCATCCACAACTCAAAGCTGACTTGGTGAATCTCCGATCCTCAAGTACTCCCTTGGGTATGCGGTCACCAGCTTCTTCACCAGCCAAGTAGTTTTTGACTTTATTAGTTAGTTTTTGACTTTAATAAGTTGTTTGTGACTTTAATAGTCAAGAACAGCACCTACAAGTCCGTCACTGTCGTCACTCGACAGTGACGGACTTGGCCAGGTTTCTGGGTTTGTCCACATCCGTCCCCTTTGCCAGCGCGGTGTGATACGCCAACAATTGCAGCGGCACCACGTGCAGGATGGGAGACAGCGCGCCGTAGTGCTCGGGCATGCGGATGACGTTCATGCCTTCGCTTCGCTGGATGCGGGTGTCGGCGTCAGCCAGCACGTAGAGCACGCCGCCGCGGGCGCGGACTTCTTGCATGTTGCTCTTGAGCTTTTCCAGCAGCGTGTCGTTCGGTGCCACGGTGATGACGGGCATGGCGCTGGTCACCAGGGCCAGCGGGCCGTGTTTGAGTTCTCCGGCGGGGTAGGCTTCGGCGTGGATGTAGCTGATCTCTTTGAGCTTGAGCGCGCCTTCAAGGGCGATGGGGTAGTGCAGGCCACGTCCGAGGAAGAGCGCGTTTTCTTTGCGTGCAAAGTCTTCGGCCCAGCTGATGACCTGGGGCTCCAGCGCCAGCACGGCTTGCAAGGCCACGGGCAGGTGGCGCATGGCTTTCAAGTGGTTGGATTCCTGCTCTTCGGTGATCTTGCCTTTGGTCTGACCCAGCGCCAGGGTCAGCAGGAACAGGCCAGCCAGCTGGGTGGTGAAGGCTTTGGTGGACGCCACGCCAATTTCCACACCGGCACGGGTCACATAGGCCAGCTCACACTCGCGCACCATGGCCGAGGTGGCCACGTTGCAGATGGTGAGCGTGTGCGTCATGCCCAGTTTTTTGGCGTGGCGCAAGGCGGCCAGGGTGTCAGCGGTTTCGCCGCTTTGGCTGATGGTCACCACCAGGGTTTTGGGGTCGGGCACGCTGATTCGGTAGCGGTATTCGCTGGCCACTTCCACCTGGGTGGGAATGCCGGCAATGCCTTCCAGCCAGTACTTGGCCGCACAGCCGCTGTAGTAGCTGGTGCCGCAGGCCAGGATCAAGACTTTGTCGATGGTTTTGAATACGCTGTAGGCGCCGTCGCCGAACAGTTCGGGGGTGATGCCCTCCACGCCTTCGAGCGTGTCGGCAATCGCGCGCGGCTGCTCGAAGATTTCCTTTTGCATGTAGTGGCGATACGGTCCCAGCTCGGCGGCGCCGCTGTGCGCCTGCACCTTGCGCACCGGGCGCTCTTCCACTGACAAAGGTTGTCCGTCGGAGCCGGCCACCCAGTAACGGCCGAGTTGCAGGTCCACCAGGTCGCCTTCTTCCAGGTAGACGATCTGGTCGGTCACGCCGGCCAGGGCCATGGCGTCACTGGCCAGATAGTGGGCAGCGCCTTCGTCGGCCACGCCGAGCACCAGGGGTGATCCGGCACGCGCGCCGACCACGCGGTGCGGCTCGTCGCGGTGGAACACCGCCAGGGCGAATGCGCCATGCAGTTTGGCCACGGCTTGCTGCAAGGCGGCGAACAGGTCGCCGTCGTAGAGCGAGTCGATCAAGTGGGCAATGACTTCGGTATCGGTCTGGCTGTCGAACACATAGCCTTGGGCCTGCAGCGCTTCACGCAGCTCGTCGTGGTTTTCAATGATGCCGTTGTGCACCAGGGCCACCCTGCCCTGGCCTTGGCTCTGGCCCTGGGCATCGCTGGTGCCAGGGCCGTGGCTGAAGTGGGGGTGGGCGTTGTGCACTTCCGGGGCGCCGTGGGTGGCCCAGCGGGTGTGGGCAATGCCGGTGCCGCTGCCGATGGTGCCGCTCTCAACCTGCTGCACCAGCTCGGCCACCCGGGCCACGCTGCGCGCCCGGCGCAAGGCCTGGCCGTCGTGGATGGCCACGCCGCAAGAGTCATAGCCGCGGTATTCCAGGCGCTGAAGGCCTTGCACCAAAACGGGGACCACGTTGAATTCGGCCACTCCGGCCACGATGCCGCACATGTGCGTTCTCCCAATAAAACGGAAAGATCGAAGAAAGTTGTCTTGGCGAGAATGCTAGGACGATCGACATGAAATGAATCTTCTATTTGAAAACAATTTTGATCTAATATTGCAGCACGATTCTCGTTTGCAATATCTGATCAATACCAATAAGTAAATGGAAGATTTATCCATCGACAGCACAGACATGCGTTTGCTGGATCTGCTGCAGGAAGACGCCGGACGCAGCAATCTGGAGCTGGCCGAGCTGGCCCATGTATCGCCCGCCACCAGTCAGCGGCGCGTGAGGCGGCTCGAGCAGCTCGGGCTGATTGAACGGCAGGTGGCCATACTGAACCCGGAGCGCCTGGCCGAAGCCATCGGGCACGGACTCACGGCAGTGGTGGAGATCAGCCTGGCCGTCCAGAACGAGGAAGCCATGCAGGCCTTTGAAGCGGTGGTACAGCCCGAGCCAGCGGTGCAGCAGCTCTACCGCCTGAGCCCCGGGCCGGACTACCTGGCCATCGTCTGCGTGAAAGACATGCCAGACTATCTTTCACTCGCCAAACGGGTACTGACCGCCCAGGCAAACGTGCGCAATGTGAAAGCTTACTTCAGTACTCAGCGCCTGAAATTCAACACAGCTTTGCCAATCCCCCGCCCCATTGGCTAAAACTGCCGTTCATCGCCCGGAAACACGCGCTTACCCTTGTTGTGGGCGTACACATCTGGAACAACCCTTTACAGCGTGGAGCAGTTCACGAATAATAGGCTCCTTGGATTTTTAGAACTATTGTTTCAGGAGGTTGAATGAATCCATTGTGGATCGCATTGGCAGCCGCTGTGGTTCTAGGTGGTGTTGGATTCTGGTATTACCAGCGCAACATGGGTGCCAAATCGTCTGGACGGGATGACCGCTACACACCAGAGCGCATTCTCACCAACGAACAGGCGCAGATGCTGGATTACCTTCAGGACACCTTCCCTGACCAGGTGGTGCTGCCGAATCTGTGTTTGAGCGACATGCTCTCGATTCGTCGCGCGTCTGACCGCAAGCGTGCCCAGGAGCGTCTGAACAAGCAACGCGTCGATTTCGTCGTGTGTGATGAAGAAGGACGTCCGGTATTTGCATTCGATGTCGAGCAATACCACCTGAGCAACGCCAAGGAACGCGCTCACCTGGCCAAGATCAAGAACCGCATCCTCAAGACGGCTGGCGTTCGCTTCGTTTTCCTGAAAAACGGCATTCACCGCATGCCCTCGCCTGCGGATTTCCGTGCCCAGCTGAACCTGGCCGCTTTGCCGCAACCCAAGATCAGCGAAGAGGAAGCCCGCGACAGCGTCCGCCAGAAGCTCGAATCGCAATTCTCCGAGTTCGATCAGCTGCACAGCAACTCGCGCTTCCGCGAGTCCGAGGTGCTGGGACTGAGCGGGCTGATGGATCTGGACAGGGATCAGGACCGACGCGGCTCCGACACCCGCCCCCTGGAAGCCGTGATGCGCCAGTGAACGGACAGCACACGCCTGCAAGGGCTTTGACAAAAAAACGCCGGCACATCGCCGGCGTTTTTTTGTCTGCGTCTTTTTGTCTGCGCTTCTTTCGTTCAGATGCAGCGCGGGCCCCGCGCCGCAGGGGCGCCGTCAGGATTTGGGCTTCTTTTGCGGCCGCTGCCAGTTGGCAATGCTGACTTGTCTTGCCCGGGTGACCGTCAGGGCGCCCGCCTCACCACCACGGGTCACCACCGATCCGGCGCCGACCGTGCCGCCTTTACCCAGCGTCAGCGGAGCGACCAGTACCGAGTTGGAACCTACGTGCACGTCGGCTTCGATGATGGTGCGGTGCTTGTTGGCGCCATCGTAGTTGGCCGTGATCGCGCCCGCGCCGTAGTTCACCCGCTCACCCACCGTGGCATCGCCCAGGTAAGCCAGGTGGTTGGCCTTGGCGCCATCGGCCAAGGTGGAATTCTTGATCTCGACAAAGTTGCCCACATGCACCTCATTACCCAGGTGCGCGCCGGGCCGCAGCCGGGAGAACGGACCAATGGCAGCACCCTGGCCGACACTGGCCCCTTCGTTGCCGCCATCGATATGGGTGAATGGTGCGATGGCGGTGTGGTCGCCGATGCTCACGTTGGCAACGACACAGTTGGCGCCAATACGAACGCCATTGCCCAGTTGAACCTTGCCTTCAAAGACGCAATTGACGTCGATCTCGACATCCTGCCCGCATTGGAGCTGACCACGAACATCGAGGCGGGAGGGGTCCGCCAGACGAACCCCCTGGTTCATCAGCCCTTCGGCCAGACGCAACTGATAGGCGCGTTCGAGCGCAGCCAGCTGGACCGGACTGTTCACTCCCGCGACCTGCACTTCGTCTGTGATGAGGTATGCCTGCACAGTCTCGCCCGCCGCCACCGCCATGCGGACCACGTCCGTGAGGTAATACTCCCCCTGCGCATTGTCGTTGCCCAGCTGGCTGAGCCACTGGCGCAACCGGGCCGTGGGCACCGCCATCACGCCGCTGTAGACCTCGCGGATGTCGCGCTGTGCCGGCGAGGCATCCTTGTGTTCCACAATGGCCTGTACCGAGCCGTCCGGAGCACGCACCACGCGCCCATAGCCGGCAGGGTCAGGCAACTCGAGTGTGAGCAAGGCCATGTCGCGGCCGCCGCAGCGTTCAATCAGGGCCTGCAGTGTGCCGGGTTCGGTCAGGGGCACATCGCCCGAGAGCACCAGCGTGACGCCATCATCGGGCAAGACCGGCATGGCTTGCTGCACGGCATGCCCCGTGCCGAGCTGCGGCTCCTGACGGACAAACTGCAAGCGCGAGAGGGCTTCTGGCTGAATCAGACCAGCTTCCACCGCTTCTGCCTGATGCCCGGTGATCACCACCACCGAACGGGCCGACAAGCCAGCGGCAGTGTCGATGACGTGCTGAGCCAGCGCCCGCCCGCCGATGCGGTGCAAGACCTTGGGCCGCGAGCTCTTCATGCGCGTGCCCTTGCCCGCCGCCATCACCACAACATCAACCGGGGAACCCATTCAAATACCTCCAGGGGTGCTTCACAATGAACACCATGCATATGTCTCGCATGCTACGTGTACTGCCCTGCATTATCCCCGGCTGGCAAGCCGCTGCCCGCTCTCTGGTGCTGTTCGCCACAGCAACACTGCTGGTGGCCTGCAGTGCTGTCGGGCTGGCCTACCGCCAAAGCACCACGGCGCTGTACTGGTGGCTGGATGCGCAGCTGGACCTCAACGATGCCCAGAGCACTCAGGTGCGCCGCGAGCTGGACACCATTTACGAGTGGCATCGCCGCCAGGAGCTGCCCCGCTACCTCGGGACGCTGGACCGGTGGCAAACCATGGCGATGTCCGATCTGGATGCCACTCAAGCCTGCGCGGAGTTTGCCCAGGTGCGAGGCGCCATGGAAGGTTTCACCACACACATCAGCCCCGCCCTGGCCCGGCTGGTGCAGACGCTGACGCCAGCCCAGATCGCCCACCTGAAGAAACACCAGGCGCGCAGCAATGAGGAATACGCCGAGCGGACGCTACAAGGCAGCGCCAAAGAGCGTGCCGAGCGGCACCTGGAGCGCCTGACTGAACGGTACGAACGCCTCTACGGACCACTCAACGCGCAACAGACCCGGACGCTCAAGGAAGAGGTTTTGCGCTCGTCTTTTGATGCACAGCGCTCCTACGATGAAAGAGTGCGCCGGCAGGAGGCACTGCGCGACGTGTTTCGGCAGGTCATGGCACTGCCACGCACTCCGGACGGCGAGGCCCAGGCGGTCAGCCTGTTGCGCCAGTGGTTCGCACAGGCCTGGCACTCGCCCACACCGGGCTATCAGGCCTACGCCAACACCTTGATCCGGCAAGGGTGCGAGCAGTTTGCGCAAGTGCATCGCCATGCCAGCGCCGAGCAACGCCAGCACGGCGTCCAGGTGCTTCAGTCTTACGAAATGTCACTTCGGGACTTCCTGCCACGGGATTGAAGGGCCGATGCAGCGCCCTGGTGTCCCGATCGCACGACAGACGGTCAAATACCGGTCAAATTCGGGGCTTGGCCACACCCCCGCTTGCTAAACTAGGTGCGATGAATGCCACTACAGGAGAGGCCCGCTCCATGAAGTCCATTGTTGTGAACGCCTGGCGTTGGCTAGCGGCCGCATGCGTGCTGGTCTTGCTCGCAGCCTGCGAACCGATCCCCGTCATCACCTACTCACCCACCACGGTCTATGCGAATGAGCCCGTGTCCTTTGACGGCACGGAGACGATTCTGTCGAACTACCCGTCTGACAACACGGTCAAGACGTATCGCTGGAGCTTTGGCGATGGCGCCACCGCCCGTGGCTCCACGGTGACCCACACCTACACCTCGGCCGGAAGCTACCGCGTCACGCTCACGGTGACCGACACCGCGGGTCGCGAAGGCTCGGCATCCGAGAACATCACGGTGCGCATCGGTTCGTCGTCCACGACGGGCAGCTCAACCGACAGCTCCAACGACGACACATCCACGTCTGACGACGACTCGATGGACTCGGAAGACGACACTGATACCAGCGATGATCAGGACGATCTGGTGCTGCCCAAGTGAGTCCGATCCACTGAGCCGACGAAGCCACGAAAAAGCCCCGCCAGTGCGGGGCTTTTTTTGTGCCGTGATACAGCGCGGCGCTTGAGCCGGTCAGCCTTGCAGCGCGTCCCACATTTCCTTGTCGCGCTCGGCGGTCCAGATACGGGGGTGCTTGATGCCGGACGCCTCATCGAAAGCGCGGGTCACGTCGAACGGAAGGCAGTGCTCGTAAATGAACACATGGCCAAAGACAGGATCCATGCTCTTGCGGGCATGCGCCATGGCAGCCTTGAGGTCCATGTTGCCAGCCACTGCATCCTTGCCGGCCTGGAACAGGGTCGTGACCCAGCGCTTGGTGTAGTCCAGCGCCTTGTTGACGTTGTCATTGCCCTTCATGGCTTCGCCCCGGCCCGGCACGATGTACTCGGGCTTGAGGTCGCGCAGCGCGTCCAGGGTGGCGGGCCACTCTTCGAGCTGGGCGTCACCGGTGTAAACGCCGGCTTCGTACTCGACTAGGTCACCGCTGTAGAGCACCTTCTCGCTTTCCACCCAGGCGATGGTGTCGCCCTTGGTGTGGCCCGGGCCCGGATGCCAGATCTGCACTTTCACGCCACCCAGATCGATTTCCAATGAACCCTGGCGGCCGGGCTTGCCGTCGCCCACCACCATGGTCGGCCAGGTCAGGCCGGGCACGGTCTCTGCGCCACGGAAAAGGCGCGGAAAGCGCTCCATCTCGCTCTTCATGTCCTGCGCGCCGCGCTCTTCAATCAGCTCATAAGTGCCGCGGCTGGCGATGACCTCGGTGGCACCCTCAGCCACATAAGCGCTGGCACCGAGCACGCGAACGGCGTGGTAGTGCGTGAGCAGCACATATTTGATGGGCTTGTCCGAGACGGTGCGGATCTTGGCAATCAGGTCCTGGGCCATGGCCGGCGTGGCGGTGGTGTCGCTGACCAGGATGTACTTCTCGCCGATGATGACGCCGGAGTTCGGGTCGCCTTCAGCGGTATAGGCCCAGCAGTGCTCGCTGAGTTGCTCGAAAGTGATGTTCTTGTCGTCCAGGTCTGCCTGGGACGCGAAGGCTTTGCTCATGCAGGTCTCCGGTTCATGTGGGAAATGCGTTGTAAAAGCCTCGCCAGCGTCACCGGCAAGACCCATCACCAAATTTTACCTAAACGTAATCCATTTCCTAATAAGGAATTTCAATACCCTTACGCAGCTGTCGGTGTGTGGCGCAAAACACCTGTGGACGGTTCGCAGGTGTTCGTCTATTGTGCGGGCATGGCAACCCGAACAGCACCCCGTACCGACCCTTTTGTAGAGCACGCCCGCGAATTGCTCAGTGGCCTGGGCCCCTGCGCGGCCAAACGCATGTTTGGCGGCTGGAGCCTGTCGATAGACGGCATGACGCTGGCCGTGATTTCGCGCGATGTGCTGTACCTGAAGGGCAACGAGGACACAGAAACGCGATGGCTGGCTGCTGGCTGCCAGCGCTTTGTGTACGAGACCAAGGACAACAGGGTGCTCTCCATGAACTACTACACCGCGCCTGAAGAAGCCATGGAATCGCCCGCCCTGATGCTGCCCTGGGCGCGGTTGGCCCTGGAAGCAGCGGTAGCCGCACGGGCCAAGCCGGCAGCCAGGAAGCGCAAGACCGTGGCAAATGCCAGGACGAGCACACGCGAAAAGGCGCCTGACAAGCAGGCGCCCCCAAAGAAGACCACGGGCAAGGAGAAGGCGGCGCGCTAGGGACTGCCTTTGTTACTCTCAAGGCTGGTTCATTTCGAGGGGATGGCGGCTTCTGCCGCTGTCAGGCCAGATCCAGTCGACCAGCCCCACCACACCTGCGACCAGGCTCATCAGCGCCATGCCTGCATCACCGAGCGCACCGACAAAATCGCGGGCGGGGGTCACCACTTCGCGCTGAAGCCGTGAGCCGGACGGGGAAGTGCGGCGAGCCACCTTGTTTTCCCAGTCGAACACCATGGCTTCGCTGCCGCGACCTGCGACCACCATGGCCTCAGCGACCACACTGGCACCCGCCGGGACATCCAGCAAATCACCGGCAGCCAGGAACTGGTCTGAAGGCAGAGGCTGGCCCAGCTTGCGACCGGAGACGGTGACCCAGGCAACGCCATGGCGAACCCGGAGTTGTCCGGCCATGGACGGACGCAGGTGGATGGTGTGACCCGGCATGACCTTCCAGCCGGTGGGCGTGATGGACTTTGATGCCGAAATCGCATCAATCTGATACTGACCGTGCATGAATTGTGACAACATGATGAACTCCTTTTGTCTTGGTGTAGGCGTATCATCGGTCTACGGCGCTATACCGTCCAATGAAAACGGTGAGCACATTTGATTCAATTCATGCATCAATTGATTTCCAGCCATGAGCCTGCCCAACTACCACCCACGCACCCGCCCCATCGGCGCGGGCCACTTGCGCGCGTTTGAAGCAGTTGCCCGCCATCTGAACTTCCGGGCCGCTGCCGAAGAGCTGGCCCTGACGCAAAGCGCCGTCAGCCGGCAAATCCAGTCACTGGAAGACGAGGTGGGTTCGCCACTGTTTCTCAGGCACACCCGGTCAGTCGAGCTCACGTCAGCCGGTGTGCTGCTGCTGCGTGCCGTGGGCTGGTCGCTGGAGCGGGTGGATACAGCGGTCAACCAGATTCGGCAAAGCGCGGGCAGACGAAGCGTTGCCATCACCACCTGGGCATCTTTTGCGTCCATGTGGCTGATCCCCAGGCTCGAGATGTTCCAGCGGGAGCACCCCGACATCGATCTGCGCATCGACGCCTCCGATTCGGCAGTGGATCTGGCCACGGCCGACGTGGATGTGGCTTTGCGTTACACCATTCCGGAGAATGTCCCCCAAGGAGCGGTGCGCTTGTTTGGCGAGCAACTGACCCCGGTGGCCAGTCCCTGGTTGTTGCGCGAAACCGCGATCGAGAAAGTGGAAGACCTGGCCAAGGTCACCCTCATTGAGGCCGGAGATGCGTACCGCACTCGCGTGCTGGAGTGGCTTTCATGGCAGCGTTGGATCGACGAGTTTGCCTCAGACAAGGATGCCGACAAAACGGCTGGCAAGGGCAGCCGCCAGCGCAGCAAGAGCAAGTTGTCGCCCAAGCGGTGGCTCTACCTCAACTACGCCCACCAGATTGTTCAGGCAGCCCTGACCGGGCAAGGCATGGCGCTGGCACGCCTGCCGCTGGTGGCAGAGAGCCTTGCCAACGGCGACCTGATAGAGCCACTGCCACACACCCGCGTGAACTCCCCGCTGGCCTACTGGATGATCCCGACCCAGCGCAGCCTGCAACGCCCCGAAGTCAAGGCGTTTTGCGACTGGATGCGGACCCAGGCAGGCTTGACGCGTGAAGCCATTGGCGATGTCCCTGATCCGGACACTGTCGACCACATCGACTGACGTCACCGCTTTCTTCTTTGCTTCTTCGCACCTTCGCTTTTTCGCTTCTTTCTGCCTTGTTCCATCCTGCATCCGCATGACTGCATTTCCTGCGTCCCTGACCGGCAATACACGCGGCATCGTTGCCATGCTCTCGGCCATGCTGTGGTTTTCGCTGATGGATGCCGTGCTCAAGGAGCTCACCGCCAGCTACCCGTTCATTCAGATCGCAGCGCTGCGCGGAATCGTCGCACTGCCGCTGATCGTGGCGTGGATCACCTGGCGTGGCCAGTGGCAACAGATGCGCCGCATCCGGTGGCCGCTGCAGATCATGCGCGGCGCCATCGGTGTGCCCATGCTGTTCCTGTTTACCTACGCGCTGCAGACCTTACCGCTTTCCACTGCGTACACCCTGTTCTTTGTGGCGCCATTGCTGGTCACCGTCTTTTCGGTGCTCATCCTCAAGGAAGCGGTGCCCGCCACCCATTGGTGGATCATCGGTGTGGGTTTTCTGGGTGTGATGGTCGCCCTGAGACCCGGGCCGTCCGCGCTGAGCGATGTGCCGGCACTCATGGCGGGACTGGCCGTGCTTGGCGCCGCGACCTGCTACGCCATCTCAGCCGTGACAGCGCGTCTGGTGGGGCGTACGGACAGCAGCGAGAGCATGGTTCTGGTCACCCTGGCCTGCATATCGCTCCTGGGCGGCCTGCTGGCGTACCCGACCTGGGTGCCCGTGAAGCCGGCGCATGGATGGCTTCTCACGGGCCTGGCCATCACCGGGTTTCTGGGGCAGCTGAGCATCACCGACGCTTTCCGCCACGGCAAGGCATCGGCAGTGGCGCCTTTCGAGTATTCCGCCCTGGCCTGGGGTGTGGGGCTGGACTGGGTGATCTGGCAGGCATTGCCGGACGGTTACACCTGGTTGGGTGCTGCCATCATTGTGGCCAGCGGCGTCTATCTGATCCGGCACGAGCAACGCATTGCGCGCTCGCATGCAAACCCGGATCACCCTTGAGGCAGAGGGCTCAGGCGCCCGTTCGCCAGCGTCAGCGCCGCTCCGGCCACATCACGCCTGTGTCGGCCAGGATGGCGTCCAGTGGCACGTCGTGAATTTCGGGTTCAAGGTCCGGAACGTAGCCAAAGTCGTAAGCCAGGCCCACTGTGAACGGCTTGGGCCGGAGGCTGGCCAGAGTGCGGTCGTAAAAGCCACCACCGTACCCAAGCCGATAGCCGCCCGGGCCGAAACCGACACAGGGCACAAAGATGAGAGTGGGCTCGACAACTTCGGTGTCCTTGGGCTTGGGAATGCCGAAGGCGTCTTCCTCCATCGGGCAGCCCGGGTACCAGCTGTAGAAGGTGAGGGTCTTGTCAATCTTGTTGACCACAGGCAAACCGATGCGGCGGTTGCGCGCGGCGCTTTGTGCGTCTTCCTCCAGACCGGCTTCCTGCCAGCGAAACAAGGCAGGAAGCGGATCGAACTCGCCCTTGATGGGCCAGTAGGCGCCAATCACCGTGTCCGGCCTGCTGATCAGCCAGACGCGCATCACACGCTGCAACAAGTCGTTGCGCAAAGCCCTGTCGGCCAGACCTTGCCGCTTCTCGATCAAGCGCTTTCGCCACTCCCCCTTGGGGCCATCACCTTTTGATGAAGAGGCAGATGACGCGCTGTCGCCGGAACCCTTGTCCTTGTTGTTCATAATCTGCGTATGAAATTGGTGAGCATCAAACTGGCAACCATTATGGCCGCGTTCGTCGTCGGCAGTGTGGCCCATGCCAAGGAATCTGCGCAAGAAGCCCTCACGGAGATGCGCAAAGCGTACTATCGCCAGGATGTTGCCGCCATCGAGCAGCGCCTGGATCTCGTACGGGACCACCCGCTTGCATCTCTGGCCGACTACTGGGCGGCACGGCTGAAGCTGCAGAGTGCAACGCAGGAGCAGGTGCGGGCAGTGCTTGACCGGCACCCGGGCACGTACTGGCAGGACCGCTTGCGCAACGACTGGTTGCTGGAGCTGGGAAGACGGCAGGACTGGACCCATTTTCTCGCCGAGCTGCCTGAGTTCCGCATGAACGACGATCCGCAGGTCCGCTGCTATGCGCTCATGCTCGAACACCAGCGTGGCGAGACCGATGGCGATGCGGCGGCCGACGAGGTGCGTGACCTCTGGCATGCACAAAGCGACAAGGACGAGGGCTGCGGCATGGCCGCCGGCTATTTCCTGCAGCGCAAACTGCTTTCCGCCGAAGACGTCTGGGTCCGTGCGAGACTGGCCATGGAGGCTCGTCAGTATGACGCCGTCACACAGGCGATCGGACTGCTGCACCCCGACCAGACAGTAGAAGTCGGAGCCATCGGCGACGATCCGGAAAAATACCTCGACGGCAAACTGACCGCGCTGCGTGCCGAGACCAAGGAGATGGTGACGCTGGCGCTGGTCAGGCTCGCTGCCCGTGACAACGACGCGGCCATTGACCAGCTGCAGAAGCTGCGCTGGCGCAGCCAGCTCACAGAGCCTCAGCTCCAGTGGGCCTGGGCAGTGGCGGCCAAGTGGAGCGCCAAGCGCGGCCAGCCAGAAGCGCTGGACTGGTTTGGCAAATCCGCACCGGGCCATATGTCGACAGATCACCTGGAATGGAAGATTCGCTCGGCGCTGCGCAACCAGAACTGGCAGCAGGTACAGAGCAGCATCAACGCACTGCCGGCGTCGGTGCGCGAGTCTCCCGTATGGGTCTACTGGCGGGCACGTGCGATCGAGGCGCTGGCACAGCCCGATGCAGAGGCGGCCAAGCTGGTCGCGCAGCATCTGTATGCGTCGGTTGCCGGCAGCGAAGGCTTTTATGAGCAGCTGTCCACGGAAGCGCTGGGCCTGACCGTGACCGTTCCGCCCGCCCCTGCTCCGTTGACAGAGCTTGAACGCTCCACAGCCGAGCGCCACCCGGGTTTGCAGCGCGCGCTGACTGCCATGGACATGGGCTTTCGCAGCGAAGGGGTGCGCGAGTGGCACTACAGCGTTCGCCTGGCCACCCCGGGCGGCATGAACGACCGTGAATTGCTGGCCGCAGCCGATCTGGCCTGCCGCCGCGAGATTTGGGACCGCTGCATCAACACCAGCCGCTACACCGTCCTAGAGCAGGACTTCGCCCAACGCTTTCCTCTTCCCCAGCGCAGCGCTGTGATCAAGCGCGCGGACGCCATCGACCTTCCCCCTGCCTATGTGTATGGCCTCATCCGGCAGGAGAGCCGGTTTGTGACCGCGGCTCGCTCAAGCGTGGGGGCTTCCGGCCTGATGCAGGTGATGCCCGCCACCGCCCGCTGGACCGCCAAGAAGATCGGTATGGAGGACTTTCGCCAAAGCGAGCTCAACTCGTTTGACACCAACCTGATCATCGGAACGGCCTACCTCAAACTGGTGCTGGACGACTTCGAAGGCTCCTTGCCACTCGCTGCCGCCGGCTACAACGCAGGTCCCCGGCGTCCCCGGGTCTGGCGCAATGGCGCGTTGCTCGATGGCGATGTCTGGGTGGAGAACATTTCCTTTGACGAGACACGTGACTATGTGCGCCACGTGCTGGCCAACACCACGTCCTACGCCGCCATCCTCACAGGCAAGCCCCAATCGCTTCGTGCGCGACTGGGCAAGGTGGGCCCACGCAACGAAGCAGCCCCTCAGATCGACCGCGACCTGCCTTGATGCCTTTCATGCCGTTCCAGTGAGCAAAGGCAAAAAATTGGCCACCGGATCCTGAACGGATCGGGTGGCCAAAGAGACGACGAGGTCCCAGATGAATGGTGTCGTGACAGCTGACAACTAACGGCTGGCTGCGAAACGGAAAGTCAGAAGGTCATGCCCCACTGGATGCCCAGCGACATCTGACGCATCTTGACCGACTCCTGGATGGCAGTGCCTGAACCCATCAAGCCATTGAACATGGAGGGCCCCTTGACCGTCACACTGGGGGCGTACATGAAGTGCCAGCTCAGCTCGGACGACTGGTTGATCTTGTGGGTGCCGCCAAGGGTGTAGTGCTCCTTCATCACGCCTGGCGCAAGGATGTTGGGCGTGATGTTGTTGCCCGTCACCGGGTTGTCGCCACGGTTGTAGCCCACACGCAGTGTCGTACCTTCGTTCATCTGCCACTGTGCGCCGAGCTTGAAGACATTCACATCCTTCCAGCCGAATCCGCCACCATTTTGCGCGCCCATGTTGAAGCCGGCAGGGTTGCCAATGGCCGGAATCTTGCTGTAGTTGATGCGGTTGTAATCCAGCGCCAGCTGCAAGTTGGGTGTGGCCTGAAACGCCAGGCCCACGCCCATGTTCTCGGGAATGTCGAACTTGCCCCTGTCTGCAAACAGGCCTGCATAGTCCTTGAAGCGGCTCATGCTGACTTTGGGCGAGTAGGAAGCCCCCACCGACAACTCGTCCGTGAGCTTTCCCATATAACCCAGCCGCACACCCAGTCCCGTGCTGCTGTCATGTCCGTTGTTGGTCAGGTTCTGCGGGTCTGTCGACGCTCCGGGTGTCATCTGGAACATCTGCAGGCCGGAGGCAGAGAACATCTGATAGACGAACAGAGGGCTCACACCCACCGAATGCTCGGGCGTGAACTTGTAGGCCACAGTGGGCGCCACGATCAGCTGCATCAGGTCGACCCCCAGACCGCCCATGCCACACATGGCGTTGCTGCCTGCCATGCCGCCAAAGGCGGTGCAATCCGTCGTGCCACCCGGGTAGGAGGTGTTCATGCCGCCATTGCCATAGACGGTAACTCCCACCGCCAGCTCGTCGGAGAGGCTGGTGTTGAAGCCCATCTCGGGCACATAGAAGAGTTCCTTGTCGCTCTTGACCGTACCGAGAGTCATGCCACCAAAGCTGCGGCTCATTTCGCGCTTCGGACTGAAGAACTCCAGCCCGACTTCCACCCGGTTGCCGGCAAAGGCCGCCTGGGCAGGGTTGTTGGCACCGGCAAACGTATCCTGCGCCATGGCGAGGCTGGCGCCTCCCATGCCCTTGGCCTTGATTCCATAGCCGTGCGGGAAGTATCCGTTGGTGGCATGTGCAGCCCCCATTGGTGCGATCACGGCGGCTGCCACGGCAGCCATCTTCAGTGCGGACAGTCCGCGTTGGTTCGTTTGCGTCAGCATCGCTTGTCTCCTCGTTGTGATGTGTTTATCCCTGGAGGCCTATACCGCCAGGGGGTATGCGATGCAGCGGATCAGAACTCGCCCTTGGAGGCGCGTTCCATCATGGCCCAGATGGCTTCACGCACGGCCCAGGCCTCTTCCTTCAGCGGCGAAGGCAGCTTGCGACCCATCTTGACCATCATGTCCATGTTCAGCGTGTACATCCACAGGCTTCCGTCGTCATGCTCGACGACGCTGATCCGGCAGGGGAGGTAGGCAGCCATGTGCGGGCTGAAGTCCACCATCTTCCGTGCCGTGGCCGGACTGCAATAGGAGTAGACAGTCAGGAACTTCTCCTTCTTCCCCGAGCGTGCTTCGAGCTCCTTGGAAAGAGGCAGCACGCCCACTTCGCGCATGTTCTTCTCGATGGCGACCAGGCGGATGATGTCCTCGACATCCTTGGGCGTCAGGCCGGGCTTGACTTTGCGTTCCCAGGTGGTCGCCACAGCAATGTCGCCATCGCCTTCGATCCAGCGATCCCACATCTTGGAGGCTTCTGCACCCGCGCCGTCTTCGAGCTTTCCGATGGTGCTCACAGTGCCGCAACCGGTGATCAGGGCAGCGGCCAAGGCCATGGCCACCAGTTTGGTGAGACGTTTGAAAATGTGCATGCAGAACTCCTCTTTCGTTGACGGAAGCGCGCTCGACAGTTGTCCGTGAGCAGCCGGAAAAAGATGACCCGGCCGCTCTTTGCATCGAGCTCGCGAGAATGTCGGCCGCTATGGCTCGACCTACCCCGCAACGGTATCGGAGCCCCACTGCTCCGTCATTGGTGACTACCCTAGGGGGTAGGGTAATGAAAACATTTGCAGGCAAGGTGACTGCATTGGTGCCATGCACCCGGCGTTGCACCCTTGGGATGACACAAAGGACGCAAGGCAAAATTTTTGGCAAACTGGGGTTCTCGCAGGTCTGCACGCAGGCCGTTTTTCAGCTCTTCGCCAACGACCATGACCACCACCCACAAGACCAAAGCCACCCGTCCATCCGGCACCAAGGGATCGTTGCAGGCCCCCACCAGGAAGCCCGCCGCCAGAAAGAGCGCCAAGGCGGCAGGCGCAGCACCAGCGCCGGCCAGACCGGCTGACGCCGTCTCCGACGTCCACTCCGAGACGCAGAGGGATGTGGTGAACCGGCTCAAGCGGATTGAAGGCCAGGTCCGGGGGCTGATCGACATGGTGGAGTCCGGGCGAAGCTGTGAAGACGTGGCGCAGCAGATGTCGGCCGCCCGAAAGGCCATGGACAAGACGTTCTACCGCATGATGGCCTGCACGGTCATGGAAGCCGTGGCCCTGACGGACTCCGAAGGTGATGCACGCCGCGAGGTGGAGCGCTCTACCCGCATTCTTGAAAAGTACGCCTGAGTCGACTTCGCTCTGCCTTTGAACACCGGCCACCTTCCGGACGACAACAGCACTCACAACACGGCAAAGCACCATGGACAAGCCAAACCGATCCGCACTGGTCATGGGAGGCACGGGATTTGTCGGCCGGCATGTGTGCGAGAAGCTGTGCCGCGAGGGGTGGCACGTCACCGTCCCCACGCGCCGTGTGGCGCAGGCCCGGCACATCCAGCACCTGCCCGGCCTCACCACGCTTGAAGCCGATGTGCATGACGCCGCAACGCTCGAGCAGCTGGTCAGGGGTCATGACGCCGTCATTCAGCTGATCGCCATTCTTCACGGCTCCGAGCCGGCTTTCGAAAAAGTGCATGTCGCACTGCCGGGCAAACTGGCCCAGGCTTGTCAGGCCACCGGCGTGCGCCGGGTGATCCATGTCAGCGCCCTGGGTGTCTCGCCCGAAGGCCCTGCCCTGTACCAGAAGACAAAAGCCAGGGGGGAAAGTGCGCTCGCTGAAGCCGGTCTGGATCTCACCGTCTTGCGACCCAGTGTGATCTTTGGCGCCGAAGACAGCTTTCTCAACCTGTTTGCCGCCATGCAGAAGTGGCTGCCGTTCGTGCCTCTGGCCTCAGCCCAGGCCAGGTTTCAGCCGGTATGGGTGGAAGACGTTGCCAGCGCGGCAGTAGCGGCACTGCAACAGCCGTCCACCATTGGCAAGGTATACGAATGCGCCGGCCCGGATGACATGTCGCTGGCGGAGATTGTCCGCTTTGCCGGAGCCGCCAGCGGCCACAGACGACCGGTTTTCGGCATCCCAGCATTTGCGGGCCGGATGCAGGCCTGGGTGATGGAGCAACTGCCGGGCACACCATTGATGAGCAGAGACAACCTCGACGCCATGAAGCGCCCCAACGTCGCCACCGGCGAGCACCCGGGGCTGCTCGCCCTGGGAATCGTCCCGGCCTCCATTCGCGCCTTGGCCACCAGCTATCTCGGTTCAGGCCCGGACAAGGCACAACAGCGTCGCCAACGCTGAGCCATGTCGCTGACGCAACGGCGGTTATTGCATCTGGCACATCAATTGCATCCTCGAACAGCAACAATGGGTAGCCCCGGCCGCGCTAGCATTCAGCCGTATGGCACGTGTCCGAACCGGCGCTGCTTTCTTGGTATGTATTTCACAACCCGCCCCGGAGAATCCAACCCATGGCACTGACGCTCTATATCGGCAATAAAAACTACTCGACCTGGTCCATGCGCCCCTGGGTGTTGCTCAAGCAGGCCGGCATCGAATTCCAGGAAGTCATGCTGCGCTTCGACTCTTTTCAGCCAGGGTCGGACTTCAAGCAGTCCATTCAGAAGATTTCGGCATTGGGCAAAGTGCCCGTGCTCACCGATGGCGATCTGGTGATCTGGGACACCTTGGCCATCGCCGAATACCTGGCCGAGCAGTTTCCGGAGAAATCCCTTTGGCCCGCCGACAAGGCAGCGCGTGCACGCGCACGCAGTCTGTGCGCCGAAATGCACAGCGGATTCAGTGGCCTGCGCAGCCATTGCCACATGAACATCGAAGCCGATCTGAGCCAGGTGGGCCGGGTCATCTGGCGTGACCAGGCAGCGGTGCGCTCCGAAGTCCAGCGCCTGCACACCATATGGGGTGACGCACTCAAAGCGCATGGCGGACCGATGCTGTTTGGCGAGTTCTCGGTGGCGGACGCTTTCTTTGCTCCCGTGGTCTCGCGCCTGGTCACCTACGCCCTGCCTGTAGAGCCGGAGATTCGTGCCTACATGGACCGCGTGATGGCGCTGCCCGGTGTGCAGGCATGGGTCAGGGACGCACTGAAAGAGCACGATTTCGTGGCCGAGGACGAGCCTTACAGGGCAAGCCCCGACTGAGCGGCCTCCCAGCCATTTCCCGAGCCCGGGCAGGACTCGCCTGCCCGGCTCCGCATGCCCCGCTGCAGCTGACCCACAGCCGCTGCGTCTACACTTGGTGTCATGCAAACCTATCTGGTCGGGGGCGCTGTCCGAGACGCCCTTCTCACCCGCCTGGCGGCCTCTCCCGCTCACCCATCGCACGTCGACCGGGACTGGGTCGTGGTTGGTGCAACCCCCGAAGCAATGGCAGCTCAGGGGTTCCTGCCAGTGGGCAAGGACTTTCCTGTCTTTCTGCATCCGCAGACCAAGGACGAGTACGCCCTCGCGCGCACCGAGCGCAAGACGGCTCCCGGCTACCACGGCTTTGCGTTTCATGCCGACCCTGGCGTCACCCTCGAAGACGACCTGGCACGCCGTGACCTGACCATCAACGCCATGGCCGTCGCAGCCGACCGGGCAGACGACTTCCTGCCAGAAGACATCATTGACCCTTACGGCGGCTTGCAGGACTTGCAGCACCAGCAGCTTCGACACGTGACAGAAGCGTTCGCCGAAGATCCGGTGCGAATTCTCCGGCTGGCGCGATTTGCAGCCCGTTTTGCGAGCTTCAGCGTGGCCCCCGAGACCATGACACTCATGCGTCGGATGGTGGCCCACGGAGAAGTCGATCACCTTGTGGCCGAGCGTGTCTGGCAAGAGCTTTCTCGCGGGCTCATGGAGCAAAAGCCAAGCCGGATGTTTGAAGTGCTCCGCGAGTGCGGCGCACTTGAGCGCCTGCTGCCGGAAGTGAACCGGCTCTGGGGTGTACCCCAGCGCGCGGAATATCACCCCGAAATCGACACCGGTGTGCATGTGATGATGGTGCTGGACATGGCCGCTGGCCTGGGGAGCTCTCTTCCGGTCCGGTTTGCCTGCCTTTGCCACGACCTGGGAAAGGGCACCACACCGGCTGACGTCCTGCCTCGCCATATCGGCCACGAAGTGCGCAGCGTGGACTTGCTGCACGACGTCAGTGACCGGTGGCGCGTACCACGCGAATGCAGAGAGCTGGCCGAGGTGGTGGCGCGTGAGCACGGCAACATCCATCGCAGCGAAGCGCTTCACGCGGCGCCATTGCTCAGACTGCTCGAACGGTGCGATGCCATTCGCCGGCAACAACGCTTTGAATGGGTGCTTCAGGCCTGTGAATGCGACGCTCGGGGCCGGCTCGGCCATGAGGACAAACCGTACCCTCAAACCGCTCGCCTCATGTCTGTGCTGGAGGCCGCGCTCGGGGTGGAAACAGCAGCCGTAGCAAGCCAGGCGGCCCGAAAAGGCTTGGCAGGCCCGCAAATTGCTAACCTGATTCATGCGGCCAGATCCAAGGCCGTACAAGCGCTCTTGCAGACACAAGAGACGCTGCCGACGAAAGCAGAAAGAAACGAACCCAGATAAGGTTGAAGACGTGAATCAGAACATGGATCCGGTGCTGGACCGATCGTCCGCACTGTTCCTGGACTTTGACGGCACCCTTGCCGACATCGCGCCGCGCCCTGACGCGGTTCAGGTGGACCCCGATCTGTTGCCGGTGCTTGAGCGCCTGCACCATGCGCTGAGCGGTGCCGTGGCCATCATCACCGGCAGGGTACACACCGAGATTGAACAATTCCTCCACCCATTGTCACTGCCCGGCGCCTATGAGCATGGCGCTGCCCAGCGACATGCGGGCGGAGAACTCACCCGGCGGCCAGAGCCCAGACTCGACGCCGTGAGGGCAGCTGCACAAACAATGGCCGACAGGCATCCGGGGCTGGTGGTGGAACAGAAAGCCTCCGGGGTGTCCTTGCATTACCGTCAGGCACCGGAGCTGCAGCAGGCCTGCACCCAGATCATGACCGAGGCCGTCCGCCAGGACAGCCAGTTGCAACTGCTGCACGGCAAGGCTGTACTGGAAGTCAAGTCGGCCCACATAGGCAAGGGCAAGGCGATCGAGGCATTCATGGCTGCGCCGCCTTTCTCGGGCCGCCGCCCCGTCTTTGCCGGTGACGATGTCACCGATGAAGCCGGATTCGAGGTGGTGCAGCTTGAAGGAGGGGTAGCCATCAAAGTGGGCGATGGGCCGACTGCAGCGCAACACCGACTGACATCACCCGAAGCCCTGCGCCAATGGCTGCGACGCCAGGCCGACCGACTGGAACAGGAAGAGGACGAGGAACAGCGATGAGCATCCAACCCGATCACGACTCACATGGCCAGGCCACAGCCAAGGGTGACCGGTTCTCACCCCCGATGGAATCGACGCTCAATCTGGGCATGGTGGGCAACTGCAGCATCAGTGCCCTGATCGATCCCACCGCACGCGTGGTCTGGAGCTGCCTGCCCCGGTTTGACGGCGACCCGGTCTTTCACTCGCTGCTCGATGCCGAAGATGCCGACGCATCCTGGGCCATCGAACTGGAGAACATGGCCGGTAGCCGGCAATACTACGAACCCAACACCGCCATCCTCAAGACTGAACTGTGGGACCAGGACGGCCAGCGCATCCTGGTCACCGATTTCGCGCCGCGCTTTCACTCCAGGGGACGCTTTTTCAGGCCAACGACTCTGGTCAGACGGGTGACCCCCATCAGTGGCACACCGCGCATCCGGGTGCATATCAAGCCGCGCTTCGAATGGGGAAAGGTCAAGCCAGAGGTCACTTCCGGCAGCAACCACATTCGCTTTGTCGCCGATGGACTCACCCTGCGGCTGCAGACCGACGCATCGCTTACCCACGTGCTGACGAGCCAGCCGTTCCTGCTCACCCGTCCGCTGAACTTTCTGCTGGGCCCCGACGAAACCCTGCAAGGCGGCATTGACGAAACCGCACGCCTCTTCGAGCAGGAAACCTGCAACTACTGGCGCCGCTGGACGCAACGTCTTGCCTTGCCACTGGAGTGGCAGGATGCCGTGATCCGCGCCGCCATCACTCTCAAGATGTCCGTCTTCGAAGACACGGGAGCCATCGTGGCCGCCATGACCACCAGTATTCCGGAGGCGCCCAACACCGAGCGCAACTGGGACTACCGCTATTGCTGGCTGCGTGATGCATTCTTTGTCGTGCGGGCGCTCAACTCGCTGGCCGAAGTCGGCACCATGGAGGACTACCTGGACTTTCTGTCCAATGCAGTCGAAGGCAGCCACGGCGGCCATGTTCAGCCCCTGTTTGGCGTCGGCCTGGAGAAGGACCTGCCCGAAAGCCTGTGCGATAACCTGCCCGGCTATCGCAACATGGGGCCAGTGCGGGTGGGCAACCAGGCGCACGAACACTTTCAACACGACGTCTACGGCAATATCGTCCTGGCCGCGGCACAGGCTTTCCACGACAAGCGACTGATGCACCCTTCCGGGCCGGCCGAGTTTGAACGCCTGGAAGCTGTCGGCATGCAGGCGATCAAGGTGTTCGACAAACCGGACGCCGGGATGTGGGAGTTGCGCACCCGTTCACGCATCCACACTTCGTCGGCCTTGATGTGCTGGGCGGCATGCGACCGCCTGGCCAAGATCGCTCACACCCTGGGCAAACCAGAACGCATGACCTTCTGGCACGAAAAGGCCAAAGGCATGCGCGAGCGCATTCTGCGGGAATCCTGGAGTGAAGAACGCCAGTCCTTTGCAGAGAGCTTTGGCGGCAATGAACTCGACGCCAGCGTGCTGCTGATGGCCGAAGTGGGTTTCATCGACCCCATGGACCCGCGCTTTGTCTCTACCGTGGAAGCGCTGGAGAAAGCCCTGTGCGACGGCCCCTTCATGCGCAGGTACGAAGCCGCAGATGACTTCGGCAAACCGGAAGTGGCCTTCAATATCTGCACGTTCTGGCGAATTGATGCCCTGGCCCGCATCGGCCGTGTGGAAGAAGCTCGGGCCATCTTCGAGACCATGCTGCAGGCACGAAATGCGCTGGGCTTGCTCTCCGAAGACACCCATGCCGAAACAGGCGAGATGTGGGGCAACTACCCGCAGACCTACTCCATGGTCGGCATCATCAACGCAGCCGTTCGCCTGTCGGCCCAATGGGATACCGTCATCTGAACCCGATATCAACCTGATCCGATCGCAAGCACACCCCCGAAGACCTCCAACAGAAAGCCCACCACATGAGTCGACTCGTCGTCGTATCCAATCGAATCGCCGATCCCCGAAAATCCGCCGCCGGCGGTCTCGCCGTAGCGGTGGGGCAGGCACTTGAGACGACGGGCGGCCTGTGGTTTGGATGGAGCGGCAAGATCCGGGAAGACGGCACCCCGGGCGAAGGTGAGCTGCATACGAGCCAGGCGGGCAAGGTGCAACTGGCCACGGTCGACCTGTGCCGCGAAGACTACGACAGCTACTACCTCAATCACAGCAACGGCGTGCTGTGGCCAGTCTTTCACTACAGACTCGACCTTGCGGACTTCAGCACCAACGATCTCTCCGGCTATCGCCGCGTCAACAAGCTCTTCGCCCACAAGCTCAAGGCACTGCTGAAGCCCGACGACATCATCTGGGTACACGACTACCACCTCATCCCGCTGGCGGCCGAGCTGCGCGCCATGGGCTGCCAGCAACGCATGGGGTTCTTTCTGCACATTCCTCTGCCGCCGCCCCTGATCATGGCAGCCATTCCGCAACACGACTGGCTGATGAGATCGCTCTTTGCCTATGACCTGGTGGGCTTCCAGAGCCAGGCTGATGTGACCCATTTCCGCCACTACGCAGAAACAGAGCTCAAGGGCAGCTATGGCCCTGACGACATCGTCGAAGCGTCCGGCGCGCAAGTACGCGCCAAAGCCTTCCCGATTGGCATTGATGTCGACGAATTTCAGACTCTGGCCAAGGGCAAAGACGCCCTGGAAATGTACGACCAGATGCAGAAAACCTACGGCCAGCGCAAGCTGCTGGTTGGCGTGGAGCGGCTGGACTATTCCAAAGGCCTGCGGCACCGGCTGTACGCATTCCGACAATTGCTGGAGAGCTATCCGGAAAACCGGGGCGCCACCACGCTGGTGCAGATCGCCTCCCCCAGCCGGGAATCCGTCGAAGCCTACGACCTGCTACGGCAGCGCCTGGAGTCCCTGACCGGCTCCATCAATGGCGATTTTGGCGAGCTCGACTGGACGCCTGTGCGCTACATCCACCGGTCGGTGGCACGCAAACGCCTGCCCGGCCTGTATCGGTCCGGCTCCGTCGGTCTGGTGACGCCGTTGCGCGATGGAATGAATCTGGTCGCCAAGGAATATGTGGTCGCCCAGAATGAAAAAGACCCCGGCGTGCTGGTGCTCTCCCGCTTCGCGGGCGCAGCGGAGCAGCTGGACGAGGCCCTGCAGGTCAACCCGTACGACACCGCCCAGATGGCGGAGACCATTCAGCGCGCCTTGCAGATGGGCCTGCCAGAGCGCCTGGAGAGGCACTCTGCGCTGATGCAGCGCATGAAGGCACAAGACGTTCATTGGTGGAGCCAGACCTATCTGGCCGATCTCAACGCCAGCCGCTGAGACCTGGCGCGAAGGTCCACGTGTGTGGAGCCAGCACAAGCAGGCTGTAGGATCGGCAGAATGACCGCCGGGGCGTGCCTGCCCCACTGAAGCCGGCTCAGGCTTCTGTGCGACTCGATTCAGAGAGAAATCACCTTGAACAAAGAAGACCTCATTTCACAGTTCACCGCATGGTGGAGCGAACTCGACGCCGTGGCCATACACGCCACGCGCATCGTGGGCATCATCATCGTCTCCTGGATACTGGTCATCGTACTCAACCGTGTGATCCGCGGAGTGCGAGAACGCATCGCAGCCCGCGTCGATGACCGCGAGTTCGGCAAACGGGCCGAGACGCTTGGCCGGGTGTTCCGCTACATCGTCTCGGTCGTGGTCAGCCTGATTGCCATCATGCTGATCCTCTCCGAGCTGGGCATCTCGGTCGCGCCCATTCTGGGTGCCGCCGGTGTGGTGGGTCTCGCCGTCGGCTTTGGTGCGCAAAGTCTGGTCAAAGACTACTTCACCGGCTTTTTCCTGCTGCTGGAAAACCAGATCCTCCAGGGCGATGTGGTGCAGCTGGGCGATCATTCAGGTCTGGTCGAAGGCATCACGCTGCGCTACGTGCAATTGCGGGACTACGAAGGCAATGTGCACTTCGTGCCCAACGGCACCATCACTTCCGTGGTCAACATGAGCCGCGGCTATTCCTATGCCGTCATGGACATCGGAGTGGGCTACCGCGAAGACATCGACACCTGCATCGAGGTCATGCGCCAGACGGCCAGCCAGCTCAAGCAAGACCCCGAATACACGACCCGCATCCTGGACGAGCTGGATGTGGCTGGCGTGGACAGCTGGGGAGACTCAGCCGTCGTGATCCGTTGTCGCTTCCGCTGCCAGCCGCTGGAGCAATGGGGCATCCGGCGCGAATACTTGCGGCGCCTGAAATATGCGTTCGATGCCAAGGGCATCGAGATTCCGTTCCCGCACATGACGCTCTACGCCGGAGAAGATCGCGAGGGCAAGGCGCCCTACTTCCATGTGGCCCAGGATGGCCCGAACAGGGCTGCCTGATCCCCGGTAATACCCGGTACTGCGAGGGCTGGTGATGGTTGATAATCTGTCGCCATGGCACATCTGCTCATCGTGGAGGACGACGAACTGCTGCGCGACGGTCTGAGCGCACAGCTGATTCAGGCCGGCCATCGCACGACGGCTGCAGAAGACGGCGAGCGCGCCCAGGCGTTGCTGCAGGCTGTGGCCTTTGACGGCGTGGTGCTGGACCTGGGCCTGCCCAAGATCGATGGCCTGACCTTGCTGCGCGGACTGCGCACCACACAGCCGGCGCTGCCCGTTCTGATCCTCACTGCACGCGACGGGGTGGATGACCGCATCGAAGGGCTCAACGCAGGCGCGGACGACTACCTCACCAAGCCATTCAACATCTACGAGCTGGCGGCCCGCGTGCAATCCATGCTCAGGCGCGCCAGCCTGCCCGCACACGGGCAGGGAGAGCCGGCGCCGGCCGCAGACGCCAGCCCCTCGGTCTTGCGCATGGACCCACATGTTCCCCGTGCCTGGCTGGACGACAAAACCAGCATCGACCTCACACAGCGGGAGTGGACGCTGCTCAAGCTGCTGCTCGACAATGAAGGCCGGGTGGTGAGCCGGGAAGATGTGGTCGCCGCCTGGCAGGCCGAACCAGACGACGGCGGCGTCCTGGCATCCAACACCCTTGAGGTGTATGTACACCGCCTGCGACGCAAACTGGGCGACAGCTGTTATGGCATTCGCAACATTCGCGGACTGGGATACATGCTTGAGTGCCGCGAGGCCTGAGGCAGATGAAGCATGACTCGCGCCCCTCATTGCGCCGCCAGTTGCTCTTGTGGCTCTTGCTGCCCCAACTCGTCCTGTGGGCCGGCGGTGGCCTGCTGGCCTACCGGATGGCGCTGTCCTATGCGGAAAAGGGCATCGACCAATCCCTGACCCAGTCGGTCAAGGCACTGGCCCGGCAGGTCAAGCCCGTGGGTTCGGGCCTGTTGATCGATTTCCCCAAGGCGGCACAGGACGTGCTCGAACAAGACCCCGACGACCGCCTGAGCTACATGGTCTCATCCCCACCGGGGCAGTTTCTGCTGGGCAATCAGGTCATGCCTCAGCCCAATGCCATGCTCAGCATCGGCACCCCCTACCTGTACCAAACGGAAGTGGATGGCACACAGCAGAGGGTGGTGGCACTGGATGTGAGCTACGGCGACGACAGCTCACCCAATCTGCTTCGTGTCCAGGTGGGCAAAAGCCTGGCCGTGCAGCAACGCATCACACGCGAACTGGTCGCCGACATGCTGGTGCCGCTTCTCTTGCTCGGCGCATTGCTCAGCATGCTCGTGTACGCAGGTATCCAGCGCGGCCTTGCCCCCTTGAAGAACCTGACACGACAACTGGAACACCGCACCGTCGAGACCATCGCCCCCACCGAAGAGACACAGGCGCCCAGCGAGGTACAGGCGCTGGTCGATGCCATCAACCAGTTGCTGGGCGAAGTGCAGCGAAGCGTGCATCAGGAAAAGCGCTTCATCAACGACGCGGCCCACCAGTTGCGTACTCCGCTGGCCGGTCTCATCAGCCAGGTCGAGCTGGCACAGTCTGCCGCCCAGAATGACCCGGACCTCACACAGCGCCTCAAAAAGGTCCACACTGGCGCTGAACGCAGCGCACACCTGGTACATCAGCTGCTCACGCTGGCCCGCAGCGAATCGCAGGTGAACCGCCAGCGAGTGGACGTTGCTGCCCTGACCCGCGACGTGGCCCGTGAATGGACGCCACGCGTGCTGGCACACCACATGGATCTCGGCTACGAGGGCGAAGACCGCGTCACCATCGAGTGTGACAAGCTGCAAATCCGCGAAGCCCTGAGCAACCTGATCGACAACGCTACCCGATACTGCCCTGCTGGCACGCAAATCACGCTGCGGGTCAAACGCAGCCGCGACGCCGTGCTGCTCATGGTGGAGGACGACGGCAACGGCTTGACCGACGAAGAACTGTCACAGGCTTTTCAGCGCTTCTGGCGCGGCAGCCAGGTGGCCGGCGGTTGCGGGCTGGGTCTGTCCATCGTTCAGGAAATCGCGCGACGTCACGGTGGCCAGGCCACCATTGAGCGCCACGGCGATCACGGTTTGCGCATCACGCTGGCGCTGTCGCTGCGCTCCGGCATGGTGGCCAACCCGCCATTCAGCGCTCAGCCACACGGCCCGTCGACGAGCCCTTGATAAGAAACACGAAAGACGAAAGTCGAGTACCTAGTCGACGATGCGGTTGCCGCTCTGCGCATCGAACCAAAGCGCGCGATCGAGATGGACCTCGATGCCGACGGTGTCACCTTCATGCACAGGCAGTTGCGGTGGCGTGCGCACGATCACCTGCCCGGCCTCGGTCGTGACCACCACATAGGTATCCGCTCCAGTGGGCTCCACCAGCCGCACCTCGCCACGCCAATCGCTGTCGGTATTGATGCGCAAATGCTCTGGCCTCAAACCCAATTGGACTGGACCATCGTGCGCAATCGGGCACGGCAGTCGAACCGTGCTGCCGTCGAGCAGAAACTGGCCGTCCTCCACCACATGCCCATTGAGCACATTCATCGGAGGGGAGCCAATGAACCCCGCCACATAGGTATTGACCGGCTGGTTGTAGATTTCGTCCGGCGTACCCAGCTGCTGAATCACGCCACCTTTCATCACAGCGATGCGGCTGCCCAGGGTCATAGCTTCCACCTGGTCGTGCGTCACGTAAACGCTGGTGACGCCGCTCTCCTGATGCAGGCGCTTGATCTCTGCCCGCATCTCCACCCGCAGCTTGGCATCCAGATTGGACAGCGGCTCGTCAAACAGGAACAGCTTGGGCTTGCGCGCCAACGCCCGACCCATCGCCACACGCTGGCGCTGACCACCCGAGAGCTGGCTGGGGCGGCGATCGAGCAAGTCTTCCATCTGCATCAGGCGGGCGACCTCGCGCACACGCGCTTCGCGCTCGACCTTGGGCACACCGCGCATCTCCAGCGCGAAGCCGATGTTGTCCGCCACTGTCATGGTCGGGTAGAGCGCATAGCTCTGGAACACCATGGCAATGTCGCGGTCCTTCGGCGGCACACCCAGCACGTCTTTGCCCGCAATGCGCAGCTCACCTTCCGTGGGCTCCTCCAGGCCGGCAATGATGTTGAGCAGCGTTGACTTGCCGCAGCCCGAGGGTCCGACCAGAATGAGAAACTCGCCGGGATCGACCGAGATGTCGATGCGCTTGAGCACTTCAACCGTCTTGTCGCCTTTGCCGAAGCGTTTGTTGATGCCGTTGATCTCGAGTGAACTGGCCATGGTGGTTCTGGGTCTTGTTGGACTCTTGGTGTCGTATCGAACGGGGCCTAGCCCTTGACAGCGCCAGCGGTCAGCCCGCGCAGGAAGAAGCGGCCAGCCAGCACGTAGACGGCCAGCGTGGGCAGTGCCGCAATCAGCGCTGCGGCCATGTCGACGTTGTAGGCCTTGACGCTGCTGGAGGTATTGGCCAGATTGTTCAGGCCCACCGTCACCGGCTTGCTGTCGCCGCCACTGAAGGCCACACCAAAGAGGAAATCGTTCCAGATGTTGGTGAACTGCCAGATGAGCGTGACCATGATGATGGGCGTGCTCATGGGAAAGATGATGCGCCAGAAGATTCGCCAGAAACCCGCACCGTCGATGCGCGCAGCGCTGATCAGCTCACGCGGCACACCTGCGTAGAAATTGCGGAAGAACAGCGTGGTGCCCGCCATGCCAGCGAGCAGGTGCACGAAGATAAGGCCGGCGATGGACGACGACAGCCCCAGCATGCCCAGCACCTGGCTCATCGGCAGCAGCACCACCTGAAACGGCATGAACACGCCAAACAACAGCATGCCGAACAGCAGCTCGCTGCCGCGGAACTTCCACAGGCTGAGCACGTAGCCATTGATGGCGCCCCACAGGGTGGAGAGCAAGACCGCCGGCACCGCCATGGTCACCGAATTCATGAAAAACGGTTTGAGGCCGTTGCAGTCGACGCCCGTGCAGGCACTGCTCCAGGCCGCCGACCAGGCGTCAAAGCGCAATGCGCCGGGCAGAGAAAGCAGATTGCCCGCACGAATCTCCTCGGCGTCCTTGAAGGACGTCACCAGCATCACATACAGTGGCGCCAGAAACACCACAGCAGCGATCAGCAAGGCCACGTAGATCACGGCCCGGGCGAATGTGAATTTAGTGCTCATGGGCTTTTGTCCTGAGCTCCGAATACAGGTAGGGCACCACAATCGCGGCCACGGTCATCAGCATGACGGTAGCGCTGGCAGCGCCCAAACCCAGCTGCCCTCGGGTGAAGGCGACCGAATACATGAAAGTGGCCGGCAGATCGCTGCTGTAGCCCGGCCCTCCTGCCGTCAGCGCAGTGACCAGGTCGAAACTCTTGATGGCCAGATGCGAGAGCACCAGCATGGTGGAGAAGAACACCGGCCGCAGCGATGGCAGCAGAATGCGCCAGTAGATTCGCGGCAAGGACGCACCGTCGATTTGCGCTGCCTTGATGATGCTGTCATCAATGCCGCGCAGGCCGGCCAGAAACAGCGCCATGGCAAAGCCGGCCGACTGCCAGATGCCGGCGATCACCACGCAGTAGATGGCATAGTCTGTGCTGACCAGCCAGTCGAAAGAAAAGCTCTCCCAGCCCAGATCGTGCATGAGTTTTTGCAGGCCAAGGCTCGGGTTGAGCATCCATTTCCACGCAGTGCCGGTCACCACGAACGACAGTGCCATGGGGTAGAGGTAGATGGTGCGCAGCGCGCCTTCTGCCCTCACCTTCTGGTCGAGCAGGACCGCCAGCAAGAGGCCCAGCGCCATGGCACCGCCCACATACAAAGTGCCAAAGATGCCCAGGTTGCGCAGCGCCACCCACCATCGGTCCATCTCGAACAGGCGCGCGTATTGCTCCAGCCCGACGAACTCGTAGTTGGGCAGCATGCGCGATGCGCTCACAGAGAGCACACCGTTCCAGATCATCAGGCCATAGATGAAGGCAAAGCCCAACAGCAGGCCAGGCGCGACCACCAGTTTGGGCAGCCACTGTTCGGCAGAGCGGGAAGTCGTCATGTCAATGCAAGCAGATGCCCCTGGCGGTCGCGCCAGGGGAGCATCTGTTCAAGCCAGTCGTACCGCCGATTCAGCGGGTGGCTGCAGCTTTGGTCAGGCGGGCCTGTGCGTCAGCCACGCTCATCTTGTCGTCGTTCCAGAACTGGGTCACGACATCCTGCATGGCGCCCTGCGCTGCCGGTGCCACGGCCATGCCATGGGCAATCGAAGGCACGAGACCGCCGCTCTTGGAGGTGGACACAAAGTCCTTGGCCGAGAGCTTGGCGCAGTCGTCAAACTTGCCCATGTCGTGTCCCAGGCGAACCGGGATGGAACCCTTGTTCTGGTTGAACACTTCCTGGAACTCGTCACTCAGGATGGCCGAGGCCAGCGCCTGCTGAGCCTTCTGGGCTTCTGCGTCCTTGAGCTGGAAGAGAATGAAGGAGTCGACGTTGAAGGTGAAGGCGTTGGCTGTTCCGGGCGCTGCAGCACACAGGAAGCCACTGCCGGGCTTCTTGCCAGCGGCGGTGAACTCGCCCTTGGCCCAGTCACCCATGAACTGGAAACCGGCCTTGCCCTGAATGACCATGGCAGTGGTCAGGTTCCAGTCGCGGCCAGGAGAGGCTGCGTCGGTATAGCCCTTGAGCTTGCGGAAAGTCTCCAGCACCTTGGTGGTCGTGGGGCTCTTGAGTGTTGCGGCGTCGAGCTTGACCAGTGCCTTGTCGTAGTACTGCGCGCCGCCGACGCCCAGAGCCACGCTTTCAAACACGGTGAAGTCCTGCCAGTTCTGGCCGCCGTGAGCGAGAGCCACAGCACCCGACTTCTTGATCTTGTCGGCAGCGACAAAGAACTCGTCCCAGGTCTTGGGCATGCCTTCAACCCCTGCCTTCTTCAGCACGTCAGGGTTGGCCCACATCCAGTTCACGCGGTGAACGTTGACAGGGGCTGCGACATAGCTGCCCTTGTACTTCATCACATCAGCCACCACGGCAGGAAGCAGGCTGTCCCACTTCTCGGTGCCAGCCACGGCATCCATCTTGGCCAGCATGCCCTCTTGCGCCCATTCCTGAATGGCAGGGCCCTTGACCTGTGCTGCGGCTGGCGGGTTGCCGGAAATGGCGCGGCTCTTGAGCACTGTCATGGCATTCTCTCCACCGCCTCCGGCCACGGCAAAGTCTTTCCACTTGTGACCCTTGCTCTCAAGCATGCTCTTGAGCGCAGCAGCCGATTTGGCCTCACCGCCAGAGGTCCAGTAGTGCAGCACCTCCACTTCGCCAGCCATCGCTGTGTTGATCGCGCAGGCGGCCACGGCCGCACTCACCAAGTGCTTGAGCTTCATGTGTTTGTCTCCGTTTGTTGTGAACTGGCCACCCATCGGGCTGCCCTTGGGATCAGGACGCTTGCCGGTCTGGTACCGGTTTGCACCGAAAAATTAATTGTTCATTAATTAATTTAACACACACATCCGGAAAAACACTTAGGGACGCGAAAAGGCGCCTTATTGGTGCATGGCGGTCAATGATCGAGCGACCGTGCAGCACCCAGCAAGGCTGGCGAATCCTTGGCCATGATGACCCAGACCGGAATCTGTCCTAGGTATGAGGCGAAGCGCCCCTTGGCCTCGAACCGCTGGCGAAACGGGCTGCGGTCAAACCAGCCGCCCAGGCGCGGGACAATGCCGCCACCCACGTACACCCCGCCCTGTGCGCCCAATGTGAGGGCCACGTTGGCCGCTACCGAACCCAGCAGCGCGCAAAACATCGTGAGGGCTTCTTGCGCCTGAGGGAGTTCGCCAGACAATGCCAGCCGGGTCACGTCGGCTGCACTGGCAGGTATTTGTTCAGGCTTCACGCCGTCGGCCTCGCACAGGATTCGGCAGGCATCAGCCAGCCCCTGGCCGCTGAGCAGCCGTTCGGCAGAGGCATGCCCGTATTCGGCGACCAGACCATCGGCCACCAGCCGCTCGCGTGGGGTCTCGACCGGCAAGCTCACATGACCGCCTTCACCCGCCAGAGCGGCCCACCCGCCATGACCATTGGGCACCAGGCCCGAAACCCCCAGGCCGGTTCCTGCCCCGACCAGCGCCACCGCCGCATCCGGGCGGGCGGCACCACCGCCGATCTGCCTGAGTTCGTCCGGCGCCAGATCCGGCAGTGCCAATGCCAGCGCCGTGAAGTCATTGATGACGCGCAACAGCTTCAGCCCCAACGCTTCCTTCATGGCCTTTTGCGAGAACACCCAGTCGCGGTTGGTCATGCGCACTTCATCACCCGTCACCGGATTGGCGATGGCAATGGCCGCAGCCCTGGGACGTTCCGACACCGGCACGCTCTCCAGATAGGCTTCAATGGCTGCCTGCAGGGAGTCAAAGTCATCACCCGGCAGGACTCGAATGTCCTCCAGCTGTGCGCCCGGCGCCGCCTGTCGCGCGAAGCGCGCATTGGTGCCGCCCACATCGGCCAGCAAACGAGGAAACAAGGTGTGCTGAGCAGAAACGGAGGCAGCAGATGGAGCGGAAGAAGCGGTCATGCAGTCGCGGCGATTCAATGGCCATACAGGCACAGGGGGACGCCTGACGACGCATGCAAGACACGCGCCCGACGCAGCTTCGCCCCATTATGGCGCTGCGCCAGGTAAAGCAAACGGGAGCGGGCTGGAATCAGCGCTGCGCAGCAGCTGCGCGCGCCCAACGCACGATGTCGGCCTTGCCCATGGCGCCCGGCTGGCGCGCCACTTCCTTGCCACTGACAAACAAGGCCAGCGTCGGGATGCTGCGAATCTGCAATCGCGCGCCCAGGTTCTGCTCTTCTTCGGTGTTGACCTTGGCCAGCCGGAAAGCTGGCTCCAGCTCGCGGGCGGCGGCCTCGAACTGCGGCGCCATCATTCGGCAAGGCCCACACCATGGCGCCCAGAAATCCACCAGCAGCGGCACTTGCGACCGTTGCCCCTGCTTGTCGAATGCCGCCTCGGACAGTGCAACCGGATGACCGGTGAAAAGGGGTTTGTGGCACTGGCCGCAGTCCGGGTCAGCGCCCAGGCGTTCAGAGGGAACCCGGTTGGTGGCCTGGCAATGGGGGCAAACAATGTGCAAAGACGAATTCGCAGACATGGCAGCAATGGCCTGACCGTTGACGTCAGGGCAAAAGTGGCTTCAATACCCCACACGTGGTGCCATTTTCCCGGCTTTCAATAGCTACACCCGGGAGTATCAGACGAATTTGCCAATCGCACCGGCAATCAGGCTCAGCAAGATGGAAGAAGCCAGCGGGATGAACCACTCCCGTCCGAACACCTTGAAGCGGAAATCGCCCGGCAGCTTGCCCAGCCCGATCTTGTTCATGTACGGCCAAAGCCAGTTGAACACCACCAGTGCCAGGAACAGAACAATGAGCCAGCGAATCATGGAGTGATTGTCCTCGCGATCAGAGCCGGTGGGTGCGGTCGCCCGCCACAAAACCCATGGGCACCCAGCTGCCAGTGCTCGCCGCCGGCGCCAATGCCAGCACCTTGAACAGCTCGCCCATTTCGTGCTCCATCACCAGTTTCTGCATCTGGGCCTGCTCTTTGGCATCGAAGCCTGCCGCCACATCAACGATGCCACAGTTGATCAGAAATCGCCCCTGCGAGGTGTAACCCATCACGCCCAGCCCCGCATCCTGCGCCGCCAGCGCGGTGCCGGTGAAGTTGACGTGCGCAGTGATGTCCTTGAGGCCCAGATCCGTCAGCGGGTCGTGGTCCACCTGATGGCCTTTGTGGCAAACCAGTGTGCCCATGTGGCGCTCGGGGTGATAGTACTCGGCTTCCGGGAAGCCGTAGTCGATCAGAAAGCCTGCGCCACGCTGCCAGCGATCCGACAGGGTGCGGACAAAAGCGTCGCTCTGGGCATGGATCTCGGTCACATAGTCCTGTGCTCCGCCGATCTCCAATGGTGGCCGCAACCCGGTCGGGCGGTCGGCCCAGCACAGCTGCCCGTCGGCATCGTTGACCGCCACACCGCGCTCGTGCCACTGGCCGTTCAGGCGGGCCAGCAGTTGCACCGGCATGGCGTCCAGCACCTCGTTGCCCAGCACAATGCCGTCGAACCGATCGGGCAAGGCATCGGCCCAATGCACCACTGTGGCGTGGGCAGCCAGGGTCTGCGCCTGGCGTGCGCGCAGGCTGCCAGAGAGGTCGACGATGTTGTATCGCGCAGGCGTCTTGCCCGCCGCCGCCAGCGCCTCCAGCACCTGCAGTGCCAACGCGCCGGTACCGGCTCCAAACTCCCAGATTTCGTCCACACCGGTGGACTCCATGGCCTGCGCCACCTGCCGTGCCAGGGTGTGACCGAACACAGGCGTCAGCTCTGGCGCCGTCACAAAATCGCTGCCCTGCCCTGCCTCACCCTGCGGCAAATGGCCAAACTTGGGCGTGCTGTTGCTGTAGTAGCCCAGCCCAGGCTCGTACAAGGCCATGGACATGAAGGCATCGAACGGCAAAAAGCCGCCCGCACCGGCAATGGCCGATTTCACGCGCAAAAGCAGCTCGCTCGGTACACTTGGCGAAGCAGCAGGATTTTCAGAGGGCCGATCGGAAGAGGCGGGATTCTGGGCAGTCACGCCCCGATTGTCGCTCAGGCCGATTCAACCCTGACACACTTCTGCCACACAACAGCCACACCGCCGCCCCACTATCACTGTTCCACGCAGGCCACATCCCGACATGACCGATGTTCAGCGTTTTCCTACTGCCACCCGCACGGTACTGGTCACCGGTGCCGGCAAACGGCTGGGCCGTGAGGTCGCACTGACGCTGGCCCGCCAGGGATGGAACGTCGCTGTGCACCACCGTCTCTCCGCCATGGAGGCCAGGCAGACAGCTCTGGACTGCGAGACCGAGGGCAAAGGCCAAGTCTCTGCACAGGCCTTCTATGCCGACCTGTCCGATGAAGCCAGCGTGCGCGAGCTGATCCCCGCGGTGGTGAAGCACTTCGGCCGGGTGGATGCCGTGGTCAACAGCGCATCTGTCTTCGAGCACGACAGCGCCCGCACCTTCGACACCTCCTCCATGGACATGCACTTTCGCACCAATACGGCTGCCCCTGTATTGCTGGCGCAAGCCCTGCATGACCATCTCAAACATGCCGAAAGCGAGCGCGACGGTGCTGTCGTGAACCTGCTGGACCAGAAGCTGTGGAACCTCAACCCCGATTTCTTCAGCTACACGCTGTCCAAAGCTGCACTCGAATCGGCCACCAACATGCTGGCCATGGCGCTGGCACCGCGCATCCGGGTGGTGGGCGTGGCGCCCGGCCTCACCCTGACCAGCCACATGCTCAGCGACGAGAAGTTTGCCGAGCTGCACAAACAGTCCCCCCTCGGGCGGTCTTCCACCCCGGAAGACGTGGCCGAGACAGTGGCCTTTGCCCTGCGCAACCGTTCCATCACCGGCACCACGCTGATGGTCGACGGTGGCCAGCACCTCATGCGATTCGACCGCGACTTTTCACTGATGTGAAGCCGCCTACCCAGACCCGCCATCTCTGCACCACATGAACCACGCCGGCACGCAAATCCTCGCCCTCACAGGTCTGCGCTTCGACGCAAACCTCGGCATCCTCGACCACGAAAAGGTCAAGCCGCAGCCCATCCAGGTGGATGCGGAACTGAACCAGGGCACCCAGCCTTTGATGCCGCACGACGATGACATCAGCCACGTGCTGGACTACCGCAAGGTGCGCCAGATCATCATCGACGAATGCACGGCCGAGCATGTGAACCTGCTGGAGAGCCTGATCGGAAAGCTGGCGCAGCGCCTCATGCAGCTCCCCGGCGTGATCGGCGTGCGTGTGAAGATCGCCAAGCTGGAGATTTTTGAAGACTGCGAAGTCGCCATCCGGATGGAAAGCGGGCAGTGGTAGGCCCGCGCCGGGTTGGCGCAAAAGCCGACAATCGGCGACAATAGAGGTTTGGCGCTGCATCCAGGTGCCTGCCTGAACGGGCCGCTCGAAAGCTGGCTCTGTACGGCCCTGATGCCCGGCTCGCGCGACCCTGCTCGCTGCTGACTGGCGCCCCACGACCGATTTCCTGTCTGATCCGACTGGCCTCCTGTAGGCAGTCGCTCCACTGCGCCACCATGGACATGCCCGCCACCTCTTCCTCTGCCCAAGACAACGCCAACACCCAGCCGCAAGAGAACGCCTGGAGTGCCAGCGTGGGCGCCAAGCCCAACAGTGCTGCCAAAGCGCAGCGCGAAGCGCACAAGCTGGAAAAGCGCCTGTGCCGTGAAGTGGGCCGCGCCATCGTGGACTACAACATGATCGAGGAAGGCGACCGCATCATGGTTTGCCTCTCCGGTGGCAAAGACAGCTACGGCATGCTCGACATCCTGCTCAAGCTGCAGGCCCGCGCACCGGTGAACTTCGAGCTGATCGCCGTCAACCTGGACCAGAAGCAGCCAGGCTTCCCGGCCGACGTGCTGCCCAATTACCTCGACGTGCTGGGCGTGAAATACCACATCGAAAACCAGGACACCTACTCCATCGTCAAGAAGGTGATTCCCGAGGGCAAGACCATGTGCAGCCTGTGCAGCCGGCTGCGCCGGGGCATTCTCTATCGGGTGGCCAACGAGCTGGGCGCGACCAAGATTGCGCTCGGCCATCACCGCGACGACATCCTGCAAACGCTGATGCTCAACATGTTCTTTGGCGGCAAGCTCAAGGGCATGCCACCCAAACTGGTGAGCGACAACGGCGAGCACGTGGTGATCCGCCCGCTCGCCTATGTGGCCGAGAAAGACCTGATTGCCTGGGCCGATCACCGCCAGTTCCCCATCATCCCCTGCTCACTCTGCGGCAGCCAGGAAAACCTGCAACGCGTGCAGGTCGGCAACATGCTGCGCGAATGGGAAAAGAAATTCCCGGGCCGCCTGGACAACATGTTCAGCGCCTTGCAAAACGTGGTGCCCAGCCACCTCATGGACACCGGCCTGTTCCCGTTCACCGCGGTCAAGGCCACCGGCGTGGCGGACGACGAAGGCGACAAGGCGTTTGACGACGAGCCTCTGCCCCTCTCACGGCCTGACCCCGCCGCCATCGGCGATGCTGACAGCGACGAAGGCGCAGCAGTTGAGGCTGCCGACGGCGGGAACCCTGGCGCCCCCAGAACAGTCATACCCATAGCGTCCCGCTGAGCTGACCAAGGAAGGCCGACGGGACACACCCTCTGAACCCGGAGACCGCCTTCATGCAGCTCACCGCACACCGCTACCACTCTTTCTGCCCGAAGACGCGCGCCGCCAGAGCCACAGCACTCGTCTTCATGGTGTTGGCGATCACCGGTTGTGCCAGCACCTTTCGCGTCGACAGCGAAGTCCAGAGCTATGCGCGTTGGCCACAGCCCGCCAGTGCCGACCCGCAAGCCCAACCCCCTGTGGTGCCGGCAGCACCACAAACCTATCAGTTCGACCGCCTGCCTTCGCAACAGCAGGCCACCAGCGCCGGTCCTTCGCCTTCCCAGGCCATGCTGGAAGCCGCAGCGTCCAACAGCCTCATGCGACACGGGTGGACTGCAGCTGCCGACGCCACGCCTGCGCGCTGGCTGGTGCAAATCAGCGGAGGCACGGTGGTGCTGGCTCGCGCACCCTTGGAAGACCCCTGGGACCCATGGGGCTCGCGCTTTGGCATTGGCATCGGTGGCAGAGGCGGCCACGTCTGGACCTCGTTCGGTCTGCATGGCGGCTATTCGCCCTATTACGTCCGCAAAGTCTCGGTACTGATTCGCGACCGCGACAGCGGCAAGGTGGTCTACGAGACCCATGCCACGCACGACGGCCGCTGGAACGACACCACGCGTCTTTGGCAAACGATCATGGACGCTGCACTGGACGGCTTTCCCGTTCCCCCTGCAGGGCCTCGTGTGATCAACACGGATTTGCAGCGCTGAGCTGTCACCGCACGGAGCACAGAAGCAGGCTCGACCGGTGCGCCAACAGTGGTACCCTTTCCGACCATGGCACCCTGCTCCCCCCTCCCTGACCCCACTGGCCGCGCCCCATGGATTCTGTGACGCGACTGCTGGTCGTGCGCCACGGCGAAACCGCCTGGAATGCCGCTGCCCGCATCCAGGGCCACACCGACATCGACCTCAATGACACCGGCCGCTGGCAGGCCGAACGGCTGGCAGACGCCCTGGCGGACGAGGACATTGCCGCTTTCTATGCCAGCGACCTTGCCCGCGCACGCGAGACAGCCCGGGCAGTGGCCGACCGGCATGGGAAGGCAGTGAAGACCACGCGCGACTTGCGCGAACGCTGCTTCGGCGAATACGAAGGCCGCTCATGGCAGCAACTGCGCGAGGACCATCCGCATGAGTCCGAGCAATGGCGAACCCGCGTGCCCGATTACGCGCCACCCGGTGGAGAATCTCTGGTGCAGGTTCGCGACCGCGTGGTTCAGGCATTGACCGACATCGCCGCCCGCCACCGGGGCGAACAGGTTCTGGTGGTGGCCCACGGCGGCGTGCTCGACCACTTCTACCGCGCCGCTACCCGTGTGGACTTGCAAGCACCCCGAAGCTGGCAACTGGCCAATGCCGCCATCAACCGCCTGCTGTGGTCGCCCGAGGGCCTCACCCTGGTCGGTTGGGGAGACACCTTCCACCTCGACACTGGCTCCCTGGACGAGAACACCGTCTGAACAGGCTGCATGACCCGCTTCCCAGCACCAGGCACTCAGGGAAGATGCCGGTGGCACCACGGGTAAACCGGCCGAGAATAGGCCATGCTCACGCCTGGCCAGATCATCGTCCTTGCCACCCCGGTTTTTCTGGGGCTGATGGCACTGGAATTTGCCTGGGGGCTACTGAAGAAGCGCAACACCTACCACCTGGCCGATGCCATCTCCAGCGTGGGACTGGGCATGTTCAGCCAGCTCACGGGTGCCTTCCTCACCCCCATCTTCACGGTCGCGATCTATGTATTCGCTCAGTCGCACCTGAACCTTTTGCCGCAGTCCGAAGCATTCTGGCTCTCGCCATTGGGCTGGCTGGTGGCGCTGGTGTTCTACGATTTCTGCTACTACTGGCTGCACCGCAAAGGCCATGAAATGGCAGTGCTGTGGGCGGCGCATGTGGTGCACCACCAAAGCCAGGACTACAACTTGTCCACCGCCCTGCGCCAGCCGGTGACCTACCCGTTGCTTGCCTGGATCTTCTATGTACCCATGGCCGTGCTGGGCGTGCCGCCGCTGGTGTTCGCCGTGGTGGGCATGATCGATTTGCTCTATCAGTTCTGGATTCACACCGAGCATGTGCCCAAGCTGGGCTGGTTTGACCGCGTATTTGCTTCACCCTCCAACCACCGCGTCCACCATGCCGTCAACGACCGCTATGTCGACAAAAACTACGGCGGCATCCTCATCCTGTGGGACCGGCTGTTTGGCACGTTTGAAGACGAAGACCTGAACGAACCCTGTGTGTATGGCACGCGATCACCGCTCAACAGCTGGGACCCGGTCTGGGCCAACGCAGAGGTTTACGCGGCACTCGCCGAGGACAGCTGGCACGCCCGTTCATGGGCAGACAAGCTCAAGGTCTGGCTGATGCCACCCGGATGGCGCCCCGCCGACGTGGCAGAGCGGTTTCCCAAGCCCGCGTTCGATATCACGCGCGTGCAACGGTACGCGCCGCCCATGTCGCGCCCTGTGCAATGGCTCTCGGCCATGGGCTTTGCCGCCGTGCTGGTGGGGGTACTGGTGTTCCTGTGGAACGCTCACCTGTGGAGCCTACCGGTTCAACTCGCTGGCCTGGCCACGCTGTCTTCCGCCCTGTGGGTGATTGGTGCACTGATGCAGAGGCAACGACGGCAGCCAGAGGCTTCCGCCAGCCATCTCAGCGCGCGCTAGCCTCCGCGCCGTTTTTTGGCGCCAGCACACCCAGCTCACGCAAGAGCGCAATGGTCCGGTTTTGCTCCGCCAGGGTCTGCTCCAGGCGCCAGCGAATATCGGCCCGGTTTTCACCCTGCTGCCGCATGCGATGCTCCAGTTGCATGGCCTGTGCCCTCAGCGAAGCCAGGTCCTTCAGCGCAACTGCGGCGGGCGGCGCCACGCCCTCATACCGGCGAAGCTCCTGATCGATCTGGGCAGCCACGGCTTCCATGGCAGGAATATGGGTTGCCTGTATCGCCTGATCAAACGCCTGCGAAGACAAGGCCTTGGCCGAATACGCGCGGCTGTCGGCAGCCAGCGCCTCGTTGGCCTTCAGGAAAGCAGGCAAGCCCTCTCGCATGATGTTGATCGACGCAAAGAGCTCGCGGTGGTTGGTGGCCTGCTCCGATCTGGCCGTGGCCAGGAGGCCTCCAGTGACCGCACCCACCACCAGCACCGAGGCCAGCCAGCCAAACTTGCGCTGACCTCGCGTCGCACGCCATTGCACCCGCTCCACCAGCAGCCAGCCCATCACCGCTCCAGCCACCAGGCCACCGATGTGCGCCGCATTGTCGATGCCTGGACGCAAACCAATGGCGAGGTTGAGCAGCACAAACATGGCCAGCGAGGTGAGCATCGGCTTGACGAAGCTGGACGGCAGCTGCCGTCGGTGTTGCCAGATGCCGGCGAGCAAAGCGCCCACCACACCAAACACTGCGCCAGACGCCCCCACCGACACACCATCCACGGCCGAGAAATGCAGGCTCAGCGCACTGCCAGCCAAAGCCGAGCCCCAGTAGATCAGAAGAAACTGGCCATTGCCGTACCACTGCACCATCAGCCGGCCAATCTGCCAGAGGATGAACATGTTGAAACCCAGGTGGATCAGGCCGCCATGCAAGGTGGCCGCCGTGACCAAACGCCAGTACTCGCCATCGCGCAGCACAGCCCAGTTCGAATTGGCGCCCCAGGCGAACAAGTCAGCCGGGTCGGGTTGCATGGCGTCCATGCCCGAGAAGACGTTGAGCAACCACACCCCGATGTTCAGCGCCATCAGCGCGTACAGAGTCCACGGGCTGGCCGCCCCATCATTGACTTGCTCTCTCAATGCATCCACTTCTGCTTCTTCCTGATGTCGCCTGACCAGCGTGCGCATCGCATGATCACCGCCGAATCGCACAAACCCCGCCACGGCCGCTTGCACCGCCTTGTCGCGGTTCTGCGCGGGCAGCACATCAAGCCTCAGTGTCTTGGGCAATCGCTTGCCCTTGATCTTCACCACAATGTGCGGCTGCCTGCCCCGGCCCTCCTGAACGTCGTCAATGGCCGCCCATGGAACAAGCCCGCCAGAAACCGCATGGCCCCCCAGGCCGGACTCGCTCACGGTGATCCAGGGCCGGGAACTCAACATCGGTCGCACCAGCCAGTACGCACCAAAAACCACGAACAGCCCCATCGACCAGATCGCCAGCCGCAAGACCGGCCAACGAAACCCGACCCAGCCGCAGAGCGCCGCAAAGGCCAGCATCACCGCCACCACAAAAACCGTGGACCCGCGCAACGGCGCGTGAAACGCCCAGCCGCCGGGAGGCATGTGCTGAGGCGTCAACACCAAGATGACTCCACGACGTCGCTTTCCCTGGGCTTCAGAAAAGCCCGCCCTCCCTGCTCGGCGGTGCCACCCCCAGGTGACGATACGCCGCCAGCGTGGCGGTACGACCCCGGGGGGTGCGTTGCAGATAGCCCTGCTGGATCAGGTACGGCTCGATCACGTCTTCGATCGTGTCGCGCTCTTCGCCGATGCTCGCGGCAATGTTGTCCAGACCCACCGGACCGCCGTCGAAACGGTGGATCACGGCTTCGAGCAGTTTGCGGTCCATCAGGTCAAAGCCTTCCGGATCCACATCGAGCATGGTCAGGGCTTTGCTGGCCATGTCTTTGGAAATGTGGCCTGTGCCTTTCACATCGGCATAGTCGCGCACGCGGCGCAGCAGACGGTTGGCAATACGCGGGGTGCCGCGTGAGCGGCGAGCAATCTCGAACGCACCATCGGCGTCGATCGGCGCTTCCAGCAGGCCTGCGCTTCGCGTCACGATGCGGGCCAGATCATCAGCGGTGTAGAACTCCAGCCGCGCCACGATACCGAAGCGGTCGCGCAGCGGGTTGGTGAGCATGCCGGCGCGGGTGGTGGCCCCCACCAGGGTGAAAGGCTGCAGATCGAGCTTGATGCTGCGCGCTGCCGGTCCTTCGCCGATCATGATGTCGATCTGGTAGTCCTCCAGCGCCGGGTAAAGGATTTCCTCCACCACAGGGGAGAGCCGGTGGATCTCGTCGATGAAGAGAACGTCGTTCGGTTCCAGATTGGTCAGCAAAGCTGCCAGATCCTTGGGCTTCTCCAGCACCGGGCCGCTGGTCTGACGCAGGTTCACGCCCAGCTCCTGGGCGATGATGTGCGAGAGCGTGGTCTTGCCCAAACCCGGGGGGCCGAACAGCAACACATGGTCCAGCGCTTCCGTGCGCTTCTTGGCCGCGCCAATGAAGATTTCCAGCTGCTCCCGCACCTTGTGCTGGCCCACATACTCATCGAGCAGCTTGGGGCGCAGTGCACGCTCCAGAGCCTCTTCCTTGGGCGAAGCCGGGGCCGCCGACACCACACGGGGTGCCGACTCAAAGTCGTCGGTCTGAATGCTCACGGTCTGAAGGGCTGAAATGGGGATGGATTCCCCGACTATACAGGCGCATATCGCCCGCTGGCGACATCGGCCCGACTCAAGTCCGGCCCCCAACAGACCGATAAATCATGCAAAACGGGCCCGGGATCCCACGCCCGTCCGCATTCTTCGACCCCTGGCAAGCGAACACCATGAACACGCGACCCACGCACCCACAGCCAGGCCAGGCCCTGCGCCCGGCCGCCAAGACCGCCGCACTGGCCACACCCATGCAATGGAGACGGCTCTCACGCTGGATCATGATTGCCGGCTTTGGCCTGGGACTGAGCTTCCTGTTCATGACGAAGGCGCTTGCCGAGTCTGGCGGACATGGCAGCGATCACGATGCAGCTCACGCCGCGCCTGCAGCTGCTCAGCCGCACAACACAGGGCACGAGGAAAAGCCGGTGCACAACAGCGATGCGCGCAAGCCTGACGCTCATGCCACGGAGCATGCATCGGAGCACGCCAAGGACGCACACGGAAACAAGCCCCATGCAGAGGCCACGCCAGCGGCCGAAGACAAACCCGAACTGCCGGCCAATCACCCCCGCGCCGTGGCAGAGCGCCTGCGCAAGATCGTGGAGAAGCACAGCGGCGGCAAAGGCGAAATGACACTGCTCATCGGCAACGAAACCCTGGAAGAGCGACATGCGGCCATGGCCGCCGCCAGGCCCCAAGACGCCGCCGACGCTCCAGGGGACAGCCATGGTGGCGGCCATATCGAGGTCATCTCCCCCCGCGAGAAGCAGACGTCACACGCGCCACACGGCAAAACCAGGGCACACAGCAAAAAGAACAAGAAGACCCACAAGGCCCACAGCGCCGTCGCCCACTGGGACTACACCGGTGAAACCGGCCCGGCCAACTGGGGCAGCATGAAGCCTGAATTCAGCACCTGCGATTCAGGCCAACGCCAGTCGCCCATTCACATCCAGTCCATGGACGCCATGCCCGGCCCGGCGGAGCCGATCGAGTTCCACTACATGCCCAGCGGCGGCAACGTGGTGAACAACGGCCACACCATCCAGGTCAACCCCATGGGGCACAACTACATCAAGGTGCGCGGCGACGTGTACCAGTTGGTGCAATTCCACTTCCACCACCCGGCGGAGGAAAAAGTGAACTACAAGGGTTTCGCCATGGTGGCGCACCTGGTGCACAAGAACCAGGCTGGCCAGCTGGCTGTGGTGGCCATCCTGATGGATGTCGGCCACGAAAACCCCCTCGTGCGCAAGGTCTGGACCCACATGCCGCTGGATGTGAACGACCGCGTCGGCCTGCCCGACGAAACCGTGGATCTGTTCGAGCTGCTGCCATCGGACCAACGCTATTTTCAGTTCATGGGCTCACTGACCACGCCGCCATGCACAGAAGGCGTGCTCTGGCTGGTGATCAAGCAGCCTGTGACGGTAGGCCCGCAACAGCTCAGGGCTTTCAGCCGGATCTTCCCCATGAACGCCCGCCCCACACAGGAGCTCAATGGGCGACTGGTGCGGGAAGGGATGTGAGGCAAGTGGCGCTCCCGGGTTTGGCTGTGGTCAAACCCGCAACCACTTCTGCCTGAACTGCATTCGCCCCCACAGCACCAGCAAGGCAGGCAGCAACACCAGCTCCAGAACCTGACCGGCGATCAGGCCCGTGGCGGTGAGCAGGCCGAAGTGCACGGAAGGCACGAAGTTCGATGCGGTGAGCAGCATGAACTGAGCGACCAGCAGAACTGAGGTGGCCAGCACGGCCTTGCCTGCCACGTCGATGCTGCGCGCGATGGAGAAGACCACGCCCAGGCCCTTCTCCCGGCGCAACTGGTACTGGTGGAACAGGTGGATCGTGTCGTCCACCGTGATGCCCAGCACCACACCGGCGATCAGCACTGTGGCCATGTCCAGGTGAATGCCGGCGCCACCCATGAGCATGAACACAAACAGCAGCGGCGCCAGATTGGGCAGCATGCTGATCACGGCTGCGGGGAAGGTGCGCCACAACAGCAGCATGATCAAGAAAATCTGCAAGAAGGCGCCGGTAAAGCTGCGCACCTGCCCTTGCACCAGCAAGTCTTCCTGGTCGGCAAACATGCGGCCAAAGCCTGCCATCTGCCAGGTCAAGCCGGGCGTTTGTGCCAGGTCGATGCGGGCCTGGATCTTGTTCATGACCGCCTCGATGGCGTTGGCGCCGTGCACGTTCATGTTGAGCTGAATGCGCATGCGTTGGTAGTCGGGATCGACCAGTTCTTCCAGATCGTCTCCGTCGTAGATGAGCAGCAGTTGCGCGAGCATGCGGTCGTTATCGGGCAACGCGCGAAAGGCCGGGTCTTCCTCGTTGAAAGCCCAGTTCATCTCTTCCATCAGGTCAATGACAGAGAAAGTCCGGTCGACCTCGGGCATGCGCTCGATGTCTCTTTGCACCGCCTGAATCACGCGCAGGATGTCGGTTTTCTTGAACGTATCCCTTGCAGCGCCATCCACCACCACTTCCATGGCGGTCACGCCTGCAAATGACTTTTCCACCTCGCTCGTCGCTACCGAAAGACGGTGCTCGGGCGGGAAGAATTTGAGCAGGTCGGTTTCGGCTTCCACCTTGAACACCAGCGTGGAGCCCGCCAGGATGAGCACACTGAGGACGCCCACCACCCAGCCTGCGCGCCGCATGCTGAAGCGGGCCATGGCAAACGAGAGGCGCTTGGTCCAGGCAAAACCACCGCTGTCGCCGCCCCACGGCCCGTGGTCAAACTTCACCAGCAGGGGCGGCACCAGGTAGAACACCACAAAGTAGATCACCAGCACGCCAATGGCGCAGACCACACCAAAAAACTGTACGGGCGGAATCGGCACCAGGGTCAGGCTGAGCATGCCGGCTGCGGTGGTCAGCACATTGAACAGGGCCGGGGTGTTGACCGCCTGCATGGCAAACACCACCCGTTTGGGGCGATGAAAGCCGGCGTCGCGCATGCGCTTGAGGGCAGCGTACAGGTGCAGCAGATTGGCCGCTGTATAAGCCGATATCAGGGTGGGCACCATGGCCGTCACGAGCGTGAACGGGCGGCCGATCAGCGCGATCAGGCCCACGCAAAACACCACTGTCGTACCCATGGCGGCGCCCGCGATGAGTACCGGAATCGGTTTACCCACCACCCAGTAGAGCAGCAGCAAACCAATGCCGGTCACGATAGGCGTGAACACCGTCGAGTCCCCCACCATGGATTCGAGCTGCTCCGAGTCCAGCGGCACGGTACCGGCCACGCCCACGAGCGCGGGCTCCAGACCGTGTGTTTTCACGGAGGCCTTGAAGGCATCCACCACCTCCCGTCGCTCACGGCTTTCCGAGAGGTCTTTGGTCCGGACCACGATGGACAAGGCCTTGCCATCTTTGGAGGCCAGCCAGCCCGGCACAAAGCGGTCGGCCAGCACCCGCTCCCTGATGTCTTCGGGAGACTGCCGCCGCAGCTTCTTGACATTGACCAGTGGTTCGACCACAAAGCCGTCAAAGCTGCTCGCAATGTGATCCACCCGCGTGACGGCCATCGTCCGGTCCACAGAGGGGTGGTCTTCCATGTCTTGCGCCACGGCCTCTATGGCCTTGAGTCTGGGCGCGGTGTAAAGGTCATCGCCTTTGAACACCCCGATCATGAACTCATCACCCGGAAAGTCCTTGCGCAAGGATTGCTCCAGCACGTTCGCAGGTGAGTCGACAGGGAAGTAGTTGTCGGGTGCGTTGTCGAGCTTGAGGCGAAAGGCAATCAAAGCCCCGCCGATCATCTGGATCAGCACAAAGATCAGCACCGCCTTGCGCCAGCGCATGATGGGCGGTTGTGCCACCCGCATGAACCAGGGGTGGCGCACCACACGCAGAAAGAAGTCGTGAAGCTGGTCGATCACAGAAGACGAAGAAACAATGGGCGCGGTTGCCGCGCTTCAGCTCTCAGGCTTTGCGCGGGAAGGGGTTTTCCTGACGGGATCGGAACCGTGCACATCAGAACCGCGCACGCCAGCCAACCGTCACCATGTCGTTGTCGCGGTAAAAGCCGCCCATGGTGTCTTCATCGCCGCTGAACAGGTGCGCCCCCAGGTAGAACTCGTGCTGGTCGATGCCTTTGTAGGTCAGCTGCGGGTTCAGGTAGCTGTCCTTGTCCTTGAGGCCCTGCGCGAAACGGAAATTGATCTGCCACTGCCCCTCGGCAAAAGGATGCTCCACTTCCCCGGTCAGGGCGTACTGCGTGGTGCGGTCCACCACGTCGTGATCGGTGGCCGTCTTGTGCATGGCCATCTGCAGGGTCACACGGGTTTCGGCGTCGCCCGGGAAGAACTCGCTGCCCACCACCAGGTCGTAACCGGGGTCGGTGCGGTACTGGAAGGTCTGGGCTGTGGTCAAGGGCACGTCACTCGACCAGGCCGCTTCCATGCGCCAGGTCGCACCCCACTGCTGCGCCTCCAGCTCTGCGCCCACCACCGTGCTCCAGGGATGGGTTTCACGCAGCACCACGCCAGACGGTGTGGCGGACATCCGGTAGTACGGCATGGACTGGCGCGAGCGCTGCACACTGAACCCATAGTCAAACCCGTCACCTTCGGCCGTGTAGCGCAGGCCACCACCGCCAACCTTCTCGTCAGCGGGGCCTTCCACGCGTGCGCCCACCAGCGCCGGCATGCTACCCACACCCAGCATGCGGCCACGCACGGTATCGATCGGATTCCAGATGCTCTCCGCCTCGGGCAGTACCGCCTCGTCAAAGACGGGCACCAGCACCGCATCGAGCTTCATGCCATCGCCAAAATACTCGCCCCGGATGGCGGGCACGGCTCGACGGCGTTGTGGCAGGCGGTCGAGCATGCCGCGGGTCAGGTCTGCACGGCTGAGGCGGTCAATGGGCGAGACCTCATCCACCCGCCCCCACAGGACTTTCTGCGTGCCGACCGTCACCTGCATGGTGTCGCTGCCTGCCCAGCGCAGATAGTTCTCCGTGTAGTCCAGGGAAACCTTGTCAAAGTCCCGGTCCCCGGTCTGCCCCTGTGCATCCAGCTGCGCGCCAAGCCTGTAGGTCCAGTCGCCGCTGCCACCTTCGGCCGATGCCGCCAGGCGCGCGTCCAGCAGAGCTTTGGCGTCCGGATGATCGATGAGGCCGGCGGCTTCCACGCGGACCAGATCCAGCCGGGTCTCGACGCCTTGCGCCTGCACCGCGCCTGTCATCGCACAACCGGCCGTTACCAAGGCTGCCACCACCAGTGGATTCAAGCGACAAGCGGGACGGATCGGGCTGGCAATCGTGAAAAGCATGTGGGTCTCCTTCGGGGATGCTGTTGGTGTCGTGTTTGTGGTTTGTTTTTTGTGGCTTGTTGTGTGCTGGCTCTGCTCAGTGCGCTGGGTCAACTGAGCTTGAGCTGCACATCATGGCCGGTACTGTCTGTCTCGCCGCTCCTGCGACAAGGCGCGAGAGCTGAACAGGCTTTCGGGCAGGCCCTGGTCGTAGACCATTTTTTCCACCTGCAACCGGGTTTGGCTCTCGTCGGTGAGATCGGTCATGGTGCTGTCCATCACCGACCAGAAGCCCTGGACCTTCTCGATGCGCCCTGCAGTCAGCCGCTTGGTGGGCTGATCGGGCCCGTCCTCGTACAGATCCACCCTCAAGGCCAGAAGCCGCTGCGGGTCAACCCATGCCACACGGCGGACGTACACCGAGCTTTCCGGGTCCAGCGGGACGCTCTCCAGCACCTGGCATGACACGCCCGCCACCGTTTCCGCGCCGAGGATGCGATGGGCGTCTTTCGATGGCTTGCGCTCGCGCAGATCTTCAAAGTAGTAGTCGGAGTTCACAAAGCGGCCGCCCTGGCGGCTGCTGTCGACCCGGCGTACACGGCGCATGGCCGGCAGGTAGATCCACTGGTCAGTCTCGCCGTCGGCATCGGTCAGGGTGAGCAGGCCTGTGCCATCGATATCGGCCGGTTCGATGAAGCGGATCATGGACGCCGTGGCACCCGCTTCGCCTTCCCGGCGAAACAGGACCATCTTTCGCAAACGGGTGCTCTTGCCTGGAGCGGACAGCGCCATTTCGACGCGCGATGTCGCGTCCTGACCCGAGGGTCTGTCATACAGCGCTTGCGCCAGCTGCGCTCCGTCGCTTGCCTCATTGCCGGCCGCCCGGGCCGCCGCCGCCGGCCAGCCTGCCAGCGCACCGCTCAGGCAGGCCCCGACACCCAGGCCGAGCAGCTCGCGGCGTTGCCACACATTCGCTGATCCCTTGCTTTGATGGCTAGGCATGAAACTCTGTCTCCCCGGCAGACCGGCCCTCTCGCACAGCCTGGTCCGCTGGCGAATGGCCAAAAAGTGATAAAAAATCATTATGGCGGCGAGACCCCGGGGGCGATTTGAACGTACACGCCACCCTGGCCTGGCGGCGCGATTTGCTGCACCAAAGGTGAGAGCAGATGGCAAGAACGCAACACGCCAGGTGCCCCGCAGCGCTCAAGGCCCTTCCTGGCACCCGTGGTGCGAGCCGTCGCCGGCCCATGTGGGCTGCGGACACCCTCGAAGCCAGCTTGCCTACAATGCCCACAGGTTGCGCGCCCCAGGTGGGTGCGCGCCATGGGAGACCACAACAGTGTCCATCTACAAAATCAAACCCCAATTCCAGGCCCTGCTGCGCCCCGGCGTTCAGCGTCTGCATGACTGGGGCGTGACCGCCAACCAGGTCACGCTCAGCGCCTGCGCTATTTCCATTGGCATCGGCCTGTGGCTGTTCTTCGCAGCGCCACCGATCATGGCTTTTCTGGCCATACCGGTGTGGATGCTGGTGCGAATGGCATTCAACGCCGTGGACGGCATGCTCGCCCGTGAGCATGGCCACGCCAGCAAGCTGGGCGCCTATCTCAACGAATTGACCGACGTCATCTCCGACGCTGCGCTTTATGCGCCCTTTGCACTGGTCGCTCCGTTTCAGCCCTTTGCCGTCGGCACGGTCATCGTGCTCGCAGGCATGAGCGAGTTTGCGGGTGCGCTTGGCCCTACCGTGGGCGCCACGCGTCGCTACGATGGCCCGATGGGCAAGAGCGATCGGGCATTTGTGTTTGGCTTGCTGGGCACCCTGGTGGCCTTCGGCGTACCCCTTGCGCCGTGGGGCGCCGCCGTCATGCCCTTGCTGGCCGTCGCGGTGGGGTGGACCATTGTTCGCCGCATCCGCCTGGGACTGAAGGAGACAGGATGAATTTCCCCCCTGAAGACAGAAACGAACCTTATCTGGGGCCGGTACCGCCGGCACCTCAATCGCCAGCCCATCCAGCCGGTGAGGCTCAGGACGAGGCACCGCCATTTTCGACTTCATCGGCATCGGCATCGGCAGACGCGCAGGAGCAGGTCGATCCGACACCCGCCGACGAGGCCCTGGAACTGGCCCACGCCCACCTTCCTGAAGTGATTCCCATGCCTGAGGTAGGCCGGGCAGCCGGTCCGCGGCGCGAAGCCATCGACAGCCCTGGCGCGCGGCTGGGGGCACAACTGGTCGGCAAGCTGATCGTGGGCATTGCCTCGGCGATCACCGGCATGCGCGCGTTCTGGAGCGGCAACATGCCCGCGGCCGAGCCCACGCTCTACTTTGCCAACCACACCAGCCATGCCGATTTCGTGCTGCTTTGGGCAGCGCTTCCGTCCGACCTGCGCAGCAACACCCGTCCCGTGGCAGGCGCCGACTACTGGCTCACCAGCAAAATCAAGCGGTTCATCGGCATCGACGTGTTCAATGCCTTGCTGATCGAGCGCGACCGCAGCCAGCGATCCGGCGACCCGGTCGGCGAAGCCGTCGCCGCCCTGCATGCGGGCGACTCGCTCATCATCTTCCCCGAAGGCACGCGCAACATGGGTGAAGAGGAGTTGCTGCCCCTCAAGAGCGGTATCTTCCACATTGCCCGCCAGTGTCCGCATGTGCGACTGGTCCCGGTCTGGATCGAAAACCTCAAGCGCGTCCTGCCCAAAGGTGCGGTGGTGCCCGTGCCACTGGCATGCGCCGTGCGCTTCGGTCCACGCCTGGAGTGGATCGACGGAGAAGAAAAGGACGATTTCATGGCACGCGCCCGTGCTGCCATGCTGGCCATGCGGCCACCCCATGATCAGGAAGACGGCGAAACCCCGCCGAACGCCATGCCCGAGACCGGCCATCACCCCGATAAGCCGTCCACGCACACGGATCACCCGGACCACCCGGGCCATCCAGAACACCCCGACCATCCGGAGGCGCAATGATGTCCCCCGAGACCCTTTCATCATTCCAGGCCACCTGGCCACTTTTCGTCGGCGTTATCGGTGTCCTGCTGTTCGCCTCCGGCATTGGCGCCTTTTTGCGCTGGCGCGTGGCCGGCGGAGGCGCCCACTCGGTTATCGACAACCTGATCGACCGCGTCAATGCCTGGTGGATCATGGTGCTCGTGCTCGGCACCGCCTTCGCCATGGGCCGTGCTGGCGTGGTACTGCTGTTCTTCCTGATTTCGTTCTACGGCCTGCGTGAATTCACCAGTCTGCTCAAGACACGTCGCGCAGACCACTCAGCCATCGCGGCTGCGTTCTACATTGCGCTGCCCGCACAGTACCTGTTCATCTATGTGGACTGGTATGGCATGTACTCCATCTTCATCCCGGTGTGGGCCTTCCTCATCATGCCCATCCTCTCGGTCTCCGGCTCGGACACCGAGCGCTTTCTGGAGCGCACCTCCAAAGTGCAATGGGGCCTGATGATCACAGTCTTCTGCATCAGCCACGTGCCGGCGCTGCTCAACCTGAAGATTCCCGGTTTTGAGGGCCGCAACCTGCTGCTCATCGCCTTCATGGTGATCGTGGTCCAGGGCAGCGACGTGCTGCAATATGTGTGGGGCAAGCTGCTGGGCAAGCGCAAACTGGCACCGGCTCTTTCGCCGTCCAAAACGGTTGAGGGGCTGGTCGGCGGCGTCGCCAGCGCCACGCTGCTGGGCGCAGCCCTGGCCTGGGCCACACCATTCAATGTGGTCGAAGCCGCACTGGTCGCATTTGCGCTCTGTCTCATGGGCTTCTTCGGCGGGCTGGTCATGTCTGCCATCAAGCGTGACCGGGGCGTGAAAGACTGGGGGGTCATGATCGAAGGCCACGGCGGCATGCTCGACCGCATGGACTCCGTCATCTTCGCCGCGCCCGTGTTCTTCCACCTGCTGCACTACCGCTGGTCCCTGTGAGCGAAGACCACCGCCCGTCTCCGTTTGCCTTGAACGCACTCAAGGCCATCGACGCCGACAAGTACGCCACGCCTGAGTGGAGCAATGCCGCCGCTATCGACATGGCCTTGCTGCGCCTGAGCGAAGTCCATGATGCCAACAGCGCCATGGAAGCCTACGACCAGTTCCTCTGGACAGTCGGCGACAACCACAAAGGCACGTTCTACCCCGTGGTGCTCAGCACCCTGCCCGCCTTGCAGTACCTGCTCACCCAGGGCGAGCCCTGGACGCAGCAAGCCGTGCTGGAATCACTCATCGATCTGGCAGGCACCTTCGCCCCCGAAGCCGGCCACGAGTGGCACATGGAGCAGGCGGTCCAGGCCCGGGTACGCGAATCCGTCATTGCCATGCGCCCGGCCATAGAAGGCCTGACCCTGAGCACGGTGGATGGCGCCGCTCCATCCGAAGGAGAAGAAGCCCGGGTCGCCAGTGCAGCGGAATTGCTCGAACTGATCGACGATCTCGGCACCTGAATCCCGCGACCGCCACACTCGTCAACGCGGCGGTCTCAATCGATCAAGTGTCACGCCCAGCGCGAGACACATGAATGGAATGACAGGCAGGTTGAAACGGGGCAGCCCTTGCGTCAGCAGTGCGTGATTGAGCATCATCAGCACAGGCAGGCCGCTCCAGAGCAGACCCTGGACGTCGCTGCGCCAGAATGACCTGACAAACCAGGCCACCAAGGCGGTCATGCCCAGCAAGTTGAGCAGATCGATGCCGATTCTTCCCACCGGCTGCATCGCCCAAGCAGGCGGGCGAATGGTCCACACACCACGCCAGAAAATGTAGGGCGTCAGTTTCAGATGGAGCACCGGATGCGTCACGAAAAAACGCAAAGCCTCGGCCTTCATGATTCGGTCTGCCGCCAGATCAGGGCGCTGGACACCAGCTTGTTCCAGATCCCTGTACAGCCGTTGGTACAGGGCAGCAGGCTTGCGATAGAACGTCAGGGATTGCTCCGGCCTGCCCTGCGCAATGGAGCGTTTGTCAATGGTCTGAAAGTCCGACGGCCCGGGATTGAGACGCTGCAGCCTGCCACCGAGCTGTCGGTCTCCTCGCTTGACGGCCAGCGACGTACCCGATACCAGGCGCCTGTAGGTGTAGCTGCCAAAGACTGACCAGCCCAGCGCATACTCGTCATCGCTCATCTGGTCCATCAGGGCACGCTTGAACATGACGTAGCCAGCACGCCCCGACGAGACCTCCCAGGTGTCCATGGCGAGATGGTTGCGCAAGGTCCAGGGAAACACCAGCAACACCGCGATGACGCCAGCCTGCACCAGAGGCTTCCAAGGCCATGCACGAGCCAGGCTCTCGCCGGCCTGCCCGGCGCGCTGCTGTCGCCACTGCGCCCAGAGCAACAGAATCAGCCAGCCACCGCACACAGGAGCAAACACCGATTTGGTCAGACACATGGCCGCCATGCAAACGCCGGTGACGATCATCCAGCTTCGCTGCCCGGGCCCGGCCTCCAGCGATCGCCATGTGGCCAGTGCACACGCCAGCATCAAGGCACCCGCCGGCATCTCCGTGTAGAGACTGTCCACCACGGGTTGCCGGGCAAAGAAGAACACCACACTGACGGCTACCGCTCCATAGGCGATCAGCGGCCGCCGCATCACCCGCACGGCCAGCTCCAGAGCGCACAGCAGGCCCAGCATGGACCACAGAGCATTGACCTGCTTGACCTGTCTGGCCAGATCGCCACCATGCCACTTCTCGAACTCGTCCGGTCTGGCCTTTGGCAACATCGCCTGGGCCCAGGCCCATGTCATCCAGACAGGCACCGGCTCCCGGAAATTGGTCGGCTCATGGTCGGTGGCATCCGCCTCCAGCGCGTACACATGGTGGTGGTACAGGTTGTGGACGATCTTGAGGTTTTGCGTCGCATCACCCTTGATGCTGTCGCCTGTCGTCAGCTGGGCGGCATACAGCCCCACCACCACTGAGACCAACAGGTGAACCCAGAAGCGCCAGCGCGGATGGTTTTGCACAGCCGTGAGATGGGGGGTAGCGTTGAACACGGAATTCCAGATGTAGGCAGGGCGGCGTCGTTGCCGTGGCCACGGCAGGCTCGGCAGTGTCAAGGGCAGGCGTAGTCCGGCTGCGACTCGCTGTGCGCGAAAGGGTCCACCAGGCGATCGGTGTAGTCACCCATCAGCAAACGACGCCTGGGCAGCAGGTGGTGTCGAAACCAGCGGCTGAACGACGCCAGCCGATCGCCTTTGGCTGTCAGCCTGACGCACCCCTGCGCCACCGACACCGTGCCTGACTCCATCTGCTCAGTCAGGCGGATGCCCACGAGCTGATGCTCTTGCATGTACTCGTTCACAAACACGTCGCCCATTCGGGCCTCCTGAATGGCACCGCCTCGCTGCTGCAGCTTCTCCAGGATATAGAAGGAGAGCGATCGATCGATCACTGTTGGCACGCTGATCGCCATGGCGTACCCCACCAGCAGACAGATCACCAGTGATTGAAGGATCTCGAAGCCGGAGTGCTGCCGAAACAGGCCCAGCAAGAAGCCCAGTGCGCCTGACAAAGGCACCGCGACGGCAGCCACCATCATCGCCGCGTAGAACACCACGTTCACCGGCACCCAGCGTGTCGTCGCCCACCACAGCGCCAGTGTCACGGCCACATACAGGCCGACAAAGAGAATGGATCGCCAGACTTTCATGAGGATGCTGCTTCAGTGCGTCGCCGTTGCGAGGCTGGCGCCGCATCTGCAAAAACAAAAAAGCGATTGGCCGCATAGCCCAGGACCACCTGGAGGCACAGCGCCAGCAGGAAGCCCAGCCGGTAGTCCCAGTGCAGCACATCGGTCCAGACGGCCAGCACGGCACCGTGCACCAGTGCCAGCAGTCCATAAGACACCACAAAGCGCGTTCCCTGGCTCGTCCAGTGGCGACCCGAGGCTTGCGCACGAAACACGAACCATCGATTGCCCGCAAAAGACACCGCAATGCCCACACAGGCCGCCAGCAGATTGGCCAGACCGGCCGAGGCCATCTGAGCACCGTCCACCAGCAAGGCCAACACGGCATAGTGGACGCACGTGGCCACCACACCGTTGATCAGGTACCGGACCCACCGACGCTGGAGCATGGGACCGCCTCAAGCCGCCGGCCGGATCGAACCCGGCCCTTGTGTCACGTGGCTGCCCGCCATCTCCTGTGCAGGTGCCATGGCATGGGCAGGCAAGACATCCAGCGCCTCTGCAATGAGTTCGAGGTGAGTGCGAAGCGGCACGACGTACCCGTTCTTGTTGCTGCTCTGCATCAGGGTCATCAGGGCCAGAGCGCTCATCTGGAAAAACATGATCACCAGAATGCCCAGCGCCACCGAGAACCAGCCTGGTGACGAATACCCCAGCACCCGCAAAGCCACTGCCATCGCAGCCAGAGCGATGGCCATGCCGGCGACCACACTGCACGCGATGCCCACCCGCACCACCACGTCTTCGGCAAACACCATCATGCCCTTGAAGCCGTGCAGCACCAGCCCGACAAAGTTCATTTTGGATTGCCCCGCATAGCGCGGCCCCCGGGCGATGTGGCAGACATGAGCACGCAATCTGGATGCGATGACGCATCCCGCCACATGAACCGGCAGCTCGTGCATGGCCACCAGGCGGCGCACGGCAGACGCGCGCAAGGCCATGAAGTTGCCAAAGCTGATGGCGCGGCCCGTGAGCAGCTGGAACACGCGCTTGTAGACAGCGTAAAACGCCTTGAACTTGAACGTCTCTACGCGGCTCTTGCGCCTGGCCACCGCCACATCGATGTCCTCACTCGCATCCAGCGGCTGCAGCAGCTCGGCAATGGAGCTGGGCAGATCCTCACCATCCGAGTCCATGACCACCACACGTTGCTCGTCGCTCAAGCGCTCGGCCACATAGGCCAGCCCGATCGCAATCGCCCGCTGGTGCCCCACATTTCGCCGCAGGCGCAGCACCGTGCCCGAAACACCCGCGCGTGCAATGGCGGACGCCTCCACCGGCTGGCGCAAGGAGCCATCGTCCACAGCGACAACATGCACGCTGTCGCCCAGCGACTGTGCCAGCTCGGCAAAGAGACGGGTCGACGCCTCACGGTCTTCGTAGACCGGCGTCACGACGATCACGCGTGCCACGTTCATGTCCCTGTCCATGTCCATGGCCATGTCAGCGCCCCACGATCTTGCGGAAATACGCAATGGTGTGATCCAGCCCTTCATCCAGCCCCACGCGCGGCTGCCAGCCCAGGTGTTCCATGGCCTGTGCAATATCCGGTCGCCGCTGGCGCGGATCGTCCTGCGGCAAGGGTTTGAAAATCAGCCTGGACGGCCCGCCCACCTTGTGTATGACCGTCTCTGCCAACTGCCGAATGGTGAACTCGCCCGGATTGCCCAGGTTCACCGGTCCAGGCAGGTGGGATGGGCTCTCCATGAACCGAATGAAGCCGTCGATCATGTCGTTGACGAAACAGAAACTGCGCGTCTGTGAGCCATCGCCATAGATGGTGATGTCTTCGCCGCGCAAGGCCTGCACCGCGAAGTTGCTGATCACCCGGCCGTCGTTGGGGTGCATGCGCGGGCCATAGGTATTGAAGATCCGCGCCACCTTGATGTCCAGACCGTACTGGCGGTAGTAGTCAAAAAACAGCGTCTCTGCGCAACGCTTGCCTTCGTCGTAGCAAGACCGGATACCGATCGGGTTCACCCGTCCCCAGTAGGACTCCTGCTGAGGGTGGACCTCCGGGTCACCATAGACTTCGCTCGTCGACGCCTGGAATATCCGCGCCTTGATGCGTTTGGCCAGGCCCAGCATGTTGATCGCACCATGCACACTGGTCTTGGTGGTCTGCACCGGATCACGCTGGTAGTGGATGGGCGAGGCCGGACAAGCGAGGTTGTAGATCTCGTCCACCTCAACGTACAGCGGGAACGTGACGTCGTGCCGCTGCAGCTCGAAATGGGGGTGCGGCAGCAAATGCGTGACGTTGTCCTTGACCCCGCTATAGAAATTGTCGACGCAAAGAACGTCGCAGCCCTGTTCCAGCAAACGCTCGCACAGGTGAGAGCCCAGGAAACCGGCACCGCCAGTGACCATGACCCGCTTTCGGTTGGAGACCTTCATGATGCATACACATCGCCATACTCTGATTCAGTCGTCCACTCGCGAAGGCGAGATCGTGGTGGCGGCAGCGAAGGGCAAAGCCTGTCCTCAGCCGGTGGCGATTATGCGCCGAAACAGCTCATTGATTGGTGGCCGTCTTGAAACGGCAACACCACTTGTAACTAAACGTTTATCTGGCCAGAGTGAGGCCTGTAGCGACCAAAGAGCGCCTGGGAACAGGGGGCAGGCACCGCGCCTTCCACCCGGTCCAATGAAAAAGGCAGCCGGCCTCGAAAGAAGCGCTGCCTTGTGTGTTGTCGCCTCATCTCTGTGAGTGGGTGTGTGCTACCTGGATGAAGGGTGTGATGGGGGAATTTCGGACCTGACCCCGCTATACCCCTTGGTGCGACACGTCCGAAACTTGACACACCAGTTCAACGCCATATACCAACGCCACATACCACCTTCAAAGGGACGTCATGAGTGTAGGAACCGTGTTCATCAACAACCGCACACAGGCCGTGCGTCTGCCTGTGGACGTTCGGCTGCCGGATGGCGTCAAGAGGGTGGAGATTCGCGTCAAAGGCCATGAGCTCATCATTGCCCCTGTTGACCAAACCTGGGACAGCTTCTTTCTCAATGGCCCACCCATCAGCGAAGATTTCCTGCCCGAGAGAGCCAGCCAGGAACAGACCGAGCGCGAAGCGCTCTGACCGACACTGGCCGGGTCACTCCCCATGCTGCGCTACCTGCTCGATACCAACATCGTCATCTACGTCCTGAAGCAGCGCCCGATCGAAGTGCTGTCGGTCTTCAACGCCAATGCCAGCCGCATGGCCATCTCTGCCATCACCCTGGCAAGCTCATGCATGGTGCGGAGAAGAGCAGCCGCGTGGCGGACAACCTGACCACCATTGAAGACTTCTGCAGCCGTCTGCAGGTACTGCCCTACTGACCCAAGGCCGCTCAACACTACGGCGCCATTCGGGCAAGCCTGGAAAAGATTGGCCGCCCCATCGGCGTCAACGATCTCCACATTGCTGCCCACGCACGCAGCGAAGGCCTGGTGCTGGTCACCAACAACATGTCCTAGTTCGACCGAGTGCCCGCGCTGGCCTTGGAGAACTGGGTGCAGGGCTAGGAGCCAGGGGCCCTCTGCCTAACCTCCGCCATTCCAAAGAAAAGACAAAAACAAACAAGCAAAAGCAGTTGGCCCCGAAAGACCAACTGCCTTGTGTGTTGCCTCATCTCTATGAGTAGACGAACGCTACTTTGAAGAAGAGGGTGATGGTGGAGTTTCGGACCTGACCACACTATCAATCCTTCGCCATTTCCAAGAGCTGTTCTTTGCTCAGCTCCCGGAGCCCCAGTCGTTTGGATCTCGCAAAGAATGAAAATCCATCCTCGAGCAGCATGGCGTCGCGCATCGATTGTGCTTTGTCAATTTCCAAATTGGCCACAGCTCGCAGGAACAAAGCAACTTCTTCAAAATAGCCATCATCGAGTTCGATGACTTTTGTGAAGTCAGCAACTGCCCCAGCTTCGTCCCCCATGCGCAGCAGAAGACGGGCCCTCCTAAAGTAGGGATGAGGTTGCTTGCTCTCCAAAGCGATCATCTCTGCAACTTCATCCAAGGCCTGTTCAAACTGCCCCAACCTCGAAAATATGGCTTCGCGCAGATCTCTGGCCAAGTATCTCTCAGGCGTCGACGCTGCTTCACTCAGGACTTGTTCGCACAAGGCAAGCGCATGTTCATAGCCTCGTTTCACCGAGCCATGGACAATCTTTTCCGCTTCCTGCAAACTGGCGTCCATCATCAGTTCCCCCTCAATTTCAGCGCAAGGCCATCCACACAGAACGTCTCAACCACCAAGACCCGCATAGATAGCTCTCACCCGCTACGAAATGGCCAAATCAAGATCCTTCAAGCTTTGGGCTTTTGTCTCGATCATCGCCTTCTGCCTGCTGTCCCCGATCCTGTTCAACGAACTGGACCCGCCAGTCTTCGCATCATCACACACAGGCACGGTGCAGCATGTCGAGAGAATCTCCAGCAAAAACATGCCTGCCGATACCGGCAAGATATGGATTCGGACTGACACCGGGCAGACGTTCAGCGAGTACGCCAATGTCAACCGGTACCGAAGCGGCCAACAAGTGACCGTGCGCCAATACCAACGACGGTGGTCACGCCTTGTGAGCTGGCAGCTTCCGTAAACTTTTCAATGCTCTGGTGGTCATACATCCGTGCCTTGCCACCAGGATCAAAGACAACTCAAGCCTTGCCGGGAAGATCAGCCTCAGACCGTCAATACAACTTGAGTTCGAGCACCAGCTCACTCAAAACATACTCAATTTCTCGCGTTTTCAGCACCTCGGCCAGCCGATTGATGTCCTGTGTTTGGGCTTCCCAACGCACTTCGTTTCCTGTCCAAAGTTCCAATACCGTGTTGTGGGGAATGATCAGATGAGCGAGCTCCCCATAGGGAAATGGCTGCGTCCAGGTGCCGCCGTCCGAAACCCACTCATCCCCCAGTTCCGACAAGAGCGGGATGGGCATTGTCCAATAGCCTGCATCTTCTGTTAACCGCTCAAATGTCGTCCACGCACACCATGAGCGATTGGCGTTCGCTGTCTGTTCCGGATTCAAGAACTCCGACGCAGCTCTGAGAAGTTCTCTCATCAACATTCAAACCGAACCGTTTTCAACATCACAGGTGCACCCGCTCACCCCAGCGCCTTCAGCGCCAGCTTGATGCCTTCACTCACGCCCACATCCTTGGGCAAGGATTTGAGGGCCGCTGCGGCGTCTTTCTCGCTGTAGCCCAGGGCCATGAGGGCTTGCTGGATGTCCAGAGCAGCGTCGCCCCCTGCAGCCGCACTGCCACCGGCCACGGCACCGAGCTCTGCGCCGAGCTTGCCTTTGAGTTCCAGCAGCAGGCGTTCAGCGGTTTTTTTGCCGATGCCCGGCACTTTGACGATGCGGGCGGTTTCCTGGGTGCTGACAGCCTGGGCCAGGTCGCCCACGCTCATGCCGGAGAGCACGGCCAGTGCGGTGCGCGGGCCGACGCCGTTGACCTTGATGAGCTGGCGAAAGGCTTCGCGCTCCTCGGCTGAGCCAAAACCGTAGAGAATCTGGGCATCTTCGCGCACGATGAAGTGGGTGAGCAGCGCCACTTTCTCGCCCACCGCGGGCAGGTTGAAGAAGGTGCTCATGGGCACATCGACTTCATAGCCCACGCCGTGGCAGTCCACCAGGACCTGTGGGGGGTTCTTCTCTAGCAGGGTGCCGGTCAATTTGCCTATCATTGGAGCATCGTACCTTTTTCGGTGCCTTTTTCACATCTGACTACCCTGGATTATCAGCTTGATCCTTCGCCACACCTTCACCCCTCCGGACAACGAGCGCATGGCCAATCTGTGCGGTCCGATGGACGCCAACATCCATGCCATCGAAAACGCCTTGCAGGTGAAGGTGGCCCACCGCTTCGAGCAGTTCAAGGTCGACGGCCCCAAGGCCAAGGCCCAGAAGGCCATGGAAGTGCTTCAGGCGCTGTACGAGATGGCCAAGAAGCCCATCCCGGAAGAGCAGGTGCAGCTTATGCTGGCAGGTGATACCGCCCTGCCGCCCGGTGGCGACGACGCCCATGCGGTGCAGACCCGCCGCGGCGAGGTGCGCGGCCGCACCAGCAACCAGGCCCACTACCTGGAGAACATGTCGACCCACGACATCACCTTCGGCATTGGCCCGGCTGGCACCGGCAAGACGTATCTGGCCGTGGCCTGTGCGGTGGACGCGCTGGAGCGCACCGCCGTGCAGCGCATTGTGCTGACCCGCCCGGCGGTCGAAGCGGGCGAGAAGCTGGGCTTTCTGCCCGGCGACCTGGGCCAGAAGGTGGACCCTTACCTGCGTCCCTTGTACGACGCCTTGTACGACCTGATGGGTTTCGACAAGGTGCAAAAGGCGTTTGAGCGCCAGCAGATTGAAATCGCCCCTCTGGCCTTCATGCGCGGCCGAACGCTCAACCATTCCTTTGTCATTCTGGATGAGGCACAAAACACCACGTCAGAGCAGATGAAGATGTTCCTCACCCGCATCGGCTTTGGCAGCAAGGCGGTCATCACCGGCGACGTGAGCCAGATCGACTTGCCGCGCACACAGCTCTCGGGCCTGATCGATGCCGAGCGGGTGCTCAAGCGCGTCAACGGCGTGGCCTTTACCCGGCTGACCAGCGCCGACGTGGTGCGTCACCCGCTGGTGGCCCGCATTGTGGACGCCTATGACGCCCATGGTGGCGGCCGTGCGTCCGATGGCAGCACCGGTGGCCGTGGCCGTTCGGCGTCCAATGGTCAGCAAGGCGCGTGACACCATGGCACTGAACGATCTCAGTCTTTCGCTGCAATTTGGCAGCATCGCCCGCCACCTGGCCGCACACCGTGCCGCCCTGCCCCGCCACAAGGTGATCCGCTGGATTCGCCGTTCGCTCGAAGCCGACGCCGAAATGACGGTGCGCATCGTGGACGAAGAAGAAGGCCGCGCGCTCAACCGCGACTACCGCCAAAAAGACTACGCCACCAATGTGCTGACCTTCGACTACGCGACCGAGCCCATGGTGATGGCTGATCTGGTGCTGTGCGCACCCGTGATCGAGAAGGAAGCGAAAGAGCTGAAGATTCCCTTGCAGACGCACTATGCCCACCTGCTGGTGCATGGCACGCTGCATGCCCAGGGCTGGGACCACGAAACGAGCGACGAAGACGCCGAGGAAATGGAAGCGCGCGAGACCGAAATCCTCACGGCGATGGGCTACCCGGACCCGTATGGGAAAGCCAGGGTCAAACCATCGCGCCGTTGATGGAGATGACCTGGCCCGAGATGTAGGCTGAGTCGTCCGAGGCCAAAAACCCGACCAGCTTCGCCACTTCTTCGGGTTGCCCGGCTCTTTGCATGGGCACCAGTTTTCTGATGAGGTCCGGGTCAAAGACGCCGACGGACATCGGCGTCTCAATGATGCCGGGCGCGACAGCGTTGACCGTGATGCCGCGGCTGGCCAGTTCGATGGCCAGCGATTTCGTGGCTGCATGCAGAGCGCCTTTGGCTGCCGAATAGTTCACCTGCCCTTTGTTGCCCACCAGACCTGCCACCGAGGTGATGTTGATGATGCGGCCCCAGCGGGTGCGAATCATGGGCATGGTCAGCGGCTGCGTCACGTTGTAGAAGCCGCCCAGCGACACGTCGACCACCCTGTCCCATTGCTCGCCGCTCATGCCGGGGAAGACAGCGTCATCGTGGATGCCGGCGTTGTTCACCAGCACCTGAATCGGACCATCGGTGAGCAAGGCGTTGATGATGGCCTGGGTGGCATCACGGTCGGTCACATCAAACCGCACCGGCTCGGCGCTGCCACCGCTGGCCACGATCTCCTCTGCTGTTTTTTCAGCGGCTTCCAAGTGCCGGCCCGCATGAACAATCACGTGAAAACCCATGGCTGCCAGCTGATGCGCGATGGCAGCGCCAATGCCGCCACTGCCCCCGGTCACAAGTGCTCGCTTGAGGGGAGTTTGTTCAGAAGCCGATGTCTCACTGGTCATGATTGGTTTCATCCTAGGTCAGGCACTCGCCCCGCTGGCATCGAGCATCACCGATGCCCGGCCACTGAGCAGCTCCCGCCCATCGTGCCAGAGCGAGAAGCGATAAAGAATGTTCAGCTCGTCGCCCGAGAGGCGCTGCACTTTCACATCGATGGCGCCGGGCAAGTCATCGAGGCGGCCAACCGCGAACTGAACGCCTCGCACACTGGTGAGGTAGCCCTGCCGTGGTGGACCGTCGGCACCCGCCTCTTCGGCCAGCAGACCGCCATGCACAGCCATGGCCTGTGCTGCGTATTCGATGCCATGCACCGCATCGAGCCGGTCATTTGCCCGCAAAGGATGGTCAGCTGCCACATGGCCCTCTGACTGAGCGTGCAAACCGTCGCTCGACCAGTCCACCACCCGCTCGAGAAGACACATGCGACCCTTGTGCGGAATGCGGCGTTCAATGTCGGCGTGGCAAGTCAGCGGCACGGCTGCACCTTCAGCTGCAGCGCCATGCCGTCCAGGTATTCGATTTGCACTGTCCCTGCTTCGGCTTTTGCCAGCAATGCCAAAAAGGGCAAAGACCTCAGCGCAGGCGTGGACTGGCGCAAGCTCTCCAGCACTGCCGGTTGGGCAGGCACAGGGTCGATGGCGTCGCCGTGGACGCTGCGCATGGAAACACTGGCCAGAGAACGGGCACTTTGCTCTGGCGCCAGCACCAGCGCCACCCCGGCACAGTCCGGCACGGGCCGCACAGCGTGCAAAGGTGCCGGGTACTCGCTGTCGTAGGCGACCAGCATGGTGGCCTGCCTGTCTGCCAGCACCTGGCCCATCGCATCGATCAGACCCGCCCCAAAGCTGCCGTCAAAGGCACTCAGCACCTGACATGGCGCCATGCAATGGGTCGCCATGCTCCAGTAGCCCGCCGCTGCGTTGTGCACCGAATTGTGAAAGCGCGTGGGCGAAATCTGCCTGTCGTCCGTGGCCAGTTGCTCGCACAGTGCGTGGCAGTTGTGGCCGTCAGCACCTGAGGCACTGAACACGGTTGCCAGCGACGACACGTCGGCTTGTGCGTTGGCTGCAGCCTCATGCCCCAGCGCCAATGCCAGCTTGACCACGCGGCTGGCCCGGCGCCGCTCGGCCGATCCCAGGCCTTGCGGCGGCGGCAGTACAGAAGGCGCCGACTCGTAGGCAGCGCGCCCGCTGAGCGCCTCCACCGCCGACACCCAGTCCGGCAGGCCAGGCGCGATGAAGCCGACGCCCTCGATCCAGGCGGTCATTGAATGGGTTTCGGAGGCCTGGCTCATGCAGCCACCCCCAATACCAGCGCACAGTTGCTGCCACCAAACCCAAACGAATTGGTCAGCGCTGTGGTCACGGTTTGCCTGGTCGACTGCAACTGGTAGGCCAGCGCAGGCTCCGCGCCGATTGTTTGTGTGCCTGGGCTGCCCGGCACAAAACCGTCCTGCAGTGCGAGCGCGCACACAATCGCTTCCAGCGCCCCGGCGGCCCCCAGCGTGTGGCCCGTGGCACCTTTGGTGGACGAGCACAGCGTGGCATCACCAAACACTGCCTGGACGGCAAGACCTTCGGCAGCGTCGTTGGCTGGTGTGGCCGTACCGTGCAGATTGATGTAATCAATGTCAGCTGCCGTGAGGCCCGCACTGCGCAGTGCCGACGTCATGGCATATTGCGCGCCCAGGCCTTCGGGGTGCGGCGATGACATGTGATAAGCGTCGCTGCTTTCGCCAGTGCCCAACAGCATCGGCGTACCGGCTGGCGCAGCGTTCTCTCCCCGTTCAAGCAGCACAAATGCCGCGGCTTCGCCAATGGAGATGCCGTCGCGGTCGACATCGAACGGTCGGCAGGCCTGGGGCGAGGTCAGGCCGAGTGAGGCGAACCCGTACAAGGTGGTCAGGCACAGCGTGTCAACACCGCCCACCACCGCTGCATCGATCTGACCCAGCGCCAACTGCCGGGCAGCGGCGGCAAAGACCTTGGCACTGGAGGAGCAGGCTGTGGAGATCACCATCGCCTCGCCCTGCAGACCGAAATAGGCGCGGGTGAAGTCAGCGACCGAGAAGGCATTGTGGGCACCACGGTACCGGAAGTCTGCCGGCAATGCTCCGGTATCGGGATCTCTGCGGCGATAGGCCAGCTCGGTCTCCAGAATGCCTGCAGTGCTCGTTCCCAGAAACACGCCCACGCGATGCACGCCGTAGCGCCCGATGGCTTCTCTGACGCGATCGGCAAATCCGTCGGTCTCCAGCCCCATCAGCGCCAGGCGATTGTTGCGGCAATCAAAGACGGAGCAAAGGTGGTCCGGCAACTGCACCGCATCCACCCCTGGCACTTCTCCCACATAGGTGTCGAGGCTGACCGTTTCAAATGCGCAGGGTGTCAGGCCAGAGCGGCCAGCCATCAACGCCTCACGATGGGCGTTGAGGCCTTGTCCCAGACAACTCACGGCGGTCATGACAGAAAGGCGTACCGGTGTCACGCACACCTCCCGGCCTTGGCCATCGGGGCGGGCGTGCATAGCGGAAAACCGGTGTGGAACTCGTGGGCCAACTCTTTCATGTGCTTGTTTTGCTGCCGGGTGCTTTCACTCAGGCCATGCCACATCAGGTAGCGGGCATGGCCTCGGTCGCGTGCTTCTCGACCGGCACACGGCACAAAAGCATGACGTTGGCAAACGGCTTTCGCCCTGTCATGTCCTCGGTCTCGACCTCGAATCCGATCTCACGAAGCAGCGCCTGCCATTCTGCCAGAGGCCGCCCATAGAGCTCGGGCAGCCGGTGCCCGCGAACAAAGGTCACGGCATGGTCCACCCAATTGCTGATGCGATACGGCAAGCCGGCGCTGACATCACCGATGCGGGTGAGAAACACCCCACCCGGACGCAAGGCCGTGCGTATGCGCTGCAGCACATCGCGCTGACCAGCATGGTCAAAATAGTGCAAGGCATCCAGAATGGTCACTGCATCGAGTGAGGCGGGCGCGCCAAAGTCGGCCGTGCACATATCGCCCTGCTCGACCCTGACCACCGGATGGTCGGGGCCGAATGCCTTGTCCGCACGCAAGACATCTTTTTCCATGAGCTCGATGCCACGCAGTTCGGAAGGACTTGGCGGCACGGCCCACGCCTGAGGCCAGATGCCTTTGCGGTGCAGCTTGTGCGCTGCCAGCAAGAAGCCAAACAGACTGCCCTGACCGCAGCCCAGGTCCAGGAACCGGCCTTCGGCAGGCAGCAGGCCTTGCCGCACGATCTCCCGGAAGATGACGTCCCCCGAGAGTTTGCCGCGCGCAAAGTGATAGGCAAACCGGTCCTGGCTGAGCCGGAATGGCTCGCTCGCTTCATCGATGAGTTGCTTGAAAAAGTCGCGTTCTGACATCATTCGGTGACATGACGTGGCAAACCACTGGCTTGCCAACCTCGTTGTTCAATCGCATGGAGCACCCGGGGCAACACCTGCAGAATGGCCGGCCGGCCATCGTCAGCCCGCGGACTGTTGCCGTCGTGCATGAGCAGGATATCGCGCTGCTGGAGCTGCCCGGTGAGGCGCTGAACCACCAGGTTCACATCCGCCGTCCGGGTGTCGTAGGCCCGCTTCGACCATGAAGCAAGGCGAAGACCCAGCGAGGCCAGCACTGGCTCCAGAAACGGATTGCGCAGCCCCGCCGTTGGCCTGAAGTATAGAGGCGCCTGACCGGTGATATCACTGAGTGTGGCCTGTGCAGCCGATACATCGCGCCGCATCCGGGCAGGCCCGTAGAGCGAAAACGCCCACGAATGCGCATCGCCATGGTTCTCCACGCTGTGACCACGCGCCACGATCTCGCGGCAAAGCGCGGGGTGCGCCCGCGCCCGCCAGCCGATGCAAAAGAAGCTGGCCTTGACCCTGGCTGCGTCGAGCAGATCCAGCACCTGCGGCGTGACAGCCGGGTCTGGCCCGTCATCGAGTGTCAGCGCCACAGCTTTGCTCCCTGTCTCGGCTGGCAGCCGCCTCATGTTGGGCCCCAGGGCTGCGCTGGTCGGCAGTAGCCCTGCTGTCGTGAGCAACGCATGGTCGGCGACCACGGCACCAAGAGCCCACGGCCATGTGCCGGGCCAGGCCACACCTGCACCCAGGGCACCTGCATGCACCACCGCACTGCCCAGCAGCAGCGGTGTCATTTTCCAGGGGCGAGCTACAGGCTGGCTTGTCATTGGCGTCTGTGGTCTCCTTCAGGCATGGCAATCAGGCACGGGCATCGCTGCCCACCCAAAGGCGGCTGTCCAGAAAAGTTTGCCACAGAGCAAGCCATGCGCCCCAGTCGTGGCCACCGGGCACCAGGCTGCAATGCCCGTGTGAGAGCCGCGAGGCCACTTTGCCCATGCCCAGGGCGAAACGATCATCCGTGCCATAGCCCACAAAGACCGGTAACCGCGCCGGCGGTGCCTTGAGCCACTGCCACACCTGAAACTCGGGATCCTGGCCTTGTGCAGGGGTAGGCTCCCATGCATCGACACCGCCTGAGGCCTCGATTCGATTGAGCGTGATCCGGCTTCCCGGGTATGGCGCTATCAGGCACAGCCCATCCACCGTCTGCGGCTGCGTCGCTGCCTGCCACATGGCCAGCTCCCCGCCGAGAGAAATGCCGCCCAGCCAAACGCTTGAATAGGTCGAGCGCGCAGGGGCAAGCAGCGTCTGCTCCATCATGGGCATGGCCAGGCCTGCAGACAAGGTCGACAAATCCAGCGCCGGCACACACACATCGAGGTCGACGTCTTTCGCGTCCATGGCCGAGAAGCACCCGGCCTCCACCATGTCCTGCGCCTTCATGTACGCCCCCGGCAGCATCACCAGCAGCGTCTGCGCGCCCCGTCTGTGCCAGAGCGTGCCGTCCTCGGTCACCTGTGTCATGAGAGCAGCTCCGACGCAGCCCCGGCGCGCCGCTTCAGGCCCGGCGCAAACATGGCAGAGAGCAGCAACACCAGCACAGCACCCGGCCCGACCGTCAGCCCCAGTGCCTTGAGCATCGGCACCTCGGAAAACGCCAGGGCGCCAAATCCGATCGTGGTGGTCAGGTTGGCCACCAGCATCGCCGCCAGCGTGTCCGGCGCCATGGCTTCGATCGCGTCAGCGCTGTCAAAGAACAGGCCGTAGTTGGACCCCACGGCCAATACCAGCAGCAGCCCCACCAGGTGCAGCAAATGCAGGCTGTGGCCGGCCGCCAGGGTCAGTCCTGCCATCAGCAACACGACCGTCAAACCCAATGGCATCAGAACACGCAGCACGCGTTGCAGCGAACGAAGCATCACGACCATGACCACGAGCATGATGGCTCCACCCAACAGACACAGCCAGATGGCCTGCTGCATGTAGCCGTCGTACAGTGCATCGAGTTCGGCTTTCATGTCGATGACCAGTGCCGGCGTACCAGCCAATGCCTGGCGCAAGCCTTCGGCGTCGATGCCTGCAGGGTTCTGGGCCGGCCTGAGCGGCAACACGGCCTGCCAGTGCTCACCCTGACCACTGAGCAAAGCCTCCACCGCCAGCCCGAGACCGGTGCCTTCCAGGCTCTGGCGCGAGAGCAACGGGGCCGAACGGGCTTGCTGCACGGCCTCGATGAAGGGCTCCAGACGCGCGGCGCTGACCGGCAGGCCGTCCAACGCTTCGTCAAGCCGCGTGCGCAATGTGGCTTCGTCCGGGATGGCCGCCTGCCTGACCTGCTGCGTTCTCTGGCTGGGCAAGAACCGCACCGGTGTATCGAAGCCACCGATCTGGCCTTTGTCCTGCAGTGCCACAAGCCGTCGGCCAACATCCTCCGCCTGCTCCAGCACTTTCTGCTCCGATGCGGCTTTCACCACCACCAGGTAGCGCGCATCGGGCGCACCCAGGTCTTGTCGCAGTCTCTGGTCAATGCGCATGTCTTCAGCCGAAGCCGTGTTCAGCACCGAAAGATCCTGGCTCCACAGTGGCGTCGCGCCCCAGACCAGCCACACGGCGGAAGTCACACCCAAGCCAAGCACAGGCCAGCGCCCTTTGTGAAGGCTGTGCAAGCCACTGCGCACACCTTGCCCCAACCGTGTGAGGCTGGCCGGCGTGGCAGACGACGGCGCCAGAGCCGGCAGGACCCAGCGGGTCACCAGTGCAGCCGTGATGACACCTGCGGTCGCATAGATTCCCAGCTGGGACAGGCCGGGAAAACCGGAGAAGGCCAACGTGCCAAACCCCGCAACAGAGGTCAGGACGCCCAGCCGAATGGTTGGCCAGAAACGTCGGCGCCAGACGTCCTCGCCCACACGCCCGGCCTGCAGGAAATAGTAGACCGCATAGTCCACCCCTTCTCCGATCAGCGCTGTGCCAAACCCGACGGTGATGCCGAACACCGTGCCATGCCACCATGCGACCGCCAGCATCCCGGCCAGCGCACCCGAGATCACCGGCACCAGCCCCAGGACAAGACGACGCGGCGAGCGATACACCAGCAGCAACACCAGTACGATGCAGCCAATGCCCACTGCCGTGACGCGGGTCACCTCCGATTGGATGAAGTCCCTGGCACGCACGGCAAACGCGCCAGGACCTGATGCCTGCCACACCACCGGGGACATGCCCATGCTGTCACGCTCCTGCGCAATGGCTCGCTCCAGCGCAGCCAGTGCATGCGCCTGGCCGTCCGTGTCCGGCCCGGCTGCCCTGGTCTGAAGCAACAGCATCGCACGCTGACCGTCTTTCGAGAACCAGACACCATGCCGGGTGTTCGGCTGGGCCGCCAACCCCATCTCGAGCACCTGTGCCCACAGCTCGCCGGTCGGATCCTGCAGGAAGTACGGCTTGATCAGCTCGCCTGCCGACGAGCTGAGCAGCGCCACACTTTCATCCACAGCGGTGCGCAAGCCGTCGACCGAGAACCGCTCAGGTGTCACACCAGGGCTGAGCAGATAGCGGTGGGCAAGCAGGTAGTCCCGCTCGGCGCTGACCTCCAGAGAATCGCCGTTCTGTACCGATGCAAAAAGCCCGGATGCCCTGAGGCGATCCGCCACAGCCAGCGACAGCCGTGCGCTGTCCTCGGTACTGCCCGCCTCGATGGAAGCCATCAACATGCGCGACGTTGACCCTTCACCGAGCTGATCCACCAATACCTGTTGCCGTGGCGACGGGTTCGCCGGCAGGAAGAAGGACATGTCCGCAGTGAAGCGTGCCTGCATCAATGCAAACACTGCCAGCCCCACGCACAACACCCACAGCGCGCCGACCCAGACGGCGCGTTGGCGCCCCTTCATGGTTGTCGGCCCTTGGGCGCGATCTCCATCACGGTGCGGTCGCCCCCGGCCTGGCTGTACTCGATCTGGCGAATCTGGCCACGCTCGCCCTGGACATCGATGCGTTTGACCAGCTTCTCCACATCGGCGTCCTTGGGGTACAGCGTCAGCTTCCACTCGGCCAGCTCGCCAGAGAGCCGCACCGCGTAGCTGCGCTCGAGCACGTCCCGCTGTCCCATGAGCAGGGCCCGGATGCTATCGACAAAGCCCTGAGCCTGGGGCTGGCTGGATAGCTGGATGCTCACTTCACGCCCGCCGCGCTCGAGTGACAGGGTTTGCCCCTTCAGACTCATGCGCTCCGGCCGCGGGGAGATGGCACGCTTTTCCAGCTGGTCTGGTGGCGTGAACTGCATTTCACCCTTCGCCACCAGCGGCTGGTCCAGCATCGACAGGTGGCGCGTCTCAACATACGTGACCACCGGCACCCGCTCCTTCACAATGGACCGCAGCACTTCATCCAGCGTCAACGCACCGGGCGTCTGGGCAGACGCCAGGCCCGTCGCCCCCGCCGCCGTGGAGAACACCAACAAGAGAACAGGCCACTGCAGCCAGTTTCGTCGACGCATCATTTCTGCCAGAAATCGAAGAAGTTGAACCAGTTGTACGGGGCTTCGCGGCAAAAGTGCTCCAGCCGCTCAACGTAGGCCTGCCGGGCTTTCTCCACCGCCTCAGAGCGGTCTTTTCGGCTCACCGAAGAGAAGTCCGCCAATGGCTCAAAGTGTAGGTGATAGCGGTTGCCACCGAGGTACAGGCCAGCCATGAGAAACACGGGGCGACGGAACATGGCGGCGACCCGAAACGGACCGGCGGGCCAATGTGCATCCTGGCCCAGGAATGGCAGCACGATGCTGGGATCGTCACTCAGGCGCCGGTCTCCCAGCATGCCGACCAGGTACCCGGCATCGAGCTTTTCGCTGGCTTCCAGCATGGAGTCTGGTCGGCCCAGTGCGATGATGTCCTGCGTGGCTTTGGGGTTGATCGCTTCCAGTGCGGCATTGATCTTTCGGGCGTTTTCCGCGTACATCATCATGGCCACCGGTATGCCCTCGCGATCCCGGCCCAGCGCCCTAAGCGCCTCAAAGCTGCCCAGATGCGCACCCATGAGCATCACACCGGGCTGCCGCGCCATTGCTGCACGCAATGCCTCGCCACCCGTGACCTGAATGTCGAACAGATCAAAGCGGTCATTGAGCAGGTATACCCTGTCGTGAATCGTGGTGGCGAAGCTCAGTACATGGCGAAACAGGTCGCGCCAGGTGACAGGGCGCGCCAGAGCGCGGCGCAGATACGATTGGCTGGCTTCACGCGCTTTGGGCGAGAACACCACGAAGTAAAGCGCAATGCCGTAGAGCACGATCCGACTGATGCCCCGGCCCAGATTCAGAGAAATCCAAACCATGACCCGCAGGATGAACGCGTTGCTGCGCTCCGGTCGACTGCGCCAGTCTGGCGGGCTCTGCTGTTCGCTCATGGCTGGTCCGACGAGCCTTGAGCCAGCTGTCCGGAGGCCACGACGGCGCCTCCTTGCCTGGCCTTGAACGCCACGCTTCCCGATGCTTTCTTCTGCAGTGTGAACGTCAGGGTGGCACCGGGCCCCACGGGCTGAAAGAACTTGGCGCTGTCCAGCTTCATCGGCTCCTGCGTCCAACCTTGCCACTGGCGAACCGCATCGACCACCTGATCCAGAATCCAGACCCCGGGGACGATCGGCCTGCCCGGAAAGTGACCATCGAACACCGGGTGCGCTGGCGGCACCTGCCAGGTGATCTCGGTCTGGGCAGCATCATCCACGGCGCAACACCTCCCGCTCATACAGTGCTTCGAGCGTCGACCGAAGAATCTTGCCGGTGTCGTTTCGCGGCAACTCGCTCACCCACACCAGAGGTCGCGGCATGAACACCGGGTCGATGCAGCCATGCAGCGCCTGCGTCAATGCTGGCCTGTCCAGATTCGGCGCCCGGACAAAAGCCACCAGCCGATGCACACCCAGGTTGTCCTTGCCCTCCACCTCCGGCAGAAAAAACGCCCCGTCCTCCACGCCCTCAATGGCCTGCAGCTGGTGATTGAGATAGGCCAGCGATGTCCGCTTGCCTGCAATGTTGATCATGTCGGCATGACGGCCAAGCAGTCTGAACCGGTGGCCGGGAAACAGCTCGATCACATCAGACAAAGGCACCACGCCTTCGACGTGACCGCCCGAAGCCGAGGTGATGTCATCTTCCTGCGACAGCTCGACGCCCTCAAGCAAGGTCCATACGTCGCCATCGAGCGTGCGCCGGCTGGCCAGCTGGCTGCTCTCCGTTGAGCCGTAGATTTCGTGCACTGGCGCAACCAGCGCCGCTTCGGCGCGACGGGCGAGATCGGCCGGCAGCGGAGCTGTTGCCGACAACACCATGGCCAATGGCGGCACCGTCACGCCTGAGTCGACAAGCGCAGACAGGTGAAACGGTGTGGTGACCAGCAAGCGAGGCTCGGGCATGGCCGCCAGACTGTCGGCAATGTCCTGGGGAAAAAAGGGTTTGCCCGTGCCAAAGCAGGCATGCCCATGAAGGCCCATCAGGAACGTCGATTCGAACCCGTAGCTGTGCTGGACAGGCACCGTCCCCACCACACTGTGACTCTGGCTCATCAGTCCCAGGCGCTGCGCTTCCACCAGACCATTGCGCTTGAGCTTTGCCCAGGTCTTGCCATGTGGCTGTGGGAGGCCGGTGGAGCCCGAGGTAAAGAGAACAGCCACCACGCGATCGCCGTCGACCATTGGCATGGCCGTCACAGCATCACCCGAACCCTCCAGCGAAGAAGGAAAGTCGACTCGAGGCAATCCCGCCGTGTCGTAGAGCCCGTCACACAAGCAGACAACGTCGGGGTAGGCCTCGCGCATCTGCTGCAAGGTGGCCGCCGACTGGGAAGATGGTTGCAGGCTCACGCGGCCGCTGAGCAAGCAGCTGACAAATCCGACTGCAAACCGGTAGCGGTCTTCACAGACGTTGAGCAAGGCGCCCCCCGGTGGCAGGTGGCGGCAGAGCGCATTCGCATCGGCGACCAGATTGGCCAGCGTCCTGGCCTGTCCATCCGACGCGCGGGCCACCACGTGATCGAGATCGACGTTGTCGATCAAAGGAGTGGGCGCTGCCATGCCAAGGTCCGAATGAAGGTTGTCTGTCATTGATTCAGGAGGGCCGGTGGTTGCGCCAGGCATTGATGGCCTCCATCATGCCCGGGCGCTCTTCTGGTGGCAGGAAGCGCAGCCGGCAGAGGTACTCGCCCAGAAACATCAGTGCCAGCAGTGGCGCAGCCAGCAAATGCACAAAGGCTGACCACCACGTCAGGGGAGCCAAAAAGAACAAGCCGGCAGACACGACCACGACCCCCGCGAAATAGGCCGTCCAGGCTTGTGTCACGCGGCGGGTGTAGCGCTCGTTTCGCTCGGAAATCGGCGCCGAGTGAACGCGGCGAGCCAGTGCAGTCACCAGCGCATCCCCATCACCCCACAAAGTCCGGCCAAACACGGCCGCCAGGGCCAGGTAGATACCTGCGTGCTGCATGAAGTACACCCAGCTGACATGAGAGCGCATCATTGGCCAGGCCAGATACAGGCCAACTGCCATCAGCACCGCCACCCCTGTCCAGCCTGAAGCGCCAAGACGGCCCCAGGCGATGATCAGGCCCGCAGCGAGCACCGGAACGACTGCCAGAGCCACCGCCAGATCCGAGACTTCATTGCTGGCGCCAAACCGATACGACGCCCAGGTCCAGGCCACAGCCATGGCGCCAAAAAGCACCACACGCAGGACCTGCACCACTTTCATGCCGTGCGATGCGCGGCAATGTGCTCCGTCAGCGACCGAAGCGAAGCAAAGATCCGGACGTTGTCCTCTTCCCCTGCCTTGAGCTGCACACCGTACTGCTTGGAAATCACCAACGCCATCTCGAGCACGTCGATCGAATCCAGATCAAGGCCGTCACCGACCAGCGCTGCGTCCGGATCAATGTCACCCGGCGTCATTTCCAGGTTCAGGGCCTCCACGATCAGGGCTGCCACTTCAGGCATCAAGGATTCCACGCTCTGTGTATTTGTATTGTTGGACATGTGACTTGCGACTCAGAGTACTTCTGACAAAAACAAAAAACCTAATCAAACTTCATCAAACTCAACCCATTCAGGCCCGCGCCGAGCCAGACACCCGCAGTCCGTATCAGTCACGCGTCTGCCTGAACACCAGTACCGCATTACCGCCACCAAAGGCAAACGAACTGGAAACCGCAGCCCCGATATCGCGGGCCTCACGGGCTTCTGTGAAAAGGTCGACACAATGGCAGGCGTCATCATGCCTTCCCGCCAGGTGGGCAGTCGGGGGCAAAACGCGATGCTTCAAGGCCTGCACGGTGACCAACGCCTCCATGGCGCCAGCGGCGCCGAGCAAATGGCCGTGCATTGACTTGCTCGAACTCACCGGCAAGGCCGCTGCTCCTTCGCCAAAGACCCGCGCCAGGGCTTTCACCTCGGCCACATCCCCTTCGATTGTCGCCGTTCCATGGGCATTCACATACCCAATGTCGGCCACAGACATCTGTGCATCCGCCAGCGCAGCGCGAAGCGCCCTGACCTGCCCGTCGGCGGAGGGCCGCACCAGATGCGAATGATCCGAGCTGGCGCCAAAGCCAGCCAGCTCGGCAATGATCGTGGCGCCACGCTGTCTGGCGTGCTCCCAGTCTTCGAGAACCAGAGCGGCAGCGCCTTCGCCCAGAACCAGTCCATCACGCCCTCTGGCGAACGGTCGGCAGGCGGACGCCGCCCCACCACTTTCCGGAACCGCGGCAAGGACGCGAAGGCTCTCCCAGGCACGCATCACGGCATAGGCCTGGGGTGTTTCGGATCCACCGGCAAGCACCACATCTGCCTGCCCGGTTCGTATTTGCTGAAAGGCCTCACCAATGGCCATCGCCGACGATGCACACGCGTCGGAATGCGTCGAACTCATGCCGCCCAGGCCAAGCTGAATCGATGCATGGGCAGGCACAGCGTTGTTCATGCCCATGAGAACGGAAAGCGGCGATGCCCGCTCCCTGCCTCGCAGAAACGATGCTTCGTAGTACCGGTCGTGGGCCATGATGCCCCCCAGTGCGGTGCCCCAGCTGACGCCCCATCGATCCCGGCCTTGGCCTTCTGCCGGCTTGCGCGTCAGGCCTGCATCTTCCCAGGCAGCAAACGCGGCACCGATGCCCAACTGGCAAAACCGGTCCATCATGGATGCCAGCGGCTTGCCCAGGACTTCTTCGCCCACGAACGCACTGCAGGAGACAAAAGGCGTGATCAAGGGACGGTCTGTGGGCGACCATTCCCGCGTGGTCACGGCGGAGCGCCCTTGGAGCAGGGACTCGAAAAATGCGTTGACGTCCTGCCCGCCAAAAGGGTTGACCAGACCCAGGCCAGTGACCGCCACACGACGCATTGCCATGTAACTCAGACCTGTCCCTTCTCGGCCAGTCCTTCCATCATGGTGACCATTTCACCCACTGTGGCGGGTGACTGCAAATCTGAGGGCAGACGAAAACCCAGGTGGTTCTCGAACTCGAACATCAGCTCCAGCAGCATCATGGAGTCGACCCCGAGGTCAACCAAAAGTGCTTCAGGCACCACCCTGCCAGACTCCACACCGAGGCGGTCTTGCAGAAATGTGCGTACGAGTTCCATTGAATCCATAAGACTACCGATTTTAGCCGTTGCTCGGCCCGGTCATCGGGATTCAGGCCTGGGGCTTGATACCCACGTATTCGCGAAAAATTCCCATGGTCACGTGGCAACCCACCTCTTCGAAGCCGGCACGGCGCAGCGCATCCTGCACCTCCGCCGGGTCCACGGCAGCCTCGATGGTGTCGCTGTAATAGGCCCAGAGCTTGGCCACCTGCGAGCGCTTGCCAGTCAGAAAGGCCAGCGCAGGCACAACCAGGCCAATGTGTGCCTTGAGTAGCCAGCGTCCCACCAGACTGGTCGGGCGGCTGATCTCCATCACGCAAACGCTCCCGCCCGGCTTGAGAACACGCAGGTACTCGGAAAACACCTTGTCCAGGTCGGACACATGCCGCAGGGCGTAGCCCATCGACAGAAAGTCAACGTTGTTGTCATCCAACGGAATCGACTCGGCAAACGCCTCGATGGTCTCCACCTTGACCTTCTTGCGCAGCTCCGTGAGCATGCCAGGAGAGGGATCCAGCGCAATGACCTGCCCGTCCTCACCGACAATTTTCACGGCTTCCTGCGTGACCAGCCCCGTACCGGCCGCCACATCCAGGGTGCGCATGCCCGGCTTCAGTCCGCATCGCTGGAGCACTTCACGCCGGTACCAGCTACCGCTGCCCAGTGCCGTCAGGCGCTCGGCGGTGTCATAGCCCACAGCGCCTTCGTTGAACATTTTGGCGGTCACCGCCAGACGCTGCTCTTCGTCATCGAAGTATGTCGCCAGCCGCGCATCGCGGTGATCCATCGGCGCTCTCTGCTCTGCTGCCATTGCTCTGTTCCTCTCTTTTTTCAGCTCGCTGCCCTGATCCGGCGCCATACCAGCATTGGCAGGCGCAGCACAAACCCCAGAAAGAGGCGTGTGTGCATCCAGGTCAGGAGCGTGTTGTCGCGCAAATAATTGAAATGGGACACGCCACCCTCTTCGGCCGACAGGTAGCGAACAGGCGCGTCCATGTTGATCGGCTTGACGCCAGCCCAGCACAGCCGCACCACGGCTTCCGGGTCGAAGTCGAAACGGCGCATGAACGACTGCGACTGCATGATGCGCGCCAGCGGTTCGATCGGGTAGACGCGAAACCCGTAGAGTGAATCGCCCACACCCATCCACAGGGTCTCAAGATTGGCCCAGCCGTTTGACACCTTGCGGCCATTGACTCTGAGCGCTGGCGCCTCGGGCCCGAAAACGGGCTTGCCCAGAATCATCGCGGAAGGTTCTGCGGCTGAAGCCGCCATGAAGTCGGCAATCAACTTTGCCGGGTGTTGCCCGTCAGCGTCCATGGTCAGTGCATGCGTGAAACCCTCGGCTTGTGCAGCTTCGATACCGGCGAGCACGGCAGCACCTTTGCCCCGGTTCTCCGGCAACACCATGACGCTCAAATCCGGGTCCCCGGCGGCCATCGCCTCCAGCTGCCTGGCGGTACCGTCCGTGCTGCCGTCGACCACCACCCAGACCGGTGCCCACTGCGCTCTGGCAGCCTTGACCGTCTCGAAAACTGTTGCGCCTGTGTTGTAGCTGGGAATCAGCACCAGGTGGCTTTGGGATCGTTCCACACTCATCCTGCCGGTGCCGTCGCATGCAGCGGCACATCTGTTTCTTCTTGTTCAGCCAGTGCCTGCTGGAAGCTGGCCTCCATCGCTGCCGTCAAAGCCTGGGCGTGTTCGGCCGGGGCAAACCGGGCCACCCGGCGGGCGCGCACCACCAATGGTAGCTGGGGCGGTCTGAACAGCGGCCAGTGCTTGCCCAGATAAGGGGAGGAATACGTCAGCGTCAGAACCTGCATCGGCACCTTGGCCTTGGTAGCGATCATTGCCGCTCCCGACTGCAGCGTGTTCATGGGCGACTGCACCGTGCGTGTGCCTTCTGGAAAAATGATCAGCTGCGCGCCGCCATCGAGAACCTCTCGCCCGCGCAACACCATCTCCAGCGCGTCCCGGTTGGGCACAAACCCCGCCAGACGGGCGGCCGGCCCGAACAGCCAGTTGTCCTGCAACGCCGTCTTCATGACACACACCGCATTTGGCAGGTAAGCGAGCAGCAGGACAGCGTCCAGCAGCGAAGGATGATTGGCGGCCACCACCATGGGGCCTTCCTGTGCCAGTCCGGTCAACGCCTGCAAATCAAAGCGGCAGCCGCATGCGAGCTGGAGCCACCGCACGTACAGGCGAGCACCGAGGTGCAATGCACGGCGCCCCACGCGCTGCCCGGTAGCCTCCGGCATCACGGCGGCCAGTACGGCGGCAACCGGCCACCACAGCACGCAAAAAACGCCCAGCGTGCCCAGTCCAAGGGCCATCGCCACCCACGCGCGAACGCGCTGGATGACGGACAACGGCGACGCGTTCACGTCAGTCACCCACCACCACTTTCCGGGACGACTGGCCAAGAATCCAGCTCACGGCAAATCCTGCAGCCCAGTAATTCTTGTCGCGCACCAGCGGACTGTTTTCAAAAGCGGCGCCGCGAAGATTGTCGTAGCGGACGAACCCGCCAACCCAGTAACGGGGAAAACGCCTGGAGACCGCCACCAGGTACTGCATGCCCGCGAAGCCGCCTGGTGCGGCGTAAGCCGGTCGCCCGGCAATGGCCTCGGATGAGGCCACCGAATAGAAATGGCTGTGCTGTCGCCGGTCCCCAAACAGCGGGCCCGCCAGGAGGCCGAGGTTCCAGCCCTCCATTCCAGGTGCGTCCCGGATATCCAGGTTGAGCTTGGGATGGAAGACCCATCCCAGGTCCTGGGGAGAGCGCTCCAGGGTGTATGCCTTGCGCACGGGCAAGAGAAGGCGCAGGTGGCGCTGCTCGTTGTCCGACTTCCAGAGATTGACGTTGAGCTGCGGACCCACTTCAAACGTGGCTTCAAGATCGGCCATGCCCGCCCGCGCTTGCACATCGTCACTGAACGCCGGCGGCGACAAGGCCGCCGAGACAGTCATGTCCAGGTGCTCTGTCTTGAAGATCTGACCACGGACACCATTGCGGTCAGCCTTGAGAAACTCGCCCCGATAGGCGAAGAACGGCACCGGCATCAGAAACTGGCGGCTCTGGTCCGATCCACGATAGGCGGGAAAGCTCAGACCAGCCACGCCGGCACCGACCTCCCACAGCGGAAGCTCTTCCGCTGAAGCACGCGCACCTGAAAACAGCAGGCATCCCGCTGCCAGGACCGACCAGATTGCGTTTTTCAAATCAACTCCCCTCATTGAACAAGCAGTGGCAACTGCCCCACGGCCTCAACTTCCACCAGCAACTCTTTGCGGCAAACGTCTGCCTGGCAGACCACCCAGCTGGCAGAACCCAGCCTGTCTGCGAGCACTTTTCGAACCTGCGGCAGATCCGCAGCACGGCGCAGGTACACGCGATAGTGCAGATCGTCCACTTTAAAGGCTGCGCTCTCTGCCTTGCTCCCTGCTTCCCGCAGCAATACCTCAATATTGTCCATGCTCTCATGCAACTGGGCCGAAACGTCACCTGGATGCAGGCTTTCATGGCCCACGATGCTGGCCGTTCCTGACACAAACAGCCACAATTGCTCGCCGACGGTCACTAGCGAAGCCCGTGCAAAACTGGGCGGCTGGGGGCCGTATGCCGATGGGTACCGGTAGGCACGAACCTGCCTGGGGTTTTCGACCGGAAGCGGTCGTTGCTCGCCAGCGAGAAAGGCCACCGACAATGGCCCGTCAGTCACACCCAGCGCACAGGCGGCGGGAATGGCCTCTTCACTGAGTTGACCGAAGCGCTGCATTGCCCTGGCCCTGCCCAGGTTGAAGCAGCGGTAGCGCTCCAGGCCTGCCTCTTCGCCGTGGATGTCAGGGATGTAGTTCCAGACTCTCCACAGGCGCAGCGAAGGTGATTGTCGCGAAAGCCTGCCAAGCAAGGCCTCATAGACCATCTCGCTGGCAGCCTCGAGGCCGGCCGGGGCGCGGCCGGGGTTCCACTCCTGGCACTCCGCTACGCCAAACATGAGCCCGTTTGCCTCGCTCCAGCAAATGGCACCTCTGCCTTGCCCGCCGGCAATGGGCTCACGCCGCATTGCCTGCACGTCTGCGCCATCGAGCTGCCACCACTCCACCGCACCCGCCCGCTGCTGTGCCAGTACTTCCGCACGAACATGCTGCCAAGGCAAGGTCGAAGCCGATGGCAAGCCCTTGGCCTGCGCACCCACGCCAAACGCCCCCAGCACACCCATGTCTGCCGAAGGTTGCGCCAACACGTTCAGATGCAGCTGCATGGACTCAGGCATGGCCTGCTGCAGGCGTCTCCACCTGCCGGATATTGAACCGGCGCCTCTTCCATGCCTTGTACGCCCGCACCGGCTGAGTGATGTTGGCAACGTAGTAGAGCAGCTTGAACAGGCGCACAGATTTCCAGATCGGTGTCTTGCCAAAGATGTCGCCCGCCAGCACGGACAACAACGCCTCCTTCACCCGGAACACGTTCTTGGGATGCATGAGAAAGTCACGCATGATCGGGTTGGTGACCCGGTAGATGAACCAGGAAAACTCCTTCGGACCATGCCGCATCTGCCGATCGAATTCGGCCATGGCCTGTGCGCGCCTGGACGGCTCTTTGAGAATGGTCTCCACTGCATCAGCGGCGAGCAGACCGCCCTTCATGGCCAGCATCACACCCGAGGAGAACACCGGGTCAATGAAGGCAAAGGCGTCGCCGATCATCACGTAGTTTTCGCCGTGATTGCGTTCGGAGGTGTAGGAGAAGTTGCCCGTGGCTTCCACGCCGTTGAGCAGACTGGCCTGCGCCACTCTTTCCGCCAGCGGCGCACAGCTGGCAATGCCGTCCATGAAAAACTGCTCCAGGCTTCGCTTGCCTCGCGTTTTCATGAAGTACGGCCATGTCACCATGCCGATGCTGGTCTCGCCGTTGACCAGCGGAATGAACCAGAACCAGCCGTGGTCAAACCAGAAAATGGAGATGTTGCCTTCCGCGTCTCCTTCGCTGCGGCGAGCACCCTTGAAATGGCCATAAATGGCCGAACTGTTGTGCTTGGGGTTCTTGTGCTTGATCCGAAACCGGTTGGCCAGGAAGGTGTCGCGACCGGAGGCATCGATGAGAAAACGCCCTGTCCAGCTGCGCGTCGCGCCATCGTCGCACTGCGCTTTGACCACCACCTTGTCCTGGGCTTCAAATTCGACCGAAGTGGCCTTGCAGCCTTCGATCACCTCCGCGCCTTTGTCTCTGGCATTCCGCACCAGAATGGCATCGAAGTCGGCCCGCTTGACCTGATAGGCAAATGGCATGGACTTGTCCCATGCATCCGCAAAATGGAACACTTCGGAGCGACCGTGCATCGGCGAATGAAACTCTGCACCCGGCTTGTACATTCCGATGGCCCTGACCTCATCGGCGATTCCCATGTCTTCGAACAGAGGCAAATTCGCTGGCAGCAAGGATTCGCCGATGTGAAAGCGGGGGTGATGCTCTTTTTCCAGAACCACCACCTTGAGGCCCTTCTTCGCCAGATACGGGGCCGCCGTGGCGCCTGCCGGTCCGCCGCCGATGATGATCACGTCACACTCCTGGTGACTTGTCCCTGTGACGTCGCTGTCTGTCTGCATGAATGAACTGGTGCTGGTGGTGTTGTCGTCGTCTTCGATGCTGCGCCGGGTGTCATCCTTGACAGCCGGTGGTTTCGAACGTGGATTCCGGGAAAGTGTAGCCTCGCCGCCCGGCGCTGTACGCCTCACCTCACGCCATCACGCTCATGGGAATGGTCACGGGCCCGTCGTTGACGAGCTCTACTTGCATGTCGGCACCAAACCGCCCTGTGGCCACGACAGGATGGGCCAGACGGGCTGCCGCCACGAATTCGTCGTACAGGGCTTCGCCCAGAGCCGGCGCTGCGGCTCGGCTAAAGCCAGGCCGCGTGCCACTGCGGGTGTCCGCGGCCAGGGTGAACTGGCTCACCACCAGCAGCCCCCCACCGACGTCCTGCACACTGCGATTCATCTTCCCCTGCTCGTCCCCGAAGATGCGCATGCGCAAGACCTTGGTCAACAGCTTCCCGGCAGTGACCGATGTGTCCTCCGGCTCAGCACACAGAAACAGAAGAATGCCCTGGTCGATCGCCCCGGCGACTTCTCCGCCGATGACCACCTTGGCCGATTTCACGCGTTGCAACAGTGCCAGCATGGTGTTTACTTCAGGTCCTCGTCGTCGTGGAAATGCGCTTCTACGTCGCCCGGCAACAGCTGGATGGTGGCTCGCAGGCCTGGGATTTCGCTCATGAGTGCCTGCTCCACGCTGATGCGAACGGCTGCAGCGCGACGCAGTGTCCAGTTGGGCGGCATGTGCATGTGCATGTCCACAAAGCGCCTCTGGCCCGCCCGGCGCGTGGTGAGATGGTCAAACCGCAACAGATCAGGGCGGTCCGGGTCCACAAAATCGTTCAGGACACGCTGGATCTGGTCCATCAGCTCGGGCTCAAGCGCGTGGTCCATCAAACCGTCAGCCGCCCGACGAATCAGATGCACCGCTTCGCGCAAGATGTTGGCCGCCACAAGCAATGCCACCAGCGGATCCAGCCAGAGCCAGCCGGTGACATACACCAGGCCAACCGCGATGACCACGCCGACCGTGGTGTAGACATCGGTCAACAAGTGCCGGGCATCGGCCTCCACCGCCTCGGCCCCCGCCACGCCCGCCGCTTTGTGCTGACGTGACGCCCGCAGCATCAGCAGCGCCAGACCACCATTGATGACACCACTGACCACCGACAGACCCAGGCCAAGACCAGGAGCTTCAAGGGCCTGTGGTTCCATCAGTCGCCCCACGGCGGCCCAGCCGATGGCCACGGCAGCGCCAAGAATGAGGATGCCTTCAAACCCGCTGGAGAAGTACTCCGCTTTGGTGTGACCGTAGGGATGGTCATCATCGGCCGGCTGCTGCGCAATCGTGACCATCACGAATGCGAACACCGCACTGGCCAGATTGACGAACGACTCCATGGCGTCAGAGAGCAGGCCGACCGATCCCGTGACGTACCAGGCCAGCGCTTTGAGTGCGATGGTCAGTGCCGCCGCCACAACAGATCCGAAAAGAAGACGTCTTGGAGTCAACCAAGCGTGATTTTTGTCCATACCGGAGATTGTCCTCCATCATGGTTTTTCGTTATGCTGCACAGTGGAACTAAGACCTCTATTTCGAAACAAATAAGTTCCCGGTCATCACGACTGTACACAGGAGACACGCCATGGGATCCCCGCAAGTCAACCGGCGCCAGGCCATTGCCACCCTCACCACGGCCATTGCGGCCCCATCGCTGGCACTCGCTGCCAACGGAGAGCCCATCAGAGTCGGCCGAAGTGCGCCGCTGACCGGCATGATGGCGCGGATCTCGGTCTCCAATCTGGATGCCGCGGCCGTTGCCATCGACGAGTTCAACCGCCAGGGGGGTCACCGTGGACGCCCCATTGAACTGGAGACCCTGGACGACGCCTTCGATCCCAAGCAGACCGTGGCCAACACAAAGGTCCTGGTGGAGCAGCGAAATGTCGTTGCCCTGTTTGGCTATTTCGGCACGGCACAAGTGGGTGCAGTACTGCCCTATCTGCTGGAGCAGAAGACCCCGATGATCACCGCCGTGACGGGGAGTCCCGCCTTGCGCCAGCAGCTCCACCCGTACTTCTTCACTGCGCAGGCGAGCTACGTGGATGAGCTGGTCAAGATTGTCGACAACCTGAAGAACGTCATGAGCACGCGCATCGCTGTGGTCTATGAAGACAACCCTTTCGGCCAGCAGATGCACCCTCTGGCCAGGCAGGTGATCGAAGCCAAGGGTGGCACCCTGGTCGATGCGCAACCCATCAACCCGGATGGCTCCAATGCGCGCGCTGTGGCTGAGGCCATGGCGGGACAGTCACCACACGCGACCATCCTGCTGTCCGTCGGGCCAGCCGTCGTCGCCTTTGTCAAGGCCAACAAGGCGGCCCGGGGCAGCTATGTCTACACGCTGTCCCTCTCCGTGGGAGAGGCGGCCGTGAAGGCGCTGGGCAAAGACGCGCGGGGGCTGGCAGTGGCGCGCCTGACGCCGTCTCCCTGGCGCTCCAATACCCCGTTGATCAGGCGTTACCAGGCGGCGATGAAAACCGCCGGGATGGACATCAATTACGACACGCTCTACGGCTACGCCAATGCGCAAGTCCTCATCGAAGCCATCAAGGCCAGCGGCCCCACGCCCAGCCGTGCATCGATCACCTCGGGCCTGGAAGGGCTGGGCAAATTCAACCTCGGTGGCATGGAGCTGTCCTACAGCCCCAGCAACCACCACGGAACGAACTATGTGGACCTGGCCGTGCTGACCGCCGACGGGCAGTTCCTGCGCTAGAGCACGGCGCCGGGGCGCCTCAGACCGTGACCGTCACCCGGGCAAACCGGCGCTTGCCCACCTGCACCACATAGGTGCCGGCGTCCAGCTTGAGCCCGCGGTCGCTCACCACGCTGCCGTCGACTCGCACACCGGAACCGGAGATCAACCGGTTGGCCTCACTGGTGGAAGGCGCCAGTCCTGCCTGCTTGAGCAGCACGCCAATGCCCAGCGGCGCGCCAGAAAGGCTGACTTCAGGAATGTCGTCGGGCACGCCGCCCTTGGAACGATTGATGAAGTCCTGCTCTGCCGATTCGGCAGCGGCAGCATCGTGAAAGCGTGTGGTGATTTCCTTGGCCAGCATCACCTTGGCGTCTTTGGGGTTTCGACCGCCGGCCACTTCTGCCTTGAGCGTATCGATCTCCGCCAGGGACTTGAAGGACAGCAAGGTGTACCAGCGCCACATCAGCTCGTCAGAGATGGACAACACCTTCGCAAACATGGTGTTGGCGTCTTCCGTGATGCCGATGTAGTTGTTCTTGGACTTGGACATCTTGTCCACGCCGTCCAGACCTTCGAGCAGGGGCATGGTCAGAATGCACTGCGGCTCCTGACCGTACTCCTGCTGAAGATGGCGCCCCATCAGGAGGTTGAATTTCTGATCGGTACCGCCGAGCTCGAGGTCACTCTTGAGCGCCACCGAGTCATAACCCTGCATCAACGGGTACAGGAATTCATGAACCGAAATGGGGGTGCCTGCCTTGAACCGGTCATTGAAATCGTTGCGCTCCATCATGCGCGCCACCGTGTACTTGGCGGCAAGCTGAATCATGCCCATGGACCCCAGGGGAAGGCTCCATTCACTGTTGTAGCGGATTTCGGTCTTGCTCTCGTCCAGGATCAGGCTGGCCTGACGGTAGTACGTCTCGGCGTTGGCCTTGATCTGCTCCGGCGTCAGCGGCGGACGCGTGCTGTTGCGACCTGACGGGTCTCCAATCAGGCTGGTGAAGTCCCCGATCAGGAAAATGACCTGATGCCCCAGATCCTGGAGCTGGCGCATCTTGTTGAGCACCACCGTATGGCCGATGTGAATGTCGGGGGCGGTCGGGTCCAGGCCCAGCTTGATTCGCAGTGGCTGACCTGTCTGCTCGGACTTCTGGAGTTTCTTCACCCAGTCGTCTTGTGGAAGCAACTCTTCGCAACCGCGAAGGCTCACGCTCAGGGCTTCACGAACGCCGTCGGTCAGCTCTGGCTCTTTCTGGGGGGTGTTCTGAGTACTTTCCACTTCGTAAGGACTTGTTTTTACGGGCTTTTCTGCAATTACAAAAGCCCGCCGGCTGGCTATACTTTGCAGTTGAAGGCGTGAATTTTATAAGTCATGCCGCCGCTCACAAAATGTTGCTGCAACTTCCAGGGAGTTGCGGAACCATTGCGGCCTTCTGGAGCTCTCTCAGAAACACAACCTTTCGTCCCCGGACAAGGTGATTTGGGGATAGATCAAATTGAAGAAACCAACCGCTCTGCCATCCTTGAGCTCTGACTCAAACCGTTTGCCCAAAACGCTGCTTGCCCCCTTCGTCCGCCACCCCCGCCGGGTGATGGCTGGCCTGGGTGTTGTCCTGCTGGGCACGGGCGTAACCGCTTTCGGCATTGCGCCCATGGCGCCCGATGTCTCCGCGCTTCCCCGCGTCAATGTCGTTGAAGGCGTGCAGCCAACTGCACTGACCCCGACGAGCGCGATCGAAGCCGAAATTCCGCAGATGGTGCTGTTCCGCACCGAGATGGTCCGCCGTGACGATACGGTGGACAGCCTGCTGGCCCGCCTGGGTGTGCGGGATACGGAAGCCGAAGCCTTCCTGCGCAAAGATGATGCCGCGCGTCAGCTTTTCACAGGTGGGCGTGGGCGCAACGTCACCGTTGAGACCACCGGCGACCAGTCGATGCTTCGCCTGACCGCCCGCTGGCTGCACAACGACGAACGCGAATTCAGCCGCCTGGTGGTGGAACGCCAGTCGTCGGGCTTTGCCAGCGAAATCCAGAAAGGCGAGCTGACCACATCCAGCCAACTCGCCAGTGGTGAAATCCGCAGCTCGCTCTTTGCTTCGACCGACGCGGCCAACATCCCGGACAGCGTGGCGATCCAGATGGCCGAGATTTTCAGCAACGACATTGATTTCCGCCGAGACCTGCGTCGGGGCGACAACTTCAGCGTGGTGTACGAGGTTCTGGAAGCCGATGGCGAAGCCATGAGGCCCGGTCGCGTGCTCAGCGCCCAGTTCGTCAACAAAGGACGAGCGTTTGACGCCGTGTGGTTCGAGGCCGAGGGCCAAAAGGGTGGTTATTTCGATTTCGACGGTCAAAGCACCCGCAAGAGCTTCCTGACTTCTCCGCTCGCGTTCACGCGCGTATCCAGCGGCTTTGGGATGCGCTTCCACCCGATCTCCAAGCGTCGCAAGGCGCATCTGGGCGTCGACTACGCTGCCCCAAGAGGTACTGCCGTGCGCACCATCGGCGATGGGGTGGTCAAGTTTGCCGGCTGGCAGCGAGGTTACGGAAAAATCATCGAGGTGGCACACCGTAATGGCAAGTCCACTAAGTACGCCCACCTGAGCCGCATCGATGTGCGCAAGGGACAGCGCGTGGCCCAGGGCGACAATATTGGCGCCGTCGGCTCCACCGGCGCTTCCACGGGTCCGCATCTGCACCTGGAGTTTCTGGACAAAGGCGAGCACAGGGATCCCCTGAAGATCGCCCGCGAGAGCGAAAGCATCCCGGTCCCGGCCTCACTGCGCTCGCAATTCGGCGCCATCGCCAAGGAGCAGAAGCTGGCCCTGTCGGCAGCGTCAACCGTCATTCAGGCCAGCGCCCGCTGATCGCCACGCCGGGCCGCTGGGCTCGGCAGGTAGGCACCATTCAGTGCAAGACTGCTGCCCCAAAGAAAAAGCGCCCCTTGAGGGCGCTTTTTCTTTGGGAGCTCTCTCGACAACAAACTGCCGTGAGGCTCGCGGAGCGTCTGTTTGCTCGTTCTCTGCCTGCGCGCTACCGAAGTGGCTCAGACACTGAAGCTCGAGCCGCAGCCACAGGTCGTCGTGGCGTTCGGGTTGCGAATGACGAACTGGGCACCCTCCAAGTCTTCCTTGTAGTCGATCTCGGCACCGACGAGATACTGGAAGCTCATGGCATCGATCAGCAAGGTCACGCCATTCTTGTTCATCTGGGTGTCGTCTTCATTGACCGCCTCATCAAAGGTGAAGCCGTACTGGAAGCCGGAGCACCCGCCGCCCTGCACGAAAACACGCAGCTTGAGGTCAGGGTTGCCCTCTTCGGCCACCAGATCCGCCACCTTGGCGGCGGCGCTGTCAGTGAATACCAGCGGCGCTGGCATTTCTTCGGTTGTCGTGGTTTCGGCAACAGCTGTCATGTGGATTACCTCTTCATCCGGGCGCACACGCCCAATCACTTCTCATTCAACCGGCACGACTCGTGTGCCAGTTGCGGTTGATGAAAAGTTTAGCAAATAACTCGGAAATATCCGAGCTCAGCTGTTATTTGCCGCCAGTTTCAGTGGGGGCTTTTCCTCGCCGACCGCGCCGCCAATGCCTGCCATGGGCTTGAGCTGGCCGGCCAGTGTCGCGCCCTGGTGCATTTCAAGCGCCTTGTAGGACACATCGCCTTCGATGCTGGCCTTGGGTTGAAGCTCGAGCAATTCGTAGGCAAACACCGGCCCTTTGACGGTGCCGTTGATGATGACGTGATCGGCATGAACCTGCCCCGTCACCTTGGCCACCTCACTGATCAGCAACATGCTGGGCTTCTCGTCGCTGGCGCGGATATCGCCGCTGACTTCCCCATCAATGCGAAGACCGTCGTGGAATTGCACATTGCCCTCAATACGCGTGCCTTGCGCAATCAGGCTCTTGATGGGTGGGTGCTTTTTCTTGCCGATCATGGCGGATCTCCTAGTCCTGGTACTTGTTCGTTGGGCTTGACGGGTGTGCGGCAGCACTCACAGCTTGATGGTCTGCACCGACTTGACGGTCCCGTTCTGCAAAATCTTGGCCGTTACAGTTTTTACCACGGCGTTTGTGGGAACGTCCACCAGGCCTTCCAGCCGGAGGTAACGGTTGACTGTCACACGCTGCGAGTCGGACGAATGGCCCTTGCTCCAGGGTTTGCCGTCCATCGAGCCAGTAAAGCTGATCTCCAGCTCGCCATGAAAGTCTGGCGCATTCTTCAGGGGCTGAATCATGAGCACCTGCCATTTGAGCTGGCTGCCGGACATTCTGTCCACCTGCAGGCCGCGAATGCTCAGCGCGCTGCTCCCGTTGGCCGGAATCAGTCTTTCAAAGAACCCGAGGTCATTGCGCAAGGCCTGGTTGTCGGCTTCAAGCTGCTTGATGCGAACCAGAAGCTGCTCCTGCGCCGCCTTCTCCGCGGTCAGCAGGCTGCCGGAGGTGTCGGCCACCAGCTTGGCTTCCGTGAGATCGGTGCTCAGCGTCGAGACCTCATCGCGCAAACGCTCCAGCTCTTCCTGGACGTTGGGCTCCAGCCCCGCAATCTCCTTGCCGAACTCAAATGCCCAGATGGCCAGCGCACTGGAAAACCCCAACACCACGGCCAGCAACAGCATTCGCACAGGCCAGGATGTGGCGCTGCGAATGGCTACCCGGGGGGTGCTGGCTGTCAAGCGGCGACGCATCAGTCTCAGTCGCATCCGATTGCCCTGGCTCCTGTTATGAGTTCATTCGGCCTACATGCGGCAGCCCAAACAAGGGGCTGAAAGAAAAAACCGCCCCAAGTTTGACTTGAAGGCGGCTTTCTCGGCAGGTGCCAGATCGATCAGCGCTTGCTGAACTGCTTGCGGCGACGTGCGCCACGCAGACCAACTTTCTTACGCTCGACCTCACGCGCATCGCGCGTGACGAAACCGGCTTGCGACAGCTGAGGCTTGAGCTCAGCGTCGTAGTCGATCAGTGCGCGGGTGATACCGTGACGCACTGCACCGGCCTGACCGGATTCGCCGCCGCCGTGGACGTTGACCTGAATGTCGAAGGTTTCGACGTTGTCAGTCAGGACCAGAGGCTGCTTGGAAATCATGATCGAGGTCTGGCGGCCGAAGAATTCTTCGATGGCCTTGCCGTTGACCGTGATCTTGCCGGTGCCTTTTTTCAGAAACACGCGGGCGACGCTGGACTTGCGACGGCCGGTGCCATTGTTCCATTCACCAATCATCTCGTCGCTCCTTTAGATATCCAGCACTTTAGGCTGTTGTGCGGTGTGCGGATGCTCTTCGCCGCCATACACCTTGAGCTTCTTGATCATGGCGTAGCCCAGTGGACCACGTGGCAGCATGCCTTTGACGGCTTTTTGCAGCGCACGGCCAGGGTGCTTGGCTTGCATGTCACGGAAGGTCGTGCCATAGATGCCGCCTGGGTGGCCAGTGTGACGGTAGTAAACCTTGTCGAGGGCTTTGTTGCCGGTGACGCGGATTTTGGAAGCGTTGATAACGACGATGTAATCACCGGTATCGACGTGAGGCGTGTAAATGGCCTTGTGTTTGCCGCGCAGTCGGAGAGCCACTTCACTGGCAACTCGTCCGAGGACCTTGTCGGTCGCGTCAATCACAAACCACTCGTGCGTCACGTCAGCTGGTTTGGCGCTGAACGTTTTGGTCATGAGTACTCTCTTGAGTCAAAGGGTTTGGCGAGCCCTTTTCCACGGTCGGACCTTCTCTGCTGGAAGACTCTTAGGTGGGGTTACAGAACCGGAGGCACCCAAGGGCGCACCTGTCTGCCTTCGCCGCGGGGCATCGAATAACGCTGCGAAGCCCTCCATTGTACGAAATTTGCGGCCTGCAAGGCAATTTTTTCACCGCAAGCGTATCGGCGGCGCTACCATGCCCGCATGCTCAGTTACCGCCACGCCTTCCACGCCGGCAACCATGCCGACGTTCTCAAGCACTCTGTCCTGCTCGCTCTGCTTCAATACCTGAAACAGAAGGACGGCGGCGTTCTGATGGTCGACACACACTCCGGGGCTGGTCTGTATAGACTGGACAAGGAGCAAGCACTAACTTCCGGCGAATCACTGCAAGGCATTCATGCGGTTCGGCAAGCGGCTGCCAACAAGCCAGACAAGGTGCCCGAGATGGTGCAAGCCTATCTGGACATGATGACCGGCTTGCACCCCGAGGCCCGGGAGGGTGAGCTGCGTCACTACCCTGGGTCACCCTGGATCATGCAGTCTGCCCTGCGCCCCCAGGATTCGCTGAAGGTCTTTGAGGTTCATCCCTCCGATGCCCGGCTGCTCGAGCGCAATGTTGCCGAGCTGGACAATGCCAGCCAGATCCAGCTGAATCGAAAAGACGGATTCACGGGCCTCAAGGCGCTGCTACCTCCACCCTCCCGGCGCGCACTGGTGCTGATGGATCCGAGCTACGAACTCAAGCACGACTACGCGTCCGTCGTCAGCACCATGGAAGACGCACTGCGACGCTTCGCGACCGGCACCTACGCCATCTGGTACCCGGTGATCGGGCGCCAGGAAGCCCACAGCCTGCCGAAAAAGCTCAAGTCCCTGGCACAGACAGCAGGCCGGTCATGGCTGCACACCACGTTGAGCATTGGTGCCGACGGTGCCGCCCCCACTGCAGAGTCACAGCGAGGAAAGACCAAGATGCGCGCCAGTGGGATGTTCGTGATCAACCCTCCCTACACGCTGGAAAGCGGGTTGCGCGAGAGCCTGCCGTGGCTGGTCAAGGCCATCGGTCTGGGCAAGGGTCAGGGTTTTACGCTGGAGTCGGGCGAAGGTCGCTGAGCAGTGCATCCAGCACTGGTCTTGAGCGGTCCATCCAGGCTTTTGCGCCTTGCATGATCTGCTCGCCTGTGGGTGAGAGCTGGCCATGGGCCGCCACGGTTTCCCAGCCCTGGTCGAACAGGGCGTGATCCTGCTCCAGAGCACGCAAGGCCTCGGCACGCTCTGCCTGATCGAGCAAACCACTTTCAAGCAGGGTGTGCATGGTCCATGCCATGCGGGCGCACACGTAGGTCGCATGAAAAATGCCATCCATGGGCCGCGCATCCACGCGCAAAGGCGACTCGAACGTCTCATCGTCCGCGTTGAGCACCAGCGGCTCCAGGCGCGACAGGCCAAACAACACGCTGTGGCCGGATTCGTGTGCCAGCACTTCTGCCAGAGCCAGTCGTGAGTTGTGAAACTCGGGGTTGAGGAGCAGCAGCCCCCAGAACTGGTAGTGGGAAGCACCATCAAAAACGGTGTCTGCGTCGGGCTGCCCTTGCGCCACCAGAACGTCGCGCAGAATGGCCTGCAATTCGCCATGCAGACCCGGGACACCATCAGCCAGCAACGCCAAGGCGCTGGCCATGCGCGCACGAAAGTTCTCGACGACCTGCTCGGTCACAGGCGCGAAGCAGTCAGCCTCGCTGCCCAGTTGCGCCTCAAACACCTCTTCGAGCAAAGCCGCTGCCCTGCTGCCTCTGCCCACCATGATCAGGTTTTCATCGGCAGCAGACGCCCGCAAGGACTTCAGGTGTTCCAGCAACACGACAGAGGTCGACAACGCCTTCTCATGCTCTTCCCCCAGCATGGCTTGCGCCAGCTGAAAATACAGACCGAATGCCACGGGGCGAAAGGGCACGCCGGTCTCCAGCAAGGTCAGAATCTGCTGCAGGTTGCCCGTCAAGCCGTCTCCCTGGGCAGCGGCCAGCAGGTGCCGCAGGCTGGAGACCAAATCGTCGCACATGCCCCGATCGAGCAACTGGCCTCGCGCGGCAGAAGGTTCGAACACCTGCAAGGGAGATGGTTGCGCAACTGTCACGATGATGAGGCCCTGAACAAATCGATAAAAAGAAAAAGGGCGTGCGTTTCGCGCACGCCCTCTTCATGGCGCGCCCTCAGATCTTGCGAGGTGCTACAGCCTTGTCGCCCTTCTTGAGTCCCAGCTTGACGCTCTGAGTCGCTTTTGTTGGCGCCATGTTTTTGTTCCCTTTCTTCAGGCCCAGCTTGACACCTTGCTCTGCAGCGGCAGCGGCCTGGGCGTCGATGCGGAAGCCGAGAAGTTGGGTGGGGTCAATGGATTTCTTCATCTGCATGGGTATGGGTCCTTTCATAAAAAAACATACACTTGGCCCATGGTTTCATGCAGTACCGACGACGTCAATACTCAGAAATGGGTAGTGGTCCTCACGACAGAGGACCATGCCTATACGATGGACAAGTGGCCTGAACGCATGGCGGAGCACGGCATCCGGTTCAGCGCGTTGAGCTGGGAGCACGCACTCACCACCGACAAGCTGCCGAAAGCGACCTATGTGCTGACCGACTTTGACCGGCTTTCCTTTTCTGAAATGGAAGCGGCCACCCACTTGTACCAATGGCTGAAAGCGGAAGGGCTTCCCGTTCTGAATGACCCGGGTCGCTTTCTTCCTAGAGCGGCATTTCTCAAGACGCTGCACAGTCAAGGCATCAATTCGTTCAATTGCGTCTTGCCATCACAAGGCGAAAAGCCGTGCAGGTACCCCGTGTTTCTGCGCACCCTCGCCAGCCACAGAGGTGTGCTGACCGAACTGTTGCACGATAGCAATCAATGTGACGACGCTTTGGCCGACGCCATGCAGAAGGGGTTTCCCATCAGCGACCTGGGCTTCATCGAATATGCAGCGGCACCGGTCCCTGAGACAGGCCATTTCCAGAAGCTCTCGGCCTACCGGCTCGGCCCTCACATTGTTCGCGCCAACACGATCAATGACACGCACTGGATGGCCAAGACAGGCATATCCGGCCTGGCGAGCGACGCCCAGTACGAAGAAGAGAACCGGGAGATGACGAACTACCCGCTGCACGACTTCGTCATGGACGTGTTTGAGCGCACGGGTACGGATTTCGGCCGGATGGACTTTGGCCGGGTCAACGGGCGATACGAGGTCTACGAGATCAACACCAACCCCTATCTGGCCGGTCTTTCCACAAAGCACAACAACGCCCACCGCAGCGACACCTTGCGCCTGATCATCGAACAGCTCATCGCTGCATTCGCCGCCATCGGCACACCGGTCAATGGCGAAGAGTGGGTGTCGTTGCGTGAACAGCCCACGCCTCTTCGGCGCCTCTGATCCCTGGCGCCACTTCGCGCTTTCATCGAACAGACGTCCACATGCTTTTCGTCGCCATCTTCGAAGACAGCCCCGGCATGAGTGCTGTACGCCAGGCCAATGGCGCAGCCCACATCGAACACCTCAAGCGCCATGCCAAAGAGATACGTGTGGGGGGCGGCTTGCGTACCTCTCCCGACGCCCCCTTCTCGGGCGGCATGTGGATACTCGATGTCGACTCCCGGGACAGAGCGGTGGCGCTGATTGAAAGCGATCCGTACTACGAGCCGGCACACAGGCGCTACAGGCTCTATCACTGGAACAAGGTACAAGACTGCCCAGTGGAACTGTGAGCGCTCGCTGAACATACAAGGTCAGTCAGCCAACGCCCCGTGCCCGATCAATGTCTTTCCAGGCAATGCCGTACTTGAGCAGGTATTTGCGCAAACGGTCAGCGTCATTGACCACCACCTTGGCTTCCCGGGACCGCTGAAACAAGGTGCGCCCGGCCTCCGACAAAGAGCGGGATGTAACACAAACCTGCAAGACCGCTTCGAGCTGCACCCGGTCAAACAGGTCGAGCGCATCCCACTGCCCTGCATCCAGCAATGATCGCGCGACGACGGAGTCGTGCTGCGTGACATCTGCATCCGACCACAGCCAACGCAGCCTGTCGACTTCGGCATCGACCAGAGCCCCCGTGATGCGACCGCCCTCAGCCAACGTCACCAAACGCGTGACGGAGCCAGCCAGGTCCCGGAAATTGCCCCGCCAAAGCGCGTCACGCGACTGCGCAAACTGAAGGTATCGCTCGCGCGCTTCCTTGTTGAAGCGCGCCGTTCGCTTGAGTTCGCGCCCGATGCGCTCGACCAGAAAGTCGACATTGGGTTCAATGTCTTCTGAGCGCTGGGCCAGGCCCGGCAGGGCATATGACCAAAGGTTGATGCGTGCAAAAAGGTCTTCACGAAAGCGACCTTCTGCTACATCACGGCGAAGGTCACGGTGTGTTCCTGCAATGAGCTGGAAATCGCTGCTGACCTCGCGATCGCTGCCCATGGGATAGAAGCGCTTTTCTTCGATGGCCTTGAGCAGCATGGCCTGCTCGTCCAGGCCAAGCTCGCCAATTTCGTCCAGGAACAGCACCCCCTTGTCTGCAGCCTTGAGCAACCCGGCGCGTTCCGTGATGGCGCCGGTGAAAGCGCCCTTTCTGTGTCCAAACAAAGTGGACGCAGCACCATCGCCTTGCAAGGTGGCGCAGTTGACTTCCACGAACACACCCTCTACCTGGTGCTGCGCCTTCTTGAGCTCGAAAACTCGCCGCGCCAGGTGAGACTTGCCCGCGCCTGTGGGCCCGATGAACAGCACCGGCGCACGGGAGCGAACCGCCACATGCTCGACTTCATCTATCAGCGCATTGAAGGCGGCATTGCGTGTGGCGATACCGCCTTTGAGATAGGTGACGGCGTCGTTGCGCGCCTGATCAAAACGCTGGGCAAGACCATCATAGCGAGAAAGATCGAGATCGATCAGGGCATAGGTTCCGGGGTTCCCGCCACCTTGTCGCTTTGGCGGAGAGGTTTGCAGCAAGACACCCGGAATGTGGCGCGCCTCCGTGAGCAGAAACATGCAGATCTGTGCCACATGGGTGCCGGTGGTGATGTGCGCCCAATAGGTTTCGCGCTCCGTATCGAAGGGATAGTGGCGAACCCAGTCATAGAGCGCACCGTACACATCGCCAAAGTCCCACGCGTCCCGCGTCTGCATGGGCACGAGGTTGACCACGGTCTCGGGCGAGACCTGTGTCATGTCGGCTCTGACGAGTTCGGCGAGCTTGGCAAAGCGCGGCGAGTACAGGAGCTCGAACCGGGCGATCTGCAGGTCCTCGTGCTGAAGCATGGACAGTGACGGCCGCCACTTCTCCCACCGCCCGGGCGCGGTGCCGCCATCGAGCTGCGTCCCCAGAAACCCGATAACCACAATGGATTTTTGACTATCCACGCATATCCCTTTCTCTATTTTTCTATCCGTTTGTCTATTTTCTCATCAATACAGGAAATAACAAATCGTGGCGCACAGGAACTTTTTTCCAATCAAATCAACACCTTATGTGGATTGACCAACAACATCACCTTTCTGGCACGGTATTCGCTAAAGGTCATGCACCAGGTTGATGGGTCGATGCTCACAGGCCAGGGTTGGGAAGCCATCTGGCTTCTGCCCTGCCGGTGCAGGGCACCCGGGAGCCCACAAAGCTCGCGTAGGCGCCTTGTATGCCGCACGAACCGTGACGCCTGGGATTGGCGAGGTCGTGGTGACCGCCCTTCGCGGTATCGGGTTCGACTCCCGACTCGCCACCACTGGTAGCTCAGAGGTAGAGCAACTCAAAGTAATGAGTCCGACGCAGGTTCAATTCCTGCCCAGACTGCCGCGCCAACACGCGGCCTGTGGAAGACGGTCGAGAGACCACCCGCCGAAAGCGGGGTTCACTGGAACCACCAACGGTGAGGAAAGTAACCCCGTCAGCGAGGGCGGCTTGCACCCGATCCGGTGCAGCTCGCGCCCCGCAGCCAGCCAGGCACCGATGAGCCGAACGCTCGGGAGGACCGGTTCACCTGGCGCACTGCAGGGCCCGTGCTGGCAGCGCCTGGTGCCGCTGCCTTCGCTGTAACGGCACCTTGCGATGACAGACTGAAAGAACGAATGGAATGCTGGCCCAGCCTCGGATGCTGCGAGGCTGGGCAGAGGGGAAGAAAGCCTCTCAAAAGCCCTGAAGCAGAAGAACGAAAAGCGAAAGCAAAAAACAACAAGCAACCTAGGAAAGGAGAACACCATGTGGTTGTTCAAACGTTTCACCGTCAAGAAAAACGAGCGTGGCCTGCTGCTGCGCAACGGCGATTTCGAGCGCATGCTCGCCCCTGGGAAGCACACCTTCTTCAGCCTTGCAGACAGGCTCACTGTGGAGGTCTATGCCATCGACAAGGCGCCGTTCCTCCACCCGCTGGCCGACTACCTGATGGCCCGGGAACCCGATGTGGTCGAAGCCGAATTCGATGCTGTGACCCTGAGCGAGAGCGAAGTCGGGCTGCGCTTCGAGAACGGCGTGCTGGTCGAGATCCTGGCACCCGCCACTCGGCGCCTCTTCTGGAAAGGCCTGGTGGCCTCCACGTTTCAGATCATCGATCTGCGCGAAGGACCCGCAATGCCTCCGGACCTGGTGGGCCGACTGACCCAGACCCAATTGCGCCAACGCAACGTTGCAGGCCAGGACGGCGTGCTCAAGGCACCCGTGCCCGAGGGCATGGCCGGCTTGCTGCAGGTCGACGGTCAATGGGTGGATGTGCTCAAGCCGGGCAACCACGCGTTCTGGAAGTACGGGCGCCAGGTATCGGTAGAGTTCGTCGATCTGCGCATGCAGGTGATGGAAGTGAGCGGACAGGAAATCATGACGCGCGACAAAGTGGCGCTGCGCCTGAACCTGAACGCCGGCTTCCGTTTCCTGGATCCATTGCAAGCCTTCCGTGCCCTGCAAAAGCCTCTGGACTACTTGTACCGGGAGCTGCAGTTCGCCTTGCGCGCCGCCGTGGGCACGCGGACCCTGGACGCCTTGCTGGAAGACAAGACGGTCATTGACGATGTGGTCTCGGCCCACATGGCTCGCAAGCTGGCATCGGTCGGCCTTCAGCTCGACAGCGTGGGCGTGAAGGACATCGTGTTGCCCGGCGACATGAAGACCATCCTGGCCCAGGTGGTGCAGGCGGAAAAGCAGGCGCAAGCCAATGTGATCCGCAGGCGCGAAGAAACCGCCGCCACGCGATCGCTGCTGAACACCGCCAAGGTCATGGAGGACAACCCGGTCGCCTTGCGCATGAAAGAGCTGGAGACGCTGGAGCGGGTGGCCGAGCGTATCGACCGGATCTCGGTCGTGGGTGGACTCGACCAGGTGCTCAACGGTCTCGTGTCGATCAAGCCAACGTAGTGGGGAATGTGAGCCAGCCCAAGCTGCCACACACCCAAGGAGAAAACACATGAAAAGCAACAAGCAGCGCCGAGCCGAACTCCGGCTTGAACGCGAGCATAAGAAAACGAAGCAAGAGCTACGGCGCCAATTGTCCATGCCGCCATACGTGCTGAGCGGTGGCGCTCTACCCGTGAATCGTGCAGCTTTGCAACCCATGTGTTGCTGGCCAGGGTGGGGGGAAAGAGGTTTCTATCAGGATCTTGCATTCACCTGCAAAGACTGTGGCGCCCAATGCGTGTGGGCAGCGAAACGACAGAAGTGGTGGTATGAAGTGATGAAAGCCCATCCGGACACCACCGCGGTTCGCTGCGCCCCATGCCGCGCCAAAGAGCGCGCAAGGAAGGCCAGCGAGCGAGAGAAGGCACAAGGCTCTGCCTTGCCGGCCTCAAAGAACAACAGTGGAGTGAAATACAAATGAATTCGAAGCAAAACTACAACGTCGAACAACCTGAGGGCGGCGTGCCCATCAAGATGTGGACGCAAGGCGTTCCGGTGGAGCCAGAAGCCAAGGCACAACTGGCCAATGCGGCGAAGCTGCCGGTGATCTTCAAACACATTGCGGCCATGCCCGATGTGCACCTGGGTATTGGTGCGACCGTGGGCTCGGTGATCCCGACCATCAAGGCCATCATTCCGGCAGCGGTGGGCGTGGACATTGGTTGCGGCATGATGGCGTGCAAGACCACGCTGCGCGCTGAAGACGTGCCAGACAACCTCGGCCCGCTGCGTTCGGCCATCGAGAAGGCTGTGCCACACGGCATGACGCCCAAGCGCCAGGGACGAGACAAAGGCAGCTGGGAAAACCCGCCCAACCTGGTGGATGAGGCGTGGGGCTCGCTCAAGGACGAGTTCGACGCGATTTGCGAAGCCTACCCGCGCCTGAAGAACACCAACAACTACAAGCACCTGGGAACGCTGGGAACCGGCAACCACTTCATCGAGATGTGTCTGGACGAAGGCGGTGCGGTGTGGTTCATGCTGCACTCGGGTTCTCGTGGTGTGGGCAATGCCATCGGCACGACCTTCATCGAGCTGGCCAAGAAAGACGCTGAACAACATCAACGCAACCTGCCCGACAAGGATCTGGCGTACTTCGAAGAAGGCTCGCAGTACTTTGGTGACTATGTGCGCGGTGTAGGTTGGGCGCAGAAGTTTGCGCGCCTGAACCGGGAGGTGATGATGAAAAACCTGATCGCCACCGTACGTCAGGTGATCACCAAGCCTTTCGAGACCCACGTGGAAGCGGTGAACTGCCACCACAACTACGTGCAGCAGGAAACCCACTTCGGCGAGAACGTGTTCGTGACCCGCAAGGGTGCGGTGAGCGCCAAGAAAGGCGAACTCGGCATCATCCCCGGGAGCATGGGCGCACGCAGCTACATCGTTCGCGGCAAGGGAAACCCCGAGAGCTTCGAGAGCTGCAGCCACGGCGCCGGACGTGTGATGAGCCGAACCAAGGCCAAGAAGATGTTCACGGTCGAAGACCAGATCAAGGCGACCGAGGGTGTGGAATGCCGAAAGGACGAGGCGGTGATCGACGAGATCCCGATGGCCTACAAGGACATCGACGCCGTGATGGAAGCACAGAAGGATCTGGTGGAAGTGGTGTACACGCTCAAGCAGGTGCTGTGCGTGAAGGGATAGTCAGGAGAACTCACATGGGAAAGCCAAAGTACGACTCGCTTTCCGACGTCGCTGCAGAGGAGGTGCTTCAAATCTACGGCAAAGCGGAAGCGAAGGAATGGGCGCGCGGGTGGCGAAAAGTGTTCACAGGCAAAAGGGCTGCCCCTGGCATGTCCCAATACCTGTGGCACACCTTCAGCGGGGAGAGCTTCCCCAGCGTTTCAGGAGAGGAAGCCGAAGCGCTGTATGAATCCCACCGCAATACCGAAGTCATCGTGCTGTCCAACGAGCAAGGCGCAGCCATGCGCGTCAAATCCGGACCACGAGCTGACCGACACATTGACTTCTATGTCTTCCCACCTGACTTCGCGTGGACGATGGCATTCACCCATGAAGATGGATGGTTGGGCCCTTACTTTGCAAAGCACCCGAACTACCCTGCCTTGGCAAAAGCTGCCGCAATGAAACGGCAGAAGGCCGAGGCAATAGTGGCCGCTCGCAAGAACGGGTGGTTGTGATTGAAACGGCGAAGGAAGCAAGCATCCTGTCGCCAAGCATGTTTGAGCGGACTAGAAAAACATCGATACCGTGAACCACGCCTCTGGCGCTGTCTTGGACATGCTGTATACACTTTTGACAAGCTAAAAGCCGGGCCCTGCATGCCCGGCACATAAACACGAAACCGCTCGGCGGGAGGCACCGGAAACTGTCACATCCGGTGATCAAAAAGACAACGATAACTTGCAATGATTGAGATTGACGGGTCCGTCGGGGAAGGTGGCGGACAGATTTTGCGAACAGCCTTGAGCCTGTCCCTCTGCTCGGGCAAACCGTTCAAGCTGACCCATATCCGCGCCAACCGCAGCAAGCCCGGCTTGCTGCGGCAGCACATGGCATGCGTGAAAGCAGCCTTGTCGATCAGCCGGTCCACGGCCACTGGCGCCGATCTGGGCGCTACCAGCCTGACGTTTGAACCTGGACCCATCAGGCCTGGGGACTATGCTTTCGAGATTGGTTCGGCGGGCAGCTGCATGCTGGTGCTGCAAACCGTGATTCCACCGCTACTGGCCGCCGGCGGTGAATCTCAGGTGTCTGTGATCGGTGGCACACACAACCCCAAAGCCCCGCCCTTCCCGTTCCTGCTTCGCAGCTGGATTCCCTTGGTTCGCCAGCTCGGTTGCGAGCTGGAACTCACGCTGTTTCGCAACGGGTTCTATCCCGCCGGTGGCGGTGAAGTCGAATGCATGGTCCGCTCCATCGCCGGCATGCTTCGGCCGTTTGATTTGACGGAGAGAGGAAAGGCCGAAGACGGCTATCTGGAGATTCTGGCTCCAGGGCTGCCACGGTATGTGTCACAGCGCGAGCATGAGCGGTTCATGGCGACCAGTGGCTGGCGTGATGACCAGATCCGCAGGTCATCGGTCCGCGCCAATGAGGGGCCGGGCAATGCCATGATTGCAACCTTGCCTCACGCGAATCTCACGACCGTTTTCTCCGAGATCGGCAGCAAATCGGTCATGGCCGAGACGGTGGCGGATCGATTGGCAGGTCAAGTCCGGCGTCACCACGCAGAAGAAGGCGCACTGGACGATCACCTGGCGGATCAATGGACGCTCCCGCTCACGCTGGCCGTCTGGCAAAGCGGCCGGGCGGCAAGGTACACCTGCACAGCGCTGACACCTCATGCAATGACAAACTTCGACATCATCCAGCGCTTTGTCCCTGTTCGCATCACTGCCACGGAAGTGCGTGCAGGCCTGAACATGGTGACGATCGACCCCCCTGCGGCAGCCGACTGAGCACCGGTTGGTCAGGGACTCAAGGCTCTGGCCATCGCGCCAGGGTATTTAGCGTCCAGCGAGATGTCCCCGTGGTTGCGTCCATCGAAACGCGTGACCGTGACTACCGTGGGTTTGAAGCGTGCCATCAGTGCTTCTGTACGAGCAGGCGGAATCACCTGGTCCTGCTGCGCCAGAAGTACCGACGTTGGCACAGTGATGCCGCCGGCAATCGCAGCCGAGTCGAACCTGTCCTTGAGCAGCCAGGCGATCGGCAGAAACGGGTAATGGTGGGCCGCGGTCTGTTCGATGCTGTCGTACGGGGTGATCAGTGCCAGGCGATGCACCGGCCGCTGGGTGGCGAGCCACACGGCCACGCCAGACCCCAGGCTGCGCCCCGCCACACTGAGCACGGCATGCTGAGCACGAACGCCATCAAACAGCGCTATTGCGTCTGCACGCAAACCGGATTCAGTGGGCTGCCCTTCGCTTTCACCGTATCCGCGATAGTGCATCAGATAGATCCGTTGCCCTGGCAAGATGGCCGAGAGCCCGGACGCCGTCGCTGATACGTCTTCCGCATTGCCACCGAAGTAGAGCACCGCACTGCTTGCCTCAACCGGCCCGGCCACGCTGACGACCAGCTTGAGACCATCGTGACTGCGCAACTGCAGCCGCTCGCCAGGCACTGAAGCGGGCTGAGGGAAGTACAGCAAGTCGCGCTGCTTCACATAGAAAAAAGCGCAAACGGCCAGATAAAGGGCGACCAGCAGGCCGCCCACCATCACAAACCAGTACACACGTCGCGGCATCAGGCCTGAGCCAATGCCTGGTCGAGGTCGGCAAGCAAATCATCAATGTGCTCGATGCCGATGGACAGCCGCACCATGTCTTTGCTCACACCGGCCTTGGCCAGCTCTTCTTCGTTGAGCTGACGGTGCGTGGTCGATGCAGGATGGCAAGCCAGCGACTTGGCATCGCCAATGTTGACCAGGCGGGTGAACAAGGCCAGAGCATCCTGGAAACGGGCGCCGGCAGCGAGTGCATCGTCAGCCTTGAGGCCAAAGCTGATGATGCCGGAGGCGCGGCCGCCCATGTACTTCTGCACCAGCGCATGATCGGCGTGGTCAGGCATGCCCGCATAGTTGACCCAGGCCACCTTGGGGTGCTTCTGGAGGTAGCTGGCCACTTTGAGCGCGTTCTTGCAGATGCGGTCCATGCGCAGTGCCAGCGTCTCGATGCCTTGCATGATCTGGAAGGCGTTCATGGGCGACAGGGCGGCACCGGTGTTGCGCAGCGGCACAACGCGAGCGCGGCCGATGTAGGCGGCAGGGCCCAGGGCTTCGGTGTAAACCACCCCGTGGTAGCTCACGTCGGGTTCGTTCAGACGCTTGAAGCGCTGCTTGTGCTCGGCCCAGGGGAATTTGCCGCTGTCGACGATGGCACCACCAATGCTGGTGCCATGGCCGCCGAGGTATTTCGTGAGCGAATGCACCACGATGTCGGCACCGTGCTCGAAGGGGCGGCACAGGTAGGGGCTGGGCACTGTGTTGTCGACGATGAGCGGGATGCCCGCGTCATGCGCGACCTTGGCCAGCGCACCAAAATCCGTGACATTGCCCAGCGGGTTGCCCACCGACTCGCAGAAGATGGCCTTGGTGCGGTCATCGATCAAGGAGGCAAAAGAAGCAGGGTCGCGCGGATCGGCAAAGCGCACCGTGATCCCCATCTGCGGGAAAGTGTGCGCAAACAGGTTGTAGGTGCCTCCGTAGAGCGTGGACGACGAGACAATGTTGTCACCGGCCTCGGCAATGGTCTGGATGGCGTAAGTGATGGCGGCCATGCCGGAAGCCAGCGCCAAGGCACCCACGCCACCTTCAAGTGCCGCCAGGCGCGCTTCGAGCACGCCGTTGGTGGGGTTCATGATGCGCGAATAAATGTTCCCCGGCACCTTCAGATCGAACAGATCGGCACCATGCTGCGTATCGTCAAACGCATAGGCCACCGTCTGGTAGATGGGCACCGCCACGGCCTTGGTGGTGGGGTCGGGGCTGTAACCGCCGTGCACGGCAATCGTTTCGATCTTCATGGACTGTCTCCTCTGGGTGGGTTGGTTACGAATCGCTCTTCATTCTCGCAGCAACTGCACCCGCGCCAAACCACGCCCTACCATACCCAGTGCTTCGGCTGCCGCCCGACTGACGTCGATGACCCGGCCCTTCTTGAACGGCCCCCGGTCGTTGATGCGGACCACCACTTCTTCTCCATTTCGAACATTGCGCACCCGGACCCTGCTGCCAAAGGGCAAGGAAGGGTGCGCCGCCGTCAGGTCATGCATGTCGAACCGTTCGCCGCTGGCGGTGCGCCGGCCATGGAACTTGCGCCCATAGAAAGACGCCATCCCCTCTTCCATCACTTCTGTGCTCGAAAGGGGCGGTTCGTCGGTCGGCGGGTTTTCCAGACGACGCGACAGCTCGCCGATAGGGTCTTGCACTGACCCGTCGATGCGCGTGGCCGGATCGACAACGTCCGTGTTTCGGGAGCCCGCCCTGGCCTGATCCGGCTGGGTCTGAACGGTATCGACGCCCCCTGAATCGCCCATCTTCGGCGGTGGGCTGGCACAGCCAGACAATACCCAGAGGCCGGCCGATAGCACCAGCCAGCGAGCAGATGTGGCATACCATGCCTGATGGGGGCGAAGTGTCTTCATGGGCTTCCTGTGGCTCCGGGAAGATGGGGTGGGCAAAGCCCACATTCCATGACGATACCGCAAGCCCCGGTTGCAACCCCGATCGGGGTTGCAACGTGTGCGTCCAGCCGCAACAAATCAACAGTGGGGCTGGAGGGAGCTTGTCAGAACACCCAGTTGAGTCTGGCCGTGAGCGCCTGATCCGTCATGCCGCTGCGGCGCTGAATGCCGTATCCCACGCTCAGGTCCATGGCCTTGGTGGCCTGCCAATTCAAGGTCGCACCCAGTTGCAAGCGCTCACGCGCTGTCTCCTGGCTCTCGGTGGTGAACACCGCGCCCCCGCCCGTGAACTGCGCGGTGGTACTGCCTGCATCACCCTTGAGGTCGTAACCCACCGAGGCGTAACCGCTCACACTCAGCTTCTCGCTGTAGGCGTGCTTGAGCCTGGTGCCCACAGACAGCACAAGCTCTTCTGCTCTCTGTTTGGCGACTCTGAGGTTGAGCGCGCCTGCGCCGGTTTCGGTGTAGGCGTCGATGCGGGCCTGGCGCCAGTCCAGGTTCACCATGGGTTCGACCTGCGTCTGTTGGCTCAGCTCCATGGCCCGGCTCACACTGACTCCCAGGTGCCACACATCGGCATCGGTCTCACCTTCGGCCTTGCGGCCGATATAGGTGATGTTGCGCTGGCTTTCAATGCTGCTGCGTGTGAGGTCCGCCTGCCAGTTGAGCTGGTAGCCATCGCTGCCGACAGCGTGTTCGCCAAAGCCGCGCAATTGCACACCGGTCACGTCAGCGTGCTGGCCGCTGGCGAAGCCGTTGCCATGGATGTTGGTGTCCAGATAGCCAATGCCGACGCCAATGGTCTGGTTGGTCGACAAGGCATGCGAGACGCCCGCGGCCACACCGGTGGTGGTGCTCTTGTAGCCGGCAATGTTCATGGGCTGCACCCACAGCTGGCGGCCGCCCGTGTTGTACTCGCGGCCCTGGTAGCTGAAGCTGCCGCCGTAGCTCACGGGTGCGCCCACGGAGGACGCACCTGCCGCTGCGCCGGAGCCCATGAGTGCAGCGCCCATGTCGCCGTGCATGAGCGGCATGCTCTGGCCAACGGCCGCCGCCAATGCCCTCTGCGTGGGCAGCTTGCCCAAAGCCGTGACGACCTTGTCCCAGTCATCACCGCGCGCACCGCCCACAACATAGGTGTCCATCACGCGAGCAGCAGGCACGCCGCTGATTAAACCATTGGCAATGGTGGCAGGAACCAGAATTGATTGAGGAACGCTGGCTGTTGCCGTCGCGGTACCCCGTGAATCACCAGAGCTACTGCCGCTACTGCCGCTACTGCCGCTTGAGCTGGTGACTTCATCGGATGGCGACGAGGAGACCAGTTCAACCACCAGATTGACACCATCCTGTGCTTCGTCGTATCTGAAATCAAACAAGGCGCTGTTGTCGATGACTTCAGGCGTTCCACCGGATTGGTTGACGAAACCGCCTTCCGCCAACAGAACACGGTCCAGCACATCGCCATTGGCCAAAGTATTGGCGGCTGCAACGTCGACACCGAAGCTGGCGCCGGGTTCCAGGGTCACACTGCCGGCAACGGACAGTCGTCCGTAGCTGGCGCTACTGCTGGCCCCTACAGTGAGACGACCAGTTTGCCGGTACGCGCCACCCACTTGTGCGGCAACGCCTTCAGGCACATACACGGTGCCTTCATTTGAAAACCCTTGGGTGGTCCGGATCGTGTGCGATGTGCCCTTGATCCGCAAGGTGCCGCCCGACCGAACGTTGAAGCTACCGCTATTGAACGTGTTCTCAGTAGAAAAATCTGCTCCGCTGAGCACGTTGACAGAGCCGTCACCTGTCCCTGCGACGCCGCTAACCGGATTGAAAACAGCGCCCGTGATACGGCCAGATGAGCCTACCAAGTTGATCGTGGTGTCTCTGGTGGCGATGATGCCGTCGATCAGCCCTGCATTGTTCAGTTCAGTCAGTTGCCCATCGGCACCCAGAGAGATCGCGGCCCAGTCATCACTACTGCGGAGTACTCCACCCGCGTGGTTATTCAAGGTTTCAAGCCGACCAAAAACATGCAATGCGTTCCCGATAAGCGGAAACGGAGGAGTGACTTCAATCAGGCCATGGTTATCCAGCCGTCCCAGTGCGGCGCCAGAGTCCACTCTCACGCCATATAGACGCGACGTTATTTGCCCGTGGTTGACTACCGAACCAAACGACGTACCTTCATAAAGTCTGACAGCCACGTTGACGCCCGCCTCTATCCGCCCCTCATTGACGATCACGCCGTCGCCTATACCCGTCACGGACACTGGCACCGTTGGGAAGCTGATCACGCCAGTCGATTCTACGGTCAGGCTTTCGGTCGCATCCATGAGGCAAGCATCGCCACTGACATCCGTCGAAACCACCAGCGGCGAAGTGCCTGCACAGGCACCTGTGGCCGCCATGGTGCTGGGGTTCGTGCAGGCGCCGACAACGACACAAACGATTGCGGCGGCCCTGACCCTGACGGAGCGACGGTGACGCGGATTGCTCATGGCTGGTGCTACTGGCCTTGCTCTGTTCTGGAAGCCAGGCGTCATTTGAAAATCGCGAGTCATCTCCTCATCTCCGATCGACAGCCGAACGAAGGTGAGCAGCCGCGCTCACCAACCGATACAACGGGAATTGCGAGCAATGCGTGCTGGGTCTCACATCAAGACGATGCGCCCAGTAGCACATTGTTACGAACAGACAAGTTTAACCGTTGGCTACTCGCTGACAAGCGCAGTTGTCTCTCGTGGGCTCTTCAAGGAATGCACATCGAGCTCTTCACCCCACCAGGACAACGACGGCTCGGGCAAGCCCTGCGACTCCAGGCAACATGCACAGGTGCATCAGGCACAGCTCCGGTGCCACGTCCTTCGAGCGGACGCAGCCTTCACCGAACAGCTTGACGTTTGGAGTATTTTTCCGCCTGGCTGCGACTGTTCCATGCCCTGTCAGGACGGCAGACGACGCAGCAAACCCATGGTCGCTTCGCTCTGGTTCATGGTGTAGAAATGCAGCGCTGGCGCACCGCCCTTGACCAATTGCTCGCACAAGCGGGACACCACGTCCAGACCAAACACCTTGATAGAGGCCGTGTCGTCCCCGAAGGACTGCAGCCGCAAACGCACGTATCGCGGAATCTCGGCGCCACACGCATCGGAGAAGCGCAGCAATTGCGTGCTGCTGGTGATGGGCATGATGCCTGGCACGATGGGCGCTTCCACGCCGAGCTTGCGCGCTTCATCGACAAAACGGAAGTAGGCGTCGGCGTTGAAGAAGTACTGCGTGATGGCCGAATCGGCACCTGCCTTCATCTTGGTGGCAAAAGCCTTGAGGTCCGACTCGGGAGATTTGGCCTGCGGATGAACTTCAGGGTAGGCCGCCACTTCGATGTGGAAGTCACGACCGGTTTCCTCACGGATGAAGGCCACCAGATCGCTGGCGTACTGAAAATGCCCGCCCATGCCATAACCGCTGGGCAAATCGCCACGCAAGGCCACCAGACGTTTGACGCCCATGGCTTTCAGCTCGGCCAGCTGCTCGCGCACGGTATCGCGCGTGGCACCAATGCAGGAGAAGTGCGACGCGGCTTCCACGCCTTCGCCGATGATCTCCTTGACGGCATCGAAGGTACCCTTCTGGGTGGAACCGCCCGCACCATAGGTGACGGAGCAAAACTCCGGTTTGAGCGTGTACAGCTCCTGGCGATACCCTCGCAGCTTCTCCACCCCGGCTGGCGTCTTGGGTGGGAAGAACTCAAAACTCAATGGAACCGCTGTCATCGGTTTTCCCTCACTCTTTCTTCACTTCATTTTTGATCGCGTGGCTTGGCCGCGCCTGGCCCACACAAAAAATTCCCGGTTGCCATCACCGCCGGTGATGCCGCTCTCGAAATAGTCAATGCATCGCAAGCCATGGTCATCACATGCCTGGCGAATGCGTGCCTCCACCAACGGATAGCTGCTGGCCGACTTCACCAGACCACCTTTGCCAATGTGCTCGGGCCGCAATTCGAATTGCGGCTTGACCAGCATCAGCAGGCTGGCATCTTCGGCCATCAACGGCACCAGCGCGGGCCAGACCAGCGTCTGGGAGATAAAGGACAAGTCTCCCACCACCAGACCGAACGGGCCATCCACTTGCGCCTGGCTCAACTCGCGGGCGTTGCACTTCTCAATGCAGGTAACGCGGGCATCTTGCCGTAGCTTGGGGTGCAACTGGTCTTGCCCCACGTCCACGCCCACCACCGAAGCAGCCCCAGCGTGCAGCAGGCAATCGGTGAAACCACCGGTGCTCTGCCCCACATCCAGACAAGCCAGCCCTTTGACTGACAGGCCGGTGTGATTGAGCGCCGCTTCCAGCTTCAAGCCACCACGAGACACGTAACGCGCCTCGGCAACGTCCTGCAACTCCAGCTCCGCATGGTCAGGCAGCGCTTCACCATTCTTGGAGACCGCCTTCCAGTCGCCACCAGGCAAGCGCCACCGAACCCCCGCACCAATCAGGCGCTGGGCTTGCGAGCGCGAAGCCGCGAGGCCCCGCTCAACGAGCAAATGGTCAACACGCACGGTCGAATGCCACAGACAACTGCGAGGGCGCCGTGGGTCCGGCTCCGCCGGCCCACCAGCGCCGCCCCCTTGAGGGGGTCGCGCGCAGCGCGGCGGGGGTGCTCAATACCGATACGTGTCGGGCTTGTAAGGCCCCTGCTTCGGCACGCCGATATACGCCGCCTGCGCATCCGTCAGCTCCGTCAGCATCGCACCGACCTTGATCAGGTGCAGGCGCGCCACTTTCTCGTCCAGGTGCTTGGGCAGCACATAGACCTTGCCCACGTCGTAGCCATCTGCGTGCGTGAACAGCTCCACCTGCGCAATGGTCTGATTGGCAAAGGAGTTGGACATCACGAAGCTGGGGTGGCCCGTGCCGCAGCCCAGGTTCACCAGGCGACCCTTGGCGAGCAGGATGATGCGCTTGCCATCAGGGAAGATCACGTGATCCACCTGCGGTTTGATCTCTTCCCACTGGCAGTTCTGCTCCAGCTTGGCCACCTGAATTTCGTTGTCGAAGTGACCGATGTTGCAGACGATGGCCTGATCTTTCATGGCGGCCATGTGGTCATAGGTGATGACGTCGCGGTTGCCGGTGGTGGTGACGAAAATGTCGGCCTTGTCGGCAGCCCATTCCATGGTCACAACCTTGAAGCCTTCCATGGCGGCTTGCAGGGCGTTGATCGGGTCGATCTCGGTGACCCACACCTGGGCGCTCAGTGCACGCAGCGCCTGAGCGGAACCCTTGCCCACATCCCCGTAGCCACAAACCACGGCCACTTTGCCGGCCACCATCACGTCGGTGGCGCGCTTGATGCCGTCCACCAGCGACTCACGGCAGCCGTACAGGTTGTCGAACTTGCTCTTGGTGACCGAGTCATTGACGTTGATGGCGCGGAACAGCAAAGTGCCCTTGGCGGACATTTCGTTGAGGCGGTGAACACCAGTGGTGGTTTCTTCGGTCACACCAATGATCTCGGCGCTCTTGCGGCTGTACCAGGTGCTGTCTTCTGCCAGCTTGGCCTTGATGGCGGCAAACAGAATGGTCTCCTCTTCGCTACCGGGATTGGCCAGCACGGAGGGATCTTTCTCGGCATCCTTGCCCAGGTGCAGCAGCAGCGTCGCATCGCCACCGTCATCCAGAATCATGTTCGGGCCTTCGCCTGCTTCGCCCTTGGCCGCGAATTCAAAAATGCGGTGGGTGTAGTCCCAGTAGTCCTTGAGGGTTTCACCCTTGACAGCGAACACAGGCGTGCCGCTGGCTGCAATGGCAGCAGCAGCGTGGTCTTGTGTTGAGAAGATGTTGCAAGAGGCCCAGCGCACTTCGGCGCCCAGCGCTTGCAGCGTCTCGATCAGCACAGCGGTCTGGATCGTCATGTGCAGCGACCCGGTGATGCGCGCGCCTTTCAGCGGCTGCTTGGCGGCGAATTCTTCGCGAATGGCCATCAGACCGGGCATTTCGGTCTCGGCAATCTTGATTTCCCTGCGGCCCCAGTCGGCCAGGCCGATATCGGCGATCACGCAATCGGCGTTGACGGTGTTTTTCAGCGGTGCATTCATTTGCTCAGCTCCATGAGTCAATCAGACATTCAAACAGACGAACCTGGCCCATCCAGGATGGGTCAAGACCAGTCCACCGACGGCAAAGCGCACCTGAAGCAACAGACCTTGTCACCAGGCAGTGGGCAAACGGGAGGGGGGGAGAGAACCTCAGCCGCTCACCTCACTCGTACAGTGGATGAGCGTCGTTGCGAAGAAAAGGGTCCGAGCCTCACGTTTCGCGGCCTTCCCTGGCGCAACGCCGGGGCGGGGTGGAAACGCTGCAACGCTCCTCGGATAGGACAGATTCTACCCGAGGCATTGCGCCTGACAAGACGGCCAAAGTTTCAAATTGCCGGCAAAAGATCAGTCAAACGTGGTCATCGGCCAGCGCCAGACGCACACCGAGCCCGGCAAATGCGGCCGCAAAGCTGCGGCGCAACCAATTCTGGACACGCTCAGAGGCAACGACATGCTGGCGAAACAGATCTGCCAGGAGCGCATACACCACGAACACCACCAGGGTCATGAGCATGAACACGCCACTGAGCGTGACGAGAGGCAACAGTGGAGCGGCCAGATCCGTCGGCACAAACTGGGGCAAGAAAGCCAGAAAGAAGACCGACAGTTTGGGGTTGAGCACGTTGATCAAGGCGCCTCGTGTGGCCACAGAGCGTGCGTCCACTGAGGACGCTGCCGCATCTGCGTTCAGCACAAACCCGGAGCGGTCGCGCCAGGTGCCCCACGCCATGTAGAGAAGATATGCCGCGCCCGCATATTTGAGCAACTGGAACGCCAGAGCACTGGTGTGGAGCAAGGCAGCCAGGCCCAGCACGGTGGCCAACAGGTGCGGAACGATACCCAAGGTACAACCCACCGCCGCCCAGAAACCACCGGAGCGTCCGCTCATCAGCGCCTGCGAGACGGTGTAAATGACACCGGTTCCCGGGATCAGGACCACGACCAAGGACGTCAGCAGAAATTCGAGGGACAGCATGAGTCAGCTCCAGACAAAGTGCGTTACCTGCCATTATGAACAACACAGCGCGCCACCCGGTCGCCAGACCTGTGCGACACTGCCGCGATTCTCTGCCCGCAGATCACTTCAGGTAATCAGGTTGCAGACCGCAATCGAGCGCTGCCATGACATGGGCCGGGGTGAAATCCTCTTCAAAGCGCCAGGCGACGACCTGCAGTTCTGGCCAGGTCAGCTCGACTGCCAGCATTTCCGCGACGCCAGACCGTTGCCATGGAAACGACGTCAGGATCATTTCCGGCCCGCGGCCACAGTTGCGGATGCCACTCAGAATTTCTCGATCGCCGATTCTGTGATTGGTAAGGCCACGTGCGCCCGCGATCGGTACGAGCTTGTCTCCGCGCAATTCGACAACACGCAAACTGCCTGTCAAATGCGGAGTCTCGACATAGGCAATTTCTGCCTTGCCGTCGCTGGTGAAATCAGCCGCTCCAATTGGCGCCAGCCAGCGATTGGGCCGGCCGAGAAAGGGGGTCGCAGCGATCAGCCCTTCCTCGCCGTACACGGCAAGGCGCGCGCCCGCGTCATTGCTGCTCTCGACCACGATCACCTCGGGCCGGCTGTCGCCGTTCAGATCGGCGAGTCGCGGCGCCGTGTCTTCGAAAACCCGCGTTTCAGGCAAGACGATCCTCAACCTCTTTCCATCGCGAAGCGAGAGTTGCAGAGTGCCCCATTCGATCGCGTCGCCCAGAATGCCATGGCGGTATCGCGCCGTCGGATCGGCGTATTCGGCGCTCACGATCTCGGCCCTCAGCGGGCAAGCCGCGAACAGCGCCAGAAGCGCAACGGAAAAGCCCCGCATCAGATCGGCTTTTCCGACGCCTGCGCGGCAAGCACGCACCGTGCATTCACAAGCTCTATCTGCCTGGTCAGGCGCGAGGCGTGCGGTCAGGTTTTGCAAGCCATTTCGAGCAAGGCAATGTCTTATGGCCTTTTCGGCGGGGATCAGTACCAGCAGAGAACTGATGCGGAACAAGGCCCCCCGCCCCAGGAACGGCATCAGCAGGAATTCGAGGGACAGCATGTGTCAGCTCCAGACAAAGTACGTTGCCGGCCATTATGAACAACACAGCGCGCCACCCGGTCGCCCGCCCTGTGCGACACTGCCGCGATGACACCTTCGCCCAACGCCCCCATTCCCCTGGCCGATTGGCCGCTGGTGTCTCGCCAGCAGGTGGCAGGCATCCTGACCGACATCGACGACACCTTGACCAAAGACGGGAAGCTGATGGCTTCGGCACGCGCGGCATTGACCCGGTGCGAACAAGAGGGTCTGCCCGTCGTCGCTGTCACCGGAAGACCAGCGGGCTGGAGTGAGGCGTTTGCGCTGAGCTGGCCAGTGCGGGCCATCGTGGCAGAAAACGGGGCTGTCATGTTGTGGCGCCGCGCAGACGGCGGGCTGGGCAAAGACTGGATTCAGCCAGAGACCGAGCGCGCCGAGAACGCTGCGCGGCTGGCAGAAGCGGCGTACACCGTGCTGCGCGAGTTCCCGATGGCCAGGCTGGCCGGGGACAGTGCCGGCAGAGAGACTGACATTGCGATTGACCACAGCGAGCATCACCATCTCGGCGCGTCCGAAGTCGACGCCATCGGTGCACGATTGACCGAGCTGGGGTTCCGGGTCACGGTCAGTTCCATTCACATCAACGCATGGCTGGGCGAGCACGACAAATGGAGCGGCGCCCGATGGGCCTTGAAGGAGCGACTTCAGGTCGATCTGGTGCAAAGCGTGGATCGCTGGATCTACGTGGGTGACTCCGCCAATGACCAGGTGATGTTCGCCAGGATGGCACTGTCCGTGGGTGTCCGGAACATCGAGCCCGTGCTCACGCAGCTGGCGACGCCGCCACGTTACATCACGGCAGGCATGAGGGGCGACGGCTTTTCCGAGGTAGTCGATGCCGTGCTGTCGCATGGTGGATAAGGCTGCTGGCACTGGCGCCGTAGCATCGAAGGCCAGAGACAAGTCTCGCGCACGCGAGGCCAAACAAGAGCGACAGAAAAGAGAGACCCGATGGACAGTATCAATACGCCCGCCGGCGCCGCCAAGGCATTGGCGCAGATCACCCAGCACTTGCGCGAGCGCGCCGGCCTTAGCCGAAAGGCCATCGACATGCCGGACGGCACCCGGTATGTGTATCTGGAGGGCGGTGAAGGTGAGCCCTTGTTCCTCTTGCACGGCTTCGGCGCCAACAAAGACCATTTCGTCCGCGTGGCAGAAGGCCTGACCGGACGTTACCGTGTCATTCTCCCGGACCACATCGGTTTTGGCGAATCCACCGCCGACGCCGGACTGGCGCACGACGCGTGGACGCAGGCGGGGCGTCTGGCAGGGCTGGCCAATGCGCTCGGGTTGCAGCAATACCATGTGGGTGGCAGCTCGATGGGTGGGCACATTGCCATGATGTGGGCGGCAGCGCAGCCCGAAGCCGTTCTCAGTCTTTGGCTGCTCAATCCGGGCGGCGTCTGGTCCGGCCCCAAGTCCGAGATGCGTCAGCGCATCGAGGCCACGGGCAAGGTGGTGCTGATCGCACGCACGCCTGCCGAATACAAGGCGCTGCTCGATGCCGTGGTGTTCAAGCCGGCACACGTTCCCGAGGCCATGATCGAAGCCATGGCTGCTCCGCGCATTGCCAGCGCCGACCTGGAGACCCAGATCTTCTTTGAACTGGGCAAAGAAGGCGTGGAAGCCCGGGTAAACGGCCTGAAGACTCCAACACTTGTCGTATGGGGACGGGAAGACCGCATCATCCATCATGGCTGCGGAGACATCCTCACCCGCCTCATGCCCAACGCCCAGCTCATCCTGATCGATGAGATCGGCCATGTGCCTGCGCTCGAATGCCCTGAGAGGGTGGTCGAGGACTACATCCGCTTCAGAAGCGACATGCCCGCCTGACGCTGGCCGGCACCATGGCGGCCGGGGCCGAACATGGCCGCCCGTGCTGCACCATTGCGTGCACAATGCCCGCTATGCAGCCACCCGTCGCCCAGCACCACAAGAACATCCGGACTCCGCATGCGACGCGAGGCCTGGCGGCTTTGTTCGCCTCCACGTTCTTCACCCTGATGGCGTACTTCATGGTGCAGCCATGGCTGTTGCTGCAGATTGAAGAGAGAGGCCATTCCACTGCCTTTGGTGGATGGTTTGCCGCTTGTGGCTGGCTGGGGATCATGGTGGTCACGCCTTTCGCCTCAGCAGTGACCCAGCGATGGGGACAGCGACTGACGCTGACCGCGTCCACTGTGATGACTGTCGTGAACACCGCCTGCTATTTGTTCATTGATCAGCCTGCCGTCTGGTTTGCCGTGATTTTCTGTGAAGGCGTTGCCGCCGGACTGCGATGGGTTCTGGCCGAAGCCATGGTGGCCGAGATGGCGCCGTCTCATCAGCGCGGCAGGTGGGTCGGGCTGTTTGAAAGCATGGTGGGATTCACCTTTGTTCTCGGGCCCGCCCTCCTGGCGCTGGTGGGGGTTCACAACAGGCTGGCGCTGTGGGTTGTCCTGGCCCTGGCATTGCTGGGCCTGCTGTCCAACCTGGCCATCCCTCCCATCGCTGCACTGCCGGGCACCGAGGAGCGGCAGGTGGGCTGGCGAGGCATGTGGCAGGCGCTGCGCCTGCATCCTGTGGTCATGGCCATCGGCTTTGTGGGTGGGTTCTTCGAGAACGGCCTGGCTTCCTTGTTACCGCTCTACGGCGTCGCGCTGGGTCTGGGCGCCACGGCGGCAGCGCTGCTGGTTTCTGCCAGCGGATTGGGAAGCACCGTCATGATGATGCCAGCTGGCATGCTCGCCGATCACATGGGTCAGCGGCCCAATCGCTTGTGGGATGACCCAGGCAGTGCCCGCCACTGGCTGATGCGGGCTTGTGCATTGCTGACGCTGGGCGCGACGCTGGCCATCCCCTGGGTGGGACAATGGGCAGGTTTGCTCGCAGGCGTGGCATTTGTCTGGGGTGCTGCAGGCGGCAGCCTGTACACCCTGGCCATGGTAGACATCGGGTCACGTGAGACTGGCGTCACCCTGGTGAGCAGCACTGCCGTTTTGGTGTTCGCGTACACCCTGGGAGGGATGCTTGCGCCTGCGCTTGGCGGCATGGCATTGACCGCGCAGAACGGCTGGGTCTTCACGGCATTGCTCACCACTGTGGCAGTGCTGGGTACGGTGCTGCTGTTTCTCAGTCCGGCGCGATCGTCGCAACCCTGACCTCCTCAGCCGACATCTTCGCCAGGAGAGCGATCAGCGAATTCTCAGCACGACCAGTGTCTGGTTCAGAAGCTGATACCCGATCTCGCCAAAGGTCACCGGGCCGCAGAGTTTGCCGATATTTCGCCCTTCAAGCTCACCGAACAGGAAATTGAGGATGCAGTTGCAGGAGAAGCTGACGCCGCCGGTATCAAAGTTCTCCAGGCGTTGGCGAAAGGTCTCGCAATAGTCGCTCACCGGCCTGGCAAATCGGTAGTCCACTCCGGTGAATACGGGGGCAAACAGGTCCACGCGTTGATCCTGCGCATTGACTGACTGAATGGAGACGTTGATGCGTGCACCGCCGAAATCGCCCACCAATGGCAGTTTTCCATCGTCCAGTCCGTGCTCGGCAAGATATTGTGCAAAGTTCCTGCGCTCGCCGTTGATCAGACAATCGCCCACCTGGAATGAGGTGCTGTCGAAAGTGAGGATATCGCCGTCTCCCGGCTCAAAGATGTTCACGATCTCGACCGAGGCCAGCTGTTCCGGCGGCAAAGTGACGTGAACCACCATGATCCCGTCTGCGTGCGCCTCGACCGTTCTGCCATCGAACACCTTGGGAGACCGCTGGCCGATCTCGGACAGGTGGACGCCGGACACCCAACCCACGGTAGGCTTGAGCAGCGCGTCGGCTTCATTCATGGCGTTTTCTGCAAACCCTTGGTGCGCCTTGCTGCCGGCAGGAACAATGGCAATGCTGAAGCCGTTGTCCGGCCCGTTGGCGACCAGCTTGTCCAGCTCGCCCGCGCCGTAGTGTGCAATCCTTGTGCCTGCTGAAGCGGGCAACTCTGTCACAAACACCATCCCCTCTGTCCGGACCACACCACCGGCTTCATCCATGAAGTAGGGAATGGTTCCCCCCACCCATTGGCCTGGTGGCAATGAAGCCAGAACATCTTCGGGCGCTGCCAAAGAGAGAAACTTGCCCGCCGCGATCTGCTTGGCGGCTTCTTGGGTTGAAATCAGTCGGTTCATGAAGCTCCCCTTAGATACTGGTCAGCTGCGCGATCTCGGCGTCGAGCATCCGTTCCCATTTGGCGAAAAAGGCCTTGATGTCCTCAGCCTTTTTGAATTCGGGGTCGAGACTGCGCTCGATTCGCTTCACCAGGAGTTGCAACGCCAGGTTGTCTGTCTTGATGATGGCCAACCCTCCATTGGCGCCCTTGAGCCAGCAGGGGTGGTCTGAAGGAGGCAATGCCATGGCAGCTCCTGTAAGAAATAAGGAGAAAAACTGGTGGCGACAAAACACCATGTCCTTTCAAGTTCGTCCGGCGGCGGCGAAACTTGAGTCAGGGGGTGTACGGACTGGTGAGCGCTGGCCCCTGCTTCGGCCTTGCTGCCGTCTCAGGCAGGGTTGTTGCCTGGGCTGACCTGCACCGTGTTTGGCGCCTGGGGAGAAAGCACCGGGACAGGCGCTGCAGCGCGTGCAGCGCCACCGTCGAGCAGGCGGTCTGTCAGTCCCCCGCCGACCCACATGCCGCCAAGCGTGACCCATGCCGTGAGGGCAAAGACGGCACCTCCGGTCATGCCGGCGCCTACCGCGCATCCGCCTGCGAGCATGGAGCCAAAACCCATGAACATGGCCCCCAGAATGTACCTGGGCATCGAGTAGCCTGGCCCGAACCCTTCGAGCTTCCAGTCCCGACCGACCAGCGCCCCCACCAGTGAGCCGATGAAAACGCCCGGCATCAGCCCCAGGCCAAAGGTCCAGGGTTCTTCCGGCTCGCTCAGGACACGCATCAGCCACTCGGACGACGGACCTGAGAACGTCAGCCCCTGAATCTGGATGGGTTCGAAGGAGTGACTCATGACCTGGTAGGTGATCCACCAGGCCAGTGCAACCATCAGCCCTGTGCCCAGTCCTCCGACCCACTTCCAGAAGCTCCAGCCGCTGTAATAGGCAAAGAAGAGCGCCGTGACCAGCCACACTGCGCCAAACACGAGTCCGTCCATGGGACCGGCACCCAGGTGAGACAAGAGGTTTCTGGCCGGGCCACCATCGACAAGCCACCAGCTGGAGATTTCCAGGCGCAAAGGCGCCAGCGCGCCGGCCAGCGAAGCCTGCGCCGTCACCGCAAACACCAGGCCCGAGAGAAGTGCCCTGAGGTTTCCGTTGGCCGAGAGCACCAGCAAGCGGCTGGCGCAACCTCGCGTCATGACCATTCCGACACCAAAAACGAGCCCCCCGACGAGGGCGCCAGAGAGACTGCCAGTGGCCGATATCTGACGCGCGGTGGAGATGTTCAGCCCGCCACTGACGATGAGCCATTGCACAACCACGACCGCGGCTGAGAACGCCAGCAGCCACACCGCCAGCTTTTCGCCAAATCGACCGTGCCAGAACTCGATGACCGCAGCGCGCAGACAGAAACGCGACCGCTGCGCAAAGAAGCCGAAACCCAAACCGGCCACCAGACCACCCAAGGCCATGACGGTTGGCTCGCCCCATTGCTCGATCCAGTTCGACCAGTTCATTTTCTATAGCATCGGAATATCAGAATGGATCAATATTAAAAACCTGGCGCCAAGTGTCCTTGATCTGGCGCAAACCCTGATCGGGCTTCAGGCAGAGTAAGGTATTGCATGAGCCCGCGTTGTGGCAAATAGCAGGAGAGAAGCATGGCCATTCCCTGGCTGACAGCCCTGAAGGTGGTGCCCTGGGGCGATGTGATTGAGCATGCGCCCAAGGTGCTGGGCGCTGCGCGACAGTTGCTCGAACGCCAGAAGGAACGGCAACGAAAAAAGCTGGAAGACGGCGAGACCCCTTTGCCTGCCAGTGGCGCAGACGACGACCAAACCGGACCGGCTGATCCTGTGGAAGAACTGCGCCTCACGCTTGAAGCGCAGGCGGCCGAGATTGACCGCCTCCGCCAGACCCAGATGGCCTTGACTGACACACTCGCCGAGCTGGCTGAGCAGCATGCGCGGCTCGTCACCACGGCTGAGGCGCTCCGCATCAGGTCGCGTACCTTGGGCTGGTGCCTCGTCGCACTCGCCCTCGGCTTTGTTGCCGGTGGTATCTGGCTGCTGAGCCGCTGAAGCAGCCCGCCCTTCCCCTCTTCACTCTCTTGTGCCCGTTCTCGTATGGAACTGCGACCAGATACTGTCACCGATCCGGTCGTCAAGGCCTTTCTCCAGGAGCATCTGGACGACATGTATGGCAACTCGCCTGCCTGCAGTGTTCATGCGCTCAAGCCAGAACAGTTGCTGGCGCCTGGCGTCAGCTTCTGGACGGCATGGGATGCCGGTTCGCTGGTCGGGTGCGTGGCCCTCAAGACACTCAGCCCTGTGCATGGCGAGATCAAGACCATGCGCACCTTAGAAAAGCTCCGCGGGCAAGGCATCGGAGCCCGTTTGCTGGCCCATGTCGTGCAAGAAGCAGGTTCCCGCGGCATGACACAGTTGAGCCTGGAGACCGGATCACAGGATTTTTTTGCGCCAGCCCGACGCTTGTACGAAAAGCAGGGCTTTCAGCACTGCCCACCCTTCGCCGATTACACGCTTGACGCCAACAGCGTCTTTATGACCCTCAAAATCGCCAATCGTCACCCCCAGATTGGGGATGAATCACGCGGGCTGAGCAGTACCCCATGGCACCGTTTTTCCCGCCAAAATGGCGACGATCCACAGGGGCAAGACAAAAATCTACACCGTTACCAGCTGACGACGCAAGGCTTCGGTTCAGGCCTGCGCGATCGCCCTCCCCATGTGGTCCTGCTTGAAAGACTGTCACACATGGAGGGAGTATGCGGATCCGAGAAGGCGGACTCATGCATCGGAGCGTCAAGGCGCTACTGATGGAACACGCAAAAGAAATGGCGGCTCTGGGCTCAGCGGTGCAAGAACACGCACTGTCGCTGGACGACTTCGCCACCAAGGGGCATCACCTATGGGTCGTGTGGGATGGCAACCAGCCCATAGGCTGTGCTGCGCTATGCGAGATATCTCCCACGCACATCGAACTCAAAAGTCTGCGGACAAGAAAAGCCTACCGGCGCAAAGGCGTGGCAAGCCAGCTGCTGCAATTCCTGTTTCAGAAAGCCTTGCTGCTGGGCTATGACCGCATGAGCCTGTCCACAGGCACCCATGAGTATTTCGATGCCGCCAGGGAGCTCTACATCCAGCACGGCTTTGCCTTCTGCCTTCCCTGGGAAGGCCAGAACAAGACCGAGCAAGTCGAGTTCATGACGCGCGAGATCTAGTCTCTTTCGGTTGCGGATTGCGCGGGGATGGCTTCGATGGCCGCATCGCACCCGCTGCCTGCCGATATCCAGCGCATGGCCAGCCGCCGGAGCACTGGGGATGCCCATTTCCAGCGTACGCCCAGGACAGCGTCGGGATCGGTCACCATTCCACACCGGTACAGCGATTGTGATTCGTCCCAACGCAAGGCTTTGCACGCCCCTGACCGCTTCCTGGAGACCAGTTGCCCCAGAGGGCATGGCTCCAGAATGCAGCACACGCCGCAGCCGTTGCAGCCATCCCCCAGCGCCGGCTTGAGCGGCGCTTCCGGGTGAATGTGAATCAGGCGAGGCGTTTGGGCCATGGCCCAGTGTCGCCGATTTCTGCTCCGCTTGCCCGCCCATCTTGCCGGTGCTGCGCCAGGCCGCAATGTGGCAGCCTGGCGCAGCATCTTTCGTCATTCGAACGGGTTGATCAGCTTCATGGGCTTGCGCTTCTCGGGCCAGCATGGAAGCCTCGCACTGTTGGGGTCGTATTTGCAATCCTGTGCCGCTGCCTGATCTGGCTGAGCACTGGAGCGCATCTGGGGCTTTGGCGCTTTACTCCTGGGCTCGCGCGGTTCATCCGGAGATGCCGGTGGCTTGAGCTGCAGCGTCGCTGGGGCAACCCGTGCAGGTGTAGGCTTCTCTTCCTCCGGGCGCCTGAGGTCTTGCCGTTCGGCAGCCAAAGGACGCGGCACTGCTTGCTGAGGGGGTTCGGGCTTGTTCAGGCCCAGGTCCATCGCAGGCTGGATGCCGCCGTTGACTTTCGGATCCACGCAGGAGACGGCAATGATCTCGAATGGTGTGGTGACAACCGGCGCCTGATTGTTGGTCAAGACGTAGCGCAGTTCAAACCTTTGAGTGGATTGCGAATTGGCACTGCCCGGGAGCCCCTGAAGAGTATGCGATCCGCCGGCCATGCCTGTTGGCGCATTGACCGCGCCCCATGGCTTCAGATCAAACTCATCGAGGTGTTGCCACACGATGAAGGGGCTGAGTTGAACATCATGCTTGGCGAACGAGTGCCCGCCCTGCTTCATGTGTACCAACCCGGTTCCGGTGAAAGCCATTTTGGAATGGATCTTTGCCGTGACCTTCACTTTGGTGGGACACAACAGGCCCCGGTGCATGACCTTGGCTGTCGGCTCCAGCAGGAGCTCAACCGAGGGTTTGACGGAGGTTCGCTTGGGTGGAGCAGGCGGTGCCGTGGTGGCCACGTCACCAGGCGATGCCGCGTTGCACGTCATGTGATATGCCTCCCAGTCAGACGTGAACTCGTGAGATACACCGACCATGCGGATGCTGCCCATCTCGTCCCCCGCCGGATCAAACGGCACGTCGTACCAGTAAGCGTCCATCGCCTTTTTGGTGTGACTGGTTATCACTGACTTGATGTCACTCAGCTTGCCATTGGTGTGCTCAAAGCGGAAACGCACCTCGGTATTGGCCGTGTCGGTTGTCACCACGGTTGACAGGTTCACCTTGCAAGAGCCGCCCAGCGTGGATTGTTTGAGAATGGTCAAATGCGCATTGGTCACGGCTGTTGATCCTTTCAGGTCGCCCGCCGTCGCCACTGAAGGCTTCGGAAGCCCCATGCACACCATCTTGAGCTCCCTTGGGGAGATCGGATCTGCGCCGACGAAGTCGTGGAAAAAGCCTTCGTGCGAACGAACCACCACAGACTTGCCTTGCGGCAATGAATAAATATCGACGATTCGGTCTTCCTTGAGAATATCGCCATCAGGAACGTTCTGCTGGCGCAATGTCTCCGCATGCGCATTGCAAACCTGCGCTGCAAAGCTGTCCAATTCGCTGGCGGAGTACCTCAGAGTCACATCCTTCCAAACGCTGCGGGGCCTCTTGCGCTTTGGTTTGCTGACATAGCTTTCTCCATACACCCCTCCTTCCGTATCAACATGGCCTTCAATGTCGGGTTGGTAGGAGAAGCCGTATCGCTGCAGAACCAAAGCCGTTTTCCAGCTGTTGATGCGGTAGTCATCCGACGCACTGGCTGACGCAAGCGCTGTCAACTCAACACCTGACGCATGTCGCCCTCTGTAGATGCCGACGTAGCCTTGCGGCTCGGAGCGGACGTAGATAGTCCCGCCCACATTGGAAAGCTTCGCGTCCGCGGGATTCGCAGCGTAAACCGGAGCAGCAGGGATGCTCAATGCGACCAGGGCCATGCAAGCGGCCATATGTCTCGATGGAATGTCAGGCAACTTCATTTTTCGTACCTCTCTCACAATGGTTTTGAATCTGCGTCGTGTCTGCTCTGTCCGAACGAAGGCGGCTGCAGATCATCTCCGCCACGCTCCAGGCATCACGGGCCCGACCCGGGTGCCGGTGTGGTGGTCGAAGGTGGTGCGGAGGGTGGCGGCGGCGGCGGTGATGCACGAGGCGGCCTCACCGGCGCCGGCGGTGGCGGTGGTTGCACCGCTACCGGTGGAGGCTCGGGAAGTGGCGGTGGACGCAATACAGGAGCGAACAGGTTGAGGCCTGAGACCGAAACCACGCGCCATTCCTTCTCACCGGCCGGTCCAGCATTCACCAACAGCAGTGCGGTCAGGCCTTTCTCCAGGCTCGGCTTCAGATCCACAGCGCTTTGCGAACGCTTTTCCCAGAGGAAATGAATGGACGCCACATCCGGTCCGCACTGCAGCGACTGATCCGTCCTTCGTACCGACACCCGGATCTGCTGCATTTGCGCCCGGGCAGTGCCATCGAGAATTCGGCCCAGACCAGGCGTTCTCGGGTCAATCCTTCTCTGCAAGGTAGCCAGGTCGCCTCGCTCATAGGCCCTCAACAACTCATCGGCCACTTCGTAGATTTCACTGCCAGGCAGACAGGCATTGGTCGTCTGCACTGGCGGCGTGGTCAATGGCGATGGAGCGATGCCCTCTTGCGCCCAACCTGTGGGCGCGCTGGCCAGCACCAGTGCGCCAAAGCCGACCATGCGCGGCAGACGCTTCGAGCGTTTCACGGATTGCGATGTCATGGCATATCTCTTCTGTGATTGGAGGGATGTCAGGGGATATTCGACATCACCTATTGAAAGGACTTGCTCAACTGAACACCCACCAGTTTTTCGTTCAGCTCGGCGTAGGGCAGGCCCAGGTTCTGGTCAAGGCGGCTTGCATAGATCCGAAAAGTCAGTCCGTTCTGCAGCTCCTTGACATAGTCGAGCGTGGTGTTGCGCGTGGGCACCTCTTCACCACCTGCTGCCAGGCGAACCCACTGGCGCGAGTGGGAAAGGGACAAGCTCCCCCAGACCGGGCTGTAGCTGCTCAGATCAAAGCCCACGCTGCGCACCACCATGCGGCCATCTCCTCTGGACAAATGGCTCTTTCGGCCTGCAAAAACACTGGCCGAATATGAACTCAGCCGGAAGGCGTTTTGCGCCAGATCTTGCGCGCTATGGCCGACAGACACCTGCCAGTCCCGTACTCGCTCTCGCTCGCCCGACTCAGCAATCACATCCTGGCCTGAAAGACCCGATTGCGCAGAGCCTTGCCAGCCGCCGCTCACCATGGAGACCGAAGCCTGCGTCTTGTGAGCACGCGAGGTGTTGTCGGCGTTGTCGCTGCTGCGAGTCCGAATGTCGTGAAGCGCGAGCATGCCGCCATTCATCCATTCAGGTTGCCAGCCGATCTGGTGGGTGGAAGTCATCAACCGGGCCTCATAGACGTCGTCTCCCCATGGCTGACGGCTCATGCCGTCGCGCCAGTCATGCAGCCAGCTGAACCCGTTGTCCCACTGAAGGCCATTGGTCAGATAGGATTCTCGCGAGCCGGGGTACGCCGCCGCACCCAGACCCGTCCATTGCATGCCGAGTTCATGATGTCCCAGACCCAGGGAGTACTGCCCATCGCTCCAGGGGACTGACCCCTGAAGATTGAGGTTGTGAGCCTGCGCCGAGGTCCGCGATGCTTGAGACGTGTTGCCGGCACGGCTCCACCCTTGCTCCATCACCAGATCAAGGGTTTGCCCGCCGCCAAAGCTTCGCCGGTACGACAAACCCAGGGTCGAGCTTTGCGCGTTGTAGGCCGGCTCCGGCAAGCTGTCTGCATAGGAACTATCACCAGCCACAGACGCCGCCATGCCACTGAGCTTGCGGTCGTCGAAGGTCTGTACCGTGGCAAATACGGTGACCTGCTCATTCAAGGCGGTGTTGAACTTCAGGCCATGAACGTTTCGCTTTCGCAAAGGAACATCGCTGGCATCGGGCAGCGCCTTGGTCCCGAACAAGGTTTCCCAGCTGTGAACCACCACCCCGCTGAAGCCCTCCACGGAGTGCCGGCTTCCTTGCCATTGCGCTGAAATGCCACGCAAGCCCGTGCTGGCGCCCAACATGGAAAAGTTGGCCACCACATCACCAGCGGCCGCACGGCGCGAAGCATCCCCAAACCCGGCCTGCAAGGTCGTGATCTGATTGCGGTAAAGCGAATGGATGGCAGGATCGGACGAATGGGTGTTGGCAAAGAAGACATGCGATGTCTGCCCATCACCCTTTTGGGATTGCCATTCCCCAGAGGTGGTGACGCTGTGGAAGTCCCCATTCCGGTATGGCGTGAGCTCCTGCGAATCCGCAGGTGCCTCCACCCGGCGCTGATATGCGTCCACCGACGCCGAAACTGACCAGGTCACACCGCCAGCCTCGTCCCGCGATACCTGAACCTGCTCGCCGGTCTGCTCCGACCACTGTTCAAGAACGGCCTCGTTGCCGGATTGTGCGTGGACCGCCGGCATGGGGAGACAAACACCCGCCACCGCCGTCGCCCACACTGCCGCTCTCGAGCTTGGCTTTACGGCCATGGCGGTACCGTCCCGGGGCAAGCCCCCTCGTGCAACCGTGAGTGGGGCCTGGTGCGCGCGATCCCTGCGCCTGCAAACATGGTGAACTCCTGAATCAATCAGACACTCAAGCGAAGTGCCTACCAACCAGAAGTTACCGTTCACCCCTCATGTGTTGCATGAGTGAACTCACGCATTTTTGCTCGCCCCTCCCCCCCAAACAGGTGAGGCTCGCGCGAGGCCCAGCGTTTCAGCGGCTTTCGAGCAGCCCCTGCAACACCACACCAGTATGTGTGCCCAGCCGAACCACCTCCTCTGGTGGCGCAGACGCAACAATCCGCCCTCCGCCTGAGCCTCCTTCGGGTCCCAGATCGATGATCCAGTCCGCTTCGGCCATGACGTCCAGGTCATGCTCGATGACCACGACACTGTGCCCACCGTCCACCAGTCGGTGCAGCACCCGGATGAGCTTTTCCACATCGGCCATGTGAAGGCCCACCGTGGGCTCGTCCAGGACATACAGCGTGTGGGGCGCTTTCTGCCCACGCCGCCCAATGTCGTCTCGCACCTTGGAAAGCTCGGTCACCAGCTTGATGCGCTGCGCCTCGCCACCACTGAGGGTGGGTGATGGTTGTCCCAGCGTCAGGTAGCCAAGACCCACATCTTTGAGCAATTGCAGTGGATGACTGATGGCGGGCATGGAGGCAAAGAACTCCACAGCCTCGTCCACTTCCATCTGCAACACCTCGCCAATGTTCTTGCCCTTCCAAGTCACCGAGAGGGTCTCCGGATTGAAGCGGGCACCATGGCACACCTCGCACGGCACCTTCACGTCGGGCAAAAAGCTCATCTCGATCGTGCGCATACCCTGGCCTTCGCAAGCCGGGCATCGGCCTTCACCGGTATTGAAGGAGAAACGGCCGGGCGCGTAGCCTCTGGCCTTGGCCTCCAGCGTGCCTGCGAACAGCTTGCGCACCGTATCCCAGAAGCCGATGTAGGTTGCCGGGCATGAGCGCGGTGTCTTGCCGATGGGCGTCTGGTCGACCTCCAGCACACGGTCTACCGACTCTGTGCCCAGCAGCCTGGCGCAGCCCACCCACTGCGGGCGCTCTCCAGCATCCCAGCGCTTGCGCCCCGCGGCGGTCTGGCGCATGGAGACCGCCTCGGCCACATTGGTCAGCAAGACATCTCGCGCGAGTGTGGATTTACCCGAACCCGATACGCCTGTCACGACCACCAGATGGTGCAAAGGCACCTCCGCATCCACCGACTGCAAGTTGTGCATGCGGGCGCCTTTGAGCGCCAGCATCGGGGTGTCTTTGGCCACCGCACGACGCGGCTGAAGCGGATGCTGCATGGCCTGCAGCAAATAGCGCCCCGTCACGGAATCGGCGGATTGTGCAATGTCGCCGGGCGAGCCCTGAGCGACCACACGACCGCCACGCTTGCCCGCACTGGGACCGATGTCAATCACATGATCTGCGCTGCGGATGGTGTCTTCGTCATGTTCGACCACCACCAGAGTGTTGCCCTGATCACCCAGTTTGTGCAGCGCGTTCAGCAAGATCTTGTTGTCGCGGGCATGCAAGCCGATGGTGGGCTCATCGAGCACATAACAGACGCCTTGCAAGTGGCTGCCCAACTGTGCCGCCAGACGGATGCGTTGTGACTCACCGCCACTGAGCGTGGGTGCTCCCCGGTCCAGCGTGAGGTAACTCAGACCCACTTCTTCCAGAAAGCTCAGTCTGCTCTCGATCTCTGGCAGCAGATCGCGCGCGATATCGGCTTCACGCGGCGACAAAGCACTCCCCGCCATCAATGACTGAACCCACAACCTGACCTCCGAGACCGACAAGCGCGCGATGTCGGTGATCGCCACGCCCGCAAAACGAACAGCGCGAGCCTGCATGTTCAGGCGAGTGCCCAGGCAATCCGGACAGGCTTCATCACCCAGCCCTTCAACTTCGCGCTCGGCAAAACTCTGCTCGCGGCCACGCTCCTTGTCGTCGCGCACCGAGTCGTCCAGCTCCTTGCGCTGTTCTCGCGACAGCGCCAAGCCCGTACCCACACAGGATGGACACCAACCGTGCTTGCTGTTGTACGAAAACAGGCGCGGGTCGAGTTCAGCGTAACTGGTGCTGCACACCGGGCAGGCCCGGATGGTAGAGAACACTTCCACGTTGCCCAATCCTGCCGTGCTCTCGCCTTCGGCCAAGGCGTGTTGCAATCCATCAAGGGGCGTCAACACATGCACCACGCCTTTGCCGTGCTCCAGCGCCTGTGCCAGGTGACGACGCAGCCAGGCCTCGTTGGCGGCATCCACCACGCCATCGGCCACGGGCAGCTCGATGGTGTGCTCCTTGAAGCGGTCAATGCGCGGAAAGCCATCGGTGGGAAGAAACTCGCCATCGACGCGCAAATGGCTGAAGCCGCGGGGGCGTGCCCAATCCGCCAGTTCTGTGTACACACCTTTTCGGTTCACCACCAGCGGCGCCAGCAAACCAATGTGCTGCCCGGCGTAGCGTTTGAAGATGGCCGCCGCAATGCTGTCCGCGCTTTGTGGCTTCACTTCTGCGCCATCGTGCACACAAAGCTGCGTGCCCAGCTTCACGTAGAGCAAGCGCAGGAAATGCCACACTTCGGTGGTGGTGCCCACGGTGGACTTTCGGCCGCCGCGCGACAGCCGCTGTTCGATCGCCACCGTCGGCGGGATGCCGTAGACGGCATCCACCTCAGGGCGTCCTGCCGGTTGCACAATGCTGCGCGCATAGGCATTGAGGCTTTCCAGGTAGCGGCGCTGCCCTTCGTTGAACAAGATGTCGAAAGCGAGTGTGGATTTGCCCGAACCGCTCACGCCAGAGATGACGTTGAACTTCCCCCGTGGAATGTTCACCGTGAGCTGTTTGAGGTTGTGCTCCTTCGCGTTGATGATTTCAATGGCGTTGTCACCGCGGTCCAGCTGCCGCGGTTGACGCACCGGCCAGGCCGTCCCTGCTTCTGCCACCTCGTACACCTCACCCATGGCCTTGGCGTAGTCGCGCAGCGCCTTGGCGGTGTGGCTGCTTCGGTGCTGGCGCACTTCTTCCGGTGGGCCTTCGGCCACCACCAGGCCGCCGCCCGCGCCACCTTCAGGTCCAAGGTCGATGAGCCAGTCCGCCGCACGGATCACATCCAGGTTGTGTTCGATGACGATGAGCGAGTGCCCCGCCTCCAGCAGCTTGCGCATGGACCGCATGAGCTTGGCAATGTCGTCGAAATGCAAACCCGTGGTGGGTTCGTCAAAGAGGAACAGTGTTCCCTTCTTCGCCAGTTTTTGCTTTGATGCGCTGGCCGATTTGGCCGCATCCGCCAGAAAACCCGCCAGCTTCAATCGTTGTGCCTCGCCGCCCGAGAGCGTCGGCACCGGCTGCCCCAGCTTGACGTATTCCAGCCCCACATCGACGATGGGTTGCAGCGCACGAATCACGTCGCGATCGTCTGCAAACAAAGCAGCAGCTTCCGATACCGTCAATGCCAGCACATCGGCCACATTCAACTGCCGGCCACCGCGCTCCAGACGCACTTCCAGCACTTCTGGCCGGTAGCGCTTGCCGTCGCAATCGGGGCAACGCAGGTACACGTCCGAGAGGAACTGCATCTCCACATGCTCAAAGCCCGATCCGCCACAGGTCGGGCAACGCCCATCACCACTGTTGAAGCTGAACTTGGCTTGCGTGTAGCCCCGTTGACGCGACACTGGCGTCGCTGCGAACAGCGAGCGAATGGCATCCCAGGCACCGACATAACTCACCGGGTTGGAACGCGCCGTCTTGCCAATGGGCGACTGGTCCACATAGACCACATCGCTGAGATGATCGCCCCCCAGCAAACGATCATGCTCGCCCGGCGACTCCGTCGCTTTGCCGAAGTGGCGCATCAAGGCAGGCGCCAAAACGTCCTGGATCAAGGTTGACTTGCCGGAACCCGACACACCTGTGACCACTACCAGCCGCTGCAAGGGGAAGTCGATGTGCAGGTTCTGCAGGTTGTGCTCGCGCGCACCTTCCAGAATCAGCCGAGGCGTGCTGTCGGTCACCATGCGCTTGATGCCCATGCCCACCTGCTTGCGGCCACCCAGGTAAGCGCCTGTCAGCGTATCGGCGCGGCGAATGGTCTCGGGCGTGCCATCAAAAACAATCTGGCCGCCTCGCTCGCCGGGGCCTGGCCCCATGTCGATCAATCGGTCTGCCGCCAGCATCACGGCCGGATCGTGCTCCACCACCACCAGCGTATTGCCAGCATCGCGCAAACGGAGCATGGCTTCGTTGATGCGTTCCATGTCACGCGGGTGAAGGCCGATGCTTGGCTCGTCCAGCACAAACAAGGTGTTCACCAGCGAGGTGCCCAGCGCGGTGGTGAGGTTGATGCGTTGCACCTCACCGCCAGACAAGGTGCGGCTTTGACGGTCCAGCGTGAGGTAGCCAATGCCCACCTCGCACAGGTAGCGCAAGCGGGTGTTGATTTCTTCGAACAGCAGCCGCAAGGCCTGTGCTTGTCCGTCAGTCCCCGCTGCCTTGCCTTTGGGCAATGCGTTTTCCAAAGCCTGGAAGAAGCTGCGCAGCTTGTCCAGGGGCATGAGCATCAGGTCGTGCAGACACAAGCCAGGCAAGGCTTCGAGCTGGGCTCTGTCCCACTTCACGCCCTCCGGCATGAACCGCTGTGTGGCGTCCAGCACGTCATCTGCCTGCGCTTTGGTGCCCAATCGCCACAGCAGGCTGTCACTCTTGAGCCGGGCGCCCCGGCAAGACGGGCATTCCGTGTAGCTGCGGTACTTGGACAGCAGCACCCGGATGTGCATCTTGTAGGCCTTGCTCTCCAGGTACTCGAAGAAGCGGGAAATGCCGTACCACTGCTGGTTCCATTTGCCGTTCCAGTTGGGCGACCCGAACCTGACCCAGTTCTGCTGTTCCTGGGTGAGCTTGGCCCAGGGCGTATCACGCGGAATGCCGGCGGCCTCCGCGTGCTTCATCAGATCGTCCTGACACTCCTTCCACGCCGGTGTCTGGAACACTTTCACGGCACCACCGCGCAGGCTCAATCGCTCGTCGGGAATGACCAGGCCATAGTCCACACCAATCACCCGGCCGAATCCCCGACAGGCATCGCAGGCGCCCACGGCCGAGTTGAAAGAGAACATCGAGGGCGTGGGCTTCTGATAGCGGATATCGCTTTCCGGGCAGTGCAATCCGGTCGAAAACCGCCAGATCACAGGTTCAACGGCTTCGTCACGCCCCAGCACATAGACCATGAGCTTGCCGCTACCACGCTTGAGCCCGACTTCGATGGCCTCCATCACTCGGGCATCGTCTGCCTTGCTCAGGCGAAAGCGGTCGGCCACCACATCCAGGACCTTGACCGACTCTCCCGACAGTGATTTGGATGCCGCCGATCGGCTACCCTTTCTGGCTGCCGCCTTTGGCTTGGCAGTCTTGCCAGCGGAAGCGCTCTTGTCAGCCACCAGATCCGGAGCGCGCTTGACCACTCTTTCTGCCTGCACTCGCGTGTACCCGCTGGCCGAGAGCCATTGCTCGATCTCTTCCGCGCTCGTTTCGGGCGGCAGCTCAACGGGAAACGTCAGTACCAGTCGGGGCTCTTCATCGCCCATTTCGGCAACACGCTCGCGCAATGCCGCCATGATGGTGGCTGGCGAATCGTGCCGCACGGGTTGTCCTGTCTCGCGATCAAACAGGTCTCCACCGCGCGCGAACAACAATTTGAGGTGATCGTTGAGTTCGGTCATCGTCCCCACAGTGGAGCGGGAAGACCGAACAGGGTTGGTCTGATCGATGGCAATCGCGGGTGGAACCCCTTCTACCCGGTCCACTGCCGGCTTGTCCATCCGATCCAGAAACTGGCGTGCATAGGCGCTGAACGTCTCCACGTAGCGACGTTGCCCCTCTGCAAACAAGGTATCGAAGACCAGGCTGGATTTGCCCGAACCACTGGGACCGGTGACGACAGTCAACTCGCCCGTATGGATATCCAGATCCAGACCTTTGAGGTTGTGCTGCCGCGCACCCCTGATGAGAATGTTGCCTTGCGCACCTTCCTGATTCGCTGGCGATGCATGGGGCTGTCGGTCAGCGCTTTTCGTTGCAGAGGCGGTGCGAGAGGTAGACATGCAGGACTCCAGGAAAGGAAGCCAGACATTCTACGGATTGAGCCCGACTTGTGCAGGGCCCTGGACTTTCACCGTCATTGGCCGACAGCGCGGGAGGTGAAAGGGCGTGGGCTGGCAGGCTTGAGTCTGACCATCCATACGGCATCACAAAAAAAGACACCGGTCGACCGACCGGTGTTTCTGCAAAGGCGACGCCCCTGACAAGCTGCGCCGCGAACCTCAACCTACATGAGAAAGCCGGACTCAGGCGCCCATGATGCCCAAGTCGGTAACCGGAAAACGTGAGAGACCTGGCAGGATGCTGCCCAGTGTCGATGGCGAAGCCCCCATCCACCGCAGCAAGGATGCCGAATACTGTTCCACGCTGGTCGTCGGAATCCAGCGGCCCTGATCCTGCCACTGGTTCACTCCATGATCATTCGGACCCAGGATTTCCAGCTGTGGGAACTGGCCATAGGTCTGCCGGCCGTTGACGGCACCACCCATGATCAGATGATGGTTGCCCCATGCGTGGTCGGTACCATCCGAAGCATTGGGCTTGAATGTTCGCCCGAAATCACTCTGGGTAAACAGGGTGACTGCGTTCTGCATGCCAATGGCTTTCATCGCTGCATAGAAGCTGCTCATGCCCATGGCCAGACTCTCCAGCAACCGCTGATGCGAGCCGGACTCGCCGCCTTGGCCATTGTGCGTGTCATAGCCACCCTGCGCTGCCATGAAGATCTGGCGGTTGCCTTGCACCACACCGCGGTCCATCACCATCCTGGCAATCATGTAGAGCTGGTTGCCCAGGCCACCGTTGAAGCCGCTGGAGAAGTAGGGCTCAAATGCCGCATCGATGGCAGCATAGCGAGGGTTATCACCGTCGTTTCGCCGGACGCCGATGATCGAGCCAAGACGATCAGCCACATCAAACGCGTTGTTCTGCTCTTTGATCAGCGCGTTGAGCATCTTGTTGGACTCGGATGCGTTGGCATACATGTTCTCCAGCGCGCTGCGCCGCGCTGTCGGTACCGACCAGGAACCATAACCCTGCAAACCGAACGTGGATCCTGGGCGAGAAGGCAAGCTCAGCCCTGCTCCCGCGTCAGACAGGCCGTAGAGGCCGCTTCCGCCAAAGCTCATGACCGGGTTGGTCATACCCATGTTGTCAGCCGCGCGTCCACCCCAGCCAGTGCGGGCTGTGGAGTTCACGCCTGCAGCAGTCCACAGTGTCTGCTGGTCAGAGTGGGAATACAGTCCGTTTGGCAGTCTGGCGTCACCACGACTGAGTGCCAGGAGCTGCTCTTTGGTCATGGGTGAATGAATGGGACCGACGTTGAAAATCGGTGCCAGCGCACCCTCGTTCCATACGCTTTGCAACGACGCCATCGCGGGGTGAAGTCCAAACGGCACACCACTCAGATTGACCAGCGAATTCCTCGGCAGCCCTATTGAACCACCACGGACCGCGTTGTACTGGTCGTACCGGCTATCTGTCGGGACGATCATGTTGTTGCCGTCATTGCCACCGTACAGGAAGAGGCACACAAGGGCACGATAGCCGGACTGGGCTTGCGCGGTGATGGGGGCCAGTGCCGAGAGGCTGGTCACGCCCAGCGCCTGGGCAAGACCGGCGCCACTGGCCTTGAGCAAACCACGGCGACTGATGTTCATGTTGGATTTCGTCATGTCTGTCATGCTCCTGTGGATCACCGGATCATCTGATATTGCGGTGAAGCAAAGACCAGATAGGCCGCCTGTCTGATCCGGTTGCGCAAGAACTCGTAGTAGTCGTTCCAAGTCCCCTGTGCGGGCTGCCTGACTGCGGTCACTGCAGCAATCACATCTGCACGGGCGGCTTCCGGCAAGGGCTCGCCCAGAGCCAGATTGGAGATGTGGTCCACCAGCGCCTCTGGGTCTTTGGCCAGTTTGTAGAAGTAGTGGTAGCGGAAGTTCGTACCAAACGTTCTGCTGAAGGACCTGTCACGGTCATAGGCGCCCCACCACAGCATTCGGTTGAGGTAGTTCATCCGGGTCATCGCTGCGTTGGAGTTGAAGATGGCGAACTCCGGCCCCACCATACCTGGCTCGCCCGATAGTGGGTAATCAGGCGGATAGAAGTTGAACACCGACGGCGACTGGAATACCGGCTGGGGATCAGCCCACTCGTAGACAAAAGGAACGCCATCGGTGTAACCGCCCATGGAGCGCAGCACAGCGGCCTGGAAGTGCACGGGTTCGCGCAGGCGCCCAAACGAACTGTCCGGATTTGGGTTGCGAGCTTCCTCGTCAAGCAGGATCGCAGCAATCACGGCGCGCATGTCGCCCTTGTTCCCTCGGCCAAATCCACGGAAGGTCCCGGTTTCAAACGCTGCTGCAACGCGTGCGACGTAGGCCGGAGAGGGGTTGCTGGTCACGAGCTTCTGTATCAGCTGCTTGCCAATGAAGGGCCCGGTATTGGGGTGCGCCATGATGCTGTCGACAACCATTTCCACTGCCTCCAGGGTCTTGTGTCCCTCGGGCAGGGAAACGCCTGCAAGCAAGTCGCGTGCGGAGCTGTCATGCATGGCTTCCACTGGCTTCATGTAGCCGTGGTAGTACCTGCAGTTGGCCCCTCTGGGCCAGCAGCCCCAGTAATTGGCGCCGCCTTTGGGGTAGGTCAGACCAGTCAGCGCAAACGCATAGTTGCGGACCATCTCATTGTCGTAGGTGGGCACACAAGTGCCTCCGCGCAAGGTACCGTCAGAGTTCAGTTCGCAAGTTCCGATGGAGAACAGCTGGAGCAGCTCACGCGCAAAGTTCTCGTTGGGCTCCTCTTTGTCATTGTTGACGTGATCCAGGTAATCGCCCATGACAGGCTGAAGAATGACGCCTCTGATGATGTCCCGGAAGTTGTAGAACGCCGCTTTGAGGAACATGTTGTTGTAGAAGCGCATGCCATAGACAGCAGAGATTTCGTGCGTGGACACGACAAATATCTGCTGATAGGCGAAGGCCACCCTCTGCCGCAGCTGATCCGACCGGTAGGTTGCATTCCGGTAGAAGTCCATCACCAGCGGAACATGGGAGTAGTAGTGCCGCCAGCAGTACTGACTCTTGTACCTGGGCAAATCGCAGAAGCTGGTCTGGCTCTTGACCTGATGGATACGGCCTGAACCCCCTCTGGAGTAGTAGGAGCGCCAGGTTCTCATCTGAGCGCTGACCCAACGTTCGACGCCATACTTCTTGACGTACTGGGTCATCGCGTAGGTGGGTCCGAACGTCGCCTGATCAGCCAGACGGATGGCGTCTCTCTGCGTGGTAGGCTGGTGATAGAAGCGGCCACCATACCCCCGAGGAGCGTTGTAGACGGAGGTTCGGGTGCTCGCGGTCGATTTTTGCGTAGCGCTTGACGAGGCGCTTGACGTGCTGCTGAGAATTTTGGCCGCTGCAGTGGTGGTCATGCCAGCTTTCTCCACCATGCCTATCGACATCGTGCCTGCATCGACCATCTTGTCCAACGGGTCAGTCAGCGGAGGATCATCCGCTTCCATGAAGTCACCGAACTCATCTTCTTGTTCATCTGACAACTCATCGGCGGACCATTGCGCCATGTCAACCGTCTCTTCCTTGTCGGCATTGCTGCTCGAGCCGGCTTGGTTTTCGCCACCGCAGGCGGACAGCACCACAGCACCTGAAACCATCAGTGCAAGGACCGCCTTGCGATAGATTTCTTCGATTGGTACCGGTGAATAGAAAGGGTTTCGGAATTTCAGTTTCATGGCGTTACAAAAACTGTAAATTAATACATTCCTGCTAAGGTCTTGAAATTGTTGAGGATTCCGTCGCGAAACCAAAATGTGTCGGATCACCGGTAGTCCAGAGAGGCTGAACGGCGTTGACTGAGCAAAAATTGTCAGTCGGCATCAGTCCCTAAGCAGGTGCAGCCAAAATTTGTCGACCAACAAGCAAAAAGGCGCCCGAAGGCGCCTTTTGCAGGTGAAATACCCGGTTTTGCTATGGTTTTACGATAAGGACCGGCGTATCGGAGTGAGTCAGCACTTTCTGCGCAACGCTTCCCAGAATGAGTGCTTGCACGCCCTGGCGGCCATGAGAGCCCATGACAATCAGGTCACATCCTTCCGCTTTGGCGGTTTCGATGATGCCCTCATAAACCACATTTCGCTCAATGGTGTCGCCTGCGCAGACCACACCTTGCGCCTTGCAGACATGGCCCAAGGCCTCAAGTGCTTTGCCGGAGGCCGAGTGGGCTTCGCTCATATACGCTTGCAGGCCGGCGGCAGAGGCGTCACCGATGCCGATGTACGGAAATGGGTCAATCACAAAGACCCCCACCACTTCGGCGCCCTGCGATTTGGCGAGCTCAGCGGCCACCTCAGCAGCTTTCTGTGCGAGCTCGGAGCCGTCGGTCGGCACCAGAATCTTCTTGAACATGGTCAATCACTCCTAGGTCAGGGATGTTTATATGTCCATCCTACCCGTACTTGGCGCTTCCGATTTGCGGTGAGTCAACTCCCGTCAACACTGCTCGCCGACGCAGCCGTCGCATGACCAGCGCCAATCACACAGGAGACCCGCTGCTCACCCCCGGCCCGGCACAATCACAGCTTATCCGCCAGCCTTCCCGACCAGGACGCCACGCGCCGCACCTTCCGTCATCACCATGCCAAACAAATCCCCAGAACCCGTTGTCTTCGAGCCAGAATTTGTCGAAGGCGTCCGGCTGATCTTTGAGGAACGCATCGTCTTCAATCAGGTCCTGGGCCTGCGCATCAGTGATATCAGACCAGAGTCCGTGACGGCATCCATTGCCATGCGGGAAGACCTTATTGGCCATTTCGCGCACCATCGCATGCATGGTGGTGTCATCAGCGCCGGCCTGGATGCCATGGGTGGGCTTGCGGTGATGGCTGCCATCGGCGCTCGCCACATGGACGAGGCGCCTGAAAAGCGGCTGCTCCGGTTCAACAAGCTTGGAACCATCGACCTGCGCATCGATTACCTTCGCCCGGCCATTGCAGAGAAGTTCGAACTGCGCGCCCAGGTGATGCGCCTGGGCTCACGCGTCGCCACCACACGCATGGAATTCCTGGCCCCCGACGGCAAACTGCTCTCTTGCGGCTCCGGCGCCTACATCGTCTCCTGAACCGCATCCACGCCAAGCCGCCTTCCAGCCAAGTTGCATCAGCGCATGTAGACCTTGTGCAGCGTATCGGTATCCGCTTCCACCCGGACCACGCGGCCCGACTGACCGAACACGACGGTATAGGGTGAAAAGCTCCAGAGCCAATAGCGCCACCGCGTGTCTTCCAGGTCCGGGGTTTCGCTCGAAATGGGGTAACCCAGGGCCACGGCGACCTGCTCACGCGTCATGCCCTTGGTGACTTTCCCCTTTTTCACCGCTTTGCGGACTCTGGGACCGGCTTTGGCGATCACTTTCCTGGGGTCCTGGTCCAGGATGTACCGCCGGGCAAACGTCTCCATGTCGAGGTCGCGGCTGTAGTCATTGCCCAGCCACTGTGATTCACCATCGATCGTGATCTCGACCCGGTAGCGCCCGATGCCCACGAACTGAACCGGTGTGCCGTAGGGAATGACACGCTTGCCCGACTCCACGTAGTTGCTGTCGGATATCCAGCTGCCATCGGTTCGCATGTTGCAGCACAGATAACCCTCGGCAGGCACGTCCTGTGCCCAAGCAGGCACCGGGGCAGACAGCGACACGGCCAGTGATGTCACTGCACAGATCTTCATGACTCCATTCAATTGCGTTGTCACGCTCATTCATCTCTCCCTTCAAACAAAAAAACGTTGGGCGGGCGTCACCGATGCCCTCTCCTCTCTCTCAAAGCAGTGTGTTGAGATTCAAGCTTCATTTTGCTGTATCGGCCTGGGACGCCCGTCACCGTCAATGGCGACGTAGGTCAGACAGGCTTCCGTCACCTTGATGTGTCCACCCTTGGCACCAAAGCGTTCGGCAAACACTTCCACCTGTACCGTAATGGACGTGTTGCCCACTTTGGTCACCTGAGCGTAAAGACTGAGGATGTCGCCGACACGAACCGGATGCTTGAACACAAACTCGTTGACGGCCACAGTCGCCAGGCGCCCCTGGACGATCCGTGCGGGCAGCACGGAGCCAGCCAGGTCCACCTGAGACATGACCCAACCGCCAAAAATATCGCCATTGGCATTGCAGTCGGCCGGCATGGGAATCACCCGCAACACCAGCTCGTGTTCGCTGGGTGAGGTGAGGTGTTTTTCATACATGGGCACAATCCCTTTATAAAAGCCCCAAAAACCCGATTCTGACGCATGCGATCGCACAGCCGCGCCCCACTCCCCGCTGAACTGCCACCCGGACACAAACGGTCGGACTGGCCTACCCTCAAGCGACTGCTCCCCTACCTCTGGGAATACAAGACCCGCGTCATCATCGCCCTGCTGTTCATGCTCGCGGCCAAACTGGCCAACGTCGGTGTCCCGCTGCTGCTCAAGCGCCTGGTCGATGCCATGAACATCGCCCCCGACAGTCCCCAGGCCATCCTGGTCGTTCCAGTGGGTCTGATCGTGGCCTACGGACTGCTGCGCCTGTCCACCACCTTGTTCACCGAGCTGCGCGAACTGATCTTTGCCCGCGCCACCGAGGGTGCTACCCGCCACATTGCGTTGCAGGTCTTTGGGCGCCTGCACGAATTGAGCCTTCGTTTTCACCTGGAACGCCAGACCGGCGGAATGACACGCGACATCGAGCGTGGCACCCGAGGCGTGCAGTCGCTCATCTCTTATTCGCTCTACAGCATCTTTCCCACATTGGTCGAAGTCACACTGGTTCTTGTTCTGCTCGGTACCCAGTTCGACATGGGCTATGTGTGGATCACCGTCGCTGCACTGGTGGTGTACGTCACCTGTACCGTCAAGATCACCGAATGGCGTACCCATTTCCGGCGTCAGATGAACGAGCTCGAATCCATCAGCCAGGCACGCGCCGTCGATTCGCTACTCAACTACGAAACGGTCAAATACTTCAACAACGAAGCCTTTGAGGCAACCCGCTACAACGGCGCCCTCGAGTCCCTGCGCAAGGCGCGGATCAAGAGCCAGAACACACTGTCTTTGCTCAACAGCGCGCAGCAGCTCGTGATTGCCTTCGCACTCGTGGCCATCCTGTGGCGTGCCACGCAAGGCGTTGCGGCCGGCACGCTCAGCCTGGGCGACCTGGTCATGGTCAATGCCTTCATGATCCAGCTCTACATTCCGCTGGGTTTCCTGGGCGTCCTCTACCGGGAGATCAAGCAAAGCCTGACTGACCTGGACCGCATGTTCGGGCTCATGGACACACCCCAGGAAGTGGCGGACAGACCAGATGCACCAGACCTCTCGCTGTCAAAGGCCCCTGCGGTGAGCTTTGACAATGTGCGCTTCGCCTATGAGAAGGACCGGGAAATCCTGCACGGCGTGAGCTTTAGCATACCGGCGGGCAAGACCGTCGCTGTGGTAGGCCCATCCGGCTCGGGCAAGTCAACGCTGGCCCGGCTCCTTTACCGCTTCTACGACGTGAGCAATGCCAGCGACGGTGGATGCATCCGTATCGACGGCCAGAACATCCGGGAGGTGACACAAGCGAGCGTTCGGCAGGCCATCGGCATCGTGCCGCAGGATACTGTCCTGTTCAACGACACCATCGGCTACAACATTCTCTATGGACGCCCTGACGCTGGGCAGGCGGCCGCCATCGAAGCTGCCAAAGCCGCCCACATTCATCAGTTTGTCGAGAAACTCCCAGCTGGCTACGACACGGTGGTCGGAGAACGGGGGTTGAAGCTCTCAGGGGGAGAAAAGCAGCGCGTCGCAATTGCTCGCACGCTGCTCAAGAATCCACCGATCATGATCTTTGATGAAGCCACGTCCGCGCTGGACTCGGCAAACGAGCGCGCCATACAGGCCGAGCTGAAACAGGCCGCGAAAAACAAAACATCTCTGGTCATCGCCCACAGGCTCTCTACTGTGGTGGATGCACACGAAATCCTTGTTCTGGAAAACGGCGTCATTGTGGAGCGAGGTACCCATCAGGCGCTGCTGGCCCGCAACGGCACCTATGCACAGATGTGGACCTTGCAACAGGCGGGAAAGGCGGACACCGAATAGGCGCTCAGCCTGCCTCGCCTGGCGTGCTCACTCAGTGGCTGGCACTCAATCCGTCCACCGCCTGATGAAGGACTTGCCGTGACTGGGCGATGATCTGCCCTTTCCATGCCAGCGATTCGTCAAAGAATGCAGCCATGGCCTGTGCCCTCGCGGCGTTCACTTGCGCCGGCGTCGCCTCGCTTGCGTAGCGGTGGCACCAGTGATCTGCCCGCAGCGCATCCATCACTTGCGTCATGGGCACGGTTCCGAACTCCAGCGCAATGCCCGTGTACTCGGTCTCGGGGCATTCGTCATAGACCGAAAGGCACATCAGTCCATCCAGCCTCGCTGACGTGGATGAGCCGTCGTAGATGGATGTGACCTTCACGTCGTCGCCCATGTTCCACCAGGCTTGGGCGCGCTGATACGCCAATGCGTCATCCCGCGTCGACAGTATCCGCTCCCCAACACCATTGGCACCCAGGCCAGTGTGCACGTCGATCCAGGCCAACTGACGGGCATGCGACACATGCTCGCGCAACAACTGTCGCACCGTCCTGTTGCTCCAGGTCGGCGCCTGCCCGCCAAAGAACAATCCGTCAGGGATTTCGTACTGACCCGGCGTGACCGCGTTTTGCAAGCCGTCGATGCCGTGCGTTTGCATATAGGCCTGCATGGCGGCCTGACTGTCCGGCCCCGGAGGCCACTGTGCAGGAAGCAGCAAAGGATCCAGCTCGCGGTAGTAGGGGTTGTGCGGCAGCGGTCGGGAAAAATCGACGAAGTTCCGGTTGAGGTCCACGTTCTCGTGCGTCACCCGACGGGCAAACGAGAAACCGTGGGGGTTGAGTGCGTGGACATACAGCACCGTCACGCCGGCCGCTCGTGCCCTGTTTCGCCATGCCTCGTCATGCAGTGCATACACCTGCACCCCTGATCCACAAAAGCCTTCAACCCCATGACAGCCGCTGCTGACCATCAGGATCCGATCAGCATCTGCAGGCCCGTCACGCACGACATCCATGGCCAGCTGCTCCCCTTCCTGGCCCGGCAGGTCCAGGTTGTAGGAGAACGACGGAAGCCCGTGCATGGAAGCTGCTTCCAGAAATGCCTTGCGCGCCAGCCGGTAACTGGGCTGGAAGGCTTGGTCGACCTTGATCATGGGCGCGACTGCCCCAGCCACTTGCTGGCCAGGTGTACCCAGTAGCTCGCTCCCTTGACGATCAGGTCGTCATTGAAGTCGTAGCTGGGGTTGTGCAGCATGCAAGGGCCCTCGCCATGCCCGACACTTCTGTGGTCGCCATCCCCGTTACCGATGAACAGGTAACAGCCGGGCTTGTCCTGCAGCATGAACGCAAAGTCTTCGGCGCCCATGGTGGGCTCCTGGTCGCGTACGTTGTCGGCACCGGCCACCTCTACTGCCACCTGGCGCGCAAACGCCGCTTCTTTCGGGTGGTTCACCGTTGGCGGGTAGTTGCGCTCGAATTCGAACTCGCACGTTGCTCCGAAAGCTGCGCAGGTGTGGGTGGCGATCTCGCGCATCCTGTGCTCAATCATGTCCAGCACTTCGATTGTGAACGTACGGACGGTGCCCTGGATCTCGGCCACATCCGGGACCACGTTGTGCGTTTCGCCGGTGTGAATCATGGTGACCGATATCACACCAGTATCGACTGGCTTCTTGTTGCGCGTGATGATGGTCTGGAATGCCTGCACCATCTGACAAGCCACAGGCACCGGATCGACGCCGTTTTGCGGCATCGCCGCATGAGCGCCTTTGCCCTTGATGGTGATCTTGAACTCGTTGCTGGAGCCCATGACAGGCCCCTCGCTCACGGCCAAGGCACCAGCAGGCATGCCCGGCCAGTTGTGAAGTCCGAAAACCGCTTCCATCGGAAATTTCTCGAACAGACCGTCCGCGATCATCTCCCTCGCACCCCCGCCACCTTCCTCTGCTGGCTGGAAGATCAGATACACAGTGCCGTCGAAATCGCGACTTTCGGCCAGATGCTGCGCCGCCGACAGCAGAATCGCCACATGACCATCATGGCCACACGCATGCATCTTGCCTTTGTGGCGACTCGCATGCCCAAAGTCGTTTCGCTCCTGAATGGGCAGCGCATCCATGTCTGCCCGCAAGCCCACGCCACGGCCACACGCGCCGCCATCGCGCCCATGAACAATCCCGACCACACCGGTGGTGCCAAGTCCGCGAACATGCTCTATGCCCCAGGATTCGAGTTTGGCCGCCACGAGATCGGCTGTTCGCACCTCTTCAAAGCACAACTCCGGATGGGCGTGGATGTCACGCCGTATGGCCACGAAATCAGCCGCGCGCGAGACAATGGAATCGATCAGTTGCATGACAGTCGGTTTGGACAAAGGTCCAGGCAATAGGCTCCAAAACCCCATGGTAAACCCAGGCTGTGTCCGTGGGTGAGGAATCGCTCATTTCCCTTCTCCTGGCCGGGGTTGGACAACCGCTGCACAATCCGTCCAGTGCCCCCGGCCCGAACTTCTCCCCCATTCAGAGGAGGGAAGCATGCCAGTCAGCCGGGCGCGCGCCTCTCGAAGTGGCAGTATGTTCTGTCTTCGGGCGCCCGTTGGGTCAAGCGGCACGCACCGCGATGACCAGCCAGCCGCCTGGCGCTCCGGAGGAATTTGCGATTGTTGATGTTGATGCCCGTATGCCTGTTTCCACCGCCAAGCACACCCCCCACACCCGAGAAGTTCTCGGCGCATGCCCTCACGACTGCCCGGACACTTGTGCACTGATCACGACGGTAGACCAGCAAACTGGCAAAGCCATACGGGTTCAAGGCAACCCCGATCACCCTCAGACGGCCGGCGCACTGTGCACCAAAGTTGCCAAGTACCTGGATCGCACTTACCACGACGAGCGCCTGCTCTACCCGCTCAGGCGCACCGGCGCCAAGGGTTCCGGACAGTTTGAGAGAGTGTCATGGGAAGAGGCGCTCGAGGACATCGCAGCGCGCCTGGGTGCCATTGCCAAGCGTGACCCACAGGCCATTCTCCCGTACAGCTACGCCGGAACCATGGGGCTGGTGCAGGGTGAATCCATGGCCAGCCGCTTTTTCAACCGGCTTGGCGCTTCGCAACTTGCCAGAACCATCTGCTCCATCGCCGGTGGAGAAGGGCTGATCCACAGCATCGGCCAAAAGGTTGGCATGCTGGTCGAGCATTTCGCCGATTCACACCTGATCCTCATCTGGGGAAGCAACTCCATCACCAGCAACTTGCACTTCTGGCGCTACGTCCAGGAGGCCAAACGCGCAGGAGCCAAACTGGTCTGCATTGACCCACGGCGAACCGAGACCGCCGAGAAGTGCCACGTCCACCTGGCAATCCAGCCTGGCACAGACGCCGCGCTCGCGTTTGGCCTGATGAACGAGATTGTCGCCAACGGCTGGGCCGACGAAGACTACATCGAGAAGTACACCGTCGGCTGGGCCAAGCTGAAAGAACGCATTCGTCAGTGGCCGGCAGACAAGGCAGCCCAAACCTGTGGGATCGACGCGGACAGCATTCGCGCCCTCGCCCGGGACCTCGGTACCACGCGTGATGCCGGCATCCGGCTGAACTACGGCATGCAACGGGTCAGAGGTGGGGGAAACGCCGTCAGAGCCATCGCTGCGCTGCCGGCCGTGACCGGCGCATGGCGATCGCATGCGGGCGGGCTGCTCATGTCCAACGCTGGCCGTTTTCCCATCCAGCGCGACGCCCTGCAGCGGCCCGAACTGCTGGCAGGTGCAACGCCCCGGACGATCAACATGGTCACGATCGGCGATGATCTGCTCAAGCCCGCGTCTCCACTTTTCGGGCCGGCGATCGAGGCGCTTGTCGTCTACAACAGCAACCCTGTGGCCGTTGCACCGGAATCTCAGAAAGTCGTCAGCGGCTTCAGCCGCGAAGACCTTTTCACGGTGGTGATCGAGCAGTTCCAGACGGACACCGCCGACTACGCGGACTACGTGTTGCCCGCCACTACCCAGCTCGAACACTGGGATATCCACGGCAGCTACGGCCACACCGACGTTCTGCTCAATCGCCCAGCCATTGCCCCCCTGGGCGAAGCCCGCAGCAACGCCAGCATCTTCAGGGATCTGGCCGGGCGCATGGGATTCACTGACTCGTGTTTCGCAGATTCAGACGAAGCGCTGTGCAGGCAGGCGTTTGCAGAGCCTGTGGACTTTGAGCAGCTGGAGCGTCACGGCTATCAGACCCTGCCCATGCCCTCGGCGCCATTCGCCGAAGGGGGCTTTCCAACGCCCTCCGGGAAGTTCGAATTCTTCAGTCAACGCCTTCAGGACGCCGGGCTTGACCCCTTGCCGGACCACGTTCCCAACTATGAACCAGCCGGGGCTGACAAGCGGTATCCCCTGGCTTTCATTTCGCCACCGGCACGTCGCTTCCTCAACTCTACCTTCGTCAACGTTCGCAGTCTGCGTGATGTCGAGGGGGAACCACTGCTAGAGATGCACCCTCAGGACGCTCAGTCGAGGAGTATTGGTGATGGTGAATGGGTTCTTGTCTACAACGACAGGGGTGAATACCGCTGCAAAGTTGCGTTGAACAACCGGGCCCGTCCCGGCGTGGTCAATGGCCTGGGCATCTGGTGGCGAAAGTTCGCTTCCGATGGTCGAAACGTCAATGAGTTGACCAGCCAGCGCCTCACCGACCTTGGACAGGGACCGGTTTTCTACGACTGCGCAGTTCAGGTACGCTCTGACCCATGAGTCAACCGTCGACACGCAGACGCCCGAGCAGAAAACTGGTCCTGATCGCCCTTCTGGCCGCCGCGCTGGGTGCAGGCTGCGCGTCGCAGCGTGAATCGATCGGCTACTACTGGCAATCCGTGACCGGCCATCTGGACGTCATGCAGCGGGCCGAACCCGTCGAACACTGGATCGAAGCGCCCGATACACCGGCAGCATTGCGCGATCGGCTGCGCCAGACCCGGACCATGCGCGATTTTGCTGTCAGCGAGCTGGCTTTGCCAGACAACGACAGCTACCGGCGCTACGCAGACCTCCAACGTCGGGCTGCTGTCTGGAATGTGGTGGCCGCACCAGAGCTTTCCCTCGAACTGCACCGGTGGTGCTTTCCAGTGGTGGGCTGCGTGGGCTACAAGGGCTACTACGACGAAGCCCGGGCCAACCAGTTCGCCGAGTCATTGCCCGACGAACTGGAAGTCACCGTGTACCCCGTTCCCGCCTATTCCACCCTGGGCTGGACCAATTGGCTGGGCGGAGACCCATTGCTCAATACCTTTGTCGGATACCCGGAAGGTGAGCTTGCAAAGTTGATGTTTCACGAACTGGCCCACCAGGTCGTCTACGCCAAGGGAGATACCGTCTTCAATGAGAGTTTTGCTACCACGGTCGAACGGCTGGGTGGCGAGCGCTGGCTTGAGGCCCACGGGTCCGAGAAAAGTCGCCAGGATGTCGCAGCTCTGGCTCAGCGACGGTCGCAGTTCAAGCGCCTGACCCTGGACGTCAGGGGATGCCTGGAGCAGGTCTACACACAGCCCGGCAAAAGCGATGCCGAAAAGCGCGAAGCCAAGGCTGAGATCATGAACTGGTTTCACCAAGCCTATGAGACACAGAAGGCGCAATGGGGTGGGTACAAAGGGTATGACGGATGGGTGAAGCGAGCCAACAATGCCAGCTTCGGCGCCCAGGCTGCGTACGACCGTTGGGTGCCGGCGCTGACGGCACTGTTTCATCAGTCCGGAGACAACTTCCCCCGCTTCTACGAGGCCGTTCGCGAGCTTGCCTCACTCGACCCTGAGGCACGCCTGGCCCGTCTCACGGCCTTGACGCCGGCAAAGATCACAGCGAGCATTGCATCTCAACCGCCCGCAGAAGCGCCTTCACAGGAACCCCATGTCGAGAATTCACATCCATCGCCCGCACCACCTGGAGTTTGCCGCCGCCCGGAAGGTGGCCTGGAAATGGGCCGAGCAAGCTGAGAAAGAGTTCGACATGGAGTGCAGCTACGCCGAAGGTCAGGACGGCGACGAGGTGTATTTCAAGCGCAGCGGCGCCAGCGGCGTGCTGAGAGTTGATGGCAGCCACTTCGAGCTCGAGGCCAAACTGGGCATTTTGCTCGGAGCATTCAAAGACCGGATTGAGGCCGAGATTGTCAAAAATCTGGATGCCTTGCTCAGCGACAAGCCGTCACGCAAGCTGGCCAAGGCCACCGCCAAGAAGGCGTCAGGCAAGAAAAAAAAGGCCGCCTGAATCGCTCTGGCGGCCTGTTCACGGCGGCAATTTCCCTGCCGCCGGGGTGCTGAGGGTGCTGGCAATCAGCTCAATGACTCGATCAGGTCGATGTACTGCTGCATGGCGTCTTCGCTGGAAGTGCCTTTGCACTTGTCCCATGCATCCCATTTGGCGCGACCGACCATGTCACCAAAACCGGGCTTCTTCTCGCCATTGTCACCAACAGTCGACTGCTTGTAGAGACCGTAGATCTTGAGCAGGGTAGCGTTGTCAGGGCGCTCGCTGAGTTTCTTGGAGTTGGCAACGGCGGCTTCAAACTGGCTCTTGAGGTCAGACATACAAGTCTCCTTTCGTGGGCGGTGGTTCTGTGCCTGCTGCATGCATTCAGCGCGAATGCATCAGGGCTCGCCCGGTATCTTACGCGGCGACGACCGAGCACAATAGACTGTTCACTCAGGTTTGACCGAAACAGATGGTGCAGCAAGTGCAGCCAGCGCCACCGAGAGCAGGAGACAGAATGGGTTCCGAAAACACCGGCACACCCCGCCAGAGGAGAGTGCCCAAGAGAGATCCGGCAGCGCCCCAGGGCAAGCCAGACGGCGGCAAGCGGGTGAACAAAGGCTCGTTGGTGAGGGCCCTGGGTTTCGAAGGCGAGCGCATGAGTCGCGTGGACACCGCCTGGCTGCGCATGGACTCGGAGCACAATCACATGACCATTCTGGGAGTGTGGTTGCTCAGGCCTGGCATTTCGCTCGCAGAGCTTCGGCAACGCGTGCAGGAACGCATGCTCGTCTACAAGCGCTTTCGCCAGATTGCGCGCGAAGACGCCACCGGCGCGCACTGGATCGAAGACACATCTTTTGATCTTGCGCGACACGTCTCGGCACACAAGCTCAAGCCGGGCAAAGGGCAGACAGCGCACCAGGCGCTGCAGACGCGTGTCGCAAAGCTGGCTGCGCAAGGCCTGGACAGGAGCCATCCCCTGTGGCACTTCGAGCTGGTCGACGGAGTCCAGGGTGGATCGGCCATGATTGCCCGAATCCACCATTGCATCGCAGACGGAATAGCCCTCATCAGCGTCATGATGAGCCTGGTCGACGATGGTGCTCCGCCCAAGAAACTGTCTCTGCCATCCCCAGGCGTCGAGCCCGATGCCATGGACCCGCTGGATGCCCTGCAAAGCTGGCTGGCCGACACCCTGGTTCGTCCACTGGGCAGCCTGACTGCCAAGACACTGGAGACCGCCGGCGGCGGCGCTGCGAGCTCGCTGGCCTGGTTGGGGGCGCCACAGGAATCCTGGGGCAAGTCGCTGGGTCTGGTGGAAGGCCTGGCCCGAAACGGCATGCAACTCGTCAGCGATCTGGCTGCCCTGGCGCTCATGCCCGATGACTCACCCACCCGGCTCAAGGGAACGCCCGGCGGAGCCAAGAAGGTCGCCTGGTGCGAGCCCATCAGCCTGCACCAGGTCAAAGCCGTGGGCAAGGCGATGAACTGCTCCATCAATGATGTGCTGCTCAGCTGTGTTGCCGGCGCCATTGGCACTTACCTCCAGAACAAGGGAGACGAGACGCATGGTCATGAAATTCGCGCCATGGTGCCCATCAATCTTCGACCCATGGAAGATGCCTGGAAGCTCGGCAATCAGTTCGGTCTTGTGCCGCTGACACTGCCCGTCGGCATACCCAACCCGCTGGAACGCCTGTTCGAAGTGCGCCGCCGGATGAGCGAACTCAAGGGCAGCATGCAACCTTTGCTGACCTACGCACTGTTGTCGCTGGCGGGCATTCTTGTCAAGCCGGCCCAGGATGCGCTCATGGACCTGTTTGGTCGCAAGACCACAGCTGTCATGACCAACGTACCGGGACCGGCCCAGAAGCTGAAAATGTGTGGCAGTACGCTGGAGCAGACCATGTTCTGGGTTCCCCAGACCGGCACGGTCGGCATGGGTGTGTCGATACTGAGCTACGGTGGTGGCGTTCAGTTCGGACTGATTTCGGACACGGCGCTGTGCGATGACCCGCAAGCCATCATTGACCGTTTCACACCCGCTTTCGAATCGCTTCTGACGCTGACCTTGATGCTGCCCTGGGGCGATATGGACTGACCTGAACCGGTACAGCCGGATTCAGGCCTCCTGAACAAAACGCGAAAAGGCAATTTCCAGCAAACCGTCGAAAACCAGGCTCTCGATCAATTCGAAGCTGGTGCTCATGCTGGGTGCCATTTTCCAGCCGGCGCCACCGGTCATGAAACACACGGGCTCTTCGTCGCAGTGGCGCTGCAGGTTGTCCTTCATGCGCTGCACAGCGCCAGCGATGGCAAAGGTTCCTCCGCTGGTCAATGCGTCACTGGTGTTGGTGGGGAAATCACGCACATCACCTGTGGGCACGTGCAAGCCTGCCGTGCCGGACTCCAGTGCGCGAAGCATGATGCCATGCCCTGGCAAAATGATGCCACCCAGAAAGCGTCCTTCCTTGTCCAGCGCCTCGACCGTCACAGCGGTGCCGACCATCACCACGATGCAGGGCCTGCGCGAGCCGCGGCGCAACAGGCGCTGGCGCGCGCCGATCATGGCAACCCAGCGATCGGAGCCCAGCCGTGCGGGATGATCGTAGCCGTTGACGACGCCCGCCTCCTCGACTGTTGAAACCACCCACTGTGGATCAACATCCCACAGCTCGAGCTGCTCAGCCACTCGGCGACGCACGGTGTCGCCCGCCACCACACACCCGATCACATGAGAAGGCGCAGGCAGGTTGCTCCAGTCACCGTCAGCCAGGGTTTCTATGTTTTCCAGGAACTGTGCGCCATGGGCCAGCAGCTTTGCAGCCGGACGCGGGGCGTCGTAGAGCGCCCATTTCAGGCGCGTATTGCCCACATCTATCGCCAAAAGACTCATGCGCGCATTATCGCCAAATGCACCGGAATTGCACGTCATTCATGCGCAGAAAGGTGGCAGACCAAAAAGTACGCCCTGGAAGTGGTGCAGTGGTGCAGTCGCGCAGTCAGATCAGGCCAAGCCAGCAGGCGCGCTGAACGGCAGCGAGCTTGTTGTCCGTCTGCAGCTTGGACATGGCATTGGCCAAATGGTAGTTCACGGTTCGCTCGGAGCATTCCATGCGCTGCGCGGTCTCACGCGCCGTCAGCCCTTCAAAGGCAAAGTTCAGGCTCTCCTGCTCACGGGGGCTGAGACTGATGCGCTGCTCTGCTATGGAGCGGCGGAGCATGGGCCAGACATTGAAAGCCGACCAGGCCAGTTGCGCAGCCTCGGACCTGTCTGCAAAGGCACGAGGACTGAACATGAAGCACTCGAATGCCCTGCCTGCCGGCAGGGAAAAGGCCACCCGAACCAGCGTCTGGAAGCCGTGAGAAAGCCACATGCGGCGCCAGCGGCCACCCGCTTCGGCCTGGTCACCATAAGCCGATTTGGAGATGTCCTGCCACGCCACCAGTGGCGCGTCGCTGTCTCGCCACCCGGCGCCAAAATCCCGGCTGTCGGCCAGCGCCTGGGCCGGGCCCAGCATTTTGGGTGGATGAACCGCCAGAACCTCCCGATCGTCGCGATCACCCAACGGATTGGGTCCCAGAACCAGCACTGCGTCTACACCTTGGTCTTTCAAGGCACACAACCAATCGGCGAGAATGGCATCTACGCCGACACTGTCAAAGTTGACAGGCAATGTCATCGTTGGTCACACCTCGAAACAACGACAATGCAATTCAACCCTCGATAGAAGGGGCCGATAAGGGTAGGCAACATGCTGGAGCACATACTGAGGATTACTTAGTGGCCTTGAACCGATTGTGGCTACACAGCGTACGGACACGATTCTGGCGATGGCTGGCTGATCGTATCGTGGACGCTCCATTGGAACCCATTTTGCACCCAAGTCAGGGGCGATTGGGATGGTTGGCCGCGTTTACTTTTCTCGGACACCTCATTTTCGGTGGTATTTGGCTTTTCTGGCTGCCGCAGCCGTTTGACAGTGTCTGGATTCGCGTAAGCCTGTCTCTGTTAGCGCTTGCTTACATCTTACCAGCGGTAACTCGCGACCTGTCGTCGCCAAAAAGCAACTGGGTGTTTGGCATCGCGACCTGGATTCAGCTGCCTCTGTTCTTCAGCTGGATGTTCTGGATGAACGATGCCAATGCCGCCTGGCTGGCCAGCCTGAGCGCAGCCATCCTGGTTTACTACCACATGACGGACTGGCGCATTGCCGCTGGCGGCACCCTCCTCGGGCTGGCTGTCGGGGCCGGCGTGGCCAGCTTGACCTACCCAGGCGAACTGCACTACGCCTTGCCAATGGAGCAATATGTGGTGATCTCGTTCAGTTACCTGATGGGATTGATGCTCGGGTTCTCCAGCGCGAACCTGCGCCGCGCCCGGCTGATCAACATGCTCAGCACCATGGGCGTGATGGCCCATGAGCTGCGCACCCCACTGGCCACGGTCAACCTCATGGGCGATGTGCTGGCCGGTCTGGCCACCAGCGACCTGCCGGAGAACAAGCGCAAGCGACTCGATGAACTGGGCCAGCGGCTGCAAAATCTGGTCAGGGGCATGAACCGGCTCATCGATACCCAGATATCCAATGCTCAGCTCATGCGACTGCCTCGTGAAAGCTCATTGATCGATGCCAAGGCATTGGTCAGCGAAGTTGTTTCACAATACCCTTACAAGACAAGTCGCGAACGTGAGTGTGTGGCGGTTACCATTCAGGAGAACTTTGCCTTCTCGGGTTCCAGACCCCTGTTTGCCCAGGTGCTGACCAATCTGGTCAAAAACGCCTTGCATTCCCTGGCGGCCACCAGCAAAGTGATCGAGCCAGGAGACCTCCGCGTGGATGTGGGCTTGCATCATGGCAAGGGGCGAATCGCCATTTCAGACGAGGGCATGGGTATTCCGCATGACCGACAGCAACGCATTTTCGAGCCATTCTTTTCAACACAGTCAGGAGCAGGAAGTGGATTGGGCCTGACCTTCTGCCGCAACGTGGTTGAAGCCGCCAGGGGGCACATCAGTGTGCACTCCGAACCCAACCTGGGTGCCGTCTTCATCATCGATCTGCCGGTACGCCACCCGACCGAATAACCTGATTTTCCATGGCCCTGACGATTCCACTGTTCCACCGCCCGGGAAGCATCCTGTTTCTGGATGACGACCAGGACTACCTTGAAATGCTCGGGATGGTGCTTCCTCCCAGTTGGCAGGTCGAGTTGTATTCCCGCCCCTCAGCTTTCATGGAACGCATGAAGGACGAGCCTGCACGCTGGGAAGCCGATGCAGGTCACCAGCTGATGATTCTGGAGCGCTGGCGACAGGGGCACGCATTGCTGCCCCTGATTCTGCGCTACTGGGCGACCAACCCTTCCCGCTACCAGCTGGCAGAGACATGCGTGGTCGACTACGCCATGCCAGGCACCGACGGCCTCAAAGTGCTCAACAGCTTGCTCGACTGGCCGGGATCGCGTGTGCTGCTCACCGGGCAGGCTGATGAACAGATTGCCATACAGGCATTCAACAACGGCCTGATCGACCAGTTCGTGCCCAAACAGTCAGCCGACATCACCCGGCAGATCATGTCCGTGATTGCCAAACTGGCACACACACCGCATCCGCGCCTCAACACGTTGTGGCGCAGTGTCCTGCAACCGGGCCAGCAGTCGGTGCTTCAGGTGCCGTCCGTGGCGAGGGACCTGCTGGCGTTTGTGCAGAAGCACTGGGTCGAATACGTGTTCATCGGTGAGCCGTTTGGTGCTCTGGGTGTCGACAATGAAGGCGATGTCTACTGGCTTCAGTTGGAGACAACGGCTTCGCTGGGCGACCTGGCCGAACTCACCTCTTCTGCAGGCGCATCCCTGGAGACGGTCAAGGCAGTCGAGCAGGGCAAGCAACTTGTGGCGGCTGAAATGCAGCAGCAGCTGTCATTGCGCGGCGCTTTACGGTCTGCACAGGCGTTCGGCATCGGCGATGATCGCCTGCTGACGGCGGCCGTGTTTCCGCTGGCCCCGGAAGACCTTCCGCTGCCCATCTACGCGTTCAAGAATTTCCTCAGCGCCCAGGGAAGCAGAGGCATCCTGGACAGCTAAGCATGTACCGGGCCGACCAGCGGCCCGGTTGTGTGCCTCAGTCGCGCAAGGCTGTCACACGCTGACGACGGGCTGCCGGCCAGTTCCAGGGCTTGATGACCGCAGCCACCTCTTTCATGACCTTGAGAATGTGGTCCACCTCCGCGTCTGTGAGCGATGCGCTCAGAGTCATGCGGGCGAGGGAACGATTGGTACTCGTGGCCGGCGCGCAAAAGAACGCCGTGTGAACACCATAGCGGTCCAATTCGTCGCGCAACTCGATGGTGTCTGCCTCCGGGCCGGCTTCGAGCGCAATGATCTGTTCTGTGCCCTGATGGATAGGGTATCCAAGCTCTTCCAGCCCCGCCCTTACCCGGCGAGTGATGTGACGCAAGCGCTCGCGCTCCGCGTCCGAGTTTTGAAGCAGCTTCACGGTCGCTTGCAGCGCGATGGCCTCATGCGGCAGCACACATGAGCTGAAAATGTTCGGGAAACTGGACGTCAGGATGTGATGACGCAAGCGAGCAGGCGCAGTGAAGAATCCAGCACGACCTGCCATCGCCTTGGCCAGGCTCGCCGAAATGAAATGAACCCTGTCTGTCAGCCCCAGTTGCGCGCACAAGCCAGCGCCAGCTGGACCGTGGGTGCCGAGGGAGTGGGACTCGTCCACCAGAATCATGCAGCCGTGCGCTTCCACAACTTCCAGCATTTCCTCCAGCGGACAGACGGCGCCAGTCGTGCTGTACACCGCATCGACCACCACCAGGCCTGGTCCATGTTTCTTGATCACGCGCTCGAGACGCTTGGGATCGTTGTGCTGGAACGAGTGCGCTGGTGCTCGCGCAGAATGAGCACCTTCCCAAAGTGACGCATGTGCCATGGAGTCCAGATAGACAGGGGTGTCGGCGTCGGCCACTGCCTGGATCAGGCCAACGTTGGCAGCATAGCCGGACTGGCAGATGAATCCATCGTCCTTGCCGACCCAATCCGCCATCATCAATTCGAGTTTCCGGGTGGGATGCTCATCTTGCAGAAATACCCCTGACTGAACCACGTAATCTGCATCGCCTCGTAAAGCCGCCACTTGCGCGGCAACAATTTCCGGATGACCTGTCACGGACAAATAATCGTTGCCGTCCAGTCGAATTGAATTCGGTCCTGGATGTGCACCCTGAACGGCAAACCGACCTCCCCACGTCCCGAAAAATCGAGGAACAAAGTCACGTTCAAGACGCGCCTCCAGTGTTGCACTCAGGGGTGGGTTGACGATTGACTTTTTTTCAACAATTTCAAGCGTTTCCATGGGGTCCTCCTGTTAAGACAACCCCATTGAAATTTGAAAGTCGTGAACTAATTCTCGGACCCTGTCAGCGTTGACAGGGATACGAGTACTTACTTATTCAACTATTTCTGACTACATGCACCATTTTCGCGCAAGCGCAACGAAAGCGTGAAATACATCACACTTTTCGCGTGTAGTCATTATGATTAACGGCTGTTCAGTTGGCCTCTTATGGGCCAACCGCATTAATTTGGCAGGCAATTGAGCGCTTATTGCCTGAAATTTTCAATTTTGCCGCCAAGGCAATCCGTGGAAACGCCAGCCACCGCGATTTCCTCTTTGCGCATTCTCGTCAGGATCGCCTTCAAAGCCTTCGAGGATGTTGTAAGCCTCCAGGCCGAGCTCTGTTGCCCGTTTGGCAGCAGCAATCGAGCGCACACCACTGCGACACAGCAGCACCAGCTTCTTTCCTTGTGCAGCGTCCGCGACGCCGGCATCAAAGCTGTCGCTCATGGCCATGCCTGGCCACTGTTTCCATGCGACGGTCTTGGCGCCAGGTACAAAACCCACCCACTCCCGTTCGGCATCGGTTCTGACATCGACCAGCACGGCTTCTTCTGCTTGCACCCACTGCCAGGCCAGCTGTGGTGTCACGTCTCCCGCGTATGGACCCTTGGCAGGACGAGGCACCAGCAGTTCAGCGCCATCTGCATCATGGCGCAGGCCTGATGTGAGGTTGGCCGGGACAGCCTCGTCGATGCGGCGAGGCTTGGGAAGATTCAACCCCTCCATGATGGCCATGAACTCGACTTCCGTCTTGCCAGCCACGCGTGGGTTCTCGCGCTTTTCCCTTCCAATGGTGGAATGCGTCTGTCCTTTGTAATCGTGACCAGGCCAGACTGTCGTGTCATCTGCAAGCGTGAACAGCACCTGGGTAATGGAGCGGTACAGGTCCTTGGCACTGCCTGACTGGAAGTCGGTTCGCCCACACCCGTTGATCAGGAGCGTGTCGCCCGTGAAAACGTTGTCACGCCAGACCAGACTCATGCTGCCAGCGGTATGTCCGGGGGTGTGCAAGGCCCTGAGTGTTTCACCGCCAAACGTCAGGGTATCGCCATCTGCCAGCTGAACAGCAGCAGTCCCGATGTTGCAGCCTGCGGGCGCAGCCAGACGGACACCTGTGTGCTCGACCAGCTTGCCGGCGCTGGTGATGTGGTCTGCATGGGCGTGCGTCTCGACCGCCCAGACCAGCTTGAGCCCGTATTCCCGGATTGTCTTGAAGTCCCTCTCGATCTGCTCTTCGACCGGGTCGATGATCAACGCCTCGCGCGTGTCCTGGTCGAACAGGAGGTACGTGTAAGTGCAGGAATCGGGGTCAAAGAGTTGAACGGGCTTCATGATCTTGTCTCCGGGCTATGCCTTGCTCAGGAAAAGCGGGCCAGCATGTCGGCCACATCGTCTGCGGGGACATCTCCCTGGGCGATCACACAACTGACCATCGTGAAAAAGCTCTTGTCGAGCGCCTTGCGCGCAGCTGCGAGCTGCTGGGCCACCTTTTCGCAATCGGCGTCTTCATCGAGCAGCTTCTGAATGCCTCGCAGTTGCCCCTCGACTCGCTTGAGACGAAGAATCAGCGCCCGCTTGCGCTCGGGATCATGAACAGTGGTCATAAAGCTCGGCTCCTGATGGATATACATCGGGCGCCCGTTCGAACTGGCAGCGCCCGCTGGGAGGTTCTGCACCATACCCATACAGGTATCTTATCCCAGCCATGATTGTCCCGGCTTGCACTGAGCCAACCATCGGGTTCACACTGAGCAACAAATGAGGCCAATCCGCTAATATCGCCATATTACGTTTACGTAAACGTCAATTACAATGCCAACCACCACCGACGAGGGTCGGTGTTTCCACTGGATGCGCGTATCCCCATGAAAGACCGCCTCAACGTCATCACCGATGCACTCAAGGCCCCCGGCAAGGGGCCCTGGCGCCAATGGCAGGTCAAGCCGGAAGCCGGGCAAAGGAAAAAGGCTGACCAGATCAGGCTGACGGACTACAAGCCTGGCGAGAAGCCGTACGCCGAAGGAAGAAAGGCCGAAAACAAGGCGCGAGTACAGGGTATTGCAGCTGAGATAGATGCCCTGCAAAACCTGTTCTTTGCCGATCAGCGATTCAAGATGCTGGTGGTGCTGCAAGGCACTGACACTGCTGGCAAGGATGGAACCGTGCGCGGCGTGTTCAGCCTGACCAGCCCCTTGGGCGTTCGCACCGTGGGATGGAAGGCGCCGACCGAAGTGGAGCGGGAACACGATTTTCTCTGGCGCATTCACCAGCAAGCGCCGCGGGCAGGCGAAATCATGGTGTTCAACCGCAGCCACTATGAAGATGTCCTGGTGCCAACGGTGAATGGCTGGATCAGCCGCGAAGAGACCCGGCTTCGTTACCAGCACATCAACGATTTTGAGCGCCTCCTCTCCGAGTCGGGAACCGTCGTGCTCAAGTTCATGCTGCACATCAGCAAGGATGAGCAGCGTGAGCGCCTGCAAGACCGGCTGGACGACCCGACCAAGCACTGGAAGTTCAGCATGGGTGACCTCCAGGTGCGTGAGCAGTGGGATGCCTATCAGGGCGCCTATGAGAGCTTTCTCAACGCTACCAGCACACCCTGGGCGCCGTGGAACATCGTGCCCGCCGACTCAAAGACCCACCGCAACCTGATGGTGGGCACCATCGTCAAGACCGTGATGGAGCGGCTCGACCTTCGCTTTCCCCCACAAGACCCCGAACATGTGGGCTTGCGTGTGACCTGAGACCACCTGCAGCATCGCACCGCCCGAAGAGACAACGGACATCGCCATGACCCAACTCAAAGCCGAATATCAAGCACTGGCCAACTATCGCCCGACGAACAAGGTTCGATTTGTCACTGCTGCCAGCCTTTTTGACGGCCATGATGCCGCCATCAACATCATGCGGCGCATTCTCCAGGGCATGGGCGCCGAGGTGATTCACCTGGGGCACAACCGCTCGGTGGACGATGTGGTCACCGCAGCGCTGCAGGAAGATGTGCAAGGCATTGCCATCAGTTCCTACCAGGGTGGCCACGTCGAGTACTTCAAGTACATGGTGGACCTCCTCAAGGAGCGAGGCGGAGAGCACATCAAGGTGTTCGGCGGCGGCGGCGGCGTGATCGTCCCCGCTGAAATTCGCGATCTGATGGACTACGGCGTGGCCCGAATCTACAGTCCGGAAGATGGCCAGCAAATGGGCCTGCAAGGGATGATCGGCGAGATGATCATGCGTTGCGACCATGACATCAGCGGCTACGCGCCCAAGGCCATCGACGCCATTCAAGGCCACGATCCACAACACTGGCGCGCCCTGGCGCAGCTCATCACGGCGCTGGAAAACGGCCAGGCCTCCTCCGAGCTGTGTGCAGAACTGGCCAGTGCTGCCAAAGCCTCCCGGACACCTGTTCTTGGCATCACCGGCACCGGTGGTGCTGGCAAATCCAGCCTGACTGACGAGTTGGTGCGTCGCTTGCGCCTGGATCAGGAAGATGCACTTCGTGTGGCCGTCATCTCCATTGACCCGTCGCGCCGCAAGAGCGGCGGTGCGCTGCTGGGCGACCGCATTCGCATGAATGCCATCGGCCCCTGGCAAAAGGGTTCGCGCATCTATGTTCGCTCCCTGGCCACCCGGGAAGCCGGCAGCGAAGTCAGCGCAGCTCTGCCGGACGTGATTGCCGCGTGCAAAGTGGCAGGTTTCGACCTCGTCATCGTCGAGACATCCGGCATTGGCCAGGGTGACGCAGCCATCGTGCCGCACGTCGACGTGCCTATGTACGTCATGACACCAGAGTTCGGTGCCGCCAGCCAGCTCGAGAAGATCGACATGCTCGACTTCGCAGAGTTTGTTGCCATCAACAAGTTCGATCGCAAGGGCGCTGCCGACGCACTGCGTGATGTCGCCAAACAGGTGCAACGCAACCGGGAAGCGTTTGGACAAACACCGGAGCAGATGCCGGTATTTGGAACCATGGCTTCGCGCTTCAATGACGACGGCGTCACCGCCTTGTATCAGGCGCTCAAGCCCCGCCTGCAAGCCTTGGGCCTCGCCTTGAAAGATGGTCGCCTGCCGATGGTCTCGGTGCGGCACAGCACGAACCAGACGCCAGTGATTCCTGCACCGCGCGTGCGCTATCTGGCGGAGATTTCTGACGGCGTCCGAGGTTACAAGCGCCGTGCCGTGGAGCAGTCACGCCTGGCGCGCGAGGTTCAACAGCTGCGCGCAGCCGCACGCATGTTGTCGGTCGACAAACCGCACCGACCCAAGGCGGCAGAGGCCTCCAGCGATCTGGCAGAGCAGCGTGAGCAGCGCTTGCACCCCGATGCCCGCAAACTGCTGGCGCAGTGGCCCGATCTGGTGCAGGCCTACGCCGGCGACGAGTATGTGGTGAAGATTCGTGACAAGGAGATTCGCACAGCACTCACTCACACCACGCTCTCGGGCAACAAGGTCCGCAAAGTTGCCCTGCCCCGCTACGAAGACGAAGGCGAACTGCTCAAGTGGCTCATGCTGGAGAACGTGCCCGGCAGATTCCCATACACCGCCGGCACTTTTGCCTTCAAACGCGAGAACGAAGACCCGACCCGCATGTTCGCGGGCGAAGGCGATGCGTTTCGCACCAACCGCCGCTTCAAGCTGCTCTCCGAAGGCATGCCAGCCAAGCGGCTGTCGACTGCTTTCGATTCAGTCACCCTGTACGGGCACGACCCCGAGCCACGCCCGGACGTTTACGGCAAGGTGGGCAACTCAGGCGTGAGCATCGCCACGCTGGACGACATGAAGGTGCTCTACAGTGGCTTTGACCTGTGCCACCCTGCGACGTCAGTGTCCATGACCATCAACGGCCCGGCGCCAGCGATTCTGGCCATGTTCATGAACACCGCGATTGACCAGAATGTCGACAAGTTCCGTGAAGACAACGGGAGAGACCCGTCCGACACGGAAGAAGCCAAGATTCGCGAATGGGTGCTGGCCAACGTGCGCGGCACGGTACAGGCCGACATCCTCAAGGAAGACCAGGGCCAGAACACCTGCATCTTCAGTACCGAATTCAGCCTGAAGGTCATGGGCGACATCGCCGAGTATTTTGTGCACCATGACGTGCGCAACTTCTACTCTGTGTCGATCAGCGGATATCACATTGCCGAGGCCGGCGCCAACCCGATCAGCCAGCTGGCCTTCACGCTCGCTAACGGGTTCACCTTCGTCGAAGCCTATCTGGCCCGCGGCATGCACATCGACGATTTCGCGCCCAACCTGAGTTTCTTCTTCAGCAATGGAATGGACCCGGAGTACACCGTGCTGGGCCGCGTGGCTCGCCGCATCTGGGCCGTGGCCATGAAAGAAAAATACGGCGCCAACGAGCGTTCGCAAAAACTCAAGTACCACATCCAGACCTCCGGTCGCAGTCTGCACGCGCAGGAGATTCAGTTCAATGACATTCGCACCACGCTGCAAGCTCTGATTGCGGTCTACGACAACTGCAACAGCTTGCACACCAACGCGTTCGACGAAGCCATCACCACACCGACCGAAGAATCTGTGCGCCGCGCGATGGCCATCCAGCTCATCATCAACCGCGAGTGGGGCCTGGCCAAGAACGAGAACCCGAACCAGGGTGCTTTCGTTATTGACGAGCTGACCGAGCTGGTGGAAGAAGCCGTGCTGGCCGAATTCGAGAAGATCACCGAGCGCGGCGGTGTGCTGGGCGCCATGGAAACCGGCTATCAGCGTGGACAGATCCAGGAAGAGAGCATGCACTATGAAATGCTCAAGCACACCGGCGAGTACCCCATCATCGGTGTGAATACATTCCGCAACCCCCATGGTGACCCAGTCCCTGAGACCATTGAACTGGCGCGCTCCACAGAAGACGAAAAACAGTCGCAACTCAAGCGACTGGAAGGCTTCCACCAGGCCCATGCCGATCAGGCCCCCGCCATGCTCGAGCGTCTACAGCAAGCTGTCATCAAGGACGAGAACGTGTTCAACGTGTTGATGGATGCGGTCCGCGTATGCTCGCTGGGCCAGATCACATCTGCCCTGTTTGAGGTGGGTGGGCAGTACCGGCGCAGCATGTAGCCCAGAAGTCCTCTCAAGGCCCATCAAGGTACCCATTCGTACCTCTTTGGCGGTCTGCGCTCCAGTGGAATCACGACAGAAAACAGGCTTTTTCTGTCCTGTTGGGATATTCAGCGCAAGGTCTCGCTGATATGCTGAAACCAGTTTCGTTGGCACGTTTGGATGCCTCGGCGCCCGGTCTCCATGCTGCCCACATCAGATCCACTGCTACCCGCATCCAAATCAGAGATGCCGTCGCCCTTGCAAGGTCGGACCACCGATCGAAGACGCCTATGGCTTCGTGCACTGGCTGGCGTCACGATCGGCCTGTTCCTGCTCCTGTCTGCCGGCCTGCTGCTCACCCAACGCGAGGCAGCCCTGGAGCGGGCCAGGGCGCAAACGCAGCGCGAGGTATCACGCCTTGCGTCAGAGCTGCAATCCTCTTTGCGTGTGGCACGCGCCAGCATGGATGTGGCCAGCGCCACGCCTGACCTGGCTGATGCCCCTCCTCTGGGCGACCACACCCCCCTGATTCAGTCGCTCAACCTGCCTTTCGTCTTGCGACACAGCGAAGCGCAAGGGCACGAAACCGCCGCTGCCCAATGGTTGCCCAAGACATCCGTGCAGGAAGCTGGTCAATGGTTCATTCCGTTGACCTGGCATCAAACCGCATCGCAGGGCAACAAGACATTTACCCTGCTGCTCGAGCGGCAGGCCCTGCTGGACCGGTTCGCATCCGATGGCCTGCCCGCCCGAGGCAGCATGACGCTGTTCTCCATCGAAGACGATGCCTCAACCGTCGTCCTGGCGCGGTTTCCCGTGATCGAGCGGGAACAGGGTCTCAAAGTCCACGGTCATGTGGCAGACGCACTTCAGCACTCCAGCCATGGTGTGATGCAGGCCACTTCCGTCATCGACAGCGTACCGAGGGTGATCGGATACCACCGGCTGGACGATGGAGCAGAGCGCCTGGCCCTGACCTACGCACTGCCGGTCGACGATGTGCTGGCAGGCTGGCTTGCCACTCTGCCAGCTGCCATTGCCATGACCTTGCTCGTCGCGGCGGGCATGGCCTATGGTGCCTGGCGTCTTGACCGCGCGATTGGTCTGTTACACCGGAGCGAGCAGCAGTTTCAGACCTTGGCGGAGCACATTCCTGACGTTGTGGTGCGATGCGCCCGCGATGGCCGGGTGCTCTACGCGAACCCGACCACTCTTGCCGCCTTTGGCAAAACCCCGGAACAAATGACCGGCAACCCATTCCCCGACGTGGGGATGGCAACAAGTCTGTCTGCCCAATGGTTGCAGCGCCTTCAGAGAGCCATGGAACAAGGGGAAGCAGAACCCCTGCAATTTAGCCATGCCGGACCAAACGGTGACCGGCAATGGGAAGCCCGGTTCACACGCGCGCCAGCCACAGTTGGCGATCCGCCCTCGGTGCTGGTGCTCAATCGCGATGTCACCGCCAAGGTTGAGGCGGAGGCCCGACAACGGTCGACTCAACGCCTGTTCGAATCGGTGTTTCAGGCAGCCCCCGAAGCCATGTCTCTGGGCGATTGGGAAACTGGTCAGCTGCTACTGGTCAACGACGGATTCTGTGAGCTGTTCGGCCGCAGTCGCGAACAGCTGATCGGCCACTCGGCAACCGGACTGGGCCTGTGGCGATCGGCTGGCACACGAGAACAGCTGCTGAAGGCACTGACTCACGGGGTCAGGGTGCGCAACAGGGAAGGCAAGAGCACGCGCCCCGACGGCAGCGAGATTCATGTGCGCTACAGCGCCGAGCGTGTCGAGGTGGATGGTCGTGCTTGTCTGCTGCTGATGTTCCGCGATGTCACCGAGCTGGAGCAGGATCAACGCGCCCTTGAGCGCAGTGAGCTCAGGTTTCGGCTGGCTGCTGCACATGGTCAGGTCTGGGAATGGGATTTTGGCAAGGGCTTTGTTCAACCCAGCGACGAGTTCTTTGTTTCGCTGGGCCATCCAGCACCGCCACAGGGACAGATGGGACAGCTCTTCATGGATCTGGTACATCCGGAAGATCTCCCCAGACTTCGATTGGCTCTCCGACGCTACTTCAAGAATGAAGCTCCGTATCGGCTCGAGTTTCGGGCTCGAGATGCGCAAGGTCACTATCACTGGTTTGACACGAGAGCCAGCGGGCTTCGGGACGCCAACGGTGTGGTCACCTACATGTCCGGCACCACTTTTGAGATCAGCGACCGCAAGGCGCTTGAAGACGCCCAACGTCAGATTCTCAAGCACCTGGAGACGGTGGCCAACTCGTCACCGGCACTGCTCTGGACCACGAACGAAAACAAGGAAACGGAGTGGGTGAACCAGGCATGGCTGGACTTCACTTTGCGTGACCTGCAGACCGAATGCGCTGTCGGCTGGCTCGGCGATATTCATCCACTGGACCACGATCGATCCCAAGCCGTGTTCGATGCGGCGTTTGAAGCCCGGCAGCCCTACAGCATCGAGTACCGACTGAAGCGCCATGACGGCGAATACCGATGGCTGCTGGAACAGGGCCGCCCCCGCTACGACGCCGACAACCGCTTCATCGGCTACGTCGGGTCCAACCTGGACATCACTGAGCTGCGAGCAGCCGAGCACGCAGCCAGCGAGCGCGGCGCCATACTTGAACAGGTATTCGATGTCATCAAGGACATGCTGTTCGTTATCGACACAGACGAACACTTCGTGTTCTACAAGACCAGCCACGAGGCAGGCCTTCACCGCAAACCGGAAGAGATCCTGGGCAAGGCTCTCGGTGACGTCATGCCGGATGACGTCACCGACATGCTTCGTGGCGCCATGGCTCTGGCACACCGAAATGGCGCCCAGGAAGTCGACTACCACCTCGAGCTCCCTGACGGACAACATCATTTCAACGCCCGGCTGGCCTGGCTGCCAGGCGCAGAGCAATGCATGTTTCTGGTGCGGGATACCACCGATCAACAAGAAGCACAGGACGCCCGTGCCCGGCTCAATGATTTCGTGCTGCTGCTCTTCCGCCTGGCCAGCCGATTCATCAACCTGCCCGTGCAGGACACCCAGGCTGCGATCAATGACGCATTGGGTGACATGGGCCGGTTCTTCGAGGCGGACCGGGCCTATCTGTTCGACTACGACTTCAACGCACAGACGACCATCAACACGCACGAGTGGTGCGCACCGGGGGTTCAGTCAGAACTCGGACAAGTGCAAAGCCGCCCCTTCCCGACGCTCCCTGCCTGGGCTGACCAGCACCGCATGGACAAGGAAATCCTGATTCCTGACGCCAACGACTTGCCCGCCGGGCCTCTTCGTGATGTTCTGCATTCGCAGGATATCCTCAGCCTGGTGGCCCTGCCCTTGATGAATGGAGAGCGCTGCCTGGGCTTCGTCGGGCTGGATTCGGTTCGGAAGACGCGAGACTACGACGAAGAGGAAACTTCATTGCTTCGCCTGTTTGCCAACATGCTGGTGAACGTCAGGATGCGGACGGAAGCAGAAGAGCAGATTCGTGACCTGACCGAGGGGCTGGAACAGAAGGTGGCCGAGCGGACTGCTCAGCTCCAGGAGAGCGTACAGCAACTGACGGTCGTCAACAGTGAACTCGAGTCGTTCACCTATTCGGCTTCTCACGATCTGCGCACACCACTGCGGGGCATCGAGGGCTTCAGTTCACTGCTGCTCGAAGAGCATGCCCAGCAACTGGATGAAGAAGGACGGGCGTACTTGCAACGCATCCAGAAGGCCACCATGCACATGTCCAATCTGGTGACTGACTTGCTGGCCTATTCGCGCATGCAGCAAATGAGCGAACGAACCGAATCTGTGAACATTGCCACAACGGTCGAATCCGTGCTGCAGCCCTTCCGCGATGAACTGGCAGCCCGTCAAGGCACACTTGAGCTGGACATCCCCAGCGAACTCAACGTCCAGGCGGAACCCCAGGGCCTGTCCATTGCACTGCGCAACCTGATCGACAACGCACTGAAGTTCATCCCCGAAGAGCGCGCACCGGTCGTCCGCATCGAGGCGACCCGCCGCGGCGACGAAATCAGTCTGCAAATCTCTGACAACGGCATTGGCTTCGACATGAAGCACCACGACCGGATATTCGGCATGTTCCAGCGACTGCATCGGCAAGACCAGATTCCAGGTACCGGGATTGGCCTGGCCATGGTCCGTAAGGCGGTCGAGCGCATGGGAGGCCAGATTCATGCCGAGAGCCAGCCGGGCAAGGGAACCACTTTCTACCTGGACCTGACGGCAGCCAGCTAATCACAGAGGACGGACGCCTTCAGCCGCATTGGCGCCCCAGCTGGCACAGGCACCACCCCACACGAAGCCCCGCGGTAATTCAAGGGGACTGGATCGGTTCGAATTCAACGCCAGCCGTGCCTGAATGTCCTGCATTGGTTTGATGGGCACGGAACAAATACAACCTTTGGCGTATAGCCTGGCATTCAAACACCGGCTGATACACGCTCAAAAGCGGGGCAGGCCGAAAACGGCGTGAACAATTCCACAGATTTCTAAAGGAAAAACAAAGGGGTGATTTTCCCCTCAGTTCTTCAGATCGCCTGCAGACCGCTTTATCGCTTGATATCGCCGTTGGCGGTGGAAATGTGCATACCTTTGGCGCACTCCAAAGCCAAACAGGCAGGTCGATAGAGGTTTCAGTGCCCCAAACATTCGCCAAGCAATGTGGGGTCCAAGGAGCCTCACATGATCAAAACCTTCACCTCTTTTGCCGGTCGCGCCACAATCACCCGCCTTCTGACTGGTGTGACCGCGTCGGTGATGGCGTGCTCCGCTTTGGCTCAACAAGTGCCCAACACCCGCATTGAGGCCCTGGCCAACAAAGTGGCCACCGAAGGTGAGGTTCGCGTCATCATCGGGCTCAACGTGGATGTCGCGCCCGAAGGTCAACTCTCAAACAAAGCCATCGCCGACCAGCGAGCCAAGCTGAAGCAGGCACAGAACAAGCTGGCGAGCACGACCCTGGCACTTGGTGGCAGCAAGGTCCTGGCGAAGTTCAATACGGTTCCCCACATGGTGGCGTCAGTGGACGCCAACGCGCTGGCCCGGCTGCGCGCTTCCGATCAGGTTGCAACGATCGAAGAAGACGAGGCGGTACCCATGGCACTGGCACAAAGCACAGAGCAGGTGGGCGCCACCGAGGCATGGAGCCAGGGCTACCGTGGCGCTGGCAAGACGGTGGCCGTTCTCGACACCGGTGTGGACAAGACGCACCCGATGCTGGCTGGCAAAGTGGTCTCGGAAGCCTGCTATTCCACCAACTACAGCAACTACGTCGAGTCGGTCTGCCCCGGAAAAGTCAGCGAAAGCACGGCGTCCGGGTCGGGTCAGGCATGCAGCTACACCTCTGCCGGATGTTCACACGGTACCCACGTGGGTGGCATCGTCGCTGGCAATGGCGGAAGCGCCGACACGCAGGGCGTGGCCCCAGACGCCAAACTCATTGCCATTCAGGTATTCAGCTGGTTTCCGAACAGCAGCGCAGTCATGTCCTATACCAGCGACCAGATCAAGGGCCTGGAACGGGTCTATGAGCTTCGCAACTCCTACGACATTGCCTCGGTGAACATGAGCCTGGGCGGTGGCCGCTATTACAGCCAATGTGACTCCGGCCGTTCCGCGTTCAAGGCCGCCGTTGACAACCTTCGCTCGGTCGGCATTGCAACTATCATCGCCAGCGGCAACGACGGCTACACCGACTCCATTTCCGCACCCGCCTGTGTCTCCAGCGCCATCAGCGTCGGCGCGGTGTGCGATACCGGCCCGGATGCTTCACGCTGCGCACAAGGCCTCGGTGGCATCGCCTCGTATTCCAATATCGCCAGCTTTGTCGACTTGCTGGCGCCCGGCAGCTACATCCGCTCTTCCGTACCCGGCGGCGGCTATCAGTCCTGGAGCGGCACCTCCATGGCTGCACCGCATGTCGCCGGGGCATGGGCTCTTCTGACAGAAGCGCACCCAGGCATCTCGGTCGAGGATGGACTGAGTGCGCTTCGTTCTGGCTCGCTGTCGGTGAACGACACACGACCGGGTGGAACAGAAACAGAACTGCCCAGTCTTCATCTTGGATTCGTCCAGACGGTCGAACGAAAGTTGCAAGTCAACCTGGGCGGCCTCGGCGCCGGCATGGTGACTTCGACAAATGGCGACATTCTCTGCGGCGGCGACTGCGAGCAGGCCTACACCACCAGCAAGACCGTCACGCTCAATGCCACGCCCGTCAGCAATTCCGACTTTGTAGGTTGGGCTGGCGCTTGCTCTGGAACAGGCGCTTGCGTACTGGACATGGACAAGAGCCAGACTGTCACCGCCAACTTCCGCCTGAAAGACACGGAAACAACTCACAAGCCACGCTGGGTTCAGAACCGCAGGCCTACACGTATCGAGGCAAGCAGCTTCCGGGACCACGTCCGCAGACTGCACACCAGCATGACTGTGTCGAACGTGTCGCGTCAGTCTTCCGATTTCGCCACGAGAGCCAAGTGTTCCACCACAGGAGCCTGCGCGAAGTAAGGCCCGACAATCGCCCGCCAAGCGGTAAACGCCTCTGATCCGCGGAAGGTCACTGTGTGGTCTTCCAGGGTTGCCCAGTAGATCATCAGAACAAACCGGTCCGGACTTTCAATGCTGCGGTTGACCTTGTAACCACTGAAACCCGGCGACTTGGAAATGACGGTCTCGACGCCGTGGACGATGGCCTTTTCAAACTCGGCAGCTTTGTCAACGTCAATGCGGATATCGGCCAGCTCGAGAATCATGGTGTGGTCTCCTGTTCGGTGAAAAGTGTGCTTCTTCCCGCCGGAAGGGCATCAGGCACTGGCTTCTGCCAGGCCTGCCAGCGCCAGGCGGTCTTCCCGAATCATATCCACTGCCTTCTCGGCCATCATGATCACAGGGGCATTCGTGTTGCCCCCGACGATGCTGGGCATGACAGACGCGTCCACCACCCGCAGCCCCGACATGCCCGAGACCTTCAGCCTTGGCGAAACCACAGCACCAGCATCCGATCCCATTCGGCAGCTGCCCACAGGGTGGTAGATGGTGTCTGCATGGTCGCGCAAAAAGGCCTCTATCTCAGCATCGCTGTTTGCCCACGCCGAAGTGGCCGATTCCGTCCCGCCCCATTGAGTGAGCGCCTGCTGGCCCATGATTTCCCGCACGCGCTTGAAGCCCAGCACCAAGCGGGCCACATCATCAGGGTCTGAGAGAAAAGCCGGATCTATCAGAGGGGCCACACCTGGATCAGCGCTGGCCAGCCGCACGCTCCCCCGGCTCAACGGCCTTAGCAGACAAACATGGCAGGAGTAGCCATGTCCAAACGCGGTCTTGCGACCATGATCCACAAGCTTGCCCACGACGAGGTGCAGTTGCAAATCAGGAATGGGTTCCCCCGGAGCGCTCTTGATGAAGCCGCCAGCCTCGGCAAAATTGGTGGTGAGCATGCCATCGCGCCGCGAGTGCCAGTCGGCCACGCCCTTTGCTCCTTTGAGCACGCCCGTCAGGGACAGGCCAAACGTATCCGTGAGCGCCGGCGCATTGACCACCATGGTCACATCCACATGATCGTGCAGGTTGCCTCCGACGCCAGGCATATCCAGCACCAACGGTATCCCCAGTGCGTTCAGGTGGTCTGCAGGTCCCAGGCCAGAGAGCATCAGCAGCTGAGGCGAACCGATGGCACCAGCACTGAGCAGCACCTCGCCTCCCGGGTTGAGACGAATCTGCGTCTCTTCACCGCGCCCACCTTCGGCACGGTACATCACACCAGCGGCTGCCACTTCTCCATCGCCGGAGTCGGTCATGACCTTTGTGACCATGACATTGGTGACCACTGTGAGGTTGGGTCTGCCCAGGTGCGGCGTCAAGTATGCCTTGGCTGCGCTGAAGCGCTCTCCGTTACGGTGGGTCACCTGATAGGCACCGATTCCTTCCTGCTCCGGGCCATTGAAATCATCGTTGAGACGGTGGCCCGCCTGCTCACCGGCCGCCATGAACGACGTGAGCAATGGATTGGGGCTGCGCAGGTCCATCACGTTGAGTGGCCCGCCGGTGCCGTGCCACGCGTTGCCCCCTCTCTCGTTGTGCTCTGCCCGCTTGAAATAGGGCAATACCTCGTCGTACGACCAGCCCGGACATCCCTCGCGAGCCCATTGGTCGTAATCCTGCCGATGGCCGCGGGTGTAGATCATGGCGTTGATGGAGCTGGAGCCGCCCAGCACCTTTCCTCGGGGCTGATAGCCCTGACGCCCATTCAATCCCGCTTGTGGCACTGTCTCGTAAGCCCAGTTGGCCTGCCCCGTCCTGGCCATCACCGCAAGACCGGCAGGGCAGTGCACCAACACGCTGCTGTCAGCAGGCCCTGCTTCCAGCAGCGCCACCTTGATCGCCGGGTCTTCGCTCAGGCGCCCCGCAAGCACACAGCCTGCAGAGCCTCCTCCGACCACGATGTAGTCAAACATGATGTCCCCACTTTGTCATTCGCGAGTCAAGCGCTGGCAGGACAATACCTGCCGGACTACCGCCAGTCATGGGCCAGCGCTCACCTTGGTTTCAAGGTAGCACAGGCCTTGCTCTCGCAGTAGGCAGCCGCGTCTAGGACGACAGGAAGGCGCATTGCATCTGCGTCAACACCGGGCAGGCATGTCTGCCATACCGGTGCCGGCATGGGCTCGTCGTCTGGCAACCAAGAAGGCAAAATGGAGAGCAAAGAAGGGCTGGCCTTTTTCAGCTCCTTTGGCACCCAACCCAACCAACCATTCATCCATCTTTCATACGAACACGAAAACAGGAGAACACCGAGATGAGCGTCATTCAAACCGTGGGCATTGTCGGCTCAGGCACCATGGGCAACGGCATCGCGCAAGCGTGTGCCACCAGTGGCCTCAAAGTGGTCATGGTCGATATCGCCCAGGAGGCGATCGACAAGGCCATGAAGACCATTTCCGGCAGCCTCGACCGCCTGATCAAAAAAGAGAAGATCAGCGAGGCTGACAAGGAGGCAGCACTGGCTCGAATCACGGCGTCAACCAGCTATGAGGCCTTCAAACAGGCTGACATCGTCATCGAGGCCGCGACAGAGAACGAGCCGGTCAAACTCAAGATCCTCAAACAGCTTGACGACATGCTGGCACCCGACGTGATCCTGGCCAGCAACACGAGCTCCATCTCCATCACCAAGCTCGCTGCCAGCACGCAACGCGCCGACCGGTTCATCGGCATGCATTTCTTCAACCCCGTGCCCATGATGGCGCTGGTGGAACTGATCCGCGGCCTGCAGACCAGCGATGCCACCCATGATGCCGTGCGCCAGTTGGCGACGGATCTGGGCAAGACCCCGATCACGGTCAAGAATGCTCCCGGGTTTGTCGTCAACCGCTTGCTGGTTCCCATGATCAACGAGGCCTTCTTCGTGCTGGCTGAGGGCCTGGCCACACCAGAGGAAATCGACGAGGGCATGAAGCTGGGCTGCAACCACCCCATCGGCCCGCTTGCCCTGGCTGACCTGGTAGGCCTGGATGTTTGCCTGGCGGTCATGGACGTGTATTTCGAAGGCTTTGCCGACTCCAAATACCGCGCCTGCCCCCTGCTGCGCGAGATGGTGGAGGCCGGCTGGCTGGGTCGCAAGACCGGCCGAGGCGTCTACACGTATTGATCGAAAAAGTTATTTGAATTCAATGACTTAAAACTCAAATCCTCCAGATCGACTGGCAGCTGCCGGGCGCACCGAAAGGGACGCCCGGCTTTTTGTTTGCGCCAGATCAAAGTGAGGCCCCCGATGCTTTGAATAATGGAACTCAACTGACAGCGTAGAAGGAGCGCGAAATGAATACAGCCACCGTATCCATTGACGTCTTTGAGTTCCTGGATGACACCCACCGCGAAATTCAGCGCCAGATCAAACAACTTCATGCCTTGGTCGACGCCATTGAGTCGGACGGTCTGAATCAGGCCACACGCGAAATGGCGCGCGAGGTGCTCGATTTCTTCAACACCGAAGCCCGTCAGCATCACCTCGACGAGGAAAAGCACGTCTTTCCTTCCCTGCTCGGCAGCGAAGATGCCAATGTGGTCCAGGCAGCACAGCACCTGACGCAAGACCACGGCTGGCTGGAAGAAAACTGGATCCAGATCGCACCATCTCTGGAAGCGGCCACCAGCGGCAATCTGTGGTTTGACCCCATGGAGTTGCGTCATGCACTCGATGTGTTTGAAGCGCTGTACGCCGACCACCTTTTGCTCGAAGAGTCGATCGCCTATCCCGAAGCCAAGAAGCGGCTGGAAGGCATCGACACCGTTGGCATGGGACGCGAGATGGCCAAGCGGCGAGCCGTCCAGCAATCCAGGCAACAGGAAGTGCAGGACGAGTGAATCCGCCCTGACGGGCGGCGGGGGCATGATGCTGCTGCCCCGCAAGCGCGTGCGAGCGGCGCTAAGATGAACCGAAAACCCATGCGAAGACAAGGCTTCGGGACATTTCAACACCAAAGGACTCCATGCGCGAATTCGACTTTGACCTGTTTGTGATTGGTGGCGGCAGCGGCGGTGTGCGCGCAGCGCGCATGGCTGCGCAGCGTGGCGCGCGGGTTGCCATGGCCGAGACCCTTGGTGTCGACGGCCTCGGTGGCACATGCGTCAATGTGGGCTGCATTCCCAAGAAGCTCTACAGCTATGCGGCGCACTACCACGACGCCTTTGCCGAAGCGGCAGGCTTTGGATGGTCGCTTCAGCCCCCTTCACTTGACTGGGAAAGACTCAAGCAGCAAAGAGGCAAGGAGATCAGCCGCCTCAATGGTGTTTACGACCAGATGCTGCGCGGCGCCGGCGTGACCGTGCTCAATGGTTTTGCCCGCATCGATGGCGAACATGCCGTGACGCTGGCCACGCTGAGCCAGGAGGGCAACCCGGGGCATCAGTCGTTCACTGCCAGGAACATTCTCATTGCCACTGGTGGCACACCGTTTGTTCCACACTTTCAGGGCAGAGAGCACGTCATCACGTCCGACGACATGTTTGACCTTCACCCCTTTCCGCAAAAACTGGTCGTGGTGGGTGGCGGGTACATCGCCTGCGAGTTCGCCAGCATCTTTCAGGGCCTGGGGTCTCAGGTGTCACTGCTGTATCGGGGCGAGCAGATTCTGCGAGGCTTTGACGACGAGATCCGGCACTTTGTGTCGGCCGAGATCGCCAAGTCCGGCGTGGATATCCAGCTCGGAACCGATGTGGTGTGCGTCACTGAGTCCGGCGCGGGTGCTGATGCCGCCTACGTTGTCGAGCTTGAGGGCGGAGCAAAGGTTCATGCCGATGCCGTGCTCTATGCCACCGGTCGCAGGCCCAATGTGGAAGGCATGGGTCTGGACACTGTGGGCGTCAACCAGGGCGGCCAGGGGGAGGTCATCGTCAACGAGCGCTACCAGACCAATGTCCCGTCCATCTACGCCGTCGGCGATGTCACCAACCGGGTACAGCTCACGCCGGTGGCCCTGGGCGAAGCAATGGTAGTGGTCGACGAGCTGTTTGGGCCGGTTGCCGGCAAGGCAGCGCGCAGCATGGATTACGACTTCATTCCCACCGCCGTGTTCACCCATCCCAACATTGGCACCGTCGGGTATACGGAAGAAGAAGCGAGAGAGAAGTTCACCAGCATCGCTGTTTTCCGAAGCGAGTTTCGCGCTCTCAAGCACACCTTGTCAGGCAGTACGGAGCGCACCTTGATGAAGCTGATCGTGGACGCCTCGTCCGACCGCGTGGTCGGCCTTCACATGGTGGGTGAGGACGCAGGAGAAATCGTGCAGGGCTTTGCCGTGGCCATGCGTGCGGGAGCCACCAAGGCTGTCTTCGACTCCACCATTGGCATCCATCCCACCGCAGCGGAAGAGTTCGTGACCATGCGGGAGCCAACGCGCAGCTGATGGCTGTCTCGCCGGCAGCAGATCAGACCCACCAGACGATGGCTGCCAGCACCATGACGCACAAAATGGTATGCCCCCAAAGACCGGGCGCCAGCCAGGCCAGATAGCGACGCCCACCGACCAGGCCGGCCGTCAGGCTCTTGCTGCCCGCATGGATGAGCAGACCGGCCACCACGGCCACTGTGGTCAAGCCCTCATCGCCAGGCAGACCAGCAGCAAACGTAGCGGCCATGGTCGAGTGCAAATCCACCAGCGCGCCAAGCAAGGTTCCCACGAGCACTCCGGACGAACCCAGCCACTGCTCCATGACCCGTACCAGCACCTGCATGCCTGCCAGCAAACCGGCCACGGCCGCCGCCCCCCGCAAGCTGAACATTCGGTCGTCGCCTGCAGAAGGCAGCCCTTCAATACGGGGAGAAGAGACGACGGCATCTGATCCGTCGGCTTGCGCACCACGCACCATCCACCAGCCAAGCAAGCCAGCCACCACAGCAGATGAAAGGGCGGGCACCCAAAGCACGCTGAGCCAGGCTGGTTGCATCGCCGAGGCCACCAGCAACAGTTGCACTTGTGTCGCCACACAGGAGATCAAACCGCCACCAGCCATCAGCCGGGCATCACCTTGCCCCTGGCGGACCGAAAGCCCGAGGGTGGCAATGGTGGCCGTACTGGAGACAAAGCCAGAAGCGAATGCCGAGAAGATCACGGCATGGCGGGCCTGCAGCAGGCGCCGGCAAAAATGGGCCAGCGATTGCACAGCGAGGAGCAAGGCCAGCAGTTGCACGATTCGGTAGGGATTGAGTACGTCGCCCCAGAAAGGCCGATTTGGCACCAGAGGCAGCGCCATGAGCACCAGCGCCGCCAGGATGATCCCGTCGCGCACCTCCCCTGCACTGAGCCACTGGCTGGCCAGCGCATGGAGACGGTGACGGGCGGCCAGCAATGCTGTCATGCCTACGGCCAGCGCTGCCGCCAGGGGAATGCTCCAGGCACTGAGCGCGCCGATCATGTAGGTCAGGACCAGCGCCAGCTCCGTAGTGGCTCCCGGGTCGTCTGAGCGATCACGCCAGTAGGCCACCAGCGCCATGCCTGCTACAAAAGCGGCGCCAACGATCATCAGGCCCGCCACCGGCATCAGGGCCGCAGCAGCCCCCGTGACACAGGTCAGGGCAAATGTCCTGACGCCCGCAAAGGCCCGTGACGGCCCCTGCCCTTTCCGGCGTTCCCGCTCGATGCCGACCAGCAAACCGCAACCGAGCGCGCAGGCCAGCACAGCCGCGGCATTGGCCACATCAAGACTGTGCCCGTCGGGCATCCAGTTCAAAACATCTGACATGAAAATTGGCTAAGCTTGATGCACAGCGCCCGTTCGGGCGGCACCGGTGTACTGGGAATCTCTGCATCATGGCAGAAAATGCGGGCCGGTCGCTTGACCTTGTTCAACACCGACTACTGCCACTGCGGCCACAATGCCAACATGATCGAAACACCTGAATTCACCCCACCGGCTCTCTTCACTGACGCCGATGCCGCACTGGCCCAGATCCAGCGCCTCTATAAGGCCCACATCGACTTCCTCAGGCAGACCCTCAAGCGGTTTGTCGAGGGCGAGGATTTCAGCGGCAGGCGTATCCGTGCCTGCTATCCCTTCGTTCGCCTCCACTCTCGCAGCGTCATGCGCCAGCACGAAGGCATGAAGACCCGCCTGAGCTACGGGTTCGTGTCTGGCCCTGGCCGGTTCGAAACCACACTCACCCGGCCGGACCTGTATGCCGACTACTACCTTGACCAGCTGAGGCTGCTATTGGTCAACCACGGTGGAGAGCTGGAGGTCGGCGTGAGCAGCAGCCCCATTCCCATTCATTTTTCATTTGCCGAGCACGATCATGTGGAAGGCGAAATGGATGCGGTCCGCCGCGCCCAGATGCGCGATATCTTCGACCTGCCAGACCTGACAGTCATGGACGACGGCATTGCCAACGGAACGTTCGAGCCGAACCCCGGGGAGCCTCAGCCCCTCGCCTTGTTCACGGCGCCACGGGTGGACTATTCGCTGCAGCGCCTGCGCCACTACACAGGCACGGCTCCGGAGTGGTTCCAGAATTTCGTGCTGTTCACCAACTACCAGTTCTACATCGACGAATTCATCAAACTTGGCCATGCCGAAATGGCCAACCCGGACAGTGAGTACGTCGCCTTTGTCGAGCCGGGGAACGTTGTGACCCGGCGCGTCGGCATTGCGCCGACCAAGGAAGATGCCATGGGTGCCGCCCTCCCTCGCCTGCCACAGATGCCTGCCTATCATCTGGTGCGCAAGGACCGCTCCGGCATCACCTTCGTGAACATCGGCGTGGGCCCGGCCAATGCCAAGACCATCACCGACCACATCGCCGTGCTGAGACCACACGCATGGCTCATGCTGGGGCACTGCGCCGGGTTGCGCACCACTCAGCAATTGGGCGACTATGTGCTGGCGCATGCCTATGTGCGAGAAGATCACGTGCTCGACGAAGACCTGCCGCTGTGGGTGCCCATTCCTGCGCTGGCAGAGATCCAGCTCGCACTCGAGGCAGCCGTGGCCGAGGTTTCCGGCGTCGCGCCGCACCAGGTCAAACGCATCATGCGAACAGGCACCGTGGCCAGCACTGACAACCGCAACTGGGAACTGCTGCCGGACAACAAACCTCAGCGCCGCTTCAGCCAAAGTCGCGCAGTCGCACTGGACATGGAAAGCGCCACAATTGCCGCCAACGGGTTCCGCTTCCGCGTGCCTTATGGCACCTTGCTCTGTGTGAGTGACAAACCACTGCACGGCGAGATCAAGCTGCCGGGCATGGCCAACCATTTCTACCGGGAACGCGTCGACCAGCACCTGCGCATCGGCATTCGTGCTGTCGAGCGCTTGCGCGAAGGCGGCAGCAAGCAGTTGCACAGCCGCAAGCTGCGCAGTTTTGCCGAAGTGGCATTCCAGTGAGCACCCTCATCCCGACAACGTCAGCACAACCCATCAAGGCATGCAACAACTCAAGCAACTGATCACGGACACCTTTGGCGTCGAAGCCTGGATCGCCATGGTCATCACCATCTTCGTCCTGGCACTGATCGTCAGCCAGGTGGCCCGGATGATCTTCAACCAGCTCGACAAATGGGCCAATCAGTCCCCCAACGTTTGGGACGAGGCTCTGGTGGGAAGCGCACGCAAACCGGTCCACCTCGTGATCTGGCTGATAGCGGCTGGCTGGATGGCGCGCGCCATGCAGGCCCAGTGGCCCGAGCCGCAGTTCATGGAAGAAGTCGGCGCCGTGCGCACCGTCGGCCTGATCATCGCATTTGCCTGGTTTGGCTGGAAGTTCTCCGGGCACATGACTCGCAACATCATCACCCAGGGACAGGCCAAGAGCAGTGATTTCGACGTCACCACCGTGTACGCGCTGAGCAAGCTGGCGAGGCTTGTCATCGTGGTGCTGGCAGTCATCACCGTGGCACAGTCACTCGGATTCAATATCGGCGCATTGCTGGCGCTTGGTGGCGTGGGCGGCATTGCAGTCGGCCTGGCAGCCAAGGACTTGCTGGCCAACTTCTTTGGCGGTCTGACCATCTATCTGGACCGTCCATTCAAGGTGGGCGAGTGGATTCGGTCACCCGACAAGAGCATCGAAGGCACGGTCGAGTACATCAGCTGGCGACATACACGCATCAGGGCATTCAACAAGAACCCGATCTACGTCCCCAATGCGGTCTTCACCAGCATCGTGGTGGAGAACCCGTCGCGCATGAGCCACCGGCGTATCAAGGAAACACTTGGCCTGCGCTATGACGACTTCGCTCAGGTGGAGTCAGTCGTGAAGGACGTCAAATCCATGATCCACGACCACCCGGACATGGACAACACGCAAACGTTGATCGTCAATTTCAACCATTTCGGCGCCAGCTCGCTCGACATCATGATCTACGCATTCACCAAGACGCGAAACTGGGTTGAGTACCACCGCGTCAAGCAGGATGTGCTGCTCAAGATCGGAAACATCGTGGAGCGCCATGGCGCCGAGATCGCTTTCCCCACACAAACTTTGCACATCGCCGGGCAGGAATCGATGCAAGAGGGTGAAAACGCCCCCGTTCAAGATGCTCATTCAGCGCCCCGGCAGGCTTGACCCAGATCAACTGACAAGAAACTTTACCGGGGCTTCACGCCCAGAAAACCCAAGCCACCCGGTCGGGGCGCACAATGGAATCGTGACCAACGAACTTCCGTCCAAGCCCTTGCGGCCAGCCACCCTTGCACATGCTCAGACACGCTGGCGCACAGCGGTCGCCACTGCCGCTTGCTCGCTGCTGGCTGCATGTGCCAGCCCCTCTGACCGCGACATCACGGCCTGGACCACCGCTGAAGTGCCAACAGCATGGAGCCAGCCAGTTCCTGACAAGGCCAGTGCCACGAGCACACCCCGCTCCCTCGCCCTCGCTCAGTGGTGGTCAGTCTTTGAAGACGACCTCCTCAAGCGACTGGTGGAGCAGGCTCTCAAACACAACACCAGCGTCGCCATCGCCCAGGCCAACCTCAGACAGGCTCGCGCACAGCGCCAGGCCCAGTCAGCGGGACTCGGACCCTCCGTCAGCGCATCATTGAGTGGGCAGCGCAGCAAATCGGGCGACACCCCCAGCACCGACAGGTTTTCCACCAGCATCGACGCCAGTTGGGAGCCCGATGTCTTTGGCGTCAATGCACAAGGTCTCGCAGCAGCGGATGCCGACCTGAAAGCGGCAGAAGCCCAGCTCGGCGATGTGCAGGTCTCGCTCGCTGCAGAAGTGGCCATCGCCTATGTCGAAGCCCGTGCACTCCAGCAACGGCTGGGCATTGCACAACGCAACCTGAGCACCCAGACCGAAACAGCGCAGATCACGTCCTGGCGAACAGACGCAGGTCTGGCCTCTTCGCTGGAACGCGAGCAGGCCAAGGCCGCGGTGGCACAGACCGATGCTCAGGTGGCGGCCTTGCAGACCAGCCTGACGCAAGCCCGCCACGCGCTGTCGATCCTCACAGGACAGTTGCCTGGTGCGCTCGACACAGCATTCGATCCATCTGTGGCCATTCCAGCGCCTTCTGCCAGCCTGACCATTTCCTTTCCTGCCGATACCCTGCGGCAACGGCCGGACATCCGGACGGCGGAATATCAGGTTCTGGCCGCCACGGCTCGTGCCGACCAGGCGCAGGCTGCCCGTTACCCCAGTTTCCGGCTCAGCGGCTCCCTCGGTCTTGGCGCCAATACGCTGCGCGGCCTCACTGATGGAGGCGCCAGCATCGTCAACAGCTTGCTGGCCAGCCTGACGGCCCCTCTGTGGGACGGCGGCGTGCTGAAGGCACAAGCTGAAGTGGCGTCCGCTGGCGAGGTCTCCGCTGCCGCTGCCTACCGGCAGTCGGTTCTGGTTGCCCTGAAAGAAGTGGAAGACGCACTGGCGGCGATTGATGGCAACCGGCTTCGGCTGGAGCGGTTGACGCTGTCCAGCGATGCAGCAGCCTCTGCAGAGCTGCTGGCTCGCCAGCAGTACACCAGCGGACTGCTCGACTTCCAGTCTGTTCTGGAGACCCAGAGAACACTGCTTTCGGCACAGGACAGTGTGGCCACTGCGAAGGCCAGCCTCGCCACCAGCCACATTCAACTCTACAAGGCGCTTGGCGGTGGATGGCAACCGGACCCCACCGAACCGACCACCCCTGCCACAGCCCCAACTCAGTGACGCTTCATTGATCAGCACCATGGCCACCCAAGACACTTCCACCACAAACGACCTGAAAGGCCTGCTGGGCGACGACCACCCTCCCCGCTGGTGGCAACGGCGCTCCCTCTGGGTCGGTCTGCTGGTCCTGGCACTCCTGGCGCTGGGTATCGCCTGGTGGGGATCCAACTCCGCAAGCAAGGCGGCGCCTGCCTATGTGACCCAGGAGGCACAGCGGGGCAAGATCACGCTCACGGTTGCGGCCAATGGCACATTGCAGCCAACCCGGTCCGTCAACATCGGCAGCGAGCTCTCTGGCACGGTGCGGCAAGTGTTCGTCGACGTGAATGACGAGGTCAAGGCCGGACAGGTACTGGTGGTGCTCGACACCGCCAAACTCAAAGACCAAGTCAACAGCTCGCGTGCGGCCCTGGCATCGGCCGTTGCCCAGCAAGCGCAGGCCACGGCCACCCGCACCGAGGCAGCAGCTACATTGGCGCGCTATGAGGAAGTGGCCAGGCTATCTGGCGGAAAGGTGCCATCCGAAGCCGAACTCGACAGTGCCCGCGCCGCCGCAGACCGCGCCACCGCGGCCGAAGCCAGCGCCCAGGCTGCGGTGGAGAAGGCCCGCGCTGCCTTGTCCACCGACGAAACCAATCTGTCCAAGGCCTCGATCAAATCTCCCATTGACGGTGTCGTCCTGGCGCGCTCAGTCGACCCGGGCAACGCCGTGGCCGCTTCGTTGCAAGCCGTGACCTTGCTCACTGTGGCAGAGGACCTGACCAAGCTCCAGCTCGATGTCAACGTCGATGAAGCCGACGTGGGGTCCGTCAAGACCGGGCAGCGTGCCACCTTTACCGTCAGCGCCTACCCCTCGCGCCAGTATCCGGCCACCATCGATCGCGTCGCTTTCGGCTCTACCACTACCGACAACGTCGTCACCTACGTCACGACACTGGCCGTCAACAACGATGACATGAGTCTTCGACCAGGCATGACCGCCAGTGCCACCATTGTGGCCAAAGAGCGTGCTGATGCGTTGCTGGTGCCCAATACCGCGCTGCGGTTTGCGCCCTCCCAGGTGAACGACAAGGCCGCAGGAGAGAGCGAGAGTGTCATGAGCAAGCTCATGCCACGCCCTCCCCGGCGGAGCGCGAACAAAACGGCTGGGGAGCAGCCCCAGGCACCCGGCGAGCGCACTCTCTGGGTTCTGCGCGACGGCGCCCCTCAGCAGGTCAAGGTGACCACCGGCATCAGCGATGGTCGCAAAACCGAAATCACGGGTGGCGAACTGCAGCCGGGCATGGCCGTCATCACCGAGCAACGCAGCAACGGATCATGAGCAACCCGCCCGGGGCCACACCCCTGATACAGCTTCGTGGCATCACCAAGGTCTATGGTGAAGGCGCCACTGCCTTCCAGGCGCTCAAGGGCGTCGACCTGGACATCCATCAAGGGGAGTTCGTGGCCATCATGGGGCCCAGCGGCTCGGGCAAATCCACGGCCATGAATGCCCTCGGCCTGCTCGACACGCCCTCCTCCGGACAATACCTGTTCCAGGGCGTGCATGTCGAGTCGCTATCGCGTGATGAGCGAGCCCGGGTCCGCCGACGGTACTTCGGTTTTGTGTTCCAGGGATTCAATCTGCTGGCACGAACCTCCGCGCAAGAGAACGTGGAACTGCCCCTGGTCTACCGGGGCGAGCCTGCCGCCAAACGCAGGCAGATGGCCGCCGGGGCGCTTGAGGCCGTCGGCCTCAAAGGCTGGGAGCATCACACACCCGGGGAACTTTCCGGCGGTCAACAGCAACGCGTCGCCATTGCGCGCGCCATCGTCACGGAACCTGCAGTGCTGCTCGCCGATGAGCCCACGGGCAACCTCGATACCAAGCGCAGCGAGGAAATCATGGAACTGCTTTGGCGCCTCAACGTCGAGCAAGGCATCACCGTGCTGATGGTGACGCACGAGCCGGACATGGCTGCATACGCCAGCCGACTGGTTCGATTCGTCGATGGCGTGGTGGCCAATGATGCCCCCAACGCCAATCGCGCAAGGCCACAAGCGCCTGCCGTTCAGGAGGCGGACTGACCATGTGGATCAACACCTTGCTGCTTGCATTGCGCTCCATCCGGCGCAACCTGCTGCGATCCTTCCTGACCATTCTCGGGATTGTCATCGGGGTCAGCGCAGTGATCACCATGGTGACCCTGGGCAATGGCGCCACGCAATCGGTTCAAAACCAGATCGCCAGCCTCGGCACCAACCTGCTGATGGTGCGCCCGGGTCAGCGCATGGGGCCGGGCTCGGGCACCACCGCCCCCTCGTTCAAAGACACCGATGCAGCCATCATCCGCTCGCAGCTGGCCGGCATCACCGCAATCGCACCACAAGCCCGAAGCTCCTCCACTTTGGTGGCCAACGGCAAGAACTGGTCAAGCATCATTGTTGGCAGCAACAACGACTACCTGACCACAGGCAACTGGGAGATCAGTGACGGCCGCTCATTCACAGACGACGAGTTGCGCGCAGGTTCGGCTGTGTGCCTGATAGGCCAGACCGTTCAGCGAGAGTTGTACGGACCGGTCCCTGCTGTGGGCGAGCAACTGCGGGTCAAGAAGATGAGCTGCGAGGTGATCGGCCTGCTCGGAGCCAAGGGTCAAAGCGCGTTCGGTAGCGACCAGGACGATATGGTGCTGATGCCCCTGCGGACCTTGCAGCGGCGCATCACCGGCAACACCTGGGTCAACACCCTGCAAATCTCCATGGCCGACGACAGCGACCCTGAGCGGGTCAAGTCGGACCTGACGGCCTTGCTGCGCGAGATGCGCAAGCTCTCGCCAGCCGACGAAGACAATTTCAATGTGCTCGACACCAAGCAACTGGCCGACACGTTCTCCGGTACCACCAAGGTGCTGACCATGCTGCTCGGCGCCGTGGCGGCCGTGAGCCTGCTCGTCGGCGGCATTGGCATCATGAACATCATGCTGGTCAGCGTGACCGAGCGCACCCGCGAAATCGGCTTGCGTCTGGCCATTGGCGCACTGGAGCGCGAAGTGTTGATGCAGTTCCTGATCGAGGCCGTGGTGCTGGCGGCCATGGGCGGCCTCATCGGCATCGTCCTGGCCACAGGCGCCTCGATTGGCCTGGCCAAGGTCATGGATGTGCCCTACATCTTCAGCCCGGGCGTCAACATCCTGTCGTTCGTGTTCTCAGCCGGTATCGGGGTGTTGTTTGGCTATTTTCCGGCACGGCGCGCAGCGCGCATGGACCCCATCGACGCGCTGCGGCACGAGTAGCCCCGCAAGAGGCGCTTGCCTGTTGCTCGCGAGAGTCAGGCTGTACGCGGTTTGACCCTGGATGCAGCCAGCTTGGCATTGGCGCGTGCGGTGTCGGTGTCGTCTGCGCGGGCCACCACCACGCCCATGCGGCGCTTGGTGAAGCTCTCGGGCTTGCCAAACAGGCGAATGTCGGTGCCAGGCACCTGCAAAGCCTCGTCAACCCCGTCGAACACAATGCCCTCGGCTTCCACACCACCGTAAATCACAGCACTGGCGCCGGGGTTGCGCAGTGAAGTATCCACCGGCAAGCCCAAAATGGCCCTCGCGTGCAGCTCAAACTCGCTCTGGTGCTGTGTACAGAGGGTGACCAGACCGGTGTCGTGCGGGCGTGGGCTGACCTCGCTGAACCAGACGTCTTCACCCTTGACAAACAGCTCAACGCCGAACAGGCCTTGCCCGCCGAGGTCAGAAGTGATGGCCTTGGCGATGTCGCGCGACTTTTCCAGCGCAGCCGGGTGCATGGGCATGGGCTGCCAGCTCTCGACGTAGTCACCGCCTTGTTGCACATGACCGATCGGATCACAAAAATGCGTTTCGATGTCCCCGTTGGCGCCCACGGCACGGACAGTGAGCTGGGTGATTTCGTAGTCGAAATCGATAAAGCCTTCGACGATGACGCGACCATGGCTCACGCGGCCACCGGCCATGGCGTAGTCCCAGGCCTTTTTCACGTCTTCAGGACCATCAATCTTGCTCTGGCCTTTGCCGGAGCTGCTCATCACTGGCTTGACGACACAGGGATAGCCGACACCCTTCTCGCCGTCGATGGCGGCCTGCAATTCTTCGAGCGAGTCGCAGAAATGATATGGACTGGTCGGCAGGCCCAGTGTTTCGGCGGCCAGACGGCGAATGCCTTCCCGGTCCATCGTCAGTCGCGTGGCTCGCGCCGTGGGAATGACCTTGACTGTCCCTGCCGCTTCCAACTCCTGGAGCATGGGTGTGGCAATGGCTTCAATCTCCGGCACCACCATCAAGGGGCGCTCCTGCTCGATCAGTGCCTTGAGTTGCGCCGGGTCACTCATGGCGATGGTGCGTGCGTGGTGCGCAACCTGCTGGCCAGGCGCATTCTCGTAGCGGTCCACCGCAATGGTCTCCACGCCCAAACGCTGAAGCGCGATCAGCACCTCCTTGCCCAGCTCACCTGCGCCGAGCAACATGACGCGTGTGCCGGAGGAGGACAAAGGGGTTCCGAGGGTGATGGTCATGTCAGCCTTTCATTTGGCGCTGGCGGTGTCTCGCGCTGCCGTTTGTTGAGTATCAGTTCCCGCCATTCAGGCGGTGAGAATGGTCGTTGCGGTTCCGTCGCTCCATGCAGACGTACCCGCGGCTTGCCCCATCGCCTCACCCAGCCGGACAGGTCGGGCAGGCGCCCAGTCCGGGTTGAATTCAATCATGTCCTGCGGCCAGAGCATCACCACAGTGGAGCCCAGAAGAAAGCAGCCCATTTCCTCGCCACGGTCATACACATGGGACTTGTCTTCATAGTTCCAGTCCCGAATGTTCCCTGGACGGGGTGGATTGACCACGCCATGCCAGACCGTGGCCATGCTGCCGACAATGGTGGCCCCTACCAGCACCAGCACAAACGGGCGCACTTCATCGGTGCCGGGCATCGGGATGTCAAAAACACACACCACACGCTCATTGCGCGCAAACAGGCCCGGCACGCCCTCTGCCGTGGCAGGGTTGACTGAGAAAAGATCGCCCGGCACATGGATCATGCGGCGCAGTCGGCCTTCGCAAGGCATGTGGATGCGGTGGTAGTCGCGCGGACTGAGATAAATGGTGGCGAAATGCCCGCGGTCAAACTGACTGGCAAGGGCTGCATCGCCCCCCACCAGGGCCCGCGTGCTGTAGCGGTGACCCTTGGCCTGGAAGATCTGGTCTCCGTCGATCCGGCCGAACTGGCTGATGGCGCCGTCCACAGGGCAAACATATGTCGCATCGGCCAGCGGCCGCGCGTCAGCCCGCAGCGGGCGGGTGAAAAACTCGTTGAAGGTCGCGTAGCTGGCCAGATCAGGGTTGGCTGCTTCGGCCATGTTCACCTGGTAGCGCTCAACAAACCGGCTGATGGCAAGCTGTGTCAGTGCACCGGCTTGCGCACGCGCAAACCGTCCAGCCAGTGCCGTGAGCGCCTGCTTGGGCAAAAGGTATTGCAGTTTGACGGAAAGAGGTGTGGACACGGCTGGGAGAAGCGCAAAAATCGCGCATGGACACAGATCTGCCCCACATTGTAGGCGGCGGGCGCGTCCCGGACCCGAGCCGGCAAAAAAAACGGCCTGACGGTTCAGTCAGGCCGAAAGAGAGAGGAGAGAGAGATGTCAGAGCCTTGGGTACAACAAGGCATGAGACAGGGTGCAAGCACCACGCCAGAAGGCGTGATGTCAGTGCAGGGTGTGGATCGCTGGCTGAGCCTCTGCGTAGAGGTCGATACCAGAGTCCATGAACTCTTCTTCGTCGATCACCGAGTCAAACTCGCGGTCGGTGTCGAACAGCTTGGGAATCAGGGGCTTGTCCAGCGGACGGCAGATGCGCTGGCGCAACTGGCGCAACCGTGTAGAACCTTCCATGGCGTTGATCACAGCCTCTGGGTCGAGCATGAGGACGAAGGGATTCAGGCGGGATTGAAAGGTTTTCATGGCGGTGTCCTGACGGTTTGTGTGGGTGACTACATTGCGTTTGTCGATGAAACAAACTGTATTCCTCTCGACACATTTCGTTAAGTCAGCGTCGCGCCATGCTGCGTGTAGGAAGTTTTCCGACAAGGCGAGAGAAACCCAGGATTTCCGCGCCATATCTGCTATCGGGTGTGATGCAGTTCACACCTGAAGCCGCAAACCCCGGGATTCGGCCTTGTTACAGAAAAACCCTTGTTGCGCTCACGCCAGAAACTTGTCCGCCAGGGGTCTCAGACCGACCTCTTCGATGATTTCACCCAACCGCTCTCTGGCCCGGCGACGCTTTTCCTCAGGGGCGCCTGGTTGGTGGCGCGCCAGAATGAGCTCGTTCTTCATCGAGTGCTCCCAACCCACCAGCTCGGTGACTGTTACCTCGTAACCATGCGCCTCCAGTTGCAGGCACCGCATCACGTTGGTGATCTGGCTGCCGAACTCTCGGGTATGCAGCGGGTGTCGCCACAGCTCTGCCAAGGGTGTGCGTTTGAGGTGAAACGCCTTGTGCTGACGCATCACTGATGCCACTTCGGCCTGGCAGCAAGGGACCAGCACCATGAAACGCGCTTGCTTGGCCAGGCCAAATGCGATCGCATCATCGGTGGCCGTATCACATGCGTGCAAGGCCGTGACCACATCGAAAGTTTCGGGAAGATCAGCATGCGTGAGTGACGCCTGCACCGTGGTCGCCAGAAACCGCATGCGATCAAACCCCAGACGCTGTGCCAGCTCGCGTGACTTGTCCACCAGCTCCTGCCGCGTCTCGACGCCGTAGACCCAGCCCTTGCCCTGAGGCCGGACGAACAGGTCATAGAGGACGAAGCCAAGGTAGGACTTGCCAGCGCCATGGTCGGCCAGGCTGACGTCACCCTTGTCGTCCAGCACCGTCTGCAGCAACGGTTCGATGAACTGCACCAGGTGGTAGACCTGTTTGAGCTTGCGCCGCGTGTCCTGGTTCAGCCGGCCATCACGCGTGAGGATGTGCAGTTCCTTGAGCAGCTCGATAGACTGCCCCTCGCGCAGTTCGGGCAACTGATCCTGCAGCGAGGGCTGCGGCTTCTTGGTGGCATGGCCGCCAGAGCGGCTCTTTTGGCTCTTCTGGCTCTTGTTGTTTTGGGGGTTCATGGGTGCTCGGAATGTGGACCACGCTCAGGTGGCGCATCGTAATTGTCTTCGCGGATGCCCTGGTTCTGGCCAGTGACCTGACCGACCTCTTCCCGCAAGGCCTTGACCTCCTTGCGCAACGCACGAATCTCCACCAGCAAATCGAATTCGACCAGGCGCTCGTCCTGCTGCACCTCGCGTTCAACGAAGACCGCAGCCAGTGATGCCGTCACCAGCGACAACACCGTCAGCCCCAGGAGGACCACCACCACTGAAAACGCTCGTCCCATTGGCGTGTGTGGCACCAGATCGCCATAGCCCACCGTCGCGGCTGTCGTGAAGGCCAGCCACAGGCCGTCTTCAATGGTGGTGATGCCCGGCTCCAGCCACAGGAATCCCACACCACCGGCCAGGAGAATGACCAACGCCAGCGCCAGCGAATACCAGAGGCCACGGCGAACCAGGTGCCAGCGGGGAAAATTGCCTCGACTCATCCCTGCATTCTGGCACGCCGCAGCAGCGACAATCCAGACATGAACCGAATTGATGACCATGCCTCTGCGGCTTCCCCCGACGCCGAACACCCGTTTGCCCGCCTGACCCCGGACCTTGTCCTGGATGCGCTGGCCAGCACCGGCTTGTGGGGAGACGGCCGAATCCTCAGCCTCAACAGCTTTGAGAACCGCGTCTATCAGGCTGCCCTCGAATCTCCCGTCGACGGCAATGAACAAGTCGTACTCAAGTTCTACCGTCCGGGGCGCTGGACCAGGGAGCAGATCGAGGAGGAGCACGCATTCTCTCTGGATCTCCTGGCAGATGAAATCCCTGTGGTCGCACCACTCGTGCTGCAAGGGCAAACGCTGCACCATCACGACGGGTTCTGGTTTTCAGTATGCCCGCGCCGTGGCGGACGCCGCCCCGAACTGGATGATTTCGACACACTGGAATGGATGGGCCGCTTTCTGGCCCGCATTCACCAGGTCGGCAGCCAGCGCCCGTTTGTGCATCGCCCGCGTCTGGATGCCTGCACCTATGCCACTGGCCCCAAGACGTGGTTGCTCAGTCACCAGGCCATTGCGCCCGAAGTACAACGCGCCTGGAGTGCAGCCCTGGATGAGGCTCTGGCCATCATTGAAAGCCACCCCGTCTTGCGCGCACCCCTGCCAGACACATCAGAGGACCTGCGGTTGCACGGCGACTGCCATCCGGGCAATGTGCTCTGGACACCGGCCGAGCTTCCTGGCGGGGGTCCGCACTTCGTGGACCTGGACGACGCACACACCGGCCCCGCAGTGCAAGACCTTTGGATGCTCCTCAGCGGTGACCGTCTTCAGCAAACGCAGCAACTCGGCGCGCTGCTCGATGGCTATGAGCAGGTGCGCCCATTCAACCGCCAGCAACTGGCCCTCATCGAGCCTCTGCGCACCTTGCGACTGGTGCACTACAGCGCGTGGCTGGCACGCCGATGGGATGATCCCGCCTTTCCGATCAACTTCCCCTGGTTTGGCACCAGGGACTACTGGCAAGGCCAGGTGGACATGCTCCACGAACAGATCGAAGCCATGCAGGCGCCCGCCCTGTACGCATGAGCATGAGTGGGCCAATGCATCGCCCGCTTGCCTCTGCCCCAGTGAAAGTACCTCTGCAAGCTTGCCCGTGATTCAGCCAAAGGGTTGCGGCCGGCAGCGGACATTGAGCCAAAGGTACGCACCATCACCAAGCGTGAGCATCAAGCATGGCGCGGGGTTCGTGACGAAATCGATGTCAGCCCCTAAAGCCTTCGCGCCAAGCCTCCGATTCAAACCTAAACTGACTTCTTTCACCCCAACAGCCGACGAGGCACACAACCATCACATATGCCTGGCACACGTGCCAGGCTCCGTCGCCCATGCCGACCGAAGACTTTTCGTCCCAAACCCTGGCGTTTGCGCTGGTGTTTCTGTCGGCCACCTGTGCGTTCACATTCTTCATTGCCCACCGCCGACACGCCTCCGTACCAGGCATCGGCTACTGGTCGCTCGCCAGCTTGCTGGCCTCCCTCGCCTATGCGGGCCTGGGCTATCGCCTTTCCAGCGTCGGCGCCTCACTCTGGGGCCTGTCGAACTCCGCTCTCTCGGCCACCGCCGTGTTGTGCTGGCTGGGTGTGCGCGCCTACCTGGGGCACCCGGCAAAGCTGGCCTGGGTGATCCCTCCGCTTGTGCTGGTCACCGCACTGAATACCGTTGTCTTCAGCTTTGACGCACTGGTCGCCTGGCGTCCGGTCGGCTTTCTGGTGTCGGCCGCAGTCATCAGCGGTCTGACCCTGGCCGATGTCATGCGCCTGCGCCGCAGCGGTTTCAACCACGGCGAGCAGGCTTTGCTGGTACTGACCTCACTTGAGCTGACGTCGGTCCTGTTGATCTCGGGCGGCCTCATCCATCACGGGCAATTTGCACCACTGTCATTCGACAGTGCCCGCGCTCCAGTCATTTTCATCAGCCTTTTTGCCGCCACCCTTTTCCGGCTCGTGGTCTACCTCACCCTCATTTCCTATTCTCTTCAGTCACAGAACGACGAAGCGCAGTCCACGCTTCGCGAGCGAGAGCATCAATCCCGGGAGCTGCTCGAGCACCTTCAAGCTGGTGTGGTGATGGTGGACAGCGCGGGCCGAATCCGGCGTTGCAACTCACTGGGCCACCGATTGCTCAGAACCGGCGGCTGGGAGCCTGCTGAAGGCGAAGTATTGAGCCACGACCTGCTCAAGTGCTGGGTGGATGAAAACGGTGACCCGCTGCCCTTCCATGACACGCCGCACTTCAAGGTGCTTCGCCAGACTGCGCCTATTCGCGACCTGGTCTTCGGCATTCGATGCCATCAGCGCGACGACACGAAATGGCTGCTGTGCAACGCCTACGCCACTGAAGACCGTCCGCCGCTGGCCGTACTGCTTCTGTTCGACTATTCAGGCCTTCGGCAAGCCAAGGCACGCGAACTGGAATTGCAGGCCCGGCACCTCGGTTCGCAAAAAATGGAGGCACTGGGCACGCTGGCCAGCGGTGTGGCCCACGACTTCAACAACATCCTCGCGGCCATTCAGGGCAACACTCGCTTGCTCAAGGAAGATCTGGCCCATGATCATCAGGCACAAGAGACGCTCAATCAGGTAACCAAGGCCGCTGGCAAGGGCCGCGACCTGGTCAGGCGCATTCTGGCGTTTGGACGGCGCCAGGGCGTGAGCCGCGCGCCCGTGGATATCGTCGATCTGCTGCACGACACCCACAGCCTTCTCATGGCGCTCAGAGCGCCGTCCATCCGCATCGAGTGCCACACACCACCTGCTCTGCCGCCGGTACTGGGTGACTTGACGCAACTCACCCAGGTGCTACTCAATCTGGGAACCAACGCTGTCCATGCAGTGGGACAAAGCAGCGGCACAGTGACGCTGGAGGCTGATGTGGTCAGTCATGGAAACACTGTCCCCTCGGCGGTCGATACCGGTGCGCACTGGTGGTCCGATCAGGATTTCATCCGCATCCGTGTCACGGACGACGGCTGCGGCATGGATGAGGCCACCAAGGCCCGCATCTTTGAGCCATTTTTCACCACCAAGCCAGTCGACCAGGGCACAGGTCTCGGTCTCGCCGCCGTTATCGGCATGGTGCAATCGCACGGCGGCACCATCAACGTTGAGAGCACGCTCGGCGAAGGCAGTACCTTCACGATCCTGCTGCCCGTCAGTTCCTCCGGCGAGACTGCGCCGGACAACCGGGAGCATTCCGGGCAGAAAGTTCACAAGGTCGTCGAGCCGCAACCGCCCCAGACAGAACCGTCGGACTACATGGGCATTGACATCTGACCGGCACGGCCAGACTTGCCTTCAATGAGGGTGACCGGCGAGCCACTCCAGCGCCTGGTGCAACCATGCGTCAGCCGCCTCAGGCGCAGAGGCCACGACCAGCGTTTGCTCTGCCGGCATGTTTCCCCCCTCCAGGCCGAGCGCCCCACCACTGTGCAAAAGGCCGGCCCACAACACGGCTTCCGCGTCGGTCGGGGCATTGCCCACCGGGGCACCCAACAGGTCAACGGCGGACTTCGTGCCTTGTGCCCCCAGCCGGTGCCCCACCCATTGCGCGACGTCCACGTCAGGCTCCAGGGTGGCCAGATGAGTCTGTACCTTCAGGCCAAGCGCCGACATGCGACTGGCTTCGGCAGATTGAACATCGCTTTGGTCCCAGCGCGCCCAGTCCACACTGGGTTCTGCCACGCCAAATGCTGCCCCACATCGTGCCAGGCCAAGTACCGCTGAGCGCGATCGCGCCTCATCACCCAGCAGCACGGTCCCCATGGTGGCCAGTCCCGCCAGGCGCTGGGCCATCAGGTGGTTTTGCTGCACCATCAGCTTGTCTCTCAGCAACGCATCCCGCTCGCGCCTCAGTCCAGCCATTTCCAGCGCATTTCGCAAGTCTGCCTTGAGCGCTTCAAGCTCCCAGGGCTTGGTGATGTAGCGGAAGATCTCACCCCTGTTGATGGCTTCCACCGCATCGCCCAGATCGGAATAGGCTGTCGTCAACATCCTCACCACGGCCGGATGATGTTGTTTGGCATATTTGAGCAGTGCATTGCCCTGCTCACCCGGCATGCGTTGATCGGTCACCAGCACCGCAATATCCATCCCCTGCTCCTCAAGGATGCGCCGACCTTCTTCCACCGAGCCAGCCGTGATCACCGGTGCCACAGGCTCGACAAGGCGCTGGAAGTACTTGAGTGCCATGGCCTCGTCGTCGACATAGAGAATCTTGTTTGCGGACATTGTTCTTTGTCAGAGGGTTGGATGGGGGTCAGGTATCTGGCGGACCGGCATCTGCCTGGGGGAAGTACAGGGTAACGGCTGTCCCTTGGCCAAGGGTGGAACGCACATCAACGCTGCCACCCAGAGAACTCATCACCCGCTGACAAAACAGCACACCCATACCGGTACCACCCGTGCGCTGCCGAGTGGTCACAGGCTCGCGTGTCAGTCTGGCCAGGATGTCGGGTTCGATTCCCGGGCCGTTGTCGATCACTTGCAGCACAGGGAGCCTGGCCAGGCCTGGCGCCGGGCTGGAACGGTCCAGCCGCATGACGATGGCCGGGTCTTCCGTACCCGCGGCGTCCATGGCCAGCAGCGCATTCTTGATCAGGGTGCAGACGACGAGGTAGAGCAAATCCCGACGCCCGGGCAAGGAGAAGTCCTGCTCCACTTCGCACTGCAAGCAATGAGCCTGCCCTTCTTCGAACGGGTACTCTTCGGACACGGCTTGCAGCAAGTCACTGGCCTGCAAGGTCACCGGTCCGAGCTTGGCAGCGGAGTCTCTGGCGGTCTGCACAAACGTCGACACCAGCGACTGCGCATACCCTGCGCGACGCTGAGCTGCCTCCAGCATCTGGATGACCTCGCCCGGGCGATTCTGCGACAAGACTGCCACAGCGCCACCCTCAGCCTCCTCTTCGCCAGCAGTCTCCACCCGGTCTCGCAAAGCCTGAAGGTAGGCGCGCACAGTGACCAGTGGCGTTGTCACCTCATGGGCAAGAAATCCCAGAATTTCTCGCTGCGAAGTCGCGCGCTGCTCGAGCAGCACTTTGTCGCTGGCCTTGCGAACACTCAAGGCAAGTGCTTCGCGCAAGGCAGCACGGGTTCCCGCTTCGCTCAGCGGCTTTTCAAGAATCGCGTGCACCTTGCCTTCGTTGACCGCCTGCAACGCGACATCCTTGTCCGCATAGGCGGAAGCCAGCAAGCCCACCACATGTGGGTGTGCATCACTGACCCTGCGCAACAACTGCACACCCGTCATCCCTGGCATGCGATAGTCGCTCACCAGCACAGCGACCTGACGGCCCTGCGCCGACATGAAATCGAGCGCCTCCTCTCCGCTGCCCGCCGTGGCAATCGCAAACTCATCACCATAGAGCCTCGAAAACCACTTGCAGGCCTGTGCCTCGTCGTCCACAAGCAATATGGTGTGCGGCGGACGTGTCCCCGGTGACAGATTGGCAGGCTTGGGCGCGTGGGTCATGAGAATCCTGTCCTTGGCTTAGGCATGGTCCGGACGCGGCAGATCCAGACTGAACTCTGTCCACCTCCCCAGTTCGCTCCTGACGGCCAATGTTCCGCCATGGCGTTGAACAATGCCATAACTCACACTCAGACCCAGACCAAGCCCGGCGCCCACATCGCGGGTCGTGAAGAACGGTTCAAAGACACGGTCAATGGTCTCCTCTCCGATACCGGTCCCGTTGTCCTTCACCTTCAGCAGCAGTCGGGTATCGTTGTCGACATAGCTTCCGGTGATCTGAATCTCCGGTCTGGCAGTACCGGCTTTCTGCATGGCGTGTACGGCATTGCTGAAGAGATTGATCAGCACACCGATGATGGCGGGTTCGTCGCCCACCACATGGGTATCCCCTGGCATATCCAACAGGATGTTCACGCCTTTGAGCTCATGTCCCGTCAGGCGAATCGCCGATTCCACGGCAGTCTCGAGCAGAAACGTCCGTTTCGTGTTGTCGCCAGGTTTCTGGTAGGCGAAGGTCTTGAGGTCGGAGACAATGTTCTGCACCCGGCTCATGCCGGCGCGGGCATCGTCCAGACACTCTTTGAGCATCTCGTCCTGTGCTGCGGCAGGTCTTTGCAAGCCCATGTCCAATGCCATCAGGCTGTAGTTCACCGGGTTGTTCAACTCGTGCAGCAAACCCGCCGACAAGGTTCCGATGGCGGCCATTTTCTCGCGCTGAACCAGTTGACCCTTCACTTCTGCCAGCGCTTGATTGGTGGACTGCAGCGTGTCGTTCTTCTGGAGAACTTCGTACTGAAGCCTGACCAGCTGCTTTCTGGACCGCTCATTGAACCAGGTACAGACTGCGCTCGCGATAGCAGAGAAGACGATGAACAACACGTTGGTCAGAAACTTGGCCGAGTCGCCCAGTCCATCCGGGTGCAGCGAACATGCCGCCACATACAGTGCAACCGTCACAGCGCCGAAGCTGACGCCCTCCAGGAAGGTCAGCGGCAGGATGATGCCCACAGCATACAAGGCCAGGTGAAGACCCACAAAATAGATGGAGTTGACGCCATCGGTCATGTAGATCATGGCTGAAATCATGATCTGTGGCAGGAGCATCCAGGCCATGGTCAGGGCGCGAACCCAAGCCGGCCCGGTGAGCTTGAGCAAGGCGCCGTAAATGGCAAACGTCACCACGCCGATCAGCACCCGGAGACTTCCAAACTCCAATGCCTGGTCGGGATAGGTGGCCACATCCAGCCCCATCCCGGCGAGGACAAGAACAATGGAGGTCAGACTACCCGCCTTGCTGTACGCCAGTTGAAACGCGGCAAGCTGGTCCCGGTAGAACTGGATTGCCTCTACCTGCATATGCGTCCGTTCAGACACTGGATTCACCTGTTGGCACAGAACTTTCGGAAAACACATTCACGCCTGTGGGATCCGTCCAAAGACGCGGACGCATTCCCAGACCGCCGACAAGACCCTCCATGTCTTCTTCGTTTCGATAGATCAGGTGCCACTCCAGCAAATGTTCCATGCCGTGGCGCTCGGGGTTGTCTTTATGAACATTGGTCAGCAGCATCTTGCCACCCGGGCGGCTGGCCGCCATGAAGTACCGGATCAGGCGCGAACAAACTTTGTCTGACAAGTAATCAAAGAGCCCTGCACAGTAGACAAAATCATAGGGAGGTACATCGCTGCTTGCAGCTTTCTCGCGCGCCGGCTTTTTGAGAAGGTTGTGCACAGACTCCTGGATGAAGTCGACTGTCAGCTCTCTGCCGTGCTCGGCCTGGAGAGACTGGAGCTTTTCCCTGGTGTAGTTCAGGGTGACGTCGCTGAAGTCCAGAAGAGTGAAGTGGAGGTTGCCGAGATCACGGTCACTGGCAATCAGCTGCTGAATCTCGCCTGCCGGTCCACAGCCGACGTTGAGAATCCTGATCTTCCTGCCTTCAGCCGCTCCTTGCGCGATCGCCTGCTCCAGAAACTCGATGAGAAAGCCGATCCGGTTGCGGTGCGCTTGAGCGACAGCCGCTCTCAAGAAAGTTGCATTGACGACTTGTATGTAGGTCGTCTCGCCTTGTCTTGGGTTCCCCAGGATCTGATTGACCATTTCATAGTCACCCGCGTATCCCAAGGGCTTCGCAAAGGTTCGATAGACAAAGGGCGCGCGAAGAATCAAGGGGTGAAGCGCTGTCTGCGCATACATGCGGTGCGGAAGTGATTCTTCCGGTGTCAGCGCTGCCGCTTCCACTTCCAGTCGGTCCAGGTATTCCTTCCCCTTGCGCATCAGCGGAGCAGCGATCGCCCAGAACACATCGTCTCTCAACTGTCCGGTCAGCTCCTTCGGAAGTGTTTCGACCAGGTCGGCCTGATCAATCCACCTGGACGTCTCCGACAAGAAGGTGCGCAACTCGCTGACCACCACTTGATAGCTCTGCCGGATCTTGAACCGGTCTTCCCAGTCCTGCACAAAGCGCAATGCTTCCTCGCCCGCTTCATCCGCGTTCGATGCAAAGGCATTGAGCTCCTTCCATTCATCAATCAGCGTCACGGAAGCCACGGCCATCAAACCGGTATTGAGCAGGCTGACGACGACGCCCTTGCCCGTGTAAACGGGCTTCTCGCCAGCGCGAACCGTCAAGTCCTGCAGCACCTCACTGACCTGAACAATCGAATGAGGGTTGTATATCTCCATGACCAGCGAACGCCGCTGCACGCTGGTCAATGTGCCTCTTGCCGTCTCTCCCTGGCTGTTCTTGAATGTGATGACGGGATCGAAGGGACGCTGTGGTTGCACGTTATCGAAGCTGGTAATCGGGCTTGCGCCTCAGCACAGCCCATCTGGCAGATTTGGAACCAACCGGTACCAAACACGACGACTGAGTGTATGCGGCAAAGCTCTTTTGCGACAGTTCCACCCTGTGAGGATTTTTACCATGCGCCAAGAGCCACAACCGTGACCAATGTGACGTGAACGCACAAAAAAAGACCGTCAGTCGCCTGAACGCAGGACTGACGGTCTTTTTGCTATCGAACAAGGAGTTGGCGTACATGAGCGTGATCACATCCCACGCCGACATGTGAGCGGTGGTTCGCGGCCTGCCCCCATTCTCTTTTTCAGGCCAGCATGGCGTTGACCCGGCGCACGTAGGCCGCCGGATCTTCCGGCAGCCCGCCCTCGGCCAGCAGCGCCTGATCGAACAGGATATGCGCCAGATCATCGAACTGCGCCTCACTGCCCTCAAGCTTCTTGATCAGGGCGTGGTCGACGTTCACTTCCAGAATCGGCTTGACCTGTGGCGCTGCCTGGCCCGCCTGCTTGAGCAAACGGGCGAGCTGGGTGGAGTATTCGCCGTCTTCCACCACCAGGCAGGCAGGCGAGTCCACCAGTCGCGAGGTCACGCGCACGTCCTTGGCCTTGTCCTTGAGGCTTTCCTTGAGTTTGTCCAGCACCGGCTTGAAGGTCTCGGCAGCGGCTTCGGCCGCCTTCTTTTCTTCTTCGTCCTGCAGGTCGCCCAGATCCACCGCACCTTTGGCCACGCTTTGCAGCGGAGTGCCGTCGAAGTCGGTCAGGAATGACGCCGCCCACTCGTCGATACGGTCAGTCATCAAGAGGACTTCAATGCCTTTCTTGCGGAACAGCTCCAGCTGCGGGCTGTTCTTGGCGGCTGCCAGTGAATCGGCGGTGATGTAATAAATCGCCTTCTGGCCTTCCTTCATGCGGGCCTTGTAATCGGCCAGGCTCACCGTCACGGCATCGCTTTCGGTGGAGGCGTAGCGCAGCAACTTGGCCAGCTTTTCGCGGTTGCCGAAATCTTCGCCCAGACCTTCCTTGAGAACGGCGCCGAACTCGCCATAGAAGCGGTCATACTTGCCGATCGCCGCTTTGTCCTCTTCGCTGACCACATCGGTCACGTCGTCGCTGCCTTCGGTTGCCGCGGTTTCGGGCAAGGCATTCTTGCGCGCCATGTCTTCCAGCATGGACAGGATGCGGCGGGTGTTGCCCTCGCGAATCGCTTTCACGTCGCGGCTTTCCTGCAGCAACTCACGGCTCACGTTCAGCGGCAAGTCGCTGGAGTCAACCACGCCCTTGACCCAGCGCAGATAGCTTGGCAACAGGCTCTCGGCCTCGTCCATGATGAACACGCGCTTGACGTACAGCTTCAGGCCCGACTTGTGCTCGCGATTCCACAAATCCATGGGCGCCTTGCCCGGGATGTAGAGCAGTTGCGTGTATTCGGTGCTGCCTTCCACGCGGTTGTGGCTCCAGGCCAGCGGCGCTTCCTGGTCGTAGCTGATGTTCTTGTAGAAGTCGATGTACTGCTCGTCGGTCACGTCCTTCTTGGTACGCGTCCACAGTGCAGAGGCCGAGTTGACGGCCTCCCAATCGTCCTGAAGCACATACTCGCTCTTCTCCTGGTCCCACTCCTCTTTCTGCATCAGGATGGGCAGGCTGATGTGGTCCGAGTAGCGGCCAATGATCTGCTTGAGCTTGAAGTGGCTGAGGTATTCGGTAGCGTCTTCGCGCAAGTGCAGGATGACACTGGTGCCACGCGCGGCACGCTCAATCGTCTCCACCTCGAAGTCGCCCGTGCCACCGCTGGCCCAGCGTACACCTTCAGCAGCGGGCAATCCGGCCCGGCGCGACTCCACCGTGATGCGGTCAGCCACGATGAAGCCGGAGTAGAAGCCCACGCCAAACTGGCCAATGAGCTGGGCATCTTTTTTCTGGTCGCCAGAGAGGTGACTCATGAAATCGCGCGTGCCGCTCTTGGCGATCGTGCCCAGGTGCTCCACCGCTTCCGCCTGGCTCAGGCCGATGCCGTTGTCGGTGATGGTGATGGTGCGCGCTTCCTTGTCGTACGCCACCCGCACTTCAAGGTTCGGGCTGTCCTCGAACAGCGCGTCGTTGTTCAGCGCCTCAAAACGCAGCTTGTCGCAAGCGTCAGACGCGTTGGAGATCAGCTCGCGCAGAAAAATCTCTTTGTTGGAATACAGCGAATGGGTCACGAGGTGCAGCAGTTGTGCAACCTCAGCCTGAAAGTTCAGGGTCTGTTTGCTCATGGCAGTTCGGTTCTGTCCAATGTCAGGGTCAATGAAATGGATGAAAGAGTGACGCTGGCCGCCTCAGGCGGCCCGGCGCAGCATTCGCCCAGCCTCCCGCTGGCGATGCTCTGCGCTCGAACGACCCCAACCACTTGAGGCCGCATCCGCCATTTTCAAGCCAGGTGGCAGCACCACCCGTTGCAGGCAGTTAGAACTGCTCGTTCGGCCCCAAGTAGCGCCACTGCCCCACCGGCAAGTTGCCCAGCACCACCTTGCCCATGCGGATGCGCTTGAGCCCCACCACATGCAGGCCCACCTGCTCGCACATGCGGCGAATCTGGCGTTTCTTGCCTTCCTTGAGCACAAAGCGCAGCTGCTCCGGGTTCTGCCAGTCCACTTGCGCGGGTTTGAGCGGTTGATCATCCAGCGACAAGCCGTGGCGAAGCAAGGCCAGCTGGTCCTCGGGGAACACCGATTGAACGTCGGTCTCCACCACGCCTGCCCCCCTGGGTCCGTTCGGCGCCCACTGCACCCGCACCAGGTACTCTTTCTCCACATCGGAGTCTTCGCCGATCAGCGTGCGGGCCACGCGGCCGTCCTGCGTCAGCACCAGCAAGCCGGTGGAGTCGATGTCCAGCCGCCCAGCCGGCGCCAACCCTTTGCCGTGCGATGCATGCCATTTGGGTGCCTGCTCGCTGCCCGGCGCCGAACGCCACAGGTTCTCAGGCTTGACCAGCACGGCAGCATTCTCATAGCCATCTTCGGCCTGGCCACTCACATAGCCCACCGGTTTGTGGATCAGGATGGTCACCTGGCGCGACTGGCGCTGCTGCGCCTTGGACGAGACTTCCACCTGGTCTTCGGGCAACACCATCTGCCCCACGCGGGCGACCTTGCCGTTGACCAGCACCCAGCCCTGGTCGATCCATTCGTCCGCTTCTCGCCGCGAGCACTGGCCTTCTTCGGCCAGGCGCTTGTTCAGGCGAACGCCCTCGCGCGGCCCATCGCCCGAACGAGCAGGCTTCCTTTGCCCAGCGTCTGAACGTGGGCCGCGGGGACCGGCCTTCCGATCGCCATAGCCGCCCGAATCCCTGCGTGGCCCGGCTGAACGGTCCGGGCGGTCCCGACGGTCGTCGGCATCGCGCCTGCGGGGCGGCCGGCCAGACCGATCTCCACGGTCGAAGCGGTCATTGTTCCGCTCGAACCGTCCCCCGCGGTCATTGCGGTCAGAGCGCCCAGGCGCATCTGACCGTTCGGATCGGTCGAAGCGTGCGGGACGCTCCCGACGATCGCCCCAGTCACCGCCTCTGTCATTGCGCGGCCCCCCATCGCGGCGATCGTTTCTGCCCCCCCTGTCCCTGCGCTCAAAGCTGTCTGAGCGGTCTGAGCGTGGGCCGCGCGCAGGACCTTCGCTGCGGCGTGGTCGGTCACGAAAATCGGTATCTCTGGGTGGTCGATCACGGCGAGGCGCATCTCCTCCCCGGTCATCGCGCCTGTCGCCGCGATTGAAACCGCGGCCAGGGCCGTCGTCTCGCCGCCGATCATTGCCAAAACGGTCGTCCGGCCGGCTGCCACGAGGTGGTTTCCGATCGCCACGATCCTGTCGCTCACTCCGGCCGTCGGATTCGGGGCCCCAGCCCTGTGCTTCGCGAAAAGCTGCCTTGCGCTCTTCCCGCTCCGCCCTTTCGGCCTGAAACTGCGACACCGACTTGGCGCGCGCCGGCCCTTTCGGCCGGACGCTTGAGCGTCGACCTTTGCCGCCAGATGCACCTTCGCCTTCCGGGCTTTCCGGGTTGGGAGGAGCGGCTTTGAGCTTGAGCGTCTTCGGTTTTTCAGTCATACCCCGAATCATCCCAGATTCTCGCGGCACTGACGCTTGTTCGAGACCCTGTGACACAATCCAAAGCACTAATTTCATGCATCAGGCCCGGAAAAAAACGGCCTGCCATGCACAGGGAGGGCGATCGGGCAGCCGCAGACAGCACCTTGCGCCCGGTATCACGGCTTCACCCGTGCTGTTCTGAAGAGCTGCCAGCATGTCCACAGTGCCATTGATCGACATCCGCAACCTCGTATACGACTACCCGGGCTTTCGCGCACTCAAAGGCCTCAATGCACGGATCGAGCGAGGCTCCGTCACTGCGCTTGTCGGGCCCAACGGTGCCGGCAAAACCACCTTGCTCCGATGCATCGCGGCGCTGGAGACGCCCGTGTCAGGCGCCATCCACATTGGTGAGCTGGACGTTCACGAGAATCCGCGCAATGCTCACAAGCTGATGGGTTACCTCTCCGACGCCTTCGGTGTCTATCAGGACCTTTCCGTCAAACAGGCACTGACCTATGCGGCGAGATCCCGCGGCATTTCCAGCGAGGCAGCAAGGACCGCCGTGCTGGAGACAACGGAGAAAGTACAGCTGACAGAGAAGCTCGAGGCCAAGGCCGGGACTTTGTCACGCGGTCAACGGCAGCGGCTGGCCATCGGGCAAGCCATTGTCCACACCCCGCAGATTCTCCTGCTCGACGAACCTGCCAACGGTCTCGATCCGGAAGCACGCTCATCTCTGGCCAAGGTGTTCACAGGGCTGAGCCGGGAAGGCATGACGTTGCTGGTTTCAAGCCATATCCTTGCAGAGCTCGACGAGTATTCAACCCACATGCTCGCGCTGGACCAAGGCAAGGTCCTGGAACACCGCCCCCTGAACACCATAGCAACCGCCGGACAATCGGGTCCTGTGTGGCACAGGCTCACCTTCCCTTCTAGGCAGTCTGTCGGCCCGGCGCTGGCATGGCTGTCAAGCCAGGACGCCGTCAACGACGTTGCCGTGGAAGGGGCATCAATGATCTTTCATCACCATGGCGACGCACAGGATCTGGCGGCCCTGGTCGCCGGCCTGGTGGGTGCCGGGCTCCCCTTCATTGAACTCAAGCGCCACTCGGAGAACCTGCAGGAGTCCTACCTGCGCTCACTCGACAGGCAACGAGCCCGGCAAGCCGAAACCCCACCACAGCCTGCGGCGGAGGAAACGCCATGAACCCCGAACTGCAACGGCTGCTCTGGCTGAACATCTCCACCTTGCGCCTGGTCCTGGTACCCGCCATCTTTGGACTGGTTTTGCTGGCAGCGGGTGCCAGCATGGGCGACAAACTGCCCCATTTCGCCTCGGTGGCAGGAGCCATCGTGTTTGCACTGTTCACCGTGGCCGGTGGCGCCTACAGCAGTTCCGCAGCCGTTTCTGACGAACGGCAAGATGACACCTGGGACCAGCAGCGCATGAGTGCGCTGACGCCCTGGGCCATGACATGGGGCAAGCTGCTCGGCGCCACGGTGTTTCACTGGTATACCGGTCTGATCTGCCTGGTGCTCATGGCCTGGGGGATGATCAACCATGGTCAGGCCTGGAGCGACACCGCAACTGGCCTTTTTGCCGCCATCCTTTTTGCTGTGTTCGCTCACGCCATCAATCTGGCCGCGAGCGTGCAGTTCTCTGGCACCATGCCACGCCGCATGCTGTGGCTGCTTCCGCTCATCCTGTTCGTCGTGTTCCAGAGTTCCCTGCGCTCTTACGTCGATGTCAATCACGAAACCACTCAATGGTGGTCGCTTGAACTGTCTGACCGGCAACACCTGTTGGGCACGGTCATCCTGGCCACCCTTTGCGGACTGGTTGCCAGCTGGCGCGCCATGGCTCAGGCCCTCGCTGTTCCTCAATGGCCGTGGGGCATGCCGGCACTGGTTGTGCTGATCAGCACATACAGCCTGGGCTATCTGCAGGCAGTGGACATCAGGGGCGCAACACAGACAGTCGCCGGTCTGTCGCTCGCCTTCGCCATGTTGTCTGCCATGACCGAGGCGCACACCCGAAGCCATTGGCAACGCTTGATCAACCATTTCAAGCAGGGCCGCGCGGCCAAAGCCATCAAGGCCTTGCCTGTCTGGCCCGTCATGCTGGTTCTGGCGGCAAGTGCTGCCACGGTTGGGCTGGCGACAAAAACACCGCCCGCTTCCGCCGTCGACTGGAGCAGGATGCCGCTGCACCTGGACTGGTCAAGCGTGTTGGTGATTGCCAGGGATTGCGCCGTCGCTCTTTTCTTTGCGTTCGCTCCACAGGCAAGGCGTCCCCGCCTTGCCTTCCTGACCTACCTTGCCATCGCCTGGGTGATCGTCCCATGGCTGCTGATCGTGCTCACCGACAAGGCATTGCCAGTACAGTGGCTGATACCGATGGCAGGCAAATCTGGCGGATCGGTGATTGCAGCCATCTTGCATTTCGCTGCCGCCGCAAGTCTGCTGGTCTGGCGCTGGAAAGAAACCCGCCCCTCACCGGAGACGGATGCTGCACCCCAAGGTCAGAGCTGACCGCTGCGCAAGGCCTTCATGTCGAGCACCCGCAAGCCACCGTACTCGACCTGAATCCAGCCCAGCTGTTCAAGTGCAGTCAACGCCTCGTTGACCCGCTGGCGCGACAGGCCCACCAGGTAGGCCAGTTCTTGCTGTGTGATGCGCAATACCCCTTCCACGTTGGGAGAGAGCATGGGGTGAAACAGTGCCGCCAGGTTTCGTGCCACGCGCAGGTCAGGACTGGCCAGTCGATCAATTTCCCGGGCGGCAATGAACTGGCCCAGCCTCTCATTGAGCTGGTTCATCACAAAGCGGTTGAACCCGATGGAATGGTCAAGCAACCAGTGAAACGTCTCCACCGGGATACCCGCCACCCGGCTCTTGCGCAGCGCCTGGATGTTGTACCGGTAGTGCTCATGCTTGAGAACGGTGCCTTCGCCAAACCAGCCTCCCGGCGCCACCCCGGTGAAGGTCACGACCTGCCCCTGCGAATCATCGTTGCTCATCTTGAGCAATCCATCGAGCAATCCGAACCAGTAGGTGGCAGGGCGCCCAAACCGGCACACATAGTCCCCGGCCAATGCCTCGGTCACCATCACCGAGTTGCTCACGCGTGACCGCTCTTCCTCTGTCAGGTTCTGAAGCCACGGGATCTCCGACAGCTCCTCAGAAGAGGGCGGGCGCGCCTGCTGCCGAAGGGCTGAGCCCTTGCGTTGCGGAGATAGTGTCTGCATGTCGTCCTCTTGCCTTTGGCCAGCCCTTTGCCGGGTGCAGGCCTATGTCTCTGATGTCGTTTTGGATGTCCGAACCCTGTTGTCTTCGCGTGAAACCCTTTGGGTGACATCGTCGCTAAGCAATTACCCGCGCTTCTGTCATCGGGAAGACAAACAGCCTTGAACGCCTAGGGAAAGTCCTAGCAGGGTTGTCCCTTCAATTGTCGTCGTACCGACAACACGACGTCAAATCAAGGCATAGCATGTGACTCATAACTGAACAGTTTGACTCGGCGGTCATCGATAGACCGCCGGAGCCAAAGGAGACAATCGAATGCAAACGACATTCCCCCAACTGCTGCAGGCGCACGCCAAAGAGCGCCCCAATGACGCAGCCATGCGCGAGAAGGAATACGGCATCTGGCAAACGCTGAGCTGGAAGGACATGGCCGAACTGGTCAAGTCCATCGCCTGCGGACTGCACCAGGCCGGACTGCACAGGGGCGAACACATGATCGTCATCGGCGCCAACCGGCCCCGCCTCTACGCCACCATGCTGGCAGCGCAATCTCTCGGCGCCATCCCGGTGCCGCTGTATCAGGATGCCGTGGCGGCCGAGTGCGTCTTTCCCATCAACAACGCAGACGTGCGGTTTGCCGTGGTGGAAGACCAGGAGCAGGTCGACAAGATGCTGGAGATCCAGCCCGACTGCCCACAGCTCCAACACATCTACTATGACGATCCCCGCGGCCTGCGCAATTACGACCATGAAGGTCTGGCCGGACTGGAGGAGCTGGTGGCGGCGGGTCACGCATTCAGCCAGGCACACCCCGACTTCTTCCAGGAAGAGATCGACAAGGCGCAGCCAGACGACGTGGCCGCCATGTTCTTTACCTCCGGCACCACGGGCAACCCCAAGGGCGTCGTCCACACACACGCCACACTGATCGATCGCGCCCGGGCAGGCGTGAGCTTCGACAAGCTCAGCAGTCACGAAGAAGTGCTGGCCTACCTCCCGCCCGCCTGGATTGGTCAGAACATCTTTTCCTATTCGCAGTGGCTGGTGGCAGGCTATGTCGTCAACTGCCCCGAATCGGGCAGCACGGTCGGCATCGATCTCAACGAAGTCGGCCCCACCTACTATTTTGCGCCGCCACGGGTGTTCGAGGGCATGCTCACCTCGGTCATGATCCGCATGGAAGATGCCAGCGCCATCAAACGCAAGATCTTCCACACATTCATGGACCTGGCCAAACGCGTCGGCCCCGCCCGCATGGACGGCAAATCCATCGGTTTCATGGACGGCATCAAATACGCACTCGGCAACTTCCTGGTGTATGGCCCGCTTCGCAACACCCTGGGCTTCAGCCGCGTCCGCGTGGCCTACACCGCAGGCGAAGCCATCGGCCCTGACCTGTTCACTTTTTATCGCTCCATCGGCATCAACCTCAAGCAGCTGTATGGATCGACCGAGACGGCTGTGTTCGTCTGCCTGCAGCCGGACCATGAAGTTCACGCAGACACTGTTGGCGTTCCCTGCGACGGCGTAGAGATCAAGCTGGCTGACAACGGGGAGATTCTCGTGCGCTCTCCTGGCCTGCTCAAGGAGTACTACAAGAACCCCAAGGCCACCGAGGAAGTGCTCACCGGCGATGGCTGGTACCACACCAGCGACGCGGGTTTCATCGACAACAACGGCCACCTCAAGATCATCGACCGCGTCAAGGATGTGGGTCGGCTGCAGGGCGGTGCGCACGACGGCGCCATGTTCGCTCCCAAGTATGTGGAGAACAAGCTCAAGTTTTTCTCCCACATCAAGGAGGCTGTGGCTCTGGGCGATGGTCGCGAGAAAGTCTGCGTGATGATCAACATCGATTTCGCGGCAGTGGGCAACTGGGCCGAACGCCGCAACCTGCCCTACGCTGGCTACACCGACCTGGCATCCAAGCCCGAGGTCTACGACCTCATCAAGGACTGCGTCGAGAAAGTCAATGCCGACCTCAGCCAGGACAGCATGCTGGCGGGTAGCCAGATCAGTCGATTCCTTGTCCTGCACAAGGAACTGGACGCAGACGACGGCGAGCTCACCCGCACCAACAAGGTTCGCCGCGGCTTCATCAGCGACAAATACGGCGTTCTGGTCGACGCACTGTATGGCGGCAAGAGCGAGCAGTACATCGAAACCCAGGTGAAGTTCGAGGACGGGCGCACCGGCAGTGTCAGCGCCACGCTGCAGATTCAGGACGCCAAGACTTTTGCACCCGTCAAGGCTGCGGCCTGACCCGGCCAGAGACAGAACACGAGAACAACACCCATGCACAAGCACATGCACACGCACTGCCAGCCAATCGGCACGGGGGCCCAATGACAAAGAAGCAAGTCGGAGACGTCATTCTGGACGTCCAGAACATCAGCCTGAGTTTCGGCGGAGTGAAAGCACTCACCGACATTTCCTTCGACGTCCGAGAGCATGAGATTCGGGCCATCATCGGTCCCAACGGCGCCGGCAAGAGCTCCATGCTCAACTGCATCAATGGCGTCTACTCACCGCAGCAAGGCTCCATCACCCTGCGCGGTCAGACATTCAAGAACATGAACAGCCGGCAGGTGGCCGAAATGGGCATTGCCCGCACCTTTCAGAACCTGGCGCTGTTCAAGGGCATGAGCGTGATCGACAACATCATGACCGGCCGCAACCTGCACATGAAGAGCAACATCTTTCTGCAGGCTCTGCGCCTTGGCCCGGCTGAGAAGGAAGAGGTTCGCCACCGCGAGTTCGTCGAGCACATCATCGACTTTCTCGAGATCCAGGCCTTTCGCAAGACGCCAGTCGGCACGCTGCCCTACGGCTTGCAAAAGCGGGTCGACCTTGGTCGCGCACTGGCCATGGAGCCACAAGTGCTGTTGCTCGATGAGCCCATGGCCGGCATGAACCTCGAAGAGAAACAGGACATGTCCCGCTTCATCCTGGACGTGAACGATGAGTTCGGCACCACCATTGTGCTGATCGAACATGACATGGGCGTGGTGATGGACATCTCCGACCGCGTGGTCGTGCTCGACTACGGCAAGAAGATCGGTGACGGTACGCCTCAAGAGGTTCGCAACAACGAAGAAGTGATCAGTGCCTACCTTGGCACTTCACACTGAGAAGTCAACGGAGACGGACAATGGGATTTTTTCTTGAAACCCTGTTTGGCGGCCTGATGGCCGGCATGCTGTACTCACTGGTTGCGCTGGGGTTCGTGCTCATTTTCAAGGCCTCGGGTGTATTCAACTTCGCCCAGGGCGCCATGGTGCTGTTTGCTGCACTGGCCATGGCCCGCTTTGCCGAGTGGATTCCGCAATGGCTGGGCATGGACAACAAGATTGTCGCCAACATCATCGCCTTCTTTCTGGCGGCCGGCTGCATGTACATACTGGCCTGGCTGATTGAACGACTGGTGTTGCGCCACCTGGTGAACCAGGAAGGCGTCACGCTGCTGATGGCCACGCTGGGCATCACCTACTTCCTCGATGGACTGGGTCAGACCATTTTCGGCAGCGACATCTACCAGATCGATGTCGGCATGCCCAAAGACCCCCTCTTCCTGTTCGAGAGCACATTCGAGGGTGGCATCCTGGTCAATCAGGAGGACATCATTGCGGCCCTCATCGCGGCAGCGCTGGTGGCAGCACTTTCCCTCTTCTTCCAGAAGACCATCACTGGGCGAGCCCTGCGAGCTGTCGCTGACGATCACCAGGCCGCTCAATCGATTGGCATTCCGCTCAACCGCATCTGGGTCATTGTCTGGCTGGTGGCTGGTCTCACGGCACTCGTGGCCGGCATCATCTGGGGCTCCAAGCTCGGCGTGCAGTTCTCGCTGTCCACCGTCGCGCTGCGCGCCCTGCCCGTCATCATTCTCGGCGGCCTGACTTCAGTGCCTGGCGCCATCATTGGCGGCCTGATCATTGGCGTAGGCGAGAAGCTCTCCGAGGTTTACCTCGGCAGCTACGTTGGTGGCGGTATTGAAATCTGGTTCGCCTACGTCCTCGCGCTCGTGTTCCTGCTGTTCCGTCCGCAAGGTTTGTTTGGAGAAAAGATCATCGACAGGGTGTGAAACACCCCATCGACGATCTTTCAGCGAAGACTCACTTTGCGCAGCCAAGTTATGTCGCAGCCAAAAGATTGCTATGGAGGCTGACTTTGCACAGCAAAGTCATGCCGTAGCCAAAAGATCTTCGATCGGAGACAAAAAAGTGTTCTACAGAGAAAACGGTCAGTTCAAAACCTCCTACCGCTCGGACCAGCAGATCTTCCCGATCGCACAGGACCGCTGGGCCATGCTCGCCATCCTCGCATTCGCCTTCGTGGCGGTGCCACTGATCTTCGACGAGTACGCCTTTCGCGCCATCATCATTCCCTTCCTCATCCTTTCGCTGGCTGCTTTGGGCGTGAACGTTCTGGTGGGCTACTGCGGTCAGATTTCGCTTGGCTCAGGTGCTTTCATGGCGGTTGGCGCGTACATGGCCTACAACGCCTTTGTTCGTGTCGACGGTATGCCATTGATCGTGGCCTTGCTCATCGGCGGACTGTGCGCCACCCTGGTGGGAGTGTTCTTCGGCATCCCCAGCTTGCGGGTGAAAGGCCTCTACCTGGCCGTGGCAACACTGGCGGCGCAGTTCTTCTGTGACTGGGCTTTCTTGCGCATCGGCTGGTTCACCAACGACAATCCCTCCGGCTCGGTATCGGTCTCTGACCTGTCCGTACTGGGCTGGTCCCTTGAGTCTCCCGTCGATAAGTACCTGTTCTGCCTGCTGTTCGTCGTCGTCTTCGGGCTGTTGGCCAAGAACCTGGTGCGCTCCGCCATTGGCCGGGAATGGATGGCCATTCGCGACATGGACGTTGCAGCAGCCGTCATCGGTATCCGCCCGATGTACGCCAAGCTCAGCGCTTTCGCGGTCAGCTCCTTCATCATCGGCGTCGCCGGCGGCCTCTGGGGTTTCATTCACCTCGGTGCATGGGAGCCCGCGGCTTTCTCGATTGACCGCTCCTTCCAGCTGCTGTTCATGGTGATCATCGGCGGCATGGGCTCCATCATGGGAAGCTTCTTCGGCGCCGCCTTCATTGTGATGCTGCCCATCTTCATCGAGCGCATCAGCCTGGTCGTGGGCATGTCCACCGCCACAGCAGCACACATCACCTTCATGATCTTCGGTGCCCTCATCGTCTGGTTTCTCATCGTCGAGCCACATGGTCTGGCTCGCCTGTGGAGCATCGCCAAACAGAAGCTTCGCATCTGGCCGTTCCCGCACTGAGAAAGCGAATGTGACGATCAAGATCGCAAATGTTGGTTCAACGACTTTTTTTCGGGCAAGCCCTTAGGTGAATCGCCCGATGCGGCTCCCGCTGCACCGGGCTCTACTGACAGGCATGGTTTTTCAAGTGGCTCACTTATCCAAAGGAGACAAAAGCATGAAGCTGCGCAACCTCGCTCTTTCCGTATCGGTGGCATGTGCCACCCTGTCCACTGCACTGGTGTCGCCCGCGGCCCAGGCTGCGGAGCAGTTCTTCCCGGCGCTGGTTTACCGAACGGGCGCCTACGCTCCGAACGGTGTGCCATTTGCCAACGGCTATGTCGACTATCTCAAACTCACCAACGCACGCGGCGGCATCAACGGCGTCATGGTCAGCTGGGAAGAGTGTGAAACAGGCTACGCCACCGACAAAGGAGTGGAATGCTACGAACGCCTGAAAGGCAAGAACGGCGGCGCCACTGTGTTCCAGCCGCTGTCCACAGGCATCACTTTCGCTCTGACCGAGAAGGCACCTGTCGACAAGATTCCACTGATCACCGCAGGCTACGGCCGCAGCGAGTCAGCTGATGGAGCTGTCTTCAAGTGGAACTTCCCGATCGCCGGCACCTACTATCAGGCAGCCGACGTTCTTGTTCAGCACGTGGGCAAGAAGGAAGGTGGACTCGACAAGCTCAAGGGCAAGAAGCTGGCACTGGTCTACCACGACAGCCCATACGGCAAAGAGCCCATTCCTCTGCTCGAGCGCCGCGCCAAGGAGCTGGGCTTCTCCCTGGAGCTCCTGCCAGTGACCCACCCCGGCGTGGAGCAAAAGGCCACCTGGCTGAAGATTCGCCAGAGCCGTCCAGACTTCGTCTTCCTGTGGGGCTGGGGCGTGATGAACTCCACCGCTTTGAAGGAAGCACAAGCCACGGGCTTCTCGCGCGACAAGCTGTACGGCGTGTGGTGGTCCGGCGCCGAGCCTGACGTTAAAGACGTTGGCATGGGCGCCAAGGGCTACAGCGCTGTGACCATGCAGCACGGTGCCGAGTACGACTCTGACGTCGTCAAGGAAATCCTCGACAAAGTCCACGGCAAAGGCCAGGGCACCGGTCCCAAGGAAGAAGTCGGCCAAGTGCTGTACATGCGTGGCGCCATGGCCGCCATGTTCGCCGTAGAAGGCGCTCGCGCTGCCCAGGAGAAGTTCGGCAAAGGCAAGGTTGTCACCGGTGAGCAGGCACGTTGGGGCTACGAGAACCTGGACCTGACCCAGGCCAAACTCGATGCTCTGGGCTTCAAGGGCGTCATGCGCCCGGTCAAGACCAGCTGCAATGACCACCAGGGTGCCAACTGGGCCCGCGTCCACACGTGGAACGGCTCCAAGTGGGAGTTCTCCTCGGACTGGTACCAGGCCGACGACAAGGTGCTTGGCCCATTGGTCAAGGAGATGGCAGACAAGTACGCCGCCGAGAAGAAGATCGAGCGTCGCGCTGCATCTGACTGCGATAGCTAACCCCCGCCGCGCTTCGCGCGCCCCCTCAAGGAGGCGACACCCGCGGCCCGGCAAAGCCGGTTCCGCGGTGTCCTCGAAATGGGGGCTCTATAAGCGAGGCATTGAATGGTGGCTGGCAACAGCCACCATTCAAAAGGCCGGCGTGCCGCGCCTTTTGAATGGTTCATAAGGAACATCACATCATGAGCGAACCCCAAACCGTCCTCAACGTCAACGGCATCGAAGTCATCTACAACCACGTGATTCTGGTGCTCAAGGGTGTCTCCCTGAAAGTCTCGGAAGGTCAGATCGCGGCCATCCTTGGTGGCAACGGTGCTGGCAAGACAACGACCTTGCGCGCGATTTCCAACCTGCTCAAAGGCGAGCGCGGAGAGGTCACCAAAGGCAGCATCGAGTTGCGCGGCGAGCGCATTGAAAACCTCAGTCCAGCCGACCTGGTCAACCGTGGCGTGGTGCAGGTCATGGAAGGTCGCCACTGCTTCGCCCACCTGACCATTGAAGAGAATCTGCTCGCAGGTTCCTACACCCGCACGGACAAGGCCGAGATCGCGCGCAACCTCGAGAAGGTCTACAACTATTTCCCGCGCCTGAAGACGCGCCGCACCAGCCAGGCCGCCTATACCTCGGGTGGCGAGCAGCAAATGTGCGCCATCGGTCGCGCCATCATGGCCAATCCCAGCGTTGTGCTGCTTGATGAGCCCTCCATGGGTCTGGCACCCCAAATCGTCGAAGAGGTGTTCGAGATCGTCAAGGATCTGAACGTCAAGGAACGGGTGACCTTCTTGCTGGCCGAACAGAACACCAACATGGCTCTTCGCTATGCGGACTATGGCTACATCATGGAGTCAGGCCGGATCATGATGGACGGAGCCGCTTCCGATCTGAGAAACAACGAAGACGTCAAGGAGTTCTACCTTGGCATGGGTGGCGGCGAACGCAAGTCATTCCGCGAAGTCAAGTCGTACAAGCGCCGCAAGCGCTGGTTGGCCTGAGCAGAATTCCCCACCCCCGCGACGCCTGCGGCGTCACCCCCTCAAGGGGGCAACACCAGCGGGCCGGCGAAGCCGGACCCACGGTGTTCTCGATTGAACTCTCCTCTATCCAATTTGTTTGGCTACTGCTATGACCGATTTTTTTGATGCACTGGAGACGCGCTCGCAGGATGAGCGCAATGCTGCACAGATGGCAGTGTTGCCTGCACAAATTGCCCATGCAAAGTCCAACACAAAGGCATTTGCTGAACTGTTGCGTGACGTGGACCCTGACTCCATCAACAGCCTCTACGCTTTGGCCCAATTGCCCGTCATCCGCAAGAGTGAGCTGTTGGAGCGCCAGCAGGCGAACCGCTCACAAGACCCCTTCGGTGGGTTTTCTGCCGTGGTACGTGGGCCTGAGATGCAGCGCATTTTTGCCTCACCCGGCCCCATTTATGAACCAGAGGGCACGACCAAGGATTACTGGCGCACTGCTCGCGCGCTTTTCGCTGCAGGCTTTCGCCAGGGCGACCTGGTCCACAACGCGTTCAGCTACCACATGACGCCTGGCGCCTTCATCCTGGAGTCTGGCGCCATGGCGCTGGGATGCACGGTCTTCCCCGCGGGCACCGGCCAGACCGAGCAACAGCTGCAGGCCATGACCGAGCTGTGCCCCGCGGCTTACACCGGCACGCCATCTTTCCTGCGCATTCTGGTGGAAAAGGCCATCGAAAGTGGCCGGGACATCAGCAGTCTCAAGAAGGCGTCAGTCAGCGGCGAAGCATTTCCGCCCAGCCTGTGCCAATGGTTGGCCGAGCAAGGCATCACCGGCTACCAAAGCTATGCCACTGCCGATCTCGGCATGATCGCCTACGAAACGGCCGCCCGTGAAGGCTTGCTGATCGACGAAGGAGTGATCGTTGAAATCGTTCGCCCTGGCACTGGCGACGTCCTGCCCGATGGTGAGGTAGGCGAAGTTGTGGTGACCACGCTGAACACGGCCTACCCGCTTATTCGCTTCGGCACCGGCGACCTGTCAGCCATCCTGCCCGGAACCTGCCCCACCGGGCGCACGGCACGCCGGATCAAGGGCTGGATGGGCCGCGCTGATCAGACCACCAAGGTCCGGGGCATGTTTGTTCACCCGGCTCAGGTTGCGGAGATCAGCAAGCGCTTCGAAGCTGTCACCAAGGCCCGCCTGGTGGTCAGCGGTGAGATGTCCAATGACCAGATGTGCCTCAAGGTGGAAACGGCAACACCCTCCGAAGATCTGGCCAAAGCACTGGCGGACGCAGTGCGCGATATCACCAAGTTGCGCGCCGACGTTGACATGGTCGCTTGCGGCACCTTGCCCAACGACGGCAAGGTCATCGAGGACGCACGCAGCTACGAGTAGGCCAGGGATCGCGCTACCATTGGGCTGTAGCCGACTGGCTCGGTCGGCCATGACCCATAAGCTGCATGCACAGTCCTTGTCATTGGTCCCTTTTATTCCTGCATCGTGCCTGCAAGGCCGCAGTGTGCGCATTGCTGACACTGGCCATCCCGTTGGCCGTTGCTCAGGCGTACCCTGCAAGGTCGATCACGCTCGTTGTCCCGTTCCCTGCCGGAGGTCCGACCGATTCGCTCGCACGCCAGCTGGCCGTGGCCATGCAGCCCTCCCTCGACGGCGTTCCCATTGTGGTGGAGAACACGGCCGGTGCAGGCGGGACCTTGGGCGCGGCCAAGGTCGCCCGCGCCACGCCTGACGGTTATACCTTGCTGATCTGGCATGTGGGCATGGCCGCATCCGGCAGCCTCTACCCCAAGTTGGCCTTCTCCCCCCTGCAAGACTTCGAGTACCTGGGTCTCATCAACGACGTGCCCATGGCCTTGCTGGGAACCTCCCGGCTCCCAGCGGCCAATTACGGCGAGATGCTTGACCACATCCGCCGGCACCGGGGAAGGCTTCATCTTGCGCATGCCGGTCTTGGCTCGGCATCCCACCTTTGCGGGCTGATGTGGATGTCGGCAGCCGGTCTGAAGGAGAAACTCTCCCCTGTGCCCTACCGCGGCACCGGACCGGCGATGAGCGATCTCATCGGCGGGCAGGTGGATGTCATGTGTGACCAGACCACCAACGCCAGCGAACAGATCCGTGCGCAGAGGATCAAGGCTTTTGCCGTCACCACGGAGCGGCCGCTGCTGGACCTCGAGATCTTCAGTGGCTTCCCGACACTTGATCAAGTGGGGCTCAACGGTTTCAACCTCACCATCTGGCACGGTCTGTACGCGCCCGGCGGCACACCTTCAGAGATTCGGCAGAAGGTCAACGACGCCTTGCGCCAGGCGTTGAAAGACCCGATCTTTCAAGCATCCCAGGCCGCACTGGGTGCCAAGGTTGTCCAGGATCACAGGCTGAGCCCCGAGGGCCACAAGGCGTTTGTAGCGCAGGAAACCGAGAAGTTCAGACTGGCCATCGAAGCCACGGGCACTTTTTCCGACTGAGACATGAGCCTGGGAGCGGTGGCGTGGCGTCTGCTTGGCGCAATGGCTGCTAGACGCCCCAGACCACTTCAACATCCGCTGCGTGGCAGCGCTGCATCATTTCGATGAAGGGCGTCACTCTCATGCGCAGGCTCACGGATGCAAACTGCGGCGCTTCTTCGCCAGCCTCTTCCGCTTCCTTCCGCAGGCGCGCCTGCTCTCTTTCCTCGGCGTCGGCGGCAGCCCGCAGCTTTTCAATGGCCTCGGCAAACTCGGCCGGGTGAATCACCCCCGGGCCAGCAGGGTCCTTTCCCAGAATCTCGAGCACTCGCTTGCCATCGGGCTGCAACATGACCAAATCGCCTGTCTCTCGAGACTTGAAGCGGTACAACGACATGACTGACTCCTGCGTATGGCCCGAATATAGAAATTAGAGACGGGCAGATGGACTTGTTTCCACTTCCATTCTGGCACAGACAGTCGTGCGTCCCGGCCAGTGGTACGTCTGTCATGGCTTCAGGTGATTTCTGCAAGCAGCCGGCAGCCCTACGTCTTCTGCCATTCTGCTTTTGCATTCAACATGCTTCACTCCAACCAGAAGCAGTTGGAGAAGCAGAGGCAGAGGCAGTCGCAAAAGCACAGCCAAACATCAACTGCAAAAAAAAAGCCCTCCGGAGAGGGCTTTTTCAATTGGCCTGAGTAACTCAGACCTGTCTGTTTGGTTGCGCGGGCAAGATTTGAACTTGCGACCTTTGGGTTATGAGCCCAACGAGCTACCAGGCTGCTCCACCGCGCGTCAAGAGACTTAGATTATAGCACGATTATTCGGCTGCATCACCTTCAGAAGCATCATTTTCCGGGCGGTCAACCAATTCGATGAGAGCCATCGGAGCGTTGTCGCCCACGCGGAAACCCATTTTCAGAATACGGGTGTAACCACCTGGACGTGCTTTGAAGCGAGGGCCGAGTTCGTTGAACAGCTTAGACACGACTTGTCGAGCTTGGGATGCACCATCCGGGCGCCCTTGCCTTCCAGCGACACGGCTATAAGCCAAGCGACGATTGGCAACATTGTCTTCTTTAGCCAGTGTGATCATCGGTTCGATCACACGACGCAGCTCCTTGGCCTTGGGAAGCGTGGTCTTGATGACCTCATGTTCGATGAGCGATGTCACCATGTTGCGCAGCATGGCCTGGCGGTGAGCGCTGGTGCGGTTGAGTTTACGGAGTCCGTGACGATGACGCATGATGATTTCCTTTCAGTGTTTTGCCACCAGCCGTATCAGGTACTGGTGGTTCGTCATTCAGTTGATGTCGATGGTGTTGTCAGGTCAGTGCTTGTCCAGACCTGCTGGTGGCCAGTTCTCGAGCTTCATGCCCAAGGTCAGACCGCGGGAGGCGAGCACTTCCTTGATTTCGTTGAGCGACTTGCGGCCTAGGTTAGGTGTCTTGAGCAGCTCGTTCTCGGTGCGCTGGATCAGGTCACCGATGTAGTAGATGTTTTCGGCCTTCAGGCAGTTCGCAGAACGGACCGTGAGCTCCAGTTCGTCCACAGGACGCAGCAGGATCGGGTCGAACTGCTGGGTGCTGCGCTGGGCAGGCTGGTCGAATGCGGACAGTTCCACACCTTCGAGCTGAGCGAAGACAGCCAGCTGCTCCACCAGAATCTTGGCAGAGGCACGCACGGCTTCTTCAGGACCGATGGAGCCATTGGTTTCGATTTCGAGAACCAGCTTGTCCAGGTCGGTGCGTTGCTCCACACGAGCGCTTTCCACGGTATAGCTCACGCGCTTGATAGGGGAGAACGATGCGTCGAGGACGATTCGGCCCAGCGAGCGGGACTGGTCGTCGCCGCGGCGCAGGTTACCCGGCACGTAGCCACGGCCCTTTTCCACCTTGATCTGCATGTCCAGCTTGGCGCCGGCAGACAGGGTTGCGATGGCGTGTTCCGGGTTGACGATTTCGACGTCGTGCGGCGTCTGGATATCGGCAGCCGTGACAACGCCTTCGCCGTCCTTGCGCAGGCTCAGGGTCACTTCATCGCGGTTGTGGAGCTTGAAAACCACGCCCTTGAGGTTCAGGAGAATGTTGACCACGTCTTCCTGGACACCGTCAATGGACGAGTACTCGTGCACGACTCCTGCAATGGTGACTTCTGTCGGCGCATGACCGGTCATGGAAGACAGGAGCACACGGCGCAGTGCGTTGCCCAGAGTGTGACCGTAGCCGCGTTCAAACGGCTCCAACGTCACTTTGGCTCGATTGGTCGAGATTTGCTCGACGTTAATGGTTTTGGGCTTGAGCAGATTGTTCAGCATTCAAACTTCCTTCAGTACCCTCGGCTCGTTACACCGATAAGGCCTACGGAGCATGATGGCCCGGCGGCGCTTATCACAACGACCACCGGGAGCGGGATTAACGCGAGTAGAGTTCGACGATCAGGGGTTCGTTGATGTCGGAACCGAATTCGTCACGGTCAGGCGACTTCTTGAACACGCCTTCGGCCTTGTCGGCAGCGACTTCCACCCAGCCCGGAAAACCGGTCTGCTTGGCCAGCTCCAGCGCTTCAATGATGCGAGCTTGCTTCTTGGACTTCTCACGCACGGCAACCACGTCACCGGCTTTGACGGAGTAAGAAGGGATGTTCACAGGCTGACCATTCACGGTGATGGCCTTGTGGGACACCAGCTGACGGGCTTCAGCGCGGGTGGAGGCAAAGCCCATGCGGAATACCACGTTGTCCAGACGGCACTCCAGGAGCGTCAGGAGGTTGGCACCGGTGTTGCCGCGGCGGCGATCGGCTTCCGCGAAGTAGCGGCGGAACTGGCGCTCGAGAACGCCGTACATGCGCTTGACCTTCTGCTTCTCACGCAGCTGCAGGCCGTAGTCGGACGTGCGCTGACCGGAAGTGCGGCCGTGCTGGCCTGGCTTGGAGTCGAACTTTGCCTTGTCTGCAATCGAGCGGCGTGCGCTCTTGAGCAGCAGGTCAGTGCCTTCACGGCGGGAAAGTTTGGCCTTGGGGCCGAGATAACGTGCCACGTTGGTTTCCTTGGTTTATCTGCCGCAACCAAAGGGGCTCATATGGGAGCCCGACGCTGCGGGAGCCACCCGACAAGCAGGGGCAGTGGGCTTAGCAAAAATGCCACCGCAAGCATTTCTGCTGCGGTGGCGCTCGAAAAAAGCTTTCTATTGTACTGCGCAAATGGCGCAGTCGGCAAGCGCGAGACTCAGATGCGGCGACGCTTCTGAGGACGGCAGCCGTTGTGGGGCACCGGGGTCACGTCAGAAATGGACGTGATGCGGATACCCAGGGCGCCGAGGGCGCGAACCGAAGACTCGCGACCTGGGCCTGGGCCCTTGATCTCGACGTCGAGGTTCTTGATACCTTGCTCCATGGCGGCACGACCAGCCACTTCCGAAGCCACCTGCGCAGCGAACGGCGTGGACTTGCGCGAGCCCTTGAAGCCCTGACCACCGGAAGACGCCCAGGACAGAGCATTGCCCTGACGGTCGGTGATCGTGATGATGGTGTTGTTGAACGAAGCGTGCACGTGTGCAATGCCGTCAGCAATGTTCTTGCGGACCTTCTTGCGAACGCGGGCAGCTGCGGAGGAACTCTTAGCCATGTGTGTCCTTCAGATTACTTCTTGAGCGACTGGGCAGCCTTGCGAGGACCCTTGCGAGTGCGGGCGTTGGTCTTGGTACGCTGACCACGCACTGGCAGGCCACGGCGGTGACGGAAGCCGCGGTAGCAACCGATGTCCATCAAACGCTTGATAGCCATCGTGTTCTCACGGCGCAGATCACCTTCAACGAGGTACTGGCCAATAGCTTCACGGATCTTTTCGAGATCGCCGTCCGTGAAGTCCTTGATTTTCTTTGCGTAGTCGATGCCGCATGCTTCGCAAATCTTGCGAGCGCGAGTGCGACCAATGCCAAAGATAGCCGTCAAGCCGATTTCTGCGTGCTTGTGCGGCGGAATGTTGATACCTGCAATACGAGCCATGTGGGTCCTCTATACGTGCGCTCAGCCTTGACGCTGCTTGTGACGCGGGTCCGTGCAGATGACGCGCACGATGCCATTGCGTCGAATGATCTTACAGTTACGGCACATTTTCTTGACCGAAGCCGAAACTTTCATGATGTTCTCCTGAATAACCAAAAATGTACTCTCAGCCTTACAGCTTCACCTGCTACCTGGAACGGAAAACTATCCGTGCCCGCGACAGGTCGTATGGCGTGAGCTCCACTTTGACCTTGTCACCTGGCAGGATGCGGATGTAGTGCATCCTCATCTTGCCTGAAATGTGCGCGAGAACAGTGTGTCCGTTCTCGAGCTTGACTCTGAAAGTTGCGTTGGGAAGGTTTTCAACCACTTCCCCCTGCATCTCGATCACATCGTCCTTGGACATGATGTTCAGCCGCCAATAGATGTCCTGAAATTGGCCTTCTTGAGCAGCGACTCATACTGTTGCGACATCATGTAGTTCTGCACCTGGGCCATGAAGTCCATGGTGACCACCACGATGATCAACAATGAGGTACCGCCAAAATAGAAAGGCACTTGATACTTCAAAATCAGAAACTCGGGCAACAGGCAGACGGCTGTGATGTAGATCGCACCCATCATGGTCAGTCGCACCAGAATCTTGTCAATGTGGCGTGCGGTCTGGTCACCCGGGCGAATGCCTGGAATGAATGCACCACTCTTCTTCAGGTTGTCTGCTGTCTCGCGGCTGTTGAAAACCAGAGCCGTGTAGAAGAAACAGAAGAAGATGATGGCCGTCGCGTAGAACGCCACATAAATGGGTTGCCCTGGTGACAGCGCGCTGGCGATATCTCGCAACCAGCGGGTGGAGTCACCTGTGCTCACCCAGCTGACCACAGTTGTGGGCAGCAAAATAATCGAGGAAGCAAAAATGGGAGGAATCACGCCTGCCATGTTCAGCTTCAGTGGCAAGTGAGACGACTGGCCTGCGTAGACCTTGTTACCCACCTGACGGCGAGCATAGTTCACCAGAATCTTGCGCTGACCACGCTCGACAAACACCACAAAGTAGGTCACCAGGACCACCAGCGCTGCAATGAACAGTGCGGGCAACGCACCCATGGCACCTTGCTCAACCAGTGTTGCAAACTGACCCAGACCACTCGGCAGACCTGCAGCAATTCCGGCAAAGATCAGCAAGGAAATACCGTTGCCGAGTCCACGCTCTGTGATTTGCTCGCCCAACCACATCAGGAACATGGTGCCAGCAACCAGACTGACCACAGCCGTCAAGCGGAAAGTGATACCCGGGTCGATCACCAGTCCTGCTTGGCCTTCCAGGGCCAGAGCAATGCTCAGTGACTGGAAAATGGCCAAAGCCAGTGTACCGTAGCGTGTATATGTGGTGATCTTGCGACGACCGGCCTCGCCTTCCTTCTTCAGCGCTTCCAGCGTCGGAACGACGTAGGTAGCCAGCTGCATGATGATGGAAGCCGAGATATAGGGCATGATGCCCAGCGCGAACACCGTGAAACGCTCCAGCGCTCCGCCCGAGAACATGTTGAACAGGCCCAAAATGCCGTCGCTCTGGTTCTCGAACATCTGCTGAAGCACGTCAGGATCGATCCCCGGCACGGGGATGTGCGCCCCGATCCGGTAGACCATCAGTGCCAGGAACAGAAACCACAGTCGGCGAGTGAGATCGCCGTACTTGCCGGATCTGGCCAGGGTTGCGCTGGGGTTAGCCACGTCTGCTTGCCTTTTTCAGACAGTCAACACTCAGGCGACCGAGCCGCCAGCGGCCTCGATGGCTGCCTTGGCGCCAGCGGTAGCCGCTACGTCCTTGAGCTGGACGGCACGCTTGATTTCACCGCTGAGGATGACCTTGACGCGCTTCGCCAGCTGAGGAATCAGACCGGCTTGCTTGAGCACCAGCAGGTCCACTTCGGCTGCGTCGAGCTTTTGCAGTTCGGCCAGGCTCACTTCAGCACTGAAGGCCAGCTTGGCAGACTTGAAGCCGCGCTTGGGCAGACGACGCTGCAGTGGCATCTGGCCGCCTTCGAAGCCGACCTTGTGATAACCACCTGCACGCGATTTCTGACCTTTGTGGCCACGACCAGCGGTCTTGCCCAGGCCGGAGCCGATACCACGACCGACACGGCGCTTGGCGTGCTTGGCACCCGATGCGGGTTGAATGGAATTGAGTTGCATGACGATACGTCCGTTGCTTACAGCACCTTGACCAGGTAGCTGACCTTGTTGATCATGCCGCGCACTGCGGGCGTGTCCTCGAGCTCGCTCACGCTGTTGAGCTTGCGCAGGCCGAGACCACGCACCGTATCACGGTGCGACTGCTTGCAGCCGATAGGGCTGCGGACCAGTTGTACTTTGACAGTGTTCTGAGTAGTCATGATTGCTCCGATCAGCCCAGAATCTCTTCGACCGACTTGCCACGCTTTGCAGCGACTTCAGCAGGTGTGGTCGATTTCTTCAGTGCGTCGAGTGTGGCGCGAACCAGGTTGTAGGGGTTGCTCGAGCCATGGCTCTTGGCCACGACGTCGGTCACACCCAGCACCTCGAAAACGGCGCGCATTGGACCACCAGCAATAATGCCGGTACCTTTGCTGGCTGGCAGCATCATCACATTGGATGCGCCATGCTCACCGTGAACTTCGTGATGCAGGGAGCCGTTCTTCAGCGACACCTTGACCATGTTGCGGCGAGCCTGCTCCATGGCCTTCTGCACGGCCACTGGCACTTCACGCGCCTTGCCCTTGCCCATGCCAACGCGGCCATCACCGTCGCCAACCACGGTCAGCGCAGCGAAACCGAGGATACGACCACCCTTGACCACTTTGGTCACGCGGTTGATCGCGATCATCTTTTCGCGCAGACCGTCGTCGTTCGCTTCGTTCTTTACGTTTGCCTGAAATTTAGCCATCTTGTGTATCCCGTCTGATCAGAACTGCAGACCAGCTTCACGAGCCGCATCTGCCAGGGCCTTCACGCGGCCGTGATAGGCAAAACCGGAACGGTCAAAAGCCACTTTCTCGATGCCAGCTGCCTTGGCCTTCTCGGCAATGCGTTTGCCGATCAGGGCTGCAGCAGCAGCGTTGCCACCTTTGCCGGCGCCACCGAGTTCCTTGCGGATATCGGCTTCGAGCGTCGACGCAGAAGCCAGCACCTTGTCGCCTTCGCCGGAAATGACGGAAGCGTAGATGTGCAGGTTGGTGCGATTGACCGACAGACGCGCGGTGCCTTGCTGTGCAATGCGGATACGGGTCTGGCGGGCGCGGCGCAGGCGTTGCTCTTTTTTCGTCAACATGATCCTGTTCCTTATTTCTTCTTGGCTTCTTTCATGACCACGCGCTCATCCGAATAACGGATGCCCTTGCCTTTGTAAGGCTCGGGTGGGCGAACGGCACGAATCTCGGAAGCGATTTGGCCAACACGCTGGCGGTCTGCACCCTTGACGACCACTTCGGTCTGGGAAGGGGTTTCAACCTTGACACCTTCGGGCATCACGATGTCAACCGGGTGGGAGAAGCCCACGTTCAGGTTGAGCGTTGTGCCTTTGGCCTGCGCACGGAAACCCACGCCAATCAGGTTGAGCTTCTTCTCGAAGCCCTTGCTGACGCCGGTCACCATGTTGTTGACCATCTGGCGCATGGTGCCCGTCATGGCGTTGGCTTCACTGGAGGCATCAACAGCGGTAAAGGACAGCGAGCCATCCTTGTTTTCGATTTTGACCAGTGCATTCTGGGCCATGCTCAGCGCACCAAGCGAGCCCTTGACATCGATCTGGTCTGCCTTGAGGGCCACTTCCACGCCTTGCGGGATGGCCACTGGCATTTTTCCAATACGTGACATATCAGTTTTCTCCTTCTATGTCCGCATCAAGCGACGTAGCACAAGACTTCGCCACCGACGCCGGTAGCGCGTGCCTTGCGATCGGTCATCACGCCGCGCGGCGTGGTCACGATGGCAACGCCCAGGCCGTTCTGGACCTGAGGGATGGCATTGCTGCCGCGGTAAACGCGCAGGCCGGGGCGGCTCACACGCTCGATGCGCTCGATGACAGGACGGCCAGCGTAGTACTTCAGGGCGATTTCCAACTGGCTCTTGCCGCTCTCGGCCTTGACCTGGAAACCGTCGATGTAGCCTTCGTCCTTGAGGACCTGGGCAATCGCAGCCTTGATTTTGGAAGCCGGCATCGAGACGACAGACTTTTCGACCATCTGTGCGTTACGGATGCGGGTCAACATGTCAGCGATAGGATCACTCATGCTCATTTGTGGTTCTCCTAGTGCTTACCAGCTGGCCTTGGTCACGCCTGGGATTTCACCGGCGAAAGCCATTTCACGGATCTTCTGACGGCCGAGACCGAAGAAGGCAAACGTACCGCGAGGGCGACCAGTGATCTCGCAGCGAGCACGCTGGCGGGTCGGGTTGGCGTTACGGGGCAGCTTCTGCAGGGCCAGACGGGCTGCTTCGCGCTCTTCATCAGAGCACTTGGCATCGTTGGCAGTGGCCTTCAGCTCTGCGTATTTCTTGGAGAACTTGGCTGCGAGCTTTTCGCGCTTGAGTTCACGCTGGAGTAGTGCTTTTTTTGCCATACGCCACCTCAGTTCTTGAACGGGAAACGGAAACCGGCCAGCAGTGCCTTGCACTCTTCGTCGTTCTTGGCCGTCGTCGTGATGCTGATGTTCAGACCACGCAGTGCGTCGATCTTGTCGTACTCGATCTCGGGGAAGATGATCTGCTCTTTCACACCGATGTTGTAGTTGCCACGACCGTCAAAAGAGCGACCGGACACGCCACGGAAGTCACGCACACGGGGGAAAGCCACCGTCACGAGACGATCGAGGAATTCGTACATGCGAACACCGCGCAGGGTCACCATGCAACCGATAGGCTGCTGCTCACGAATCTTGAAGCCAGCGATGGCCTTGCGTGAGCGGGTAACGACAGGCTTCTGACCAGCAATCTTGGTCAGGTCGGCCACGGCGTTGTCCAGCACTTTTTTGTCAGCAACAGCTTCGCCAACACCCATGTTCAGGGTGATTTTGGTCAGGCGAGGCACTTCCATCGAAGACGTGTAACCGAACTTCTTAGTCAGCTCAGCAACAATCTTCTCGCGATACAGTTCTTGAAAACGTGCCATGGTCATGCCACCTTGATTTCTTCGCCGCTCGACTTGAAGACGCGGACTTTCTTGCCGTCTTCCAGGAGCTTGATACCCACGCGATCAGCCTTGCCGGTTGCACCGTTGAAGATGGCAACGTTGGACTGCTGGATAGGCATGGTCTTTTCGATGATGCCGCCGGTCTCACCACGCATTGGGTTTGGCTTGGCGTGCTTCTTGACGATGTTCACACCCTCAACCACGAGGCGGGTGGCATCAGTACGGCTCAACACTTTGCCGCGCTTGCCCTTGTCGCGCCCAGCGATCACGATGACTTCGTCGCCTTTACGAATCTTGTTCATGGTGATACCTCAGAGAACCTCAGGTGCCAGAGACACGATCTTCATGAAACGCTCAGAGCGCAGCTCACGGGTGACCGGGCCAAAAATGCGGGTACCAATGGGTTCCAGCTTGGCGTTCAACAAAACGGCGGCATTGCCGTCAAACTTGATCAGTGCGCCGTCTGGACGACGGATGCCCTTGGCAGTGCGCACCACCACAGCGTTGTAGACCTCGCCTTTTTTGACGCGGCCACGAGGCGCTGCTTCCTTGACGCTGACTTTGATGACATCACCAACGCTGGCATAGCGGCGCTTGGAGCCGCCCAGCACTTTGATGCACATCACGGATTTCGCACCCGTGTTGTCAGCAACATCGAGTCGAGATTGCGTTTGAATCATTTGATATATGTCCCAACTTGAATCGCCCTGCCAAAAAAGCGGCATGGCGCGATCAGTCTTGGGCCCGTCGTCACCAGCTCTTGCAGTACCAGTTGATCAAGGGAGCCACTGCTCTCGTCTTGACTCACCCTGGCGCTGTGTTTGCAGCCAGCTTCGGTGGGCAGATAGGTTTAACCTCGCCTTTTACAGCGAAGCCCTCGATTATGAGCGTGGCGATACCCGATGTCAACACCCCGGGGTGTCTTTTTTACAATTTCCTTCATCAAGGATGGTTCGCAGCCTTCCGCAGCAGGTGGGTCCGCTGGGCGGCATCCATGGGCAGGCGACGACTGCCACTATATAGAGTGGCTAGAGTGGCAAATCCCGCCCCGCCTGCGAGGCGGCTCAGATGCCCTGGCCCGCTGCTTTGCGCAGCTGGCCAGCGGGCAGGTACTGCTCGCACAATCCCATGAAAGCCTGCTCGTCGGGCTGCTTGATACCTTCATCTGAAAGGATGGCAGCTACTCTCGGCGCCATTACCCCGGCTTGTCTTGCATCAAGAAAGAGTGAGCGCCAACGTCTGGCCAGCACATCTTCGACGGTCTGAGCCCATTCGTGCCGGACTGCGTAGCGCACCATGGCCTCGGTAAGCCCCATGCCCAGGTGCTGCGCCGAGCCCGGGCACTGGTTGACAGCGCCAGCCTGGCTTCCATACAGGTGCAACCCGGGCGCTGCATGCATGGGCTGCGCCGCTTGAGGATCGCCGTTAGAAGCAGGGGCACCAAACAGCTTGTGATGGGCAGTGTTGCAAGCGCCTTTACGAGGCAGCAGTCCCGCCGCAAAACACTGCTCAAGCACATCTTCTGCCATGGCCCGATAGGTCGTCCACTTGCCTCCCGTCACAGTGACCATGCCATGCTCGCCCACGACGATGGTGTGCTCACGCGACAAGGTCTTGGTGGCGCCATCTGAGGCATCCGAGGCGGCCACCAGCGGACGAAGGCCTACCCAGACACTGCGAACATCCCCCGGCTTGACGGGTCTGGCCAAAACGCCAGCAGACTCCCGCAGGAGAAAGTCGAGTTCCTCGTCAAAGGGCTCAGGCTCGCGCGGGATGTCCTGCCGGGGTGTGTCCGTCGTTCCCAGGATGAGTTTGCCCAGCCATGGGACAGCGAACAGCACGCGACCATCCCGGGTCCTGGGGATCAGCAATGCGTGATCAGTCGCGAGAAATGACTGATCGACCACGACATGGACGCCCTGGCTGGGGCTCACCATAGGGCGGACACCAGGTCCGGTGCCGGCCTTCGCATGCATGCGCAAATGATCGACCCAGACACCTGTGGCATTGACGACGCAACGGGCCTTCACTTCAATTGCCTCGCTCGTGCGCCGATCCGTGGCCCTGATCGTGTACTGGCGCAAGCCATCAGCATCTCGCTTGCTGCCGGGCGTTTCCGGAATGACGTCGTCCACCCGCGCATGGTTGAGGATGCTGGCACCAGCTTGCTCCGCTGATCTCGCCAATGCCAGTGCAAGCCGGGCGTCGTCGAACTGACCATCCCAGTACCTCACCCCACCCTTGAGGCCGTGTGCGCTCAAGCCGGGAAGACTGTCCAGTGTTTCCTGCCGGGAGAGAAACCGGGTGGCGCCCAGACCCGCCTTGCCAGCCATCAAGTCATATAGCTTCAGCCCAAGCCCGTAAAAGGGCTGGTGCCACCACTGGTAGGAAGGCATCACAAATGGCAGCGGCTGCGCCAGATGGGGGGCGTTGTGCAGGACGTTGGTGCGCTCTGCCAGCGCTTCCCGCACCAGCGAAACGTTGCCCTGAGCCAGGTACCGGACGCCGCCATGGAGAAGCTTGGTCGCCCGGGAAGATGTACCGCCCGCAAGGTCATCCGACTCGAGCAGCACAACCGAGAACCCGCGCAATGCGGCATCCAGTGCAACGCCCAGGCCAGTAGCACCTCCGCCGACGACGGCGAGGTCAAACACGGTTCCGCCGCATGCCAGACTTTCGACGATCTCTTCGCGCTTCATGGTTTGCAGGAGATTAAGGCGGTGGATTTCGGTGGATTTGGCAGGGTTGAGGCACAGCTCCGCTCTCACCCCTCCCTCGGGAGGGGCGCGAGACTCAGGAGCTGTGCTGTGAAACCGCTAAGTGCTCAGATGCTCTCAACGGACCTTGCCGGCTTTCCAGGCGTCGAGCAGCGTCTGGTAGGCGATGGTTTCGCCTTTAGGCTTCTCGTTGGCCAGCTTCTTCCAAGGCGCCTGCTTGTCGGACAGCCATTTGCCTGGATCGCTCTTCTTGTTGAGCTTCGGCGCACAGCGTGCCATCCCGGCGCGCTCCAGGCGGGCCAGAACCTTGTCCATCTCGTCTGCAAGGTTGTCCATGGCGTTCTGCGGCGTCTTCTCACCGGTCACAGCCTGGGCCACGTTCTTCCACCACAGCTGCGCGAGCTTGGGATAGTCAGGAACGTTGGTTCCTGTCGGGCTCCACGCCACGCGAGCAGGGCTGCGATAGAACTCCACCAGACCACCCAGTTTGGGGGCCATGTCGGTCATGGCCTTGCTCTGGATATCGGACTCGCGAATCGGTGTCAGGCCGACCAGGGTCTTCTTCAGGCTCGTGGACTTGGCAGTGATGAACTGGGCGTACAGCCAGGCGGCAGCCGTCTTGCTGGCATCGTGGTCCTTGAAGAAGGTCCAGCTCCCAACGTCCTGGTAGCCGTTTTGCATGCCCTGCTTCCAGTAGGGACCGTTCGGGCCAGGGGCCATGCGCCACTTGGGCGTGCCGTCGGCATTGACCACTGGCAAACCTGGCTTGGTCATGTCGGCGGTGAAGGCGGTGTACCAGAAGATCTGCTGTGCAATCTGGCCTTGCGCAGGCACTGGGCCAGCTTCCCCAAAGGTCATGCCAATGGCTTCCTTGGGTGCGTACTTCTTCATCCAGTCGACGTACTTGGTGAGTGCGTAGACGGCAGCTGGTGAGTTGGTGGCGCCGCCTCGCTCCACGGATGCACCAACGGGAGTGCACTTGTCGTCAGCGACGCGAATGCCCCACTCGTCGATGGGCAGACCATTGGGCGTGCCGATGTCGGCCGTACCCGCCATGGACAACCAGGCGTCAGTGAAACGCCATCCCAGCGATGGGTCTTTCTTGCCGTAGTCCATGTGGCCATAGATGGGCTTGCCGTCAATGGTCTTGACATCGTTGGAGAAGAACTCGGCGATGTCCTCATAGGCTGACCAGTTCAGGGGCACGCCGAGGTCGTAGCCATACTTGGCCTTGAACTTGTCCTTGAGGTCGTTTCGCTCGAACAGGTCGGCACGGAACCAGTACAGGTTGGCGAACTGCTGGTCGGGGAGCTGGTAGAGCTTGCCATCAGGCGCTGTGGTGAACTTGGTGCCGATGTAGTCCTTGATGTCGATACCGGGGTTGGTGAACTCCTTGCCTGCCCCGCTCATGTAGTCGGTCAGGTTGAGAATCTGGCCATAGCGGTAGTGGGTCCCGATGAGGTCAGAGTCAGAGATCCAGCCGTCGTAGATGGACTTGCCCGACTGCATGGAGGTCTGCAGCTTCTCGACCACGTCGCCTTCTTGGATCAGGTCGTGGTTGACCTTGATGCCCGTGATCTCGGCAAAGGCCTTGGCCATGGTCTTGGACTCGTACTCATGGGTGGTGATCGTCTCTGAAACCACGTTGATCTCGTTGACGCCTTTGGCCTTGAGCTTGGCTGCAGCCTCGATGAACCACTTCATCTCGGCCAGCTGCTGGTCTTTGCTCAGGGTTGAGGGCTGGAATTCGCTCTCGACCCACCTTTTGGCCGCCGCCTCATCGGCCCAGACCGAGGTGGTGCCCAGCGCGAGCGCTGCAGCGATCGCCAGGGCTGAAGTACGCAATTTCATGGCATGTCTCCTATTGGATTCGTCGTTCATAAATACCGCTGCCCCTCTTCTGGTCGGGTTTCCTCGGCCCCGGGGCAGCGCCGGGCCGGATTCCGATGACTTGCTCTGGTTTCCTTCAGGTTTCGCGTGCTTTCCTCAGCCTTTGCGCATGACCACGGCCAGCGCCAGCATGGAGCACACGAAACTGATCCAGACGCTGGGTTCCTCCTCCAGCTCAAACCATTCGAGAAAATGCTCACCGAGGCCAACAAAGGCCAGATTGATGTAGGCGGCCAGCAAGAGGCCAATGAACAGCCGGTCGCCGCGCGTGGTGGCGATGGGAAGAAAGCCCTTGCGCAAGGTGGTGGGGGACTTGATCTCCCAGACCGTCATGCCGATGAGCATGAGCGCGATGCAAGTAAAGAACACCGCAACAGGTGTGGTCCAGACCATCCAGTCAAACATGTCCACCCCCGCGCCGGGCAACGCCCGTCACCCCCTCAAGGGGGCGATGCCATTGGGCCGGCAAAGCCGGACCTTCGGCATCCCTTGGTTGGGCATTGGATGGCCTGCAAGATTTTTGCATCCACCAGTTTTGGGCATTTCGCTCGAACATATTGAATGTTTCCAGATTGCTGTTCATCACACGCGTCCCATGGCGAAGCCCTTGGCGATGTAGTGGCGAACAAACCAGATGACGATGGCGCCTGGGACGATGGTCAGCACGCCGGCTGCTGCGAGCGTGGCCCAATCCATCCCGGAAGCACTGACCGTGCGGGTCATGGTGGCGACGATGGGTTTGGCGTTCACGCTGGTCAGCGTGCGGGCCAGCAGCAACTCGACCCAGCTGAACATGAAGCAGAAGAATGCGGCCACGCCCACACCGGCCTTGATGAGCGGCAGGAAGATGGTCAGGAAGAAGCGCGGGAAGCTGTATCCGTCGATGTAGGCGGTTTCGTCAATTTCCCGCGGGATGCCACTCATGAACCCCTCCAGAATCCACACCGCCAGTGGCACGTTGAACAGCAGATGCGCCAGCGCCACGGCAATGTGTGTGTCCATGAGGCCCACCGTGGTGTAGAGCTGAAAGAAAGGCAGCAGGAACACGGCTGGCGGTGTCATCCGGTTGGTGAGCAACCAGAAGAAAACGTGCTTGTCGCCAATGAAGCTGTAGCGGCTGAACGCATACGCCGCTGGCAATGCCACGGTGATGGAGATCACTGAGTTGATGGCCACATAAATCAGGCTGTTGATATAGCCCGAGTACCAGCTCTCATCGGTGAAGATGGTCTTGTAATTGTCCCAGGTGAAGTGCTGCGGCCACAACGAGAAAGACGCCAGGATCTCTTCATTGGTCTTGAAGCTCATGTTGAGCATCCAGTAGATTGGCAGCAGTGCAAAGATCAGGTATGCGATCAGGAAGAGGCTGCGTTTCTTGAAGCGAGTTTCATTCATGGTTCGCTCCTTCCTTTTGTGCCGTGCCCAGGCGCTGCATCCAGTTGTAGAGCACGAAGCAGAACAAGAGGATGATGAGGAAATAGATCAGGGAGAAGGCCGCAGCAGGACCAAGGTCGAACTGACCCACTGCCTTTTGCGTCAGGTACTGCGAGAGGAACGTCGTCGCATTTCCTGGACCGCCTCCGGTGAGCACGAAGGGCTCGGTGTAAATCATGAAGCTGTCCATGAAGCGGAGCAGCACTGCGATCATGAGCACCCCACGCATCTTGGGCAACTGGATGTAGCGGAACACCGAAAACTTGCTGGCACCGTCGATGCGGGCCGCCTGGTAGTACGCATCCGGGATCGAGCGCAGGCCGGCGTAGGCCAGCAATGCCACCAACGGGGTCCAGTGCCAAACGTCCATGAGCAACACAGTGAACCAGGCCTGGGTGGCATCACCTGTATAGCTGTAGTCGAAGCCAAGGGCCTCCAGCGAATGGCCGAGCAAGCCAATGTCGGTACGCCCGAATATTTGCCAGATGGTGCCAACCACATTCCATGGAATGAGAAGCGAGAGCGCAACCACCACCAGGGTGACGGACGCTCTCCAGCCCTGAGCAGGCATGGCCAGCGCCAGCGCAATGCCGAGCGGAATTTCGACCAGCAGAACAGCCAGCGAGAACTTCATCTGATTCCAGAGGGCGGCGTGAAGATCCTCGTCCCGCAAGACCTCGGCAAACCACTCCACGCCCACGTAGACACGCCGCTCAGGCGAGATGATGTCCTGTACGGAGTAGTTCACCACCGTCATCAAGGGAAGAATGGCAGAAAACGCCACGCAAATGAACACCGGCAGGATGAGTAGCCAGGCACGCTGATTGACGGGTTTGTTTTGTGGTGCGCTCATGCCACCAACTCCTCATTGGCGTAAAAACAGGTGTGTTCGTTCAACACCTGCAGGCCAAGCAACTGCCCGACCTCCGGGGGTGCCACATCGCCAGCCAGGCGAGCCTTCAAGGTTTGACCCTGCGTTTCCACGGTCAGCAAGAAGTAGGTGCCGATGTCTTGCACGCGGGTGACACGCGCATCAAGAGCGCCGTGGGCACCTGCTTCACACAGCGCCAGATACTCAGGCCGAACTCCGAGGCACAGTTCACCTTCGGGAAGATTGAGGTGCGCTGCATCAAAGCTCGCGCCATTGAGGCGCAGCTGACCGGCCTCCACCCTCGCGGGGAGAAAGTTCATGCCAGGCGAGCCGATGAAATGCCCGACGAACTCGTGCTGAGGTCTTTCGAACAAGGCATCTGGTGTGCCCACTTGAACGACGCGGCCACGCGTCATCACGACAACCTGGTCGGCAAACGTCAGCGCCTCCACCTGATCGTGCGTGACATAAATGAGGGTGAGCCTGAGCTCCTGGTGAATCTGTTTGAGCTTCCGTCGCAACTGCCACTTGAGATGCGGGTCAATCACGGTCAGCGGCTCATCAAAGAGAACTGCGGACACATCAGGCCGAACCAGGCCACGACCGAGCGAGATTTTTTGCTTCTGGTCAGCGGAGAGGCCGGCGGCACGCATGTCGAGCTGGTGACTCATCTCGAGCATCTCTGCGATCTGTCCGACACGCTTTTTGATCTCAGCCTGCGGGACGCCACGGTTCTTCAGGGGAAATGCGAGGTTCTGGGCCACCGTCATCGTGTCGTAGATGACCGGAAACTGAAACACTTGCGCAATGTTCCGCTCCTGAGGTGTGGCCCGCGTGACATCTTTGCCATCAAACTTGACGCTCCCATGCGAGGGTGCGATCAGGCCCGACATGATGTTGAGCATGGTTGTCTTGCCGCAGCCTGAAGGCCCGAGCAAAGCGTAGGCACCACCATCTTCAAAGCTCATGTTCAGAGGCAGCAGCGCGTAGTCGCTGTCTTGTGTCGGGTTCGCCCCATAGGCGTGGGCGAGGTCGAGATCGATACGGCTCATGCCTGCCCTCCCGGTGTGTTGTGACGCACGGGTGCAATGACGAGCGAGCCGTCTTCACCAAATACGTAGAGTTGCTCAGGGCTGACATGCAGAGCCAGCTGCGCGCCAAGATCGAATTCGTGCACGCCGGTCAACTGCGCGACCAGGTCGCCCACTGCCGACCTGGCATGCACAAAAGTGTCCGACCCGGAAATCTCCGCCAGCTCAACCTCGGCCTGGACAGTGATGTCGCCTTCCCGGCCCGACTCTCTCAGCGCGCTGGCGCGGATGCCAACGGTCAGTTGTGTTCCTGCGGCCTCCGGAAGATCGATACGCAGCTCGAGGCCTCCCTGAATCCGAAGGCCCTGATGCCCGCCATCCAGCGTCACGCGCTCTGCATCGAGCAAATTCATTGGCGGATCGCTGAAGGCCCGTGCGACACGCACGGATGCGGGGTAGTGGAAGACTTCGGCCGTGGGGCCGTACTGCAGTACCTCACCGGCATCGAGCACGGCGGTATAGCCGCCCAGCATGAGTGCCTCGGCTGGTTCAGTCGTGGCATAGACGACGGTCGACTGACCGACGGCGAAGAGTTGGCTCAGCTCCTCGCGCAGCTCCTCTCGCAGTTTGTAGTCGAGGTTCACCAACGGCTCGTCCAGGAGCATCAATGGCGCGTCTTTCGCCAGAGCCCTTGCCAAGGCAACCCGTTGCTGCTGTCCGCCGGAGAGTTCTGCTGGCAACCGGTCCAGAAACACTTCGATGTGGAGCTTTGCCGCCAGCTCACGCACCCGCGCATCGATCGCTTTGCGGTCGATGCCTGCGAGCTTGAGAGGCGAAGCGATGTTGTCGTAGACCCGCATGGACGGGTAATTGATGAATTGCTGGTAGACCATGGCCACGTTTCGCTGGCGCACTGGCACGCCTGTCACATCCTGGCCATCGACCAGCACCTTGCCCTGAGAAGGCGTATCCAGCCCGGCCATGATGCGCATGAGGCTGGTCTTGCCCGCCTGGGTGGCACCGAGCAACACCGTGACATCACCTGGCACCGGCGCCAGGTTGATGGGGTAAAGGTGGACCTCGGGCCCCACCGTCTTGCCCACTTGTTCTAGAGATAACTGCATGAAGGAGAAGCGTTGTGTCTCGGTCTGGTCAGATGGACACGCCCCGGCAAGCATCGTGCCGCGAGACTTGCGGCACGCAGCCGGGGAGTCACCATCTTTTTTCGTTTTGGTGATTTTAATGTTCGTTTTTGTTCCTATTGATTCGGTATTTACCCGAATGCCGATGTGATACTTTTCCGATATGTTCGAATCGATTTCGCATGACAAGCTCGAGTGAGCATGCCAAGCCCATCCACATGAACCTGTCACCCCGCCATACCCAGATGCTTGATGTGGTCCGACTCCAAGGGCCGCAGACCATCGAATCGCTCGCAGAGCAATTCGGCGTCACGCTTCAGACCGTGCGTCGCGATGTGCAGCGCCTGGCCGAAGCTGGTTTGCTCTCGCGCTTCCATGGCGGCGTGCGCTTGCCGGGGTCGACAACAGAGAACATCGCGTACCGCCAGCGCCAGGCCATCAATTCGGACGCCAAAACCCGTATTGCCAAGGCGATTGCCAGCCGCGTGCCAAACGGGTGCTCGCTGATCCTCAACATCGGCACCACCATTGAGGCCGTCGCGCGTGAGTTGACACAACACCGGGGCCTGAGGGTCATTACCAACAATTTGCATGTGGCCGCATTGCTCAGCGCCAACCCCGATTGCGAGGTCATCATTGCAGGCGGGCAAGTTCGCGCCGCCGACCAGGGCATCATGGGCGAAGCCACCGTCGAGTTCATGCGCCAGTTCAAGGTGGATATTGGCCTCATCGGCATCAGTGGCATCGAATCGGACGGCACCTTGCGCGACTATGACTACCGTGAGGTCAAAGTGGCTCGCACCATCATTGAACAGTCACGCGAGGTCTGGCTGGCCGCCGACCAAAGCAAATTCAATCGTCCGGCCATGGTCGAACTGACCAAGCTGGACGATATCGACGTGGTTTTTACCGACCAGGACCCTCCGCCGCCGTTTGATGCCCTGATGGAGCAGAACAACGTTGAGTGCGTGATTGCCACAGGTCTCGAAAGCCCATTCCAGTCTCACTGATCCTCTCAACCAGCATGTCTTATCTGCTCGCTCTTGACCAGGGAACCTCCAGTTCGCGCAGCATCGTGTTCGATGACGGTGGCCGCATCGTGGCCATGGCCCAGCGAGAATTTGCCCAGCACTATCCGCAGCCTGGCTGGGTCGAACACGAGCCCAGCGACCTGTGGGAAACACAGCTGGCCACCGCGCGAGAAGTCCTGGCAAAGTCGGGGCTGCAGGCGAGCGACATCCAGAGCGTAGGCATCACCAATCAGCGTGAGACCACCTTGCTGTGGAACCGCCGCACCGGCGAGCCGGTATACCGTGCCATTGTCTGGCAGGACCGGCGCTCAGAGGACATTTGCGCCAAGCTGCGTGAACGCGGCCTGACCGACACAGTTCTGCAAAAGACCGGGCTTCGCATCGACGCCTACTTCTCCGCCACCAAATTGTGCTGGATACTCGAGAACGTGCCCGGGGCTCGCGAGCTCGCCGACCAGGGTGAGCTGGCCTTTGGCACTGTCGACACCTGGTTGATCTGGCACCTCACAGGTGGACAGCGCCACGTGACCGACGTCAGCAACGCTTCGCGCACCATGGTGTTCAATGTGCGGGAACACGCTTGGGACAAGGAGCTGCTCGAGGCGCTGAACATCCCTGCCGCTGTCCTGCCCGAGGTACTCCCCTCATCTGCCCATTTCGGTGACATTCTTGCGGCCCACCTCGGAAAGTCGCTGCCCATTGGAGGGGTCGCCGGCGACCAGCAGAGCGCATTGTTCGGCCAGGCGTGTTTCTCTGCCGGCATGGCCAAAAACACCTACGGCACCGGTTGCTTCATGCTCATGCACACCGGAGATATTTTCCAGACCAGCGAGAACGGTTTGGTCACCACCTCGGCTGCACAGCCTGCAGGGCCAGCGCAATACGCGCTGGAAGGCAGCGTGTTCATCGGTGGCGCGGTGGTGCAATGGTTGCGCGACGGGCTCAAGGCCATCGACTCCAGCAGCGAGGTACAGCAACTGGCCGAAAGTGTGCCGGATTCGGGCGGCGTGATGCTGGTGCCGGCCTTCACAGGCCTGGGTGCGCCCTACTGGAAACCCAAGGCACGAGGGAGCATTGTCGGGATCACCCGAGGCACCACCATGGCCCACATCGCACGAGCGGCACTGGAGAGCATTGCGTACCAGAGCGCGGCCTTGCTCGAGGCCATGAGTCGCGACTCCATGGCAGCTGGCGGTGTGCCGGTGAGCGAACTGCGTGTCGATGGCGGCGCCTGCGTGAACGACCTGCTCATGCAGTTTCAGGCCGACCTCCTCGGTATTCCCGTCGTCCGGCCAGCCGTGGTGGAAACGACAGCACTGGGCGCTGCCTATTTGGCGGGTTTGCACTGCGGCATGTACAACAACCTGGAAGAGCTGGGTGACATGTGGCGAGCCGAACGCCGCTTCGAGCCCGCCATCCCCAGCGAGCAAGCCAGAGAAAAGATGGCCATGTGGGAACACGCCGTGCGTCAGGCGGTGGCTGACTGACTGACAGCGTCACGCTGCTGGCGCTACCATTGCAGGTCGGTTTTCTGTTGGAAAGAAGGCCGTGCAGCACCATTCCTGACCGAAAACACCATGCCCCTTTCAACCAGCATCACTTTCATCGGCGGCGGCAACATGGCCAGCGCCATCATCGGCGGCCTGATCAAACAAGGCCACTCTCCTGAGGTCATTCACATCGTGGAGCCATGGGACGAACAGCGCCAGCGTCTGAGAGCCCAGTTTCCGGGCGTTGCCCTGTACGATGCGGCCGGCCCATCCTTGCCACCTACCGACATGGTGGTGTGGGCGATCAAACCGCAAGTCTTCAAGGAAGTCGCGCTCGCTTCGGCCCCCACCATCAATGCCGACGCCTTGCACTTGAGTGTGGCCGCGGGCATCAGCAGCGACAACATCAGCCATTGGACGGGCAGCGAACGCGTCGTGCGTGCCATGCCCAACACGCCGGCGCTGGTCGGCCTTGGCATGACCGGTCTTTTTGCCCGTGATGCCGTGACCGCCGATGACCGGAAAATGGTCGACACCGTGGTCGCCACCACGGGCTCGTTCGTGTGGTGCGACAGCGAAGCACAACTCGACGCGGTCACAGCCCTATCAGGCTCTGGTCCAGCCTATGTGTTCTACTTTCTCGAAGCCATGCGCGACACCGGTGTTGAAATGGGACTTTCACCAGAACTTGCCATGGAGTTGGCCACCGGTACCTTCATCGGAGCCGCCACGCTGGCCCAACGCTCTGACGAGCCACCTCAGACCTTGCGTGATCGTGTCACGTCGAAAGCTGGCGTCACCTTTGCTGCGCTAAGTCACATGGAAGCGCAAGGTGTCAAAGCCCACTTCCAGGGCGCCATGCGGGCGGCGAAGCAACGCTCCCAGGAGCTGGGCAAGGAGTTCGGGGACTGAACACCCCTTGTTCCTCAGAAGGCCAGGCCCAGCACCACGCCGGCAAAGACTGTGAATCCCAGCCAGTGGTTGGTGCGGAAGGCCTGAAAACAGCCTTCCCGGGTTCGACCCCGAATCAACTGCCAGTGACGTGCAACCTGAATCAGAGCCACAACGACAGCTACGCTCCACACCCACTGATTGATCTGCGGCCACAGGACCCATGTCCAGACGGCGAGATAAATGAGATAGCAGCCGATCACGGCGGGTACATCCCTGTCGCCCAGGGTGATGGCCGAGGTCTTCATGCCGATCTTGAGGTCATCGTCACGATCTACCATGGCGTATTCGGTGTCGTAGGCAATGACCCAGAACAGGTTGCCCAGCATCAAGGCCCAGGCTTGCCAATGCACACTGTTCCATGCCGTCTGCAACAGGCCGAGGCCAGACAGATCAGCCTCGAATATGGACTGCAGCTCCCACATCGGGCCCCCGTTGACAGCTGAGAACGCCATCGGGATGCCGAAGCTGAATGCCACCCCCAGAACCGCTTGCGGCATGGAGACAAGCCGCTTGGCGAACGGATAGATGATGGCCAGCAACAGCCCGGTAAAGGACCAGACTATCGTGGTGAGGTTCGTCGTCAGCACCAATAGAAATGCCACCAGAGCCAGCACTGCCCCCACCAGCAAGGCCTCTTTGACGCCAATGCGTCCGCTGGTCACTGGCCGCTGTGCCGTTCGCTTCACGTGCCTGTCAAAGTCCCGGTCGGCCACATCGTTCACACAACATCCGGCACTGCGCATCAATACCGTTCCTGCAGTGAAAACGATCAACAGGTGTATGGCAGGTACACCTCCCGCCGCTAGCCACAGGGCAGCCAGCGAAGGCCACAACAGCAAGAGCCAGCCAGCCGGTCGATTCCAGCGAATGAGGTCAAGATACAAAGACAAACGGCCGGGCGCAGGCTGAGGCTTGGGCTCCAGCACAGGGCCGTTCGGGGAAGCAGTGGTCGAACGCATAGATCAGGACAAACGGGTCACGCCCGGCAAGGCACAGGCATAGACGGCATTGCGCAACTCGGCGATGGCTTCGTAACGGGTGAAGCTGCGCCGCCATACCAGGACCACCCGGCGGGTCGGAGGCTCGCCCTCAAACGGAAGGTAACGAATGTAGGCCGAATCACCAAAATCCTGACCGCAATCGACATCGTCATCCAGTGCCGAACGCGGCACTGACAAGCGAGGTACCAGCGTCACTCCCATCCCGGCAGCCACCATGTGCTTGATGGTCTCCAGAGAAGACCCTTCAAAGCTGCGACGAATTCCCTCCGTCTCTTCACTCGCATACCGTGAAAATTCTGGACACACTTGTAACACATGATCACGGAAGCAATGACCGGTGCCCAGCAGCAGCATGGTTTCCTTCTTCAACTCGTCAGAAGTCACACTCCCTTTGGCGGCCAGCGGGTGATTCACCGGCACGGCCGCCATGAACGGTTCGTCATACAAAGGCGCGACCGCGAGGTTCGTGTCCGGGAATGGTTCAGCCAGAATCGCGCAGTCAATCTCACCCAGGCGAAGCAACTCCAGTAGCTTGACGGTGAAATTCTCTTGCAGCATCAGCGGCATTTGCGGAGAGCGGTCGATCACCTGCCGAACCAGATCAGGGAGCAGGTAGGGGCCGATGGTGTAGATCACACCCAAGCGAAGTGGTCCCGCCAGCGGATCCTTTCCCCGCTTGGCGATTTCCTTGATGGATGCAGCTTGCTCCAGCACGGTTTGCGCCTGACGAACGATTTCGTCACCCAAAGGCGTGACGGCGATCTCGCTCGCGTTGCGCTCAAAGATCTTCACTTCCAGCTCTTCTTCAAGCTTCTTGATCGCCACCGACAAAGTCGGCTGCGAAACAAAGCAGGCCTCTGCCGCCTTGCCAAAGTGCTTTTCGCGAGCCACGGCCACGATGTACTTGAGTTCGGTCAGTGTCATGCCCGTATTGTGCGACGAGTTGGGCCTTCAAGGCACCTCACCCCCTCCCTGACCTGAAACGCCTGGGAACGCCTGAACATGCTCAGCTGTCATCCCCCGAATGCAGTACCCACAACCGGGTATCGAATTATTCAGGTTGTAACCGTAGAGTCGTAACCGCGCATATCGACTCAGCGGCATACATACAACATCAGGCGCAAACGCACTCCATTTCGTGGTGAGCGTCAGCGGGTCAACCGGATGCGGGGGAATACACAAAACCTACCTCATCCGGATGACAGGAGGACAGTCTTCTCCCCAACCGGGAGGAACCCGCTGACGAGCGAAGTCCATAGACTGAGCTCACCCGCTTTTCCTTTCCTTACACAGCCTGATGGAGGGCAACATGAACAAGAAGTTCCCCATGAAAACCACCCTGTCGGCATTGCTGGCAGCCTTTGCTCTGGCCGCCTGCGGCGGCGGCAGTGACGACGAGGGCGACGACGCTCCGCCGGCAGCAGCCGAAGCCGCGGACAAGTACGTTGGCACCTGGTCAAGTGCCTGCGAACCCTCTGGTGGCTCATCAAGAAACTATGTGTGGACGCTGAACAAGGCAGGCGCCGCAGCTGTCACTGGCAACCATGCCATCAACACCTGGACCAACGCCACCTGCACCGGAACCCCCAATTCCGTCAACAACTTGAGTCTTGCTTTCACCATCGATGCAACGGGCACTGCCAGCGGCAAGATTGTTGACAAGACCTCAGCGAGCGTCAGTGTCGGCGGCCAGGTCAAATTGCTCTTTGCTATCGAAAGCAACACCATGTATTCATCTGCCTACCTCGCTTCACCGCCAGACGCAGATGGCTACCCCACACTGCTCAAGCTGGACCGCCCACTCATGAAGTGAAGTCACGAACCTGACTCCTGAGCAGACTCAGCAGGAGCTGCCGCGACTCTAGAGCTGTCGCGGCAGCTTTTTTTCCAATAAGCTCCATTCAAGCCTGAAAGCCAAGGCACTTGCCTACAGAGGGCAGTGAGCTTGCGCATCATCCGAGGCTTCTATCGGCCCAAAACGTCCACACGGCGGCCACCCGTCAGCACTCTGTTGCACAAGCGATCAACTGCTTACAGCACTGGCACACTGGCGCCGTAGGATCATGCCTACCGCGGCTTCGGCACACCGCCCGAAGTGTGCAAACTGACGCGCCTTGCACCCAGAATCCCCTCACATATGCACCACATTCAGCGCTTCACCCGGATCGCCTTGGCCGGCATTCTCTCCACCGCCTTGCTGGGCTGCGGCGGCAGCGATGAAGACAGTGCCGACGCCACAGACAAGACCGATCCTGCAGCCAAGTACGTGGGCAACTGGTCCACTGGGTGCATCCGGACCAGCAGCGTGTCTTCTTTCTGGCGAGAAGGCCACTATGAGAGAACCGGCGATCATTCGCTTCACGTCAGCGGAACAACCGACCGCTACAGCACACCCGACTGTTCCGGCGATGCGCGCACACGAAACTTCGTGGCGGATGTGGTGATCGACGAGCAGGGCAGCTGGCGAGGCCACACCGTGGACAAAGTGACCATCGAGGTCACCGTCAACGGATTCAGCTTCCGATACCGAGCACTCTTCCTCATCCGCGACCATCACTTCTACGGCGCCGTCGAGCTCGACAAGCGCGATGAGCACTATCCGGCTGACGTCGACGAGAGCGTCTCCTCGCGCAAACAGTGAATGGAAAACATGAGGTCGATCGCAAGATGATCGACCCGCCATGGCCACGAGGCCATCTCAAGCCTTGAGGTAGTCCTGCTTGTTGCCCAGCCACCGCTCAACATGGCGATCGGCTTCGCGAGGGTGCTCATCAAGCATGGACCTCGCGGCCTCGCGCGCCCACTGCAGCAAGTGCCCATCGGCAGCCAGATCGGCAAACCGCAGCATGGGTGCACCCGACTGGCGCGAGCCCATGAACTCTCCCGGCCCTCGAATCTCCAGGTCGCGCCGCGCGATCTCGAAACCGTCGTTCGTCTCGGCCATGGCTTTCAGCCGCGAGCGCGCCGTCTCCCCCAGGCGGCCGCCCTCCGGGGGCGTGTACATCAGCACGCACGCCGATGCGGCTGCGCCACGCCCCACACGCCCTCGCAACTGGTGCAGCTGCGACAAGCCGAATCGCTCCGCGTGCTCGATCACCATCAGCGAAGCGTTGGGCACATCCACGCCCACTTCGATCACGGTGGTGGAGACGAGTACACCCATGTCGCCCGCAGAGAACAACTGCATCACGGCTTTCTTCTCGGCTGGTGGCATGCGCGAATGCAGCAAGCCCACCATCACCCCCGGCAAAGACTGCGACAGTTCTGCATGAGTGGCAGTGGCGTTGGACAAATCCAGCGCCTCGCTCTCTTCAATCAGAGGGCACACCCAGTACACCTGACGGCCCTGCCCGATCTGCGCGCGTATGCGGTCAAGAAGCTCCGCGCGTCGAGAGTCGGACACCACCTTGGTCACGATGGGTGTTCTGCCGGGTGGAAGCTCATCAATCGTGGAAACATCCAGATCCGCGTAGTAGCTCATGGCCAGCGTGCGAGGAATCGGCGTTGCACTCATCATCAACATGTGGGGTTCGAGCGCTGACCCCCACGCTCCGCCGCTTCGCGGGTCGCTGCCCCCCGAGGGGGCTGCGTCGCCTTGGGGCGGCCCGGCGGCAACGCGCTCTTCCGGCCCCCACGCTCCGCCGCTTCGCGGGTCGCTGCCCCCCGAGGGGGCTGCGTCGCCTTGGGGCGGCCCGGCGGCAACGCTGGTTGTCAACTTACTTCTGAGCGCCAAACGTTGCGCCACGCCAAAGCGATGCTGTTCATCGATGATGGCCAGGCCCAGGCGCTGGAACTGCACCTGATCCTGGATCACGGCGTGCGTGCCCACCACCAGTGCAGCTTCGCCACTGGCGATGAGTGACAACATCTCGTTGCGCTGCTTTTTCTTCTGGCTGCCAGTCAGCCAGGCGACTCGCTTGCCCATGGGCTCAAGCAAAGGCTCCAGCCAGGTCACCAGCTTGGCAAAATGCTGCTCGGCCAGAATTTCCGTGGGCGCCATCAGAGCGCATTGCCAGCCTTCTCCCATGGCCACTGCCGCTGCCAGCGCTGCTACCACCGTTTTCCCGGAGCCCACATCGCCCTGAAGCAACCTGTGCATGGGCACCCGCCGGGCCAGATCGCGTGCAACCTCCTCCACCACGCGGCGCTGGGCACCGGTGAGCGTAAACGGCAGCACCGCCAGCAATTGCTCCTGCAAACCACCCGGCTTCGTTGCCAACGAGGGCGCCCGCAGCGCGTCGCGTTCGCGCTTTGCCGCCAATTGCGAGAGCTGCTGAGCCAGCAATTCTTCAGCCTTGAGGCGTTGCCAGGCCGGATGCGAGTGATCTTCCAGCGCCCCGAGCGACACATCGGGCGTGGGGTTATGCAGGAACCGCAGCGCCTCCTGCAGGCTGACCAACTGCCCTCTTCGCTCTGTCATCACACGGGCCAGTGCTTCGCCCACCGGCAGTGGCAAGGTCTCCGACAAGTCGGCTCGACGCAGGCCGCTGAGCACCGCTTTGCGCAGGTAGGCCTGGGGCAACTGTGCGCTCGTGGGATAGACGGGCGTGAGGGCATCGGGCAATTCACCACCGGCGCCGCGGAAGGTGGGGTGCATCATGGTCCGCCCGGCAAAACCGAAGCCTCCCTTGAGCTCACCTCGCACCCTGACCCGCGCACCGATGGCCAGGGTCTTCTGGTGCGCCGGGTAAAACGTGAAAAAGCGCAGCGTACAGGTATCGCTGCCATCGTCCAAGGTCACCAGCAATTGCCGCCTCGGACGATAGGCCACGTTGCTGTCGGTGACCACGCCCTCGATCTGCACCACCTGACCATCGCGGGCATCGGCCAGCTTCGTGATCCGGGTTTCGTCCTCGTAGCGCAGCGGCAGATGCAAAGCCAGGTCGATGTCGCGCACCAGCCCAAGCTTGCGCATGGCCTTTTGAGGGGCGGACAGCGGTTTGTCCTTGGCAGAAGAAGTCTTGGCAGGAGTCTCGGGCATGGGACAATGCTGACTGTAACCTCTCCTTTCTTGGCACGGGCCGGTACAGCCCTCAAGCACCATGACAGACTCACACCGCACCGCGTTTGGCGACTACAGCGTCGTCGATTTCGACTTCGAGCTTCCCCCCGAGCTGATCGCGCAACACCCGGCCGAAGAGCGCAGTGCTTCCCGGCTGCTGGATGGTACCTGCGCCGAGCCAGTGGATCGGCACTTTCGGGATCTGCCCAGCCTGCTGTCTCCTGGCGACCTGCTGGTGTTCAACGACACCCAGGTGGTCAAGGCCCGCCTTTACGGCGAAAAGGCATCGGGCGGGAAACTGGAGCTGCTGATCGAGCGCGTGCTGCTTCCACAGGAGTCCACCGATGGCGCATCCCGACACGAAGTGGTAGGACACCTCCGTGTGAGCAAGAAGCCACTGCCGGGCGGGCTGATGCACTTCGCCGGCGGACGGCATGGCGGCGGATTCGATGCGACCTTTCTGGGCCGATGGCCCGACGAACAAGGCCAGTTGTTCCGCTTGCACCTGCAAGGACCGAATGACGAAGACCCCTATGCGCTGATGGCCCGACACGGTCATGTGCCCCTGCCGCCCTACATCACACACGAAGACAGCGCTGATGACGAGCGCCGCTACCAGACTGTGTTCGCCAAGGTGCCCGGTGCAGTGGCGGCGCCCACCGCAGCCCTGCATTTCGATGAGTCGGTGCTGGCTGCGCTGCAAGAAAAAGAGGTGCACACGGCCAGCGTCACACTCCACGTGGGTGCAGGCACGTTCGCACCAATGAAGGTTGAGCGCATTGCGGAACATGTCATGCACCATGAGCGTTACGCCGTGCCCGACAGCACACTGGCCGCCCTCCAGGCTTGCCGTTCCCGGGGTGGCAATGTCGTCGCGGTGGGCACCACCACGGTTCGCACCCTGGAGAGCTGGGCCGCCAGTGGCGAGACCAAAGGCGATACCAACATCTTCATCACACCGGGATATGACTTCAAGGTGGTGGACAAGCTCATCACCAACTTCCATTTACCCAAAAGCACCCTGATGATGCTGGTCAGCGCATTCGCCGGCTACGAAGAAATTCGCCGCCTTTACCGGCATGCGATCGAGCATCAGTACCGGTTCTTCAGCTATGGCGATTCGATGCTGCTCAGCCGCAAGCGTTGAACCAACGGAGCCATCAAGAGAGCACAGGCATCCGCAGTCCAACGGAGGAAGATGAGAGCATGAACAAGCACCATCGGATTCTGGTCTTGGGTGGACACGGCAATTTTGGCGCTCGCATTTGCAAGCGGCTGGCCTCCGACCCGGGCATTGAGCTCATGGTGGCAGCCCGCCGCCACGACAAGGCCCGCGCCTTTGCACAGACGCTACGGGGAGCCGCGCAAGCCGTGATGCTCGACGCACAACGCCCCGACCTTGCACAAACCTTGCGCAAGTTGCAGGTCCATACCCTCATCCATACGGCGGGGCCGTTTCAGGCCCAGGAGTACCTGGTGGCACGCGCCTGCGCTGAAGCGGGTGCGCACTATATCGACCTGGCAGATGGCCGCGAATTTGTCTGCGCGTTTCCGAACGCCCTCAACAGCGCATTCACTGCAGCCGGGAAGCTGGCTGTTTCAGGCGCCAGCACGGTGCCCGCCCTTTCATCGGCAGTGGTGGACCACCTCACCATCGGGTGGCAAGCCATAGACAGCATCGATGTTTGCATCGCTCCTGCACAGTCTGCCCCGCGAGGCCAAGCCACCATCGCGGCGGTCCTGAGCTACTGCGGTCGCCCGATTCCGGTCTGGCAGGATGGCAAGTGGCAAAGCACAATCGGGTGGGCCAGCCCGACCCCGGTGCAGTTTGCGCACATGAAGCCAAGACTGGGAGCGGTCTGCGACATTCCCGACCTGCAATTGTTCCCTGAGCATTACAGCGTCAGAAACAGCGTCCGGTTCCGCGCCGCACTTGAAGTGGGCCTGTCTCAACGCGCCTTCGCCTGGCTGGCCTACTGCGTACAACGCGGCTGGATTCGCCACCCCGAGCGCTTGGCATCCGTGATGCACCGCTTTGCCCCCATGTTCGATCGATGGGGCTCAGCCCTGGGGGGCATGGTGGTGTCTGTGGATGGACTGGATGAGCAGGGCAAGGCGATACATCGCGAATGGCATATCAGTGCCGATAACGACCACGGCCCTGAAATTCCCACCATGGCCGCCATCCTCCTGGCCCGCCAGCTCGCCTCGGGCCATCCAGGCGGCAAGGTCGGCGCACACACGGCCACCAGTCTGCTGCCTCTCGATGCGTTTCAGTCCGAGTTCAAGCACTGGGGCATGGTCACTGAGATTCGGCAGCATGCTCAAGACTGAACGCCCCGAGCTGCGCTACCTGCGCTGGAGCCTGGTCGCTGTCTGGCTGCTCACCGCCCTGGTGTCCCTGCTGGAGTGGAACGGCCAAAGCCGCGAGCTCTTGACCGCCTGGGGGTCCGGGCGCGACGCCTGGAAATCGGCGGCCATCGGATCAGGCGCGATGCTGGACCTGCTGCTGGGGCTGGCTTTGTGGTTTCGCCCCGGTCGAGCGGTCTACTGGATTTGCCTGGTCATGGTTCTCACCATGACAGTCATGGCCAGCGTGTGGGCGCCGGAGCAATGGCTGCATCCCCTCGGCCCGCTGAGCAAGAATCTGCCAATCCTGGCCATACTCTGGCTACTGATCCGGCACACAGACCAGGTGCGCGACATTCCATGAACACCTATCTGCTGATCAAGTGGTCGCACATCCTGTCCAGTGTCTTGCTCGTGGGCACCGGGTTTGGCACGGCGTTCTACCTTTACTTTGCCAACCGAAGCCGCAACGTGGCGGCCCAGGCCGTGGTGAGCCGGCTGGTAGTCAGGGCTGATTGGTGGTTCACCACCCCTGCGGCCATCTACCAGCCGATCTCCGGGCTCTGGATGGCCCACATGGCCGGTTGGCCACTCAATACCACCTGGATCGCTGCCTCACTCGGGCTCTACATCCTGAGCGGCGCCCTGTGGCTGCCAGTGGTGAAAATGCAACTCGACATGGCCCGAATCGCGGAGGAAGCGTCTCGCAAAGGCGCAACAGAGTTGCCTCCACGCTACTGGCAACTGGCCCGGCGATGGGAATGGTGTGGCTATCCCGCCTTTGTTTCCATGTTGGTCACCTACGGGCTCATGGTGTTCAAGCCGGCGTGATTCAGCGCACGCGCTTGTGTCGTCCCGGCTGCACCAGAGACTATTTTGTAACAAGTCCAGGCCCCAAACTGGTGCTTTTGATCGCATTTACAGGCAAAATCTCGCCTGCACCGTGCAACTGCAACCATAACGACAAGCTATTTCCGTGATCGAGATCCTGACCCGCCTGGGCTTGGCCCTTGCCCTGTCTCTTGGCATTTCCCTTTTGCTGGCCTGGGGCTGGGACCAGTCCGACCACTCTGCCGCACACGCCCAGACGACGTCGTTGGCAGACAACACTTCCAGCTCAGAAGCCAGCCGCTGACACCCGGCTGTTGGGCCCTGGCGACAACTGGCACAGCGAGTCCGGCGCCGCCAAGCATTGAAGAATGGCTCACGGGTAGCCGCCCTCCCGCTGCGTCGCCTGGCGGATAGCTCGTGCAGCGAACCCATCGCTCCCCCTTTTTGCGAAGACCATGCGCCTCAGCCTGCGGGACATCGTCCACCCACCCAGGCATGCCGACTGTCTCACTATGCGACGCCCACAGCGGCATTTGATGTTGATCAATGGCCGCTTTTGCAGATCGCATAGCCTGAGTGCATTCAACCGACTCTTTAGGAGAATGCACGATGAAATCCGCCGCAACCCGCCGTTTGAGCGCCATGGCCATGGGAGCTTTGCTCTCCACGGCTGCCGGGATGGCACAAGCCGAAGCCCCGACCGAGCAGGAAGCCCTCAAGCTGGCAACCGGTGCCGGCTGCATGACCTGCCACCACATTGATCCCAGCGCCAAAGGACCTGATGGCATGGCCCCGATCGGTCCCGCTTGGAAGGACGTGTCCGCCAAATACGCGGGGCAGACAGATGCACAAGCGAAGCTGACGCAAATCGTGCTGGCGGGCAGCAGCCCTTACGAAAGCCACTGGAAGGGCAAAGTCAGTGGCTTGTCCATGCCACCGAACAAAGTCGCCATCTCTGAGGCAGATGCCGGCAAGCTGGTCAGCTGGATTCTGACCCTCAAGTAAGCACAGCCCGTCATACGACGAAGGGGAAACGCGGCCGAGTTCCCCGTGGATCGCATTGCATTTGAGACAATGCGGTCCATCATGCTGCAATTCGATCTCATCAAAACCGATGGCCATGCGCGCCGCGGTCGGCTCACGCTCAACCACGGCGTGGTCGAAACCCCCATCTTCATGCCGGTCGGCACCTATGGCACGGTCAAAGGTGTCATGCCCCGTAGCCTGGAGGACATGGGTGCCCAGATCATCCTGGGCAACACCTTTCACCTGTGGATGCGCCCAGGACTCGACATCATGGAGAGCTTTGGCGGCCTGCATGCGTTCGAGCAGTGGCACAAGCCCATCCTGACCGACTCCGGCGGCTTCCAGGTGTGGAGCCTGGGTGACATGCGCAAGATCACCGAGGAAGGCGTTCACTTCGCCTCTCCCGTCAACGGCGACAAGCTCTTCATGTCGCCCGAGGTGAGCATGCAGATCCAGACGGTGCTCAACTCCGACATCGTCATGCAGCTCGACGAGTGCACGCCCTACGAAACCAAGGGCCACCTCACGACGGAAAAGGAAGCCCGCGCGTCCATGGAAATGAGCCTGCGTTGGGCACAACGCTCCAAGGACGAATTCGAGCGGCTGGAGAACCCCAACGCCTTGTTCGGCATCGTGCAAGGCGGCATGTTCGAGAACCTGCGCCAGGAATCCCTTGATGCGCTGGTCGACATGAACTTCCCCGGCTATGCAGTGGGTGGCGTCAGCGTGGGTGAGCCCAAGGACGAGATGCGGCGCATCATGGCGCACACGCCCCACCGCCTGCCCGAAAACAAGCCCCGCTACCTCATGGGTGTGGGCACGCCGGAAGACCTGGTCGAAGGCGTGGCCTGTGGTGTGGACATGTTCGATTGCGTCATGCCTACCCGCAACGCCCGCAATGGCACTTTGTTCACCCGCTTCGGCGACCTGAAGATTCGCAATGCACGCCACAAGTCGGACCACCGCCCGCTGGACGAGACCTGCACCTGCTACGCATGCGCTGGCAACGCGGGTGTGTCCTACGCCGATGGCGGGCGAGAAGGCTTCAGTCGTGCCTACCTGCACCACCTCGACCGCTGCGGCGAGATGCTGGGCCCCATGCTGGCCACCGTGCACAACCTGCACTATTACCTGAACCTGATGCAGGAAGTGCGCAACGCGCTGGAAGCGGGCCAATTCCACGCTTTCCGCCAGCAGTTTGCGGCTGACCGCGCTAGGGGCATATAAGTCGAGCAGACAAGCACGAGCGCCCTTAGTTGCCCACGTGCATGTTGAACACAGAACCATCCGAGAGCTCGCAGGTGCCTGAGCCCAGGGTTTGCGAGTTCATCTGGTAGCGACAACGCAGATAGCTGCCGCGATTGCCAGCGCCGTTGGCCGTGCCTTCGTGCATCTTGCCAGCGGTTCGAGTGGCCTCCCCGGTGAATGACTCTCCGCCAATGGTGGCAAAGAAGCTTCCGCGCCCCTGGTGGTCATTGCTCACCAGTGCCTCAACCACGCCATGCGCTCTGGCCGCCTCGTTGGCCGGGTACAGGCGCGCAGTGAAGCGCAATGGTGCCGGCGAGACGGGCTGCGCCGATGCGATGGCACCATGCGGACCGTGTACCTCATGGTGCCCGGCGTGCGGCTCAATGGGGACGATGTAGCAGCCAGCCAAACCCAATGCCGCAGCACTGACGGCGAGCAATGCCACCGTGCGTGACCAATGGGTACGGATCTCGTTCAATGGTCGAGCAACCATATCTCTCCTTGTCGCCCAAGCACATGCTTGTACGGCAAGTCTCCTTGCGCATTGGATGGCCCCGCAAGCTCAGCTGGCATGGGTATCACCTGAGTGCACAACAGGTACGATCACCCGATACTTCTTCTGCCACTGCGTCACAGCTCAATCAACTTGCCTGCACCTGCACACTCCCATTCAACGCCGTCCCGAGTGCTTCCCGCGCTCGTTCTGGCGCAGTTTGGCGGCACGTCCTTGTGGTTCGCCATCAACGCGGTGATGCCCGATTTGCAGCAAGCATTCGGCTGGCCGATCACAGCGGTGGCCCCTCTCACATCCGCCTTGCAGTTCGGCTTCATCATCGGCACGCTGGTCTTTGCGCTCCTGGCCATTGCCGACCGGTTCTCCGCTCGCTGGGTGTTCTTTCTGTGTGCGATGGCAGGCGCGGGTTGCACGGTCGGTGCATGGGCGATGGTTGAACACTATGAGGCCTTGATGCTCTGGCGATTTGCCACCGGCTTCTTCCTTGCGGGCATTTACCCAGTGGGCATGAAAATCGCCGCGCAGTGGTTCCCGCAAGGTCTGGGCGCTGCGCTGGGCTTGCTGGTGGGCGCATTGGTGCTTGGGTCTGCATCGGCCCACGCCCTGCGAGCATTGGGTCAGGCACTGCCTTGGCAAAGTCTGATGCTGGGCGTTGCCGCCTTGGCTGCCTTGAGCGGCCTGATCGTGCTGTGGCTCATTCCTGAACCGCACCACGCTCATCCGAAGGTCACCACCTTGCAATGGCGCGCCTTGGGAACGGTGTGGACCGATCCGAAGGTGAGGGCATCCGTGCTGGGCTACTTTGGCCACATGTGGGAGCTCTACACCGTCTGGGTATTGGTGCCCTTGATACTGGCGACGCGACTCGAAGGTGCAGCCCTGTCATGGGTCGCATTCTGGGTGCTCGGCATTGGCGCGTTCGGTTGCATGGCTGGCGGATGGTTGGTCAAACGCTGGGGAAGCGCCAAGGTGGCCACCGTGCAACTGCTGATCAGTGGTGTCTGCTGCCTGCTGGCGCCCGCGCTGATGAACGCCAGCGACGCAGTGTTCTATCTCTGGCTCACCATTTGGGGCATCACCGTGGCCGGAGACTCGCCTCAGTTCTCTGCGCTCACGGCACGCAATGCACCACCGCAAGCGGTTGGCAGTGTACTCACCCTGACCAACAGCATCGGGTTTGGAATATCCATCGTGAGCATCATGCTCTTCGTCGAACTCACCAAGCACTCCCACCTGGGGAGCCTGCTGCCCTGGCTGGCGATAGGCCCTGCGCTGGGCCTGATCGCCATGCGCCCACTGCTCCAAGAACAGAAGGCGCGGTAACGGGCCATTCCGATCGCTGGGTCAGCGTCCGCCGAAGGCACCTTCGCCCTGGTCGAAGAAGCTTTCCGGATCGGGCAGTTGCGTGGCAGGCGTGAGCATGTCCTCTGGTCTGATCTGCTCGGTAAAGCCTTCGAGAGAGCCCATGGATTTGCGGTCTCGTCGCGCCACCGGGTTCGACAACATGTAAGCCACACTCAGTTGCGTCAGCGAGATCAGTGCGTCTTTGTGTGTGCGCTCGTACCCATGGGAAGCATCTGCACCAAAGCCGATCAAAGCGGTTCGAATGTCATTGCCTGCCTCCACTGCGGCGGCAGAATCGGAACGGTAGTACTTGAACACGTCGCGCCTGTGCGAAATGTTGTGCAGTTGAGCGAGGTTGATCAGTTTGTGCGTGAGGTGGTAGTCGAACGGCCCCGACATGTCTTGCATGCAGATTGTTGCCGCTTGCTCGTTGGTGTTCTGCCCTGGCGCCGCAATGGCGATGTCCAGACTCACCATTTCGGCAATCTCACCCTGCAGCGCAGCAGACGATCCTGAACCCACTTCTTCGGTAATGGTGAACAGCGGGTGCACATCGACTGCCGGCATGCGGCCACTGTCGACAATCGCCTTGCAGGCCCCCAGCAACACGGCCACTGCGGCTTTGTCATCGAGGTAACGGGAGTTGATGTAGCCGTCTGGCTGAATCTCCGGCTGCGGATCAAACGCTATCCAGTCGCCGACGTTCAGGCCTAGCGCTTCAAGGTCGGCCTTGCTGTTGGAGAGCTGGTCGACACGCACTTCCACTTGCTCCCAGCCCACTGGCTGGGTGTCAATTTCTCCGCCAAACGCATGACCGGAAGTCTTCAAAGGCAGACACGTCCCACGCAGTTGCTGGTTGTCGGTAAAGATCGTCAAACGACCGCCCTCGGCAAACCGAGATGACCAATGTCCGATGGGAACAATGCCAACACGGCCATTGGGTTTGAGTTCACGCACCATCGCACCGAGCGTATCCAGGTGCGCCACGATGGCACGAGCTGGCTTCGGGTCTCGCCCCTTGATGGTGGCCCTGATGGCACCGCGGCGTGTGATCTCATACGGAAGACCCATGGCCTCCAGGCGGTTGGCTGTGTAGCGAACCACGCCATCGGTCAGGCCGACGGGGCTTGGAATCGCCAGAAGTTGCAGCAGGGTCTCTTCGATGTATGCGTAGTCCAGTGCGGGCAGCGCTGTCAGAGGCGTGTCTTCGGTCGGTCGTGCGACAGGATGGGTCATGGGGATTCCGCCTTCATTTTCATTTGGGGAAACAACAGGTCAATGAAGCACTGGGCAGTTGGCCGGGGCTCATGATTGGCCAGACCTGGTCTCTCGTTGGCTTCGATGATCACGTATTCTGGCGCACTGACCGAGGGAACGAGGAAATCCAGGCCGGTCACAGGAATGTCGAGCACGCGGCTGGCATGTTCGGCTGCACTGCGCAGCGCCGGATGCAGGTCATCGGTCACATCATGGATGGTGCCCCCGGTATGGAGGTTCGCTGTCTTTCGCACTTCTAGCGACTGCTCCAGTGCAAGCACGTCCGACATTTCATAGCCATGCAGCGCCACGCAACGGCGCGTCTCCGCATCCATCGGGATGCGGCTCTCGCCTCCGGTCGCAGCCGCCCGGCGCTTGCTTCGTGCGGCAATCAGCTCTTCAATCGTGGATTTTCCATCGCCAACGATGGTCGCCGGTCGCCGCACAGCTGCAGCCACCACCTGATGATTGATCACCACGATTCGCAAATCCAGCCCGGCGCAGAACTGTTCCAGCAACACCCGCTCTGAGAACTGGGCGGCTTGCTCGATGGCCGCCGACATGTCGTCCACCGAAGTGATGTTCACACTGATGCCTTTGCCTTGCTCGCCATCCACAGGCTTGACGACAATGTCACCGTGCTTGCGAAGGAACGCCGCATTCTGCTCATCGTCCGCCGCCAGCATCTGCTCGGGCACGCCCAGCCCCGCACTGGCCAGGAGCTTCACAGTGACGCGCTTGTCAGCGCACCGGCTCATCGCCACCGCACTGGTCAGCTCCGACAACGATTCTCGGCAGACCACACTTCTCCCGCCGTGGCTGAGCTTGAAATAGCCATTTTCGGCATCGATGACTTCCACGTGAATGCCTCGTCGCTGCGCCTCGTCCACAATGATGCGAGCGTACGGATTCAGCCCTTCCTCATCGGGTTTCACCCCCCGCGTAAACAAAGGGACATTGATGGCATTGCGACGTTTGACGGCGAAGGAAGAGATGCGCTGGAAACCAAGTTTCTCGTAAAGGGCAATGGCCGACTGGTTATCGTGCAGCACGGACAAATCCATATAGGCCCTGCCTCGCGCCTGGAAGTGTTCAGCCAGGAAGCGGGTGAGTGCTTCGCCAATGCCTGCATGGCCTGCATAGGGTGAGACGGCCAGCGCCCACAGGCTCGACCCTTCATTCCTGGGGTCGATGCCTTGTGAGTGGTCGAGCCCCATCACCACGCCCAGCACCTCCCCCGTGATCTGGTCCTCTGCCAGCACATAGACAATTTTTCGCTCAGCCCTCTGGCTCCACACCCACGATGCATCCACCGGCACCATGCGCCGGGCACGGTAGATGGCATTGATGGCAGCCACATCCGATCGGGAACGCAAACGCCGAACGGTAAACCCTCGCTTTGCTGCGCGCGAGGGAACGTAATTGTTCAGAGACAGGCGATAAGTCTCCGAGGGGTCCACGAACAGCTTCTCTGGCGCGTGTGACACCACCACATGTGGTTTGTCTACATAGAACGCAATGTCGCGCTGTCCCGGCTCCTCAGCCAGCAACTCGTGCGCAATCTGGGCTGAGTCCGAGAAGGTATAGCCTGCAATCAGGCGTCCCCAGCCGCAATCGACAGTCACGTCTCGCGGGCCACGTTCTGCGCGACGCTGGACCTCCTCCTGAGGCAAGGTCGATTGACCCAGGCGGCGAGAGCGCTGCGCATGCTCCTTGCGAATCATGGCGATCTCCTCAGCGTTGGTCAGTGCAGATGGTTCTGAAGCCAAAGCTCCAGCAAACCGAGCTGCCACAACTTCGAACCACGCAACGGCGTCATGTGTGCGGCCGGATCATCAATGAGCTTTTGCACATAGCCGGCGCGGAACAGGTCGCGCTCCCGCGCAGAGCGCGAATGCAACGCGTCGCGCACCATGTCCAGCACATTGCCTTGCAAATGTTTGAGCGCCGGGACAGGGAAATAGCCCTTGGGCCGGTCAATCACTTCGGACGGAATGACTTTGCGTGCGGCTTCCTTGAGAATGCCCTTGCCTCCGCCAGCGAGTTTGTGGCGTGCAGGGATGCGCGCTGCCAGTTCAACCAGTTCGTGATCGAGGAAGGGAACGCGGGCTTCCAGACCGAAAGCCATCGTCATGTTGTCGACACGCTTGACGGGGTCGTCCACCAGCATCACGGTAGTGTCCATGCGCAAGGCCTGGTCGACAGGGTCCGTCGCACCCGGTGCCGTCAGGTGCTCGCGAATGAAGTTTGCCGTCGCATCTTCACAGTGGTAACCGTCCTCGACCACTTGCAGGTACTCGGCATGATCACGATCACAGAACGCTGCCAGATAGTCCTCCACGGGCTGAGCACTGCCATCGAGCTTCGGATACCAGTGGTAGCCACCAAATACTTCGTCGGCACCCTGCCCGCTTTGCACCACCTTGCTGTGACGCGATACCGCTTCCGACAGCAGGTAGAAGCCAATGCAGTCATGACTGACCATGGGCTCGTTCATCGCACCGATCGCTTCCGGCAGGCGCGTGAGCAACTGCTGCTCGGGCACGAAGATGCGCTCGTGCTCGGTGCCAAAGCGCTGGGCCACGATATCGGCGTATTCGAACTCGTTGCCTTTCTCGCCACCTACGTCCTCAAAGCCGACGTTGTAGGTCCGCAGGTTGGACACCCCAGCCTCGCTCATCAGGCCCACGATCAGGCTGGAGTCCACGCCACCGGAGAGCAGCGCACCCACGGGCACGTCTGCCACCAGGCGACGCTTGACGGAGGCACGAAGCTCGTCGAGCAGGATGTCACGCCAATCATCAAACGAGCGCTTTTCTTCTTCCGCAGTGCGATCGTAATTGAGCGACCAGAAGCGCTCTTCACGCGTTTTGCCATCCGGGTCGACAAACATCAGCGTGCCCGGTGCCAACTTGCGCACGCCATTGAAGATGGTGCGTGGCGCGGGCACGATGGCGTGCAGGGACAAATAGTGGTTCAAGGCCAGTGGATCGATGCTGGTGTCCACACCGCCAGCATCCAGCAAAGCCGGGAGGGCAGAGGCGAAGCGTAGCCCACCACGAACAGGCGCCAGGTAAAGCGGCTTGATACCCAGGCGATCACGACCGAGCAGTACCTTGCCGCTGTCACGCTCCCAGATCGCAAACGCAAACATGCCGTTGAGCCGTTTGACGAAGTCAGGGCCCCAGGCGTGGTAGGCCTTGAGCAAAACCTCGGTATCGCCGTGCGAATAGAAACGGTAGCCCTTGCCTTCCAGCTCCTTGCGCAACTCCGGATGGTTGTAGACCGCGCCATTGAACACGATGCCGACACCCAGCAGTGGGTCGAACATGGGTTGCTGTGACGCATCGGAAAGATCCATGATCTTCAGACGTCGGTGCCCCAGTCCAAGGCGTTCCTGTATCAGCAGGCCTTGTGAATCTGGCCCCCGCGGCTCGTGCCGCTGGTTCATGCGGAGCAAGGCGTCAACATTGACAGCCTGCCCGTCAAACCGGATTTCTCCTGCGATTCCACACATGTCTGCAATACCCTTCTGTCCAACGTAACCCGCGCACCAGACCTCAGCGGCCGGGCTCAGCAGAGAAATCCACCACAAGCCAGATCAGCCCGGCACACGAATGGGCCAGGCTGGGTTCAGGATTGGGTGGGGAGTGTTATGAGCGATCTGACCGGAGCTGAATGGCAGTCTCTGTCGAGCCTCGCACTGCTGTTCAGCACGCGGATAAAGTAAAGCGATAGCATTCAGTATAGCGGTCCCGCGTCACTCCCGTGAGCCACACCCCCCATACCCTTACGCCTTAGTGCGCCACCGGCTGAGCATCGCCGTGATCGTCTCCCGCATCGCCGCAGTGGTGGCAAAAGTGGCTGAGGCTGTTGCGACGAGTGCCGCATTGCTGGCACGCATGGAACAGGTTCATGCCGCAGTGGGGGCAGAAATCCACCCCAATGGCCTCTCCCTTCTTGGCCAGGGTCCGCTCACACCCTGGGCACACGCCTTTATCGAGGCTGGCTTGCGCCTTGTCATAGTCCAGCGCCTGCCTGCGATCTGACTCCGGTCTGGCTTCCGCTTCGCGCTGGCGCTGCAGGTAGGACTGCAGCGCCATGATGGCGTAGCGCCCTCCGATCACCGTGACCAGGATACCGACGATGTATCGCACGTACCCGCCATAGCTGGGCAGATAGGGCACCAGCTCCACGAAGAACGCAAACGCGGCAAAGAAAATGAATCCCCACACAAACGGCCAGTACGGGCCTTTGCGCTTTCGTGCAAAGAGGTAGCCAGCGGCCACGAGCAAAGGCAGCGTCAGGGCCAGGCGATAGCCAAACACTCGCAGCTCTTGTGACCGGCGGGCAGACTGGAATGCCTCCGATGCATCCTCACGCATCTGTGACATCTCGCGCTCGGCTGCCTGCCGGGACTGTCTGGCGTCCAGAACGAGTTTTTGCTGACTCTGAACACCACTGAGTGCATCGCGTTGCGCTGCGCGCAAGGTATCCAGTTCATTGGTCCGTCGCACCAGCTCCGGGTCATGAGCGCCCTGCTCGGTGACGCGCCGGGTCGCCAGCCAGTTGCTGAACGTCTCGCGGGCAGCACGATTGTTGGCTTTGGCGGTGTCGTGCACCAGCTCGGCCTGATCCAGTGCCTCGCTGGCATCCCGCTCATCAGCCTCCGCCTTCCTGATCGTGGATTTCAAAGTGGCCAGGCGCTGTGCATCCATGAAGTTCTCGATGGTCTGGCGCTGCTCGACCTTGGGCAGATCCCGAACGACGGTGTTGCCCAAACCGGTGAGGAACCAGGCGAAAGCGAACGCCACCAGCCACAGTGCGCGGTTGAACCAGCGCTCAGACAATCGAAGACCCTTTTTCATTGATCAATCCTCTTCACAAAAATCTCATGGAGCGTCAGGCCCCGGGCAATACCAGAACAGGCTTCGAACCGTACCCTGCTGACTGCATCCAGACAAAGATCGAATCCGCCGTGGTGGTTGCTATCCGGCTACTCCAGCGTTGACGACCAGGGTGGTCATCAAACGCCACGTTGGCCGACCCAATACGGCCGCCAAGGCGCTTGAGCGCACTGATGCGCAGCACCGTTGGCTTGTAACCCTTGAACCTGAGCCATGCCTGCGCCGAGTTCCTGTCGGTCACCCCCGGCTCAACGGCCATCGAGAGCGTCTCGATGGCCCATTGGTTGGATTGCTGGTAGCGCGTTGACCACGGATAGCTGACCACGCTATAGCGTTCATGGTGCAATCGCACAGCCTCGCGATCGTCGGTCAAGGTTCGGTACAGCGCTGTTTGCCAATGCGAATCGGGGACAACATAAGCAGCACGATACTGCCAGAGATTGTCCAGAAAGAACTCTCCCAAGCCTTGCCGGTATACGCTGGCTTTGTCCGACCCGCAATGATTGAGCTTGTGCACCACATGCCAGGTGCTGATGCCGGAGGGAAGCTGAGCACGATAAGCCCAGGCCACATGCGAGTAGTTCAGCCCGTATTCCGAGAGGTCTTGCCCGGCGCGCGCGAGCAAAACCACCGTCGCTCCAGACGCCGCATGCTCTCGCTCCAGCGACTGCCGGGTCAAGGCCGCCTGCTCCAAACCGGCGACCATTGCCTGAGGAGTCAACGGCGTGACCTCACAGCTGCGGCCAGCCCAGGCCGGCGATGGGCAGGCTGCGGCGATGCCAATGGCCAGCAAGGCGGCCGAGGCATGACCGGCAACGGGTCTGGCTCCACTGCACCGACCTGAAGAAGAGTGATCGGCATTCATGTCTTGGTCTCCGTCGATCATCGAGTCAACCGCTCGTTGTGCAGCAGCGCCTCTCCCAAGCGGTTGGGAACATAGGCCAGCACCTCCCCAGCCGCAGACAGCACCACGCCCGCGCTGATCACCGTCGTCTCAACTGCACTGCCGACGCTCAGAGCCACATGCCCTGCCCCGTGCGACGCCACCTGGACGCTCACCCGTGCACCGTCAGATGCACGCTCCAACACATAGACCACCCCCGAGGCGGTCACCTCGACGGCCACAACCACCAGCGTAGCGCCAGAGATGGCCAGTGCAGCCGGAACCGCACTGATCGCCACGGCAGCCCCACCGACGCTGGCACCGCCCACAGCAGAAGCCGTGACCACAGAGGCCACGGGCAAAGCTGACAGGGCCACGGATGCCTCTGAGGCATCAGGGCCACCATGGGCATGAGTTGACGCAGGGGCTGCAGCGATTGACATTGCTGCGATGCTGATGGCAATGGCCCCTGTCCAGCGCCGCCACGCGGTTTGACGGACCGTGACCGAGGAAGGGTACATCCGGTTGACTTGCATGTAAGACTCCTTGCGACCTGGCCGCCCGCATTGAGCGCGGGCAACCAGCATTCATGAAACCGTTGCGAAGGCGAGTACCTGATGATCAGGCGTCATCTCGCACAACGATCTGCTCATCTGCGCCCTGATAGGAGGAGCCGGCACGTGCCGCGCGTGCACCCTGCCATCGTGCTTCTGCCAGGTCCGCTTCATGCTGGTCGCGCAGCGTCTTGGCCAGCGTGAACGCCGTGGTCACCAGATACAGCCAGCAAACACCCATGAATGCGCGATAGGTTTCATTGATTTCCATTCGCAGCAGGCCCCATGCCGTCAGTGACATGGCCACAGCAAATCCGCCCCAGGTCACGAAGCGCCACATCGGCGAGTCTTCGCTACCATCTTTGGTTTCTGCCGCCTGGTTGTCACGAATGGCTTTGGACAGCACAAACACAGTAGACAAACAGAACACGTACCCCATCACCATGAACGCGCGGTCGATCGCTTCACCGGGCAGGTATGCCAGACCCGTCGCACAAAGAAACGCGGCAAGACCAAATGACACCCAGACTTGAAGGCGCCAGGCCCGCGTGTCGCGCATCGGGCGAAGCGCTTTGAGGGAAGAAGATCGGCTATTGGAAGCAGTAGTCATGATGGGAAATCGTCGTTGAACACAAGGCCTATGCTCAGGGAATTGGCCGAATATCAGTACGAAATTCAATATCTTTATCGCCCATTGAATCTCTGAGTATTGAATATCGGTACTTTTCGCCATTGCCCCGTCAACGGCATTCACTACACTCAAACACAGTAGACCCTGGCGGACACGCGCATGCGCTTCAAGAAACTTGATCTCAATTTGCTGGTTGCGTTGGACGCGCTGCTGACCGAGCGAAACGTCACGCGTGCTGGCGAGCGGATATACCTGAGCCAGTCGGCGATGAGCAACGCGCTGTCCCGGCTGAGGCATTACTTCGACGATGAGCTGCTGGTGCCGGTTGGTGGCAAGCTGGAGCTCACACCGCACGCCACGTCACCATGCGGTCGAACGATGATTCGCTGCCCTTTTTTGAGGCCTGGTTCACCGAGAACGTGGATGTGGACCGCCGGGTTTCTGTGTCGACTTACAGCTTCGTCACCATCCCGCACATGGTGGTGGGAACAGAGCTTGTCGGAACGGTGCACTCCCGGTTGGCTCGCAAGCTCGAACGCGCCTTGCCTATCGTGGTTCGCCCCGTTCCTTTGCCGGTTCTGCGTTTCTCTCAAACCATGCAGTGGCACAAATACCGAACCCAAGATCCGGGCCTGATGTGGCTGCGCGGCCTGCTTCATGAGGCCGCACGCACATTGGACGACGCTCAGGCGTAGGCGTACTCACCACCTTTGGACAGCGCCGTCTGGTAGGCGCTGCGTTCATGAACCTTGCGCAGCCAGGCCATGGTGGCTGGGCGCGATTCGTTCAAGCCGGCGCGACTGGCCGCGGCCTCCAGCGGAAAGCTCATCATGATGTCGGCAGCGCTCATGGTGTCACCGGCGAACCATGGGCGTGAGGCCAGCTCTCGTTCGATGTAGTCGAGGTGCACATCTGCCATGGGCTGGACTTTCTTGACCGCCAGCTTGCCCATGAGCGGGATGCGGTTGAGCACCAGCAGGAGGAGCAGCACGGGCATGACCGAGCCTTCAGCGTAGTGCATGAACTGGCGGTAGCGAACCAGCCCATCACCATCGTCAGGCGCGCCCAACTGGCCGGTCTTGGCCACCAGGTATTCGCAGATCGCGCCGGTTTCCACCAGCTTGAGGCCACCGTCTTCCAGCACGGGCGACTTGCCCAGTGGGTGGATTTTTCGCAGCGCAGGCGGTGCCAGCATGGTTTTGCTGTCCCGCTCGTAGTGCTTGATCTCGTAGGGCAGCTTCAACTCCTCCAGCATCCAGAGAATGCGTTGGGAACGGGAGTTGTTGAGATGGTGGACGATGATGCTCATAGGGTCAGTTCTGCGATGTATGTACCAAGGGGGTCAGTCAACGTGTCCATTCTCAGACGCCGTTGCCGTTCTTGCATGTACGCCTCCAAAGCCCTGCCTGAAGGGACAACTATGCCGAAGGGCACGCCTTGCCCCGCTGTTTTTCGCTATCCGTTCTGGATGGGTATGGAGGTGGCTCTGTCGTCTTGTTGCGATGAGGGGCAACTCTAGGGAGACAGTCCCTATCATGGAAATGGATTGTTCAAATCCACCTTATCGATGTCATCAATATCAGGGCAAACCCGGCACATCCCACGCAGGCAAGGCTGCATCAAAAGCAGAGCAGGCACTGCAAGTACAGCCTCGAGTGGGACGTGACGCCCAAAGAAAAAGCCCGGAAGACTGATGCTTCCGGGCCAATGCGGGCCGCATGTTGTTGATGGGTGTCGTGACAGCAAAATCCAGTTCTGTGCCAAGCCCCGAGGCCTGCTCCCTGACGCCGGTTGACCGAGTCGCTTTCCTTTTGTATGGGCTCTCGAGGAGCCTGTGGTGCGATCTGTTCGGCCTTTCTCACCGGAGTGGTCCCTGTGCATTTGCGGGACAGATGGATCTTCACTCAAATTTTTTTTGAGGACACCGAATTCAGTCCTTGGTCGCAAAAAACAAGCGCTTCAGTATCTATTTTTGATACCACCCAAGGGTTTACCCAAGTCATCTTTGGTATTCAGCTGCCGATTTGTCTGACGCCTCCTGTAAGACAAGGCATGGCCAGGCGACCAAGTCTCAGCGAGCGTCAAACATCACGCGCCCGCCAACTCCGACGGGCATGACGTCCGGCGGATTCCATAGACCAATGTCGAAAGACACTCAGGAGAGACAGATGAACGTCAAAACCAAAGCCAGCCTCGCCGCCGCCACCGCCGCAGCCCTGTTCGCACTGGGCGCTGCACCACTGACCGCCAGCGCCGCCGAAGGCAGCGTGCAGTGCGTCGGTGTCAACAGTTGCAAAGGCACGTCCGAGTGCAAGACCGCCAAGAACGAATGCAAGGGCCAGAACAGCTGCAAAGGCCAGGGCTGGGTGAGCAAGGCTTCGGCAGAGGAATGCACCAAGGCTGGCGGCAAGGTCATGTAATTGCCCCGGCTTTCCCGTTCTTTTGCACTTGCGAAAGAACGTCTGCCTCGCCTCCAGCCTTTGCCATCAAAAAGGGCTGGGTGGCGCAGGCAGCAACCCTTTCCACATGAGACTGAGCCCGCCTGCCCATGAGCACGTCACCCATCACCGGCTTCGGCCTTGGCCTGCGAACAGATCACTACGCTGACTTCCGCCAACAAAGCGCATCTCAGCGAGGTGTCGACTGGCTGGAGGTCATCAGCGAAAACTACATGGTCGCTGGCGGCAAGCCATTGGCGCACCTGGATGCCATTCGGCGCGACACGCCCATGGTCATGCACGGCGTCTCGCTCTCCATCGGTGGCACCGACGCCATCAACCGCGATTACCTGAAGGCGCTCAAACAGCTGGTCGAACGCATCGAACCTGCATGGGTGTCCGACCATTTGTGCTGGACAGGCGTGAACGGTCACAACCTGCACGACCTCTTGCCCCTGCCCTACACCGATGTGGCCTTGCGCCACCTGACCGATCGCATTCAACTCGTGCAGGACACCCTCGGCCGCCCGCTGGTTCTGGAGAACGTCTCCAGCTATATCCGCTGGCAAGCCGATGAAATGAGCGAATGGGATTTCATTGCCACGCTCATGAAGCGCACCGGATGCGAATGGCTGCTGGACGTGAACAACGTCTATGTCAGCGCCAAAAACCATGGCTTTGACCCGCACGAATTCATCAACGCCATGCCTGCCGATCGTGTTCGCCAGATCCATCTGGCCGGTCATGAAACCGATGCCAACGGCTTTCTCATCGACACCCACGACCACCCGGTGTGCGAGGACGTCTGGGAGCTGTACCGGTACACCATTGAGCGCCTCGGCCCGGTGCCCACGATGATTGAGCGGGATGACAACATCCCGGACCTGTCCGAGCTGATCGAAGAGTTGAATCGGGCGCGCAAGGAAAGCAGCGTAGCTTGCGAGAATCGCCGTGCAGCGGCAAAAGCGGTTCAAAGCGAGGCCATCGCATGACCAGCGCTATGCACCTGATGCCACCCGAGACCAGCTACCTTCGTGAACAGCAAAAGGCCTTGGCAGCCTTGCTCACAAGGAAAGCAAGCGCAACCTTGGGTTTGCTGGCTCAACCCTCCTCGGGGCATCCGGTTCGCCTGGATGTCTACCAGCACGCCTACACCGCACGCCTGGTTGAAGCCCTGCGAGCGAACTACCCGGCCCTGCACGGCGCGTTGGGCGACGAACGGTTCGCATCACTTGCGTTGGCCTACCTCAACGACCATCCGTCGCAGCGCCCCTCCATCCGCTGTTTCGGGCATCGGCTGTGCGAATGGCTCGCACACCCAGCCAACGCGGGACACTTGCCTCACCCCGCCATTCTTGACCTTGCCCGCATGGAGTGGGCCATGAGTCTGGCGTTTGACGCAGAAGACGTGCAGGCACTGTCCTTTGACGACGTGGCGAGCACTCCGGCGGCCCACTGGCCCGATCTCAGGTTCGCACTCGCACCCAGCGTGCAGCTGCTCACCCTGCAATGGGCCGTCGAGCCAGTCTGGCACACCCTCACCGCAGACGAGTCCGCTCTCGAACACCAAGAGGCCACCAGCGAACCGCAGGCCCTAACGCACACCCTGCTGGTGTGGCGAAAGGGCTTGGCCACCCAATGGCGGTCCGTAGACAATGACGAAGCTCTGCTGCTGGGCGCTTGTGCCGGTGGTACACCGTTCGGCGCCTGGTGCGAACAGGCGTGTGCACAGCAAAAAGGAGAGGAGGCAGCTCTGTGGGTCGCGCAGGCCCTGCGGCGCTGGGTCGACGATGGGCTGCTGGTTGAAGCTTGAGACCGCGAATGCGTTCGGGCAAAAAAAAGATCCGGCGCCTGGCAGCATTTCCGAGGAGAGAGAGGAAATGCCCGGCCACCGGGATCATGATGGGAGCACCGACAACCGCGACACACCCAAAGCTTGCTTCACTAAACTATCCATTCACTATCAGAGCACTCATGCAGGGACCAGCTGCACCCGAGAACTCTTCCCTGACACCATCGAGGAGCGAACTCCAAGAATCGGCCTTGCGAATCTTCATGTTTAAGGAGAGACATGAATCGGCTGGAGCACTTCACTTCCAACCGATGACTCAATGATGAAGTGAAAAGGTGGTCTGTGCGTAAAACCGGTTGGGCAGAGCGTTAAGCCCATCACACCTGTCGCTCTTTCTGCGAATGGCCCACTGACCGCTGTTGCTTTGCCAACAACGGGCCTGTGATGCCTTTCACACTGCTTCCAGCAACCTTGCGACTTTCAGCTGCATGACTTCAGGCGATGCAACTCCACTTTCCATCGCGCTGCCCACATTCAAGCCGACTCGGCTGAAAAAGCCTCGGCGAAACGGCCTAACCATGGCCACCTTCTCGCCCCGGCGTTCTTCGATGCGGCTGAAAAAAGAGCCCCAGAGGTTGGTCAAGGCCATGGGGATCACGGGAATCTTCAGTCCATCGGCTTGAGCTTCCTCCAGAATCTTCATCACACCGCCCTTGAAAGGCTGCAGCTTGCCATCGCGCGTGATCACGCCCTCCGGGAAGATGGCCAGCAAGCCACCGTGTCGCAAGGTCTTTGCGGCCTCCTCGAAGGCTGCTTCGTAGGCTGCTGCATCTTCCTTTTGCGATGCAATGGGAATGGCTTTGGCCAGCTTGAACAACCAGCCCAGCACTGGAATCTTGAAGATGCGGTGGTCCATGATGAATCGAATCGGGCGTGGGCTGGCGGCCATCAGCAGCACAGCGTCCACAAAACTCACGTGGTTGCAAACGAGAACGGCAGCGCCTTCAGTGGGAATGGCGTCGTCACCCGTTACCTTGAAGCGGTACACCAGGCGCGATGCCACCCAGGCCACAAAGCGCAGCAAGTACTCGGGTACCAGCATGAAGATGTAGAAGGCCACCACCGCATTGGCCAGGCCCACGATGAGGAACATCTGTGGAATGGTCACGTCCGCTGCCAGCAGCGCACCAGCGATCAGGGCGCTGGCAATCATGAACAGCGCGTTGAGAATGTTGTTGGCCGCGATGATGCGTGCCCGGTGCGTGGGCTGGCTGCGCATCTGGATCAGTGCGTACATGGGCACGCTGTACAGGCCTGCAAACAAGCTGAGCAAAGCCAGATCCGCCAGCACGCGCCAATGCGCATGGTCTGCCATGAAAGCGCCCAGCGACAGTTCTGCTGCGGGAGGCAAACCGCGGGTTGAAAAGTACAGGTCGATGGAAAACACGGTCATGCCGATCGCGCCCACCGGCACCAGGCCGATCTCCACGTGACGCCGCGAAAGCACTTCGCACAGCAAAGAGCCGGTGGCGATACCCACAGAAAAAACGACCAGCAACGCCGACGCCACCTGCTCATTGCCGTGCAGCACATCTTTGGCAAAGGCCGGGAACAGGCTGAGAAACACAGCGCCAAAAAACCACATCCAGCTGATACCCAGCACAGAGCGAAACACCACTGGCTTTTCGGCGGCCAGCTTGAGGTTTCGCCAGGTTTCGGTGGCGGGATTCCAGTTCATCACGAGCTGCGGATCCATGGCCGGAGAGGCTGGAATGTAGTGCGCTGCCAAGCGCCCCAACACCGCCAACCCCACGCAGGTGAAGCCCACGTGGTGCGCGCCGATCTCTGGCACACCAATGATCAAGCCACCAGCGACGTTGCCCAGCAAGATGGCCACAAAGGTGCCCATTTCCACCATGCCATTGCCCCCGGTGAGTTCACGCTCATGCAGATGCTGAGGCAGATAGGCGAACTTCACCGGACCAAACACGGCCGACTGCAAGCCCATGAGGAAGATGCAGGCCAACAGAACAGGCACCGAAGGCAAAAAGAAGCCAAGAGCAGCCAGGCCCATGATCAAGACCTCAATGCGCTTGAGCCACACGATGAGCACGCGGCGATCGTACTTGTCCGCCATTTGCCCGCTGGTGGCGGAAAACAGCAAAAAGGGCAGGATGAACAAGGCTCCGATCACCAGCCCCGCCATGTCTGCCGGCAACCACTGCACCTGCAACTGGTAGGTGACCATCACGGTGAAAGCGAACTTGAACAGGTTGTCGTTCGCAGCGCCCAGAAACTGGGTCCAGAAAAAGGGTGCGAAACGACGCTGCTTCATCAGGCCGAACTGCCCGGAAGACGCATGCTCTTGTGCGTGCTGCATGGTTGATGCCTCCATCTCGGAAGTTGTTGTTTGGCGATCGCTGAATGAACGCTCTACCGTCTTGGTGCGGCTCATGCGCATTCTGCCTGAGGCTTGGCAGGAAACCTGTTCACGATGGCGGCACACACGGGCCAAGCAGCCATCGCAGCGACAAGATGCTTGAGACTGTGACCAGATATCCAGTGGCCGGTGGCTTCGAAAGCCCAGGCGTCGCCCATTTCCAGTAGCTTGGCCACCAGGTAAAGCGCGATCAGCGCACCAACGGCCAAGCGCGGCTTGGAGGCATCAGGCCGTACGGCAGCCGCCACCAAAATCAATGCCACGCCACCAAACTGCACGACAGCCCATGGCAACACCTGATCGTGAACGGCTGGCATCGCAGAGGAAACTGCCGCCAGCAACAACATGCCCCACATGGCGATCTGTGCGGTGGAACGATCAGCCCGATGAGCAAGCACCAGCCCCATGGCACCGGCAAAGCTCACGGCCATGCCAAGCCGGTCACCCACCAGGGTCCATGCGTTCGGCGCCCAGTGGTAAGTGGCTGACCCCAGGGCCGTGAGGCACAAGCCCACAAAGAACACTGACGCGGCGCTGCGGTTTTCCACCACCCAGGCGTTGCCAGGGTGGCGCAGCAAACGCAGACCCCAAATACCAGCCAGCAGAAACGGGAGGTTGCTCAGAACGTCCATGGCATTCGGAATCCCCCCAAAGCTGCGCGCATCCACGAACGGATGGCCATGCGCATACACATGCTGGTGTCCATGGGCATTGAGAGAAAGCCCTGCGTCGGCCAACCAGGTGGGCGGTATCAGCAAGGCTGCACACCACAAGATCACCAAAGCCAGCAGCATGGACTGTATGAGTGGCTGACGCCGTGCGGGCTGCGAGACGGTGGATGGAAGGGACAAAAACATGAGGAACTCCAGTGGAAAGCTGGCGGTGTGATTCGGTGCCGGTTCAAATGGGCACCGGCCAGTTGTTCACGGAAGTCTGGGTTTCCCAAGGATAAAAAAAGAACAAATATCTGGTACAGTTTTCTCATACAGATTTTTTCGTACCGTTTTTCTATACCGATAACAGTCCCAACAAGGAGGAGACCACGTGAGCAACACCCTCGAACTGGTGCGCGTGATCAAGAAGGAACTCAAGAGCGCGCAGATGACCTACGCCGACCTGGCGGCATCCATGGGCATGGCGGAATCCAGCGTCAAGCGCATGCTGGCCAAAGGCGACATGTCACTCTCCCGCGTGGACGATATCTGCCGGGCACTGAAACTGGAGTTTTCCGAGCTCGCGCGTCGCGTGGCCGACAGCCAGCCATTGCTCAAGGAGATGACGCTGGAGCAAGAACGCGCTGTGGTGGCGGACAAGAAGCTGCTCCTGATGGCCATCTGTGTGCTGAGCCAGTGGACGGTGGAGCAGATCAGCGGCTACTACCAACTCACCGAGGCTGAGTGTGTGAAGTACCTGGCTCAGCTCGACCGCATCGGCATCATTGAATTGCGCCCAATGAACCGCTATCGTCTCAAGCTGTCCAAAGCATTTCGTTGGCGCCCTCACGGACCTGTGATGGACTACTTCCGCGAGAACGCTGTGCTGGACTACTTCTCAGGTGGTTTTGACGGCCACGGCGAAGGTGTGCTGCTGGTGCACGGGTCAGTCAGCAAGGCGCTGGCCCCGGTGTTTCTGGAGCGGCTGCACAAGGTGGCACAGGACTTCGCCCAACAGCACCAGACCGACCAGAAGCTCGATGACAAGGACAAGGGCGGCTATACCTTGCTGCTCGCCATGCGCAGCTGGGAGTTTGAAGCCTTTGCAAGGCTACGGCGCTGAATCGACTCTGGCAGAGTCAGGCCTCCTCTGAGGGCGCAGTGAAGACAGTCAGCACACCGCTGTAGCCCAGGATCTGGCGGCCCGCGATTTCGCCCGCTGCGAAGAAGCCCACCAGAGGCACTTCGCCCAGGGCCTGACGAATAATGTGCAGCTCGGCACTCGGCCCGCCAAAATGTGGCCCGCCGCGTCCGGTGCAACTGACATACACGGCACCGAGCATCCGTCGCGCCGGGTGCGCAAGGGACGACATATCCGCATCGGCCATTTCCAGTGCGATGTCCTGCTCAACCAGTTGCGGCTCGAGCTCTTCCCGGATCTCGGCGCACACACGCATGAGGTCTGCCCTGGCAGCCTGCACATGTCTTTCGCAGAAAGCCAAACCCATTCCAACGGAAAGATCCGTTGCCACGGCAACGCCTCGCCGCCCCGGATCCACTCCGATGATGTGCCGCACCAGAACGTCAGCCTCGAGCATGCGGCGCTGCCAGGAGCGAGCCTGATCACCCTGCAAGTCTGTACGGCCCGGAGGACAGAGCCCGACAAACGTTGAACGCAAACGGGCCATCGCCTGCTGTGGGTCGTCGAGATGGATGTCCGCTTCTTCCAGCAGCACATCAAAGGCTGGCTCACCATCAAGACGCAAGGCCAGATTGCCATTGGCTTCCGTTACCGTGCGCAGACGCCCGATGGGCTGAGCACCCTGCGTCACCTTGGTGATCAACGCCACATCGGCGCCAAATGCCACACCGCTCAAGCCACCCACAAAAGCGCCGGTTGCAGCGCCGTGACCGTCGATGTTTCCGGCACTGCCAACCGAGAATTGCACTTGGGCCGACCGACTGCTCACCAGTCCGCCAAATACCTCGCCTGCACCCATTCGGCCAGCCAGCTCTGCCACCAGTTCGGGAAGGTCTGGCGTTGCCGGATCCGCATGCACCAGTGCGGTCTGTGGTGCAAGGCGGCTGCGAAGCGGGGCCACACCATTGAAGACCTGGTATTGATCCGGCGTCAGGTCGCACAGCATCACGGACATCGCCGGTTCGTTGAAATACTCCGCGTTGCTCGCACAGATCCCCAGGCCTGCCGCACCAGCCCAATCCGTCACCTCGGGAAATTCTGCTGACAAGGCATCCAGAAGCTGCTCGGCGTCGCCTGCATAGTGGTCCGTGACGTACAGCAAGCCAAGCGACGGCGAGGACGCATACCCTGGAAGCGCCATCTGGGCCCTGAGCTGCGCCACGACGAGCGCCAGCGCCATCGGCCATTGAGGGTGGGTCGCATGCCCACTTGGAAAAAGTGCCATCCGGGTCAGACCTCAGCGGCTGGTTTTCTTTTGGCCAGTGGTTGTCTTGCGTGTGCCAGGTTTTTTGCTTGCGCTGGTTTTGCGCGCCGTGGATTTGCGGGCGCCACTGGCCGAGCCAGCCTTGGTCTTCGCTTTGCCCGCCGGCGCCTTGGCCGCCGCTTTCCTGGTTGACGCGCCAGCTTTCTTCGCCGCACTGCCCATGGCGGCCTTCCCGACACCAGCCATCGCTCCGGCTGTGCCCATCATGGTGCCAGCGACCTTGCCTGCCATGTCCGTCGCCGTCTTCATGGCCTTGCCCGTCATGTCGGTGGCCAGGTCTCGCGTACTGTCGAGCGCAGCGTTGCGTGCGGCATCTTTCATGGCATTGGCCGCGATCGACTGAAACTGCTGTGTCAGGCCGCCCCACCATTGCATGGGGTCGGCCAGATTGGGCGCAGCCTTTGCGGACGATGCGGTCTGCCCCGTCTTGTGGGACTTCGATGACGTGCTTCGTCGCCGCTTGGGTGGTGCCGGAGGCTCAGACGCCATTTCCGATGACTCATTAGACGCTTCGTCGAGCTTGAACGAATACTTCTTGGCCGGCTGGCGCACCGGAGCACCGGATCCACCCAGTCCGACGGCAGAATCGGCCGCCTTGAGCTTAAACGCATTGGCCACATCACCCATGCTGAAGTTCATGTGCTCCAGCGTGGCCAGTGTCATCTTCTGCACTTCCAGCGCCTGAATGGTTGCGCCCAGTGCCTTCGCATTCTGGTCCAGCCAGTAGTGCACTGCCTTGAGCTCCTCGATCCGCTTGTCCAGCTCTTCGACGTTGAAGGTGGGTGCAATCCAGTGGCTGAGATTGGGCAACTGCGGCATGTTCTGGCTGATGCCCTGCGCTACGCCGCTGGCGGCCTGTCCAGCCAGGTTTTGCAGGAAGTCAAAACCAGGCACAAATTTTCCGAATCCGCTGCTCTCGCTCATGGTGTCTCCTCAACCATATGGACAGTGCCCACCCAGGACACACGGAATGTCTGCAACCGGCGGCGACCGGCCTGATACAAGCATGCCACAGCACTGCGCAAAGCGGGAGTCAATGCGCTCACGTGCCCCCGGGGTGAGCTTGCAGGGTTTGTTGACCTTCATCAAGTCGCTCCCGCCCCTGCAGGCGCACCATGAGGTCATGGTAAAGGGAGAAATGACACCAGCATTGCGGGGTTTCCCTCCCAATTCAAGCAACAACCCGAGGAAGCAGCATGAGCGAAAACATCTCCGACACCTTTGGCCAGCAATTGCGGCAAATGCGCAGCGACGTGCTGGCGCAGCTGCGGCAACACCGCGGAGGCACCATTGGGCGAGCAGAGGCGGCTGCAGAGGCCAAGGCCAATGAGAGCGATGACTGGGCCACGGCTGATGCCGAGCGGGATCTGAACATCGCTCTGGAAGAGCGCGAATCTGAAGAGCTGGTGGCCATCGACAACGCCCTCAAGCGAATCGAGGACGGCAGCTTCGGGGTTTGCAATGCCTGTGGCGCCGACATCGAGACCGCCCGACTGCATGCCGCGCCTACTGCCACGCGCTGCCTCGCCTGCCAGGAGAAGCACGAGAAGAACAGCGGCGAACGCCCGCCTGCCGGCTACTGACCCAGGACCCAACGCGCCAACCGAACCAACATCCATCCCAACATAGAAAGCAGAAAGGAACTTCCCCTATGACCACATTCCATGCTGTCGTCTGGCTCGATCACAACGAAGCCCACGTTCTGATGTTCGACCGGGAGCATGTCGAGTCGCAGAGGATCAAGAGCCGAAGCCACCACAAGCCAAAACACGCCAACGCCTCGGCTGGGAAGGAGTACTTCGCCCAGGTCGCCACTGCGCTCGAAGGTGTGCATGAAATCCTGGTCACCGGGCCGGCAAACGCCAAGATCGAATTCAGGGAATATTGCAAGCATCACGCGCATGCCATCGACAAATCGGTGGTAGACGTGGTGGCGGCCGACCACCCTACCGATGCTCAACTGGTGGCCATGGCACGCCAGTACTTTCTCAAGTACGACAAAACCGCCGCCGATCCGACCCAGATGTAAACAGGCAAGAGCGAGAGAAAAAGCCGGCAGAAAATGCTGACATCGATTGCCCGCACAAGCCCGCTGGATAGCGGGCTTTTTTTGTCTGCTCCCCTCGCGGCTTTGCTATGCTTGCTGCATGAATTCCGACCCAGCTTCCAAAGCCACTGTTGAGTTGCCCAGTGCATTTCACCTGGCCATCCATGTGCATGACCTGGCGGCAGCTCGCGCGTTCTATGGCGACACACTGGGTTGCCGCGAAGGCCGTAGCACAGACACCTGGGTCGACTTCGATTTCTTCGGTCACCAGCTCTCGCTGCACCTGGGTACACCCATGGCGGTGGCGCGCACCGGACAAGTGGCCGGCCAGGCCGTTCCGATGCCGCATTTTGGTCTGGTGCTGCCACTGCCCAGCTGGCAGGACCTGGCCAAACGCCTGGTGAGCCAAAAAATCGACTTCATTCTTGAGCCCCAGGGACGCTTTCTTGGCCAGCCTGGCGAGCAATGGACGATGTTCTTCGCCGACCCGAGTGGCAACCCTATCGAAATCAAGGGTTTTGCCAGCCGGGACGACATATACGCCCACTGAGCACACGATGGACGGGCTGCACCTGCTGGCTGACCTTCGGTCATGCGCCTGCGAAGAAGAGCGCATGACCAATGCTGACCGACTGCTCGCTGCATGCGACCGATTGGTCAGGGCCAATGGATTGACACCGGTCGCGCAGGTTGCGCACAGTTTCCCCGGGACAGAAGCAGGCCCTGGCGGCGTCACAGCCACCATTCTCCTGGCAGAGTCACACCTGAGTGTCCACACGTGGCCCGAATCGGGCAGTGTGAGTCTGGACGTCTACGTCTGCAATTTCAGCTCAGACAACTCCAAGCGTGCCCAAGCCCTGCTTGATGCCTTGCTGGACTGGTTCGAGCCAGACACCGTCAGCCGGCAACGCATCACGCGGGGGCGCCTGCCGGTGCGCTAAGGGGCGCCCCGTCAGTCGGCGCCCCACTCTCTGGCATAGGTTTGAACAAGCGTCTGGTCAGACAGACGGTTGACCTTGGCCGGCACTTTTTGCATGTCCAGCGGAAACTCGAACAGGCCGGGCAGGCCCGCCATATCGAGAAACCGCAGGCCCGGGGGCAACCGCTCAGGCATCCTGAAAGGGCGATGGCTGGCCACAATGAAGCCCCACTCTCCGAAGCTCGGGACGTGTGCGTGGTAAGGACGGGTGGAAAGACCTGCGGCGGCGATGGTTGCCTCGACTGACCAGAAGCTCTCCCTTGCCACCAATGGTGAGGTGGACTGCACCACCGCGTAACCGCTGGCTGACAGGTGATGCGACAACAGCGCATAGAACGAGCGCGAGTACAGCTTGCCAATGGAGAAGTTGGTCGGGTCGGGGAAATCCACCACGATGATGTCAAAGACCTCATCCACCTCTTCCAGCCATTGGAATGCATCCTCATTGACAACCTTCACGCGGGGCGACTGAAGTGCGGCGCCGTTGAGCCGGACCAGTCGTTCGTCCGACGCGAACAGGCGCGTCATGGCCGGGTCCAGCTCCACCAGTGTGATGCTCTCGACTGAGGGGTAGCGCAAAAGCTCACGCACCGCCATGCCGTCGCCGCCACCGAGCACCGCAACCTTCTTCGGACCGTCACCTCCAAATGCAGAGGCAACCGGGTGCACCAGCGCCTCGTGATAGCGGTATTCGTCCTGTTGTGAGAACTGCAGGTTTCCGTTGAGAAAGAGACGCATCCCCCAAGGGCCGTTGGTCAGCACGATGCGTTGATAAGGGGTCGAGTCAGCGAGCACGACCGTGTCGCCAAACATGCGGTCTTCAGCCAGCGTAGTGAACCTGTTGGCCTGCGACCAGCCCAACGCCATGGCAACCGTCGTCAGAAACCACACGATCCAGTATGCGCGGACATGCAAGACGACTGCGCGAAAAAGCCACAAGGTCCAGGCTGCCACCAGCAGGTTCATGAACCCGAACAGCAGGCCTGTGCGCACAAGGCCCAGTTGAGGCACCAGCCACAGAGGGAAGGCAATGGACACCGCCAATGCGCCGAGATAGTCGTATGTCAGCACGTCGGAGACCAGTTGTCGCATGCCGAGGTGCTGACGCAGTATCCGCATCACAAGCGGAATCTCCAGGCCCACCAGGGTGCCAATCAACAGCACCATTGCGTACAGGGAGGCCTGGAAGATCTCTGGCCGGTAGGCATTGATGAGCAGGAGCGCGGCAGGCAATGCACCGCCCACCAATGCGATCAGCAGCTCTATGCGCAGGAACTGCGTGGGCAACTGCTCTTTGAAGTAACGAGACAGCCATGAGCCGACCCCCATGGCAAACAGGTAGCTTCCGATGACTGTGGAAAACTGGAGTACGGAATCCCCGAGCACATAGGAGGCCAGAGCCGCCGCCGCCAGCTCGTAGACCAACCCGCAGGCGGCCACGACGAACACCCCCGCCAACAGTGCCAACTCCGCCGGCTTGGGTACAGATCGCCGACCTGTGCTCTCGTCAACGCCCCTGCCTTCGAGTGCAGGTGAGCCGGGCGAGTCAGCCATGAATGGCTGCAGCCACGATGATCGACACACCGAGGCACATTGCCGCCACAACCAAAGCCAGGGCTCGGTTTTGCTTTTCCACCAGTTCTCGCCAAAGGTCGTAGGGTGTGAGCTTGTCTATCACGATGAAGCTGCCCCAGAAAACCAGTACGCCCACCAGTGCAAACACGATCGAGTCGATAAAAGCCGCGGGCCTGAACCATTCCATTTCCATCTTCGTTTCCTTCCAACAAATGTTTGTGCATCACCATGCCATGCGGGGAGCCTCACTTGTGCCAGCCACCACTGGCGCGCCCAAGTCCCCCGCCGGAATAACTTCGCCCCTGGGTTGAGCGGCAGTCTTCCACCGCAGGGTCGCATTGATCGGCATGACTGAGAAGCGAGAGGCTGACGATCAGAAGCAGCGCAATCAGGCCGAACACGATCCAGTTGCCCATTCCTGATTTGGGTGAATACGCTGGCAGGCGCTCAAGAGGAAGTCCAAAAGCCGCCAGTACCACGTTGGCCGGCACCGGTGAACTCCGGGACCAGACCACTTCACCGGTGGTTGTTTCTTCACACAGCTGGTCCGCAACGCCTGCCGCCCCCCGGAAGTCCCGGTGACGGGTTTGCTCGCCGGTTTTGACCTGCCAGAAGAACTCGCCTTCAACATATCGCGTGGATGATGAGTAGGACTCCGCCAGGAAGTAGTGCTTGCCCTGATAGGAGGCCATGGGCTTTCGCCCACGCTTGATGTCTGGCGCACCTGTGAGCACCTCGGAGAAGCGCCAGCCCGATTCGTCCTTGACCAGGAAAGCGAAGCCGCCGCCATGGTTGTAGAGGAGATACTCATCCCATTCGAAAGTGTCTTCGTCATCCTCGCCCTGCTTGCGCTGGAAGCCCACCACCTGCCAGGGTTTGTCGAACAGCGTGCCGGTTTTTCCGAGGGCGATGGCTGGCGTCACGTGCTGGCTGGCCTTGGCCGCCACGACTTCTGCTCCAACCCCATTCGAGACATCGATCAGCGTGCCACATGACGAGCAGGAAATGCTGCGCGTTTCAGCCAGTTTGACATCGACTCGTCCGCCACAGGCCGGGCAGTTGAAATGCCTGGCTTCTTCGCGTTCTTCGGAGGCTGAAGAGAGACCCTCCATGCCAAGGCTGGCAAGGTCCACCGGCAGCCCCGACCAAACCTCTGCACGGTTGTCGCCGTACTCGAAACTGAGCAGTTGACCGTCTGAAGACCGCAACTCAACCAGCGTGAACGCTGCATCAATGGGGGGCAGATGTGCCAGCTCTCCCTGCGCGGCCACCACTCTAACCTGACGCACCAGCGTCACGGTGTAGGGCTTGCTCCGGAATTTGACAGCAGCGCCAAGCTTCCATGTGTTCGCTGGGGGCAGCTCTCTTCCCGGGACTTGCCGCTCGCTCATCACGAACGCGCCATTGTCCTCACTGAGAAATGCATGCCCGCTGCCATCGGCAAATGCGGCTTGCCATTCGGTCCAGCGCGCATTCTCCACCCCCAATTGCAGGCGACCGACGAGGGTGAAGTCGCGCCCTTTCCATTGGCCGCGCTGGCCCAGCCTGAGCGGACTGTAGTCGGCGAACTCCTCCGCCACCTTGCCAACGCGGGCCAGGGTCTGTGCCTGCCTGACTACCACAGACTGGCAGAACTCGCAGACCGCGTGCGAGGATTGCGCGCTGACAAAGGACACGGGCGCGCCACACCCTGGGCATGGCGCAGTGTAGGCGCGTTGAGCCGAATCAGACACGCGTATTCGGACGCATCACCGCCTTGATGCGCTCTCTCAGTTGTTGAATGAAAACAGCCAGCATGCTCCCCCTGTCGCACTCAGTGCTTCGGGGGAATCATACCGGCTGCGTCCTCGGATGCAGTGGAGCGTATCTGGCTCAGTCTTCTGCCGAAGGGCTCAATGGTGCGATCGTCTGCGCAATGGCGCCAAAGATGCTCTGCCCGTCCGCACCCTTCATTTCGATGCGGATGGTGTCACCAAACTGCATGAATTCTGTGCTCGGCTTGCCATCCAGAATGGTTTCGATGGCTCGTTTTTCAGCAATGCAGCTGTAGCCCTTCGGCCACTCTTTTTTGCCATTTTTCTCGACGGCCTGATTGCTCACCGTACCGGACCCCACAATCGAGCCCGCACGGACATTGCGGGTCTTGCAGATGTGCGCAATGAGCTGGCCGAAATGGAAGGTCATCTCCGGGCCGGCTTCGCACATGCCGACTTTGCGGCCGTTCCATGTGGACTGCAGCGTCTGGTGCAAGCGACCACCCTGCCAGCTGTCTCCCAGCTCATCGAGCGTCACCGCAACCGGGCTGAACGCCGTGGCTGGCTTGCTCTGGAAAAAACCAAAACCTTTGGCCAGTTCGGCTGGAATGAGTTTGCGCAGCGAGACATCGTTGGCCAGCATCACCAGGCGGATGCCTTCCAGGGCCTGTTCAGGCGTGCTGCCCATCGGCACATCTTCGGTCACCACGGCGATCTCTGCTTCGAAATCGATGCCGAAGTCTTCGCTGGCCACCACCACCGGATCGCAAGGGCCGATGAAGTCGTCGCTGCCGCCCTGGTACATCAAAGGGTCGGTATAGAAGGACTCTGGCACCTGACTGTCACGGGCTGCTCGCACCAGCTCCACATGGTTGATGTAAGCCGAGCCGTCGGCCCACTGATAGGCGCGCGGCAATGGCGCCATGCACATGGCCGGATCGAACGGGAAGGCATGGCGCGCCTTGCCGTTGTTGAGCGTCACGTACAAGTCCTGCAGCTGGGGAGACAGAAAATTCCAGTCGTCCAGCACCTGTTGCAGCGTCTGGGCGATGCCCGTCGCATAATGGGCCATCGACAGGTCGCGAGAGACAACAATCAGTTGCCCATCACGGGATCCGTCTTTGTAGGTGGCCAGTTTCATTGGAGTCTCCTGAGTCGCTGAAGTGCCAACATTTTGCCCGCGAGCAGATCGCATGACAGGATGACACGAGATTTCGTTTAGTTGAACAAGTTTACCAATTCGTAATTTGAATCGCAAGCCGAGCCTGCCGGGTCAGCCACTGCGAAGGTACTTTCCTGCCCCATGCCGTCTTCTCGTTCTGCCCTGCCCTCCCCTGCCAAATCAAAGTCTGACGACGCCACCCGCGCAGGCATCCAATCGGTCGAGGTGGGCTTTGAGCTCCTGGAGTCCCTGGCTCAGGCGCCCGGTGCCCTCATGCTCAAGGACCTGGCCGCTGCCGCCGGCATGAGCGCGGCCAAAGCCCACCGGTACCTGGTGAGCTTTCAACGCCTGGGGCTTGTCCTGCAAGACCCGGCCACTACCCGCTATGACCTGGGGCCCTCGGCCCTGCGCCTGGGTCTGGCCAGCCTGAGCCGGATCGACGCCGTCAAGCTGGCGCGCGAGCGCATGGCTGACCTGCTTCTCCAGACCGGCAACACCCTGGCCATCGCCGTATGGGGCAACCAGGGGCCGACCATGGTGCACTGGAACGAAGCGCCGCAAACTGCACCAGTTCGCCTGCGCCTGGGCGACGTGATGCCGATCCTCTCATCCGCCACGGGTCGCTGTTTCGCCGCCTTCATGCCCCACGAAAGCCGGGACGCTTCACGCATGGCCGCCATGATCAAGGATGAATTGGCCACCATCAAGAAGCTGCCGGCTGCTGCGCCAGCAGAAATGGGCGACCTTCCGCGCACGGCGGCCCAGGTACAGACCATGATCGAGGAAGCGCGAGACCACGGCATGTCTCGCGTGGTCCACAGCCTGCTGCCTGGCGTGGCGGGCTTTTGTGCCCCCGTCTTTGACGCCCAGGGCCATCTGGCCATGGGCATCGTGGTACTGGGCTCCGTGATGACCATGGACACCCGCTGGAGCAGCCCCCAGGGGCAAGCAGTTCGGGCATGCGCCCAGCAGCTCAGTGCGGATCTGGGCTACCGCGGACCATCCAGCAGCGACTGATCATCATGGACCTGGCTCTGACGTCTGCTGGCAGACAATGGACTGAGGCAGGTCCACGCCGAAGCACATGGCTTTGGCTCAGTCTGGCCGTGATGGTGGCCCATGGCGCCATACTGGTGGAGTGGGGCCCAGCCATTGTTCCGGGCGGGCCCTCAGGCCTGGGCATGCCAGGCACGCCACCGCCTGCCACCGCCTCCGGCGAAGACGCGGCGTTGGCATCCGGCCAGCGTCAGCTGCGCATCGCGCCCGCAGCATCCAGCGACTTTCGCTGGCTGGTGCTCGCACCTCCTCCCCCTCCTCCGCCACCACCACCTCCTCCCGCGCCACCACCGCCCAAGCCTCTCCCAGTTGTCCCGCCGGTCCCGGAGCCTGCTCCGGAGCCTGTTCCTGACACGCCAATACAGGAGGACGCAGGTACTGATCCTCTGCCGGCTCAGGACGAATCACTCATCCAGGACTTCCAAGACGTTCAGAGCGATCAAGGCGGTCGAGACGGCTCCATGTCTGACGAGATCTCCGTCGCTGACGACACTCTCCCGGAGACCACAGAGCCAGCATCACCCCAGGCGTTGACGCCACAGGCCACGGCCACCTCAGCCCCGGAGCCAGTGCAAGCCATGCCCACGGCCGACGAACCGGCAACGACCATGGGACCGGCCACGCCACCTGGCAATGCCCGCCTAGGCTATCTCGCCAGGTCCAAGAGCAAAGGGCTCGACTATCGCGGCTCAGGTGAACTGACCTGGCAAAACCAGGGCAACGCCTACCGCGCCGAGCTGGAAATCGGCGCCTTCCTACTGGGAAGCCGGCGATCCATCAGCCGGGGGCGTGTCTCGCCCCAAGGCCTGGCGCCAGAGCGGTTTGATGACATCAGCCGACGGGAGCGACGGACCGAGTTTGACCGCAACACCGGCCAGGTGCTCTACCGCCGCAACGGCCAGCAGGACCGGCTGCGGTCTGGCAACCAGGACCAGTTGTCGGTGACACTCCAGCTCGCCGCACTGGCCAAGGCACAGCCCGGACTGTTTCAGCCCGGCGGGATCATCATCCTGCCAGTGAGTGACACACGCAGCACCGCCGTCTGGCAGTTTCGCGTCCTTCCACCGAATCGCACACGCACTGGGGCGGGCGAATTCGACGTGATTCGGCTGTACCGTCAGGGCGCCGGCTCAAGAGACAAGTCCGTGACGATCGAACTGGCACCAGCCCTGGATCACATGCCGGTCCTCATCCGGCTGGACGAAGGCAACGGCGACTTCCTTGAGCTGACGCTCGACAACGTACAGCAGTAACGCCATGCCGGCGCCCAGTGCCGTCAATGCACTGATGCGGTGCCAGGACGCCTCAGGTGTAGAAGTTGCACCACAACTCTTGAACCGTGAAGGTGCATCCCCATCTGAATGAACAGAAAACTTGAGTTTTCCCGGCCAATGGCCGATAACAGAGAACATACAGGGGTTATTCTCAATGGAGGATATTGAAGCCATGAACATGCTCTACGACTCGGATACTTTTGCAGTCGTCCACATCCTGGCCAACGCGCCCGAAGTCGACACGCCTGAAGCGGAAGATCTTCCGCTGATGCCGCGCCATGGCTTCGAGATCGTGGACAAACGTTCTGGCAAAGAGGTCTACCTCGACGGCTCATGGGCAGAGATGTTCCAGCTGCAGATCCAGGCTTGGCAAGATCACACCCCGTCCCAGGAAGAAGTCGAAGACACGCTGGACAGCTATTCGTCTCTGGCACAGATGCCTGTCGTGATGCACTGACGCAACGCTGTCCCCTTTCCTTCGCACACTGGCGCTGTTTTCGCGCCCAATAATCCCGGCTTGACTGGCTGTCGCGTTTGTGACCATCCATAATCGTCTTGTTGCCTTTGACACAAACAGACGAAAAGGGACTTCAGGCAACCCCTGAGGAAAAGCCATCATGACCATTGCCAAAAGCGCACTGCGCGCGCTCGCACTTACCGCATGCCTGACGGTATCCGTCGCTCAAGCTGAAGACGGCGTCTCCGCCAGAGAAATTCTCCTCGGCCAGAACATCACACTCAAACAGGGCAAGAGCGACTACGGTGTCGCGGTTCGCCAGGGCGTGGAGGTCGCGCTGAAAGAAATCAATGCCGCGGGCGGCGTTCATGGCAGAGCCATCGCCATCAAGGTGCTGGACGATGATGGCTCAGCCGAGAATGCCGCTGCCAATGCCAAAGAGCTGATCGAGAAGGACAAGGTGTTTGCCCTGTTCGGTTCAGTTGAGGGGGGCCCATCGACCGCTGTCATGAAGGTCGCGCTGGAACATGACGTGCCCTTCTTTGGCCCCATGGCCGGCTCGCCAGGGTTGCGCGAAGCGGACAAGCCGATCGTGTTTCCTGTCCGCGTGGGACACCGCGAAGAATTCGTCGCATTGCTCGATCAGGCGCGCAGCCTCGGCATCACCAAGGTCGGCTTCTATCGCAAGAGCACAGCGACCGGCGAACAACACCTGGCCAACGTCGTCAGACACGTGAACAAGACGGGCATGGAGCTTGTGGCCGACCTGCCATTTGGATCAGATGAATCCGAGGGGCAGGTGCGTGCCACTGTGGACCGCATTCGCGCCAGTGGCGCACAGATGGTGTTCAACCATGGCAGCGTCAGCGCTTACCAGCGCCTGATCAAGATGGCCCGCCTGATGGGCGTCAAAGCCTACTTCTACGGGGTGAACTCCGGTTCATCCCAGCTGGCAGACCATCTGGGGGACCTGTCGCACGGCATGGTGTTTGCGCAGGTGGTGCCAAGCCCATGGGAGCGCAAGACAGAGATCACCCGTGCCTACCAGGCCGCCTTCAAGCAGTACATGCCGGACGTTTCGTTTTCCTATGGAAGCCTCGAAGGCTATCTGACCACCAAAGCCATGGCCGAGGCACTCAAGCTTGCCGGCCCGAAGCCGACGAGAGCGTCGTTTGTCAGCAAGCTCAATGGCTCGGTCATCAAGTTTGACGGCTTGACCATCAGCTACCTCAATGGCGAGAACCCCGGCCTCAACTTTGTGGACCTGGCGTTGTTCACCCGCCGAGGGCGCTTCCAGCACTGACAAGCCTCATGATGGTGACCCTGCGTGCCTTGGTGTGCCGAGCGGGTCAGCCAGCGGAGGCGGGTTCGCTGGCGGCGCGCCGAATGGTCGCCAGTGCAGTCACAACAATCACACTGGCGCTGGCCGGATGCACCGCAGCCACCCAGCCGGCTTCACCTGATTTGGCGACCGCGTCCGCGCTGGTTCGGCAACTGCCCGATGCCCCGCTCATCGTGCTGGGCGAGGAGCACGATGCACCAGCTCACCACCAACTTGAAAAAGAAGTGGTCTCGCACCTGGTCCAGCGCAAACGACTGGGCGCATTGCTTCTCGAGATGGCTGACCAGGGCGTGAGCACAGCAGGCCTTGCGAAAAACGCGCCAGAGGCCACCGTCCGCCAGCAGCTGCATTGGAATGACAGCGGATGGCCTTGGACAAGCTATGGCCCGGCCATCATGACCGCCGTCGCAGCAGGGGTCGAGGTCAGGGGCGCCAACCTGCCCAAAGCACGTCACAGGGAAGTGATGGCATCCGCAGCGTTGGACCCGCATCTGCCCGAGAAGCAGTCACAAGCACTGCTCACGCACATCGAACTTGCCCACTGCCGCTTGCTACCACGCACACAGCTTCAGCCCATGCTCAGGATCCAGCTCGCACGGGACGCCACCATGGCACAGACCGCCGCCACCGCTGTTGAGACGAGTCAGCGGCATGGCCATACCGTTGTACTCATCACGGGAGCCGAACATGCACGTCGCGACAGAGGGCTTACGACACACTTGCCAGACAGTCTGAGCCCGCAGACGCACGTGGTGCTGATGCAGTCAGGCCCGGAAGAAATACCCCCTGCACTTGCCGACACTTTCTGGCGCACACCAGCACTCGACCGTGAAGACCCTTGCGTGGAGATGCGACGGACCTTTGGCAAACCTCGCTGAGAGAATGCTTCCGCCTAGCGGGAGACCGAAGCGTAGATCACCAGCGCGATGATGGCTGCCAGCACGGCCAGCGCCACCTTGACCCAGCTGATCGGGTGCTCCCCGGCCACTTTCCCCGTCACACCGTTGACGACCACCTGATAGTCCTTGCGGCCATAGTCGTAGCCCACCAGCCAGATGGGCAGCAAGATGTGCTTGAAGGTCTGCCCGCTAAAGCTGTCATCCATGCGCAATCCTCTCTGCAAGGGGTTGCCAATGTCTTGCGAGCACAGCTGCCGCAAGCCTTCTCGCATGCGTTGGCGCCCGCGCTCGGCCGACGCCACAAGATCGAGCTGATAACGCTCCACGGTCCATCCACTGAGGTATCCGGCGTCGTAGCTCTTGAGCTTGTCCGTGGTCGGAAACGGCTCGACAGCCTGTACCAGACGCGGATGCACGCCACGCGAGCCACAGACCAGCGTGTCGTCGAAGAAGTGCTCCACGTATCCGCTGACCGGGTACCAGCGTACGCGGCGCTTGCCCTCACTGTCCTGGTAGGGTTCCCCCGCTTCTGCGGTGTAGCTCGCACTCGCCTGGGCGTCGAACGTCCAGTAGGGAAGGTAGACCCCTTTGAGCGTATCGGTGAGAGCACGCTTGCTCAGATTGTTGGGTGCCCACCACCGCGAGCCATACCACTGACGAACCAGGTCGCGCGCACGGGACTCGGACACATCAAACGGAAGCAAGGCCTGTGGCCGAATGATGTCGTCCGTCTCTTCAAAAGGCACGAGCGCGCTCGAGCCACAGAAATCGCAACGGCTGCCTTGTTGCTCGGCACTGAAAACACTGATGGCATCACAGTGCTGGCACTTGACGGCACGCCGCTCTGCTTCCCAGCCGCGCGCGCTCGAAGGCACCTCACGCAAGGCGGTGACGAGATCATGCTCGACAATTTCACCTTCCTCGACGAGCTCATAGGGCGACTCGGTGCCGCAGTACGCGCAGATCAGGGCTTTCTTGGCCGGGTTCCAGTGCGCCTCGCCACCACAGGCAGGGCAGGACAGCTTTTCCTTGGCCGCCAGTTCCTCTTCACGCATGTGCGATCGACTCAGCCCGCCAGAAACTCATCCACAGACTTGCGGGGAACGCGCCACTGAGACCCGATCTTCTTGCCTTTGAGGTTGCCATTCTCCAGCTCGACCAGCACATCGGCCGGGGATACGCTGAGCATTTCCGCCACCTGCTCAGGCGTCAGCACGGTCACTGCCGCGGCGGCTTGTGCTCCTCCAGCGACGGCAGCGCCGCCCATGGCGCCCGGAACGAAGCCCGGCATGCCCGGCACGGCAGCACCGCCGCCTCCGCCCAGCCCCTGCAGCATGGATTGCCCCATCGCCAGGCCTGTGGCCAGCTCCGCACCCATGCCGGCCACCCCGGCCTTGCCGTCGGCCAGGGCGTTGCCCATGTTGTATTTGACGTAATCGTTGAGATTGCCGATCGCAGTCATGGCGCCGCGCTTGTCGATGGCCTCTTCCACCTCTTTGGGCACCGAGACGTTCTCGACAACGAATGCCGTCATCTCGATACCGTACTTCTCACGCATGACCAGGTTCACGGGCTCGAGCAGCGCATCGCCCAGCTCTGAGTACCGAGTGGCCACATCCAGGACTGGCACCTTGGCCGACGCCAGTGTGTCGCTGAATACGCTGACAATCCGCGAGCGCATGACATCATGGAACTCGTCCAGGCGGAAATGGTGGTCGGTCCCTGCCACCTCCCTCAGGAACAGGGCCGGATCAACGATCTTGAAGTCGAAAGTGCCGAACGCCCGGATACGCACAGCGCCAAAATCGGCGTCGCGCATCATCACCGGGTTGGACGTGCCCCACTTGTTGCCCGTGAAGGTGCGGGTGATGACGTAGTAAACGTCTGCCTTGAAGGGCGACTCGAACTTGTATTTCCAGCCCAGCAAATCGCTGAGAATGGGAATGTTCTCCGTGGTGAGCGTGTGCTTTCCGGGCTGAAGCGTGTCGGCATACTTGCCCAGATACACAAACTGCGCCACCTGGCTCTCACGAACAATCAGCTGGGCGCCGTTCTTGATTTCCTTGTCGTCGTCCGGCCAGCGGTAGGACAGCGTATCCCGAGAGTCATCGAGCCACTCGATGATGTCGATCCACTGCTTGTTGATGAAATCCATCAGTGCCATCGTTTCCTCCTCATTGGCGTTGTGTTGGTGGTTTCAGGCGGGCATTGCGCTCAGGCTTGCGCCTTGATGGCATCCGCCAGCACATTGACCATGGTATCAATGTGCGATGACTCCACGATGTAGGGCGGCGCAAATACCAGGTTGTCGCCTGCACTGCGGACCAGCACACCACGCTGGAACGCATGCAGAAATGCGTCGTAAGCCCTTTTGCCTGGCGCTCCTGGCGCAGATGCCAGCTCCACCGCCGCGGCCAAACCGTAACTTCGGATGCTGACCACATTGGGCAGCCCCTTGCAGGCCGAATGCACGGCATCCCCCAGCTGCTGGCCCATCTGACCGGCGCGTTCGAACAAGTTCTCCGACTGCAGCAGGTCAATCGTGGCGGACGCTGCGGCGCAAGCCACAGGGTGGCCTGAATAGGTATAGCCATGGAAGAACTCGATGGCATGGTCGGGTGCGCTGCCGTGCGCGCCCATCATGTCGTCGTAGATGTGCTGCCGGCAAATCACCCCGCCCATCGGAATGACGCCATTGGTCACGCACTTGGCAAAATTCAGCATATCGGGCACGACGCCGTAGTGGTCGGCGGCGAAAGGCGTTCCCAGGCGTCCAAAGCCCGTGATGACCTCGTCAAAAATCAGCAGTATGCCGTGCTTGTCGCAGATCTCGCGCAAGCGCTGCAGGTAGCCTTTGGGGGGGATGTACCAGCCTGCACTGCCGGCGATGGGCTCGACGATGATGGCCGCCACATTGCTCGGATCGTGCAGCGGCAGAATGCGCTGCTCGAGCTCCAGCAGCGGATCTTCCGCCCACACAGGCTGCTGGTTGTTGATGTAGGCGTGATTGACCGGGTCGTGGATGAATCGCAGGTGATCCACTCGCGGCAGCAGGGACGTACCGTAGACCTTGCGGTTGGCCGGGATACCACCGACGCTCATGCCGCCGAAATTCACACCGTGATAGCCGCGCTCACGGCCGATGAAGATGTTTCGGTGGCCCTCGCCACGGGCTCGATGGTAGGCCAGCGCCACCTTCAACGATGTATCGGCTGCTTCGCTGCCCGAGTTGCAGAACAGCACCTTGTTGAGGTCGCCAGGGGCCAGCGCAGCAATCTTCTCCGCAGCCACAAAGGCCTGATCGTTGCTGATATTGAAGGCTGTGGCGTAGTCCAGCGTATCGACCTGGCGCTTGATGGCGTCATTGATGGGCGCACGGTTGTGCCCTGCCCCCACGCACCAGAGGCTGGAAATACCATCGATGACCTGACGGCCATCATGGGTGGTGAACATCATGCCGTCGGCCTTGACGAAGACCCGGGGGTCTTTGCCGAACGTGCGGTTGGGGGTGAATGGCAACCACTGGTTGTCCATGCGCAGGTCGTTGAATGCCATGGGGTTCTCCGGCAAGTATGGCGATGAAACTCGACACCATTGTGGCACCGGCGCCAAGCCTGTGGAACCGTTCCGGGCAAAGCCGGGCAGTTCCTGCGAAAATGCCGGAGTCATGAAAAACAGTTACGTTCTCACCCTCTCCTGCCCGGACCGCCGCGGCATCGTCCATGCTGTCTCCGGCTTCTTGCTGGACAGAGGAGGCAATATTGAAGAAGCGGCCCAGTTCAACGACCACGACACCGGCCTGTTCTTCATGCGGGTGCAGTTCACTTGCCCGGACCTGGCGCCCCAGGACCTCCGCGACCAGCTCAACGCTTTCGCCAGCGGCTTTGAGATGAGGTGGAGCCTCAACCCCCTGGCCGAGCCCATGAAGACAGTGATTTTCGTGAGCAAGGAAGGCCACTGCCTCAATGATCTGCTGTTCCGCTGGAAAAGCGGGCTTCTGCGCCTGGATGTGCGGGCTATCGTGAGCAACCACCGGGACTTCTACCAGTTGGCGGCCAGCTACAACATCCCGTTCCACCACATCCCGGTCACGGCGGCCACCAAAGAGCAGGCCGAAGCCAGGCAGCTCGACATCATTGAGCAGGAAGGCGCCGAACTGGTGGTCCTGGCCCGGTACATGCAGATCCTGAGTGACAACATGTGCCAGAAGCTGGCCGGTCGCGCCATCAACATTCACCACAGCTTCCTGCCCAGTTTCAAGGGGGCCAAGCCGTACTACCAGGCCCATGACCGCGGCGTCAAACTCATCGGCGCCACCGCCCACTACGTGACGGCAGACCTGGATGAGGGCCCGATCATCGAGCAGGACGTGGCCCGGGTGGATCACACTTACGAAGTCGAAGACCTCACGGCAACCGGCCGCGACACCGAGAGCCAGGTACTGGCGCGCGCAGTGAAATGGCACAGCGACCACCGCGTGCTGCTCAACGGCCACAAGACGGTTGTTTTCCAGTGAGCACACGCATCCCGCCCATCCAGTGCCTGCTGACGTTTGAAGCACTGGCGCGCCTGCGCAGCGTGACGCAGGCAAGCGAGGAATTGTGTGTCACACCCAGCGCGGTCAGTCACCGCATCCGGCAGCTGGAGCAATTGCTGGGTGTCAAACTGTTTGGCCGGGCCGATTTTTCGCTCACCACGGAAGGCAGCGAATACCTGGCCAATGTGCGTGAAGGCCTGTCTACCCTGCAGCGTTTCCCTGGTGCTGGCACCAGCCCCGGGCGCCGCAAGCTCAAGCTGGCCGTCACGCCTACGTTTTCCCGTTCCATTCTGCTGCCCAAACTGCGACAGTTCTGCGACGCCTACCCCGAGATTGACCTGACCCTGCAGGTCAGCATTCCTTTGCTGGACGTGGTGGCGGAAGACGCCGACCTGACCATTCGCTACGGCACTGGGCGGTATGCCGATGTGGAGCACATCTGTCTGCTCAAGGACGAAGTCACGCCCTTGGCCTCTCCCGCCTTTGCCCGGGAACATGGCCCGTTCCAGAGCGTGAATGACCTCGAAGGGGTACCGCTGCTGCGCAGCCCCCTGGAGCCCTGGAGAACCTGGTTTGCCGCCCACGACCTCGATTGGCCCGAACCCACCGACGGATCACAGTTCAACGATGTCGGTCTCATGTGCGACGCGGCGTCTGCCGGCATGGGCGTGGGACTGCTGCGCCTGAAGCTGGCAGCCCCATGGCTGGAGAGCGGAACCCTCGTTCCCCTGTTTGATCGGCATGTCCCCAGCCCTCATGCGCACTACCTGTGCTGGCGTACCGGCACCATGGACCGCTGGGAGTGTGCCGCCTTCGCCGAGTGGCTGAAGAAGACGGTGTCCTGAAGCCCCCGGCAGCCAGGCACCGGCAGGGCAGCCAGGCCTAAGCCGGGCTACCTGCGAAAAGAACCAGGACGGCCAAGAAGGCCTGAAAGCTCACTCCACCGTCAGACGCTGGCCCGGCTTGTTGACCTTCTTGGGCAGCGTCAGGACGAGCACGCCGTTTTCATACCGGGCCCTGGCAGCCTCATTGTCAATCTCCACGGGCAACTGGAAGCTGCGCGCAACAGAGCCGTAGTAGCGTTCGCTGCGGAGCACCTTCTCGCCTTTCGTTTCGGTATCGGTCTGCCTGACTTCGGCACTCAGTGACACGACGTTCCCGTCAATGTTGACGTGTATGTCCTCTTTGCTCACCCCAGGCACTTCAGCCATGACGGTGTAGTTGGCATCAGTCTCCTTGACGTCGATTTTCATTTGCGATGGCGCAGGCAGTGGGTCGCCATGCAGAGGCTTGACGAAAAAGCCAGGGGCCACGTCCTTGAAAAAGTCATCGAGCAGACCTGAACGGGTCATCAGTGTGTGCGTGTTCATGTTTCACAACTCCTTGCTGCAGAACAAATACGAGGAAAAAATGGCATTGGTCAGACCCCTCCAGTGGGTCACCCTGCCTTGATCTCGCAATTGATGTTTGGCCGCTTGGTTTTCAAGAGCCCGTCTCCACTCGACGGCTGGTTTAGAGCGCAAACCCCAATCAGCGGAAGGTTTGACCAGTTTCAAGGCGTGCTGAAAGAACTTTCACCCCCGACAGAACATCTGCCTCTAAACTGCCAGATCCGTGCTCGACCTTTACCGAACCTGCACCAGCATGTCAGCCTCAGCCACTCAAGCCCCCTCCACTGTCCAACGCCAGGCCCGCCAGTCACAGGTGGCCCGCCGTTTGCTCGAAGTCCTTCCAGCCCATGCGGTGCTGTGGCACCAGGAAGACACGACGCCCTATGAGTGTGACGGACTGACGGCGTATCGGGAGCGCCCCATGGTGGTCGCACTGCCCGAGAATGAGGAGCAGGTCGCTGCGGTGCTCAAGGCTTGCCATGCGCTGGAGGTTCCGGTCGTGGCACGCGGTGCAGGCACTGGCCTGTCCGGCGGCGCACTGCCTCACCCTGAAGGGGTGACCCTCTCGCTGGCCAAGTTCAACCAGATCATCCGGATCGACCCGGTGGCCCGCACGGCCGTGGTTCAGGCGGGGGTGCGCAACCTGGCCATCAGCGAGGCCGCAGCCCCATACGGTCTGTACTACGCACCAGACCCCAGCAGCCAGATCGCTTGCACGATTGGAGGCAATGTGGCTGAGAACTCCGGCGGTGTTCACTGCCTGAAGTACGGGCTCACGATTCACAACGTGCTGGAGGTCCGGGGTTTCACCATCGAGGGCGAACCCATCACCTTTGGCGGTGAAGCACTGGATGCGCCAGGATTGGATTTGTTGCCCCTGGTCATCGGCTCGGAAGGCATGCTGGCCGTCACCACCGAAGTCACCGTGAAGCTGGTGCCCAAACCTCAGCTCGCCCGCTGCATCATGGCCAGTTTCCCGGATGTGGAAAGCGCCGGCGAGGCTGTCGCAGAAGTCATTGCCGCTGGCATCATCCCGGCCGGCCTGGAAATGATGGACAAGCCCATGACAGCCGCCGTGGAAGACTTCGTCCACGCAGGTTATGACCTCGAGGCAGCTGCCATTCTTTTGTGCGAGAGCGACGGCACCCCCGAAGAGGTGGCGGAAGAAATCGAGCGCATGAGCGAAGTCCTGCGCCGCGCAGGTGCCAATGCCATTGCGGTCAGTCAGGACGAGGCCGAGCGCTTGCGATTTTGGAGCGGCCGCAAGAACGCCTTTCCGGCGTCTGGCCGCATCAGCCCCGACTACATGTGCATGGACTCCACCATTCCGCGCAAACGACTGGCCGACATTCTCCGGGCCATCGAGGAAATGGAGGGCAAATACGGGCTTCGATGTGCCAACGTCTTCCATGCAGGAGATGGCAATTTGCACCCGTTGATCCTGTTTGATGCCAACGATCCGGACCAATTGCACCGTGCAGAGTTGTTTGGAGCCGACATTCTGGAAACCAGCGTCGCGATGGGCGGGACCGTCACTGGCGAGCATGGCGTTGGCGTGGAAAAGCTCAACAGCATGTGTGTGCAGTTTTCCCCCGAGGAAAATGCCCTCATGCGTGAAATCAAACACGCGTTTGATGCTAAAGAGTTACTCAATCCTGGCAAGGTCGTGCCCACTTTGCAACGCTGCGCCGAGTACGGAAAAATGCTGGTCCGTGGCGGGCGAATACCTTTTCCTGAATTGAGCCGTTTCTGACTGTCAATTCTCACAGGTCACTTTTTGTGAGCTCAGGTAAAGTCGGATGCGATGAGTGCCTACTCGCGTAGACTTCCGCGCCTGCCTGACGGATACACCGAAGGAGAAGCCGCGACGAGCCGGGAAGCACAGTTGCTTGAACGAATCGAGCAACTTGAAGCGGACAACCGGCGTCTGCGGCAGGACGTTCCCGCCGAAGCGAAGGTGCGCGCGCTGCCCATTGCTCAGCCACCCATGCAGCCGGTGTCGAGCGAGTCCACGAGCCACTTCAACCCGGTCGACGACGCGGCTTACCGTGAGCTGTTCTCGGCCATGTCGGCCGTGTTCCCCATTGGGGTCTTCCGGGTCAATCGCCGCTGTGCGATCACGCACGTGGACGACAGCCTGTGTCAGATATTTGGCTTAAATGCCGAGGACTTTCACGACTGGGCATGGCAGGAACAGGTGCATCCGGCCGATATAGACCGGATTCGCTCAGTTTGGTCCCCAGATGCAGAACCCTTGCAGGATCGGCTGGAAGTGGAGTTCCGCATGCGAAAGGCCGGTGGGGAAACTGCCCACCTCCTCGCCAGAACCATTCCCACACGCGATGAAACAGGCGATCTGATCGGCCATCTCGGATTTGTTCAGGACCTCAGCCGTTTGCGGACACTCGAGCATGACGCCCGCATCAAAGAAGAGCTCAACCGGCAGATCATCGCCAACAGCCCCGACGCCACACAGGTCATCGACCTGCAAGGCCATGTGCTCGAAATCACTGCGCAGGCATGCCACCTGATGGGCCTGCAGGATCCCGAAGCGATCCGGCATTCGGACTGGCGACAGTGGTGGGATGAAGACGGGCAGCGACTCGCCCGCAACGCCGTCGAGCAAGGCGCGCTCGGGGTCACCTCCCGGTTTGTCGCACGTTGCGACCGCTGTGAACGGCAACAAGGCTGGTGGGACACAGTGGTGTCACCCATCACGGATGCGATCGGCACTGTTCAGATGTTGCTGGTGGTCAGCCGTGACATCACCGAACAGCACCGGCAGGAGCAGGAAATACAGCGCCTGAACACCCGGCTGGAGACTCGGGTCAGCGAACGGACGAAAGCACTGCATCAAGCCCTGCAGGAGCGGGAAGCGCTGTACAACCAGGCGCCGTGCGGGTATCACTCGATCGATGCGACCGGCCTGATCGTTTCCGCCAACGAAACTGCACTGCAATGGCTTGGCCGAAGCCGGGAAGAAGTGGTGGGCAAGAAGTACAGCTTTGACTTTGTCCCCCCAGCCATGCGCGAAACCACCAAACGTCGCCTGCAGAAGCTGATCGACGGCAACGAAGTCGAACCGTTCGAATACAAGATCACCCGCAAGGACGGGTCTCCGTTCTGGATCCACATGTCGACCTCGGCCGTTTTCGACGAGGCAGGCCAGTTCATCCAGAGCAATTCGACCATGGTCGACATCACCCAGCGAAAGCTGGCCGAAAAGGCACTGCTCGAGCATCAGCGGTTCCTGCGTACCATCACCGACCATGTCCCCGGCCTGCTGTCCTATTTCGATACGGACCAGCGCGTCAAGTTTGCCAACGCCGAGTACGAACGAATGTTCAGCCTGACCCCCGAGGAAATGCTGGGCAAGCCGATCGGAGAGCTCATGCCGCACGACGTCTGGCTCTCGGTCAAACCACATCTTGAAGCGGCTTTGCAGGGACGCGAGCAGCGATTCGAGCAATGGCGAACACGTCCTGACGGCAAACGCATCTATGTCAGTGCCCGTTACCTGCCCGACATGGAAGATGGCGAAATCCGGGGCGTGTATGCACAGGTCCTCGACATCACGGCGCAAAAGGAAGTCGAGCAGCGCGTAGCCAACCTCAACGAAGAGCTGGAACAGCGCATCCAGGACCGATCGGCCGAACTGCTCGCCAGCGAGCAGCGCTTCCGCCTCATGGTCGACAACCTGCGCGATTACGCCGTTTACTTCCTGGACACCGAAGGGCAGATCTACGACTGGACGGACAGTGCCCAGCGCATGATGGGCTACACCGCGGTAGACGTGCTGGGGCGACACGTGCGGATGCTCTTCCCCGAAGATGACATGGAAGAAGGCCAGCCAACGCCGGAGCAGATGCTGCGGCATGCCGCCGCCCGTGGGCAGCACGAGGCGCAGGGCTGGCATGCTCGCAAGGACGGCTCCCGCTACTGGGCGCAGTCGGTCCTGATTGCACTGCGCAGTGACGATGGAGAGCTGCAGGGCTTTGCCGGCATCAGTCGCGACATGAGCGACAGCAAGCGCATCTCCGAGCTGATGTACAACCTCAACGTGGAGTTGGAGAACCGCGTCAACGAACGCACAGAACAACTCCAGGAGGCCAACAAGGACCTGGAGTCATTCTCCTATTCGGTGTCCCACGATCTTCGATCTCCCCTGCGCCACATCTCCAGCTTTGTCAGCCTGCTCGAAGAGCACCTCTCCAGCAGGATGGACGACACGACTGAGAAGTACCTGAGCACCATCGCCGGCTCATCGCGTCACATGAGTCAGCTCATCGATGGCCTGCTGGCGTTTTCCCGCATGGGCAGGGCAGCCCTCAATGCCGCCCCGGTGGAATTCGACATGCTGGTCGAGGCGGTGGTTGCCCAGGTCGGCCACGAAACAGGCAACCGAAAAGTCGAGTGGGTCATCGCCAAGGACCTGCCTATCGTTCCGTGCGACGCCATCCTGATGCGCGAGGTCTGGACAAACCTGTTGGGGAATGCCTACAAGTACAGCCGGAAAAACGAAACAGCGCGTATCGAAGTGGGCTGGCGCACGGAAGGCCCCAATGGGTACACTTTCTATGTACGTGACAACGGCGTCGGATTCGATACAAAATATGCAGACAAGCTGTTCGGTGTGTTCCAGCGGCTCCACCGGGCCTCAGATTTTGAGGGAACCGGAATCGGTCTGGCGTTGACCAAACGAATTGTTCAGCGCCACGGTGGGCAGATCTGGGCTGAAAGCCGGGTGGGAGAAGGCAGCACTTTCTATTTTTCCATGCCGTTCCACACGCCCGAAGGCTCCGATATGGCTCCGCCGAGCAACCTAGCACCCATGGATAAATGAACTCAAACGCAGCACCCATTCTCCTGGTTGAAGACAACCCTGACGACGCAGAGCTGACCCGGCTGGCACTGGCCCGTCATGGCTTGCAGGACCGTGTGGTGCACGTGTCCGACGGGATGCAGGCGCTTGACTACCTCTACCGGCGCGACCGATTCGCCGACCGCCCGCCAGCCAATCCTTCACTGGTCCTGCTGGACCTGAAGATGCCTTTGCTTGACGGCATCGGTGTACTGCGCGAAGTCAAAAGCACGGATCACCTGCGAAGCATCCCGATCGTGGTGCTGACCTCCTCCACGGAGCCAAGCGACCTGCAACGAGCTTACGAAGCAGGGACCAACGCCTACATTGCCAAGCCGACCGAGTTTGCCGAGTTCCTCAGCGCCATGAAGCACGTGTGCGAGTTCTGGGTCAACATCAATCAAACGGCTCCGCAGTCGGCAGGTGCGGGCATGCGATCGACCACTTTTGGCGAGCTCAACTGAACGCGACAGGGTTCACCAGGTATCCACAAAACGGCCGCTCCTCTCGAGCGGCTTTGTTTTGGCCGTTTGCAATCCGCGGGCCAGCCACGCGCGGGTGTCGGCAGGATCAATCACGGCATCGATCTCCAGCAAGGAGGCCATCTGGATGGCCGCACCTCGCTCGTACTGTTTGGCTACCAGCGCGTTGAACAAGGCATCACGCTCCGGCCCTTGCGCCACCGCTTCCAGCTCCTTGCGATAGCCCAGGCGGACCGCACCTTCCAGCCCCATGCCACCAAACTCCCCTGTGGGCCATGCCACGGTGAATACCGGCGCATGGAAACTGCCCGCCGCCATGCCCATGGCGCCCAGGCCATAGCCTTTGCGCAGCACAACGGAGAAGAATGGCACCCGCAGTTTTGCCGCTGCGACGAACAGGCGGCTGACGTGGCGCACCTGAGCCTGCGCCTCAATGTCGGGCCCGACCATGAAGCCAGGGGTGTCGATGAGACTGAGCATGGGAATGCCATGCACGTTGCACAGCTGCATGAAACGGGCGGCTTTGTCGGCAGCATCGGCATCGATCGCTCCGCCGAGGTGCTGCGGGTTGTTGGCCATCACCCCGACTGGGCGCCCGTCCACCCGGACCAAAGCGGTGTGGATGCCCGCGCCAAAGCCGGTGCGAAGATGCAGCACACTGCCCTTGTCAGCAAGACCTTCGATCACGGTTCTCACGTCGTACGCACGCACCCTGTTCTCGGGCACGGACTGTCGAAGAGCCGTCTGATCCGGAGCGATCCAGTCCTTCACACGCCCCTGGAAGAAGGAGAGGTAGTGCCGCGCTGCCTGCACAGCCTCCGCTTCGTCCTTGACCAGGATGTCGATCACGCCGTTGCCGTGCTGCACACCGGACGGTCCGATGGCCTCTGGCGGGTACACGCCCAGCCCCCCTCCTTCGATCATGGCCGGTCCACCCATGCCGATGTTGCTGTCTTCGGTGGCGATGATGACGTCGCTGCACCCGAGCAGAGCAGCATTGCCGGCAAAGCACCGCCCTGCGGCAATACCCACCACCGGCACCTGACCGGACAGAGACGCATAGGCCGCAAAGGTATGCAGGTGCAGCCCGGCCACGATGGACATGTCGGTATCCCCTGGCCGGCCGCCACCGCCTTCGGCAAACAGCACGACAGGCAACTGATTGTCCAGCGCCACACCCAGCACTCGGTCGGTCTTCTGGTGGTTGCGCAAGCCTTGCGTGCCCGCCAACACGGTGGCATCGTAAGCCATGACGGCCGTACCGGTCTGATCGGGACCGAAGATGTGCGCATTGACGGTACCGATCCCGGTAACCATGCCATCGGCTGGCGTATTGGCAATCAGGTCTTCCTCACTGCGGCGGGAGCGTTGGGCAGCCACGGCCAGCGCACCGTACTCGATGAAGCTGCCGTCATCGCACAGGTCGGCAATGTTCTCACGCGCGGTGCGCATGCCTTTGTCATGCCGCTTGGCCACGGCTTGCGGGCGCGCTGCATCGAGTGTGAACTGCGTGCGCTCATGCCAGCGCTGCCAGTCGGCGCGAGATGACGCACCGCTCGCAGGACCTGACTCGCCAACCAACGCACTGGCTTCGTCCGTTGCGTTGGCCGCAGTAGGGGTGGGCGCAGCAACGCCTTCGCCAGACACAACAGCCGCGAGGGACAGAAGAGCCTGTCCCTCCTCCGCCGTTTCACCGGCCTCGAAAAAACACTCTTGCACACGACCGCCTTGCGGCGCCCGTATCTCGTGCTCCATCTTCATGGCCTCGAGAATCACCAGCAGATCGCCTTGCGCAACCGTATCACCGGGCTGGACCTGCCACTCCATTACATTCGCCTGCATGGGCGCGCACACTTGTTGGTTCATACCACCATTCTTGCCCCGCCTCCCATGGGGCAAGGTCAAGCCGGCGACAGACGGCAATCCTTGCGCTTGGCTGCACGGCTGAACGCGTCATCAGATCCACATTCCCTCCGGCCGCCGCCGTGTTGACCGTGACCGTCTGCTCGGCACAGAAGCGCAACAGGTAGTGCGGGCCACCGGCTTTCGGCCCTGTACCGCTCATGCCTTCACCGCCGAAGGGCTGGTTGCCCACCACGGCGCCGATCATGTTGCGGTTGACGTACACGTTGCCAATCCGGGCCGCGGCGGCCATCGCCGCCGCACGGCTGTCGATGCGGGTCTGGATGCCCAACGTCAAGCCATATCCCAGGGCATTGATCTGGTCGATGAGGGACAGCGGATCACCCGACCAGCGCACCACCTGCAACACCGGGCCGAAGATCTCCTCTTTTACCGACGAAACGGATGAAACCTCCACCACCTGCGGCGGCACTTCACAAGCCACCGGTGAGGTGGCCGTTTCGGTCCAGTGTTTCACCGCACGGCCACGCAAGTCGGTCAACTGTGATTGCACCCGGTCAAAGGCCTCCTGGTCGATCAGACGGGTGACGTCCGTGTCCCAGTGCTCGGCAGCCCCGAGCTTGAGTTCTTTGGCGGCCCCCGTGATCATGGTGATCACTGCATCGGCCACCGACTCGTGGACACACAACAGGCGCAGTGCCGAACAACGCTGCCCCGCACTGCGGAACGCGCTTTGCACCACGGCATCGCACACCTGCTCGGGCAAGGCCGTGCTGTCGACGACCATGGCGTTGATGCCACCGGTTTCGGCGATCAGCGGCAGGATCGGCCCGTGGCGCTGCGCCAGCGAGAGGTTGATCCGCTTGGCCACCGGCGTCGAACCTGTGAACACCACGCCGGCGATGCCTTCACTGCCCACCAGTTGTGCCCCTACGGTTTCGCCGGCACCATGCAGAAGCTGCAGCACGTCGCCCGGCACGCCGGCTTCGTGCAGCAGTTGCACCATGGCTTTGGCCACGCCTGGCGTCTGTTCGGCGGGCTTGGCGAGCACCGTGTTGCCGGTGACCAGCGCCGCTGCGATCTGCCCGGTGAAGATGGCCAGCGGGAAGTTCCACGGGCTGATGCACACCCACGCTCCGCGCCCCTTCGTGCGCAACTGGTTGCGCTCGCCGGTCACGCCGTCCCCACCTGCCGGCAGGGTCTGCACCGCCATCAGCGTTTGGGCCTGCGCCGCGTAGTAGCGCAGGAAGTCGATGGCCTCTCGCACCTCCGAAATGGCGTCCGACCAGTTGCGGTGCGCTTCCTTGACGATCAGGGCTGAAAACCGCGGCAGCGAAGCCTGGAGCCCGCCGGCCGCCGCCCTCAGAATGGCGGCCCTGTCCTCGACGGATCGGGCATCCCAGGAGACGAATGCCTGGCGGGCACGGTCCACGGCCGACACCACTTCGTCGGGGGTGGCTTCGGTCACGACCGGCAGCAAGGCGCTGCCCCAGGCCGCCATCAGCAGACGGCGCGTGTCCGACTCGGCCACATCGAGCCCCTGGCTGTTGGGGAAGCCGGGGCCGTACAGCGCGGCCACGGCCGGCAATGCAGCGGTGGGCGTGACGTGCAGCGGAGATGCCAGCACTTCATTCACCGGCACATCCGGATCCGCCAGCTGGTGAACAAAGGAGCTGTTGGCGCCGTTTTCGAGCAGGCGCCGCACAAGATAGGCCAGCAGGTCGCGGTGCGCGCCCACTGGCGCGTAAATGCGGCAATGCAGATCATCGGCGCCCAGCACCTCGCGGTACACGCCCTCGCCCATGCCGTGCAGGCGCTGCAACTCGAACAGCGGAGCATCAGCGGTATGCCCCAGCTGTGTCAGCGAAGCGGTCAGCTGCAGCAAGGCGGCGATCGTGCCGGCGTTGTGGGTGGCAAACTGCGGGTAGATGACGTCGGTGGCGGCAATCATCGCCCGCGCACAGGCCAGGTAGCTGATGTCGGTATGGTGTTTGTGGGTGAACACCGGGTAGTGGGGCAGGCCAAGCTCCTGCGCCCGCTTGATCTCGGCGTCCCAGTAGGCCCCCTTCACCAGACGGCACATCAGGCGGACCTGGTGGCGGCGTGCCATGGCGATCACCAACTGGATGAGCTCCAGAGACCGCGTCTGATACGCCTGGAGCGCCAGCCCCAGGCCCTGCCACTGCGGGAACTGTTCGGCCACTTTGGACAGCAGGGCATCGAACAGCACCAGCGACAATTCCAGACGGTCCACCTCTTCCGCGTCGATGGTGAGATTGAGGCCAGCCGTGGCCGCGGCCTCGCACAGCGGCCAGAGCCGGGGCAGCAACTCCTCCATCACGCGCTCGTGGTGACCGTGTTCATAGCGCGGATGCAAGGCGCTGAGCTTGATGGAAATGCCGTCCTGCAAACCCGGGTGACGCGTGGGGTCCGACTGCGCGGCAATGGCTTCGATGGCCTGGGCGTAGCTTTGAAGGTAGCGCAGGGCATCGGCATCCGTGCGGGCACCTTCGCCCAGCATGTCAAAGCTGAAGTGCAGGTGCGGCTGCTTCTTGCGTGCCGAGGCTGCCTCGCCCAGAGCGGCGCCAATAGACTCGCCCAGCACGAACTGACGACCCAGCAATTGCACAGTCCGCACCGTCGCGGCCACCACCGTTCTGCCTCCCAGCCGCTTGACCAGTGAACCGCCTTCCAGCCATTGGCGCGAATAGGACACGACGGAGGCCGAGAGCCGGCCGAGCGGGGAATGGTCAGCCGGATCGAACGGGGCACTGCCGAGCTGGTCGGCTGTCAGAGCCAGAGCGGTCTCACCGTCTGGCACCCTGAGCAGCGCTTCGGCCAGCCGCATGAGAGCACGCCCCTCGGCCCGGGAAATGGGGTATTCCTGGAGCAGTCGCTCCATGGCCCAGAAAGACGGGGGGTGCTCTCGCACGGCCGTCACCCATTGGCCCGAGTGGGCCTGGACTTTGGCCCAGTCAATGGCGGGGGAAACTTGGTCCAGACAGGCCTGAACGATAGAGGCTTCGGGTCGGTACGGGCTTGGCAGCCGGTCGGTCATGTCTCGCATCACGCTTGCCCTCACATGGTCAATATGGGTAGCATCACGGAAATCAGTTTGAATTTTTCTCTATAGATTTGGATTGTTTCAGTGAAATCATCCGATTCCGACCTGAAAAGCCTGGACCGAACCGACTTGAAGATTCTTCAAGCCCTGCAAGACGATGGCCGAATTTCCAACCTCAAGCTGGCAGAGAGGGTTGCTCTGTCCCCGACCGCCGTGCTGGCCCGAACCCAGCGCCTGCAAAGAGAGGGCTACATCCTCGGCTACGAAGCCCGGTTGAACCCGTTGAAGCTGGGCAGAGGCATGCTGGTGTTCGTGGAGGTGCTGCTTGATCGCACCACCGCCAACGTGTTTGACGAGTTCAAGGCGGCCGTGCAGACCCACGAGGAAATTCAGGAATGCCACATGGTGGCCGGCGGTTTTGACTACCTGCTCAAGACACGCACTGCCGACATGGAGAGCTACCGCGCCTTTGCCGGCCGCGTGTTGTGGGAGTTGCCTGGCGTGCGCCAAACCCACACCTACGCGGTCATGGAAGAGGTGAAGCACAGCACCCATATCCCTCTTTGAGGGGGGCGCGCAACCGACCACCCGAATGGGGGGTACCCAGGCCGAACCTTTGGGTCACAATCGACACCAACAAGATCGACATCCTGATCGACCTATTTTTCGCACGACGACTTCGAAGAGAGAGAAAGAGAGAACACGACATGCGCATCAAGTCAATTGCCATCACCGCCGCCGCTTTCCTGGCGATCTCAGCCCAGGCCCAGGCACTCAAGCCCGGCCTGTGGGAGACGGAAGCCACCATGGGCGGAGACCCCAAACTCGAAGCGCAAATGAAGAAGATGCAGGAGCAGCTGGCTTCCATGCCGCCTGCTCAGCGCAAGATGATGGAGCAGATGCTCGCCAGCCAGGGCGTGAGCATCGGTGGAGGCGGTGCCATCAAGGTCAAGATCTGCATCACACCGGAACAGGCCAAGAAGCAGGATGTGCCCATGCCGACCAAGGGTGATTGCACGACCGAGATCAAATCCAAGACCAAGACATCGATGAAGATGCACTTTGAGTGCACCAATCCTGCCAGCAGCGGTGATGCCGAGTACAGTTTTCCCAATGACAAGTCCTACAAGGGCGTGATCACCACCACCCAGCAGCTCGAGGGCCAGGCGCGCAACACGCGCATCGACTCCAGCGGGCAGTGGCTGGGAGAAAGCTGCGAAGGCGTGGCAGCGTTCAAGATGCCCGCCCAGAAGTAAGAAGCTGGGGCAAAACCCCGATTGGTCGCAGACAGCTGACGCCCAGCCCTACGGGGCGTCAGTTTTTGCGTGGGCGATGGCCAAACACCGCCCGCCCCACTCGGACCATGGTGGAGCCCGCCGCGATGGCAGCCTCCAGGTCATCGCTCATGCCCATGGACAGGGTATCCAGTCCGTAGCCCCGATCATTGAGGCTATCAAACAACACTTTTGTCCGCAGAAACAGATTGCGCTGCCCCTCAAAATCGGGGGCCGGTTCCGGGATGCTCATCAACCCCCTCAAGCTCAGTCGTGGCATGGCGTGCACGGCTTCGGCCAACTCAAAAACTTCATTGGGGCTGGCGCCAGACTTGTTGTTTCCCCCGTCAATATTGACCTGCAAGCACACCTGCAGCGGTGGCAGATTCTCGGGTCGTTGATCGCTCAGCCGCTGTGCAATCTTGATACGGTCAACAGACTGAACCCATTGGAAATGCGCGGCTACCAGACGGGTCTTGTTGCTCTGCACAGGACCAATGCAATGCCACTCGACACCAGCATCGTGTCCTGCTGACCGGACCATGTCCTCCAGCGCCAGAACCTTCTCGACCCCTTCCTGAATGTAGTTCTCGCCAAAGGCCTTCTGACCCGCCTGAACCGCCTCAAGAACGGCATCAACATCGAAGGTCTTGGAGACAGCCAAAAGTGTGACGGCGTTCACATCCCGACCAGCGCGATCACATGCGGCCGCAATTCGGGCGCGGACATGCTGGAGATTGGCTTCAATCGTGGTCATAATCAGTCTGGAGTATCAACCCAACAACGGGATCCGACCGAATGGACATTACCCAACTGCTGGCTTTCAGCGTCAAGAACAAGGCCTCTGACCTGCACCTGTCGGCTGGCTTGCCGCCCATGATACGTGTGCATGGTGACGTGCGCCGGATCAACGTCGAACCGCTGGACCACAAGCAGGTCCACAGCATGGTGTACGACATCATGAACGACGCACAGCGCAAGCACTATGAAGAGTTTCTGGAGGTCGATTTCTCGTTTGAAATCGAGGGATTGTCGCGTTTTCGCGTCAATGCATTCAACCAGAATCGGGGCGCTGGCGCCGTCTTCCGGACCATTCCCAGCAAGATCCTGACCCTGGAGCAACTCAACTGCCCTCGCATCTTTGGCGATCTCTCCCTGCGCCCGCGCGGCCTGGTACTCGTGACCGGCCCGACCGGCTCCGGCAAGTCCACCACGCTGGCAGCGATGATCAACCACCTCAATGAGTCCGAGTACGGACACATCCTGACCGTGGAAGATCCGGTGGAATTCGTGCACGACTCCAAAAAGTGTCTGGTCAACCAGCGTGAAGTTGGTCCTCACACACTGTCTTTTGCAAACGCACTGCGGGCAGCGCTCCGTGAAGATCCGGATGCCATTCTGGTCGGCGAGATGCGCGACCTGGAAACGATCCGCCTGGCCATGACAGCGGCCGAGACGGGTCACCTGGTGTTCGGCACACTGCACACATCCAGTGCCGCCAAGACCATTGACCGGATCATCGACGTGTTCCCGGCGGAAGAAAAGGACATGGTCCGCGCCATGTTGTCCGAATCGCTGGTGGCCGTGATTTCGCAAACGCTGTGCAAGGTCAAGGACGGCAGCGGCCGCGTGGCGGCACACGAGATCATGATCGGCACCAGTGCCATCCGCAACCTGATCCGTGAAGCCAAAGTGGCGCAGATGTATTCGGCCATCCAGACCGGTAGCAATTTCGGCATGCAGACCCTGGATCAGAACCTGTCTGACCTGGTCAAGCGCAATGTGATCAGCCCGGCCGAAGCACGCGCCAAGGCCAAGATTCCGGAGAACTTCCCGGGATGAAAACATTGGCCCCCACGCTCCACCGCTTCGCGGGTCGCTGCCCCCCTAGGGGGCTGACTCGCCTTGGGGCGGCCCTGCGGCGAGTCGGTTTGGCCCCCACGCTCCACCGCTTCGCGGGTCGCTGCCCCCCTAGGGGGCTGACTCGCCTTGGGGCGGCCCTGCGGCGAGTCGGTTTGGCCCCCACGCTCCGCCGCTTCGCATGTGCCCGCGCCTTGCAGGCCGCGCCACGGCCAGAGGCCATGGCTCTTCGGTCTGTCCAAGCCTGCGCAGGCAGGCTTGGAGCCGCAGACCTCAGCCCCCCGAGGGGGCTGGCCTTGCTTGGGGCGGCCCCCACGCTCCGCCGCAGCTACTGACAACAAGGGATTGAAAACATGGAACGCGATCAGGCTTCGAAATTCATCAATGACCTGCTCAAGCTGATGCTGAGCCGCAACGGCAGTGACTTGTTCATCACCGCCGAGTTTCCGCCAGCCATCAAGGTCGATGGCAAGGTGGTCAAGGTATCGCCACAGCCGCTGTCTGCCACGCACACACTGGCGCTGGCACGGGCCATCATGAATGACAAGCAGGCCGCCGAGTTCGAGCGCTCCAAGGAGTGCAATTTCGCCATCTCTCCCGGTGGCATCGGTCGCTTCCGTGTCAGTGCGTTTGTTCAGCAAGGCTCCATCGGGATGGTGCTGCGTACCATTCCGGCCACCCTGCCATCGGTAGATGCACTGGGCCTGCCGCAAGTGCTCAAGGACATCGTCATGAGCAAGCGCGGCCTCTGCATCCTGGTGGGCGCCACAGGCTCAGGCAAGTCGACCACGCTCGCGGCCATGGTGGACTGGCGCAACCAGAACACCCAGGGTCACATCATCACGATTGAAGACCCAGTGGAATTCGTGCACCCGCACAAAAATTGCGTGGTCACTCAGCGCGAAGTGGGTCTGGACACGGACAGCTGGGAAGCGGCTCTGAAGAACACGCTTCGCCAGGCCCCGGACGTGATTCTGATGGGCGAGATCCGTGATCGCGAAACCATGGACCATGCCGTGGCCTTCGCCGAAACCGGTCACTTGTGTCTGGCCACGTTGCACGCCAACAGTGCCAACCAGGCTCTGGACCGGATCATCAACTTTTTCCCGGAAGAGCGTCGCGCACAGTTGCTGATGGACTTGTCGCTCAACCTGAAGGCACTCGTTTCGCAGCGCCTGGTACCCAAGCAGGATAACAAAGGTCGCTACGCCGCTGTGGAAGTGATGCTCAACTCGCCGCTGATCGCAGATCTGATCTTCAAGGGCGAAGTCTCCGAGATCAAGGAGATCATGAAGAAGAGCACCAACCTGGGCATGCAGACCTTCGACCAGGCACTGTTCAACGCTTTCGAGGACAACATCATCTCCCTCGAAGACGCATTGCGAAACGCCGACTCCCTCAACGACTTGCGCCTGCAGATCAAACTCAACAGTCAGCGCGCCAAGACGCGTGACCTGGCAGCCGGCACAGAACACCTCACCATCGTCTGATGTCTGCGGCCGGCCAGGCCCTGAAACGCACGCATCCCGTACAAATGAATTTCCTCACCCGAAAGGCCCGGACCGCCGCGGCCATGGCCCTGCTTTGGGCGGCCACCGCAGTGGCAGCTGCCCCATTGCCATCGACCACCAGCGTAGCCGGCACCAAGCTCAGTCTCAACGGCGAAGGCACCCGCTACAAGGCCATCTTTCAGGTCTATGACCTTGGCTTGTACTTGCCCAAGCCGGCCAGAACATCGGCTGAGCTGCTCAGAATCGATGGCCCCATGAAGCTGGCCTTCGTGGCCAAACGCGACCTGCCCGGCACAGACCTGGGCGTGGCGTTCATGAAGGGGCTGGCGGCCAACAACGAGAAGGCGTTGGTGAGCAAGCACCTGACATCCACCAACCGGTTGATCGAAGTGTTTTCAGGCCGCGCCAAGCTCGTCGAAGACGACACCTTTGCAATGGAGTACTTGCCCGGCAAAGGCACACAGTTCTATATTGCCGGTGAGCCTCAGGGCGCGCCCATTGGTGACCTGGAGTTCTTTCGCATGGTGCTCAATATCTGGGTAGGCCCTTCGCCCGCCGACTTCCGGCTCAAGGAAAAGCTGCTCAGCGGAAACGGCGCTGCGCCAGCATCCCCGGAACCTCAACAACAACCCAAGGCGATTTACTGATGAGTGATATCCCGGTCGCACCACACAAGGTGGCATTCCTGGGTCTGGGCGTCATGGGGTACCCCATGGCAGGCCATCTGGCCAAGGCAGGCCATCAGGTCGTTGTCTACAACCGTACCGCAGCCAAGGCCGAGCAATGGTGCACCCAGCATGGTGGCACCATGGCGGCCACACCAGGAGACGCGGCAAAAGACGCCGACATCGTGTTTGCCTGCGTCGGCAATGACGACGACCTGCGGTCAATCACCTTGGGTGAGGCAGGTGCGTTTGCCGGCATGAAGCCTGGCGCCATCTTTGTCGACCACACCACCGCTTCCGCCAACGTGGCACGCGAGCTGTACGCCAAAGCACGAGAGCTCGACCTGCATTTCGTGGACGCCCCCGTCTCTGGCGGGCAGGCGGGTGCAGAAAACGGTGTGCTCACGGTGATGTGTGGTGGCGACGAAGCCCCGTTCGACAGTGCCAGGCCGGTGGCCATGGCGTTCGCTCGCGCCTTTACCCGCATGGGTGAGACAGGGGCCGGACAATTGACCAAGATGGTCAACCAGATCTGCATCGGTGGCTTGCTCCAGGGCCTGTCAGAGGCGATCGCCTTTGGTCAGAAGGCTGGGCTGGACATGGAGCGGGTGCTCGATGTGATCGGCAAAGGGGCGGCACAGAGCTGGCAGATGGACAATCGCGGCAAGACCATGGCGAAAGATGAGTTCGACTTTGGTTTCGCGGTGGACTGGATGCGAAAAGACCTGGGCCTGGTGCTCGAAGAAGCCAAACGCAATGGCGCCCGCCTGCCCGTCACGGCACTGGTTGACCAGTTCTACGCCGACGTCCAGGCATTGGGAGGCCGCCGACAGGACACCTCCAGCCTGATTCGCCGGCTACGTTGACCGCACTGGCGACGCTTCAAGCTCCCCCACCCCCCGAAAAAAAAGCCTGCCGTGGATTCATGGCAGGCTTTCCTGAATCGGCAGCGCGTGCTGCGATCAACGCGCGTGCGAAGGTGGCTCTGGCGGCTCCTTGGCCTGCAGCTTGAGCGCGGTTTCATTGTTCACGATTTCGAACAGACGGACAACGCGCTGCACGCCCTGAACATTGCGCGTCACCTCGGTCGCCCGCTCAGCTTCCGCATTCGTGACCAGGCCCATCAGGTAGACCGTGCTGCGCTCTGTCACCACCTTGAACGCAGCGGCATTGATATCGCGGGCATCCACAATCGCTGCCTTGACCTTGCCGGTGAGCAGCGCGTCGTTGGCCCGCTCCTTGAAGGCTGGCGTGCTCATGACCGCCAGCTCGTTGAAAATCCGGCGCACATTGGGTACACCCGCCACGACAGCCTCGACTTTCTCCTTGTCTCGCTGGCTGGCCACCTCACCGACAAGCAGCACGTGCCGGTTGTAGCTGACCACGTCCACACGCGCCCGCGTGCCCACTTCATCGCGAATGGCGTTGCCTGCACGAAGCTCAATGCCCTGATCGTCCAGCTGGGCCCCGGAGGTGCGCCGATCGGTGGCCACCAAAGCAGCGGTGGTGGCCGCGCCACCCACCACCAAAGGGGTGCAGGCCGTCATCACGGCTCCCGCGGCCGCGGCCCCCAGTGCCAGTGCGCCAAGGCGCTGAACAGTACGCAGACGAATCATGTCGAGCTCTCCACTTCGTTGGTCAAATCATCTTCGGGCAGGCCCATGAGCTGGGCATCAACGCCGTCACAAATGCAATGCAGCACCATATGGTGCACTTCCTGGATTCTGGGTGAGGCATCGTGCGGTACGCACACATGCACGTCGGTGTCACGCAACACGCTGGCCAGCTGCCCGCCTTTGGCGCCTGTGAGCGCAATGACCGTCATCTCACGCTCGTGGGCCGCCTCCACCGCCGATATGACGTTGGCGGAGTTGCCACTGGTCGACAGTACCAGCAGGGCATCTTCCGCATGGCCCAGCGCGCGCACCTGGCGGGCAAAGACACTGCGAGAGTCCCAATCGGTTGAGACAGCCGTCATGACAGCACCGTCCGCGGTCAGGGCCAGCGCAGCCAGCTCGGGCCTGTCGCGCTCGTACCGGCCAACAAAACTGGCAGCAAAGTGCTGGGCCGACGCCGCAGAAGCACCGTTGCCACAGGCCAGCACCTTGCCGCCACCCGTCACGCAGGCCAGAATGGCCGCAATGGCAGCCTCAACGGTCGGCGCCAGACTCTGTGCGCACTGGTATTTCAGATCGGCGCTGTCTATGAATTGTTGTTGGATGCGTTGCAAGAGCATGGTTCCGATCATAGCCGCGCTGCGGCGGCTTCAAAACGTTGCAGGTGCTTCAAAAGCCCCTTGTATCCATTGTGGCACCTGTTCACTGTCGCGGCCGATCAGTACCACATCAAACCGACATGCAGGTTCAGACCCCAGCTGCCATAAAAAGTGCCGCGCGGCCAGAACAATGCGTTTCTGTTTGTGAACCGTGATGCTGCCACCCGCGCCGCCATGGGCAAGACCGGCTCGCTGGCGCACCTCCACAAACACCAGGGTGCCATCTGCCTCACGCATAATGAGATCCACCTCGCCACCACCGCGTCCGGGCGTGCGAAAGTTCCGGCTGACCAGTTCAAGACCTTTGCGCTGCAAATGCGCCAACGCCTGGTCCTCCGCCGCATCGCCACGTGCCTTCGTGGTCTTGCCCGATAACGGGGCAGACTGGGCTGCCCCCTGTTTATGAAGTTTCCACATTGACTGTCCGATCCCTCTCCCTGTCGGAAGCCGCCCGTGACGCGGCCGCCCACCAGCATTATCCGCAGTCGACGCTGTACATGGTGGCCACGCCGATCGGCAATCTGGCCGATATCAGCCTGAGGGCAGTGCACGTCCTCCATCTGGTGGACGTGGTGGCCTGCGAAGACACACGACATACCGGCGCCCTGCTCCAGAGCCTGGGCCTGCACAAGCCATTGCTGGCTTTGCACGAACACAACGAACTGGAGGCGTCAGCCAGTGTCGTGGCACGCTTGCAAGCCGGCGAACGGGTTGCCTACGTCAGCGACGCCGGTACTCCAGGCGTGAGCGATCCTGGCGCGCGGCTGGTGGAAACGGCTCAAGCAGCTGGACTGAGGTGCATTCCAGTGCCCGGAGCAAGTGCCGTGACTGCCCTGCTCAGCGTCTCTGGCCTGGTCTCGAGCGACCCGCGCCAGCCGGCCGGCCGATTTGTATTTATGGGTTTTCTGCCGGCCAAAGGGGCCGAGCGCAAGCGGGAGATTCAGGCCCTGGCGGCGGAGCCCCGGACCATCGTGCTGCTTGAGGCGCCACACAGAATGGCAGCACTGACCAAGGAGCTGGCGGAGTCTCTGGGTGAGCGAGTGATCACTGTGGGCCGCGAACTGACCAAGCAGTTCGAGGAAATCGAGCCCATTCAGGCAGCGAATTTGCCTCAGTGGCTGACCGCCAATGCGCAGCGAAGCCGCGGCGAATACGCCTTGGTGATTCACCCGGCAGAAGGCAGCGCGGATGAAGACGACCAAGAAGCCACCGTCAGTGCAAGCGCCGGCAGAACCCTGTCACTATTGCTGGAGCAGTTGCCACTGAAGTCGGCGGTGAAGCTGTGTGCCGAGATCACTGGCGAGTCGAAAAACGCTTTGTATGACGCAGCGCTGGCCCTCAAGGCTCAGGACTGAGGCTCTCCAGTGAGCGAAGACAGCCGGCGAGTCGGCTCGTTCAGCGCAGCGGCGTCTCACGATCCTTGCGAACGGCAGACTCTTCCACTTCAATGACCTCGACATCGACCACATCGGCGTTCTGTCCGGACGCAGGATCGCGTCCGTTGGCTGCACCACCCTGACCCCACTGCCCCTGTCCGAAACGCTGCGAACGCGCCTTGAACTGCTCGAACATCATGACGGGTGCAGGCTTTTTTCCGGCCAGGAGCGACCACAGCGACACGGCCACCACCACGATCAGGGCTGCGGCCAGAAAGCTCAGGACGAAAATCCCGGAAGCCACCACCAACACCAGTCGCAAGACACCGCGAAACAGGGAGTTGAGGACTTCGGAGAAACTGGACATGGCAATCGTGGACATGGAATTCCTGGGAATGTGGGCATTCGAACAGGAAAAAGATGGGGTCAGCATGGCTTTTTGCAAGAGCCAGCGGCCGCAAACGCACCCGGCACCATGTTTTTGGCGCGGACCTCCATGTTAACCGCCGCTTGCTGATATGCTGCATCACAGCATGCGAATCCGGATTTTCTGTTCATGAAGCACATCTACCGCTACTTTTTCCGGGGCTTGATCTCCTTCTTGCCCCTGGCGCTGACCGTCTATGTGCTGGTCATGTTTGTTTCCTGGATCGAAGGCCTGACCATGCGTCTGGTGCAGCCGATCGTCGGTGAGTATTACCTGCCCGGTCTGGGCATCGCCCTGGGCGCCATCGGCATTCTGGCGCTGGGCTACCTTGTCTCGCAGCCGTTCACCGCCAGGCTGGTATCGCTGGTGGAGCTGCCGTTTACCAACTTGCCGCTGGTCAAGAGCATCTATTCCTCCCTCAAGAACTTTGCCGACTATTTCGCGCCGCACGAAGACAACGTCCAGCAGGTGGTCAAGCTGCAGATCCCCGGCCAGGAATTGCATATGGTCGGCCTCGTGACACGCCAGAACCTCAAGGGGCTGCCGGGCGTCCTGGGCGAGAGTGACAACGTGGCGGTGTATCTGCCCATGGGTTACATGATTGGCGGCTATACGGTTTTCGTCCCGCGGACCTGGGTCACGCCGGTGAAGATGCCAGTCGAAGAGGCGATGCGCATGGCCCTCATTGCCTTCATGTCAGCCGGGCCAGCTGTCGACCGCAAGCGAGCGGAATCGCCCGCGCCCCCCTCAGCCGACGCGGCGGCCCCGTCCACACCGGAAGGCCGCGACGGCTGACACAGATTTGACGCACAGCCGCCCGACACTTGGACACCATGAGTACCCGACATCTCGACCTGCTCTTCTCCCCTCAGTCCATTGTCGTGCTGGGCGCCTCTGCCCGTCATGGCAGCGTCGGCGGCACCGTCTGGCGCAACCTGTCTGGCGGTCTTTTTCAGGGAAGGCTTTACCCGGTCAACCCCAAGCACACCTCGCTCAGCGGGCTCAAGTGCTATGCCAACGTCGACAAGCTGCCTGAGGCGCCTGACCTTGCCGTTATCTGCACGCCACCGAAAACCGTTCCCGGCCTGATCGCCGACTTGGGCAAGCGAGGCACCAAGGCTGCCATTGTGGTCAGTGCAGGCCTGGACAAGCAGCAAAAACAGGCCATGCTGGACGAGGCCCGCCAGCACACCTTGCGCATCCTCGGCCCCAACTGCATTGGCATGCTGGCTCCGCATCACGGGGTGAACGCCAGCTTTGCCCACATCGGCGCCAAGCCGGGTTCGCTGGCTTTTGTGTCCCAGTCGGGTGCGCTGGTGACCGCCATGCTGGACTGGGCAGCATCCCGGGGCATAGGTTTTTCGCACTTTGTTTCCCTGGGGGAACGGGCAGATGTCGACTTCGGAGACATGCTCGACTATCTGGCCCATGACCCCAAGACGCGGGCGGTGCTCCTGTACATCGAGAGCATTGAAGAGTCGCGCAAGTTCATGTCAGCCGCCAGAGCGGCAGCTCGCAACAAGCCGGTCATCGTGGTCAAGGCCGGACGGTCCGCTGCGGGCCAGCATGCAGCGGCATCGCATACCGGCGCCCTCGCGGGCGCCGACGACGTGTTCGATGCCGCCATTGCCCGCGCAGGCATGTTGCGGGTGGACACCTTGCACGACCTGTTTCTCGCCGCTGAGACGCTCTCGCGATTCCGGGATGGCCCATCCGACGGGTTGCTGGTGCTGACCAATGGCGGCGGTGCGGGTGTCATGGCGGCAGACGCCGCCTCTGCGGCCGGCGTGCCTTTGCCCGATCTTGACGACGACCTGCTCAAGCAACTGGACGCCGTGCTGCCACCGAACTGGTCGCGCGCCAACCCGATCGACATCATTGGCGATGCGCCTGCCCAACGCTATTGCGATGCCATGGCGGCCTTGCAGTCGAGCACCGAGCATGCCGTGCTGTTCATCCATGCCCCCACGGCCATTGTCCCCAGCCCGGACATTGCGCGGGCGCTGTTGCCAGCGGTGGCGTCTCCCGAGCCTTCAACAGATGCCGGTCCATGGCGGCCGATACCGGACAACAAGAGCACGCCATCAGCGCCCCCCATCGCAAGCGACATACCCACACAGCGCGGCCCCATGGGCGGCAGGGTACTCGGGTGCTGGCTGGGTGACCGTGCCGTCCAGTCCGCCCGCGAACTGTTTCGCGCCGGCGGTGTCGCAGACTTCGACACGCCAGAAGAAGCGGTGCGCGCCTTTGCGTTCCTGCGCACCTACAGGCTGCACCAGGAAGAGCTGCTCCAAACCCCCGCTACCCAGCACGCGACCAAGCCCGTCGACAAAGACCGGATCCGGTCGCTGATACAGGGCGCACTCAAGGACAAGCGGCGCTGGCTGACCGAGGCCGAAGCCAAGCAGTTGCTGGAAGCGGCCGGCTTGCCTGTGGTCCCCACCCGGGTGGTGGGCACAGATGCCGAAGAAGCTGTGAACGCCGCCGAGGCGATGCACTACCCCGTCGCCCTGAAGATCCTCTCCCCGGAGATCACACACAAATCCGACGTCGGTGGCGTGAAGCTGCACATCGGCAACGCACAGGAACTGGAGCAAGCCTGCAAGGCCATGCTCGAGCGCGTGAAGCAGGAGCGACCGGATGCCACCATCGAAGGATTCACCGTCCAGCCCATGGTGCAGATGAAGCATGCGCACGAGCTGATCGTTGGCACCAGCGTCGACCCGGTGTTTGGCCCTGTGATTCTGTTTGGCGCGGGTGGCACCGCCGTGGAGGTGCTGGCGGACAGAGCTCTGGCATTGCCACCGCTCAACCATGTGCTGGCACGTGCGCAGATTGAGCGGACCCGCATCGCCAAACTGCTCAAGGGCTACCGCGACGAGCCTGCCGCCGACATGGCCGGCATCGAGCAAGTACTGGTGAGCATTTCCCAGCTGATGGCTGACGTGCCGGAAGTGGCCGAGCTCGACATCAATCCGCTGCTGGTCAACCATGAAGGCGTGGTGGCGCTCGATGCGCGCGTTCGGGTCAGCGCCGACTGCCCGGGCGGAGCTGGACACTTCGCCATCAAGCCTTATCCGCAGTCGCTTGTGGAGGCCTGGGAGCACAATGGCGCGACCTATGTGCTGCGCCCCATCCGGCCTGAGGATGAGGCACAACATCGCGTATTTCTGGAGCAAATGGACCCGGAAGACATCCGGATGCGAATCTTCTACAGTCGCCGCACCATCGAACACACTGAGCTGGCGCAACTCACACAGATCGACTACGCCCGCGAGATGGCGTTTGTTCTGACGCGGCCCACCGCGGACGGCAAGGCCGAAGAGACGCTCGGCGCAGTGCGCGCCAGGGTCGACGCGGACAACCACACTGCCGAGTTTGGCGTGCTGGTGCGCTCCGACCTGAAAGGCCAGGGCTTTGGGCACAAGCTGATGCAAAAGCTCATCGAATATCTGCGCGGGCAAGGAACACAGGAGCTGGCCGGCACGGTGTTGCGGGAGAACCGGGGCATGCTGGCGTTGGCGCGTTCACTCGGCTTTGCCATCAGCTCCCCGTCCAGCGGACAGTCCTCCGAGCACGAAGACGCGCGCGAGGTCGTCTTGCGCCTGCAGGCCGACTGAGCCGCCGCACATCTGCATGCAGATGCAATAGCCCCCGATCCGGAGGGCTCTCTTCGCCAACGAGGGCGTGACTTTCGACGACGCCAGATAAGCTAGGGTCATGGATTCACTCACCCAGATCGCCCTGGGCTCCGCTGTCAGCGTGGCCGTGATGGGCCGGCGTACCGCCGTGTGGAAGGCCGCACTGTGGGGTGCCATTGGCGGCACCTTGCCCGACCTTGACGCATTCATCGACCATGGCAGCCCGCTGCTGAACATGGTGCGCCACCGGGCCGAGACACATTCGCTCTTCTATCTGACGCTGTTCGCACCGTTGCTGGCTGCGCTGGTCGCATGGTGGCACGGCGAGCGAGTCCTCTTCAAACGATGGTGGCTGGCTTTGTGGCTGGTGCTCGTGACTCACCCGTTGCTGGACAACATGACGGTCTACGGCACTCAGTTGTTGCAGCCGTTCACTGCCCACCCCTACGGACTGGACAGCATGTTCATCATCGATCCTCTCTATACGGTTCCGCTTCTCATTGGCGTTGTCGTGGCCATGCGTGGCAGAGGAGATGCTCGCGGGCTGAGGTGGAATGCAGGCGGGCTGATGATCAGCACAAGCTACCTGGCCTGGAGCCTGACGGCGCAAGCCCATGTGCGGGAGGTGGCCCTGGCCTCCATGCAGGAGCAGGGCATCGGGGCCGACAAGGTTCTGGTGACGCCCGCGCCCTTCAATACCGTGCTGTGGCGGGTGGTGGCTGTATCGCCCACCCACTATTTCGAAGGCTACCATTCGCTGATCGACAAGGACCGCACCATGCGGTGGACCAGCCACGAGCGAGGTGCAGCACTCATCGACCGCTACGCCTCACACACGCCTGCCAGCCATCTGGCCAACTTCTCCAAGGGCTTCTACAAGATGTCGACCAGCGCGGAAACCGGCAACGTATTGATCACGGACTTGCGCATGGGCGTCGAGCCGTCCTATACCTTCACCTTTGACCTGGGATCACCATCGCAGGTGTTGCTGTCCGATGCCCCTCGTCATGTCGGCCAGCGAGGCAATGTGGGGCTGGCACTTCAGTGGGTGTGGAAGCGCGCGCTGACCGAGACCAGAGAGCCCTTGTCGATCGTGCTTGAGCGTGGCGCCTTGTGAGCTTGGCCTTGCATGACACTCAACCGCAACATAAGACACGCTGATGAAGCCCTTGTGACAGCTCTGCAAGCGTTGCGAACAGCGCAAACGTGAGCAGGTGTCACAGACCTTTCAAACACGAACGCTCCAATAGCGACTGACGTGGTGGCAACGACAAGTCTCGCCACGCATTCATCAGTCAAGTTTGGAGTTATTCAATGAACAAGCACGCGATGGCCGCAGCCGCTCTGGCGCTGATCGGCTCGATGGCTCATGCCGAGTCTTCCGTCACCCTCTACGGCCGAATCGATCTCGGCGTAGGCAACCTCAAGGAGCTCGGTGAGTCCGGCTCCACACAGATGTTCAACGGTGGCGATGCCGGCCTGACCACTTCGCGCATCGGCTTCAAGGGCTCGGAAGATCTTGGCGGCGGCACCAAAGCCATCTTCAAGCTGGAGCAGCGCATCAATGCTACCGATGGCTCCCTGCAAAGCCCCTCATTCAAAGGCGCTGCTTGGGTCGGCGTCAAGGGCGGCTTCGGTCAAGTGATCGCCGGTCGCATGAGCACCCAGCTCGACGATGTGCGCGCCGTTGGCAACAGCCAGATCGTGTTCGATTCTGCTTTCACGCCCGGCAGCAACGGTGTGTACAAATCCGGTGGCGACTACAGCAGCCGCTTCAACAACCAGCTGCAGTACCAGTCGCCATCCATGGGCGGCTTCTATGCTGGCCTGGGCTATGCGTTCGAGCAGACCACTGGTGAAGACGACAAGATGAACAGCCTGATCGTGGGCTACGAGAACGGCCCGCTGCACGTCGCTCTGGCCCGCCAGGACGAGAAGGGCAAGGACACCGACTACATCAGCCTCTCCGGCGCCTATGACTTCGGCGCTGCAGCCATCTCTGGCGGCTACAACCGCCGCAATGGCCCTGACGCCTCCGGCAAGGACAACGAGTTCACCATCGGTGCGACGGTCCCCATGGGCAACTTCAAGTTCTCAGCCGGTTATGCCGCGAGCAAGACCACCATCGGCGGCTCTACTGCCGGCAAGGCTTCCGGTTTCGCACTGGGCACCACTTACTCCCTGTCCAAGCGCACCCGTGTCTACGCCGGTTTCCGCAAGCACAACGTCAAGGATGCCGGCGGCAACAAGACGGCCGATACCCGCCTGTTTGCCATGGGCGTGCGTCACGATTTCTGACGCTTGGCTCCGAAAGGAGCACCAAGGTTGAGATTGGGCCGGGTCTTGTCTCCCCCGGCCTCATGCAGAGTTCGTGCACCCCTCACCGGGTGCACTTTTTTTTTGCGCCTCGGGCCCTGCTGCTGCTCTGGCGTTCAGACAATCACGTGATCAGGATGGCAACGCCAATGATGACAACACCCATGGCGAGGTTGAAGACCACCCAGCGCCGGATGGCGCCGAGCGCGTTTGCCCCGTCTGGCCAGTTGCCATCGTTGACGCTGCGGGACAGCTGCCTGAACAGCACAAAGCGCACATGGATGAACACCAGCATCATGAGCAGACCCAGCGCCGTCATGATGCTCCAGTCCATGGGCATGGGAAAGTCGAAACCCACGCTGCGGGAAGCGGAGAATGCCCAGTGCATCATGCCCATGCCTGAGGCCAGCACCACCACAACAGCCGGCACCATGGTGTTGAGAAACCGTCGCAGCGCTGCGTGCAGCAGGCGAATCCGCTCAGGCGGCTCGAGCTGCATCGTCGCCGGACGCAGAAAGAAATGAACAAAGGCCATGCCCCCGATCCACAGAACGATCGCGAGCACGTGAGACAGCTTCATCAGGGAGTAGACCATCGCACCAGTCTACTCCTGCGGCCAGCTCTCAATGACTGGGGGCGCGCCTCAGTATGCCGAAAGCGTCATCCCTCTGGACATGGCCAGCTCCATCATGCGACGTGAAGTCCGCGCCTGAAGCAATGCCGGCAGCGGCGAGAACCCGGTGCCATGGATCATCTTGTCGCCCTGGGTGAAAGCCCAGTAGAAAAACTGCAAGGCATCGCGACTGCGCAGTGCACCTTCGCCCAGGCGGTCAAACAGTACAAAGGTGACCAGGCTGATGGGCCAGCTCAACGGGCCGGGCATGTCCAGCGTAGAGGCCGTGTCGTCGCCTTGCCTGTGAACATCGCTGGCCTGGACAGCTGCCTGCACGGCATTCTCGCTCGGCACCACCCAGGCGCCGCTGCGGTTGTGCAAGGAGGCAAACTGCAGTTCGTCGCGTCGGACCCGATCCAGCCCGGTAAAGCTCAGGCCACCTTGCGTTTGCGCGAGCAGCTTGACGACGCCAGAGCTACCGGCGGCTGCAAGTACTTCTCCCGGCCATCTGGGCAATTTGCTCACACCGGCCTCCCGGGCAAAAGCGGGACTCGAGAGGGCCAGGTATTGCGCGAACGCATGTGTGGACCCCGACTTGTCTGACCGCACCACGCGGCGTACCGCGAGAGCGGGCAATCGCAACCCAGGGTTGAGTGCAGCGATGCGGCGATCGTTCCATTGGGTGACGCGCCCCATGAACAGATCGGCCAGCAGCTCGCCCGTCAGCTTCAGATCGCCCGCCTTGACTCCCGGCAGGTTGAACACCGGCACCACGGCACCGGCCATGGTGGGAATCTGCAGCAAACCATGCTTGTCGAGGTCAGCCGTCGACAAGGGCACATCCGTGCCGCCAAAGAGCACTTTCCGGTGACTGATCTTGTCAACGCCGTCGCCCGATCCTGTCGGGTCATATTCGACGCTTACAGGTCGCGAGCTGCCATAGGCCTCCGCCCATTTTTCATACACACGTGCAGGAAACGTGGCACCGGCACCCACAACCTTCTTCGACTGCGCCCACACGGGTAGCACACTGCCCGCCATGCCGCACAAAAGTACACGACGCGACATTGACACGACTACTTTGGAATTCATCATTTCTCACTTCACAAACGGCACAGGGTCCCCGCAGGGACCCTGTGCAAGTACAAAGACGGCGCCGACTATAGATGAAGCAAATCACATCCCTGTGACAAACCTGTATGAAGCTGCAAAGGAAAAAAATGCCACGGGCACCTCGAGGCGACAAGGCTGTGCTTCAGGCGTCGCTCAGCACGCCATTGGTCCGGCTCTGCAAGCGATACGGCGGCAGCCCCTTGAGCATGCGACGGCCGTACGACTGGCGCAGCAGGCGTGGGTCGTAACAGACCACAACCGCTTCGTCGTCTTCGGCCCGCAGGGCGCGCCCGGTCCACTGCAGCAAGCGCGCGCCAGTGGCCGGCACCACCAGCTCGGAGAACGCATCACGGCCCTGCGCCTTGAGCCAGTCGGAGCGGGCCTGCCCCACCGGGTCGCTGGGCGAGGCAAACGGCAGCTTGGTGATGAACACCCACTCGCACAAGGCACCGGGAAGATCCAGCCCCTCGCCGAATGACTGCATGCCGAACAGGATGGACGCATCACCACGCGCGATGGCGTTGCCGTGCCGGGTCAGCAGCTGTGTGCGGGATGCTTCGCCCTGCACCATGACGCGATCGCGCAAATCACGGAACTCACCGCGCTCGAGCAAGTCTGTCGCACGACGCATCTGGGCCTTGGATGTGAACAGCACCAGGGCACCTCGTTCCACTTCGCGCAAGTCGTCCATCAGCATGGCCAGCATTTCGCTGGTGTAACTCTCCACGTCTCGAGGATCGGCCTGCGTCTGCACCACCACGAGCCGCCCTTGCTCTGCATGTCTGAACGGGCTTTGCACTTCCCTGGTCGATACTGCGTCGTCGTATGCCAGACCGGTTTCGTGCAGAAAGTGATCGAAATTGCCGCATGTCATGAGTGACGCAGACGTGGCCACCGCTGCCTTCACCTGTGGCCACAAGTGGTTGCGCAGCAAGCTTCCAGGCTGCAGCGGACACGCATGCGCCGTCAGGGTCACCATGCCGTTGCGCACACCTGCTTCAAACCACTTGGCCAGTGGCATCTGTGCCTTGTCCTGCGGTCCGGGTGGTGGCAACAGCCATAGCTGGGAAGTGGCCTGCACGTGCTGCAATCGCGGCGCCAAGGCGCCGAGACGGCTGTAGAGCTGCGCGCATCGAGGCCCTTGCGAAGGATCTTCACGCGCGGTCGTGCGCAACTCTGCCGCCAGCGACTCGAACACCTTGAGCAGTGCACTGGATCGGCTCTGTACGGATTCGAGCACGGTTTCCCACTCACCCCCTTCGGGCAGATGACCGCCTTCCAGCCGGTCGGTCAGGGTCGGCGTGACGCCACCACCGTCGTCCGAGAGGGCGCGGGCTCGACCGCGCGCCACGGTGTCTGCCCACCCGCTCTGTGATGTCACGCGTCCCATGCCCAGTCGCGCCCAGTCACCAAGAGCGGCCTTGAGCTCACGCGAGAGCGCTGGCACCTCCACGCCGGTGGAGACCATCATGGCACCGGCGACTTCTTCGACCGCACGTGGCAACTTGTCGAGCCAGGCCGAGTGCATGAGATCGACCGACTCCGTGAACTGACCTTGCGCCACCTGCCCCAGATGATGCGCCTCGTCGAGCACCAGGTAACAATCCTTGGGCGCAGGCAACGCGTGCAAGCCCAGCGTCGACAGCAAGAGGTCGTGATTGACCACAATCACCTGCGCCTGTGCCAGACGCTGCCGCGCGCGATAGTAACTGCAACTGTTGTAGCTCGGGCAATGCTTGGCGGTGCAGGTGTGGCGCTCGGCCGCCACCGCAGACCACAGACCGGCCTCCGGCGGATCGTCCAGCCGGTCGCGGTCGCCATCCCATCGGCCGTCATCAAGCATCGTCGCCCACTCGTTGTACTGGCTGGCGCGTTCGTGCCAGGTCTCGGCACTGGTGGCGTTGGCTGCGCCCCCTTGCCCGGATTCACTCTCGTCGAGCCCAAAGAGATCTGTCGCGCCTTGCTCATCTCCACCGGCCAGCTGGTCCAGCTTGAGTCTGCACACATAGCGACCCCGCCCCTTGGCCAGGGCATAGGCAAAAGGTTGCGGCAGCACGGATGCAAGGGCAGGCAAGTCCTTGCTCATGAGCTGCTCCTGCAGCGCCACCGTGGCGGTCGAGATCATGACGCGCTTCTGCTGGGCCAGTGCCAGCGGAATCACGGTGGCAGCATACGCAGCAGATTTGCCCACGCCCGTTCCGGCCTGCACCACAGCAATAGCGCGGCTTGTGTCCTCCGTTGATACACCGGCAGCGGCTCCGCCGTCGCCCCCCTCTGCTTCTGCCCAAGCAACGGAGCTGAGGGTTCTGGCGATGTGCTCGGCCATCTCGTGCTGCCCCTGGCGAAGGCGAAACCCGGGCAGGCGCTTGACCACATGCTCAAACGAGCCCAGGGCCAGCGCCTCGCGCGCGATGGCGCCGGAAGCGGCTGATCCGCTGCCGTCTGCGCCAGATTCATCAGTTTGTAGTCCGTCCGCTTGGGGATGCTCAGCATTCATGTTGACAACATTGTCGCCGACAGCCGGGTTTGGCCTGCTGCTTGCATACACAATTGAAGGGCCACCAGCATTCAGCCCCCCGTTGAGACCATCAGTCCACACCACGGAGATCAACCATGGCCACCAGCAAGAATCCACACTCCCGTACCCGCCGCACAACCGGCTCGCGCAGAAGTGACAAGCACCAGCTGGACCTGGCGCTGCAAGGCGGCGGCTCGCATGGCGCCTTTACCTGGGGCGTGCTCGAACGCCTGCTCGATGAAGAATGGCTGGAGATAGCCGGCATCAGCGGCACCAGCGCCGGCGCCATGAATGCGGTCACCATGGCCGCAGGGCTGATGGAAGACGGCCGGGACGGAGCCAAACGAAAGCTGGAGCAATTCTGGACCAGTGTGGCCACCAAGTCCCCGTTTGACATGTCCACCATGTCCCACCCGGCCTGGGAAGCTGCCTTGCCCTGGTGGAATGCATGGATGACACCTCTGCAGCAGTACATGAGCTTCGTGGGGTCACACCTGTCGCCCTACCAGTTCAACCCTCTCAATCTCAACCCCTTGCGCAAGATCCTCGAAGACACGGTCAATTTTGAATGGGTCCGGTCCTGCGACAAATCCAGCCTGTACATCGCAGCCACCCACGTCACCACGGGCGAGCTCAAAGTCTTCAAGCAGTCCGAACTCACCGTGGACATGGTGCTGGCCTCCGCCTGCCTGCCCATGCTCTTCCAGGCGGTGGAGGTCGAGGGCCAGGCGTACTGGGATGGTGGCTACGCCGGCAATCCGACGCTGTTGCCTCTGGTGGCCAAGACCCGGGCAGACGACTTGCTCCTGGTACAGATCAACCCCACCGAACGTATCGAGCTCCCGACCAAGGCGATGGACATCATGGACAGGACCGACGAGGTGACCTTCAATACGTCTTTGCTCAAGGAGCTCAAGGCACTGGCGCTGGTCAAAACCCTGATCGGGCATTCCGGATGTCCCAAGGGGCGCAGCGACGAAGCCGAGTTCTATCAGCGGGTCGACCGCTTGCGCCTGCACCGACTCACCGGCGATGAAGCACTGACCCACCTGGGGGCATCCACCAAGCTCAAGACCGACTGGCCGTTCATTTCAGGCCTTCGTCAAGCCGGCCGGGAGGCGGCAACCCACTGGCTGGAGGCCCACGCCAAGGATCTTGGCAAGCGATCCAGCTACGCCTTGCCCGACGTCATGGCCGCCATCCGGGAAGCATGACCAGGCCCAAGCATGGCCATGACCGATCTGTCAGCAAAGACAGGCTTCAATACCGGTAGGATGCGCGGACCATGAAGATTTTTGATGCTCAAGCCACCCGCGACGCCCTGCCATTTGACCGGCTGATCCAGCAGCTGCGTGAACGCTTTATCGCCGGGTGTGAGGTGCCGCCCAGGCAAGTCCTCGAACTGCCAGCCGCGAACGGGCCCGGAGAAGGCAGCAAACTGACATCGCTGATCATGCCGGCCTGGACCACCGGTCAGTACTATGGCGTGAAAATTGTGAACATCGCGCCCGGCAATTCAGCTCTGGGCTTGCCCGGGCTGCACAGCCAGTACCTCTTGTTCGATGCCAGGACAGGCGCTCCGCTGGCGCAGCTCGATGGCGATGAAATCACCGCCCGGCGCACCGCTGCTGCCTCTGCGCTGGCTGCGTCCTATCTGGCGCGCAAGGACAGTCAGCATTTGCTGGTCGTGGGCGCTGGCAAGGTAGCCCGCCTGCTTCCCCAGGCATACGAAGCGGCTGTGCCCAGCGTGGCACGGGTGAGCATATGGAGCCGGCGGCACGAGGCCGCCAGTGCCATGGCCAGGGACTGGTCAGAGCAGGCAGGCATCAACGCGCTGGCGACTGCAGACCTGGAGAAAGCCTGTGGCGAAGCGGACATCGTCTCCTGCGCCACCATGGCTTCCTCGCCTCTGGTGCGCGGGCACTGGCTGGCCGCAGGAAGTCACCTGGACTTGATTGGTGGCTTCACGCCAGCCATGCGAGAAGCCGACGATGCATGTTTTGAACATGCCCGCGTCTTCGTAGACACAGAGGAAGCACTGCAAAAAAGCGGCGACCTTCTGAGCCCGATGTCGAGAGACATTTTCTCAGCCGACGATGTGCGCGGTACGCTCACCACGCTGTGCAAGGGGGTGGCGGTGGGTCGCCGCTCAGTGCAGGACCGCACCGTTTTCAAGTCGGTCGGGACCGCCCTGGAAGACCTGGCCGCGGCAACGCTGGTGTACGAATCCGCCACCTGATTTGCAGCCCGGCGCCCCTGCTCAGGCCGCTTTGGCGGGGTCCTCCGTCAATTTGGACAGCTGCGCTGCCAGATCCAGCAGACGCATCTTGCTGCTGTAGTAGCGATCCAGGCGCCACTCTTTGAGTATGTCCACTGCCAGCTCGAAGTTCCTGAAGTTCAGGCTGTAGAGCTTGGGCACAGCTATCTGCCCCTCGGTTTCCAGTGCCATCACCAGTTCGGACAGGGCTTTGGCGTCCGCGTCCTTCGGGTGGCTTTCGATGTATTTCCTCGCAGCTTTGATCGCGATCATGATGGATGTCAATTCTCTGTTTCAAGACGAGCAGAAGGGCAAAACGCCTCCCCACACACTTGTGGTCATGTACCTAGCATAACCAGCCAGTGTGCCTCCATTCATGACAAGCCGATGACCAAACAATGACAGGCGGCGAACTGCCGCCCGCTCAGCCGATTGCTTGTTGTCTACGTCAACTGCGAAGCGTGGTGCCGCAAGTGGTCGTCCACGAAAGTCGTGATGAAGTAATAGCCATGATCGTAGCCTTCGTGGCGACGCAGATTCAACGGTTGGCCCACTTTGCTGCAAGCCGCCTCGAAGGCATCCGGGTACAACTGCTCGGCCAGGAACTGGTCAGCCATGCCCTGGTCAATCAGAATGCCGCCAGGATACGGCGCCGCGCTTTGCTTGGCCATCAGCTCCGTGGCGTCGTGCGCCGCCCAGGCATCTTTGTTGTCCATGCCCAGATAGCCAGTGAAGGCCTTGTGTCCCCACGGGCACTGGCTGGGGGCGCAAATGGGCGCAAAAGCGGAGACGCTCTGGAAGCGACCGGGGTTGCGCAGCGCCAAGGTAAGCGCACCGTGCCCGCCCATGGAGTGGCCGGTGATTCCGAGCTTGTCGGCTTTGAGGTTGAACTCGGCCACGACGCCGGGCACCAGCTCCTTGATCAGGTAGCTCTCCATGCACCAGTGTCCCGCCCAGGGGTGCTCCGTGGCATCCAGGTAGAACCCGGCACCCACGCCAAAGTCCCAATGATGGTCTTCGCCTTCGATACCCGTATGGCGCGGGCTCGTGTCTGGCATCAGCAATGCCAAACCCAGCTCGGACGCCAGACGCTGCATGCCCGCCTTCATGGTGCCGGTTTCTTCGGTGCAGGTCAAACCTGCCAGATAGGTCAGCAACGAGACCTGCTGGCCAGCGACGGCTTGTGGCGGCAGGTACAGAGCGAACCGCATCGGCAAACCGATTTCATCGGACATGTGCTTGTAGAAGCGTTGCACGCCGTTGTAGCAGCCGTGTTCGGAGAGGAGTTCGAGACGATTGAGGTTGTTTTCTTCAGACATGAAATGGTTGTTCTTTCATTGATCGAATGAAACGAGGTTCTGAGGGAGCTTACTGCGCTCGGCATCGACTTTCCAGTTCAGCCGAGTGGGCGCAAACTTCCTTGTTGCTCTTGGAACTTTTTCTCTTTCCATCTTTCCTTTTCTCCCCCCCTATCCCCCCCGCCCCTTTCCACCCCCGCCGGGGCGATAGATAGAAGCACCCCCGCCGCGCTTTGCGCGTCCCCCTCAAGGGGGCGGCGCGATGCGGACCGGGAAACCCGGACCCGCCGCACCCTCGGATTGACCGCGCCGCCTCACTCAAGGCGACTCTCGGCAAACGTCTTTGCCGTGGGGGCCTCGCCTGCTCATGGTGCGCCCACGGCAGGCAACTGGCATTGCCGCTGCGCGGCTCGCCGGTGGACTGCGAGCGAGACACTTCGAGCCAACGAGGCTGGCACGCGCGAGGCACGCGCCCATCTGACAAGCCGCAAAGCGGCAAAGTCAGCTGGGCGCCGTGCGCGCGAAGATCAAGCCCGAGGTACCTACGACAGTCTCAGAGAAATCGCTGTACCCCAGGCCACGTCGGCGACGCCCCGAGCCGTAGAAGCCCAGCCAGAAACCAGAAGCCAAATGAGAACTCCCCCTTTCCGCCCGGCGGGGAGGAAAGGGGGTTGGGGGGATAGGGGGGAAAGAAAAGGAAGACCGATTGAAGGAGGGTTAAGTCGAGAAGTGATTCTGGATAGAAGAAAGAGCCTGTTCGCTCAAAGAACAAACAGACCCTTCCGTCGCCCCCGAAGGGGCAACCCCAACATCAAAACTCGATCACCGACCGAATCGACTCACCCTTCTTCATCAAGTCAAACCCTTCATTGATGTCCTCAAGCTTGAGCTTGTGGGTAATCAGGTCATCAATGTTGATCTTGCCGTCCATGTACCAGTCGACAATCTTGGGCACGTCGGTTCGGCCGCGTGCGCCGCCAAAAGCCGAGCCTTCCCACTTGCGGCCGGTCACCAGCTGGAATGGGCGGGTGCTGATTTCTGCACCGGCTTCGGCCACGCCAATGATGATGCTACGGCCCCACCCCTTGTGGGTGCACTCCAGTGCCTGGCGCATCACGTTCGTGTTGCCAATGCATTCAAAGCTGAAGTCCGCGCCCCCATCGGTCAGCTGAACAATCGCGTCAACAATGTTCTCGTGGTCTTTGGGGTTGAGGAAGTGGGTCATGCCGAACTTGCGGGCCATGGCCTCGCGCTCGGGGTTCAGGTCGATGCCGATGATCTTGTCGGCCCCCACCATCTTGGCGCCCTGGATCACGTTCAAGCCAATACCGCCCAGGCCGAACACCACCACATTGGCGCCGGCTTCCACCTTGGCGGTGAACACGACGGCACCGATACCGGTGGTCACGCCGCAGCCGATGTAGCAAACCTTGTCAAAAGGCGCGTCCTCGCGGATCTTGGCCAGTGCAATTTCGGGCACCACGGTGTAGTTGCTGAAGGTGCTGGTGCCCATGTAGTGAAGAATGGGCTTGCCGTCCAGACTGAAGCGGCTGGACTTGTCAGGCATCAGGCCCTGGCCCTGTGTGCCACGGATGAGCTGACACAGGTTGGTTTTGCGGCTCAGGCAGAACTTGCACTGGCGGCATTCGGGCGTATAGAGCGGAATGACGTGGTCGCCCTTCTTCAGGCTGGTCACGCCAGGGCCGACATCCACCACCACGCCAGCGCCCTCATGGCCCAGGATGGCCGGGAACAGGCCTTCAGGGTCGGCACCCGAGAGGGTGTAGTAGTCGGTGTGGCAAATGCCGGTGGCTTTGATCTCCACCAGAACTTCACCCAGTTTGGGTCCGTCCAGGTCGACGGTTTCGATGGTCAGGGGGTCCCCTGCCTTCCAGGCAACGGCTGCGCGGGTCTTCATCCAGAGTTCTCCTCATTGCGGAATTTTTGGCGGCGGCCCCTGCAGTCGTTGCATGGAAGAAGGAGCCGACGGCAGCACAACAGGTCAGTCATGTGCCCCTTGATCATAAGCCGATCGTGCTACTTGTCTGTCAACCAGCTTGCATCAATACCGCAAACGTATGGACGCGCCGGTCCAAAAGGTATTGGACGGTATGACTGGCCGATTTCTAGAATGAATTTGATCCTCTGGTAACCCCTGAGGAAGTACCGCCTTCCGCACACACTGGAACACAAGACCAAGAAAGCCATGGAGACCAAGCTGCACTTCATTGACGGCCAATTCGTGCCGTCTGCCGACGGCGCCACCTTCGAAAAGCGCTCGCCGCTCGACAACCAGCCGCTCTACAACATCGCCAAAGGTGGCAAAGCCGAGATCGAGCGCGCCACCCGGGCCGCGCGCGAGGCGCTGCGTGGCGAGTGGGGCAAGATGCCTCAGGCCAAGCGTTCCGAGATGCTGCATGCCGTGGCTGACGCCATCACCCGCCGCTTTGACGAATTCGTCGCTGCCGAGGAAGCCGATACCGGTCAGCCGCGCCACGTGATCTCCCACGCCTTTGTGCCACGCGGCGCTGCGAACTTCAAGGTGTTTGCCGACGTGGTCAAGAACGTGCCCACCGAGAGCTTCCGCATGGACACGCTGGACAGCCGTGGCGCCGTCAACTACGCTGTGCGCAAGCCCAAGGGCGTGATCGGCGTCATCAGCCCCTGGAACGCCCCCTTCCTGCTCATGACATGGAAAGTGGCGCCGGCCCTGGCCTGCGGCAACACCGTCGTGGTCAAGCCGTCGGAAGAGACGCCTGCCACCGCCATGCTGCTGGGCGAGATCATGAACGAAGTGGGCATTCCACCTGGCGTATACAACGTGGTCAACGGCTTCGGCCCCGATTCCGCTGGCGAATACCTCACCCGCGATGACAACGTCGACGCCATCACCTTCACCGGCGAAACCGGCACTGGTGCGGCCATCATGAAAGCCGCTGCCGACGGCATCCGCGACGTGTCTTTCGAGCTCGGCGGCAAGAACGCCGGCATCGTGTTTGCCGACGCCACCTTTGACGACGCCGTGGAAGGCATCTTCCGTTCGGCTTTCATGAACACCGGACAGGTCTGCCTGGGCACCGAGCGCGTTTACGTGGAGCGCCCCATCTTCGACAAGTTCGTTGAAGCGCTCAAGGCCAAGTGCGAAGCCGTGAAGTACGGCCGCCCCGGCGATGCAGGCGCCAACTACGGCCCGCTGATCAGCCAGGAGCACAAGACCAAGGTCATGTCTTACTACCAAAAGGCTGTCGAGGAAGGTGCCACTGTCGTCACCGGTGGCGGTGTACCCGAGATGGAAGCCGCACTCAAGGACGGCGCCTGGGTGCAACCCACCATCTGGACCAACCTGCCCGAGACCGCAACGGTGGTGCGCGAGGAAATTTTTGGCCCTTGCTGCCACATCCGCCCCTTCGACGAAGAAGACGAAGTGATCACGCTGGCCAACGCCAACCGCTATGGCTTGTCCACCACGGTGTGGACCAACGACCTGGCCCGCGCTCACCGCGTGGCGGACGAGATTGAGGTGGGCATCACCTGGATCAACAGCTGGTTCCTGCGTGACCTGCGCACCGCTTTTGGTGGCTCCAAGCAGTCGGGCATTGGCCGTGAAGGTGGCGTGCACTCGCTGGAGTTCTACAGCGAACTGCGCAACGTTTGCATCAAGCTCTGATTGCTCAGATTCATCAAGGGTCAGAAAAACATGCAAGCCAACACCATCAGCCAGGTCGGCGACTCGCTGTACCAGGCTTGGCGCTCGCGCAGCGTCATGCCGGCCCTGCGCGAGACCTACACGGACATCACCGTCGAAGACGCTTACGCCATCCAGAAGCGCTTCATTGACAACCGCGTGCAGGCAGGCGAGTCGATCATTGGCAAGAAGATCGGCGTGACCAGCAAACCGGTGCAGGACTTTCTGGGCGTGTTCGAGCCGGACTTCGGCCAGCTCACCTCCAGCATGCTCTGCACCGAAAAAGACGGCGTGAACCTCAACGAGCTGATCCAGCCCAAGGCCGAGGCCGAACTGGCCTTTGTGCTGGAGCGGGACCTGGAAGGCCCGGGCATCACCGCCGCCGACGTGATCCGCGCGACGGCCTACGTCAGCCCCTGCTTCGAGATCGTGGATTCGCGCATCAAGGACTGGAACATCAAGATCCAGGACACCGTGGCCGACAACGCCTCCTGCGGCGTGTTCCTCCTGGGCGAAGCGAAGGGCGACCCGCGCAAGATCGACATCACGATGGCGGGCATGGTGCTGCACAAGAACGGCGACCAGCTGGCCACCAGCATGGGCGCTGCTGTGCAGGCATCCCCCATCAATGCCGTGGTCTGGCTGGCCAACACTTTGGGCCGCCTGGGGCTGCCGTTCCGCGCCGGCGAAATCATCTTGTCGGGCTCGCAGTCTCAACTCGTGCCCGTGGTGGACGGCGATGTGCTGCGCTGCGAAGTGGGTGGTCTGGGTGTTTGCGAAACCCGTTTCCATGGAAGGAGCGCGGCATGAGCGACTCAAACGCCATCACCCTGACCCCTGCCAACATCGCCGAATTGTGCGAGCGCGTCGATCATGCCCAGCGCACCGCCACCGCCATGCCCAAGCTCACGGACGATTTTCCGTCCATGACGCTGGCCGACGGCTATGCCGTGCAGCAGGCCCTTCGCCACAAGCACCTGGCCACAGGCGCACGCCAGGCCGGCTGGAAAGCGGGCCTCACGTCCAAGGCCAAGATGGAGCAAATGGGGGTGCATGTGCCATCCATCGGTTTCCTGATGGCCGACATGAGCCGCCCCGAAGGCTCCACCGTGCGCACCGATGATCTGGTACACCCACGCGTGGAATGCGAGGTGGCCTTTGTCACCAAGGCCGATCTGTCCGGCAGCGATGTGACGCGTGAAGATGTGCTGGCTGCCACGCACTTCGTGATGCCCGCCATCGAAATCATCGACTCGCGTTTCTCCGGCTTCAAGTTCGACCTGCCCAGCGTCGTGGCAGACAACTGCTCTTCCGCCCGCTACGTGCTCGGCGGTCGCCCGCGCTACGCCGAAGACATCGACCTGAGCACGCTCGGCGTCGTCATGGAGAAGAACGGTCAGCCCATCGCCATGGGCGCATCAGCGGCCGTCATGGGCCACCCGGCGGAAGCCGTGGCCTTGCTTGTCAAGGTGCTCGACGAGCTGGGCGAGAAGCTGCCCGCCGGCAGCCTTGTGCTCAGCGGTGGCATCACCGAAGCGATTGCCGTTCAGGACGGTGACCATGTCATCGCCCGCTATCAGGAGCTGGGCACTGTCGCCGTCAACTTCGGCAACTGAGGCCGATCCACCCCATCACTGCTGAACACACCCTATGCCCATTATCGAAATGCACCTGATGACCGGCAGGCCCAGCGAGAAGAAGCGCAAGGCCATGGCCGCCGTGGCCAGGGCGGCCGCTGATGCTCTGGAATGCCCGCTGGAGACCGTGCGCATCCTCATCACCGAACACCAGCCCGACGAGTTTTCCGTCGCAGGCGTCTCCATGGCCGAGAAAAAGGAACAGGCAGTGGCTGAAGGCGCCGCTGTCGCTCAACAGGACATCATCAAATGACCACCCCCAAGAAAATCAAATGCGCGCTGATCGGTTCCGGCAACATCGGCACCGACCTCATCTACAAGATCCAACGAAGCCCCGTGCTCGAGCCCGTCTGGATGGTCGGCATCGACCCTGAATCCGAAGGTCTCAAGCGCGCCCGCGACATGGGCCTGAAGACCACCGCCGAAGGCGTCGACGGCCTGCTGCCTCACGTCAAGGAAGACGGCATCCAGATCGCGTTCGACGCCACCAGCGCCTACGTCCACGCTGAGAACAGCCGCAAGCTCAACGAGCTGGGCGTGCTGATGATCGACCTCACGCCTGCCGCCATCGGCCCCCTGTGCGTGCCTCCGGTCAATCTGCAAGCTTACGCGGACGCGCTTTCGCAGGGCCGCTCCCTAGAAAGCGCAGCCCCCTCGGGGGGCAGCGCACCTCGCGAAGCGGGGGAGCGTGGGGGCGACATGTCTCAGATGAATGTGAACATGATCTCCTGTGCTGGCCAAGCGACGATTCCAATCGTCAATGCCGTGACGCGCGTGCAAGCTGTCGGCTACGCCGAAATCGTGGCCAGCCTGGCATCCAAGTCCATTGGCCCAGGCACCCGTGCCAACCTGGACGAGTTCACCTTCACCACGTCCAACGCCATTGAGAAGGTCGGTGGCGCCCGCAAAGGCAAGGCGCTCGCCATCATCAACCCGGCCGAGCCACCCATGATCATGCGCAACACCATCCAGTGCCTGTGCGACGACGAGCCCGATCAGGACAAGATCACCGACTCCATCCTCGACATGATCGAGCAGGTGCAGAAATACGTGCCGGGCTACAAGCTGGTCAACGGCCCGCTGTTCGACGGCAAGCGCGTGGCGGTGTTCATGGAAGTTGCCGGTCTCGGCGACTACCTGCCTACCTACGCCGGCAACCTCGACATCATGACCGCGGCAGCTTGCCGCACCGCTGAAATGTTCGCCCAGGAAATCCTGGACGGCAAGATCACCCTCAAACCGACGGCCCTGGCCGCCGCCACCGCCTGAGCGGCCAGAGACCAGGAGAGACACCATGACAGTTGAACTCAAGGGACGCAAAGTCCTGCTGCACGACATGTGCCTGCGCGATGGCATGCACGCCAAGCGCGAACAGATTTCCGTTGAACAGATGGTCAAAGTGGCCACAGCCCTCGACGACACCGGCATTCCGCTCATTCAGGTCACGCACGGCGCGGGCATGGGTGGCAACTCGCTGCAGCACGGCTTTGCCATGGCCAGCAACGAGGAGTACCTGGAAGCCGTCTGCCCCAAGATGAAGCAAGCCAAGATTTCCGTGCTGCTGATTCCCGGTCTGGGTACCATGCGCGAGCTGGAGTCGGCCTACAAGTGTGGCGCCCGCAGCGTCCACGTGGCCACACACTGCACTGAGGCCGACACCTCGCCACAGCACATCGCCTTCGCGCGCAAGCTGGGCATGGACACCACCGGTTTCCTGATGATGTCGCACCTCAATGACCCCAAGGGCCTGGCCGAACAAGGCAAGCTCATGGAGAGCTACGGTGCGCAAACCGTCTACATCACCGACTCCGCCGGCTACATGCTGCCCGAGGACGTGAAGCAACGCGTGGCCGCACTGCGCGACGTGCTCAAGCCCGAAACCGAAATCGGTTTCCATGGCCACCACAACCTCGGCCTGGGCATCTGGAACTCCATCGCCGCCATCGAAGCTGGCGCCACCCGCATCGACGGCTCCGTCGCTGGCCTGGGTGCTGGAGCGGGCAACACGCCACTGGAAGCATTCCTGGCCGTGGCCGAACGCCTGGGCATCGACACCGGCGTGGACCTGTTCAAGCTGATGGACGTGGCTGAAGACGTGATCGTGCCCATGATGGACCACATGGTCCGCGTCGACCGCGACTCCCTCACCCTGGGCTTCGCCGGCGTCTACTCCACCTTCCTGCTGCACGCCAAACGCGCTGCTGACCGTTTCGGCGTGCCAGCACGCGACATCCTGGTCGAGCTGGGCCGCAAGAAAATGATCGGTGGTCAGGAAGACATGATTGAAGACACGGCCATGACCATGGCCAAGGCGCGCGGCCTGCTCAAGGACGTGACCCGCAGCGGCGGCAAAAGCACCGCAAAGGAAAAGCAAGCGGCATGAGCAACAGAGGTTCGGGCGACAAAGACATCGCCATCATCGTCGGCAGCACCGGCGCCATGGGACAGGTCATCACCCAGCGCCTGGCCGATGCTGGCCTGCAAGTGGTGGCCATTGCGCGCAGCGCCGATTCGCTCAGCGAGCTGGTCAAACAGGTACCGGGCATCCGCGCCTGCGCAGCCGACATTTCCAACGACTCGTCCATCGCCGCCATCCAGAGCGTGCTGGGCGAACTCGGCGGCAAGGTCCGCATGGTGGTTCAAGGCGCTGGCGTGGCCACGGCCGGTGGCGTGCTCGACGCCCCCACCGAAGCCATCTCGGATGCAGTGAACATCAAGGTGGGTGGTTTCCTGCGTTTGATCCGTGCGGCGGACAAGCAACTGGTCAAAGGTTCACGCCTGGTGGCCATCGGCGGCCACTATGGTTTTGAGCCCAGCGCCTACGCCGCCACCGCCGGCGTGGCCAACGCAGCCCTGGCCAACGTGGTGCGTCAGCTCTCATGGGCCTATGGCGACCGCGGCGTGACCGCCCACCTGGTGGCACCCGGCCCGGCAGACACCGAGCGCTTGCGCCGGGTCGCCACCGCACGCGGCGAGCGCGACGGCATCAGCACCGAAGCCGTGCTCGACCAGATGAAGGCTGAATCCGCTATCGGCGCCTTCACCACGGTGGAGCAAATCGCCTGGGGCATTGCCATGCTGCTGGACCCGAACGCCGACGCGCTCGCCGGCAGCACCTTGTTCATGGACGCAGGCCGCCGCAAAGGGATTCCGTAAGGCCTGGAGCAATATGAAACGTGGCGCCCTGGCGCCACGTTTGCATTGCGAACAAGAAGCAAAACAAGAACGAAGAAAACAACAACGCTGGAGACAAGCCACCATGCCCGTTCTGGAAATTCACCTGATTGAAGACCAGCAAAGTGACGCACAGGTCGAGTCACTCTTGCTGGCGGCCAGCCAGGCCTACGCCGACGTGCTGGAAAGCCCGGTCGAGCGCGTTCGCGTGTACGTGACAATGCATGCTGCTGGGCACACCGCAGTGGGCGGTAAGCTGGTCAGTCAGGGCGGACCTTCGGCCCCCTACTTCCATTTCCTGGTACTCGAAGGCCGCCCCATCGAGCAGTCGCAAAAGCTCATCACCGTCTTCACCGACCTGATCGAGAAGCATTTGGGCGCGGAACGCAAACTCATCCGCGGCGGTTGTTGGCCGATCCCCCCACACCACTGGGGGATTGCCGGCACACCGGCCAGCGCCATGCGCTCTGCCGAGATCGACGCTCGCGCACAGGCCGCCGCAGCAGCATCCGCCACGCCCCCCGTGACAAATCAGGGCGCATGATGGCCGATGGGCCGTGCATTTATGCTCGAACCATTCACCGCATGCAGAGCTTCCCCCATAGCGCAAAGTCCTGAGTCCACGTAGGCTCCGAGGCTCCGACCACACCTGATGCCATGACGCTTGAAGCCAAACCCGCCCTGCCGCCCGGCGACATCGAGCCGGCCAACGAGCTCGTCTCGAGCTTGCGCTTTGATGCCAAGGAAGGCCGCATCTGGCTCAACGACCAGCGCATGGTGTTGATCCACAACTCGGCCATGGGCGTGTTCCGCCAAGAACTGATCGAAACACTGGGCGCCGACAAGGCACGCGGTTTGATCACCCGCATGGGTTACAACTGCGGTGCGCACGATGCCGATATCGCGCACCGGTTTCAAGGCATCGAAAAAGCTGAGGAAGGCGTGTTCATCGGTCCGCAATTGCACATGCTCGAAGGCGTGGCGCGTGTGGAGGCCGTGCACCTTGAGCTGGATGTGGAAGCGGGCCACTTCCTGGGTGAATTCAACTGGCACGGATCGGCTGAAGCCGAAGCCCACACCCGCTTCTATGGTGTCGGTACCGACCCCGCCTGCTGGCAGCAAGTGGGCTATGCCAGCGGCTTCGTCAGCCGCTTCATGGGCAAGCCGGTGGTTTTTCGCGAGGTGCAGTGCTGCGCCCAGGGTGCACCGCATTGCGTCATTGTCGGCAAGCCTGCCGACGCCTGGGACGATGACGAAGAAGCCGGCGCCGACATGCTGCACCTGCGGGCAGACGCCCTGAGCAGCGGGGTGAGCGCCCGAACGGGCGATGCGGGCCCAGCAGGCACATCGCTGTTGGGCGACACGGAAGTGGTGGGCGTGAGCGCAGGCTTCAACGCGGTTTGCCACATGGTGCGCCGCGCAGCACAAACACATGCCACGGTTTTGTTCCTCGGCGAAAGCGGCGTCGGCAAAGAAGTGCTGGCGCAGGCTTTGCACCGCATCAGCCCTCGCGCTTCACAGCCTTTTGTCGCCATCAACTGCGCCGCCATTCCGGAAGACCTGATCGAGTCCGAACTCTTCGGCGTGGAAAAAGGTGGCTTCACAGGCGCCCAAAGCAGCCGTGCTGGCCGCTTCGAGCGGGCCAATGGTGGCACGCTGTTTTTGGACGAGATCGGCATTCTGGGTTGGACCGCGCAAGGCAAACTGCTGCGCGCATTGCAAGAGCGCGAGATTGAACGCGTGGGCAGCACGGCCACCACGCAAGTGGATGTGCGCGTCATTGCCGCCACCAACCTCGACCTGAAGAAAGAAGTGGAAGCCGGCCGCTTTCGCGAAGACCTTTACTTCCGGCTGAACGTGTTGCCAGTCCGGGTGCCCCCGCTGCGCGAACGCCGCGAAGACATCCCCGTCTTCATGAACCATTTCCTGCGCAAGTTCAACCAGCGCGACGGCCGTTCGGTCACCGGATTCACTGCGCGCGCCATCGACGCCATGCTGGCCTACGAATGGCCAGGCAACATCCGCGAACTGGAAAACCTGGTGGAACGCGGTGTGGTGTTGGCCAGCGACGGCGGTGCCATCGACATCACCCACTTGTTCCTGGGCGATGAGCGCCTGGACGGAGAATGGCTGGCCCTGCGTCACGATGGCAAGCTGGGCAGTTGCCATGCGGCGGAAGTGAGCGGTGATGGCCGCGATGGTGATGCTTCCGCGAGCAATGGCCAGTCAACAAACGCCACCCTCAATTCCCCACTGGGCGAGCGGGTTCAGGCCCTGCTCAATGGACAGCCTTTGAGTGACGACGACGAACAATACCAACAAGCCGCACTCTCTCTCGATCAACTCGAAGCCGAGCTCGTGCGCAGCGCCGTCCGCATGACCGACGGTAACCAGTCGGCCGCTGCCCGCCTACTGGGCATCACGCGCTCGCAACTGATTTATCGACTCAAAGGTCTGAACGGCAAGGCATGACGTCGCGCACAGGGTAAGGCGGGAAGGACTGCCCTACAGCCGTTCCACAATCGTCACGTTGGCCATGCCACCACCTTCGCACATGGTCTGGAGTCCGTAGCGGCCTCCGCGCTGTTGCAGCACATGAATCAAGGTGGTCATCAGTTTGGTGCCGGATGCCCCCAATGGATGACCCAACGCAATGGCGCCGCCATTGACATTGAGCCTTTCGGGATCTGCTCCCAGTGCCTTCAGCCAAGCCAGTGGTACCGGCGCAAACGCCTCGTTCACTTCATAAGCGTCGATATCTTCCAGCCGCATGCCCGCCTTCTTCAGCGCAGCCTGCGTGGCCGGAATCGGAGCCTCCAGCATGATCACCGGGTCGTGGCCGATCACTGAGAGGTGGTGCACTCTTACCAGCGGCGTCAGTCCAAAAGTCTTCAGTGCCTGCTCGCTCACCACCATGACGCCGGTAGCGCCGTCTGCAATCTGGCTGGCATTGGCAGCCGTGACCACGCCGCCTTCTTTCAGCAGCTTGACACTGCCAATCGACTCCAGCGTGGCATCGAAGCGGATGCCTTCGTCCACCGTGTGAAGATCCCCGCTGGTCACACCGTCGGCGCCACGGACTTCGAGCGCGAGAATTTCGTCGGCAAACCGCCCTGCTTGCGTTGCAGCGATCGCCCGCTGATGGCTTTGCAAGGCGTAGCGGTCAAGATCGTCTTTGCTCAGACCATATTTTTCCGCCATCATTTCCGCGCCGGTGAACTGGCTGAACACCACGTCAGGGTATTGCTGCGCCATGCCCGGGCTCATGTAGACCCCCATGTCCGCTTTGCGCGCCAGCTCGCTCGGCGAGAACATCGGCACACGTGACATGCTCTCCACACCGCACGCGATCACACAATCGGCGGTGCCCGACATCACAGCCTGGGCGGCAAAATGTAGCGCTTGCTGAGACGACCCGCACTGCCGGTCGATTGAACTGGCCGGCACAGATTCCGGAAGGCTGGATGCCAGCACGGCGTTGCGTGCGACGTTGAACGACTGTTCACCCACCTGGCTGACGCAGCCCATGAGCACATCGTCCACCGCAGCCGGATCGATGCCGGTTTCGTCCACCAAGGCGTCGAGTACGGCTGCGGCCATGTCCACCGGGTGCCAACCAGACAAACGGCCATTGCGCCGGCCCGCGGCCGTGCGCTTGGCCGCAACGATGAAAGCTTCTCCTGCCATGGTGTGTCTCCTTCTGAGCTTGGCCCCGCGCCCGCGCCTGCGTTCGAGCAAAGGTGCCAAACATCCATGTTACCCACACTGCGTCAGAAACGGCGACAAGTTTCGCCGACGAGCGAAGGTACGCAGCGCGAAGAGCGAGCCGTCAGGCCGAGACCGCCACAGCCCACCTCAGGCCGCAAGGCAAGTCAGGAGGCCCAAACAAAAAGTGCAACACACGCCGCAGGCCTTTGCCGGTGGATTTTGAAGACGCATGCAGCAGCAGTGGCTTCATCACCAGCACCCCGCCTTTGGGCACCGTGCACACTACGTGCCCAACGCTCCGCCGAACCACAATGGCCTCATTGGGCGATAGAACGCCCCGGGCGTGACTTCCCGGCACCACACGCAGCGGACCATCCATTTCGCCACAGTCGTCCAGGTGCAGCCGAATCGCCACCAACTGGTTCAGCACCGACACTGGTGCCTGCACAAAGTACTGCCCACCCTTGACCGACCATCCCGACAGAGCCGGGTGTTCCACCCGTTCAGCAACCGGGATGCTCAAGTCCTGGTGAACGGGCACCAACCAGTTCTGGTTAGCCGACTTCTCGAAGTAAGTGCATTGCACGGCAACGGAGGAGGCCGCCAGCGTGGGCGAAACTGCTGAATGCGCTCGCAGACTGCGCGATAGCGCTGCACACCATGGTTCCATCAACAAGTCACGGCAACCGGGTCGGGCGCCTTCTTGCCCTTGGGCGGGCAGCAATGGCAGCATGTCCTCGCATGCCTGTACCGGCAGAACAGATTCCACAAGCTTGAAACCCTGCGCAGCGAAGGACGAGAACGATGGGTCGATCATGAATCGTAGTGGTGCAAGCTTGGCGACACGGGCGCTTGCAATAGGTTGAACAAGCGATCAAGATGTGCGGCCTAGTCTATGCCCTTTCTTGAAGCCTTCACCCCCACCCAGCTCGCGACTCTGGCCTCGGCCTATTTCATTGCCGCCTTGGTCAAAGGCATCACGGGCGTGGGCTACTCGTCGACTTGCCTGCCCATTCTCACGCTGGCCTTCGGCCTGAAAGACGCATTGCCGATGGTGTTGATTCCCTCCATGGCCTCCAACGTGGTAGTGATGGCCAGTACCGGGGGCTTTGTGGACAGTGCCCGGCGATTCTGGCCCATGCTGGCTTCAGCCGCGGTCTTCGTGTTCGTTGGCTTGTGGACGTTATCGGCCATGCAGGGCGAAACCGCCGCTGCGGTCTTGGGGGTGGTGCTGGTTCTGTATGTCGGCTTTGCGCTTTCATCTTCCCGGGCACGCCTGCACTTCAGGGAAAGCCACTCTCGGCGGTTTGAGCCCTTGGTGGGTGCTGCCACCGGTTTCATCAATGGGTTGACGGGGTCCCAGGTGATGCCCGTGGTGCCCTACCTGCTCTCCATCAATGACCTGCCGCGCGAGCGATTTGTCCAGGCAAGCAACCAGTCTTTCACTTTGTCGAGCGTCATGATGTTCATCGGACTGGGCACGCACGGCATGGTGTCGGTGCCCGTGGTCGTGGCCTCCGTGCTGGGTCTGGTCTTGGTGACCCTTGGCGTTCGCATCGGGCAGCGCATCAGCCGCTTCCTGGCACCGCAGGCATTTCGCACGGCAGTGCTGCTGGTCCTGGCCACCCTCGGCCTGGGGCTGGTGGTTCGCGCCATCATCTGAGCGCCACGGGGCTCAGCAACGGCGAAGCTCCGCAGGCGTCTCGCCCACATGCTGCGCGAACAGGCGCGAGAAGCTGGGAACTTTGGTGCAGCCCACAGATTCCAGCTTACGCCAAGGGCAGATTCGTGCTCAAGGCGCGGCAAGCTTGATCATGCATCCGAACCACCTGCGCCACATCGACATGAATCGATTCCTTGCCGTAAGTGCCGAGGAAGCGGCAGGCAGCGTAGGCTTTTGCCTTCTCTTCGTATTCCTCTACCCAGGCCTTCCGACGCGCGAGCTTCTCTGTATCCGTGACCGGCCAGGTGGCGCGGCGCGGAACAATGTGGCGCTCCATACCGATTCGCCAAGGCTTCGGACTCAAACGCGCCCGGAAGCAACGCTGGTTCCGGCACATGCGCACATACAGTTCGTCTGCCCCCAGGGACGAGAAGAAACCCTGAACCTCGCCCTCGTCTGGAGCAAAGGTTCGGTGCGTCACCAGCATCCGCAAGCCCTTGGGCGTTCGGTAAGCGCGAACGCCCCATGACGGGTGGAGAGACAGAAAGGAACTGAGCTGGGTCAATGCCATGTCTTCGGGCGTGCGCCCTGCACCCCCCATCAGCCCCTTCAACACCCGGGCGAGTGGTTTGGCCGCAAAGGCAGAAACGAAGATCAAGACCAAAGCCGCCAGAGCCCCCCTGAGAGCGATGCTCACCAACACGGACAGCACGACGAGAACAGCAAACACGGCCCAAGAAAACCAGCTTGGTGGATCTTCGTTCAGGTCCACATCGGCAAACAACACGCTGGGTGTATTCAGGCAGTGGGCGCCGTAGCTGTTCCGGGTGATGACCACTTCATCGACCTCACCCTCACGGCCGAACCGGGACAACACCTCTTCCCGAATCGGCAGACCATCGGCTCCGTTGTAGGCCACCCGTCGCTCGAATCGCTCCAAGGGCTCACCCGCCAGAATTTCCTGGAACGCTTGTTCCACGCGCTGCTCCGCCATGGCTTGCGCATCGGCCTGCGACGCATTGGACCAGCCAAAACGCAGCACGGTGACCTGCGTGTCTTCCCTGCCCCCGCGCGGTTTGTGTCGGGTGGCTTCAGCCCAGAAACTGGGTACCAGCATGGTGTTCCTCCTGATTTGAATTGTTTTCTGCTCTCAGCCGTTGGTCCCCATCGCCAACGAGGGCATTCTATCGATCCATGCCAGCGACCGATTCACTCAGCCTGCGTGCTTTTTCTTCAGCCGGTACTCCACCGCTCCCCGGCGCATTTGCAACATGCGGGCCGTGGCAGAGATGTTGCCGCCGCAGCGCTTGACCGCACGGTCAAACACCCACTGCTCAATGGTGTCGAAAGACACGCCTTCGTCCAGCAAATAGTCGAGCATGTCGTCCGGCACTCGAGAAAGGCCTTTGGGCTTGGTGGCTGCAGCTTCCTTTCTTGAAGGAATAGCTGCTTTGGGCGCAGACGGCGATGTGAAGCGCGCAAGCGCGCCGTCACGGTCGACACCCATCAAGTCGCCGCTGGCCTGCTCTCCATCGGTGAACAGGTGGTGCACATCCATGGACTCTTCACCCGCACCGCTGAGAATGATGCCGCGTTCAATGATGTTTTCCAGCTCACGCACGTTGCCCGGCCAGTCGTAGTCTTCCAGTGCGCTGATCGCTTGCGGAGTGATGTCGAGGACATTGCCGTTCGCATGGAGCGCGTTGCCTGACCGTTTGCCTTGCAGGCGCTGAGCACTTTGTTCTGCGAAATGTGCGATGAGCTCGGGCAGGTCACTGCGTCGCTCACGCAGCGGCGGAATGTGCACGGGAAACACATTGAGGCGGTAGAACAAGTCCTCGCGGAACTGCCCTGCCTCCACCGCCTCGCGCAAGTCGACATTGGCAGCCGCCACAATGCGAACATCCACTGGCAAAGGCTTGGTGCCCCCCACGCGCTCCACTTCTCGCTCCTGAAGGACGCGCAGCAACTTGCTTTGTGCGGACAAGCTGAGGCTGGCTACCTCGTCCAGAAACAAGGTGCCGCCGTGCGCGCGCTCAAACCGGCCAGGCCGGGTTTTGTCTGCACCGGTGAATGCACCACGCTCCACGCCAAACAGTTCGGATTCCACCAGTTCGTTCGGGATGGCGGCGCAGTTCACGGCCACCCACGGCCCTTCGGCGCGTCCACTGAGCTGGTGGAGCACCCGGGCAAAGCGCTCTTTGCCCACGCCGCTCTCCCCTTTGAACAAGACAGTGCAATCGGTAGCGCCCACCTTCTCCACCTGGCGACACACTTGTGTCAAAGCAGCGGAGCGTCCGACCACACCGGCGGCCTCAAAACGTTTGGCCAGTGCATCGTCACGAGCATGACCGCTGGCCAACGCAGCACCCGAATGCGCTGACCAGAGTTTGCGTTCACCCCCTGACGCAGCGCCGCCTGCGCCACGTTCCAATGCATCGAGTTGCGCCCACTCACTGGCAGGCCGTCCGATGACACGGCAACAGGCATGGCCCATGCCCACGCATTCCACCTCGCGCCAAAGCACGGAAGTGTCCGACACGGCGCGGGAAAAACCATCGGCGTAGCCAGTCATCGACCAGCACACCGGCCGATCGGCCACCCCACAGTGCGCCAGATGGGCCTGCGCCTCCCAGCTCTCGCGCCACAGGTAGTCGCCCCAGAACTCGCCGCTGTCCTCGTCCGAATGCATGGCCTGCACCGGCTGGTTGAGCACAAAGCCCTCCATCTCCCGCAAACGGGGGCCAAGGACCAAGGCCGCCTCCAGAACTTTGTCGACTTTCTTCCCCACCAGATGCCGCACTCGCAGGCCGTCTTCATATCCCTGCTGATCGCCCCATCGAGAGAGCAGCGATTTGGCGGCATCCCAACCCAGCGACTCCAGCATGTCAGCGCGCAAGCGGGCAAACGAGTTGGCATGCACAAGCAGCATTCGCTGATCGAACAGCTGGATATGACCTTGGTCTGGCGAGAAGTGCAAATGCGAGGCCAGGCTGTCGGTGAGTGCCCGGATGTCGGCGGCTTGGCTCATGCGTGTTTGTCTCCGTTCAGGTGCCCAAAAATGGAAATGCGCCAGGCCATGCCGGTTTCCGCAAATGCGGAAACCCCTGCCGGACATCTCTTCCGCAAATCATGAAACGGATCTTTGACGCGGACCATCCCGACTTTCGAGCATGTCTGGAAATCCACAGTGCTGACGCCCACTTGCACGCGTGTGCAATGCAACACAAACCACCGGTCACGCCATGGCACACCGGTTGCAAAGAGAAGCAGGTCCGGTGAGCACTGATTGAACACCGGCCAGCCACAACACACAGGAGACAAGAGAAATGACGAAGAACCCCACCACTGGCGCACAGCCCATTACCTTTCACCCCAGTGGCAACGCTGTCGGCAAACCAGGCACCCCCTACCTGACGAACTGCTGGTATGCGGCAGCCCTCTCACGCGAAGTGCAAGGCGAAGACATGCTGGCGCGACAGCTGCTGGACACCTCCGTGCTGCTCTACCGCAAAGCCGACGGCGAACCCGTGGCCCTGCACGACCGGTGCCCTCATCGCTTCGTGCCGTTGAGCAAAGGCAAGCGCGATGGCGACGACGTGGTTTGCGCCTACCACGCCTTGCGCTTCGACTGCACCGGCCAATGCACGCACAACCCTCACGGCAAGCAAGTGATTCCGGCTGCAGCCAAAGTACGGAGCTTCCCCCTTCTGGAAAAGTGGGGCTTCATCTGGATCTGGATGGGCAACGAACCCGCAGACGCGTCCAAGCTGCCAGACTTTGGCGAGCTGGACAACGGCCCGGCCAGCGGTATCGGTCACACCTACATGCCCATGAAGGCCAACTTCGAGCTCATCATCGACAACGTGATGGATCTGTCTCACGTCGATCATGTCCACGGCGAGATCATCTCCACCCGCGGCCAGCTCACGCCACAAATTCCGCCCGTCAAGGAAGAGAACAAAACCGTGAACGTGCGCTGGGAATGGGCGCAGACGCCGCCCATGGGCATCTTCGCGCCCTTCATGCAAAAGCCGGAAGAATCGGCGCGCCACTTTGTGAGCGTGACCTGGTACGCCCCGGCCACCATCCAGCTGACCATTGGCGCGACCCAGGACGACAGTGCAGGCCTGACCCTCGACCAGACCGTGGGCCAGTACGACCTGCACACCTGCACCCCGGCCAATGCCAACGAGACCCACTACTGGTTTGCCACCCGCCGCAACCACAACGTGGACGACGAAGGCTTCAACCAGTTCAAGATTGACGCCATGCACAACGCTTTCGTTGATGAGGACGGCCCCATCATCGAAGCCGTGCAGCGCGAGATGAACACCAGCGATTTCTTCTCGCTCAACCCCGTGCTCATCACCAGTGATGCGGCGCCCGTGCGCGTGCGCAGGCTGCTCAAGCAGATGATCGAGAAGGAAGCAGAAAAGCTCGCTTCAGGAGGCTGAACGGTCTCGGGGCCTTCCAGCCCAAGGCCGACTGATAAATGCTGCATCGCAAAGCCTGGCTGCAGCATTTTCAACACCATGCGCACCTTTGCCCGGCAGGGGTGCGCATTTTTCCACATGGCACTGCCGCCATTCGCCATGCCATGGGTCCCCAGCCCGAGAAGAACAGCATCCAGGTGTTCAAAGCGTCGGGGTTTTCCCTCGAAAACGCAGACATGGCACGCCCCTCGCAATTCATCCAGCGAGGCCGCCGCATTGCAGAAGTTTCAACAACGACAGGCGGCCCACTGGAGACAACGCTGTGACCGTGCATGAATTGCCAGGCGCCAAGCCCGATCCCGACCAGGTGTATTGGGTGCGCGTCACCCACCGTCGACCCGACGGTTTTGTTGAGTTCGACTTTGCCATCGGTGACCCCGAGCTGTCGGTCGACCTCATCCTGCCCACGCCTGCTTTCGTTGAGTTCTGCCGCACGTACGGCGTTCGGCACCTGAGCGAAGAGCAAGGCCGCGCGCTCGACTATGAGCAAGCGAAATGGCGCTACGGGCAGCCCGGCATCGTCGAGTAGACCCGACCCAGCACCACACAGCGCAACCCCCGGTTCCCCACAAAACACCCCCGTTTCACAACAGAGGAGACACGCCACCATGACGGTCGATATTCGTGTGCAGAGCGTCAAGCCCGTGCGCAACACATTCCAGCACATCGCTGAGCGCTTTGGCGACAAGCCCGCCTCCCGCTACCAGGAGGGCACCTACCACCTCCAGGCCGAGGTGAACTACCACTACAAGCCGCTGTGGGATCCGGACGGCGACCTGTATGACCAGAGCCGCACTGCCATCAAGATGAAGGACTGGTACGCTGCCAAGGATCCGCGCCAGTACTACTACGGCAGCTACACCATCGCCCGCGCCAAGCAGCAGGAAGCCGCTGACCGCCAGATGGAAATGGCCGACAAACGCGGCCTGCTGGCCGACCTCCCTCAGGAAGACCGCGAGCTGCTGGTTCGCCTGCTGCTGCCCATGCGCCACTATGAGTGGGGCGGCAACACCAACATGAGCATGGTCGCTGCCTACGGGTGGGGCACCGCCGTGACCCAGGCCGCGGCCATGGGCATGATGGACCGCCTGGGCATGGCCCAGCACTTCTCACGCATCGGCCTCATGCTCGACGGCAACACCGGCGCCTCGCTGGTTCAGGCCAAGAAGCACTGGGTGGAAGACGAGGTGTGGCAGCCGCTGCGCCGTGAAACCGAGAACAGCTTTGTCGTGCGCGACTGGTTCGAGACGCTGGTGGCACAAGCCCTGGTCGCCGACAGCCTGGTCTACCCACTGCTGCTCGACCTGTTCGAGAAGCACTACGCCAAGCGCCAGGGCCACGCACTGGCCACCGTACTGGACTTCCCGCTGCGCTGGAACGAAGAGTTCACCCGCTGGGTCGATGCCGTCATCAAGACATGCGCTGCAGAGAGCGAAGAAAACCGGGCTCAGATCGAAGCCTGGGCCAACAAGTGGATCGCAGCATATAGCGAAGCGCTCAAACCACTGGCCACGCTGGCCATGGGCGAGGCCGACGGCGCTGCGGCGCTGGAGCAGGTCAAGGCCGCGCTGCAGCAACGCCTGGTCAAGGCCAAGGTCGTCAAGGCCTGAGCCCATCCCACGCATTCGCCACCCGCGACACACAAGACATCGATACGGAGTTCATTCATGAGCCAGACCACCGCAACCGACGTGAAACGTCAACCGGTCTTCATCGCCTTCCAGGCCAACAACGACACCCGCCCCATCATCGACGCCATCCAGGCTGACAACCCTGAGGCAGAAGTCGACGAGATGCCCGGCATGGTCAAAATCAACGCCCCCGGCCGTTTGGTCGTCAAGCGCGAAACCATTGAAGAAGAAGTGGGCCGCGAGTTCGACATGCGCGAACTGCACATCAACCTGATCTCGCTTTCAGGTGAAGTGGACGAAGGCCTCGACGAATTCATTCTGGAGTGGAAGACCGCCTGAGCGCTTCCTCCAACGAAACCCATACGGAGACATTCACTATGAACGCCCCAACCAATGCCGCCAACCTGGCGCCTGCTGCCAAGAAGCTCAGCCTCAAGGAAAACTACGCGATGCTCACGCGTGACCTGGGCTGGGAGCCAAGCTACCAGTCGTCCGAGGACATCTTCCGCAACGTCAATTTCGAAGGCATCAAAATCCACGACTGGGACAAGTGGGAAGACCCCTTCCGCCTGACCATGGACGCGTACTGGAAATACCAGGGTGAAAAAGAGCGCAAGCTCTACGCCATCCTCGACGCCTTCCAGCAGAACAACGCGCAATTCAACGTCACCGACGTGCGCTACATCCAGGCGCTCAAGCTGTTCATCAACGCCGTCGTCGGCATGGAGTACGCCTCACACCGCGGCTTCAACATCATTGGCCGCGAGTTTCCGGGCACCGCCGCGCGCATCGCCGCGCAAATGCAGGCGATTGACGAGCTGCGCCACGCCCAGACGCAGACCCACGCTCTCTCGCACTACAACAAGTACTTCACCGGGATGAGCAACTTCCCGTACCAGTACGACCGCACCTGGTACCTGTCCATCCCCAAGTCCTTCTTCGAAGACGCCGTCTCTGCCGGCCCATTCGAGTTTGTCGTGGGCATCTGCTTCGCCTTCGAATACGTGCTGACCAACCTGGTGTTCATGCCATGGATGTCCGGCGCGGCCTACAACGGCGACATGGGCACCGTGAGCTTCGGCTTCTCCGCACAGAGTGACGAAGCTCGCCACATGACACTGGGCATCGAGGTGATCAAGTTCCTGCTGGAGCAAGACCCTGCCAACGTGCCCATCGTTCAAGGCTGGATCGACAAGTGGTTCTGGCGCGGCTACCGCCTGCTGTCGCTGGTGGCGGCCATGATGGACTACATGCTGCCCAAGCGCGTGATGAGCTGGGCCGAAGCCTGGGAGATCTACTACGAGCAAAACGGCGGCGCCCTCTTTGCCGATCTGGCGCGTTACGGCATCCGCCCACCCAAGCACGCCGACGTCACCGTCAAGGAAAAGCACCACGTTGGTCACCAGCTGTGGAGCACCTTCTACCAGTTCCGTCATGCCGCCGGTTTCCCCGTGTGGCTGCCGAAGGAAGAAGAGATGGAATGGCTCTCTGCCAAGTACCCCGAGACCTTCGACACGTACTACCGTCCCCGCTTCGAGATGTGGGCCGAGATGGAGAAGAACGGCACGCCGTTTGCCAACCCCACCCTGCCGCAACTGTGCCAGACCTGCCAGTGGCCGCTGCTCTTCACTGAAGCCGACGACCCGACGCAGATTTGCCACCGCGAATCCGACTACCTGGGCAACAAGTTCCACTTCTGCTCGGACGGCTGCAAGGACATCTTCGACAAAGAGCCAGAAAAGTACGTGCACGCCCACTTGCCGGTGCACCAGATCTACCAGGGCAGCTACTTCCTGCCGGACGTGAACCCGACCTCGCCAGACTTCAACCCGTTGGTGGAAGCACTGCGCTACATGGGCATCACCTTCGGCGTGGACGGTGGCGACTTCGACACCCACACCGACGCCAAGAACTGGACCGAATGGACCAAGAGACCCGCCAACTTCAACGCCCAGCCAGCGCCTGCCGCTGCCGCTGACGAAGAAGCCAAGCGCGCCTGACCCCGTTCAGTTCACGACTTGAAGTCAAAAGGAAAACACACATGAGCACACAAGCGATTCGCCCTGGCTACCACGGCGACATGAAAGACACGCAGGACAAGTTCAACGGCAACCAGATCATCAACATCAGCTGGGACAAGCACTTGATGTATGCCACGCCGATGTGCATTCCTGTGCCTATTGCCATGCCGTTTGGCGCACTGGTGGAGCAAGTGCTGCCAGGCCTGTTCGGGCAGCACCCGCAGTTCGGCCAGATCGACTGGACCCAGACCAAATGGTTGCGCTCGGACGAGCCGTTCGAGCCTGCCATGGACAAAAGCCTGGAAGAAAACGGCCTGGGCCACAAAGCCTTCATCCGTTTCCAGACGCCTGACCAACCCGGCCTGGCCGGCGCAGGCATCTGAAGCCAACCCCTCAGCCAGCTCATTGAGCTGAGCTGATCTTCAGCGGCGGCGGTCTCAGCCGGGCCCGTCGCCGCTTTTCGTTTCAAGTCAGAAGAACAAGAATCCAGAGAAGAAGCCGCAGCACAAGACCGACAACAACGACCAGAGCGGCCATCGAACCTCACTTTCTCATTCCAGATTTTTCGCACGCCATGAGCTACACCCTCACCATCGAACCCATCGCCCAAACCCTTGAAGTCGAAGACGACCAGACCATTCTGGATGCCTGCCTGCGCGCCGGCATCTGGCTGCCACACGCGTGCTGCCATGGTTTGTGTGCCACCTGCAAGGTGCGGGTGACCGATGGCGAGATCGAGCACGGCGATGCCTCCCCCTTCGCGCTGATGGACTTCGAGCGCGAAGAAGGCAAGACGCTGGCGTGTTGCGCCACCTTGCAAAGCGATGTCACCATCGAGGCCGACATCGATGACGAACCGGACGCCATCGTCATCCCCGTGAGCGACTTCAAGGCCGAGGTCATCAGCATCGATGAAGTTTCACCCACGGTCAAAATCTTCCGCCTCAAGCTCGACCGCGCCATGACCTTCCAGGCCGGCCAGTATGTGAACGTCGAGATTCCCTCTCTGGGCGAACGCCGCGCATTCTCCATTGCCAACCCGCCGTCACGCCCCGACGAAGTCGAGTTGCAGATCCGCATGGTGCCCGGTGGCGCCGGCACCACCTACCTGCACCAGCAACTGGCAGTGGGTGACACGCTGGACCTTGCGGGCCCCTATGGCCGCTTCTTTGTCCGCAAATCGGCGCATCAGAACAACGGCGGGTTACCCATGATCTTCATGGCGGGCGGATCGGGCTTGTCCAGCCCCCTCGCCATGATCGAGGACCTGCTGGGTGAAGGCTGCACCTTGCCCATCACACTCGTCTACGGCCAGCGCAATCAGGCCGAGCTGTACTGTCACGACCGGCTGACCGAGCTGGCAACCCAGCACCCGAACCTGCGCTATGTGCCTGCGCTGTCAAACGAGCCCGAAGGCAGCGGCTGGAGCGGCGCGCGCGGCTTCGTGCACGACGTGGCCAAGGAACTGTTCGACAACGACTTCAGTGGCCACAAAGCCTATTTGTGTGGGCCGCCCGCCATGATCGACGCCTGCTTGTCGACCCTGATGCAAGGGCGCTTGTTCGAGCGCGACATCTACACCGAGAAGTTCCTCTCGGCTGCTGATGCGCAACGCACCCGAAGCCCTTTGTTCCGCTCGGTGTGACGCGACTGCTGCCTCAGCGCTCAGGGCACCTGGCCCTGGAGACAAGCCACTCAGGCGCTGGGTGGCTGTTTGGCAGCATGCCGCGCGCGGTACTCGCGCACCACTTCCAGAAACGAGTGCAGCAGCGGCGAACGATCGGAAGCGCGGTAGAAGCAGCTCAGATCCACGCCCGTGCCGTCGGCCAGCGGGCGGTAGGTGGTGCCCTCAATGGCCACCGTCTTCGCCGCCGACGCCGGTATCAAGGTGATGCCAAAGCCGCGCGCCACCAGCACCGCACCGGTGATGGCATCGCCCACTTCCTGGCTCACCTGCGCCTCGAAGCCGTGCTTGTTGCACATCTCGATGACGCGGTCTGCAAAGTTGGGGCGCCCCACATTCGGGAACAACACCAGGGGCTCGCCCGCCAGCGCCTTGACCGGCACCGATTCCAGGCGCGTCAGGCGGTGATGCTTGGGCAGCACCACAAACAAGGGCTCGGTCACCACCAGCTCGCGCCCGATGTCTGGCGCGGGCTGCAAGATGCGGTTGAAGGCCACCGTGATACGGCGCTGACGCAAGGCTTCGAGCTGCTCGCTCTTGTTCATGGTGTGCAGCACCACGCTCACACCCGGCAGACGCTCCCGGAACGTCTGCAACAGGCTCGGGATCACTTCATAGACGGCCGATCCGAATATCCCCACATCCAGCCGGCCCAGCTTGCCTTCGCCTGCACGCTGCACACGGTCGACCGCCGCCTCGACCAGCATGCGGATGTTGTTGGAGTCTTCGCGAAACATCTCGCCGGCTTGCGTCAGTTCCACGCCGCGAGCGGAGCGGTGAAACAGCTTTACACCCAGCTCTTCTTCCAGCGCCTTGATGTTGCGCGTGAGTGGCGGCTGGGAAATGTGCAGGCGCTCGGCAGCTCGCGAGATGTTGAGCTCCTCGGCGACTGCCAGAAAATATTTGAGTTGACGCAAGTCCATGCTTGTTGCAGCCCCGGGCGTACCGCCCAAAGCCATGTATGCGGGTTGATTCAATGCCCCTGCAGTGGCTGGGCCCGGCGACCAACGATGCCGCCGCCGGCACCATGCCGCACCGGGTTTCATGATGCCACAGCGAACGCCTCTCAAAGGCCGATAGACACAGCGTCCCCGAGGACATCTCCATGACTGCCATACCTAGCTTTGCCGCGCTGGCTGCCAAGGGCAGCACTTCTTCCAGAATCCATCAGATCCATATCGACGACACGCAGGAAGTCTACCCCTGCAGCGAGAAAGACAATGCACTCAATGCGCTCGCTCGCAGTGGCCGAAAAGGTATTCCCGTTGGGTGCCGTGGTGGTGGCTGTGGTGTGTGCAAGGTCGCTGTGCTCGCAGGGAGTTTCCGGTCCCGTGTGATGAGCCGCAGCCATGTCTCGGCAGACGAGGAAGCCAACGGCGTCGTGCTCGCCTGCTGTATCCAACCCACCAGCGATCTCACGCTCAGCGTCATCGGCAAGCTGCGCAAGGCAGTCACCCGCCCACGCAGCTGAACCAACCACTTCACCGCCCCGGCTGCGCACCACCTTCGACGCACCTTCGAACCCATCAAGAAGAAAAGAAGGGCAAGAGAAAAAGAAAAGGCCCCGCACCACCAGAGTAGAGGAGAACGGGGCCATAAGAGCCGGCTCGACAGGCAGTCATCGCCACCGCCTGTCTGAAAAACGTTGTTTGTATTCTGTGTGTTTCCTTGTGCTGGGCGTGCGACTGATCAGGTCACCACGGCCAGGAAGGTGTCGTGCAGCTTGCGGGCTGCCACGTCGAGGCCACCGCCTTCGCCCAGGCCTTCCCAGGTCCAACCGATCGGCGGCTGGTCAGGGTAGGCATAGTTGCCACCGGCAAAGGTCTCAAAACGGTTGCCCGACGGGTCCCACGCGTAAATCGTACCTCCGCGGGTGATGCCGTGGCGGGTGGGGCCAATGTCAACCTTCACGTCGTTGGCAGCCATGATGTCGGCAGCGCGGAAGACACGCTCGAGCGACTCCATGAGGAATGACACGTGGTGAAACTTGTTGGGCTCGGGGTGAATCACGAACGCAATGTCGTGGGCCTTGTTCGAACAGGCCAGCCACAGTGCGCCTTTGACATCTGTCTCGGGCAAGTTCACGTATTCGGCCAGGTGAAAGCCCAGAACGTTGGTGAACAGGTCGAGCACCTTGTCGACGTCCGGCCCATACAGCAGGGCATGGTCGAAGCTGCGGGGCGCAATACCGGTATCCATCTGCTTGCTGTAGTGCGAAGGGTCCATCTCGCCGCGGTCGACGCCGACAAAAGTCTTCTCGGCGTACAGCTCGATGGAGTGGCCGCTCGGGATCACGAAGCGAACGCGCTCGCCTGTCTCCAGCAGGTCACCCGCTGGAATCCGCTCCGTCTTGAGGCCCCAGTTCTGAACATCCTTCTCCAGCTTGTCCAGGGTCGCAGTGCTGTCCACCTTGAAGCCAAAGAAGTCCATGCCTGCACTGTCTGCCTTGCTCAGGATGATGCTGTGGTGGTCGCGTTCGTCCCAGCAGCGCAGATACACGCGGCCCTGGGCGTCGCGCCCCATTTCCTGCAGACCCATCACATCACGGTAGTGCTTGACGCCCTCGTCAAGGTCCATCACCCGGATCTGGATGTGTCCGGGGCGCAGTACGCCTGTCAATGCCATTTTGTTTGTCTCCTGATCGAATTGGAAAGCGGTTGAACTCAGTGGGTATCAGTTGCAATGCCGACATCGGGTGTCTGCACACCGGTATCCATCGCACAGGCCAAACGATAGTCAAGCCCCAGACATGAATCCAATACTATCCCTGTCGCACACCCATACCGCAGCGGTATGCAATCAGACCCCAACCCCGCCAAACCCCAGCAAACATGCGGTTTTCGTGATGCATGACCCCGTCAACCCTCAGCCGAGTGCAAAGGCCTTCCCCGGGGTTTCCCCTTAGGCAGAGCCGCCATCTTTCGCGGGTTTGCTGCCAGACGAGTCGGCCACCCCAGCCATCAGCGTACGGGCATCCGGAGCATGCTCGGCAATGCCATCCATGGGCTTGCGCACGAACTGACACGTTCGAATCCGCTTTACCTTGAGGGCCAGCCGCAAGGCTCCACCGGAGAAGGAGCGACAAGAAGCCAACCTGTGATCGGCGAGAAGGTGTGACCGTCAACTGCGTTATATTGGCCGCAAGCTTACTGGCTCTGCCAGCCAACAACCCACGAGTCCACTCCACATGCCTGACGCCAAGATTCTCTCGCTGCCTCGCCTCTTGCTTGCCCTGAGCGCCGCCTCAGTGCTTGCTGCCTGCGTCCACACGCCGCTGCACCCGGGCGAGCCGCGTGCCAACAAGCCGGCAGAGTATGACGGCCGGGTGATGCCGGTGACCGACCCTGTCAGCGGGCAGGCAGTGCATGAGCTGGTGCTGGACCAGCCGGTGCCGCTTGATGACCAGAGCACTTGTGGCGCCAAGACCGTCAAGCGCATGGTGGTGGATGCGCATGCGCTGGACGCGCTGGATGGTCAGCATGTTCGCGTGCGCGCCACGGCATTCTGCAAGGTCAACGGAGTCGCCGACTACCGGCTGCGCAATATCTCGGTGATCCGCTCACGCCCTTGACGGACCGAGCTTCATGCATCTGCTGCTGCGTAGCCCTGGCTGCGCTTCACAGTGTGTGCTTCATGTGTGTTTCCTCCCTTGACCGCGCGCAAAGCTTGCGCGGCGGCTTCGCCTGTGTGTGACATGTTGTTCTGTATGGAGCAAGGCATCCGGCCGGCACTGCGTGGTGCCAGCTTCTGTCCCTGACCTCACTCCTCGCAAGACCATTGTGCCGCGACCATCCACTGCCCATGCGGCTCACCGCCGCAGCGCATCCTCAAAACGGAGTGCTCTATCCATGCCGCACGGCTGCTCATGCGCAATGGATTGCCGCTTCAGCCTCAGGCTCAGGCTCAGCTGGCGGCAATGGTCGGGTCGGCCTTGAGCTTGCGGTAGAGCGTCGCTCGGCTGATGCCAAGCACGCGCGCAGCCGCTGTGACGTTGCCATTGCAGCACGCCAGTGCTTCGCCAATGGCTCGACGTTCGGTCATTTCCAGGCTCGCGCTTGCGCTCTTGCCTTCAGCACCACCATGTACAAACCCTTGCCCGGGTCTGACCTGGTCTGAAGCGGCAGGACCAGCGATGCCATCGGTTCTGAAGTCGTCAATGCTGAGCCGGGCCTCGTCGGGTGTGAGCGCAAAGGCGAGCTGCAAGGCATGTTGCAACTGTCTCACGTTGCCCGGCCATGGCAGCTGCCGCAACTGCGCTCGCAGCGGCAGGCCGATTCGGCGCGCGTCGTGTTTGAGCCTGGCGCACAGCTGTTCCAGCACCGCATCGAAATCGCTCCGGTCCTTCAGGCAGGGCACTCGCAGCTGGCAACCGGACAGGCGGAAATAGAGGTCTTCGCGAAAGGCGCCTTCGGCAACCAGTTGCCGAAGATCACGGTGGGTGGCACACAGGAAGCGCACTTCCACCTGTGTGGAACGGCTGGCCCCGACGGGCAATACTTCCCCGCTGTCGAGCACGCGCAGCAGGGCCACCTGCAATGACAAGGGCATGTCGCCAATCTCGTCGAGCAAGACCGTTCCTCCGTTGGCGGCCACGATCTTTCCAGCGCTCCCGCCCTTGGCCGCACCGGTGTAGGCCCCCTCGACATGACCAAAGAGTTCGGAAGCGATCAGCTCTGGCGATATGGCGCCGCAGTTGATGGCCTGAAATGGTGCGCCCGAACGGGAGCTGCCGTCATGCAATGCGCGAGCCGCGACCTCCTTGCCCACGCCGGTCGCGCCTGTGACCATGATCGGCAAGCCCGCTTCAAACGCACGTGAGGCAATCAGAAAGTCTCGCCGGTACACGGCATCATCTGGCAACGATGGCGAAGCTGTGGCGGACATTGGGCTTTTTCCGGGAGCGACATGCTGGACGGAAACCGGTCGAACATGCAATGAGGATGCAGCCATCAGCCGGCCGGTGGCGACATCAAGCGATTGCACCGGCAGGCGAATGCCGCCGTGCAAGGCCAGTGCAGCAGCCTCTACACCCGCCTGCGTGGCCCGCGACGCCCAGGCATCAAAACGACCTTCAAACAAATCCTCGAATGCAAACCGCCCACCGATGGCGGGCAGATCGATCAGGCGCCGCGCGCCAACGCTGGCCGCCAGCACCTGGCCGTCGCGGTCGAACGCCAGCATGGCGCCCTCTTCGCCCACCAGGTTGACATGCAGAAACGCAGGCATGGCGTGAAAGAGGCGCGCCTCAATGCGCGCGGCGCAGTTGCGAACCAGGCCCATGACGCCTGGCATGACGTGTGGCACATCGCGCGTGACGTCTACTGTTCCAACGAGTTTTCCTTGAGGGTCGAACACAGGTGCGGCGCAGCAATGCAGCAGCTGGTTGTCGCTGAGGTAGTGCTCGGCCCCCAGCACCTTGGCCGCCCGCCCTTCAGCGATCGCCATGGCCATGGCACTTGTGCCTATCGCAGCTTCAGACGCATCAATGCCTGGACGGAAGGCTTTGCGCATGTGGTCGCTTCGCTGCTTGAGGTCACCCGCGACAGCCAGCACCTGTCCGCGTGCGTCGGTGAGCAGCACGGCGTAGCCTGCACTGGAGACTGCTGCGGCCAGCGCATCCAGCTCAGCCTTGGCTGCCTGCATCAGGCCCTGCTCACGCTCGAGCAGCAGCGAGAGGTGGCTACGCTCCACCGGATCAAACGCGGCGCGTTCTTGTGGCTCAAGACCTGCGCGCTGGCAGCGCTCCCAGGAGCGGATGAGGGTTTGATCCAGATCCGCCGGGTGCTCGCCTTCATCGAAATAGCGCTGACGCGCTTGCCAGATGCGCTCCGGCCAATAGCGGGAATCGGTAGTGGTGTGGTCAGGGTGGCCCATGAAGCGCGTCTCATGCCGTCTCAGATTGAGACGCCTGTGTCTCGTGTTGATGTATTCGTCTCAGCCAGAGATGACGATTCCATCGCGAATATGCAATTTAGTTCATGAGCCCCCTCGTTCTATCAGTAGTAACCCCGAACAAACACCACCATCCGGAAGTTGCGTGCATGTTTGGCATGCGGGTTGCACTGAGACCGTTCGAGACTCGGCAAATTCGGATGGCAACTCCGGCGCACACAGGTGCAGGCGACCAGATTCACAACGCTTGATATGCCGGGTCGCACCCACGAAGACAGGAGACAACACGCAAATGGCCACCTACGACCCCACCTCTCTTGACCGTGCGCTCGGCGTCATCGGACGCATGCAGCGACGCGACTTTTTGGCCTTCACAGGCGCAGCGGCTGCCACACTGGGCGCAGGCGCAGCAGCGGCAGGCTCAACGATTGCTGTACCCCAGCTCAAATCCATCAACGAAGCCGAGACCCGCATCTTCCTGCGCGTGGCCGAAGTGGTGCTGCCCGTGGAAGGCACACCGCTGACGCCCTGGAAGCCGGCCGAGCTGCTGGGCACGCTCGACGGCGCCTTGCTCGGCACCATGGAGCCGCACATTCTCGCTGGCCTCAAGGGTGGCCTGGCTTACTTCAATGACGGGCCCAAAGCGCAACACGGCAAGACGTTTATCGAACTCGATGACGCGACTGCCGCCGCGTTTCTCGATGCCTGGGGCAACTCGGACCAACCGCCGCACCGCGGTTTGTCCATGGGTTTGAAGAAGCTGGTGCAGCTCTCGTACTGGGCCAACCCTGCCTCCTGGGCCCCTACCGGCTACGACGGACCCATCTCCAAGAAGAACGGGCTGGTGTCGTTGGGCAATGCGCCCTTGCCGACGCGTTGAAGCCAGGCGTTCGACGCCACAGCTCTTCAGCCGTCAGTTCAAAGAACCGAGATCCGAGAACCCCCACGATTCCGATGCCCAAAGCCATGTGCTGAGAAAGCCGGAATGGAGACAAGCGAATGACCAAGAATCACACCCCTATCAAAGTGAAAGTGGCCAAGCAAGGCCTGGCCGTGACGCAAGCGGCCGACATCCAGCAGGACAAGCTCCACCTCAAGGCCGATGCCGTGGTGATCGGCTCGGGCGCAGGCGGCGCCATCGCGGCCTACGAGTTGGCCAAGGCTGGCAAGAAAGTCATCGTGCTTGAGGCCGGACCTTATGTGCCTTCCGAGAAATTTCCGGAAATGCTGGCGGTGGCCATGGGCATGATGTACCAGGACCATGGTGGCCAGGCCAACACCACCGGCGACATCACCGTGCTGCAAGGCGCTTGCGTCGGTGGCTCCACCGTTGTCAACGCAGCCCTGTGCTTCCGCACGCCGGATTACTACCTCAAGCTCTGGGCCAAAGAGTTTGGTCTGAGCAACCTCACCCCGCAGGTGATGACCCCCATCTTTGAAAAGGTGGAGCGCAATCTGCACATCCGTACCGTCAAACCCAACGAAACCAGCCCGGGTGCCGAGCTGATTGGCGAGGGCATGCAGAAGCTGGACTTCCCGCTGGGAAAGGCCAAGCGCAACATCAAGGACTGCGCCATCACGGGGTTCTGCTTTGCCGGCTGCGTTTCAGACCGCAAGCAATCCATGCTGGTGACCTACCTGCCATGGGCGGTGGCCCACGGCGCGACCATCCACTCCGACACCCGCGTGACGCAGGTGCTGTCAAAAGACGGCAAGGCCACCGGCGTGAAGGCGGAAGTCATCGACCCGGCCACCGGCGCCAAGAAGGCCGACATGCAGATCGACGCACCCACCGTGGTGATGGCGGCCGGCCCGATTCAAACGCCATTGCTACTGCTCAAAAGCGGCCTGGCCAACAGCAGCGGGCAAGTCGGCAAGAACTTCGCTTGCCACCCCAGCCTGTCGGTGACAGCCGAGTTCCCACATGAGGTCAATGACTTCCACGGCGCCACGCACTCCTTGTACATGGACCGCGACACACTGCCAGAGAACGGCGGCTACATCCTGCTCAACGCCATTCAGGAGCCGGTGGAAGCCAGCTTCCAGGCCGAGCCTGGCACCGGCAAGGCCTACATGGCCTACATGAGCGGCTACAAGAACACCATCCGTCTGATCAGCCTGATCCACGACAAGAACGTGGGCGAGGTGCGCTGGAAGGATGGCCACAAGGAGATCAACTACACCGTGGACGATGAAGACTTCGAGTCCATGAAGAAGGGCTTGATCTCCACCGCCAAAATCCTGTTTGCGGCGGGCGCCAAGCGTCTGTACCTGCCCACCTCCAACATCTCGTCCATCGACAGCGTGGATGATGTGGAGAAGGTGATCAACGCGCTGAAGAACGAGCCGGCCCGCTACAAATACACCTCCTTCCACCCGCAAGGCACCTGTCGCATGGGTCGCGACCCGAAGACCACCGTGGTCAACCCCTATGGCGAAACCCACGACGTGAAGAACCTGTACGTGGTGGACGCCAGCTTGCTGCCCACCTCCATTGGCTACAACCCTTCTGAAACCGTGTATGCGTTGGCCCACTATGTGAGCGAGCAGATGCTGAAGAAAAAACGCTGAAATTAGGCCTTCTGATGTCTTTCTGACCGACGTACGCAAAGGGTGGGCCTCATTGCTCACCCTTTCTTTTGACATCACGCCGGTTCGAGTTTCCCCGCTCCTCCTGCCAGACCTCGTCAACGCACGCCAAGACCAAGAACTCCTGACTGGCGGGCCGGTCGGTATGCGTGCCGAAGGCCCAAGTTTCTGCGCGAACTGCCGATAACGAGGCAGTCCGGAGAGCACCGTCTCGGTGCTTTCCTCCGCTTTTCTCAAGCACCCAGCCAGGTGCTCCGCGCAATGAACAAGGTCTACCGGTCAGTCTGGAATGAGGCGGTCGGCACGTATGTGGCCGCGGCCGAAACCGCCACAACGGGACCGCGCAGTACCAAATCAAGCCAAACAAGGACGAGGCAGCCAGAACGGTTATCCCAAGCTCCGTTCGCGCTGGAGCCACGCATTGTCTTTGATGCCGCCATGGGCGGCACCGTGGCAGAAGCCCAGTCGTTGAACGACGCACCTGTGGACGAAACGCCGGAGACGCCTGATGCATTGGGCGGCGTGTTCGGCTTGGAGGACAAGCCCGCTTCGGAAAGCCTCGGACCGCTATCGGGAGCACCTGATGGCGCCATGGGCTTTGCCGAAGGCACCCCCACCAGCGCAGCTGACGATACGTCAGTTTTCATGCCTATGCCTGATGCAGACGGCGTGGGCGGGTTCATCGATGATGCGGACACGTCCATCGCCAGCACCGAGCGGGTCGAGGTGGTATTCATTGATGGCAGCGTGAGTGACATCGAGCCCTACCTGCAAGACACCCGCCTGGAAGTCCACATCCTCGACGAAAGCGGCAATGGCGTGACCCAGATGGCCAGTCTGCTCGAAGGGCGCTCAGACATCGACGCCATTCACATCGTCAGCCACGGCGCCATTGGCCAGGTGGCGCTGGGAAACGCCGTGCTCAATATGCGCACTGTGTCCGGCGAGTACGCAGATGAGCTGGCTGCCATCGGCTCTGCATTGAGTGCATCAGGCGACATCCTCCTCTACGGCTGCGATGTGGCGGCCGATGCCAACGGTGTCTCCATGGTCGACGCGCTGGCACAGGCCACCGGTGCCGACGTCGCCGCCTCCGACGACAGCACAGGCATCACGGGAGACTGGGCGCTGGAGTACCGTTCTGGCACTGCCGTAGACACTGCAGCCATCGACGCCACCGGATGGAACGGAACATTGGTCGCGGGAGACTTTGACAACGATGGCGTCATTGACTCCGCCGATATCGATGACGACAACGACGGCATCATCGATGCCAACGAAGGCGCCATCCCCGAGATCACCATGGTCACGCCCACTGAGGCCGAAGCCAACCTGCTCGAGACTTCACCCTACACGCACACGTTCGCAGTAGATCCGGCAGGCCCCGCCACGCTACCCGCTGGCGGCATATCGGTCACGGTACTGGCCGGTGATGTTGTTGGCGGCGACCAGTGGCGGGTGTTCCAGCCACCCCAGGCCAACATGGACGTCAATTTCTACGGCGCGGACGTTTCCATTCCCACACTCTATCTTGACGTGATTGGCTCCATACCCCGGGACATCAATGTCGACTGGGGCGCCACCGCAGAAAGCCTCGACACCGGCGGCTACGAATACCACTACATCATCGGCGTGGCTGGTCTGGCGACCGAATACGGTGGCACCGCCTTTACCACCATCACTTCCAGCGAAGTGCTCACGGTACTGGACAATGCAGACGTGTTCGGCTCAGGCACATACTCGTTGCTCGATGGCGTGGAGTCCAACACCGTTGGCCAGACCGGTACGGTCATCAGCACCAACCTCGACACCACGGGCAACGGCTACACCTTCTACGAGATTCCGCGCACAGCATCCGACGTGGTGCTCAGCTATACCGGCAATGACCCGCATGGTTTCATTTTTGGGGTGGTCGCAGTCCCTGTGGGAACGACGCAGGACATTGATGCCGACAACGACGGCATCACCGACAATGTGGAAGCTCAGGGCACCGCCAGCTACATCGCACCCTCTGGCATCGACAGCGACGGCAACGGCCTTGATGACGCCTACGAAAGCAGTCCTGGCGCTGGCGAAGGCCTGACGCCCGTCGACACGGATGGCGATGGCACGGCCGACTTTCTCGATGCCGACAGCGACAACGATGGCATGGGTGATGTGGCCGAGCGAGGTGACGGCCAAGCCACTTCCATCATCAGCACCACCGACACCGACGGCGATGGACTGCTCGACATCTTTGAGGGCAGCAACGTCAACGACGGCCCTGTCCCCAACGATGAAAACGTCATTGGCGGCAATTTCAATCTGGCCGGTGTGCCCGCGCTGAATCCTGACGGTTCCAACGCATCACCGCCCACGGTGGACTTGCAGTTCCGGGACGTGAACGACGCACCGGTGGCGGTAGACGACACCGCCGCCGCCACGGAAGACACGCCATTCACATCCAGCGTCGAGCTTGACGCCAATGACACCGATGCCGACGGCGACTCGCTCACCGTGGTCGCTGGCACCTTCGCTACCACACAAGGCGGCAGCATCACCATCGCTTCAGATGGCAGCTACACCTACACACCCCCCACCAATTTCAATGGCACGGACACCGTCAGCTATACCGTCACCGACGGGATCGCATCCGACACCGGCACCTTGACGCTCAACGTCGCTGCCGTCAATGACGCTCCGGTGGCGGTGGACGACACTGTTGCCACCACGGAAGATACGCCATTCATATCCAGCGTCGAGCTTGACGCCAACGACACCGACGTCGACGGCGACACGCTCACCGTGGTCGCTGGCACCTTCGCCACCACACAAGGCGGCAGCGTCACCATCGCTTCAGATGGCAGCTACACCTACATACCCCCCACCAATTTCAATGGCACGGACGCCGTCAGCTTTACCGTCACTGACGGGATCGCGTCCGACACCGGCACCTTGACGCTCAACGTCGCTGCCGTCAATGACGCCCCGGTGGCGGTGGACGACACCGCCGCCACCACGGAAGACACATTGTTCACTTCCACGGTCGACCTTGACGCCAACGACACCGACGTCGACGGCGACACGCTCACCGTGGTCGCGGGCACCTTCGCGACCACACAAGGCGGCAGCATCACCATCGCCTCCGACGGCAGCTACACCTACACGCCGCCCAGCAATTTCAACGGCACGGACACCGTCAGCTATACCGTCACCGACGGGATCGCGTCCGACACCGGCACCTTGACGCTCAACGTCGCTGCCGTCAATGACGCCCCGGTGGCGGTGGACGACACTGTTGCCACCACGGAAGATACGCCATTCATATCCAGCGTCGAGCTTGACGCCAACGACACCGACATCGATGGCGACACGCTCACCGTGGTCGCGGGCACCTTCGCGACCACACAAGGCGGCAGCATCACCATCGCCACCGACGGCAGCTACTCCTACACACCGCCACCCGATTTCAATGGGGTGGACTCGGTGGACTATGTGGTCACCGATGGCAGCGCGTCCGATACCGGCACCCTGACCATCAACGTTGCCGCGGCCAATGACGCCCCCATCGCAGTGAACGACACTGCCACCACCAACGAGGATGTACCGCTGAGCTCCAGCGTGCCTCTGGTGTCCAACGACGTGGATGTCGATGGCGACGCGCTCACCGCCGTGGCGGGCACGTTCGCCACCACACAGGGTGGCACCATTGTCATCGCCAGCAACGGCCACTTCACCTACACGCCCGCCGCCAACTTCAACGGCACCGACACGGTGGACTACTTCGTCACCGACGGCAACGCATCCGACACCGGCACGCTCACCATCACAGTTGGCGCTGTCAACGATGCCCCCGTCGCGACAGACGACACCATCAGCGTCGTCGAAGACCAAGTGTTCACCTCCACCGTCGACCTGGACGCCAACGACACCGATGCAGACGGCGACCTACTCACTGTGGTGGCAGGCACCTTCGCCACGGCACAAGGGGGCAGCATCACCATTGCTTCCGACGGCAGCTACACCTACACGCCGCCGACCAACTTCAACGGCACCGACTCGGTCAGCTACACCGTCACCGATGGCACCGACAGCGACACCGGCACCCTGACCATCAGCGTCGGTCCGGCCAATGATCCACCCAATGCGCTGGACGACACCGCCGCCACCGACGAAGACACGCCGCTGAGCTCCACCATCTCCCTCCTGGCCAACGACACTGACGTTGACGGCGATGGTCTCACTGCCGTGGCAGGCACCTTCGCCACCGCACAAGGCGGCAGCATCACCATCACCAACGACGGGCACTACACCTACACACCGCCACCGGATTTCAACGGTATCGATACCGTCGACTACACCGTCACCGACAGCGCTGCGTCAGACACCGGAACACTCACCATCACGGTTGGTGCCGTCAACGATGCGCCTGTCGCGGTCAACGACACTGCCACCACCAGCGAAGACGCGCCATTGACCTCCACCATGAATTTGGTCTCCAACGACACCGATGTTGATGGTGACCTGCTCACCGCTGTGGCCGGCACCTTCACCACCGCGCAAGGCGGCAGCATCACCATTGCGTCGGACGGCAGCTACACCTACACACCGCCCACCGACTTCAACGGCACCGACACCGTCAGCTACACCGTTACCGACGGGGCAGCGTCCGACACCGGCACGCTCAGCATCACCGTCACACCTGTCAATGACGCCCCCGTCGCCGTGGACGACAGCGCCAACGCGCACGAAAACACACGCCTCTCTGGCAGCGTGTCCCTCCTGGCCAATGACACCGACCTCGACGGCGACACACTCACTGCAGTGACGGGTACATTCGCCACCACACAGGGCGGCCGAATAACCATTGCCGCTGACGGCAGCTACACATACACACCGCCGGCCAACTTCAGTGGCACCGACACGGTGGACTACACCGTCACCGACGGCATGGCTTCCGACATTGGCACGCTCACCGTCCGCGTTGCCGCGGCGCCGCCACCACCGCCAGCACCCGCGCCCTCACCGGCACCTGTCGAAGCGCCAGCCCCGGCGCCGGCACCCGTAGAAGCACCACCGCCACAGGCAGCAGAAGGCAGCGTGACGCCGGCCGAGACGCTCGCGTACGACAGCTTCCCCACCAGCACATACAACACCCCACCCGAGTTGCATGTGCTGCGCGCAGTAGGCAGTGCTTCGGCAGAAAGCCAGCTCTGGACGTCCGGTCTCACGCCGGGCGCCATTGGCACCCTCCTGCTGGCAGAAGCCATGGCCCAGGCACCGGATGATCTGCTGCTCTCCGAGTCACAGACCATGCCGATCTTCGGCACAGCCCCCGTCATGTCCACGGGCGGCGCACTCACCATGCACCCGGTCGTGCACGTTCAACATGCTGTCAGGCACGAGCCCGTCACCAGCGAGCACGGTATCTATGTGCAGAAAGCCGTTCGTTCGTCTCAAATGCACGCTGTACTTCAGCAGAGCGTGGCTACGCATCTCGCGCTGAGCGATGGTCTGACCGGCCCGGACGACACCTCCAGCGCCCCCACCGCGCCCCCAGTCCGCAGCATCCTGGGCATTGGCGGGGAAGGCACGCCCATGAAGGTCGAGCCGCTGCAAGAGAGACCAGCGCGGTCGCCTGCCCCCGAGCGCGTCATGGAGCCAGAGAGTCACCTGGACTCCAGGCCTTCAGACAGCAAGCCCCCTGCTGATCCGGCAGAGGTAGAGGCACCCTCGCCCGCCAGTCCTGAAGGCGGACCCGGCTTCCGGGCACCCACCATGCCGATTGATCCTGCCGAACTGGTTCGCGCCGCACCGGGGTTCAAGGCTCAATTGGCGGCAGCCGTCGCCTGGCGAAGTGGCACCACAGGCCAATGATGCGCCTGCGCTTGCGACTACCGCACCCCCAGCTCCATGCTCCAGTTGGTCCGGCCGCCGCTTTGCATTCGACATGCCACGCCCAGATCCTGAAAACGCGGCGTCATGATGGCCTTGCAATGGCCTGAGCTCGAGAGCCAGCCGCTCATCACCTGATTCACCGAACCATAGCCAGCGGCAATGTTCTCGGCAATGGCGCTGTAGCGATAACCTGCGTCGATCGCGCGAGAGCCCACGCTGCTGCCGTCGGTTCCCGTGTGCGAAAACCAGTTGTTCGCGGCCATGTCAGAGGCATGGCGTATCGCCGCATTCTCCAGCGCCTTGCTCCAGGAGACCGCCCCCGTTGCGGCCATGGCGGTACTGCCGCATGAGCGCGCTGAAGCACGGGCAGCATTCACGGCAGCCAGCATTTCAGCCTGCATGGCGCCACCGCAAGCAACAACGCTTGGAGCCGGAGCAGGTGGCGGCACCGGAGAAGGCGAAGGTGAAGGAGAAGGTGCTGCAGGCGCAGCCGGGCTTGATGCCGCCGGTGTCGCGCCCGTGGCGGGCGCTGGCGTCGAAGACGTGCCAGCAGTCGCTCCACCTGACGCGGCAGGGGCATCGCTGGCGCCCTGTTCTTGAACACCGGTCGAGGAAGCCTGCGGATCGCTCACGCTGTCATCGTCGGCACCGCCTCCACCTCCACACGCACTCAGAGCCAGCACCGCGACGATGCTCACCAGGCCGGGGCGCCATGGGCGCATCTCACGACGCTGGAGAGCCAGACCATCCGGCGTTCTGCTGTATTCGGGGTTCATCATGTTGTTCGCCTTTCGCTCCCACCTCAGACAAGGCAAAAAGACAAGGCCCGGCCACAGTTGAACAACTGAACAATTGAACAAGAAAAATCAACCGTTGGCAGGCGAGGCCTGTATGCAGCTCCCCGGCTGCAGCGGGTCTGTTCGCCCGCTTGGAAGGAAGTTCCGGCTTTCACACACAGCGGAGGGCTACACCCGACCGCCTTCATCCGTCTACCAGTATCTTTTTGCCTGCGCAGCATAGTCCGAGCCAGGCCTGGACGGGCGTTGCAGCCGCTCGGCGGCGGTGCTGGAGGGCTCGAATGCAGCCCAGGTCCCCCGGAGCCAGCTCAGGCCCAAAGCAAGACAGCGAAATGCGTGGAGAAGTCGATGCTCAGCGCGCCTTCATCGAGGCAACGGCCTGACCTGACAAGAAGGCTGGCCCGCAACGGCTGGCGTGACACGCAACAGGTGCCACCATGCGAAAAATCTGGCGCGGCTGGCGGGGATCGAACCCACGACCCTTGGCTTCGGAGGCCAATACTCTATCCACTGAGCTACAGCCGCGCAGACCACAGATTCTAGCAGGCGTAGGCCCAACTGCCCCTACGCGATATAATCTCAGGCTGTTCGCCGCTGCCAGCCAGCGGTCAAATTCCAACGGTTTCAAACGCGAGAACACACACCATGAGCGCCCACGACTCTCATACCGGCCCTGTCAAAACCCCTGCCCAGCTGGCCTGGCTGTCGTTTTTCTCCTTCGTGATTCCGGTGTTTGTCATCATCGGACTGGTGAACTTTGTCGTCCGCAGCGACAAGCCTGCGGTCGATACCGTGGACGCCGAGCTGGCCAAGGCCGAGCGCATCCAGAAAGTGGGCTCGGTGCGCCTCTACGACCCGGCCAACCCGCCTGCCGACGAGCCGGCTGCCGCCGCACCTGTGGTCGCTGCTGCTGCGCCAGCGGCTCAGACAGCTGAAGGCCTGTACAACAGCGCATGTGCCGCCTGCCACGCGGCTGGCGTTGCCGGCGCACCCAAGTTCGGTGACGCAGCAGCCTGGAGCGCACGCATTGCCACGGGCATCGACACCTTGGTCGCCAGCGTTGTCAATGGCAAGGGCGCCATGCCGCCCAAAGGTGGCTCTGCTGCCTCTGAAGAAGAGATCAAGGCTACCGTCCAGTACATGGTCGACGCTGCCAAATAAGCCAGAGAAGCACAAGCACAAAGGCCAGAACAATCTGGCCGCTTCTCCCGCGAGGCATCCGCAAAATGCCACGCCCGCAAAGAAAAAGCCGGTCACAACTGACCGGCTTTTTCTTTGGCGGTGACCAGGTCCCAAGCCTGGAGTGTGCCTACTGACCGCTACTGCAGGCGGTAGGCCGCATGGCAGGCCACGCATGTTTGCGTGAGCCTGGCAAACGAAGCGAGGCTGGGTTTCCAGTCCCCTGTTGCGCCCGTGTTGCGCAGCTCAACGGCCAGCTGGCTGGCCGATCGGTGCATGGCCGTTCCCGCCGCGCGCATGCCCTCTGGCATGAAGCCCGCCAGGTCGTGAGCACCATGCGCCTCCAGCGACGACATGCCCAGGCGTTGCTCGGCAATGCGGGCAGCCAGATCAAGGTCTTCTTTGGACATGGCTGCCTGGATGTCACCCATGGCTTTCAGGTGATCACGCATGTTGCTCAAGGTATGCGCGCGCATGGGTGCCGGAAACGCCACCAGCTCTCGCCCGTCCTGCATGTCGGCATGGCCTGCTCCATGCCCGGGCACATGTCCGTGGTGCGAGGCGTCGTGTTGTGCCAGCGCGGAAGCGATGAAAGCCGATGAGCCGATCAGCGCCACAAGAAGCGAAACAGGTTTCATGTCAGAACCTCGGAGCCCTTTTGCCCATGTCGCACGGTTTGTGCAGGTGATCAGCCGTGCGCCACGGCAGCCTGGCGAGCTGCGGGGCTGCGCACATACTGTCCACGCTCGACCAGGGCAGCGACCGTGGTCTCTTCAGGCTTCCACCGCCCAGACTCCACCGCTTCTGCAGCCTGATGCATGTCAGCCGTGTGCACGACCCCCATGCCCAGATCGGTTTCCAGATACAGGCGGCCTCTCTCATCAAGCCAGCAGGCACCCACTTTCCCTGCCGGTTTGCCGGTGTGGGACGTGATCTCGCCATTGAGCTGAATACGCCACACCCAGGGCGTGACCTCCAGCTCGACGTACACCCTTTGGGGCCCGTTCTGGAAGAACCATTGCCCCTGTTCGTCGCTTTCATAGTTCCGACCGATGAAATCGATCAGCTTGTCATGGCGCAGCAGCGATCCCTTGGCCGCCGGGCTGGTCGCCGGCTCTCCCCGCAGCACAGCAAACGGTCCTGCCGCCTGTGCCTTGTCGTCCCGCATGTACCACTGGCCTCGGCCGTCCAGCCCCAGCCAACCATAACAATCGGGGACGTTGGGCCACTTGGCCAGCGCTGCTTTGACGATGTCATCCATCCGCTCGGTTTCTCCTGGTTTGTCCTCTCAGACCTGTCGATGGTTTCTTCAGGCTACCCGCGCGCGCACCCTGCGTGCGCCAGCAGCCACTGTCCTACAGCCTCCGGCATGCTCCGGACATGTCCCGGCACTCCCCATGGCGGCAAGCTGCCCGGGAAGCCCACATGGCCCCCTCGCCGAGGTTGCCACAAGCTGACGTGTTTGCCCACCTCGCCTTCCCGGGGAAGGCTGGCAGCAGGCACAAACGGATCATTGCGGGCGTTCAGTGCCAGCGCCGGTATCCGGATATCGGCCAGCACCGGCTTCGCCGACGCACGGCTCCAATAGTCTTCCGTGTTTTCAAAGCCGTGCAAAGGGGCTGTGAAAACATTGTCGAACGCATACAAATCCTTGGCAGACAGCAGGGCATCACGGTCAAACAGGCCGGGGTGCTGCGCCCATTTGTCCAGCGCCTTGGGCACCATGGTGTTGAGAAACATGCGCGTGTAGACCAGCCGATTGAAACCCTGGCCGATGGCATGTCCACCGGACGCAAGATCAAGCGGTGAGCAGATGGCGGCAACGGCTTTTACCCGGGTCGCCGCTGCTTCTCCCATTTCGCCCGCCCAGCGCAGCAGGGCATTGCCGCCCAGCGACACACCGGCCGCCACCATCGTGCGATGTGGATGCTGGCGGCGAAAACGCGTCAGAATCCAGTCGACTTCCGCGAAGTCTCCGGAATGGTAGGCCCGAGGCGCGACATTGAGCTCACCCGAACACCCACGAAAGTGAGGCACGGCCATCGCCACGCCGTGGGTCTGCGCGAAGTCGGCAAAGGCGACCGCATACTGGCTGGACGATGAGCCTTCCAGTCCGTGAAAAAGCACCAGCAATGGCCGGTCATCGGTCTCGCTGCTGCTGTTGTTGTTTGTGGTGGTGGAGCCATCATCGAACACATCCACGTCGATGAAGTCCTGGTCGGGTGTGTCCCAGCGTTGTCGTTGCCACCGGGGTTTGGCGCCAAAATGCCGGCGCGCGCCGATGGCGGACCAGATGGTTTGCAGGTTGCCACCGGGAAGCCACCAGGGCGTCACAGCGTCCAGGCCCCGAGCGGCGTCTGCAGGATCGGCCACCACCGCCTCAGCCCATCGGGCCAGGCGCGCCGTCGCAGCACCGTCGACAGTGGCTTGCGTTCGATCAAACACGCGCTGATTCAGTGTCGGTGTCAGTGTCAGTGTGCAGGCTCAGTGCAAGGTCGTGTCGGCGGCCACCCAGGAGCCTGTCACACTCTCCTGCATGCCCGGGCTGGCATGGTGGGCCACCAGCCGCCAGCCATGTGCTGTCTTCACATAGACGCTGGTCACAAACAGCCACAAATCCTCAGGCCTGTCTGCAGCCCCCATGCTGACATGCACCAGAGCACTGTGAATCGTCGACGATGCCGTCTCTGTCTTGTGCAGATTCTCCACCACGACCCGGATGCTTCCGTTCGTCATCAGTGCTTCAAAGGCTGCGCGGATCTGCGCATGTCCGATCAGCCGGTGGGTGCCGGGGAGGACGCAGACGATGTCATCCTCATCCGACCAGCATGCCATCAGTTGCTCCAGATCGGCATGAAGCAACGCGTCGTAGTAGGCCGCCTCGGTGTCGTCGGGCGTGCTCAGTGGCAACAGGGTCTTGGGCATGGGAGGTTCCGGGGCGCGCAGCACAGGCGTGGCGACCAGCGCAGCAGTCATTACAACGCACTATGATAGAAGAATCGCTTAATGGAGGGCAATGCTCATGTCTCGATTGTTTCTTGTTGTTTGGGCGCTGGCCGCAAGTCTGCTGCTCGGCGGCTGCGGCTACAACGACTTTCAGCGACTCGACGAGCAGACCAAATCGGCCTGGGCCGAGGTGCTGAATCAGTACCAGCGTCGCGCTGACCTGATCCCCAACTTGCAGGCCATTGTTGAAGGAGAAGCTGACTTCGAGCAGGAGACCCTCACCAAGGTCATCGAGGCCCGCGCCAAGGCCACCTCTATTCAAGTCTCGCCCGACATGGTCAACAACCCGGCGGCCATGCAACAGTTCCAGGCAGCGCAGGGCGAGTTGGGTTCGGCACTGGCCCGACTGATGGTGGTGGTCGAACGCTATCCCCAGCTCAAGGCCAATCAGGCGTTCCGCGATTTCTCCGCAGAATACGCCGGCACTGAGAATCGCATTACCGTCGCGCGCAATGATTTCATTCAGGCCGTTCAGGAATACAACATTCTGCGCCGCAGCTTCCCGACCAATCTCACCGCCATGATTTTTGGCTATGAGACAAAGGCGAGCTTCACGGTGGAGAACGAAGCCGCGATCAGCACACCTCCCAAGATCGAATTTGGCTCCCAGAAGTGACGCAGTGCTGATGAGGCTGCCGACTCAGCACCTGCTCGCCGGGATCAGCCTTTTGGTGCTGGCTTGGCTGTGCCTGGCACTGCCCTTGGGTGCGCATGCCGCGAACCGCCTGCCGCTCCCTGCCATCACTGCCCACGTCACGGACCAGACAAGCACACTCAGCCCCTCACAAATAGCTCAACTCGAAGCCAAGCTCTCCGAGTTTGAGTCTCGCCGCGGCACGCAAATCATCGTGGTCATCGTGCCCACCACGCAGCCTGAGGATGTCTTCAGCTACACGCAGCGGCTGGCCCGAGCCACGGCCGTCGGGCGTGCCGAGGTCGGTGATGGGCTGGTGCTGGTGGTGGCCAAGAATGACCGGCGCATGCACATCGCCACTTCAAGAGCATTGGAGGGCGCCATACCCGACATGATTGCCAAGCGCATCATTGATCAGGTCCTGACCCCTGCATTCAGGCGCGGCGATTTTGCCGGCGGCATCAGCGCGGCCCTGGATCACCTCTTTGCCCGCGTTGAAGGCGAAGCACTGCCACTGCCGGCAGAGTCGGCCTCTTCGTCCTCTTCCTCCAGCGCCTCGTCTGAGCTCGATGGCGACACGCTGGAGAACCTGTTGTTGTTTGTCTTTCTTGGCTATCCGGTCATCCAGGCAGTGTTCCGCGGCATCTTCGGGCGCGTCTTTGGCGTCCTGGCATCGGGTGTGTTTGCCGGCGGCTTGGCCTGGTTTGTGTCCGGCGCACTCTACGTGGGCGTGGCCTTTTTCGTCATCGGCATCATCGTGGCCATCTTCTTCCAGGTGTTTGGCCTGTTCTCGGCAGCGAGCAAAGGTTCGGGCTCCCGCGGAGGTCGCTGGGGAGGCGGCTCGGGCGGCGGGTGGAGTTCGGGTGGCGGCGGTGGTGGATGGAGCTCCGGTGGTGGAGGCAGTTTCGGTGGCGGCGGTGCCAGCGGCGGCTGGTGAAGGGCTGAACACGTATGCGAACAGACGAACCCTGGCTCTTCAAACTTCTACGGCACCGCTGGAGAGACTTTTCCGACACCCGGCGCTGGGTACCGGACGACATGGCTGAGCGTCTTTCCGACCGCATCCAGGCGAGCGAAGCACGGCACACGGGAGAGGTACGGATCTGTGTAGAAGCGTCCCTGCCTTTGCACGACCTGTATCGACTGGGCAGAGATGCCACGCTCGCGACTGTCATCCGCGATCGCGCCTGGGACTGGTTTGGTGACTTGCGCGTATGGGATACCGAGCGCAACAACGGCGTCCTGATCTATCTGCTGCTGGCCGAACAGGCCATCGAGGTCGTTGCCGATCGGGCGCTCTCCCGGGCGATTGATCAACAGCAGTGGGAAGCCATCGTTGGCCGACTGGGCCAACGCCTGAAGAAGGGCGAGGTGGAGGACGGGCTGACGGCGGCGCTGGAAGAAGTGTCCGCGCTTCTGGTCGAGGCCTTTCCGCTCGGCGCTGGCGAAGTTCGTCCCGACGAGCTGCCCAATTTCGTCGTCCGGGCATAAGAGGCCCGGCGGATCCTGCCGTCAGAAGGTTGGCAAGTCCTTGCCATCCGGAGAGCTACCCGGTTTCACGTCCGACTTGAGCACGGTTCTTCCATGCAAGACCAGGTTCAGCTCTTCTTGCAAGGTCTTGTTCATCTGCGCAAAGGTGTTGAGTTTGCGAGTCGTCGCTCGCAAATGATCTGCCAGACGTTTGGACAGGGCCAGCAGAAAACGCGAGCCCACTTTGGGGTGATCGCGCAGCAAACGCATCAGCGCGGTACGGGTGAGAATGGCCACGACTGCATCGGTCGTGGCCGTGCACGTGGCTGACCGGGGTGCACCGTCGAGCACCCCCATCTCGCCAACAATCGAACCTGGCCCCATCACGCTGACGACCATGTTGTCCTTGTGACCAGCCATGGCCCGCTCCACGGAGACGTCACCTTCCATGACGAGCACCATGAAATCGTTCTTCTTGGCGTCACCCTCGGTAAACAACACGGTTCCGGCAGGCAAACGGCGTGGGCGCATGTAGCTGACGATGCGAAACCCGTCAGGAATGCTCAGGTCGTCCATGGCCGAGGCCGTCACCAGCAGACGAGCGGCGATTTCCTCAGCGGGCATCTCGGGGTTATCGGAGAACGGTGACATGGCCGTCAGCAGAAGAGAACTCGGAACGCAAAAATAGAACCAAAGGGTACCTGAACTTCGAGAACCATCATCGCACGAGGGTTCCTCATAATTCCATCGGCAAAAAAAAGACCAGCCAAAGGCTGGTCTCCTGCGAACTTCGACACGCTTGCTCAGCGCTTCTGTCGGTACTTTCGCAACGCAGCAATCTGTGCGGCCATGACGGCCAGCTCGGATTGCGCCTTGGCAATATCCAGTTCGCTGTTGGCGTTCTTCAGCGCCTCTTCGGCTTGCTTGCGGGCCTCTGTGGCCTTGGCTTCATCGAGGTCGTGTCCACGAATGGCGGTGTCGGAGAGGACGGTCACATGGTTTGGCTGCACTTCGAGAATGCCACCAGCCACGAACACAAACTCTTCATCGCCCTCGGCCTTCTCGATGCGCACGGCACCCGGCTTGATGCGGGTGATCAACGGGATGTGACCAGGCAGAATGCCCAGCTCACCCGCCTCGCCCGGCAGGGCCACGAACTTGGCCTCGCCCGAAAAGATGGACTCTTCGGCGCTGACCACATCGACGCGGATGGTGCTCATAGTTACTCCAGTTAGAAAAAGTCGAATGAAAGCAAGTAGTCGGGTGTCCGGCTAGGTGGTGCGCACATTGAGCACACCAACGACACCGGGCGCCCGAGTACGCCGCTTTAAGCGACTTTCTTGGCCTTCTCGATGGCTTCGTCGATGGTTCCAACCATGTAGAAAGCCTGCTCGGGCATGTGATCGCACTCACCATTGACGATCATCTTGAAGCCGCGGATGGTTTCGGCCAGCGAAACGTACTTGCCTGGCGAACCCGTGAACACTTCGGCCACGTGGAACGGCTGGGACAGGAAACGCTGCATCTTGCGAGCGCGGGCCACGGCCAGCTTGTCGTCCGGGGACAGTTCGTCCATGCCCAGAATCGCGATGATGTCGCGCAGTTCCTTGTAGCGCTGCAGGGTACCCTGAACAGCACGGGCCACTTCGTAGTGCTCCTGACCCACGACCAGCGGATCGAGCTGACGGCTGGTGGAGTCCAGGGGATCCACAGCGGGGTAGATACCCAGAGCAGCAATGTCACGGGACAACACGACGGTGGAGTCCAAGTGAGCGAAGGTGGTGGCTGGGGAAGGATCGGTCAAGTCGTCGGCTGGCACGTAAACGGCCTGGATCGACGTGATCGAGCCCACCTTGGTGGAAGTAATACGTTCCTGCAGACGGCCCATTTCTTCGGCCAGCGTAGGCTGGTAACCCACGGCGGAAGGCATACGACCGAGCAGAGCGGAGACTTCGGTACCGGCCAGGGTGTAACGGTAGATGTTGTCCACGAAGAACAGCACGTCACGGCCTTCGTCACGGAAAGCTTCAGCCATGGTCAGGCCGGTCAGCGCCACGCGCAGACGGTTGCCTGGAGGCTCGTTCATCTGACCGTAAACCATGGCCACTTTGGACTCGGCCAGGTTGTCGAGCTTGACGACCTCGGAGTCAGCCATCTCGTAGTAGAAGTCGTTACCTTCACGGGTACGCTCACCCACACCAGCGAACACGGACAGACCCGAGTGCGCCTTGGCGATGTTGTTGATGAGTTCCATCATGTTCACGGTCTTGCCCACACCGGCGCCACCGAACAGACCCACCTTACCGCCTTTGGCGAAGGGGCAGATCAGGTCGATCACCTTGATGCCGGTCTCGAGCAGTTCTTGCGAAGGGCTCAGCTCGTCATAGGCTGGTGGCTTGCGGTGGATGGAAGCGGTCAGTTCCTGGCTGACAGGGCCACGCTCGTCGATAGGCGTGCCCAGCACGTCCATGATGCGGCCCAGGGTGGCCTTGCCGACGGGAACCGTGATCGGGGCTTCGGTGTTGGACACCATCATGCCGCGACGCAGGCCGTCCGACGAACCCAGCGCAATCGTACGGACCACGCCGTCGCCGAGCTGCTGCTGCACTTCCAGGGTCAGTGCAGAACCTTCCATTTTCAGTGCGTCATACACGCGGGGCATCTGGTCGCGTGGAAACTCCACGTCCACCACAGCGCCGATACACTGAACAATCTTGCCTTGTACTTGAGACATGATGGGTACCTTTGTGTTTTCTCTAGATTCGTTTGTCCGCCGACCTTAAACGGCTGCGGCGCCGGCCACGATTTCCGACAGCTCTTTGGTAATACCAGCCTGTCGGGTCTTGTTGTAGACCAGCTTGAGTTCGTTGATGACGTTGCCGGCGTTGTCGGTGGCAGCCTTCATGGCCACCATGCGAGCGGACTGCTCGGAAGCCATGTTCTCAGCCACTGCCTGGTAGACCAGCGCTTCGATGTATCGCAGCAGCAAGTCATCGATCACAGCCTGTGCGTCCGGCTCGTAGACGTAGTCCCAGTCGCGACCGGATGCGCCCTCTTGCAGATCGCTGGCCGAGAGCGGCAGCAGCTGCTCAACGACCGTCTCCTGCTTCATCGTGTTGATGAACTTGGTGTAGCACAGGTACACGGCATTCAGGCGGCCTTCGGTGTATGCATCGAGCAGCACCTTGACCGGACCGATGAGCTTCTCCAAGTGAGGCGTGTCACCCAGACCCGTCACGGATGAGACGACCTGCGCGCCGATACGGTTCATGAAACCGATACCTTTGCTACCGATCGCCACGACTTCCGCCTTCTCACCCTTGCCCTTGAGCTCTTTGAGCTCATTGGTCACGGCGCGCAGCAGGTTGGTGTTCAAACCACCGCACAGGCCTTTGTCCGTGGTCACCACGACAAAGCCGGAGGCTTTGCCGTCGTTGGTTTCCATGAACGGATGGGTGTACTCCGGGTTGGCGCGGCTCAGATTGCCAGCAATCTGACGCACTTTCTCACTGTAAGGGCGAGCCGCATGCATGCGGTCCTGCGCCTTACGCATCTTCGAGGCCGCCACCATTTCCATGGCTTTGGTGATCTTCTTGGTGTTTTCCACCGATTTGATCTTGCCTCGTATTTCCTTACCTGCAGCCATTGCTACTCCTTGTTCAGGTCAATGGGCGGATCAGTACGTGCCGGTTTTCTTGAAGTCGGCGATGGCAGCCTTGAGCTCGGCCTCGGAATCCTTGTCCAGGGCCTTGTTGCTCTCCAGCTTCGACATCAGAGCTGCATGCTTGTCCTTGAGGTGAGCGTGCAGGCCGGATTCGAAGGCCAGAACCTGGGAGACTTCCAGATCGTCGAAGAAACCGTTGTTCACTGCGTACAGGGAAGCGGCCATCAGGCTGATGGACAGCGGGCTGTACTGAGCCTGCTTGAGCAGCTCGGTCACGCGGGCACCACGGTCCAGCTGCTTGCGGGTGGCTTCGTCCAGATCGGAAGCGAACTGCGCGAACGCAGCCAGTTCACGGTACTGTGCCAGGTCGGTACGGATACCGCCGGACAGGCTCTTGATGAGCTTGGTCTGGGCAGCACCACCGACGCGGGAGACGGAAATACCAGCGTTAATGGCAGGACGGATACCAGCGTTGAACAGGTTGGTTTCCAGGAAGATCTGACCGTCGGTAATCGAAATCACGTTGGTCGGAACGAAAGCGGAAACGTCACCAGCCTGGGTTTCGATGATCGGCAGTGCGGTCAGCGAGCCGGTCTGGCCTTTGACTTCACCCTTGGTGAAGGCTTCGACGTAGTCGGCGTTCACACGGGCTGCACGCTCGAGCAGGCGGCTGTGGAGATAGAACACGTCGCCAGGGAAAGCTTCACGGCCTGGAGGACGGCGCAGCAGCAGGGAAACCTGGCGGTAAGCCACAGCCTGCTTGGACAGATCGTCATAAACGATCAGAGCGTCTTCACCGCGATCGCGGAAGTACTCACCCATCGTGCAACCGGAGTAGGCAGACAGGTACTGCATGGCAGCCGAGTCAGAAGCGGTAGCGGCGACCACAATGGTGTACTCCATTGCGCCGGCTTGCTCCAGAGCGCGAACCACGTTCTTGATGGACGACGCCTTCTGGCCGATGGCGACGTACACGCAGGTCATGTTCTGACCTTTTTGGTTGATGATCGCGTCGATGGCGACAGCGGTCTTACCCGTCTGACGGTCACCAATGATCAGCTCACGCTGGCCACGGCCGATTGGCACCATGGAGTCGATCGACTTCAGACCGGTTTGCACTGGCTGGTCAACAGACTTACGGGCGATAACGCCAGGCGCAACCTTCTCGATCACGTCGGTCATCTTGGCGTTGATCGGGCCCTTGCCGTCGATCGGCTGACCCAGGGCGTTGACCACGCGGCCAACCAGCTCGGGGCCGACTGGCACTTCCAGAATGCGGCCCGTGCATTTGACGGTATCGCCTTCGGAGATGTGCTCGTATTCGCCCAGAATCACGGCACCGACGGAGTCGCGCTCCAGGTTCAGTGCCAGACCAAAGGAAGGCACGCCTTCGCTGTTGGCGGGGAATTCCAGCATTTCGCCCTGCATCACGTCCGAGAGGCCGTGCACGCGCACGATACCGTCGGTCACGGAAACGACCGTGCCTTGGTTGCGAACGTCGCTGGAGGTGTCGAGACCCTGGATGCGGGACTTGATCAGTTCAGAGATTTCTGCGGGATTGAGCTGCATGACTCTTTCCTTATTTCGTAAATGGGTATGCGGGCGAGGCCGATGTTTCGGCCATCAGGCCGTCAGCGCAACTTTCATTTGTTCCAGACGGGCTTTGACCGAGGTGTCGAGCACCTCGTCGCCCACCACCACACGAACGCCACCGATCAGCTCGGGCTGCACTTCAACCTTGAGGTTGAGCTTGCGGCCGAAGCGCTTTTCGAGCACGGCACCCAACTCACTCAGAGCAGAGGCATCAATGTCGAAGGCGCTGTAGACGATGGCATCAGACGTGCCCTGCTGTGCGTTCTTGAGCACCTGAAATTGCGCTGCAATTTCGGGCAACACGTTCACGCGACCGTTTTCGATCACGGTACGCAGGAAGTTCTGACCAGCAGCGGGCAGCTCTGTCTTGATGACGCCGGTGATCACGTCGAAGACCTGTTGATCGGACGTGTTCGGGTCGTCAGCAAACTGAAGCAGCTGCTCGTTGGCGGCAATCGCCGCGAGCGCTTCAACCCAGCCAGCCATACTGGCAGCATCGGCTCCGGCTGCTTTGAACAGCGCTTCGGCGTACGGGCGGGCGATGGTGGCAAGTTCAGCCATGTTCTACCTTCGAAATGCCTGTGCGGCTTTATTTCTAAGAGGGCGTTCGTTCGGTGCGGACGCGCTGGATCAGAGCTCGGCCTTGAGGCGACCAAGCATGTCAGCGTGCGCCTTGGCGTCCACTTCGCGCTGGAGGATCTGCTCGGCGCCTTTGACGGCCAGTGCAGCGACTTCCTCACGCAGCGATTCGCGGGCCTTGACGACCTGCTGATCAGCTTCCTGACGGGCAGCGTCCACGATCTTGGCAGCTTCGTCGCTCGCGCGAGCTTTGGCTTCCTCGATCATGGTCTGAGCCCGACGCTCGGCATCAGCCAGACGGGTGGCGGATTCGTTGCGCGACTTGCTCAACTCCTCTTCCACTCGCTTGTTGGCCACGGCCAGCTCGGACTTGGCCTTTTCGGCAGCAGCCAGACCATCGGTGATCTTTGCAGCACGCTCGTCGAGTGCCTTGGCGATCGGTGGCCAGATGAACTTCATCGTGAACCACACCAGAATCGCGAAGACGACGATCTGTGCAAAGAGGGTTGCATTGATATTCATCGCAACACCTTTCTGTGTGTAAACAAGAGTGGTGACACCATTGCTGTGGCGCCAGCAGCAAGCCGGCCGTGGTCACCCTTGAACGGGATTGTTTGAAGGTTCAAGGAGTGACCCCAACCCAGGCTGCCGCGCGCGGCAGCAACACCTATTACAGCGTGAAGGGGTTGGCGAAGGCGAACAGCAGAGCGATAGCCACACCGATCAGGAATGCAGCGTCGATCAGACCGGCCAGAATGAACATCTTGGTCTGCAGGTCATTCATCAGCTCAGGCTGACGTGCAGACGATTCGAGGAATTTGCCGCCCATGAGCGCAATACCGACAGAAGCGCCAATAGCACCCAGACCGACGATGAGACCGCAAGCCAGAGCGACAAGACCCAGAACGTTTTCCATGATGACTCCTTTAGATGAACGGAAAGTTGAGTTGGGGAAAGTAAGAAAGAGAAAAATCTCAGCTAACGGCCAGTGATGTCGGGATTGACAGTGATATCACCAGCCGTGTTGCATCAGTGTGCGTCGTGCGCCTGACCCAGGTAGATCAGCGCCAGCATCATGAAGATGAATGCCTGGAGCACGATCACCAGGATGTGGAACAGCGTCCAGATCGTGCCAGCAATGACGTGGCCGACGAAGAACAGACCGCCACCCAGGGACAGGGAAGCATAGGCGCCGAGCAGCGCAATCAGCATGAACACCAGTTCGCCAGCGAACATGTTGCCGAACAGTCGCATGCCGTGCGAAACCGTCTTGGCGACGAACTCGATCATTTGCATGAGGAAGTTGGTCACTCCCAGCAGCAGTGCCCAAACAGGGTTCTTGCTGGTGCCGAACGGTGCAGTCACGAGCTCGTGAGCCCAGCCGCCCAGGCCTTTGATCTTGATGTTGTAGACCAGGCAGAGCAGCAGAACGGACACCGACAGACCCAGGGTGGTGGACAAGTCAGCCGTTGGCACCACGCGCAGGTAGGCGTGGTGAGGGTCGTGACCAGCAGCCGCATAGGCGCCGGTCCACATTTGAGGCAGCAGGTCGACCGGAATCATGTCCATGAAGTTCATCATGAAGATCCAGCAGAAGACCGTCAGGGCAAGAGGTGCGATCAGCTTGCGGCTCTGGGCGTTGTGGATCACGCCTTTGGCCTGGTTGTCGACCATCTCGACCAGAATTTCCACGGCAGCCTGGAAACGACCAGGACGGCCAGCAGTGGCCTTGCGCGCAGCCAGCCACAGAACGAAGCAGGTCAGCGCACCCAGCAGGGAGCTGATGATGACCGAGTCGAGGTTGATCACCGAAAAATCGACGATGAAGCCCTGCTCGTGATTGGTCAGGTGGGTCAGGTGGTGGCGAATGTACTCGCCCGGGGTAAGTGAACCTTCTGCAGCCATGTTTTGTGCTTTCGCGCCAATCAATTCAACAAAAAACTATCGCTTCAGGGGTGAACGGGTCTGGAGCCACAGCCCCAGCCAATGCACCTTCAGCGTCAACACCAGCCCGACCAGCAGGCCGAGCCAGTTGAGGTCGGGGACCACCAGCGGCGCTGACCACAACATGGCCACCGCCAGCAAAACCTTGATCCCTTCCCACAGCAATAAACCTGCGAAGGCGGCGTTTGCCGCACTCCGCCACAGACGGGCCGTCGCGCTGGACGTCAAACCCCAGGCCATCACGGCCGAGGGCAGCGCCACCGCTGCGGAGCCATAGATCACAGACCAGGCCACAGATGCCGGCTGAACCAGCATCCAGGCCAACGCGGCTGTGATCAAGCCCGTTGCCGACTGCATCATCACCAGCTTCCAGATGGATGTCTCTGGTTGCCTGGCGCGCCACTGCTGCGCTTGTTCGCGCGTCAGCGGCTTGAAATCGGAGTCTTGCTCCCCATCTTCCCATTTGTCTGGCGCCGGACCGGGCGATGTCGTCATGATCTCGTCCTGCGTTCTCTGGCACCATTCGAGTGGAAAAGCCTTGATTTTTCAAGGTTTTTTCCGCCGACCAGCAGCCTGGTTACAAATGATTGCGGGTTTGCAAAGCCGCCCATTATACGTAGAAACCCGGTCATAAAGTCAAGCCTTGCGGAACGCTTTCGCATACACCGACGGGCGGCGGGATAATCCGTATACGGATCCAAGAGGCCCCTTCAAGACAGTTATTGGCCATGAACACCCCCCCAGACATTCCAGCCGACCAGTCCCTGATCGAGTACCCATGCCGCTTTCCCATCAAGGTGATGGGCGCGCACACTGAAGAATTCTTCAGCGCCATGGTCATCATCGCGCAGGGGTTTGAGCCCGAATTTGATGCCACCAGCGTCGAGCGCCGCCCCAGCAGAAAGGGCAACTATCTGGGTTTGACACTCTCGATTCATGTCACCAGTCGCGAGCAGCTCGACGAGGTCTATCGAACCTTGACCACGCACCCGCTGGTGAAATACGTGCTCTGACACCCTGCGTTACTTCAGGTATCGACCATGGTGGCCACGCCTTCCGACCCGCACATGATCACGCACTGGCTGGGCCGCACGCCCTACCAGGCGTGTTTCGACGCGATGGTGGATTTCACCCAGCGCCGGCAGCCCGATACCGACGACGAGCTGTGGATGTGCGAGCACCCACGCGTGTTCACCCAAGGCCTGGCCGGCAAGGCCGAGCATGTGCTCGATGCAGGCGGCATTGATGTGGTGCAGACCAATCGCGGCGGCCAGGTGACCTACCACGGGCCTGGTCAGGTCGTGGCCTATCCGCTGGTGGACCTCAAGCGAGCCGGCTATTTCGTCAAGGAATACGTCTACCGCCTGGAAGAAGCCGTTATTCGCACTTTGGATCACTTTGGCGTCACGGGCCACCGCGTGGCGGGTGCTCCCGGTATTTATGTGCGCCTGAATGACCCCGGCAACCACTCCCCTTTGCCCCAGCGGCCACAAAAAGGAGCGACTGGAGCGGGCGGCGCCGGGCCGGACTTTGACGGCCTGGGCAAGATCGCGGCGCTGGGCATCAAGGTCAGCCGCAACTGCACGTATCACGGCCTCTCGCTCAACGTCGACATGGACCTGGCGCCGTTTGAACGCATCAACCCTTGCGGTTACGCAGGTTTGCGCACCGTGGACCTTTCTACAATCGGGGTTCAGACCCGCTGGGATGACGCCGCGCAACTGCTGAGCCAAAAGCTCACTGCGCTGCTCGCCCCCTGAACGCAGCACACTGCCGTCAACCGTCGTTTACCGCCGTACACCGCGCCAAAAGCGCCGCCCTCCTCTTATGACTACCCGCAGCACCCCCACCACCGTTCACGAAGCGCAGCCGGCCGAGCAATACAACGCGAGCGCCAAGCAAAAGAGCCAGGCCAAGACGGCCCGCATCCCGATCAAGGTGGAAGCGGCACCGGTGCTCAAGAAGCCCGAGTGGATTCGCGTCCGTGCGGGCAGCCCCACCACGCGCTTCTATGAAATCAAGGACATCCTTCGCAGCAACAAGCTGGTAACGGTGTGCGAAGAAGCGAGCTGCCCCAACATCGGCGAGTGTTTTGGCAAGGGCACGGCCACCTTCATGATCATGGGTGACAAGTGCACCCGCCGCTGCCCCTTCTGCGATGTGGGCCATGGTCGCCCCGACCCGCTGGACGTCGACGAGCCGCAAAACCTGGCGAAGACGATCGCCGCACTCAAGCTGAAATACGTGGTGATCACCAGCGTGGACCGCGACGACTTGCGCGACGGCGGTGCAGGTCACTTCGTGGAGTGCATCCAGAAGACTCGCGAGCTTTCACCCGAGACGCAGATTGAAGTGCTGGTGCCCGATTTCCGTGGCCGCGACGACCGTGCGCTCGACATCCTCAAAGCTGCGCCACCCGACGTGATGAACCACAACCTGGAAACGGTGCCGCGCCTGTACAAGCAGGCCCGCCCCGGCAGCGACTACGCCTTCAGCCTGAACCTGCTCAAGAAGTTCAAGGCCTTGTTCCCGAACGTGCCAACCAAGAGCGGCATCATGGTCGGCCTGGGTGAAACCGACGAAGAGATTCTCGAGGTGATGCGCGACATGCGCGAGCACAACATCGAGATGCTGACCATTGGCCAGTATCTGGCGCCATCAGGCCACCACCTGCCGGTGCGCCGCTACGTGCACCCGGACACCTTCAAGATGTTCGAGGAAAAAGCCTACGAAATGGGCTTCACGCATGCAGCGGTCGGGGCGATGGTGCGTTCGAGCTACCACGCCGACCAGCAGGCGCATGGCGTGCTCAACGCCGACAAGGCAGGCTGAGCCGCCAGCGAAGAGGCCCCAACCGGCTCAGGCCTTGGGCTGCATCTTCTCCCAGGCCGTCATGGCTTCGGCCGCGTACATCAAGGCCGGACCACCGCCCATGTACACGCAGACCGAGAGCATCTCCTCGATCTCGGCACGCGTGGCCTGCAAGCGGTGCAGCGCCTTGACATGAAATCCGATGCAGCCGCTGCAGCGTTGCGTCACGCCAATGGCCAAGGCAATCAGTTCCTTTTGTTTGGCGCTGAGCGCACCATCGGTGATGGAGGCCTTGGCCAACTGTCCGAAACCAGCCATGGCATCGGGTTGCGATTTGCGAAACGGGGCCAGGCTCTGGTTGATGTCGGCAATCAGGCCGCTGTGATCAAAGGTGCTCATCGGATGTTTCCTCGGAGAAAATCAGTCAAAAGCGAAACCGCATGAAGCGAAAACGCACAAGGCGAAATGACACAGGCGGCACGCCACCCATGAATACTGAGGGCAGTATCCAATTCATCAACGATCACCGCTTTGCGATGGATCAAGCCAAGGCATTGGCGCCATGAAATCGACCGCCAATCTGTTGGCGCTGGGCGCCGTGGTGCTGTGGGCCTCCCTGGCGGCACTCGGCGTGGCCTTGTCGCATGTACCGCCGTTTCTGCTCACGGGGCTGGGCTTGCTGGTGGGCAGCCTCATTGCGCTGCCCTTGTCGCGCTTTGACCTGCGCACCTGGAAGGTGCCGCCCGCCACGCTGCTGATGGGCGTGTACGGCTTGTTCGGGTTTCACTTCCTGCTCTTCATTGCCCTGCGCCACGCGCCACCGGTGCAGGCCAACCTCGTCAACTACCTCTGGCCGCTCGGCATTGTGGTGATGGCGCCCTGGATACTGCCCGGCGTCAGCCTGACCCGCCGCCACGTGGCCGCCGCCCTGACCGGCTTTGCCGGCGCAGCTCTGGCCATCCTGGGGCGAGACAGTGGCGGTGCTTCGGTTGGCGACGGCGCGCCGCTCTGGGCTTGGGGCTATTTGCCAGCCATGGCATCTGCCTTCATCTGGTCGACCTACTCGCTGCTCACCAAGCGCGTGCGCCCATTCCCCACAGCAGCGATTGGCGGCTTCGCGCTGGTCTCTGGCGGGCTTTCACTCGCTTGCCACTGGGCGCTGGAACCGGCCGTGACTCTCAGCGCGCAAGACTGGGCCTTGATCGCCCTGCTGGGCCTGGGCCCTTTGGGTGGTGCCTTCTTTCTCTGGGACGCGGCACTCAAACGCGGCGATGCCCGGCAGATCGGCGTGATCAGCTTTCTCACGCCCTTGCTGTCCACCTTTGTGCTGCTGGCCCAGCAGGGACAGACGCCCAACGCGTCCATCGTGCTCGCTACGGTGTTGATCGTGGGGGCGGCGGTGGTGGCAACGCGGGCGCGCTGACAACGCCTCGCTGGCTCCCGACTTGATCAGTCGTCGATCAAGGCCGCCGGGTCTTCTGCGCTCAGCACGCTCTGTGCCCAGGCTTTGAGGCGCTCGGTGTCGCTGCGCAGGATTTGCTGTTTGATGGCCAGCACTTGCGATGGGTGCATGGAGAAGCTGCGCAGCCCCAGGCCGAGCAACAGACGGGTCATCTGCACGTCGCCGGCCATTTCGCCGCACACGCTCACGCTCTTGCCCTGGGCGTGGCACATGGCGATGGTGCTGGCCAGCAATTGCAGGATCGCCGGGTGGACCGGGTCAAACAAATGGGCCACGGATTCGTCGGCGCGGTCGATGGCCAGCGTGTACTGGATCAAGTCGTTGGTGCCGATGGACAGGTAATCGAAATAGCGCAGGAACAACGGCACCGTCAACGCAGCAGCAGGCACCTCGATCATCGCGCCGAGTTTGGCCGGGCCAAAGGGCACGCCTTCATCGGTCAACTGCTCCTTGGCTCGTTCGATCAGGGCGATGGTCTGCTTGATTTCCGATGCATGGGTGAGCATGGGCACCAGCAGGTTCACCGGGCCGTGCGCTGCCGCGCGCAAGATGGCTCGCAGCTGTGTAACGAACATGGCCGGTTCCGTGAGGCTCCAGCGTATGGCGCGCAACCCCATCGCGGGGTTGAGATGGTCTTCACGTGGTGCGGCATCCCGATCCAGTGGTTTGTCCGCACCGACATCGATGGTTCGGATCGTCACCGGCATGCCGCGCATGCCCTTGACCACGTTGCGATAGGCTCGGTATTGCTCGTCCTCATCCGGCAGCTTGCCTGCCCGTCCCATGAAGAGAAATTCGGTCCGGAATAGCCCGACGCCAACGGCGCCTGCCTTGAGCACGGCCTCGACGTCGCCAGGTTGTTCGATGTTGGCCAGCAGCTCAACCTTCTCACCATCGACTGTGACTGCTGGTGTGTTGCGCAAGCGCGAGAGGCGCTCACGCTCCTGGGAAACACGACGCTGACGCTCACCGTACTCGGCGAGCACAACAGGGGATGGATCAACCAGCACCACACCGGCATCGCCGTCAATGATGACCCAGTCGTCCTGCTTGATCAGGTGGCTGGCCGAACGCGCGCCCACCACCGCCGGAATGTCCATGCTGCGGGCCACGATGGCGGTGTGCCCTGTCTTGCCCCCGACATCGGTGACAAATCCGGCGAACGCGCTCTGCTTGAACTGCAGCATGTCCGCCGGTGAGAGGTCATGTGCGATCAGGACCAAGGGCGCCTCTGGCGCCACCGCTGTCGGGTGCGACGACAACAGTGTCGATTCCGGGAATGAAGAATCCGTGGCTTCGGCAGAGTCCACTGCCGAGCCATCGCCACGCATGGCACGCAACACACGCTCGACCACTTGCTCGAGATCTGCCTTGCGTTCGCGCAGATAGGGGTCGTCCATCTCCTCGAACTGGCGCGTGAGCACGTCCAGCTGCGCGGTCAATGCCCATTCGGCGTTGTAGTGCCGCTCCTCGATCCAGTTCTTGACAGCAGCGGTCATCTGCTCGTCCTGGAGCAGCATGACGTGCACGTCGAGCAACGCTGCGAGCTCCGGGTGCGCTTCAGCCGTCGACGAACCATGCATGGCCGCCTGAACACGCCCGATCTCGTCCACCACCGCGTTTCGCGCCACGCGCAGACGCTCGATCTCGTGCTCGACCTGCTCTGCCCCGATGAAGTAATGGGCCACGTCCAGGCGACTGGACGCCACGATGACCGCACGGCCAATCGCTATGCCCCGAGAAACCGCCAACCCGTGAACCGTGAAACTCATTTCAATCCACCCTTATCAACAACAACTCCGACGCACCAACTACTCAGGCCTGACCGGAGAGACAGCGATCCGGCGCAGGGTCGCCCCAAGCCGGATCAGCCCCCTCGGGGGGCAGCGACCCTCGTAGCGGCGGAGCGTGGGGGCCAACAGTTTCGCCGGCGGGCCGCCCCAAGGTGAAACGCGCGCCCCAGGGGGCAGCGACCCGCGTAAGCGGCGGAACGTGGGGGCCAAACCGATCCGGCGCAGGGCCGCCCCAAGCCGGATCAGCCCCCTCGGGGGGCAGCGACCCGCGTGAGCGGCGGAGCGTGGGGGCCACATTCATTCCCCTTCACCAAACTTGTCATTGATGAGCTCCACCAGCGCATCCATGGCCTGTTGTTCGTCTTCGCCGTTGGTTTCGATCTCGACATTGCTGCCAATGCCGGCGGCCAGCATCATGACGCCCATGATGCTCTTGGCATTGACGCGCCGGTCGGCTCGGGAAAGCCAGACTTCGCATTTGTGGCTGCCTGCCAGTTTGGTCAGCTTGGCCGAAGCGCGAGCGTGCAGTCCTAGCTTATTGCTGATGGTGACGGTGGTCTTGATCATGAGCGGCTCGTCTGGCCTGATTCTGGGGTGCGGTAACGGCCACGGGCACAACACCTTGCGTGCCGCCCATGACAGCGCGGGAGACGAGCGCTTCCAGGGGTTCGTGGCGGTATGAGACAGTGCGCAGCAGCATGGGCAGGTTGACGCCGGCAACGAGACGCGCACGCACGCCGTCAACCAGCTTCTGCGCTACGTTGCAGGGCGTCGCGCCGAACACGTCAGCGGCGACCAGCACCCCCTGGGTGTCAAGCTGTGCCATGAGTGCCCGAGCCTGCGCCAGAGTCTCCTCGGGCGGCATGTTGGGCTGCACATCCAGCGCAGCGACAGCGCTTGCACTGTCTGGGAAGACGTGCATCACACACTGCCGCATGGCGGAAGCCAGCGGTGCATGCGCAATGATGAGAATGCCGTTCATACCCAGAGTTTAGCCCTGCTCACTGACCTTCCACCGTGCAAGGCCAATGCGAAACACCAGATAAGCACACATACTGCATAAAAGGAACACCAGCATGGCCGCCCGAAATGCATTGATCTCGGCCAGGCCAAGGAGCGTAAAGCCGTCAATCGCCAGGCCAATGGCCCATTGCATGCAGAAAATGCCGGCAAACAGGACAAGGTTGAACGACGACAGCGCCCGTCCGGCAGCCCGTTCAGGCATGGCCATGGCAATGGCCGGCTGGGCGAGCGACCCCGGCGTACAGGCCACGCAAAAGGCAGCCCACCAGGGCCAGCCGGCCTCTGGCCCCAACCAGACCACGCAGGCCAGCACCCCATAGCTCAGTGGCAGCCCATACGCCATCAACCGGTCCGCCGGCCAGCCGCGCCCCGACAAGTGAGGGTTCACCAACCCCCATAGCCAGAAGGCCAGGAGCATGGACAGATTGATGGCAAACAGCCCACCAGCAACGGCCGATGGTGATGCGCCCACCACTCGGTGCAGCCATGGGCCGGCCCACAGGGTCTGGATGGCGATCATGCCGCCATACTGGACAAAGCCGATCGGCGCCATGAGCCGGAAGTAGGGGTGACGCCAGATGTCGGCCAGGCGCCAGTCCTGCGCCGCAGGCACACCCTCAGCGGCTTCGCTGGAGGGCCGCCAGGCCGGTACCGCGAAGCGAAGCAACAGGATCGACAACACCAGGGCAGCCGCCAGCAACCAGAACAGCCCTCGCCAACCCACTGCCGGCAACAGCCACTGCACTGGCAAGGTGGACGCCAGCATGCCCAGCGAGCCCGTCATCAGCATCCAGGAGTTGGCACGCAGCTGCATGCCCGGCGTCAACCAGCGACGATAGCCGGTCAAGGGGGCCATCAGGCAGGCACTCAGCCCCATACCCAGGACCACTCGTGCCAGCAGCAGCCCGGCAAAACCGTCGACCAGCGCGAAAGCGGCGCTGCCTGCAACGGCCACGACCAGAAATCCCATTTCGACGCGCCGGGGTCCATGCCGATCCAGCCATGCGCCAAGTGGCAGCTGGGTCAACGCGAATCCCAGAAAGTAGCCGCCGGCGAGCAGGCCCAGTTCGTGCGCTTGCAAGCTCAGCTCATCGGTGAGCACCGGCGAAAGCGTGGCAGTGACCGCCCTGATCAGGGTTGAAATGAAATACGCAAACGCGAACGCACCAAACAGGACCATGACCTGCCTGGCCGAGGGGCGGCGAGATGATGCCGTCATGGCAACAGCTGGATGCCAGAGAAGAACGGTTCGACAGCCTCTTGAGGCAGTTGTTGGCCATACACCGCTGCCTGGTAGACCTTTTGCCCGGAAGAGAAGTAGGCCACCTGTGCCTGCAGGTCGTGGCCCTGGTGGTCTTTTCCGGCTGTGCGCACGGTGATCAGCATCGAGTGACCTTTGAGTGCAAAGGGCCAGGGACTGACAGCCCCTTCTCCCTCGCTCCCCTGCAGTGACTTCTGTGATGCCTGCTGCCAGGCGGCCAGTGCCTCCTGGGCAACGGCACCTTCGGGCAGGTTCGCCCAGGCCAGGGCATAGGTTTGATCGCTCGCCTTGCAGCTGTACATGTGCAAGGTGGTGGGTTGACCCGTGAGTGGAACCTCTCTGTCCGCCTGGTCTGGCTTGCATGGCAGTGTGGCCACCAGCGCTGCGCCATCGGGCCTGAGTTCGCGCCAGTTGTAGGTGGGGCTGCAGGCCGACGACAGCGCGGCAGCAACCAGGGCGGCCATCACTGGAAGCCGGCTCGGGCGAGAAGAAAGAGATGACGGTGACGGTGACAAGGGACGACGGGTCATGACAGGCGATGACGAACGGAAGCCAGGAGCACTCGATTGTCGCCGGCGGGGACATGTCCATGCCTCCAACTGGCGCACAATGTGCGGATGAACGCTCTGGATGGTATCCGTATTCTCGATTGCTCCCGCGTACTGGCGGGCCCCTGGTGTACCCAGACCCTGGCCGATCTGGGCGCTGACGTCGTCAAGATCGAACGCCCTACCGGTCCTCGACATCCCGGTGGGGACGACACCCGCGGCTGGGGCCCTCCCTTTCTTCAGGGGCGAGACGGGCAGGACACCGCGGAAGCCGCCTACTATCTGGGCGCCAACCGCAACAAACGCTCGGTCACCTGCGATATCTCCCAACCGGAAGGACAGGCGCTCATCCGCGAGATGGCTGCAAAGGCCCATGTCTTCATTGAAAACTACAAGGTCGGGGACATGGCCCGCTACGGGCTCGACTATGAACGCCTCAAAGCCATCAATCCTGCCCTGGTGTATTGCTCGATCACGGGCTTTGGCCAGAATGGCCCCTACAAGGACCGCCCGGGCTATGACTATGCCATTCAAGGCATGGGTGGGTTGATGAGCATCACCGGGGAGCGCGACGACCTGCCCGGAGGCGGCCCCCAGAAAGTGGGTGTGGCGGTGGCTGACCTGTTCACGGGCATGTACGCCACCGTGGCCATTCAGGCGGCGCTGCGACATGCAGAGCGAACCGGCGAGGGGCAGTACATCGACATGGCACTCCTGGACACCCAGGTGGCCATGCTCGCCAATCTCGGGGCCAACTATCTGGTGCGTGGCCAGTCCGAAGGCAAGGTACCGGGGCGCGCTGGCAATGCGCACGCCAATATCGTGCCGTATCAGGTCTTCGAAGTGGCGCCGGGCGAGGACGGCAGCGCACAGTTCATCATTCTTGCCGTGGGCAATGACAACCAGTTCGCCAAGTTCTGTGAAGTCGCAGGTCGACCAGAGTTGAGTCAGGACGAACGATTTGCCCGCAACCCCGATCGGGTTCGACATCGGGCTGTTCTGGTACCGATGCTCGAAGCGGTCATGAAACAGCGGAGCAAGGCCACCTGGCTGAATCAGCTCGAGGCCGCGAAAGTGCCTTGTGGACCGATCAACAATCTGGCGGAGGTTTTTGCCGACCCTCAGGTGCTGGCCCGGGGCATGGTCACCCAATGGCAGCACCCTATGGCAGACAGGCTCTCGCTGGTGGCCAGTCCCATGAAGCTCAGCGCCACCCCGGTGCGCGCAGACATGCCACCGCCGCTGCTGGGTCAGCACACGCAGGAGGCGTTGTCCGATTGGATTGACCTTCCGTCTGAGCGCTTGGCGGAACTGCGAGAGAAGGGTATTGTCTGAGATGCATCCGACCGTCTTTGCCCTTCATTGACGCGCAAACCGGTTATTCCCGTAGGAGCCAATGGAGCAAGTCATGGACACCGAGACCGCCGCCCGCCCGGACACAGCCGCCCGCGCGCCGCATCGCGGCGCTGGCAAGCTGCCGTCTGCCCAGTCGCTGCGTGGCGCCGCGCAAGCCGCGGCCGCCAAGGGCGAGCCACTGGTGGTGATGACCACGCTCAAAGGGTGCCCGTTCTGCGATGTGGTTCGTGACAACTACCTGGGGCCGATGCGCCAGGCCGGACAGGTTCATGCTGTTCAGGTAGATATCCTGGACCGGCAATCCGTGGTGCAGGGGTTTGACGGGCAAAGTACCTCGCCCTCTGATCTGGCCCGTCGCTGGAACGCCAAATTCGCCCCGACGGTGCTGTTTTTCGGCCCTGAAGGCAAAGAGCTGGCCGAACGCCTGCAAGGTGTCGCCGTCCAGGACTTCTATGGCGAGTACCTGGAGCAAAGGCTGGCGACCGCGCGCAAGGCGCTCAAACCCGCTTGAATATGCACGGATTGACCGGTCGGCATGTGTTTGCCATTTGTGAGGCGGAACCTTTGGCGGCAAAATAGGGTCTGTCTCATGTCTTCCACATGATCCCTGTCTGCCTGCGCCATGTCCTTGTCCCGTCTTTCTGCTCCTCTCCTCCTTGCCCGTCGCACCCTGATCGCGGCGATGCTGGGCGCTGCTTTGGCGCTGGTGTCGGGCTGCGGGGCACGTGATGCAGCGCCTCAGTCCGAGTTCGTGCTGCTCGATGGCTCCAAGACCGACACGGCGGCACTGAAGGGCAAGGTCGTTCTCGTCAACTTCTGGGCCACCACTTGCGTCAGTTGCGTCAAGGAAATGCCAGAGCTGGTCCACACCTTCGACAAGTACAAGGATCGCGGATTCGATACGGTAGCGGTCGCCATGTCTTACGACCCACCAGCCTGGGTCGTCAACTTTGCCCAGTCGCGCCAGCTGCCATTCAAGGTTGCGATCGACAACACCGGCGAAGTGGCAACCGCCTGGGGAGACGTACAGCTGACTCCCACCACCTATCTGCTGGACAAGAAGGGACAGGTCGTCAAACGCTTCGTCGGCGCCCCTGACTTTGATGCCTTGCACCAGCTGATCGAAAGCCTGCTGGCAGAAACCTGAGTTCGAGTCAACGAGGCTGGGGTATGCCCAGATGGTCGCGCTGCCTGGTCTCGCTTATAGTCGGATGCTTCATCACCACACGTGCATGACGCATGCCTGAGCCTGAATCCCCTGTAGACATAGAGCTTCGCTCTGAGCTGGGAGAGCCCGAATTCCAGCTTGTCCGTGAGCTGTTTGTCGACTACCAGACCGACATCGGTATCGACCTCTCGTTTCAGCAGTTCGACGATGAACTGGAATGCCTGCCTGGCGACTACGCCGAACCCGGTGGCGCCCTGCTGCTGGCTCTGGTGGACGGCGTGCCGGCAGGATGCGTGGCATTCAGGCCCATGCCCAACAGTGACTACCCCAACGCTTGCGAGATGAAGCGGCTGTTTGTTCGCCGAGCTTTCCGCGGTTTCGGCCTCGGAAAGATGCTGGTGGATGACATCATGACCCGGGCCATGCAGTCAGGCTATTCGACCATGTTGCTCGATACACTGCGCGACATGGAAAGCGCCCGCGCGCTCTATCAGGAGGTCGGTTTCGTGGAGGTGCCACCCTACTACCACAACCCGTTGGCAGGCGCCCACTACCTCAAGGTCGACCTCGCTCAGGTGATTTGACAAAGGTGGGCCGGAGCCCACCTTTGATTCAGGCCTTGAGTGCTTTGGCTTGTGCAAGCAGAGTGGCAGCGTCGCTCACCTCGAACTTGCCCGGGCCTTCCACGTTCAACGTCTTGACGACGCCGTCCTTGACCAGCATGGAATAGCGGTTGCTGCGCAGGCCCATGCCTTTGGTGGTCAGGTCCAGCGTCAGGCCGGTTTTCTTGGCGAAGTCGGCGCTGCCGTCGCCCATCATGCGGACCTTGCCAGCGGTGTTCTGATCACTCCCCCAGGCGCCCATGACGAAGGCGTCGTTGACGCTCACGCACCAGATTTCATCGACGCCAGCGGCCTTGAACTCGTCGTTCATTTGCACGTAGCCCGGCACGTGCTGTGCTGAGCAGGTGGGCGTGAATGCACCTGGCAGCGCGAACAGGGCAATCGTCTTGCCTGCCACCGCGTCAGCGACGTTCACTGGTGCCGGGCCAATGCTGCAGCCCTCACCTTCGACCTGAACAAACTCCATCAAAGTGGTGGAGGGCAGCTTGTCGCCAACTTGAATCGTCATGGGTTCTCTCCTAGAGACAGGGGGAAAGCCCTCCGACCGATTCGGGGGGCCAAAAACAAAAAAGCGACCGACATTGTCGGTCGCTTTTTCTTGTCGTGCAGGCGGGCTGCACAAACAGGCTTACACGATGGCGGCTTTTTGCACCAGACGTGTGGCTACCCAGCTCTTGGTCTTGGACAAGGGGCGGCACTCGGAGATCTCAATCAGATCACCCATCTTGTACTCGCTGTTCTCATCGTGAGCGTGGTACTTGCTCGACTTGATCACAATCTTGCCGTAGATGGGGTGCATCACGCGACGCTCGACCATGACGGTCACGGTCTTGGCGCGCTTGTCGCTCACCACCTTACCAACCAGGGTGCGCTTGAGGGCTTGTTTTTCCGTCATTTCGTCACTCCTTATTTGGCAGCGCGCTGCTTCTCGGCCAGGATGGTCTTGGCACGAGCAATGGCGCGGCGGGTATCACCCAGCGTGGCGGTGTTGTTGAGTTGTTGAGTGGCCTTTTGCATACGCAGATTGAAGTGGGCCTTTTGCAGGGACTTCACTTCATCTTTCAGACCAGCCTCGTCCTTCTGGCGCAGATCAGCAGTATTCATTTCGATTTCTCCTGATGTCTCATTGACCCAGCATGCGCGTCACGAACGTGGTGCGCAGGGGCAGCTTGCGAGCAGCCAGTTGGAAAGCTTCGCGGGCGAGTTCTTCAGACACACCCACGATCTCGTAAATCACCTTACCGGGCTTGATTTCGGCAACGTAGTATTCGACGTTACCTTTACCGTTACCCATACGCACCTCAGCGGGCTTGTTGGAGATCGGCTTGTCCGGGAAGACACGGATCCAGATACGACCACCACGCTTGACGTGACGGGAAATGGCACGGCGGCCAGCTTCGATCTGGCGAGCCGTCAGGCGACCGCGATCGGTAGACTTCAGACCGAAGTCACCGAAGGCCACGGAAGCACCGCTGGTAGCGGGGCCCGTGTTGCGGCCTTTGTGTTCCTTACGGAACTTGCGACGAGCAGGTTGCAACATGCTTATTCTCCTTTACCGTCCGCAGCTGCAGATGCGGGCGCGTCTTTGCGAACGCGCTTAACGGCGGGTTTGGAATCGGTGGCCTCGGCAGGTTTGTCGCTGCCATCGGATGGAGCGGCGTTGGTTCCACGACGGGCACCGGCGCCACGAGCGGGACGCTCACGGCGAGGACCGCGCGGACGGCGCTCTTCTTCACGTGGCTCAACGACAGGTGCGTCGTTACGGCCGAGGTTGTCGCCCTTGTACACCCAGACCTTGACACCGATGATGCCGTAGGTGGTCTTGGCTTCAGACGTGCCATAGTCGATATCGGAGCGCAGGGTGTGCAGAGGCACACGACCTTCGCGATACCACTCGGTACGAGCGATTTCGATACCGTTGAGGCGACCAGCAGACATGATCTTGATGCCCTGGGCACCCAGACGCATGGCGTTCTGCATGGCGCGCTTCATGGCGCGACGGAACATGATGCGCTTCTCGAGCTGCTGCGTGATGCTGTCGGCGATCAGCTTGGCATCGATCTCAGGCTTGCGCACTTCTTCGATGTTCACTGCGACAGGCACGCCCAGCTTGACGGCCAGTTCCTTCTTCAGGCGTTCGATGTCCTCGCCTTTCTTGCCGATCACCACACCAGGACGAGCCGAGTAGATGGTGATGCGTGCGTTCTTGGCAGGACGCTCGATCACGACGCGGGAAACCGCGGCGTTCTTGAGCTTGGTCTTCAGGTACTCGCGAACCTTGATGTCTTCGGCCAGCATGCCGGCGAAGTCACGGTTGTTTGCGTACCAACGGCTTGCCCAGTTGCGCGAAACTGCGAGGCGGAAACCGGTCGGGTTGATTTTCTGTCCCATATTCCTCTGGTCCTCTTCAGTTGCCAACCGTCACATAGATGTGACACGTGGGTTTGCTGATGCGATTGCCGCGGCCTTTGGCGCGAGCGGTGAAACGCTTGAGCGTGGTGCCTTGCTCGACGTGGATCGCTTTGACGCGAAGTTCGTCGATGTCGGCGCCGTCGTTGTGCTCGGCGTTGGCGATAGCGGAGAGCAGGGCCTTCTTGATGATGCCGGCAGCCTTCTTCTGGGTGAACTCGAGTGTGTTCAGCGCCTGGTCGACTTTCTTGCCGCGAATCAGGTCAGCAACCAGTCGGCCCTTGTCAACCGACAGGCGCACGCCGCGAACGATAGAGCGGGTTTCCATGGTTAGTCCTTACTTCTTGGCTTTCTTGTCGCCCGGGTGACCCTTGTAGGTACGGGTCAGGGAGAACTCGCCGAGTTTGTGGCCGACCATCTGGTCGGTGATGTACACGGGCACGTGCTGCTTGCCGTTGTGAACGGCGATGGTCAGACCGATGAATTCGGGCAGGATCATGGAGCGACGCGACCAAGTCTTGATTGGTTTTTTGTCCGAACCGGACACGGCCTTTTCAACCTTGCCCATCAGGTGATGGTCAACGAAGGGGCCTTTCTTGAGCGAACGAGTCATGATGTCAGCCCTTTATTTCTTGCTCTTGCGACGCGAAACAATCATGTTCTGCGTGCGGCGGTTGTTGCGGGTACGGTAGCCCTTGGCCAGGTTGCCCCATGGATCCACAGGTGCGCGACCTTCGCCGGTCTTGCCTTCACCACCACCGTGCGGGTGGTCGATCGGGTTCATGGCCGTGCCGCGAACCGTTGGGCGGATACCCATGTGGCGCTTGACACCAGCTTTACCCAGCTGACGCAGGCTGTGCTCCTGGTTGGAGACTTCACCGATGGTGGCGCGGCAATCCACGTGGATCTTGCGCACTTCACCGGAACGCATGCGAACCTGTGCGTAGATGCCTTCACGTGCCAGCAGCACGGCGGAAGCACCAGCGGAGCGGGCGATCTGGGCGCCTTTGCCCACTTGCAACTCGATGCAGTGGATGGTCGAACCCACCGGGATGTTGCGGATAGGCAGGGTGTTGCCAGCGCGGATAGGCGACTCGGAGCCGGACATCAGGGTTGCGCCCACTTCAACGCCACGGGGGGCGATGATGTAGCGACGCTCGCCGTCGGCGTAGCACAGCAGCGCGATGTGCGCGGTGCGGTTCGGGTCGTATTCGATACGCTCGACCTTGGCCGGGATGTTGTCCTTGGTGCGACGGAAGTCGACCACACGGTAGTGGTGCTTGTGACCACCGCCCTTGTGACGGACGGTGATGTGGCCGTTGTTGTTGCGGCCCGACTTCTGGTGCTGCTTCTCGAGCAACGGAGCGAAACCAGAACCTTTGTGGAGCTGGTCACGCGTGACTTTCACCATGCCGCGACGGCCTGGCGAAGTCGGTTTCATCTTCATGACTGCCATGATTTAAGCCTCCCCACCGAAGTTGAGCTCTTGACCTGCTTCCAGCGTCACGTAAGCCTTGCGCACGTGGTCGCGACGGCCGACGGTCTTGCCAAAACGCTTGGTCTTGCCCTTCTGGTTGAGAACGGAGACGCCCTTGACTTCAACTTTGAACATCAGTTCAACGGCGGCCTTGATTTCTTGCTTGGTTGCGCTGCGCAGTACCTTGAACAGAACGGTGTTGTTCTGCTCGGCGACCATGGTGGCCTTCTCGGACACGATCGGTGCCACGAGGACCTGCATCAGACGACCTTCGTCAAATTGCTTGGTGGTGCTCATGCGAACATCTCCTTGAGCTTGTCGATAGCGCCCTTGGTGACGATCACTTTCTTGGAGCGGACCAGCGACACTGGGTCGGCGTAGCGCGGCTCAACGATCAGCACGTTGGGCAGGTTGCGCGAAGCCAGGTACAGGTTCTCGTCGACTTCCTCGGCGATCACCAGAACGGAGTTCAGGTTCATGGCCTTGAGCTTGGCAGCGAGCTGCTTGGTCTTGGGCGAATCAACCTTGATGGACTCGACGGCAGCCAGGCGGCCTTCGCGCACCAGCTGGGAGAAGATGGAGGCCATACCGGCGCGGTACATCTTCTTGTTCAGCTTCTGGGTGAAGTTCTCGTCAGGGCTGTTCGGGAAGGTGCGACCACCTCCACGCCACAGTGGCGAGGAAGTCATACCGGCGCGAGCGCGGCCGGTGCCCTTCTGGCGGAACGGCTTCTTGGTCGAGTGCTTGACCATTTCACGGTCTTTTTGGGCACGCGTACCTTGGCGGGCGTTGGCCTGATAAGCCACCACGAGCTGGTGGATCAGGGCCTCGTTGTAGTCACGACCGAAAATGGTCTCAGGCACATCCACGTTGGATGCTGGCTGGCCCTGGTCGTTCAGGAGTTCAACTTGCATCAGTCAGCTCCTTTGCTGGGTTGGGCCTTGACAGCGGGACGAATGGTCACGAAGCCGCCTTTGGCGCCAGGAACGGCACCGCGGATCATGAGCAGCTGGCGCTCTTCGTCAACGCGGAACAGGTCGAGGTTCTGGACCGTCTTGGTCACATCACCGAGGTGACCCGACATCTTCTTGCCAGGGAACACACGGCCTGGATCCTGGGCCATACCGATGGAACCAGGTGCCTTGTGAGAAATGGAGTTACCGTGCGAAGCGCGCTGGGAACCGAAGTTGTGGCGCTTGATCGTGCCTGCGTAGCCCTTACCGATCGAGGTGCCTTGCACATCGACCTTCTGGCCAGCGGCGAACACGGCATTGGCTGCAACAGCGGTGCCCGGCTGGTACTGGGCAGCCACGTCTGCGGCAACGCGGAATTCCTTGATGATTTCGCCTGCTTCGACACCGGCCTTGGCCAGGTGGCCTGCCATGGGCTTGGTCACGCGAGAGGCGCGACGCTTGCCAAAGGTGACCTGCAGCGCATCGTAGCCATCGTTGGCTTGGGTTTTGACTTGTGTCACACGGTTGTTGGACACATCGACCACCGTGACAGGCACTGCATCGCCGTCATCGGTGAACAGACGCATCATGCCCACCTTGCGACCCAACAACCCGAGGGAGTTGCTAAGACTCATTGTTTTCTCCGTTCCCGACTTCAATTGGCCGGGGCTGATAGGGCTTCGATACCCGAAGGCATCTCGGCTGAAATGGGCTTTGGCACCGTTTCGGCAGCACTGATCAGATAGATCTGCACGGCCTGGCGGCAAATTCCTCGCCCGGTTCATGGTTCGGGGCTTCTTGTTTCCTCAAAGCCACGACAAAAACTCCAGCCAAAGACTGGAAAGCCCGCCAGTATACCCGGCGGGCTTTTTTTACGCAAGACCCCGGTCTGCAGGCCCAGGCGAATCCGACGAGTGGTCGTTTCGCTCAGACCTCAGACCGGTCGGGCTGCATTACTGCAGCTTGATCTCGACGTCCACGCCTGCAGGCAGGTCCAGCTTCATCAGGGCGTCAACCGTCTTGTCGGTCGGGTCGACGATGTCCATCAGACGCTGGTGCGTGCGGATTTCGAGCTGGTCGCGGCTGGACTTGTTGACGTGCGGCGAGCGCAGGATGTCAAAACGCTTCATGCGGGTCGGCAGTGGCACTGGGCCCTTGACGATCGCGCCGGTGCGCTTGGCGGTGTCAACGATTTCAGCAGCGGAGGTGTCGATCAGCTTGTAATCGAACGCCTTCAGGCGGATACGGATCTTTTGCTTGTTGGACATGTTCCGCTCCC